>CAVXWA010000032.1:0-75667 GCA_963765335.1 uncultured Gammaproteobacteria bacterium | reverse complement strand
GGGTGGGGGGCGAGCGTACCGCCGTAAGTCGTTGTTGTAGGGGCGCACCCAGTGCGCGAGCACGGCGTCACCGCTACGTAGGCTCTTCGCGCACTGGGTGCGCTCCTACAGGGGCGGGCGAGGGGCGTGCGCACGTGCCGCCGTAAGGCATTGTTTGTAGGAGCGCACCCAGTGCGCGATCGCGGCATCACCGCTACGTAGGCTTTTCGCGCACTGGGTGCGCTCCTACAGGGGCGGGCGAGGGGGCGTGCGCTTGTGCCGCCGTAAGGCATTGTTTGTAGGAGCGCACCCAGTGCGCGATCGCGGCATCAGCGCTACGTAGGCTTTTCGCGCACTGGGTGCGCTCCTTATGTGTTGATTCCCGTGCCTGCAAGGGCGAGAGTCCCCGACTGATCATCGGTGGGAACAAGGTGACGCTGGTGCGCTCCTTAGGCTTCAAGCCTGCTTTGTAGATAAGCGCCCTTGTTCCGTTTTTTTCTCGCCGTGAGCTTGAACGGTATCGTCGGCCCGCCTTTGGGTGGAAGCCTGTACGGATAAGGCTAAGCGTGGCGAGCGTGGTTCGATGATCAGCCCCTGTTGAATCAAGCTAGAAGGAGTACCTCTATGTCCATGTCGGTGGTTGGTGTCGATATTGCCAAGGCGTCGTTCGATGTGGCGTTACCGCTGGTCACGCCCGGCAAATACAAGACCCGCGCCAAGCTGCCCAACAGCCCCGAAGGCTTTACCCAGTTCCGCGACTGGCTGCTCCAGCATGCGCCGGAGGCCGCCGTCTGCATGGAGGCTACCAGCGTCTATCACGACGCCCTGGCGACGTTCCTGCACCAGCAAGAGGTCACGGTCTTCGTGGTCAATCCGGCGCAGATCCACGCCTACGGCAAGAGCGAGCTGTCGCGCACCAAGTCCGATCGCACCGACGCCAAGCTGATCGCCCGCTTTGCCATGGCCCAGGCCCACGCGGCGCGACCGCTGTTGCCCTGGCAGCCGCCGACACCGGCCCAGCGCAAACTGCGCGCCCTCGCGCACCGCCTGGACGATCTGGAGCGTATGCGCCAGATGGAGAGCAACCGGCTCGGCACCGCTGACGCCGCGGTCATCTCCTCCATCCAACAGCTGATCACGACCCTGCAGCAGCAGATCGACGACCTGCGTCGAGACATCGACAACCACATCGACTCGGACCCGGACCTGCGGCGTGACCGCGACCTGCTGCAAAGCATCCCGGGCATCGGCCCGGTCCTGAGCACCTACCTGCTCGCCTGCGCGGGCGGCCTGCGTGCCTACCGCGATCCCGACAAGCTGGCCGCCTACGTCGGCCTCAATCCCGCCGTGCGCGAATCGGGCAAGTGGAAGGGCAAGACCACCATCTCCAAGCTCGGTCACGCCCTGCTGCGTGCCAAGCTCTATTGGCCTGCCGTCACCGCCTCCCGGCACAACCCGCCCATCAAACGCCTCGTCGATCGGCTCGTCGCGCGCGGCAAACCGCGCATGCTGGCCATCACCGCCGCCATGCGAAAACTCCTGCATATCGCCTGGGGCGTAGTGCGCTCGGGCAAACCGTCTGACCCCAACATCGCGCTTGCGTGACCCCGGGCGACACGGTATCTACAGGGCAGGCCCCTTAGTTCTTCACGGGGGAGGTTTCCACTCCCAGCTTGCTCAGCTGTACCTGGACGCTGTCCGGTCCGGTGAGGTGGCCCGCGCCCACGGCGATGAAGCTGACACCAGGTTGTTGCAGGCGTTCGGCGATGAGCTTGGCCCAGGCGCGATTGCGCTCGACGATAAGGCGCTGGTACAGCAAGGGGCTCTCCTTGCGAATGTCTTCGTCCTCGATGCGCGCGATCGTAGCTGTATCGCCATCGCGCCAGGCGTCGATCAGGTCCCGTAGTTTCTCCGGACCCTCGGCCACTTCCTTGAAGGACTGGCGCAGGAAGTCGAGCTGCATCGCCTCGGGCAGGTCTGCCAGCATGCGAATCTGTTGCTCGGCCGTCTCCAGCCCATCCACCGGCTTGCCGTCCTTCTGCATGCGCGCCTCGAGCAGCTTGTCGACACCCAGGTTCGGGTCCAGGCCTGCCTGGATCAGTGGCGCCATGGTGAGCGTGAGGGCAGCCAGCCATGGCCGCATGGGCTGCAACGATTCGGCGCCACCGGGGAGCTTGGCGGTTTCGGCGGCCTGCTCGAGGCTGCGCTGGTCGCTGTCGTCGAGCTTGCTCGACAGCGGATGGCTGAGATCCACGCCGTGCTGCATCACCAGCGCCTGCATCGACGCGGCGTCGTCATCGACGATCTCGATGCTCAGCCGTTGGCTTTCCGCCAGCGCCTGGTCCAACTGGGGTGAGGACCAGTCGGTGTCGGTTGGCAGCAGATGCACGGTACCGAACAGGTAGACCGTCGCGTGGTCGTTTTTCGCCACCCAGAGGCCCGGTGTTGCCGCCGCGGTGGCGACAAGCAGCAAGCTGAGGACCAGCGCTGCGCCGATGTGTTGAAACAGCTTCAAGGCAATTTCCCGGTCTATGGAACGGAATAATCAGGCGTGGGCACAGCTGTGCAGCCGCAAGTTTGCGCGTTTTGCCCCGCTATGATGCAGAAAACTCGCGAGCACGTCGAAGCCCACGTCATCGGGGCACGCGATATCCGCCCCGTACACCATGCGGGCTCAGCGTGATCTGCCAGAGTTGATCGCGACGACTGCGGAACACGGCGGTAGAAACCGAAAGATAGTACTGCCACATGCGGCAGAAGCGATCATCGTAGTGCGCTGACAGTTGCGGCCACGCCGCGTCGAAGTTCGCGCGCCACGCGGTCAGGGTGCGGTCGTAATCGGCACCGAAGTTGTGCCAGTCTTCCACCACGAACAAGCCTTGCAGGGCTTCGGCGACCTGGCCCGCGGCGGGGATCATCGAGTTCGGGAAGATGTATTTCTCGATCCACGGATCAGGCCGGGCAGGTGAACTGTTGCTGCCGATGGAATGCAGCAGGAAGAGCCCGCTGCCGTCAGGTCCATCCGCGTGAAGGCAGCGACGAGCAACCTCGAAATACGCGCGGTAGTTGAGTGCGCCGACGTGCTCGAACATGCCGATCGAGAAGATCGCGTCGAACGGCTCGTCGATATCCCGGTAGTCCTGCAGGCGAATATCCACCGGCAGTCCGGCGCACAGCTGGCGCGCGAACTCCGCCTGCTCTTGCGAAATCGTGATGCCTACGCCATGCACGCCGTAATGTTCGGCGGCGTACTTGAGCGCTTCGCCCCAGCCGCAGCCGATATCCAGCACGCGCTGGCCCGGCTTGAGTTTCAACTTGCGACAGATCAGGTCGAGCTTGGCCACCTGGGCGTCATCGAGGTTGGTTGCCTCGGCCCAGTAGCCGCACGAATACACCAGGCGCTTGCCCAGCATGGCCCTGAACAAATCGTTGCCGAGGTCGTAATGCGCCTTGACTACCTCAAATGCGTTGTCGCCGCGCTGCATGTTGATGAAGCGCGCCTTGAGGTGCGCGATCAAGGTGTCCAGCGTCTTTAGCTCCATGTCCAACTGCGTGTTGAGCAGGTGCGTGAACATGCCGGGCAGATCGTCGGCGTCCCACCAGCCGTCCATATAGCTTTCGCCAAGCCCCAATGAACCGTGCGCAAAGACGCGTTGATACAGGCGATCATCGTGCACGCGCATGTCGGTCGGCTCGGGGCCGTCAATCTGGATGCCGGCGTTTTCGAGCAGACTGGCTGCACGTTGCTTCAGGGAATCCTGGCTCATGCGTACCTCGCTTGATGGGCGACGATCATTGCTGGGCGCGGCTCAAAGCAGTCTGCGTGGAGACATGAAGCAGACTTTCAGGTCTTGCCCAGCGACGCAAAGCTTGCTGGAGCGATTGCATACACCGCGTCGACGCCACAGGCCCTGACCGCCTCCAGCAGCGTTTGCGCCTGCGCCTCGGTGAGCAGGAATTCCACCTTCACGGCCAGATCATCGGCCAGCTCGAAGAACTGCTCTTCGCGCAGTACGCCGTGCCGCCCGAAGCCACACGTGGCGCGGAACGCGGAGCCTCCGCCGATGCCGCTGTTCTTGGCCCGCTCAAGTAGCCACTCATACATCAGCACACCATCGTGGCGCGCGCGCGTATGGCAGTAGAAGGACAGTTGCACACCCTGCTGCAAGGTTTCCTGGTTCATACCTCCTCCGAATGAGTCAGAGACTCCCTAGGGATGCTCTGATCAACTCTGCGTAGGCGTCACCGGTCCTGTCTGTTCGCAGACCACAGGGGCGTCGGCGACAGCAGACTGGCCGTCTGTCGAGCCGGCGCGCCGAAGGGATGCGGACAGACAGGACCGGCCCCAACGTATTGAATGCAAAGTGATGGGGTGATGTCCAGAAGGCCCGCAGGCGGTGCCGCGCGGCTTGGCAAGACGGCCAGTCTTCCCGGCGCCACGCAACACCGCCTGCGGGCCTTCTGGGCATCATGACGCCTGCGCAGAGTTGATCAGAGCATCCCTAGCTGCGCAACAGCGCGCGGGTAAGGGCAATGCCGGATATCGTCAGTGCGATGGAGCCCACCAGATGCACGAACACGTGCCCGCCGAACCACAGGTACTGCTGGCGGAGCAGGAGCGTGGTCGATTCGGCCGAAAACGTTGAAAACGTGGTGAGGCCGCCGAGAAACCCAGTGGCGAGGAACAGGCGCAGCTCCGGCGGCAGCGTCTGGAAATGGTCGAACAGGCCCAGCACGGCGCCCATCAACAAGCCGCCAATGAGATTGGCGGCGAGCGTGCCCAAGGGCAAGGTGGGGAAGAGGGGGTTGAGCATCACGCCCAGGCCCCAGCGCAGCCAGCAGCCCAATACACCACCCACGCCTACGGCGATAAATCCGGTGTAGCCCACGTCGTTTGTCTCCTTAGCAAGTCAAAAGACTTCCGGAAACAGGCGCACGCCTGCGCCCCGGAAGCTCCGGCGGTGCAGGCATCATCAACCCGAAGGTGGTTTGCCCTTCCGCGTGTCATCCAACGGCGAAGTCAGCGCGAGGGCGGGAGGTATGCCATCTCCCCGTGGGGCGCCATGCTAGCCGATGCAAGCCCGATCGTCATGGCTGCGGCCATGCATGGGCCGCAGGCAGGGCGAACGAGTCGGATCAAACCCGCCCACGGAGATCTGATACAGGTCATGGCGTGACTTTCTGCCGGTAATAGGTTTTCCCGGCCCCTTCAGAGGAAGCCTCGTTATGCACCCCATACTGCATGCCATTTTGTTGGAACCGGTCGGCTGGCTGGCCATAGGTGGCAGCATCATCATGGCAGGCACGGGCATCGCTGTTGGCCTCTTCATACGCAACAAGTTGCGCGAGCAAGAGCGCGAAAAATAATGCCGGGATCGCGCTGCCGGTCGTTTGTCGGCCGATATCGGCCGTAGGGCCATGGCAGGGTGCCGTTAGGCCTGTTGTTGGCGCGCTGGCCCGGTGCCCGGGGGAAGGGGCGTTAGCTGATACGCGCCTCGAAACGGCCAATCGTCATGATTCGTGGGGCTTGGGGCGCCGCTATACTCGGCGCTCTCCGCCAGCCGTGCCATGCTCATGACCCCACCCCAACGTCCCATACGGCGCAGCCTGCCGTGGCTGCTCGCGGGATTGTCGATGATCGGCCCGTTCTCGATCGACGCTGTTTTTCCGGCGTTTCCGTTGATCGGCGCGCGTTTTGGCGTGGACAGCGTGGGCTTGCAACAGATGATCAGCGTGTATCTGATCACCTATGCGGCGATGAGCCTGTTTCACGGTGCCATTTCCGACGCGATCGGGCGCAAACCGGTGATTGTCGCGGGCATGCTGGTGTATGCGTTGGCTTCGGCCGGTGCGGCGCTTTCCACCTCCTACGGCATGCTGCTGGCTTGCCGTGCCCTGCAAGGCGTGTGCGCGGGCGCGGGCCTGGTAGTGGGGCGGGCCGTGGTTCGCGACAGCCTGGCGGGGGCGGCGGCCCAGCAGCTGATGTCGCGCGTGATGATGATCTTCAGCGTGGCCCCAGTGATCGCGCCCATCGTCGGCGCGCAGTTGCTGTTCCTCAACGGTTGGCACGGTATTTTCTGGGTATTGATGGGGTTCACCCTATTGCTGGCCGTGGCCTTGATCCTGTTCCTCGATGAGTGCCATCCGCCCGAGGCCCGAACCCCTTTTCACCCTCGTACGCTGGTACGTGGCTATCTGGAATTCGGCCGGGATCGCCAATTCTGGCCGCTGCTGATTTCCTGTTCGGTGAACTTCGCCGGGCTGTTTTTGTATATCTCGTCTGCGCCCCACATCATTCGGGACCTGTTGCACCTTTCCGCCCAAGGATTCCCGTGGCTGTTCCTGCCGGTGGTAACGGGGCTGGTCGTTGGCGCCTGGTTGTCGGGCCGCTTGGCCAGTCGACGCAGCGTGGCCTTCACCGTGAATCTGGGTTACGGCTCCCTGCTCCTCGCGTGCGCATTGCACCTGCTCGCTGCCCTGGTGAGCCGCGAACCCACGCTGCCGTGGTCCATGTTGCCGCTCGTTTTGCATGGCGTCGGTGTGCAGCTGGCATTCCCGACCCTGACCCTGTTGTTACTGGATCGCTTTCCGCACCGGCGCGGCGGTGCTTCGTCGGTGCAGGCGTTCGCCAGTCTGCTGCTGTGTGCGTTCGTGGCCGGCATCATGTCGCCATTGTTGTCCGGCCACATGCTGTATCTGGCGCTTGGGGCGAGTTTGCTCACCGTGATTGGGTGGCTCTCCTGGCGTTGGTACCACTCCATGACGCGGCGTCCACTGGCGGCGCAGCATTTGGGGCCGACGGTGGAGACGGAGTTGCAGACGGAGATCACCGAGCCGCGATAAGAGGACGAGGTCGCCCCGAGCTCGACTGTTGGCCGTTGCTCTTGGCTCGTCATCCCAGCGAAAGCTGGGACCCAGTGCCTCAGCTCTTGTGCGTGTCGTCGCGACAGGAGAACCAGGTTGCGGCAGCTTCACAACAGAGCGAGAGGCGCTGGATCCCAGCTTTCGCTGGGACGACGGTGGGGTGGGATGGCGGGTGAAGCGGGATGGGAGCGAGGTGGGGTGGCGAGCGGACGGGGCTAGGCTTCAGCTTCGCCGGCATCAAGACACGTCAGCCAAAGACAGGCACCCCGTCCTCATCCAGCAGCCCCCGCGCCATCAACCACCTCCGCGCATTCGCCGCATCCTGCTCAAACCAGGCCTGCGTCGACCCCAGCCGGAACGAATACCCCCAGGCATCCATGTCCGTCATCAGGCGCTGGCGCCCCACGCCAGGCAGTTCGTCGGCGAGCACGATCTGCAGATAGCAGGTGGCGTCCTCCTCATCGATCGAGTCGGTGGCATCGGTGTGGACAGACTCACGCCGATCGTCGGGCAGAACAATCAGGTGCCCGGCCTCATGCAGCAGCGAATGCACCGGCGTGTCGTCGCGGGCGTAGACCGTGGTGCCGATGATGCCGGCCTCTTCATCACCCCAGAAACTGCCGGGAATCGGGCAGCCGGGCTCCACGCGCTCCAGGCGCAGCCCATAGCGGGCCAGCAGCGCGGATGGCGTGGCAAAACCCAGTTCGCCCAGGCGCATCACGCTGGCTTCGTCGAGAGAGGGAGAGAGTTCCAGGGACATGGCGATAAAGGTCGCCGCCTGATGGCGGCGACAGGTCGTGCGAGTTGCTGCGCAGGCGGGGCCTGCGCAGTGGCATCAGCCAGCTTTGGGCTGGGCGTGGTCGGGCAGGGCTACCGAAAGCTCGAGGATCTCGTGTCCGCTGTCGCGCTCAACGTTGATATTGATGGCATCGAGGTCGACGTGGACGTATTTCTTGATCACTTCGAGCAGCTCGTTGCGCAGCAACGGCAGGTAGTCGGGAGCGCCTCGGTTGGAGCGCTCCTGAGCCACGATAATGCGAAGACGCTCCCTGGCGACGACAGCGGTGGGCTCCGGCTTGCGCTTCAGGAAATCAAGAATACCCATCGCCATCAACCTCCGAACACGCGCTGGAAGAAGCCCTTCTTCGGCGGCTCGACGAAGCGTAGGGCGCGTTCTTCGCCGAGGATGCGTGCCACTGTGTCGCCATAGGCCTGGCCAGCCAGCGAGTTGTCGTCGAGGATGACCGGCACGCCCGCATTGGACGCGGCCAGTACGTTCTCCGACTCAGGGATGACGCCGACCACGTTGATGCCGAGGATGTCTTCGACGTCCTTCACGCTCAGCATCTCGCCGACGGCGACGCGCACCGGGTTGTAGCGGGTCAGCAGCAGGTGCTGCTTGATGGCGCCGTCACCGCGCTCGGCGCGACGCGTCTTGCTGGCGAGCAGGCCGAGGATGCGGTCCGAGTCACGCACCGAGGAGACCTCGGGGTTGACCACCACGACGGCGTGATCGGCGAAGTACATCGCCAGATGCGCGCCCTTTTCGATACCGGCAGGCGAATCGCAGACGACGTAGTCGAAGCCTTCCTTGCCCAGATCTTCGAGCACCTTCTCGACGCCTTCCTGGGTCAGGGCGTCCTTGTCACGCGTCTGGCTGGCGGCCAGCACGTAGAGGTTGTCGTAGCGTTTGTCCTTGATCAGGGCCTGCTTGAGCGTGGCTTCGCCGTGCACGACATTGACGAAGTCGTACACCACGCGCCGCTCACAGCCCATGATCAGGTCGAGGTTGCGCAGGCCGACGTCGAAATCGATCACCGCGACTTTCTTGCCGGCCATGGCGAGGCCCGTGGCAAGCGAGGCGCTGGTGGTGGTCTTGCCGACGCCGCCTTTGCCCGAGGTGACAACGATAATCTCAGCAGTCAAGGCTCATCTCCGCATGGTTCTTTGTAATAGTAAGTAACAGCAAGCAAGCGATCGTCACAGCTTGGCGATCAGCAGTTTTTCGCCTTCGAGCCAGCATTGCACAGACTGGCCTTCCAGGTCTTTGGGAATTTGTTCAAACACGCGGTAATGCCCGGCGATCGCCACCAGTTCAGCGCGAAAATCCGAAACGAAGATGCGCGCCTTCTCATCACCCTGTGCGCCTGCCATGGCACGACCGCGCAGGCCACCATAGACATGGATGCTACCGTCGGCGATGACCTCGGCACCGTTCGCGATGACGCCAGTGACAATCAGGTCGCGATCGCGAGCATAGATCTGCTGGCCTGAACGTACCGCGCCGTCATGATGCATGGCCCCCAGCGACGGTGCGGTTTGCTCCGACGGCTCGTTGCGGACCGGTTCCGCACGGCGTGCGGGCTCCGCCGTTGGCGCGGGTGACGCTGGCGCTGGCGGTGCAATGCTGCCGCCATCGGCGGGCTCGTAGGCGGCGCGGAACTTGGCAATCAGCGGCAGGCCCATTCGTCGAGAAAGGGCTTCGACTTCGCTGGTGCCGTAGGCCAGGCCGACCGGCAACATGCCGGCGCTGCGCACGGCTTCCAGCAAGGCATCGACCGAGCCGTCATCGGGCAGTTCGCGCAGATGGCTCAGGTCCAGCACCACCGCGGCACGGGAAAACAATTGTGGCGCTGCGTGGACGCGACGCTCCAGCTCTTCGCAAAGAGCGGCCGCGTCGACGCGGCGCACGCGTACATGGGCAATGCCGACCTGGCCGAAGCGCAGGTCGCAAGCGTCTTGAGTATCCATTCGTGCATTCATGGGTGACGCTTCCCAGCAAAACGGCGCTGGGGGGCATCAGGGGTCGAAGGGCGCTCGCGCTCGGCCAGCCAGGGAACGTCGGGCAGGCCGTCGTGATCGAGATAGGTTTCGCGCACGAACGTGTAGCTGGGCAGGTCTTTGGCCAGCAGGCTGACTTGCGGGCCATCGGCGCCCATGCGTTGCTGGCCGACTTCCTGGAAGCCGTAGGTGCCGTGGAACAGCACCACCACGTCGTCGCGTGGCTCCAGGAACACTTCGCAGGTCAGCAGCGGTACGCGCACTTCGGCATAACTATTGACGTCGCAATAGAAGATCCGGCCCAGGCCGTGACGGCGATAGGCGTTGGCGATGACGATGCGATCGATGTAGACGAACTGCGGATAGTGCTCGGAAAACCAGCAGTAGTTGGGGCTGTCGTATTGGCTGCCTTCGCGCAGCGCAATGAGGAACCCGGCTAGATGGCCATCAATCTCGGCCACGCGGAAATAGTCCGCATGGTCGTAGAAGTAGCGCAGCTGTGCCGCGTCAAGGGCGAGGATGGTGCGGCCGGCGGCGTTGTTGAGCGCCAGTACGGCATCCAGGTCGTGCTCTCGCACGTCGCGGATGGCAAGGGCCATTCGTTGCTCCGCTTTGTGTGGTTCGAGGACAAGACCGGTGTTCGGCCCCGCGTGACGGGCGGCATTATGGCACGCGGCGACGGGCCGCACATATCACGGCGCACCATGTAAAACCTTCGTAAAGCGCGAGCTGCCATGGCTTTTGGCAGGGAGGGGGCAATGACTTCTCACGCATTGCACCACGAGGGCGCCTGGCTAATGATGCCGGGTATGACATGGTCCAATATCAATCACATCCGGTTACTCCGTTATGCCGGGCTGACCACCTACCTGTGCGTGGCGCTGCCGCTGCTGCCGGGTAGCTGGAGCCTGGCGCAGGTCAACTCCTGGTGGAGCAACCCGGATATTTCGGGCTGGATTTTTTCCTACCTGACGTTCGGCGTGACCTATCTGCTGCTGACCCGTCGATCGAGCGTGACCCGCCAGGCTGGGCTGCCCCCCGTCCTGCGCTTGATCGGCTTGGTGATCCTGACCGGCTCGGCCATCGCGATGGGCTGGTTCAGCCAGAGCGGCTTGTCCGCCATGTTGATGCTGGTGATCGCGGTCGTGCTGCCGTGGCAGTTGCCGGTAGGGGCCGGCCTGATGTGGATGTTGATGCAGAACCTCATGCTGATACCGATCATCGCCAGCTATAAGGGGTGGACCACCGTCACGGCCATCCTGCAGGTCTGCATGTATCTCGGCATTTCGGCGCTGGTGTTCTTTACCTCGATGATCGCCAGCCTGCAGGCTGAGGAGCGTGAAGTTCAGCGTCGCCTCAATTCGGAGCTGCGCGCCACCCGTGCCCTGCTGGCCGAGTCCACCCGCATCGCGGAGCGCATGCGCATCGCGCGCGACCTGCATGACCTGATTGGCCATCACCTCACGGCCCTGAGTCTTAACCTGGAAGTGGCCAGTCATTTGACCAACCCCCAGGCCGCCGAACACGTCCTGAAGGCTCAGGCCACGGCTAAGCACCTGCTCTCGGACGTGCGCGAAGTGGTGAGCGAGTTGCGCCAGGACGATGCCATCGACCTGACCCAGGCCTTGCGCAGTCTGATCGAAGGCGTGCCTGGCCTGAATGTGCAGCTGGATACGCCGCCGCGCTTCAGCGTGGAGGATCCACGCCGGGCGCAGGTGTTGCTGCGTTGTGCCCAGGAGATCATCACCAATACGGCGCGCCACGCCGCTGCCCGCAACCTGTGGCTGCGCTTTGACTACGTCAACGCCAATCTGCTGGAACTGGCGGCACGCGACGATGGCCGGGGCGCGACGAATTTTCGGCCGGGCAACGGCCTGTCGGGCATGCGTGAGCGGCTGGCCGAGTTTGGCGGCAGCGTGATGGTGGACCCGGCGCTCCATCAGGGTTTTGCACTCACGGTGCGACTACCCTTGGGGGAGGCTCCCGAGCTGGCGCATACCCCGTCGCGGTTCGAGCCGCCCGCTTTGGGCATGCTTTAGATGGGGTCCCCACTACCCCTGGCTCGTGCCAAAATGAACTGCTTGGATAGCAGCATCGTTCTTCCCCGTAGCCCGTGGGCATCGCACATGGGCCACCATTGCTTCGAGGATCCGCGATGATTTCCGTCTGTCTCGTCGACGACCAGAACCTGGTTCGCCAAGGTGTCCGATCACTGCTGGATCTGGCGGAGGACATCCGCGTCATAGCCGAATGCGCCGATGGCGCCCAGGCCGTGCAAGATATTCCGCGGATCAAGCCCGATGTGGTGCTGCTGGACCTGCGCATGCCGAATATGAGCGGCCTGGAAGTGCTGCAGGCGCTGTCCGCACGCAATGAACTGCCGCCCACCATCATCCTCACCACCTTTGATGACGACCAGCTGGTGCTGCAGGGCCTGAAGGCTGGGGCGCGCGGCTACCTGTTGAAGGATGTGTCGCTAGAACAACTGGTGGAGGCCGTGCGCACCGTGGCTGCCGGCGGCTCCCTGGTGGCGCCCATGGTCACCCAGCGTTTGCTGGCCGGCGTAGGGCGCATGCAGAACCAGTTCACGAGCCTGGAGCAGCCCGATCCACTGACCGAGCGCGAGACCGAGATCCTGCGCCTGCTGTCCGGTGGCTATAGCAACAAGGAGATCGCCAACTCCCTGAAAGTGGCGGAGGGGACGGTCAAGAACCATGTCTCCAACATTCTGTCCAAGCTGGGCGTGCGCGACCGTACCCGGGCTGTCCTGAAGGCATTGGAATTGGGCATCGTCTGATGCCACGGCAGGGCTCCCCGGAGCCCTGCGCCATACCCAGAAGAATGGCCGTTAGGCAGTCTAAGAGCCTGTTTGCGATCTCTCCGTAGCCCGCGCCGGAAGCTGTTTGCGCGCAGGCCAAGGAAGAACGAGGGCGTGTACGTCCGTACACAACCGAGTGATGACGCGGGCCTGCGCGCAAACAGACCCGGCCCGAAGGGTTGACCCGCTGTGGGCGCCAGGCGGCGGCGCGCGGCTTGGCCTGACAGCCAGTCAGGCGCTGCGCCACGCTCCACCACCTGGCGCCCACAGCGGGTCAACGCGGGCTACGGAGAGATCGCAAACAGGCTCTCAAGGCCCGATAGCGTTCCTGCGCGCGATTAAGTACCATCGGTGGCTTCGGCGCTGGCCGACCCCCTGTCACGATGCGATTCTTCGGGAATCTCCCGTGGCTGGCCGGTCTCCGGCGACTGCCTTGTGCCGTAGACAGAGAGACGTGCGGAGAACCCTGGAATGATGCGTGTTCTTGAATTTATTGTTGCCCTGATCATCGTTGCCGTGGTGGCAGTGGTGGTGGGCTTGGTTATGCCTGGCAGTGGCCATGTGGAAAGGTCACTGGTCGTCGGCAAGGACATGCGTCAGGTCTATGACGTGCTGAACAACCTCCGCCGCTTCCCGGAATACTCGGTGCAGCGCGAGTACGATCGGAATATCAAGTACGACTTCTCGGGCAAGGCTTATGGCCCGGGTGCCGAGCTGACCTGGACCGGTAGCGACCCGAAGGTCGGTAGCGGCAAGCTGACCATCGCGTCGGCCGACCCGAGCTTCGACAAGATCGACTCCACCGCCAAGAAGGCTTCCATCATCTGGAACGTCGACAACGACTGGCGTGGTAACGACAAGCATTTCACCCTCGACCTCGATCGTCAGGGCAGCCGCGGTCAGCTGACCAAGATCACCTGGTCGTATGACGTCGACTACGGCTTCAACCTGATCAACCGCTACTCCAACCTGTACATTCATGGCGATCCGGATGCGTTCATCCAGTTCACCCTGAACGACCTGCAGAACGTGTTGGCTTCGGTGCAGAACGTCGATTACAGCAAGCTGATCCCGTACATCGAGCAGACCCAGCCCACGCCGATGCTGCTGGTGTCCTCGTCGATCGAGCGCAAGGGTGGTCTTGAAGCCCTGAACGACGCGACCGACAAGGCTGTCGGCCAGATTCAGGCTGCCGCCAAGAAGCTTGGTGTGAATGTCGTGGGTCCGCGCGTCATCTTCACCACCAACTATGGTGATCAGACCTATACCTTCGACGTCGGCATGCCGATCAGCGCGACCAGCCTGAATGTGGCTGGCCAGACGGTTGAGCTGACCCCGGCCAAGGCTCCGGACCTGGCGACGACCGCTGAGGCCGGCACCAGCGCCAACGCCGCCGCGAGCACGCCCGAGAACAATGCTCCGGGTGGTCATGACCGCTTCGGCCGCCTGATCGTCGACGACAACGTGCGGGCTTTCCTCGCCTTCGGTGGCCCGGTCCTCAAGGCTGTGTGGAACGGTACCGCTGCTGGCGTGCCGCAGACCCGCGACCTGCTCAAGGCTTATGCCCAGACGCACGGCTACAAGTTCGATGAAGTGGTGAATCGCTTCTATGACATCGAAGCCAAGCCGGAAGTGAAGCAGGGCGACGAAGTGAAGAGCTACGCCGAGTTCGACGTCTACCTGCCGCTGAGCTCCGCCGCGGAACAGACCCCGGAGCAGGAAGCTGGCATCAAGCCGCCGAGCCTCGACGACAGTGGTGATCAGGCTCCGGCCGCTGCCGGCACCGCCGCCGCTCCGGCCAGCGCCGCCACTACCGCAAAGTAAGCCGGCCTCGAACGGCGGTTTATCGAGAAGGCCCTTCCTTGCGAAGGGCCTTTTCATTTTCGCGAGCCCGTCGCCCGAGCGTGGTCGAACTTTTCGGTTACATTGCGGGTCGACCGTCGCTGGACGACCCGGCGGCACGCTTCGTGCGAAGCCCGCCCTCTGACTTCGACTGGACATGATCGAAACCGAACAGCTCACCCGACGCTATGGCAACCTGACTGCGGTGGACGCGCTCAGCATTCGCGCCGAGCCTGGACAAGTCCTGGGCCTGCTGGGTCCCAATGGAGCAGGCAAGACCACCGCCATGCGCATGATTGCCGGATTCCTGGAGCCCAGCTCTGGTACGGCGCGGGTGTGCGGGCACGACGTCCGTAAGGAGCCGTTGAAGGCCAAGCGCGCCCTGGGTTACCTGCCAGAAGGCGCCCCGAGCTATGGCGAGCTGACCGTACGCGAATTCCTCACCTTCATCATTCGCATTCGTGGCCTGCGCCATGACGCCGGCTATCGCCGTTTTGAAGAGGTGGTGGGGCGCTTGCAGCTGGAGAGCGTGCTGGACCAGTGCATCGATACGCTGTCGAAGGGATTGCGGCGGCGTGTCGGCCTGGCGCAGGCGATCCTGCACAACCCGCCGGTGCTGATGCTCGACGAGCCTACCGATGGCCTCGATCCCAACCAGAAGCACACCGTGCGTCAGTTGATCGACGCCATGGCGCGCGAACGCACCATCCTCATCTCCACCCATCTGCTGGAAGAGGTGCACGCGTTGTGCAACCGCGTGGTGATCATCGCCAACGGCCGCCTGCTGGCCGATGCCACGCCGGCCGAGCTCGAAGCGCGTTCGCGTTATCACGGCGCCGTGTCGTTCAGCGCGCCGGGTAGCGGCGTGTCGCAGGAGATGTTAGGCCGCCTGCCGCAAGTGGCATCGATCGAAGTGGATCCGCTCGATGGGCGCATCACGGTGTTTCCCAGGGCAGGCGAGCGCATTCTTGAGCCGGTGGAAACGTTGTTGCGCCAACAGGGCTTGGAAGTGTCGGAAATTCAGCTGGAACGTGGACGTCTCGATGAGGTGTTCCGGAACATCACCACCAGCGCCGAGGGCAGAGCATGAGTCCGATCGCGGCGGTGGTGCGGCGCGAATTGCGCAGCTATTTCGTGACGCCGGTGGCGTATGTGTTCCTGGTCATCTTTTTGGTGCTGGCCGGCATTCTCACGTTCTACGCGGGTGATTTTTATCAGCGCGGGCAGGCCGATCTGCAACCGTTCTTCGTGATGCATCCATGGCTTTACCTGGTCTTGGTGCCTGCGGTGTCGATGCGCATGTGGGCTGAGGAGGCGAAGGGTGGCACGCTCGAGTTGCTGCTCAGCCTGCCTCTGACCCTGGCGCAGGCCATGCTGGGCAAGTTTTTCGCTGCCTGGCTGTTCATCGGGCTGGCCCTGGTGCTCACGTTTCCGATCTGGATCACGGTGAACTATCTGGGTGCACCGGATAACGGTGTGATCCTTGCCAGCTACATGGGCAGCTGGTTGATGGCGGGCGCGTTCCTGGCCATTGGCGCCTGCCTTTCGGCGGTGACGCAGAGTCAGGTGGTGGCCTTCGTGCTGACCGTAGTGGTGTGTTTCCTGCTGATCCTCGTGGGTCAGCCGCAGGTGCTGGAGTTTTTCCAGGGCGCGCTGCCACGCAAGCTGGTGAACGCAGTGGCGCATCTGAGCATGTTGCGGCACTTCGAGGCGATCTCGCGTGGCGTGCTGGATCTGCGCGATCTCGTGTACTTCCTGTTGAGCATGGCTGCCTGGCTGACCGCCGGCGTCCTGGTCCTCGATCTCAAGCGGACGCCCTGAGTCATGGCGCGCATACACCTGAGTCGACGTACGATCCTGCTGGCCGCGCTGGTGGTGCTGGCGGTCGGATTCGTGGCCCTTACGCTGGCCAGCAGCCGCTGGTTGCGCATGGGGCGGATGGATCTCACCGCGGACAAGCTCTACACCCTCACGCCGGGCACGATTCACATCGTGGGCGGGCTGCGCGCTCCGCTGAAGCTCACGCTCTATTTTTCCGAGCATGCCACGCGCGACCTGCCGCAGTTGCGCAGTTACCAGCAACGCGTCAGCGAGATGCTGCAGGAGATGGTGGCGCGCGCGCATGGGCGACTGCGGCTGCAGATCGTCGATCCCGTGCCTTACTCCGATGACGAAGCCAGTGCCGAGGGTTATGGACTGACGCCGATCAGCGGTGGCACCAATGGCGAGCGGGTGTTTTTTGGCCTGGTCGGCAGCACGCTATCACCCAATGCCGACAGCGATAACGACGGCGACGGCGATGGGCATCTGCCCGGCAAGACCTTGGCCATCCCCTTGTTCGATCCGTCACGCGAGACGTTTCTTGAATACGACATCGCGAAACTGCTTTACGAGCTGGACCAGCCGTCCAAGCCGCGTGTCGGTCTGATCAGCAGCCTGCCGGTGCAGGGCAACCCGGTGATTGGCGAAGAGCCGTGGACGGCGATGCGTCAGCTGGGCCAGCTGTTCGATATCAAGACTCTCGATCCCAACAAGCTGAAAGGCATCGATAGCGATATCCAGGCGCTGCTACTGGTCCATCCCAAGCATCTGTCTGCGGATACGCTCTATGCGATCGACCAGTACGTGCTGCGTGGCGGTCACCTCGTGGTGTTTGTCGATCCGTTGGCGGAGATGGACAACACGCCGTTCGTGAACAGCAGTGGCGTGACGGACGACCACGCTTCCGATTTGCCGAAACTGTTTGCGGCGTGGGGCGTGCAATACGATCCACAGAAGGTCGTGCTTGATCGCTCGCGGGCGTTGCGCATCGAGCTGGCCGACAACAGTTCCATGAGCCACCCTGCCATGTTGGGCCTGGGGCAGCAGGAGCTCAATCACGACGATGTGATCACGGCCAGCCTGCAGCGGGTCAACGTATCCAGCACCGGCTTTTTTGATCTGTTGCCCGGAACGTCGTCGCGACTGTTGCCGCTGATGCAGACTTCGACCGATGCCCAGGTCGTGTCAAGCCAGCGCGTGCGCGAATCGATCAGCAATCCCGGCAACCTGCTGGACAACTACAAGCCGGACAACGCCCACTATGTGATCGCGGCGCGTCTGCGTGGACAGTTCTCCAGTGCCTTCCCGGAGCGTGCGGGTGAGTCGGGCCATCTGGCGACATCCGGAGCCGCCACCGAGGTGATCCTGGTTGGCGATACCGATCTGCTCAGCGATCGCCTATGGGTGTCCTATACGCAAAGCATGTTGGGTCAGCCGCAGCTCAGTGCGCTGGCCAACAATGGGGACTTCATCACCAACATTGCCGATAACCTCAGCGGTTCCTCGGCATTGCTTTCCATCCATGGGCGAGTCAGCTCACAGCGTCCGTTTACCCGGGTGTTGGCGTTGCAGAGCGCGGCCGACCAGAAATTCCTGGCGAAGAAGCAGGAGTTGCAGCGCGAGCTGGCCGTGACGCGCAGCCGTCTCAGTGAACTGCAGCCCGCCAAGGCGGCGCGTAGCGATGGGGTCAGCGCGGAGCAGCGCACTGAGATCGAGCAGTTCCTGCAACGCCAACTGGAAATCAACAAGGAATTGCGCAATGTGCAACACCAGTTCAACGCGGAGATCGATGCGCTGGGACTGCGTCTGAAGTTCATCAATATCGTGCTGGTGCCAGCCCTGGTGGCCCTGATTGGACTGCTGTACGGCTGGCGCCGTTCCATGCGCAGCCGGCGCAGGCTCTAAGATGGAAGGAGCACGATTTCAGGCGGCAATCTGTCGCAGGGCAGCCACTCAGGGATGACGGTTGCAAGGAACTATGCTGTGCGGTCGCCGGTGAGCCGGTCCGGATCTGATCAATGATGGCAAGCGTGCTCAAGTGGATCGTGCCCTGGGAATTTTCCTGGGTCTTCCTGCTGATCTTCGTGACTTGTGGCGTGCTCTATGTGCGCGGCGGACGCCGTCTGTCGGTGAGCGTCGGTCGCCAGATGGCGTTCTGGATCGGCATGGCGATGATTTACGTGTCGCTGCATACCTATCTGGACTATTTCTTCGAGCATGAGTTTTTCATGCATCGCATCCAGCAGGTGCTGCTGCATCATCTGGCGCCGCTGCTGATCATTGCTTCCTATCCAGGCTCCGTGTTGCGCAAGGGCTTGCCGTTAGGCTGGCGAACGCGCCTGCTGCGACCGCTGTTGCGCTCCTGGCCGTGGCGATGGTTCAGCGCCGTGCTGCTGAATCCGGTGGTTGTGACGGTGCTTTTCGTCGCCTTCATCCTGATCTGGCTGGTGCCGTCGATGCAGACGCTGGCCATGCTGGACTGGCGTATCTATCGCTTCATGAACTGGTCGATGCTGGTCAGCGGCTTCAGCTATTGGTGGCTGGTGCTCGACCACCGTCCACGACCGCCGGGGCGCATGACGCCGGGTATGCGCGTGCTGTCCCCGGGTATCACCATGACGCCACAGATTCTCGCGGGCGCCATTGTCACGTTTTCCAAGACCGACCTTTATCCGATCTTCGAGATTTGCGGCCGTGCTTTTACCTTCGACGTGCTCACGGCGCAATTGGTGGGCGGCGTGATCATGTGGGTACCCGCCGCGATCATTGAATCGATAGGTGGACTATTGGCCATGCGCCAGTGGCTGCGCTTGTCGCGTAGTGGGCGTATCCACCGCAAGCCTAGGCCAGTGCGGCGTGGCGCGCCGGCTGCTTCGGTATCTGTCGCCGAGCAATGACGATGGCGCAGCCCTTGTAGGAGCGCACCCAGTGCGCGAAAAGCCTACGTAGCGGTGATGCCGTCATCGCGCACTGAGTGCGCTCCTACAAACAACGCCTTACGGCGGCGCGTGCGCACGGCCCCCTCGCCCGCCCCTGTAGGAGCGCACCCAGTGCGCGATGACGGCGTCCCCGCTTCGTTGGCCTTTCACTCGGGCCTTCCTTGGCCCTCGCCCTGCGGGCAGCTGGCGCTGTGCAAGCCGGCAGTCCTGCCGGCTTGTCGCGCACTGGGTGCGCTCCTACGGGGGATCGTGTCGTCGAGCAGGCCCTAGTGGGCGTGACCCGCGCCGGGCGCGGTATCCCCCGCATCGGTGGCATTTGCCGGTCGCGCGATGAAATCGACGTCCCGCGTACTACCGTCGCCGAAGTGCAGGCTCAGCGTCACGAGGTCGCCGGGCTTCACTGCCGAAACCGCCTTCATCAGCATCAGGTGGTAAGCGCCGGGCGACAACTGAGCCTTGCCGTGGGCGGGGATGACCAGGCTATCCACGGGGGTCATGCGACCCATGCCGCCTTCCGTCGAGCTTTTGTGCAGCATGACGCTGGCGTAGGTTGCACTGCTGGCGCCGCGCAGGCTGGCAGGCTGGTCACCCGTATTCTCCAGGGTGACGTAAGCACCAGCGGGCAGGTCGCCGGGAAGTACGCGAAGCCACGGCTGACTGGCGCGGATGTGTTCCGCTTCGGTGGCATGCGCGCCGGTGGCCAGCAGCATGCCGGCGATCAGCAAGGATAGGGAGCGCGTGGCATGCGAACGAAAGGTCATGAGGAAGCTCCCAGGCTCAGCAGCAGGTGCAGGTCATGGACGAGGTCGTCCTGAGGGTTGCCCGGCGTTGCCAGCAGACGTGCCTTGCCGTCGCGGTCGAACACGTAGATGGCCGAGCTATGGCTGACTTCGTACTGTCCGTCGCCCTTGTCGGGCTCACGAGTGAACGCCGAGCGATAGCGCTTGCTCAGAGCCTCGATCTCGCGTGGTGGGCCGGACAGGCCTACCGCTCGTGGATCGAAAGCATTCACGTAGGCGTGCATGACCTCGGGGGTATCACGCGCCGGGTCGACACTCACGAACAGAATGCGCGCGCCGTCGGCCAGCGGACCGAGTCGCTGCATCACGACGTGCAATTGGGCCAGCGTCAGTGGGCAGACATCTGGACAATGCGTGTAGCCGAAATACAGTATGACGACCTTGCCGCGATAGTCCTGGCCAGTGACGGATTTGCCGTGATCGTCGACCAGTTTGAAGTCCAGGTCGGGCATGTGACCCGTGACATTGGTGAGCCGCCAGGGCACCGACTCGTCACGGTTGCAGCCAGCCAGCAGCAGGCTTCCAAGGATCACCGCCAGCAGCAACACGATGCGGTTGGCGCGGCGAAGCTTCATGCGAGAATCGATGCGAATCATCCCGTCAGCATACGATACCGGCCGCCCTGACGGCGCCCGCCACTCCAAGGAACTGCACGCCATGCGACAAACTGTCTCCGTCACGGGCGTGCTGATCGGCCTGGCTGGCGCCACCGCCGTGTTGCTGGGCGCATTTGGGGCGCACGCGCTGCGCGACGTGCTCGATGCGCGCGGCAGCGAGCTGTGGCACACCGCCGTGAGTTATCACTTCTGGCATGCCCTCGCGTTCGCTTTGACTGGGGGCGTGGCTCACGGGCGTGCGCGACGCGTGGCGACCGTCGCTTTCCCGCTGGGCATCGCAGTTTTCTGCGGCAGCCTGTACGCACTCGCTCTTGGCGCGCCGCGCTGGGTCGGTGCGATTACGCCGCTTGGCGGCGTGGCCTTTATGGTCGGATGGATGGCATTGGGCATCGCGCTTGGCTCGATCGCCCAGCGCGGCGCCCGTTGAGCCTTGTCATGCACGATCCACTCGCGCTGCGTAACAGCCGGGGCGTGCCATATGGATGTGCAGATAGGCGACGTTGTCATCGTCGAAGAGACGCTCGATCAGCGGCTCCAGTGCGGTTCCTGCTGCCACATCGGCATCGTGCAACATGCCATGTTTATCGAAGCCACGGACGGAAAGCAGGCGTCGGCGCAGCTGATCGGGCACAAGGTCGACTTCGTCGTACTGCTGCTCGCCCTCGCGGATATAGATTGCATGGCGGGAGCGGAACGGCGAATCCGCCGACTGGTGCTCGTAGTTGAGCAGGATCAGCTGCTGCCCGGGCTCGGCATCGGTAAGGCTGATGCGGCAGGGATAGCCATGCACGCGATCGGCGACCACGCGCATCGCCAGTCGCTCAGCAAGCGCCTCGTCGGGCAGTGAGAAAAGGTCGGCGAACGGCTCCGCGGGCAGGCCGGTAATGCGGAAACTCATGGCAACGCTCCGGTAGATGGTGACAGGAGCTTGCCGCTCGTTCGGATGAGTCGCCATCCGTTTCTTGCGCCTTTCCCGAAAAGGGAGTCGGCCTCATGGCGAGGTGCGTTACCCTCGCACGTCTCGTTTCAGTCGACGCGGAAAATTTCCAGGGTTTCGCACTCCGGGCACCGATAACTCTGCAGCTCGGTGTTCTCCGACTCTGCATGCTTTTCCGCTTCCGGTGGCAGTTCAGGATGTGGAAGCATTTCCACTTTTTGGCCAGCCTGCGTACAGGCTTCGCACAGGACCGGGCCATCGGGCAATGAGCGATAGTCGTTCGCCATCAGGGTTCTCCGTGGGATGCGTCGCAACCTGGGATGGGTCGTATGGCATCACGCGCCAGCTTAGCGCGGGTGTCGTGCAGGGCGTGTCGATATCAGGACGGGCCAAGCTCCCGTCAACGAGACCGAATATCAGTCGGTTTCATCGCCGGCTACCGGCTCAGCCGTGTCGCGCTGCAGCCGTCCGTTTTTCCTGAGAGCCTCGCGCAGGACGAACTCGATCTGCGCGTTGACGCTGCGCAGATCGTCATCGGCCCAGTGCTGCATGGCTGTCCAGCACCGCAGCGCTGATGCGTAGCGGATAGGCTTTTTTTTCAGCCGCCATAGAGCGTGCCGGTGTTGACCACCGGTTGCGTGGAGCGGTCGCCGCACAGCACGACCAGCAGGTTGCTGACCATGGCGGCCTTGCGTTCTTCGTCGAGCTCGACGACGCCTTGCTGGCGCAGGCTTCGAGCGCCATCGCCACCATGCCGACGGCGCCTTCGACGATGCGCTCGCGCGCGGCGACGATCGCATTGGCCTGCTGGCGCTGCAGCATGGCCTGGGCGATTTCCTGGGCGTAGGCGAGGTGGCTGATGCGTGCCTCGATGACCTGCACGCCTGCCTTTTCGAGGCGCGCCTGGATCTCATCGCGCAGATGCGTTGTTGATCACCTCGCCGTGGCTGCGCAGCGACGGATTTGCCGTTGTCGTGCGAGTCGTAGGGATAGCTGCTGCGCCATCTGGCGCAGCGCGGATTCGCTCTGGATGTGCACGAAGTTCTCGTAGTCGTCGACGCAGAACACGGCTTCGGCGGTATCGACGACCTGCCAGACCACGATGGCGGCGATCTCGATCGGGTTGCCGTCGCTGTCGTTGACCTTGAGCTTGCTGCTCTCGAAGTTGCGCACGCGCAGCGAGATGCGGCGGCGGCTGTAGAACGGATTGGTCCAGCGCAGTCCTTCCTCGCGCACGGTGCCGGCGTACTTGCCGAAGAGTTGCTGCACCTGACCCTCGTTCGGGGCGACCTGGAAAAAACCTTTCAGCATGAACAGCGTGACCACAAACAGGCCGAGGCCCAGCATGCCGATCCATCCCGCGCCGCTTTGCATCATGTTCGTCCAGAATGCGACGCTCACTAGCGCCAGCACGATACACAGCACAATGGTGGGGATGCCCGCGATCGAAAACCCTTGACGCTCGTTCATGGTGATTCCTCCCTAGATGGGAAGAAGTAGATATCAAAAAGATATCAGTATTCAAGTGCCGGCCACGGCGGTGCTCAAGGTCCGCTGATAACCGGCCTGGCGTGCCGATGCCGCGGGCCTGGAACGGGCTGCAGCGGCGAGATGTCTTCAATTTGCAGGCGCGCGAACAGGTTGGTGACGTTGAAAAAGTGCCACGGATCGCCGTCACCGGTGTCCATCGCGATATGGCTGCTGTCGAATTGGCGCAGGGCGGCGTCAAAGCTGCGCCAGTGACCATCGATCCACGCTTGTACCCAGGCATGCGGCACGAAAACCTGCGATTTGCCGCCGTAGCGGTCGCTATAGACCATGCCGGTAACCACCCGCGCGGGAATACCCGCGGCACGTGCCATGGCGGCCAGCAGTACTGCGTATGCAGTGCAATCGCCGTAGGGATGACTCAGCACTTCCAGCGCCGAGGCGTAGCCCACATCCAGCCCGTGCGGAGTGATGTAACCACTGACGAAGCGGCGCAGGCGTTCCATCTTCTGCAGGTCGTCGGATGCGCCTTCCACCACCTGGGCGGCGAGCCGGCGAAGCGTCGGCGCGTCCGATTGAAGCCACGCATTGGGACGTGAATCCTCCGGCTGGGGAGGTCTCGCGCGGTTGGCCTTGGCGCCACCGATGTCGACCAACCACTGGCCATGACCAAGGTTCGACACCTGTTGTTCGTCGGTGACGATAACGGGCGACGAATAACTCTCCGGCTGCTTGATGCGATAACGCAATGGGGCGCCACGCAGCGGCGCCGTGAGAGGCCGTGGCGAGACCACCATGGCCTCGCGGAGCATGTCCACATGCTGCACGGGCGCGAGCGCGCAGGCGCGGTCGCAGGCCAGCATTTCCATTTCGCGGCCAAGCACGTTGAGCACGCCCTTACGAGTCCGCCCGCGTTCGTCCAGCCACAGATCCACGATTTGCGGGCCGCGTGGCGAGCGGATGATCTGGCGCTGGTGTTCGAGCGTTGTGATACCACCGGGCAGGGTGACTTGTTCGGCACCGACCACCTGCATCGAGGCAAGCTCCACCTGCAGGCTGGCCGGATCGAACATGCGCATCTCGTACAGCTGTCCCGGAAGCATGCCGGTCCTCGCAAACACCAGGCGCTGCCCCTCGCTCAGCAGGGCGCCCGGCGGCCAGTCCAAGCTCTGCTGGCGCGATACGCCACCCACCGTCGTCGTGACGATAAACCGGCCATTGAGTTGGCGCTCGCCGCTGGTGGTGCTGTCCATGGCCGATAACGTGGTGCGCGCCGCAAAGGCCAGGGGCTGGCCGCTGCTGTTTTCAACGCTGCGCGTCATGTTGCTCATGGGCAAGTCCTTGCCATTGCGGTGCAAATCGATCGACAAGGTTTGCGTGGTGGTGACGATGTCGCCGTCGCGCTGGTACTCGACATGTACGTAGCCGATCTTGCGGCCGTCCAGCAGCACGGTCATCCATGTGCTTTCGTCGGGTACGGGCGTACTGGCGCGGGCCCAGATCCAGGAGACAAGGCACAACGTCAGCACCAGCAGGAGCGGGGCGATCCTGTTGCGCATGGTCCTTCCGTGGGGACGGAGACTGGATACAGTCAACGCCCGATCCGGGTGCCCGTCAATGCGCGCTAAGTGAAGTGCGCAGCGCGTGGAAGCGCAGCACGATGGCGCCGCTTACAATAGCGCTTTGCCCCCTTTCCGGAGATTTCGATGAAGCCGTTTGGCACGCCTTATTCCGACCATGCCTTGCGCGTGCTTCTGCTCGGCTCCGGCGAACTTGGCAAGGAAGTTGCCATCGAACTCCAGCGCTACGCGGTGGAAGTGATTGCAGTGGACCGCTACGCCAACGCACCGGCCATGCAGGTGGCGCATCGCAGCCATGTGATCGATATGCTGGATGGCGCTGCCTTGCGCGCGCTGATCGAAAAGGAAAAGCCCGATCTGGTGGTGCCGGAGATCGAGGCAATCCATACGCCCACCCTGATCGAGCTGGAGAAGGAGGGCCTGCGCGTCATCCCGACGGCCCGCGCCGCCTGGCTCACCATGGATCGGGAAGGCATTCGCCGGCTGGCCGCCGAGGAATTGCAGCTGCCCACCTCGCGCTACCGCTTCTGCGAAACGGAAGCGGAATACCAGGAAGCGGTCGTTGCCATCGGCCTGCCGTTCGTGATCAAGCCGGTGATGAGTTCGTCGGGCAAGGGCCAAAGCGTGGTGCGTCAGCCGGCCGAATTGCAGCAGGCGTGGGATTACGCCCAGTCGGGTGGGCGTGCCGGCAAGGGCCGGGTGATCGTCGAAGGCTTCGTCGATTTCGATTACGAGATCACCATGCTGACCGTGCGTCACCGGGACGGCGTGAGTTTTTGCGCGCCGATCGGCCATCGCCAGGAAGATGGTGACTACCGCGAGTCGTGGCAGCCGCAGCCGATGAGCGAGGCTGCGCTGGTCGAAGCGCAACGTCAGGCCGCCGCCATCACCGCTGCGCTGGGTGGCTGGGGCGTGTTTGGCGTCGAATTCTTCGTGAGGGGCGACAACGTGATCTTCTCCGAGGTCAGTCCACGCCCACACGACACCGGCCTGGTGACCTTGATCTCGCAGGACCTCTCCGAATTCGCTCTGCACGCGCGCGCCATCCTGGGTTTGCCGATCCCTGCCATCCGCCAGCTTGGGCCGTCGGCTTCGTGCGCGGTGCTGGTCGAAGGTGATGGCGAAGCGCCGCGTTACCTCGACGTGGAGGATGCCCTGGTTGAACCAGACACCCAGCTGCGCATCTTCGGCAAGCCCGCGGTGAAAGGTCGCCGACGCATGGCCGTAACGCTGGCGCGCGATGAAAGCATCGATACGGCCAAGGACAAATCCATCCGTGCGGCAAAAGCCTTGCGCGTGGAACTCTGACGGGCCACCCTCGGGTCATGCCGCGAGCCTGATCGGCGGTCTGTACTCATTGCACTTCGGGCGTAGCGACGCTGCGCCCCACCCACTGGAGAAAACGATGCAACCGACGGCATTCGCGCACTGGCTGGTCGTGGTGATTGAAACCTTCGCCGCCTTGTTCCTGCTGTTGCTTGTGTTGCTGGTCGTGGTGGTGATGGTGGTATGGCTGGTGGATCGCAACCAGACCTCCAACTCCGTGCTGCGCAATTTTCCGGTCATCGGCCACTTCCGTTACTGGTTCCTCCACCTGGGCGAATTCTTCCGGCAATACCTGTATTCCAGTGATCGCGAAGAGTTGCCGTTCAACCGTGCCCAACGCTTGTGGGTTTACCGCGCCGCCAAGAACGTGGACAACACCAATGCTTTTGGTTCCACCCGCGATCTGCGCAGCGAGGGCGTGCCGTTCTTCGTCAACGCACCGTTTCCCGCGCTGGGCCAGAAGCATGTGGAGCCGCGACCGGTCACGCTTGGTCCGTACGCACGCGAGCCGTATCAGCATGCGGCGTTCTTCAATATTTCCGCGATGAGCTTTGGCGCGTTGTCCGCGCCGGCGGTGCGCGCGTTGTCGTTTGGTGCGGCGAAGGCCGGCATCTGGATGGACACCGGCGAGGGTGGCCTGGCGCCGTATCACCTGGAAGGCGGCTGCGACATCATCTTCGAGATAGGCACGGCCAAGTACGGCGTGCGCACGCCCGATGGCAAGCTCGACGATCAAAAGCTGTTGGCGATCTGCGCGCACAAACAGGTGAAGATGGTGAGCATCAAGCTCGGCCAGGGCGCCAAGCCCGGCATGGGCGGACTGCTGCCGGCTGCGAAGGTGACGCCGGAGATTGCTGCCATCCGTGGTATTCCCGTTGGCCAGGATTCGCAGAGCCCCAACCGCCATCTGGATATCGGCAATGTGCAGGAGCTGATGAATGCGATTCAGCACATTCGCGATCTCACCGGTAAGCCCGTCGGCTTCAAGGCCGTGTTTGGTGGCATGGACTGGATTGCCGAGCTGTGCGACGAGGTGAAAAAGCGCGGTATCGAAAGCGCACCGGACTTCATCATCGTCGACGGTTCGGAAGGCGGAACCGGCGCCGCACCGCAGACCTTGATGGAAGGCGTGGGCTTGCCGCTGCACGAAGCGCTGCCGGCGCTGGTCGATATGCTCATCGTCAAGGGCTTGCGTGAGCGCATCAAGGTGATCTGCTCGGGCAAGTGCATCGCGGCTTACGATGTGGCCTGGGCGCTTTCGATGGGCGCAGACTTCGTCAATTCCGCGCGTGGATTCATGCTGGCTCTGGGCTGCATCCAGTCGCTGCAATGCAATCGCAATACCTGTCCCACCGGTATCACCACGCAAAATCCCAAACTGCAACGCGGTCTGGTGGTGACGGACAAGAGCGAGCGGGTCTTTCACTACGCCAAGAACGTGATGCACGAGGTCGGCATCATTGCGCACAGTTGCGGCGTCGATGAGCCGCGGCAACTCGATCGCACGCATTGTCGCGTCGTCGGCGATGACGGTCTTTCGGTGCCGCTGGTGAAACTGCACCCCTATCCGGTGATTCCAGGCGCCGCCGTGGATTACGCAAAGTAAAAGCGACGATCCATCAAGCGACGCAGGCTTGGAGGCGTGATTGGCGCGGCGCAGGCATGGCGCGAAGAGCAGTCCAGGGCGCGTCATGCTCGATAGGGGGAAGGTGCAGAAACGTTGGCGATGTCGCTGGTGCCGTACCGGACTCCCATGCGAAGTACCCCGGTCGGTACCCGAGCACTCAAGCTTCTGCCATCTCCACCCAGCCCTCGCTGGTGCGGATCTGTAGCGGGCGGAAGCGGCGCTTGTAATCCATCTTGGGATGACCGGCGATCCAGAAACCCAGGTAGATCCAGGGCAGGCTGCGGCGCTGGGCCAGCGCGACTTGTTGCAGGATGGCGTAGGTGCCGAGGCTGCGTCCGGTTTCATCCGGGTCGAAGAAGGTGTAGACGGCCGACAAGCCCTGCAGGCAGACATCCGTCACGGCCACGCCGAGCAGGCGGGTACCGAGGCGAAATTCCAGGAACATGGTCGGACTCCATGGCGCCGTCAGGAATCGCCGGAAATCACTGGCATCGGCCTCATCCATGCCGCCGCCGGGGTGTCGGCTGCGTAGGTAGCGCTCGTACAGCGTATGTCGCTCGGCGTTATAGCCAGCCATCGACTCGACCACCTGGATATCCGCATTGCGCTTGAGGCAGCGGCGCTGCGAGCGGTCGGGGCTGAAGTGCAGCGCGTCGATCCGGCACGGCGTGCATGCGCGACAACTGGTGCAATACGGGTAGTACAGATGGCCGCCGGCGCGACGAAACCCCCGCTCCAGCGCCGGACCATAGAGCTGGTCGAGTTGCGGGGCCGCCGGGTCGATCACCAGGTTCTGTGCCGTACGCTCGCCAAAATAGCCGCACGTGTGCGGTAGCGTTTGGAATAGGCGGACACGGTCAGAGCGCATGGGACGATTCTATGTCCGCTTTAGTGGAGTTTGTGAGTACGAAAAGTCCTATGACACCTGCGGGATGGATTGCCGGTTATCTCCCGTCGGGGCAGATGCCTGGGACGGGACTCAAAGCCTTGGGGGGCTGAAGGGCGAGGGGTGGTCCGGCCCGTCTAGCCTGGTCGACCGGCGAGCCGGGCCAGGTCGCGCCTAGATGACACCCATGTAGCGCAGCATCAGGACCACAAACGCGCCAGCGACCGCCAGCATGACGATGCGGCGAATGCGCGTGGCAACGCTCTTTTGGCGGGCCTCGGCCGTCGGGTTGCGCGCCAGGGCCAGCTCCTCGCCGTGTCGTATGACGGGCTCGATGCCCAGTTCCTTCAACACGGTGCGGGCTTCGGTGTAGTCATCGGCCTTGTTCACCCATACCTGGGGCCAACTGTCGCGATCCTCTTGGCGTTGCGAATAGCTGAAGCGCTGGTAGCTCGGCTTCTTCCAGTTGGAGCGATTGGTAATCGTGCACTCGATGCCTTTTTCGGCCAGCAGCGAGGCGACACGGTCGATGTTTTCCTGCCGGGGCGAGGTATAGAGCTGGCGCATGGGGTAAACCTGTCTTCGTCGCCGTAGCGGGCCGGGGGAGTGTCGTGGGCGGGCCGTGGCATGGCGAGCACCGTAGCCAGCGTCGGCCACGGTGCTCGGAGCATGCCCGATTTTACGGCAAAGCGCCGGCTTAGCCGCGCAGGCGGATCAGACCTTCCTGCGCGCTGGAGGCCACCAGTCGGCCATCGCGGCAGAAAATCTGGCCACGGGCCAGGCCGCGTGCGCCTTGGGCTGTCGGGCTGTCAAAGGAATACAACAGCCATTCGTCGACGCGGAACGGCCGATGGAACCACAGCGCATGGTCCAGACTCGCCATCTGCACATTGTGGGTGTAGTACGAAATCCCGTGCGGCAGCGTCGCCGTGCCGATCAGGTTGAAGTCAGAGGCATAGGCCAGCAGGGCCCGGTGCAGCGACGGGGCGTCGCCTACCGCCGCGGTGAGGCGGAACCAGATGTGCTGGATGGGCGGGCGCTTGGTGGGGTGCAGTTTGTCCTGCGGCCACACATGACGGAACTCGAATGGCGCGTCCACGCCCAACCAGCGCTGCAGCTTTTCCGGAAACCTGGCCAGCTCTTCTGCCGTCAGCGGATGCATTGGCTCGATATCCTCGGGCATCGGCACCTCCGGCATCGAGGATTGATGCTCGAAGCCCTCTTCGGGCACCTGGAACGAGACGGAGCCAGTCAGAATCGGCTGGCCGTGCTGGATGGCCACCACCCGCCGAGAGGAGAACGTGCCGCCATCGCGGGCGCGTTCCACGCTATAGACGATGGGGGCATCGATGTCGCCCGCGCGCAGGAAATACGCATGCAGCGAATGCGCCTCGCGCAGCGGGTCGACCGTACGCTGGGCGGCCGACAAAGCCTGGCCGAGCACCTGTCCGCCGAATACGAAATGCGTGCCGATATCCCGGCTCTGACCGCGAAACAGGTTGTCCTCAAGTCGCTCGAGTTCGAGTAGGTCGACCAGTTCTCGGACGTGGGTTTCCGTCATGGGTGGCGCTCGGCGGGTGGTTGGCCGGCGATTATAGCGGCCTTATCCGGGCCGGTCCGTCAGAGCTGCGCCGCTTGACCGTCCAGATCGGGCACCGAATGCTGCTGGTCGGCAAGGAAGGGCGGAACCTGAATGGACATGGGCGTATTTTCAGAGCACGAGCGGGCGCAGTTGCTGGCCTTGAAGGGAGTGGGCGCCACCGTGGTGGCGCGCCTGGAGCAGATCGGCTTTTCCCAGCTTTCCCAGCTGGCCGGGCAAGACCCGGCCGACCTCACGTATCAGATCAGCAAGGCGCTTGGCTCGACCTGTTGGCATAACAGTCCGCAGGCGCGTGCTGCCGTTCGAGCCATCGTCGACTTGGCGCAGCGGCGGCTAAGCTAGAGCGCTGATCAAGTCGTCATTCCAGCGGCTTTCAACAGCCGAAGGGCTGACGACCTATTGCAACCCGTCTCTAGCGCGAACTGCCAGTCGTCGAAGGCACCGGGTTGTCCCTGACCCTCTGCAAACCACTGCCTTCAAGCACCTCATCCCACGGAAACATCGGGCCCGGATCGAGCTTGCGGGGCACTTCCTTGGTCGGATCGTCACTGGCCGGCATGCGCGCCGTATCCAGGTCCTCATGGCCGGCAATCAGGTGCAGGTGGGGGAAGTCCTGGCGCAGCTGGGCCAGCAGGGCGCGCAGGGCGGCTATCTGCTCGGCCGTATACGGTTCGGTCATGGTCTGGTGCCTGGAATTCCACCAGTCGGGGTAGCGCCCCAGGTTCACCAGCTCGATGCCGATGGAGTTCGGGTTGTGCCCGCGCACATGGTTGGCCACCCGGGTACCTGGCACATAGCGGTAGATCGAGCCGTCGCGGTCGATGTAATAGTGCCCGCTGGCGCCCGCGCCGCTCTCGTACAGCACCCTTTCCCCGTATTCGCGGGCCGTCGCCAGGTCCGGCAGCTCGGTACAGTGAATGACCACCATTTCCACGGCGCTGGCGGGGCGCTGCGGGAGCAGGGAAACGTAGGGAAGGGGCTGGTCGTGAATGGTGAGCGGCATGCGGGCAGTCTCGCATGCCCTGGACACCCCGCGGAACGCCGCCTGTTACGATGCGCGGCCTGATAGACGTCGTTTTGGAGACCGCAGATGCGCGGCCAGATCATTCTTTCGCACGGTTCAGACTCCGGTCCGGACGCCACCAAGGTCAGCGCGTTGGCCGCTTTCGCCGAAGCGCTGGGCTGGCAAACCCATCGGCCGGACTACCGCGACGAAGACACCCTGGGCTATGCCGGCTCGATACCGCCACGCATCGCACGGCTGCTCGGCACGATCGACTCGCTGGACGTCCCGCCGATACTGGTGGGTTCGAGCATGGGCGCCTTTGTATCGGGCCTGGCCTCGCTGGAACGCCCGGTGGCCGGCCTGTTCCTGATGGCCGCGCCTAGCGACGTCATTCCGGGTTATCCGCGCGCTTTCGCCGTACGCGCCGGCGTGCCCACCCAGCTGATCCATGGCTGGCAGGACGACGTATGCGTGCCCGAAGACGCCCTGGCCTTCGCCAGCCGTCACCGCCTGCCCTTGATGATGCTCGATGACGACCATCGGCTGAGTGTCAGCCTGGAGCGCATCATCGAGGAGTTCCGTTTGTTTCTCGATCACGTGGCCACCGAGGCATGAGCGCTTTCTTTGCCACCTGCCCGAAGGGCCTCGAGTACCTGCTGCGCGACGAATTGGTCGCGATGGGGGCGGCGGACGTGCGCGAAGCGCTCGCTGGCGCCCATTTTTCTGGCACCTTGGAAACCGCGTATCGCGCCTGCCTGTGGTCGCGCCTGGCCAGCCGCGTGCTGATGCCGCTGGCGGAGTTCGACGCCGCCACCGACGACGATCTCTACAGGGGCGTGCAGTCCATCGACTGGTCGACCCATCTCGCCTCACACGCCACCTTGGCGGTGGACGCGGTCACCTCGCAAAGCAAGCTCACCCATAGCCAGTTCATCGCACAGCGGGTGAAGGATGCCATCGTCGACCAGTTCCGCCAGCGCGACGGCTCGCGCCCGGGCGTGGATACCGACGAACCCGACGTCCGCATCAACCTGCGTCTGCGCCGCGATCGCGCCACGCTGTCGCTCGACCTCGCTGGCGCACCCTTGCACCGCCGCGGTTGGCGCGAAGTGCAGGGCGAGGCGCCGCTGAAGGAAAACCTCGCCGCCGCCATGCTGTTGCGTGCGCGCTGGCCGGAGATCTACGCCGAAGGCGGCGCCTTGCTCGATCCGATGTGCGGCTCGGGCACCTTGCTCATTGAAGGTGCCTGGATGGCGGCGGATGTCGCCCCCGGCCTGCATCGCGAGTACTACGGTTTCCTCGGCTGGGCCCAGCACGACATCGCCCTATGGCGCAGCGTGCTGGACGAAGCCCGCCAGCGTGCCGAGGCTGGCCTGAGCGCGTTGCGCAGCTGCTTCTTCGGTAGCGATGCCGATCCGCGCATGGTGCAAACGGCCAAGCGCAATGCGCAGGAGGCCGGCGTGTCCGGTTTCCTGACCCTGGACAAGCACGACGTCACCCATGTGTCGCCGCCTCCCGGTTTCAGCCGCGGGCTAGTCATCACCAATCCGCCTTATGGCGAGCGCCTGGGCGAGCGAAACGAGATGCCGCGCCTCTATCGCGCCATTGGCGAAGCCCTGCGCGAGCGCTTTGCCGGCTGGCGTGCCGCCGTGCTGGCGGGTGACACGGAGCTGGGTCAGGCGATCCCCCTGCGTGCCGAGAAGAAGTACGCGCTGTACAACGGCGCCCTCGAAACGGTGCTGCTGGTGTTCGAACTTCACGCGCGCGAAGAGGTGAAGCGCGAGGCGACGCCGCTGTCGGAAGGCGCACAGATGCTGCGCAACCGGTTGGAAAAGAATCTCCGCCATCGGCGCAAGCGGCTGGAACGCGAAGGTATCCATTGCTGGCGCGCCTACGACCAGGACATGCCCGAGTACGCGGCGGCCATCGACATTTACAGCAACGAAGGTGGCCCGTCCTATCTGCACATTCAGGAATACCGCGCACCGGCCGACATTCCGCCGGAAACCGCGCGCCACCGCCTTCGCGAAATCGTGCGGGTAGCTGGCGAGGTGCTCGGTGTGCCACGCGACCGCATCGGTCTGAAGACCCGCGAGCGCGGCAAGGGCGGCTCCAAGTACGGCCAGTTCGACCAGCGTGGCGAGTTCATCGAGGTGGCCGAGGGCGGTCTGAGCTTCCTGGTCAACCTGACCGACTACCTCGATACCGGCCTGTTCATTGACCACCGGCTGGTGCGCGCCAAGGTGCGGGAGCTGGCCAAGGGACAGCGCTTCCTCAACCTGTTCGCCTACACCGCCACCGCCAGCGCCTACGCGGCGGCTGGTGGGGCGCGCGATACCACCAGCGTCGACCTGTCCGCTACCTACCTGGACTGGGCCTCCCGCAATTTGTCGCTGAATGGGTTTACGGGCGCGAAGCACCGCCTGATGCAGGCGGATGCCCTGACCTTCCTGCAGCAGGACAAGGAACGTTATGGACTGATCTTCGTCGATCCGCCGACCTTCTCCAATTCCAAACGGGCTGAGGACTTCGACGTCCAGCGTGACCACGTGAAGTTGTTGGCCGCCTGTGCGGAGCGTCTCACGGCCGACGGCGTGATCGTGTTCTCCAATAATTTCCGCAAGTTCAAGTTGGATCATGAAGCCCTGAATGACCTGTTCATGGTCGAAGACTGGAGCACGCCCAGCATCCCGTTCGACTTCACCCGCCGGGCCGATATTCATGGCTGCTGGCTGCTTCGTTTGCACCCGCAGGAATCACCTTGGAACAGCAGTGTGAGCCACGTCCGCAAACAGGGTAAACGTTGACCTAACCGGACGATTTCACTCAGTGCGGATTCAGCGCATAAGTCACAACATTGATCCCGGCAAAGAACGATGTAAGGCTACGACGCATAGGCCCTTATCTCGGAATCGAGCCACCTCTGGGAGACAACAGGTCATGAACAAGTCAAAGCTTTCCTCCGTCAAGCGTGTCGTCCTGGCGAGCGCCATGTTGCTGGGCTGTGTGGCCGTAGCGCCGGCCTTCGCTGGCCACCTTAATGTGAGCGTAGGCATCGGTCTGCCAGTAGTGGGCGTCGGTTATTACGGTGGTCCGGCTTACTATCCGGCGCCTGCGCCGGTGGTCTATGCCCCCGCTCCGGTTTATTACGCCCCGGCTCCCGTGTACTACGGTGCGCCGGCTGTAGGGGTTGTGGTGGGGCCGGGCTATTACCACGGGGGTCGTCCCTACTATCCGCGTGGCGGTGGCTACTACCACCACGGCGGCTATCGGGTCTACGGTCGCTGATCCAGAACGCAAGAGTTTGACCACAAAGCCCGGCATCTTGCCGGGCTTTGTCGTTTCAGCGGGCATGGCCCGGAATGTGACTGGGTCGCCAACCTGCCTGTCTGTCAGGGTTCCGCCATCCATGCATCACACGGTTTGAACGACCGCTACGGCATGGTGCGCAGAATGTTCTGGCATGACCACATCCATCACAACATCTCGGGGACCGCTTGCGCCGGTACTCCGCCACGGGGGTGCCAATGACGGTGGTTCGGACGGCGGTGGAGATCGAGGCGCCGGTGCAGCGGTTTCGACGGATCCGCCATCGCAGTGCGGCGCTGTGCGCGCAGCTGAGCGCCGAAGACATGATGGTTCAGTCCATGCCCGATGCCAGTCCGGCCAAATGGCACCTCGCGCACACCACATGGTTCTTTGAAAAATTTGTGCTGGAGCGTGAAGCCAACTACCGCTCATCGCATCCAGAGTGGCACTACCTGTTCAACTCGTACTACCAGAGCGTGGGCCCGATGCATGCGCGCCCCCAGCGTGGCCTCCTTTCGCGCCCTGGCATCGCGCAAATCTACGATTTCCGCGAACGCGTTGACGAGGCCGTGAGCGAGCGGCTGCGCCGTGGTATCGACGCGGAGACTCTGGCTGTGATCGAGCTTGGACTTCAGCACGAGCAGCAGCATCAGGAGCTTTTGCTCACCGACATCAAGCATGCATTTGCAACGAACCCATTGCTGCCCGCCTACACCGCGCGACTTGCGCCCCGGAGCACCGCGGATACGGTGACATTGAATTTTATCGCGGGGCGCGAGGATATCGTCGAGATCGGGCACAAGGGTCATGATTTCGCGTTCGACAACGAAGGCCCGCGTCATCGCGTTTTGTTGCAACCCCATGCGTTGGCAAATCGATTGATTACGAATGCCGAGTATGCGGAGTTCGTGCATGACGGTGGCTATCGCGAGCCATCGCTCTGGCTGTCCGACGGCTGGGACGTCGTGCGGCGCGAGAACTGGCAACGCCCGCTGTATTGGCAGGAGGATCTCGCCAGCGAGTTCACGCTGGCCGGCGTGCACCCCATCGATCCTCAAGCGCCGGTGTGCCATGTCAGTTACTTCGAGGCCGACGCGTTCGCGCGTTGGGCCGGTGCGCGCCTACCCACGGAAGCGGAGTGGGAGAGTGCTGCAGCTTCGTTGCCGTTACAGGGCAATTTGCTCGATGAGCGGGCCATGCATCCGCGACCGGCCTCCCAGGAGTCCGGCCTGCTGCAGATGTTCGGCGATGTATGGGAGTGGACCGCCTCGCCGTATGTCAGCTACCCCGGATTCCGGCCACTGGCAGGCGCGCTGGGCGAATACAACGGTAAGTTCATGTGTGGGCAATGGGTATTGCGGGGCGGTTCGTGCGCGACGCCGCGCGAGCATATCCGCGCCAGCTATCGAAATTTCTTTCCTCCCCATGCGCGGTGGCAGTTCATGGGGATACGCCTGGGGCAAGACCGATGAGTATGCAAGCCTGCGATCTTCGTGGCGACGAACGCCGTCCACCCACCGATGAATTGATCGAGATCGTCCAGCGTGGACTGCGGGCAAAGCCCAAGCAACTCCCGTCCTGGTTGTTTTACGACGAACGTGGCTCGCAGTTGTTCGAGGCGATTTGCGAGCAGCCGGAGTATTACCTCACGCGCTGCGAGATCGCACTGATGTCCGCGCACGCCGCTGACATCGCCAACGTGCTGGGCGAAGACGTGCGACTGGTCGAGTACGGCAGCGGCAACGCCGTGAAAACGCGCATGCTCCTGGAACACCTGCGTACGCCAGTGGCCTACGTGCCGGTGGAGATCTCGGCCGAACCGCTACGCCGTTGCGTACACGCGTTGACGGAAAGCTTTCCCACCGTACCGGTGCAGCCGCTGCATGGCGATTTCACCCGCGCATTGCGCCTGCCTATCCCGCCGCGCGCGCCGCGTCGTACGGTGTTGTATTTCCCCGGCTCGACCATCGGTAATTTCGAAGCGCGCGACGCGGCCGATCTGCTTCGCAAGATGCGCGGTGAAATGGGCGACGGTGGTGGCATCCTCATTGGTGCGGACCTGAAGAAGGACACGGCGACGATCGAGGCAGCCTACAACGATCGTGCTGGCGTCACTTCCGAGTTCACGCTGAACATGCTGGTGCGCCTGAATCGCGAAGTCGGCAGCGATTTCGATGTCCAGGCGTTCCGTCATCGCGCGCACTACAACGCCATGGCCGGACGCATTGAAACCTTTATCGTCAGTACGCGCGAGCAGAAGGTTCGCGTGGGAAGGCAGCAAGTGAACTTCAAGCAGGACGAAGCCATGCAGGTCGAATATAGCTGCAAGTATTCGCCAGCCGACTTCGCCCACCTCGCCGCCAAGGCCGGTCTTGAAGTGGCACAGACATGGAACGACCCTCTCGGCATGTTCGGCGTGCACTACCTGGTCCGTGCCGGTACCAGGACGCGCGAGGCCGTGGCGCAGGGTTGAGGTCTGGCTGTTCCGGCACTAGGGATGCTCTGATTAACTCTGCGTAGGCGTCACCGGTCCTGTCTGTTCGCAGACCACAGGGGCGTCGGAGAAGGCAGACTGGCCGTCTGTCGAGCCGGCGCACCGAAGGGATGCGGACAGACAGGGCCGGCCCCAACGTGTTGAATTCAAAGTGATGGGGTGATGTCCAGAAGGCCCGCAGGCGGTGCCGCGCGGCTTGGCAAGACGGCCAGTCTTCCCGGCGCCACGCAACACCGCCTGCGGGCCTTCTGAACATCATGACGCCTGCGCAGAGTTAATCAGAGCATCCCTAGCCGGAGCAGCCGGTCGACGCTTCACTTCATGGGCTGAAAATCAGCACCACGAACACGGCGAACATCGACAGGTGTACGGCGCCTTCCAGCATCGTCGTGCGCCATCCCGAGAACGTCAGGCCGCTTAGCACCAGCGTGGATGCGAGCAACACGATGCTGGCGGGCGGCAGACCGAGGATCACCGGTTTGCCCGTGAACAGCCCGATGGCCAGCACCGCTGGAACGGTGAGGCCGACCGTGGAAGCCGCGCCGCCCAGGCATAGGTTGATCGCACGCGTGAGCTGGTCGCGACGAATCGCTTGCAGGGCCGAGATGCCCTCCGGCGTGAAGACCAGCATGGCGATGATGACGCCACCCAGGGAAGGCGGCGCGCCGGTGGCCTCGATGCCGTAATCGAGCACCTTGGCCAGGCTCTTGGACAGGATGATGATGGGCAGGATGTTGATGAGCAGCAGCACCATGTGGCGAGCGAATTCGCCCTTGCTTGCCTTGCGCGGTGGCGGCGGCGGATCTTCCGGTTCGTTCAAGTCCGACGTGTCTTTCGGCGCTACGAAATAGCCCTTGTGTCGCCCGGTCTGTAACCAGAGAAACATGCCGTAGAGCGCGATGGTGAGGATCGAGAAGGAGGTCGCCTGCAGCGGCGTCAACGAGCCGTCCGAGGTGGACGCGGTGAAGTTCGGTAGCACCAGCGCAATCGTGGCCAGCGGAATGATGACCGCGAGATAGGCCGAGGCGCCGTGCAGGTTGTAGCTCTGCTCGTGATGGCGCATGCCGCCGATCAACAGGCCCAGGCCGACCACGCCGTTGAGCACGATCATCAGCACCGCGAACATCGTGTCACGCGCGAGTGTCGAGGTGTCTCCCGCACCGAGCATCACGGCGGAAATCAACACCACTTCGATAATCACGATAGATAGCGTGAGTACCAGGGTGCCGAACGGCTCGCCGAGCAGGCTGGCCAGTTCCTCCGCCTCGTGCACGACGCCAAAGGCCACCCATACGATGACGAAGAACAGCCAGGCGAACAAGGTCAGGCCGACGGTATGCGTATTGAGTTCGGCCATCCAGTCCGAGCCGAATACCAGGAACAGCATGACCGTGATCCAGGCGATGCGCCGGCGCGGATCAGCATCCTGGCGCGGAACCCGGGTGGGGCGTCGGTCGGCTTGTAGCGAGTCGTGCGTCATCAGTGCGTCCTGCTCAGGTGATGCTCGAACCATGTGCCACCCCCGATCGGCCGGGGCGACGTCGGCCACCGATGGCAAGAACGTCCAGCGACGGCCGTCCGCACACCGGCATACGCCAGTTCGGGGAGGATGATGCCTGGTGGCATGGAGCGGTTGCTGGTCATGGACGCATCCTCCCACAGCGTTGTGTCGAATCATGTGTTGGGCGTGTCGAAGAACGCGCACGGGTCACTCGGTAATCTCCAATCCCTTGATCAGGCGCTTGGCCAGCCGCGGCTGGCGTAGCTGGTCCAGCCACCAGGACAGCGCGCGCCCTTCGTGATCGCCGCGCCAGGCGACATAAAGCGTATTGGGTTCGCGCGGATCGGCCATCTGCTTTTCCACCAGCTCGCCGCGCTTGAGCAGGCCGGCGACACGCTGTCGAGGCAGCCAGCCGACGCCCAGATTCTGCCGTTGCGCCGTGATCTTGGCCCGCATGCTCGGTACGGCGAGCGTGGCCTGGCCGCCGACCAGGCCGTACGCACGGCCTTCTGAACTGCGCGAGGAATCGGCGACGACCACGCTGCGATGCTGGGCCAGGGTTTCGCGCTGCAGCGGCTCCTGTGCTCTGGCCAGGGGGTGTCGCGGCGACACGGCGAAGACCCAGTCCATCACCCCCAACTCGAACCAGCGCAGCTTGGGAATCGCTGGCGGCTCGTTGGTGGCACCGATGATGATGTCGGCACGACCGTCGCGTAATGCCTCCCAGGTGCCGCTCAACACCTCGTGGGTGATGCGTAGTGCCACGCCCGATTCCAGCGCGTCGAAAGCACGGATCACCGGGGTGAGGATCTCGAACTCGAGCAACTCGTCGCTGACCAGCCATAGGCGGTCTTCCCAGCCGCCGGCAATCTGCTTCACGCGACGGGTGAGCCGCGAAACATCCAGCATAAGGCGGGCGGCTTCCAGCGCCAGTAGCTGGCCGGCCGGCGTGGGCTTGCAGTCGATAGCGGCGGCGATCGAACAGCAGGGCGTCGAAGCGTGCCTCGAGTTGCCGCGCGGCCTGTATGACACGGTGGAAGGGGCCTCGCCGCGAACCGCAGCGCGGGAGAGGCTGTCGCTCCGCGTATGGCTTCCAGCAAGGCGGCTCGTCCTCGGACGACGTGCGACCCTGGAACGAGTTCCTGCGGCGATGAGTACGGAGCCAGCGTCTGCTGCGCCGCAGAGCTCGCGGAGTGCTCTTCCATCATTCCAGCGAACTGGGATCCCAGTGTCTGTGCAGACGTCGAAGACACTGGATTCCAGGCTTTCGCTGGGAATGAGCGTGGGTACGGCTTGAAGACCTTTGGCACAGTCTGGGTATAGACCAGGCGATCAACCTGGCCGGCGTGCTCCCAGCGACACAGCACGTCCTGCGCGGCGCGCAGCGTTCCGTGGCGCCGGGCAGTTCCAGGTTCACCCTCAGCTTGTCCTGCCCATCCAGCGCATACACCGCGGCTGGCCTGAATCATCTTGATGATCGTCAGCGGCTCGACATTCGGCTGCGCGGAAATCACGCGGCCGCCGTTCGCGCCGAGCTCGAGCTTCCTGATGCCGAGCGGCGTTGCGGCAAGCTTGAGCTGCGTCACCGCGAAAAGATTCTTGACCGGATCGGGCAGCAGACCGAAGCGATCGATCATCTCGACCTGCAATTCGCGCAATTCGTCCTCGTCGCGCGCGCTCGAAATGCGCTTGTACAGCGTCAGGCGCGCGTTGACGTCGGGCAGGTAATCGTCCGGAATCAGCGCCGGCACGTGCAGTTCGATCTCGGCTTCGTGCTCGCTGCGTAGATCGAAGTCCGGCACTTTGCCGCTCTTCAGCGCGCGCACGGCGCGGTCGAGCATTTCGGTGTACAGCGAGAAACCGATTTCCTCGATCTGGCCGGATTGCTCTTCGCCGAGCAACTCGCCGGCGCCGCGGATTTCGAGATCGTGCGTCGCCAGCGTGAATCCGGCGCCGAGCTCTTCGAGCGAGGCGAGCGCTTCGAGACGCTTCTCCGCATCGGCGGTGATCGCGCGGCGGTCGGGGATGACGAGATACGCATACGCGCGATGATGCGAACGCCCGACGCGTCCGCGCAGCTGATGCAGCTGGGCGAGCCCGAAGCGATCGGCGCGATTGACGACGATCGTGTTCGCGCTCGGCACGTCGATGCCGGATTCGATGATCGTCGTGCACACCAGCACGTTGAAGCGCTGGCGGTAGAAATCGAGCATCACCTGTTCGAGCTCGCGCTCGGGCATCTGACCGTGCGCGATGCGGATGCGCGCGTCGGGCACGAGCTCGCCGAGCTCGCGCGCGGTGTTTTCGATCGTGTCGACTTCGTTGTGCAGGAAATAGACCTGGCCGCCACGCGCGAGCTCGCGCTGGAATGCCTCGCGGATCAGCGCGGGATCGTACACGCCGATGAATGTCTTGCACGGCGAGCCGATGCTCCGGCGGCGTCGCGATGATCGAAAGGTCGCGCAGGCCCGCCATCGCCATGTTGAGCGTGCGCGGAATCGGCGTCGCGGTCAGCGTGAGCAGGTCGACTTCGGCGCGCAGCTTCTTCAGCTGCTCCTTCTGGCGCACGCCGAAGCGCTGTTCCTCGTCGACGATGACGAGGCCGAGATCCTTGAACCTCACGTCGGACTGCAGCAGCTTGTGCGTGCCGATCACCACGTCGATCTGGCCGTCGGCGAGTTTCTTCAGCGCCTCGTCGGTTTCCTTTTTCGACTTGAAGCGCGACAGCACGTCGACGCGCACCGGCCAGTCGGCGAAGCGGTCGCGGAAATTCTGGTAGTGCTGCTGCGCGAGCAGCGTCGTCGGCACGAGCACCGCGACCTGCTTGCCGGCCGTCGCCGCGACGAACGCCGCGCGCAACGCGACTTCGGTCTTGCCGAAGCCGACGTCGCCGCAGACGACGCGGTCCATCGGCTTGCGGCGAGGCGAGGTCGGCGATGACCGCGTCGATCGCCTGCTCCTGATCCGGCGTTTCCTCGAACGGAAACGGAGCCGAACTGTTCCGCCATCGCGCGATCGACAGGCAGCGCGACGCCTCCGCGCGCTTCGCGCTGCGCGTAGATCGCGAGCAGCTCGGCGGCGACGTCGCGCACTTTCTGCGCGGCCTTTTTCTGCGCGCGCTCCCATGCATCGCCGCCGAGCGAATGCAGCGGCGCGAGCTCGGGCGCGGCGCCGGTGTAGCGGCCGACGAGATGCAGTTGCGAGACGGGCACGTAGAGCTTGTCGCCCTTCGCGTATTCGATGGCGAGGAATTCGCCGCCCTGCCGCCGATGTCCATCGAGTAGCAGGCCCTGATAGCGGCCGACGCCGTGATCGATGTGCACGATCGGTGCGCCGATCGTGAGCTCGGCGAGATCGCGGATGATCGTTTCGGGATCGCGCGGCCCGACGCGCTTGCGGTCGCGCTCGCTGCGCGCGCTCGCCGATCAGCTCGCGCTCGGTGAGGACGGTCAGCGCGGGTTCGGTCAGCGCGAAGCCGTTTTCGAGCGGGCGCACGGTGATGGCGAAGGCGGCCCTTGTTCGGCCGTGCAGAAGCAGATCCGAACGCGGGCCATCCCTCGACGCTTCGTGGTTGCAGATCGACCGCGGCAAGTTCGATCAGTGCCTCGCGTCGACCGGCCGAATCGGCGGTGATCAGCACCCGCCCCGGATAGGCAGCAAGAAAACGCTTGAGCGTCCGCCGGGCTCCTCGCCTTTGCGATTGATCGGCAGCTCGGGGCCGGTTGCGTGCCGATCGACCGCGTGCTCGTGGCTCCCTCGACGATCTCGACGCGCAGGCGCATGTTGAGCCGTTCGCGCAATTGCTGTGGCGGCAGATACAACTCGGCGACCGGCAGGATCGGCCGTTCGATATCGTGTGCGCGCTGCTCGTAGCGTTCGGTGCCTGCGTCCAGAACTGCTCGGCCGCGTCGAGCGCGCCTTCGCCGAGCACGAACAGCGCGTTGTCGGCGAGATAGTCGAACAGCGTATCGGTGTGATCGAAAAACAACGGCAGGTAATACTCGATGCCGGCCGGCGTCACGCCTTCCTTGATGTCCTGATACAACGGGCAGCGGCGCGGATCGATCGGGAAGCGCTCGCGCAGCGTGTTGCGGAACGCCTTGACCGCATTCTCGGTCAGCGGAAATTCGCGCGCGGGCAGCAGGTCGACCTTCTCCACCTTCTGCTCCGAGCGCTGCGTTTCCGGATCGAACGTGCGGATCGATTCGATCTCGTCGTCGAACAGCTCGATGCGATACGGCTCGGCGCTGCCCATCGGGAAAATATCGATCAGCGCGCCGCGCACGGCGAAGTCGCCCGGTTCGGCTACCTGCGGCACGTTGCGATAACCGGACGCTTCGAGACGCCGTTGCTCGGCTGCGAGATCGAGCGTCTGGCGCTTCGGAGCACGAGGCCGGAGCCGGTGATATAGCTGCGCGGGGCCAGGCGCTGCATCAGGTCGCGACCGGAACGACGAGCACGCCGCGTTGCGTGCTCGGCAGCCGATACAGCGTCGCGATGCGCTGCGAGACGATGTCCGGATGCGGCGCGAAGAGGTCGTACGGCAGCGTTTCCCAGTCCGGGAAGTGCAGCACGGGCAAGGCCACCGGCAAAGAGGCGCAGCTCGCTTCCAGGGCGTGGGCGCGCTGGGTATCGCGGGTTACCGCGACCAGCAGGCCATCATGCGTGCGTGCCGGCTTCGGCGACCAGCAAGCGCGCGTGAGAGCCGTGCGGCGAGGTCCAGTAACGGCGCTGCTTGGGGCTGGTGGGCAGGGACGGGTGCGGGATCAGGTTGGCCATGCGGACGCAGGTGTCAGGGCGCGGCCGTCGAGCCGCGCCGGGGAAAGCGGGCAAGTGTAACGCGACCGCCCCGGAAGTCCGGGGCGGTCGTCCGACCGGGGACGTCAGAGTTGCAGGGAAATCAGCGCCGTACCCGGCTCGTCCGGGATCAGCCGGCGGGTGAAGCCCAGGTCCTTGCACAGATGCAACATGGGACGGTTTTCCAGCAGCACATAGCCCCAGATTTCGTGCAGGCCGCGGTGGCGACAGTCGTCGACCAGGCGCTGCATCAGCAAGTGGCCCAGGCCCACGCGGGCCCAATCGGGCTCGACCAGCACCGAGAACTCGGCGCTGTCGGCGGCCTCATCCACATAGATGCGCCCGACCGCGCGAATCTCGGCGGGCTTGACGGTTTCATCCACCAGCACAAGGCCGGTTCGATCGCCGGATCGATCCGGCACAGCCGCTGCGCCATCGACTCGGGCAGCTCGGACATCGAATGCAGGAAACGGCGCCGGATGTCTTGCGGCGACAGTCGGGTGAATGCAGCGCTGCAGAGCGGCCACGTCGCCGGGTTCGATCACCCGCAGACGCAACTCACGCCCATCCTGCGTACGCACCTGCTCGCCCTCGGGCACGGCTGGCCAACGCGGGCGGGCGAAGCGCTCGGTGCTACGAGGCGGGAGCGCGGCGTGTCGGAGGGTGCGGAGAGGTCGATGGCCGCGATCAGGCGCCCATACTTTAGCGTATTGTGTGCGACGCAACATGAACAATTCACTGTAATAGCTATGTTTTTTGCGGCGCAATGTCGCATTGCGGGTGCCTGGGGACAAGAATTCTCTGCCTGTCCCGGGCAGACAGCGACCGTTCCGGTGTTCCAGAATCCCATTGGAAGGCTCCGCAAGCGGTCGGAGCGTCAAGAAGGGGTGAAAGTCATGACAAAAGCGGCAGGCGGCATGACCGCGAAACAACTGGAGGCGTGCTGCGGTCGCTGGCCAGGCGTCACTCGGGATATCAAATGGGGTGGCGATCTGGTTTTCAGCGTCGGCGGCAAGATGTTCGTGGTTACGCCGCTGGACGGCGCGCAAGGAGGCCGACTGTCCTTCAAGGTGGAGGACGAGCGCTTCCTGGAGCTGACCGACCAGCCCGGCATCATCCCCGCGCCGTATATGGCCCGCGCGCACTGGGTCTCGGTGATCGAGCCTCAGCGTTTCGCCACGTCGAAGCTGGAAGCCTTTATTCGGCAAGCCTATACGCTGGTGCGCGCGAAACTCACCAAGAAGATGCAGGCCGAACTGGGTGCATGGCCCGCGCCGCCGGAGAAGACGTAGTGAAGCAGCACATCGGCAGCATCGCGCTCCTCGTGGCCGATTACGACGCTGCCATCGACTGGTATACGCGCGCGTTGGGCTTTCAGTTGCTTGAAGACACCGATATGGGTGGTGGCAAGCGGTGGGTGATGGGTGTCGCCGACGGGGGCGAGCGAGACACGCCTGTTGCTGGCGAGGCAACCACGCCGGAGCAACGCGACCGCATGGGTGATCAGACGGGTGGCCGTGTGTTTCTCTTGCTGCACACCGACGATTTCTGGCGCGATTACGAGCGCATGAAAGCCGCAGGCGTGGCGTTCTGCGAACTGCCGCGAGAGGAAGCCTACGGTACGGTCGTGGTGTTCCAGGATCTCTACGGCAACAAGTGGGACCTGTTGCAGCTGGCGTTTTAGTCCATCACGTCCGGCTCGAAGAAGCTCCAGCGAATATCGGTGAACTGCGCTTTCATGGCGCGTTCCACCTCGTTGATCGCCTGGATCAGCGAGAGCTGATCGCGTGCCGGCGCCATGCGCGCCTTGATCGCCACCATCACGTCCGGCCCCATCTGCAATGTGATGAGGTTGAGCACCGCATCCACTTCCGGGCGGCCATTGATGAAGGCCAGCAAAGCCTCGCGCTGCTTGGGCTCCAGCCCTTGACCGATAAGCAGCGCCTTCACTTCGCCGGCCACGGCGACAGCCACGACCACCAGCAGTGCGCCGATGACGATGGTGCCTATCGCGTCGAACCAAGGGTTGCCGGTGATCATGGTGGCCACTACCGCGACCAGCGCGATGCTGAGGCCGAACAGGGCGGCGAGATCCTCGCCGAAGATCACCAGCAGCTCGCTGGAACGGGTTTCATGAAACCATCGCCACAGGCTGCGACCGTCACGCACCTTGTTCACTTCCTGGAGGCCGCCGTGCATCGAGAAGGACTCGGCCACCACACCGAAAGCCAATACGCCAATAGCCAGCCACGGCCATCTCAACGGCTCGGGATGGGAAAGCTTGTGGATGCCTTCGTAGATCGAAAACATGCCACCCACGCTGAATAGCAGGATGGCGACGAGGAACGACCAAAAATAAAGCGCGCGTCCCCATCCGAGCGGGTACTCGTCGGAGGAAGGGCGGCCCGCCTGGCGCATGCCGAGCAGCAGCAAGCCCTGGTTGCCGCAGTCCGCCAATGAATGCACCGCTTCGGCCAACATCGCGCCCGAGCCCGTGATCAGGGCGGCGGCGAGTTTGCTCAGGAAAATCGCGAAATTCGCGCCGAGTGCAAGCAGGATCGCCCTCAACGAATTGGCGTGGCCAGACATCGGATCATCCCCTTACGCAATCGTTCCCTTCAGCGTCCCAGTGTAGTGGCGTCGAAAGAACTGGCAAGCTGCCCACTCATTGAGTGCCTGATGCGACAAAGCGCCGGTGCGCGTCTCGTATGCGTGCGTCTTTCAGTCTGCTTTGCTGTCGATCGCGTAGGGCGTATCAGCGGATGCCGACGCCCACGCCCAGGCCGAAGCTGAAGTTGGGATGGCCGCTATGCATCTCTTCGGCCGTCCAAATATGCGCTTGCGCCACGCCAACCAGCGGGTACACGTAACCGGCCTGGCCCACTTCGCCGGCGCGGCTGCCGTTGACGCGGCCGGCCAGGGTGATCAGTGCACCGCTCGGATAGTCGAATGGCTCCACGTAGCCGGGCATCACCGCGATGAAGCGGCCCCAGCCGCCACCCTCCGCCTTCGGGCGCTGCGAGCTGTCGAGTGGGTAGCCGACGATTTCGATCTCGCTGCGGTCGGGAAAGATTGTGCACGGCCACGATACGTCCGCCCCAGATCACATCGGCGTTGACATAGTGTTCGGGCTCATGCGCCACGGCGTCCGGGGTGGTGGCGACCGTGTTGGCGGATGGCTTGTAGATCGGTGCGGGCGCGCAAGCGGCCAGCGCCATCAGGCTCGCCGGCAGAGCGCCGCGGATCAGGACATTGGCAAGACGTGCGCGCATGGCGGGCTCCGGTATCTCAGGCGGCGATAAGGCGGAGCTTAACGGGCAGGCGATGGGGGCGGTAGGTGGCGTGCGCGAGCTTCGTCACGCGTTCAGCTGGCGGTCTCCTCGACCAGCCAGTCGAGCCGCCATTGGGCCGGCTTTTCCTGCGAGAGCAGGCGGGACATGGCGCGCAGCGGTTCACGCAGGGTGTCGTCCAGCTTCCATGGTGCATTGAGGATCACCATGCCCGAGCCATTGAGGCGCAACGGTGAATCGTCGGGGCGTAACAGCAGCTCCGCGCGCAGCACGCGCCTGGCGCCGCAATGCTGCAGCCAGCGATGGAACGGCTGCACCTGACTGCGTAGCTTGATCGGGTACCAAATGGCGAACATGCCGGTGGGCGCAGCGCTGCAGTGCCAGCTTGAGCGCCTTCTCGATCACGCGATACTCGGATTCCTGCGCCTCATACGGCGGGTCGATCAACACCAGGCCGCGCTTTTGCGGGGGCGGCAGCAGACTCTTGAGCGCCTCATAGCCATCGCGCTCCGATGCACGTGCACGCGGTGGTCGCGCTGGAACAGCTCGCGCAATCGCTCCGCTTCCTCGGGATGAAGTTCGCACAGTTGGGCGCTGTCGATGTCACGCATCGCGCCCGCGACTTGCAGCGGTGAGCCGGGAGTACCACTTCAACGCATGCTCGTTGCCGGGCAGCTTGAGAATGGAGTCCAGCCAGCGACGCAGCAGCGGCGGTAGGGCCGCGTGATGTTCCTGGGATTGATGCAAGTCGGGAAACAGCAGCCGGACGATGCCGTCTTTGTATTCACCGGTCTTGCCTGCTTCAACGCTGTCGAGTGCGTAGCAGCCGCTGCCCGAATGGGTATCGATGAAGCCAAACGGCGTGGCCTTTGACTGCAGCGCCTCGATCAGCGCAAACAGCACCGAATGCTTCAGGACATCGGCAAAGTTGCCGGCGTGGTAGGCGTGACGGTAGTTCATAGGGGGCGGGCGCCATTTGGCGGGCAATTATAGGTGGAAGTGAGAAGTTGCGTTTTCTGGCACGGGAACCGGCTCAGGCGGCGCGCGCCGGTAGCTGCTTCCAGCCTCGAAAGGGCTCGTGAAGCCACCTCCAGAGTTGAGCTGCCCCCTATCGGATGGCTATGCTCCGGCTATGGCCCGCCACCTTTTTCGTCGCCTGCGTCGCTGCCGCGCCTTGTTCGCGCTGGCACTGTGTGCGTGGCTGACGCTGGCGAGCGCGGCATGGGCGCAGGAAGGTTGCTGCACATCGATGGGCTCATCCATGTCCATGGCGATGCACCCTGCGGCGGACACGCAAGCCCACTCGCCCGGGCATTCGTCGGCGGCAACGCCGGATTGTGCTTGCGCACATGCAACGGCCCAAGTGCCATGTTCCCTCGCACAGGGATTGCCGCATGCATCGCCCCACAACATGGCATGGATGGCCGGCCGCGAAACGGCGCCGCAGCCCGTCTACGAACCTCCGCTGCGGCCTCCGGTCGCCTGATTCTCCGTTCGCTGCAAAGGGCCGAGGGTTCGGCCGATTCGATGCGCCCGCCTGGCGGGTACGAATGACGGAGTGTCTCAATGGACAAGCAAGTTCCGCGCGGCTTCCAGCTGCCGCGTCGGCGTTTCGTACAGGGATTGGCCCTTGGCGGGGTAGCGGCTGGGCTTGGCCTCTGGCGCGGTAGCGCGCTGGCCGAGGCCGTGGCGCCGCGTACCGAACTGAGCGGCCACTATTTCGAACTCGACATCGCTGAGCTGCCCGTCGATTTCACCGGCCGCCGGCGCGTGGCCACCGTCGTGAATGGCCAGCTGCCTGCGCCGCTGCTGCGTTGGCGCCAGGGCGAAACCGTGACCATACGTGTGCGTAATCGCCTCTCGGTGGCGAGCGCCATCCATTGGCACGGCATCGTGCTGCCCGCCGATATGGATGGTGTGCCGGGCGTGAGCTTTGACGGCATTCCGCCGGGCGGTGAGTACGTCTACCGGTTCACCGTGAATCAGTCCGGCACCTACTGGTATCACAGTCACGCGGGTTTCCAGGAGCAGACCGGGCTGTACGGTCCCATCGTGATAGAGCCACGCGAAGGCGAGCGCCATGCGGTGCAGCGCGACTACACGATCTTGCTGAGCGACTGGACGGACACCCGCCCGGAAACGGTCTACGCCAACCTCAGGAAGCAGAGCGGCTACTACAACCATGGCAAGCCGACCGTTGGCGACTTCCTGCATGACGTTGGGCAGGGCGGCATTTCACAGGCGCTGATGCAGCGGCAGATGTGGAATCGCATGCGCATGGACCCCTCCGATCTTGCCGATGTATCGGCTGCCACGTACACGTATCTGCTCAATGGCCAGGCGCCTGCGAGCAACTGGACGGGCCTGTTCGATGCGGGCGACAAAGTGCGCTTGCGCTTCATCAATGGCGCGTCAATGACCTTCTTCGATGTGCGCATGCCGGGGCTGACAATGACCGTCGTTGCCGCGGACGGCCAGGCGATCGAACCGGTCAGCGTGGATGAATTGCGCATCGGCAACGGCGAGACCTATGACGTCATCGTGGAACCTGCCGCCGATCGTGCCTGGACCATCTTTGCGCAAAGCATGGACCGCTCTGGTTTCGCGCGTGGCACGCTGGCACCACGTGCCGGGATGGTCGCCGAGGTGCCTCCGCTCGACCCGCGTCCGTTGCTCGGCATGAGCGACATGATGGGTGCGATGAACCATGGCGACGTGGGACACGGGAGCATGGATCACGGCATGGCCGGCATGGATATGGGCATACCGGGGATGCCTCTCACGTCGATGAGCCCCGACCATGTCAAGGCACCGCTCAAAACAGGGCCGGAGGTGGATATGCGCGTTGCCATGCCGCGCAGCAATCTCGACGACCCGGGCATAGGCTTGCGGGAAAACGGTCGCCGCGTTCTGACGTATGCCGACCTGCATGCCGTCAATGCGCCGATATCGCCGCGCGTGGATCGGGAGATCACGTTGCGCCTGACCGGCAATATGGAGCGTTACCGCTGGTCGTTCGATGGCACGCTGGCCTCCGAGGCCGGACCACTGCGGCTGCGTCATGGTGAGCACGTGCGCATCGTGCTCGTGAACGACACCATGATGTCGCATCCCATCCACCTGCATGGCATGTGGAGCGAACTTGAATCGCCGGAAGGCGAATTTCAGGCGCGCAAGCACACGGTGGTCGTGCAGCCTGCGCAGCGCGTGAGCTACCGGGTGAGCGCCGACGCCCAGGGGCGCTGGGCCTTCCACTGTCATCTGCTCTTCCACATGGCGGGCATGTTCCGCGAGGTCGTTGTGGCATGAGCAGGCTCAACGTACTTCCGGCTGCGTTGACGCTGCTGGCGGCGTTCCCCATGTCGGCATGGGCACAAAGCATGAACATGGCCGATATGCCCGGCATGTCGACATCCGCACAGCAGGACTCGCACGCCGGCCACGACGATCCACATGCCGACCATGCGGCGGCATCGCAGCCGGTGGCGCAGGATGCGCTTCCGCCGAACGATCATGTGCCGCCGTCGCCGCCACAAGCGACCGTGCATGCCATGACGCCCGCGGAAATGGCGGAGCTGATGGAAATGAATCCGTCGCCGCCCCTGGGCATGCTGCTGTTCGATCGTCTGGAGCGCAGCCGCAGCACGAATGGCGACTACGCTACGCGTTGGGAGGCGGAAGCTTGGTGGGGCAACGGTATCGATCGCCTATGGCTGAAGACGGAAGGCGAGCGGGACAGCGAAGGTACCCAGGATGGTCGCGTCGACCTGTTGTGGAGCCATGCGTGGACGAGCTACTGGGACTGGCAGGTGGGCGTGCGCCAGGATGTCGGGCGAGGACCGAACCGGCAGTGGGCGGCGTTCGGCGTACAAGGGCTGGCGCCGTACTGGTTCGAAACGCAGGCCACGTTCTATGTCGGCCAGCAGGGCCGCATGGCGGCACGCTTCGAGGCCAGCTACGACCTGCGCTTCACTCAGCGGTTGATCCTGTCGCCGAAGCTGGAGCTGAATATCTATGGCAAGGACGATCCGCAACGCGGCATTTCATCCGGCCTGTCCGAGGTCGAAGCGGGCCTGCGCCTGCGTTACGAGTTCAGCAGGAAATTCGCCCCGTATATCGGCGTCGACTGGACGCGCCGTTTCGGTACGCAGGATGACGCGACGGCCGCGAGCCTGCGCGCGCGGGAGACGACGTGGCTGGCGGGCGTGCGGATCTGGTTCTGAGCGTGTCTTCGACCGCCGCGTGGTCCGCGGCCGGCAGATCAGCAATCGTCCGCAGCGTTGATCTGAGCATCCCTAGCCCTGGAAGATGAAGAAGAGATAGGCCACGAAAAGAATCAGATGGACGGCACCCTGCAATACGTTGGTGTGACCGCTCGAAAAAGTCACCAGGCACAACGCGAGCGTAAGCGTGAACAGCAGCAGGTCAGTGTGCTCGAGCCCAAGCACGATGGGGTGCTGGGTCAGATGGCTGATCATCAGGATCAGCGGAATGGTGAGGCCGATGGTCGATAGCACCGAGCCCAGGAAGATATTCACCGATCGCTGCATGTGATTGGCACGCGCAGCGCGTACGGCGCCGATGGCTTCCGGCGTGGCCACCAGCACAGCCATGGTCAGGCCGGCGAAGGCCGCCGGCCACTTCATCGTTTCAACCACGTAATCCACCGGATGGGCCAGCTTCTCGGCAAGAAACACGACCTGGGCCATGTAGACCACGAGCAACACGACATGCGTCAACAGGCGCGTTGGCGAGCCATGATCATCGACCGAGTGGGTGTCTTCGCCCTGCGCGGATCCCGCGAAGTACGCGCGATGACGCTTCGTCTGCAAGGTCAGGAAAGCGATGTACAAGACCACGGAGATGATCGCTATGAACGACTCCTGCGCGAATGACAAGGTCGGCCCCGCCGTGGTCACGGTGAAGTTCGGCAGCACCAGGGCCAGCACACCGAGTGGAATCACCACGCCCAGGTACGCGTTGGCGCCCTGCAGGTTGTAATGCTGCTCATGGTGCCGCCATCCGCCTATCAGCAAGGACAACCCGACCATGCCATTGAGGATGATCATGGTGACGGCGAACAGCGTGTCGCGTGCGAGCGTCGGGTTGTTGCCGCCATGCAACATGATGGCGGTGATGCTGATGACCTCGATGGAGGTGATCGACAGCGTCAGGATCAGCGTGCCATAGGGCTCGCCAAGCCGCTCACCGAGCTGGTCCGCGTGGCGCACGACGGCCAGGGCGGCGCCGAGTATCACGAAGAACAGCCAGGCGAAGGCGAGGCCAAGCTGCAGCGGTTGATCCAGCCTTCCCAACGGCCGGTCGCCGAAAATCAGGAACACCAGGCATGTGGCCAAGCTCAGGGCCAGAAACCACTCGACCCTGAAGACCGACGGCACGCTGCTGAGCCTCATCCTAGCCACCCCGCCAAGGTTGGAAGAATCCGTACGCGCGTTCCGGCGTACTTTAGCCGCAGTCGTCGGCGGTTGGGGGGCTATTCGACGATACCGTGGCTTTCCGCTGTGCCAAGCAACTCGGGCTGGGAGGGAGCCGCTTGCTGCCGGCTGAGCAGCGGATGGATGAAGACGGCAGCCAGGATCACGGCGACGCCCGCGTAGAACCAGCCGTCCAGTTGGCGTTGTTCGCCTAGCAACACGATCGCCAACAGGATGGCGTATACAGGTTCCAGATTGGTCACCATCTGCGTGCCGAAAGCACTCATGTGGCGCAAGGCCACCAGCGCCAGCGCAAACGGCAGCAGGGTGCAGCCGAATGACAGCAAGACCAGCAAGACCACATCGTGAGGGCTGGGCAGCACGAAGGCCGGGCCAACATGCGGCAGCAGCGGCGCCAGCAAGGTGAGGAACAGCGTACCCGTGCCCAGCTCGATGCAGGTCACCGTGAGCGGGTCGCCGTGTTCCACCAAGCGCTTGTTGTAGGAGCCGAACAGCGCCACCAACAGGGCGGACAGCGCGCCAATGGCAATGCCCAGACGCATCGCTACGGGCACGCCGCCCACCACCATCGCCACACCCGGTACCACCGCGACGCCGATCAACAATTCGCGCGGATCGAATTTGCGCCGTGCGATCCATGGTTCGACCAGGGAGAGAAAGACCGGCCCTAGTGCAATGCACGTTGCCGCCACCGATGCGTTAGCCAGTTTGATCGCGGCATAGAACGTCAGCCAATGCAGCGACACCAGCACGCCAATGCCTGCGTAGGCCCAACGTAGCCTTGATGGCATCGCCTTCAGGCCGCGCCACACGCTCGGAAACAGGAATAGCGCCGCCACGACCAGCAGCATGCGCCACCACACCAGGGGCAGGGCGGCCAAGGTAATCAACTTGCCGAGTATGGCCGTGAAACCCCAGAGCAGGACGCAGAAATGGATCTGCCAGCGGGCCTTGGTGACGGGTTGCATGGATGAGGTGCCAGCGGGGAGGGGACGCCGCATTCTAGCCGTCGCACCGGCATGCACGGAGCAGCGCGGCAGGCCGGGGTTTCGGTGCGGGCGCCACTGAACGGCACTTGGCGGCCCACGTTGTTGTCCCGGTAACCTCGTGGAGGCACGGCTCAGCGTGGCGGCTTGGCCTCGCGAACCGGGATGGTGATGCCGCACAGGTCGACCTTGCCTGCCGGGAATTGATAGAAATCGTCGCGGCGATTGCGCTTGGCATCGACCAGGGCGGCGAAGGTGGTGCTGTCGGTGCGCAGCACTTCGAGCTTGGTGCGCTGCGCCTCCGGCAGGTCGGACATCAGGCGCACCGAGCTGATCGTCACACGCTGCGACGGCTGTTCGTAGAAACCCAGCGGACCGCTGCCGCGTGGCAGGCCGGACAGGAATTCCATGCCCTGCAGCACGCGACCGACCACGGCGAGGTTGCGGTCGCAGTGCACGCGGTGCCTGGCCGATCACGGCATAGAGCTCGCTACCGCTGCCGATCTCGGGATCATGTCGCGGCCCACGCCCACCATGCCGTAGCAGTGGGTAAGCCACTGCTGCCGGTTGCCTTGTTGCGTGCCATCGGGAAGCCCTCGGAGAAGCCGACTTCCGGCGCATATACGTCACCATCGGGCAAGGCCGTGAATGGCAGCTTCGCATCGATGGCGCGCGTGTATTCCGGCGGCAGGGTGGACTTTGCCGAGCCCAGCGACTTGAGCTTGCTCTTGTCGCCGTTGTCGTCGCTGGCCGGATCACCCCACTGGGTGACGAAATTGTCGTGCACGCGAACGATGGCGAGATGGTCGTAATAGTGCTCATGCGCCATGGTGCGGATGTTCGCCGCGTGCAGTGGCGTGAAATCCGGCGCCAGCTCAATCACCACCTTGCCCTGCGGCAGCTGCATCACCAACAGATTCAGGGGATCCGGCGCGCGCCATTCATCCGGCTTCGACTTCGCCAGCAGTTCTTTCATGGTCGGTGTATGTGCCGGCGTGGATTCGTCCGCCGCGACGTCGACGGCGTACGAGGCGATGGCGAGCGCAAGGGCGACGGCAAGACGTAGGCGCGGCAACATGGGATCCCCCCGGGGGTGGAAAGATCGCAAGTTAGCAGAGTCTGTCGCGCATGGCGCCAGGGTCTTCATCGATGGCTACGCAACTCGCCTTCGTGCAAACACCGAGGCGAATCGAGGTGCAGGCGATCAACCCGAGGGGCGGCGGAAGCCAGGCAATCCTCACCCTCCTTCTCTACAATGCCCGCCCCGTTTGGTGGACCAGATCGTATCCATGGACATCGTCGTCAACGAAGAACTCAAGGCCTACATCGACCCGCTGACGCCGGACGAACACGAGGCGCTGGAACGCAGCCTGCTGGCCGAAGGCTGCCGCGACGCGCTGGTGCTGTGGGGCGACATCCTGGTGGACGGCCACAACCGCTACGGCATTTGCCGCAAGCACGACCTGCCGTTCAAACGGTGCAGAACACGCGCTTCCAGTCCATGGACGACGTACACCTGTGGATGATCGACCAGCATCTGGGGCGGCGCAGCGTGTCCGACTTCCAGCGCGGCGTGCTGGCGCTGCGCAAGCGGGAGATCGTCGGCGGAGCGTCGGGCACGCGTGCAGGAAGCCGAAGCGCAGGCGCAACCTGCAAGCCGGCGTGTCGGCAACACCGGAGACGAGGCCACATCCGACGCATCACGCGCTGCTGCCGCGCAGCCCGTGCCGTTGCCGAGCCGCCAGGCAATGGCCCGTGAGGCGCGCCTGAGCAACAGCCAGGTGGTGATGATCGAGAAGATCCAGAAGCAGGCCGCACCCGAGGTGGTGGCGGCCGTGAAGTCGGGCACGCTGTCCATCAATGCGGCGGCGGCGGTCGCTAGCCTTCCCGAGGAGGAGCAGCGCGCCGCCGCGATAGCTGGCAGCGACGAGTTGAAGCAAGCGGCCAGGCGGGTGCGCGATGCACGCCGCAAGCCGCCGAAGGAACCGCCTGTCCAGGAGGCGGCCGAGGAGGCCGGCCAGAGTGAGTTGGAGACGTTGCGCCGGCGCGTTGCCGAACTGACATCCGAGAATGAAGCGTTGCGCAGGCAGTTGTCGCTGCTGCAGGGCAACGTTGATTGAATCGATGGATTGGAAACCGCGGGGCTGGCGGGTTTGCACTCGCCCAGCTTGCGCCCGCCAGAGGATCGAGCTGAGCGCTCGATCCGTCGCCATCGATCCAGCGTCGCTCCTTCCTCACCTCATGCCGGCCAACGCCGGAATCGAGCGCCTTCCTGGTGGCGCAAGTGCTGGCGCCACGCCGCCGGACGCCACCCGCCGCCGACATGTGTATCGGCACCGGCGCGCCTCGGCTCATTCGGCTGCTTGCCCAGGCGTTCGAAGACCGACGCCGAAGCGTGTCGTCGAATCCGCATGGATGGGAGGAACAAGATCATGCGGCGCAAAATATTACGCTTCACAATTGCGTAACTGATGTCGATAATGACAACCATTCTTATTTGCAATTGTTGTCACGCTACTTTCGTTCTGGCTGGTAGGGCAGGCGAAGGGTGTCCCCGATCGTCTTATCGACTCAGTCAAATCATTCATGCCGAACCTGCGAATTCATCCTCTGCATGCCGCCCTGGTCGCCGCTCTGGTGCTGCCCTTCTCGGCATGGGCGCAATCGGCCATGCTGCCCGAACCGCCGAGCGCGGACAATGCGGCGACGACGCTCGGAGCCGTTCACGTTACCGGCAGCGTCATCGGCAACAGCTACGACACCGATACGTCGACGATCGGCGCCAAGGTGCCGGCCGCATTGCGCGACATTCCCCAGTCGGTGGTGGTGGTCAATCGCGAGCTGCTCAACGCCCAGGGCGCGACGTCTCTGGCCGATGCACTACGCAACGTGCCCGGCATCACGATTACCGCGGCGGAAGGCGGCACCATCGGCGACAACATCAATCTGCGCGGTTTCAGCGCGCGCACGGATATCTATCTCGACGGTTTTCGCGATCGTGGCCAGTACTATCGCGACACCTTCGATCTCGCCGCGGTCGAGGTGCTCAAGGGACCCTCCTCGATGCTGTTCGGGCGCGGCTCGACCGGTGGCGTGATCAACCAGGTCAGCAAGGTTCCGGCGCTGCAGCCTAGTGGTGAAGTATCGGCCACCGTCGGCAGCCAGGACCACTATCGCGTCAGCGGCGATTTCAACACGCCACTCTCGGCTACGTCGGCAGCGCGCCTGAATGTCTTCGCGCAGGATATTCATTCCACGCGCGATGTGGTTTCCAATCGCGACGGCGGCATCGCGCCATCGTTGCGCTTCGGCATCGGCACGCCTACCGAGATCACCTTGTCGGCGCTGCTCCAGCGCAATATCGATCAGCCCGACTACGGCCTGCCGCCTGTCAACGGCCGTCCCGCCGCGGTCAGTCACGCCAATTACTACGGTTTCACCACCGACCGCACCGCGCAGACCATCAACGCGTTCAGTGCGCGACTCGATCACCATTTCAACGAAGACCTGCAATTGCGCAGCCAGGTGCAGTACAGCACTTATAAGGTGGATGCCCGTGAAACGGCGCCCAATGTCGTGGTGACCAAGGCGGGCGTGACCTTGAACAAGAACGCTGGCAACCCGACCGACGTGCCGTTGCAGGATCTGCTCGTGCAACTGGCCAGCCATGATCGTGTGATCCACGACCGTTCGTTCGACAGCCAGACCGACCTCATGGCCAATTTCGATACCGGCAGCGTGCACCACGAGCTCATCAGCGGGCTTGAACTTGGCCACGACAACTACGACAACCAGGGCTATACCCGCAATCATCTGCCGCTGGTGTCGCTGCTCGATCCAGGCGTGCAGGCGCAGCCGGCCAATGTCACCACCAGCATGGGCAACCACGCACTGGGCAGTGCCGATACCGCTGGCGTGTATGCGAACGACACCATGCACTTCAACGAGCAGTGGCAATTCGTGGCGGGCTTGCGCCGCGACCGCTTCGCCGCCGACCTCAACAACACCATCAACGCGCCGCTCAACGCCGCGCAAACGGTCTACTTCACCAGTGTGCGCAGCGGCCTGATCTACCAGCCCACGCACGAGCAGTCGTACTACCTTTCCTACGGTACGTCATTCGATCCGTCGCTGGAAACGCTTACCGTGACCAACGGCACGCAAGCGCTGCCGCCGGAAAAGAACCGTTCCTATGAGGTGGGCGGCAAGTGGGATTTTGTCGACGACCGCCTGCTGCTGAATGCGGCCGCCTTCGAGGTGACCAAGACCAATGCCCGCACCCAGACGTCCACCGGCGAATACGCGCTGGAGGGCACGGTGCGCGTGCGTGGCGTCGAGTTGGGCGCCACCGGCCGGCTGACCGAACGGTGGCAGATCTTCTCGGGCTACACGCGACTCAATTCGGATATCGTCAAGGCGCTGGATGGTACCCAGGGCAATGTGCTGGCCAACACGCCACGCAATAGCGGTACGGTCTGGAACACCTACAATGTCTCCAAACACTGGGAGGTTGGCGGCGGGGCGACCTATCAATCGTTGCGCTACGCGGCCAACAACAATCTGGTCAGCGTGGGCGGCTATACCCGCTGGGACGCCACGGTCGCATACCATCAGCCGAAGTACGATATTCGCCTGAACATGCTCAACTTCACCGACAAGAAGTATTTCGTCGGGGTCATTCAGTCCGACGGCGGCCGCTCGATTCCGGGCCTGGGTGCCACCGAATTGCTGACCGTGACTTATCGGCTTTGATCGCAAGGGACCGATTGCCATGCTGATAGTGATTCCAGGCATCCTCGATGGCGAGCAGCTGAAGCTGTTCCGGCAGCGCTTGGACAGTGCTGGGGCGCCTTGGGTGGACGGGCGCGCTACCGCAGGCCATCAGGGCGCCCAGGTCAAGCGCAACCTTCAGATCGCCGAAGAGACGCCCATGGCGAAGGAGCTGGGCGACATCGTTCTCGCGGTGCTGGAAAGGCATCCGTTGTTCATCAGCGCGACGTTGCCCCATCGGGTGTACCCGCCGATGTTCAATCGCTACGAAGGCGGCATGCATTTCGGCAGCCATGTGGATGGTTCGGTACGCCTTGTTCCTGGTAGCAAGGAGAAGATCCGCACCGATATCTCGGCCACGCTGTTCCTGGCCGATCCGCAGAGCTATGACGGCGGCGAATTGCAGATCGAGGATGTCTACGGCACACAGTCGGTAAAGCTGGCGGCAGGCGACATGATCGTCTATCCGGCCAGTAGCCTGCATCAGGTGACGCCGGTGACCCGAGGCGCTCGCCTGGCATGTTTCTTCTGGGTGCAAAGCATGGTGCGCAACAACGAGCAGCGCGCGCTGCTGTTCGACCTCGACCGGAGCATTCAGCGGCTCAACGCCACCAACGGCGATTCGGCTGCGCGTGTGGAGCTGACCGGTTGCTATCACAACCTGATGCGCATGTGGTCGGACGTGGCGTAACGGTAGGTCCGGCCAGGGACATCGTCGTCATCTCCGCGCTTGCGGAGATGACGACTTGAACGGATGTCGCGAGCTTACTTCGAGATCAGCAACAGCAAGGACTGGCCGCACTGGCTATACGTGGTGCCGGCACCGCCGATGGCGGCCTCGTTGCCGGGAGTGACGAACGTGTTCGCACCGTCATTCCAGTTGCAGGTATCCGTCACGCGATACCAGCTCGTGCCTGAAGGCGGTGCCGGCAAAGTGAAGGTCACGCTGCCGGACCAGCCGTTATAGGCGATGTACATCGAGTTGGTGTCGCCGAGCGATGGCCCGTTGATGGTGTAGGCGATGGCATAGTTGCTGGTGTTGTTCCAGTAGCTGCTGGTGGCGACGGCACCGCTCGGTTGATACCACACCACCTGGCTGGTGCTGTACCAGGTTGCAGGGCGAAGTGCGGGGTGCGCCTTGCGGAAGGCGATCAGTCGTTGGGCGAACGTGTAGAAGTTCGACTGGTCGGTGGTCCAGCTGTAGTTGAGCCAGTTCGCACTCGAATCGAGGTTGTAAGCATTGTTGTTGCACTGGAGCGTACGCAGGTGTTCGTCACCGCCTTGCATCAATGGCGTTCCCGCCGACAGCATTTCGAAGGCCATGCCGGTACGTGCCGCACGGCGCTGGTCGAGCGCCGTACCCGTGCCCGCCGACATGCCCTGGTCCCAGCTGTAGTTCGTGCTGGTGCCGCCGTCGGAGGGGCCGTAAGGCCACGCCTGGCCATTGCTGGCGCCGTTGCACGAATAGACGTCCTTGAGTGTCATTCCGTCGTGCACATCGATGAAGTTCGTCGAATTCCAGGGTGAACGACCGCTGGCCTGAAACAGATTGGATGAGCCGGAGAAGTTTGTCGCGTCCTGGCCGATGGAGATCGTCATGCTGCCCAGTTCGTTCTGCGCCTGGCGGAAACTGTCGCGGAAGACGCCGTTCCATTCCGACCAGCCCACAGGAAAGCCGCCGAGCTGATAGGAGTTGCCGCCGATGGCCCAGGGTTCGGCAAACAGGTCCAGTCCACTGCCGCCCGCTGCCGGGCGCACGGTGAATTCGCGCAGGATGCGATTGATCGCCACGTTCGAATCCGCGGCGTCGAAGTTGTAGCCGCCGTTCGGGCAATTCGGCGCGGCGGCCACCGCGCTGCCGTTCAAGCAGCTATTGCCCAACACCGAGGCGAGATCGAAACGATAGCCATCGACGCCCATGGTGTTCGCCCAGTAGGCGAGCGAATCGACGATCAGGTTCTGGGCGACGGTGTTGTAGGTGTTGAAATTCGCGCCGACACCGGTGTTGTCGTAGAAGTACTGATTGCCCGAGGTGAGCTCGTAGTAAGTCGTGTTGTCCAGGCCGCGCCACGAGTAGATGGTGGCCGTGGTGGGGTCGCTGCTCGTCCATGTGCCGCCCTCGGCGGTGTGGTTGTAGACCACGTCCATGTACACCTTGATGCCGGCATTGTGGAAAGCCTGCACCATGGCCTGGAATTCCGCCGTCGGTCCGCCAGGCGCCTTGTTAGAGGCGTAGCGGCGATCCGGGGCGAAGTAGTCCTCCGTCATGTAGCCCCAGTAGTTCTGGTTTGCGTCGGAATTCGGGACCACGTCATTCGCATCATTCTGGGTTTCCTGCACGGGCAGGAATTCCACGGCGGTAACGCCCAGGCTGGCCAGATAGCTCGCCTTGAGTCCCGCACCGTAATAAGTGCCTTGATAGGCGGTTGGAACACTCGGGTCCTGCTTGGTGAAGCCGCGTACGTTCACCTCATAGATGACGTCGTCCTTTTGCGCGCGCGTCGGCTTGGTACCCGTGCTCTGTCCACTGGGTGCCAGCACGATGCCCTTGGGTGCGTACGTACCGCTATCGATGTTGCGGTAGCTGGCGCCTGACGCAAAGACATTGCCATTCTGGTTCGAGGTGTTGAGCGGGTCCTGACTGACTTCGAGCGCGTACGGATCCAGCAGCAGCTTGTTTGGATTGAAGCGATTGCCGTTGGCATCGACATCCGAGATGAAGCCCGCCTGGGAACCCTTGCCCCAGCTTGCGTTGTACGGCCAATTAGGGCCCCAGGCGCGATAGCCGTAGTAAACCGACCCGGTGATGCCGGCGGCCTGGATGGCCGACACCGGCACGGTTACCGACCAGACGCCGTTGCCCGTCGGGCTAAGCACGTAGGTCGTCGACTCCTGCGCGCCGTAGCCGCTCGCATAGAGGTAAAGCACGATGCGGGTGGCTTGCGAGGAATAAACCTGGAACGTGATGCTGGTTTTCTGCGAGTTGTAGCTGGCGCCAAGGCCCATGCTGTTGATGGCCGCGTGGGCGGGCATCATCGGCGCGAGGCCTAGGCTCGCGCATGCCAGTAAGGTGGCGAGGATCTTCGAGCACTTCATGCGGGTCTGCCTCCATCCTGTTTCGTTGATGATCAGGTGCAACAGAGTCGACGTGATGGTGCGCAGTCCATGGCGCAGAGGTGTTGGGTGAAACGAGCCGCCGTGGTCTTCGCGATATCGAAGGCCAGCGTCCATGGAGCGCTGCCTGATCCGGAATCAGCCGAGCAGCGAGGTGTGGATCGCATCGTAGGAAGCATCGCAATGCAGCAACCAGCATATGCATACGTATTCATTGCGCTGGCGATCACATGGCGTGACCTTCCGTCGCCTATTCACGGACGGCTGGACGGTCCAAGGCAGGCGGATGCGGGCGGGTGCGACATGCTGCGGGCGATGTCGGCCGATGCTGGGCGATCGTCGATGTCGACGCGTCCGACGCTTTGCGTGTTCTTCGACATCGCTTCGCTCGTTTGCCGAGGCGACGCCGACATGGCACCCTCAGGAGCCCATCTCCGGGCATCCCGACAACCGGACGTCCGTGCCACCCAGGAGTACCCATGCCACGTTCCTTCCTTGCCATGGCGCTTGCCGCGAGTGCCTCCGCCACAGCGTTTGCCGCTGCGCCGCCTTCGGGTGGGCAGCCCGGTCTTGCCCAGATTCGCGAGGCCGACTTGCGCGCCGATGTTGGTCTCCTGGCATCTGATGCATTGCAGGGACGGCTTTCGCTCCAGCCCGGCGACGATGCTGCCGCACAGTGGGTCGCCTCGGAGTTCGCCAAATCCGGCCTCAAGCCCGTTGCAACCGACGCGCAAGGACATCCCAGCTATCTGCAGGCTGTACCGATGGTGGAATACCGGCCGGATGCCCAGGCCACCCGGCTCACGCTGAAGCGTCAAGGGAAGAGCACGGATTGGAAGAGTCCCGATGTTGCGGGCGCCTTCCCCGAGGATCGCGATGTCGACGCGCCGGTCGTGTTTGCCGGCTACGGCATCACGGCGCCGGAACTGGGTTACGACGATTACGCGGGCCTCGATGTCAAGGGCAAGGTCGTGCTGGTGTTCGATCACGAGCCGCAGGAAACGGATGCCAATTCGATATTCAACGGTACCGGCAACACGCGCTATGCCACGGGTTACGTCAAGGTGCTCAATGCACAAGAACATGGCGCCGTCGCCGTGTTGATCGCGCCAGAACCGAACCACAACCATCCCTCGGCGCAGGAGATCCGCGCGCGTATCGGTCATCATGCCGAACATGCTGCCAATCCGATTCCCTCCCAGGCGCTCGTGGATAACCCGCTGCATATTCCGAGCATGCTGATATCGGCCGACGTTTCCCGCCAGCTGCTGGCAACCAGCGGCAACACGCCCGCCGATCTGCAGAACGCCATCGACAAGGACCTCAAGTCACATTCGATGGCATTGCCGGATACGGCCATTGGCCTGCACCTGCACAACAGTTCGCGTCGCGAGGCCATCGCCTGGAACGTGGTCGGGCTGGTCGAGGGGAGCGATGCCAAGCTGGCGCCGGAAACGATCATCATCAGCGCGCATCATGACCACGATGGCGAAAGCGACGGCAAGATATGGCATGGCGCCGACGACAATGCGTCGGGCACGGTTGGCGTGGTGACCCTGGCGCGTGCTTTTGCGGCTAATCCAGCCAAGCCCAAGCGCTCGATCCTGTTCGCGGTATTTGCGGCGGAGGAGCGAGGATTACTTGGTGCCTATTATCTGGCGGCACATCCGCTGCGTCCGCTGGATACGACGCGGGCCATGATCAATTTCGACATGATCGGCCGCGACGAGAAGCCCAGCCCGCAGACCGACGGCTTGATCCAGGTTCCTGCCGATACCAGCAACCGCCTCAACCTGATTGGCGCTGCGTACAGCCCTGACTACCAGCGCACCGTGGCCAAGCAGAACGAGCAGGTGGGCTTGGTGTTGGACGATCGCTTCGACCATGAATACGCGCTCAACGTGTTCTTCCGTTCCGACCAGTTTCCGTTCGTGCTGCACAACGTGCCGGCATTCTGGTGGTTCACTGGCTTCCATCCGGACTATCACCATCCCAGCGATACCGCCGACAAGATCGACTATCCGAAGATGGCGAAGATTCTCAAACTCGCTTATCTCAGCGCATGGCAATTCGCCGACGAGTCAACACCGCCTCGCTTCGTCTCCCACCCCGGCGGGCAGAAAGCCAACTAAGTGGCGCATCCGGGTCGGACCGGGCGCGATGAGCATCGCGTCCGGGGTTTCCTGCGCATCCGCTGCGGCCCCATGATGCGTCACCTGGCTTTCTTGTTGCGGAGCGCCCGACTGCGGGTGTACGTTGCAGCGGCAATCTCTTCGTTTGGTGTGGCCCGCCCCGCTTGAGAGTGACACCGGCGCTCCCTGGTCGTCGTTCGTACCGGTCTTCTGGCACACGCGTTCACGAGGAGAATTCCATGCATCGTTTGATCAGCAGATGTCTGTTTATCGGCTTCGCCGTGGCCGCTCCACTGGCAATGGCACAGAGTGGCGCGCCGGCGAAAGAGCCCGGACGCGCAGTCATTTCGCTCTATCGTGTCGCGCCCGGCAAGCACGTGGCGTTCCTCAAATGGATGGCCGACCGGGATGCCATCGATCAGCAGCTTGGTTTGCCGCGCGCGCAGTGGTACGCGCATTTCCAGGGCGATTCCTGGGACTACATGGCCATCGCCCCAGATTTGACCGAAGCGCAACAGAAGAAAGAGGACGACGCTGCCAAGGCCAAGGGGCTGGCCATTGGCCTGAAGGCGTCTCTCGAGTTTCGTGAATTCATCGCGTCACATACGGACACCGTCTCGATAGGGCCATTGACGGCCAGCGACCTTGCAGCCAGGGCGGGCAGTCCCTGACATGCACGGCATGAGGGGGGAGGGCTAGACCTCCCCACTCGTCAGCGCATCGGCGTGAGGCGGCCACGAACCGCTTGTCCGCAGGCACGGGACGGAATGGTGGAGCGCTGTTGGCGACGTAGCGGCGCGCCTGTGAAAGACTTGCGGATTGCGCTCCCCGATGCAGGTTCACCATGGCAACCAGAAAGCCCTTTCCTCATGCAGACTTTCTCAGCCAGCTGGAACATTTCGGTAAGGCCAATCTCCCGCCGGCGGGCCCGTCGTTGTTCACACCCTTGAGCGGCATGCTGCTGGCTGCGGATGGCATGGGGAAGCTGTCGAAGGCCGCCGGCTGCCTGATCCAACTGCTAACGGCGCAGAAGGCGGTGTTGCAGGCATCGTTCGATGGCGAGCTGGCCGCCGATGAGCTGCGTCGTTACCAGAAGTTCGCCAAGCCCGGCCAACCATCACCTCACATCGTCCAGTTGCGGCGACGGCAGGCTGCTGCTCGCCAGGCTTCCAGTGTGTCGCGGCAGGCGTTCATCAAGGCCGCCGCAGCGTTCGTTCGGGAGGCCGGCGTCGAGGTTCCGCCGCGCGTGGCGCTTGAGGCGTTCGTCGCCAGCTGGATCGAGGCGAATATCTCCGCCGATGCCGTCCCCGCAGCATCGATCATCCAGACTGATTGCTAGGGATGCTCTGATCAACGCTGCGCAGGCGTCATGATGTCCAGAAGGCCCGCAGGCGGTGTTGCGTGGCGCCGGAAGACTGGCCGTCTTGCCAAGCCACGCGGCACCGCCTGCGGGCCTTCTGGACGTCACCCCATCACTTTGAATTCAACACGTGGGGGCCGGTCCTGTCTGTCCGCATCCCTTCGGTGCGCCGGCTCGACAGACGGCCAGTCTGCCGTCGCCGACGCCCCTGTGGTCTGCGAACAGACAGGACCGGGGACGCCTACGCAGAGTTAATCTAGAGCATCCCTAGGCGAAGCGTGCTGGCTCGTTGGGTCGCACGCTGCCGCAACACTACCCGTTCCTAGTTTTTCCTGGTGATTTTCTGGCCTTGCACGCCCGCGCCGGCCATAAGCCCGCGTTGCCCGAAGATGAATACGTACACATCCGAGCTAAGCGTCTGGGTTGTCGCTGACTTGGCCATGCCCTGGTCGACCACGACGATGCTCGGGCCCACACCAACCGACCAGCCATCGCTCTTGTCGAGGTATTCGATCGCGGCGTTGGTGGTGAAAAACATCACTTGAGAGAACGACTGCGCGCCTGCCTGGAATCCAAACGAAGCCGCCGATAGGTTGAACGTGCCGACCACTTTGCCACCCTGGATCAGTACACCGTCGCCGCCTTGTCCGCCGACCATGAAGCCAGCCTTGAGGATGCTCGGGAAGACCAGAATGGCCTTGGATTTAGCCGCGAACTCCTTGGCCTTGGGCTCGGACGCATACAGTGAATTCAGCGCGGCAAAGCTGTCGTTCCTCAACTTCGCATTTTTCGCTTGCTCCTTGGACGAAGCCTGGGGGGCTCCAGTGAGCGGAGCTGCCTCGATCGCGGAGAAGGTGAACAGCAAGAAAAGGATGGGGACCAAGGCAGCAAATCTTGTTTGCTTGAACATGGCGTCGACTTCCTCTGGAGAAGAGATCGGTGAAGGAGCGTGGCAACCTGAGGATGGACACTTGGCCGCTACCGGATGGCGCGTCCGTTTGTCCGCAAATCGCCCGGGTGGAATGCAAGCCGACCGGGCATGCGCATGCCAGCGCGCCTCAATGCGAAGTAGAAACCCGTGGAGTCCTGAGCGCCAGCGAAAAAGTACCAGCCTGCGCTACGTAATTTTGCGGATACGCGGCGCCCGACGTTGAGGCGGAATGTCTTCTGCACCTATCCGGAGCGAAGGGCGGAGGGCGTCAGACAGCCATCAATCGATGTTCGGGCGGAACGCGCACCTCATCGCCCGCCGTTGCGCGCGTACGCGCGAGCCACTCCAGCCATTCGCTCAGCACGATGAGCGTCCAGATCGCGCGCGCGTGGTCATTGGAACGCAGGCAATGTTCCGTCATCAGCGCTTGTGCGGCATCGGTGTCGATGCCCGCGCCAGCGAGCGCCCGGCTGGCCAGCCGTGACTTCGCCCAGTCGTACAGGGGGCCGCGAAGCCATTGCGCAAGGGGAACGGAAAGGCCTCGCTTGCGCTGGGTTACGACGGAGCGGGGCAGGTAGCGCTGGGCATAGTCCTTGAGAAACACCTTGGTGGTGAGACCGTGAACGCGGGCTTCCAGCGGCAAGGTTGCGGCAAATTCGATAACCGTCTGATCGAGAAATGGCGCTCTGATCTCCACGCCATGACACATGCCGCCGCGGTCGGCCTTGGCCATCAATGCATCGGGCAGCGAATGGCCGAAGTCATAATTCTGGAGTGCGTCGACCACCGCGCCAAGGTCGTGGTCCGTGAAGTCGATGGGCGGCTCAATGCCAAGGCGTCGCAACCATTCGGGCGAGATGCTCGCGGTCCACAGCAGGTGGCGCGTGAGTCCATCGAGCTCCTGGCCTCGTACAAAGCGCTTTAGGAGGAAAGAGACGGTGACTTTCTTGTCGCTGACCGGCAGGCGCTCGACGAGGCGCAGGATGCCCGATCGCAACACAGCGGGAAGCCGCGCGTAGCGGCCGGCCAGGTGCGCGCCCAGGTAGGTGGGGTAACCGCCGAACAGCTCGTCCGCCCCTTCGCCGGCGAGCAGGACACGCACATCCTGGGCTGCTCGTCGGGTCACGAGCGCCAGCGGCAGCCAGGCCGGGTCGGCAAGCGGTTCTCCCGTGGTCGCGACCAGGTGGCGGATGCCATCTGGCACGTCGTTGGGGGAAACGGTCACCGGCACGAAGTCGCAGCCGAGATGGGCGGCCATTTGTGCAGCATGGCCGCCTTCATCGAACGACGCCTCGGCGAAACGGATGCAGTAGGCGGAAAGTTTCTTGTCTGGGCGCAGGCTGCGCGCAACGGCCGTCATCAGGGCAGAGTCGACGCCGCCGCTCAGCAGAACGCCGTAGTCGACATCGATGTCGCTCTGTCGCTGCACGGCGTTTCGAAAGATCTGGTCGAACGCATCCTTGCTGGGCGCGGACTGCTTGGCGACGCCAATTGGCGAAGTCCAGTAACGTACGTATCGCGTACCCGCCGGTTCAATGACGATCATTTCACCGGGGCGGACCTTGCGATGATCTTCCAGCAGGCTACGCGGCGACGGGCAATAGCCCGAGCGCAGATAGTGGGCCAGCGAGGCCGGATCAAGCTGCGCGGAGGCGCCTTGAGCAGCCACCAGGGCCGATAGCTCCGAGGCGAAATACACCGCGCTGTCGGAGGTCGAGTAGTAGAGATGACGTTCGCCAGCACGGTCCCTGGCGAGAATGAGCCGCTGCTTTCGCGCATCCCACAGGGCGATGGCGAATACCCCTTGCAGGTGCTCGAGGAAGGCGAGTCCCATTTCGAGATAAAGCGGTGCAATAACGGCGACGTCGGTGCTCTGGGGGATGACGTGTCCGCTTTGCTCGAGCGTGTGCCTCAGCTCGCGGTGATTGTCGATCTCGCCGTTGCAGGCAACGACGATGCCATCCGCATGTTCGATCAAGGGTGGCTGCTGTTGGTCGACACCACGAATTGCCAGGCGATTGACGGCCATGACCATGTCGCGACTTGAGAAAATCGCGTTTCCGTTTGGCCCGCGATGCGCCATGGCCCGGAGCATGGCGCGCGTCTTCAGCTCCATGGTTGGAGTCGATTCGCCCATGGTCCGATTCAATATGCCGCCGATTCCGCACATCGTTGAAAGTTCTCGAGCAGATTAGGTGAGGCGGAGATCAACCTTGGACGCGCAACAGCGCGCCGCCGCGCCAGGTGCCAAGCTGGTCCGTTGCATGTACCTGGCAGCTGGCCAGGGCGGGTTGAATGGCTGCCGGATCAATCGTGTGATCAACAATCACCAGTACCTGGCGCTGTTCGCGTATCGCTGAGCAGAGTGATGCCATGCCTTCGGGTGAACGCCAGGCGACGCCATAAACAGGCTTGTTCAGATAGAGGCGAAGCCCCCACGGAGTCTGTTCCTCGATGGCATACATCGCATTCGTGTTCACGATGGCGATGACGGCCGCGACGTCCTGCAGCGAAGTCATGGCGGCGATCTCGCGCGCAGCCCGTCGATTGTCCTCCGCCGGATGCATGGCATAGGCCGCAGCACCCTTGGCGGCCACTAGCGCGATGACCCACAGGCACAGCATCACACGCTGGCGTGGTACCTGAAGATCGACCTTGTCGCGAAGCTGCAGTGCAACCAGGAGCGATAACGGCAGGAACAACGGGAGCACATAGAGCGGGAGCCGCGACTGGGAAAGACAGAACACCACAAAGGGAACCAGAAACCACAGCAGCAGGAAGGGCTCGATGGCGTGCTCGCGATACCAGCTGCGCCAGTTAGCCCGGGAAACGCTTGAACGCACGGCGCGAATCAGGCCGGGCCACCATGGGAGCGACCCAAGTATCAGCACGGGCAGATAAACAACGGCCCAGCCGAATAGACCAGGATGCCGGCGATGCACCGCGGTAAAGATACGGCCGTACACCTCCTGATGCAGGAAGTAGTGCAGCAGCCAGGGATAGCGCAACGCGGCAATCAGATACCACGTAAAGCCAACCACCAGAAACGCCGCGATGCCTGACAGCGTGAATAGGCGTCCCATGCTTCGCCAGCCGTCTCGGCTGGCGGCATAGATCAGGATAGCGGCAGAGGCAGCAGCCCTGGTCGGCCCTTGGTGAGGAAGGCCAGGCCAAAACCCAGCCACATCAAGGTCACGCCCCGCCGTCGATCTTTTCGCTATCGAACACGATCGAGCGTACGTAGCCAAGTACGGCCAATCCTTCAAACAGGGTGAGGAATACGTCGGTACTGATGATGTTGGCGGTAAGGAAGGGGAAGAGCGTGCAGCCATAGATCAGGCCTGGCAACCACGGCTTCTCCGGCACCAGCCGTTTCCCCATGGCATAGAGCACCCACATCGTGAGTACCAAGGAGATGGCATGGGGGGCGCGCGCCGCCCAGGTGTTTCGGCCAAATACCTGGAGCGACGCCGCAATGACCCAATAGGTGATCGGCGGTTTCGAGAAGTTCAGCTCGCTGGGGCTGTAGGCGGGTGCGAGATAGTTGCCGGAATCGAGCATCTGCAGCGCGGCCCCGACATAGCGGCCTTCATCAGGGCTCCAAAGCCCTCGTGTTCCCTGGAACGCGAAGCCGAGCACCAGCCCGAGCAAGATCAGCCACAGCAAAGGCCGGTGCCGAGGCTGCAGAAGCCCTCGCGAGCTGCCTTCACCGAGTGCATTATCGGGCAAGTTCAGACTCCTTGAGGCGGTTCGAAGTGCAGTGGCCATGGCGATGTCAGCGCCGCGCCTGGTGCGTTCTGAGCATGTGCAAGTTGCGTCAGGAATACGAGCAGGGTCACGGTCTCTCCGATAATGAAAACCGGCTCCTGCCGATGGATGGCGTAACCAAGAATGATCGATCCGCCAGCGACACTCAGGTACCAGAACGCGCCGGGTATGACGCTTTTCCCGCGAGCCTCGCTGTAGAGCCACTGTACGAGAAATGGGCGCCAAAGAGCGCCTGGCCCACCAGGCCCGCGGCAATCCATAGAGATTGGCTGTCGATATGCATCAGTTCAGCGCCTCGCGGTGCTCTTGCCGGCTTTCGCGCAGGCGCAGCTGAAGATTTCTCAGGTAAATGAGAACGCCTCCCGTTTGTCCAACGATGAACACGGGGTCCTGCTTGTGGATCGCGTAGCCGAGGAGCGTGGCGCCGCCAACGATGCTGGTGTACCAGAAGATCATGGGTATGGCGCTCTGGCGCTTGATCTCGCTGTAGATCCATTGCAGCAGGAAGCGAGCGGAAAAGATCGTCTGCCAGGTTAATCCAACGATCAGCCAGCTGCCGCTAGAGCCGTCCATACGCACCTCCCGCAGTGAAGCCAGGCCTCGTGTGCGCACTTAGGGCGCGGTGCGGCGCCGGGGATCTCGCTGGCGGCGTAAATTCGAGGTAGTGGGTCTTCATGCCAGTCCACGCCCAGGGTGCGCTAGCGATGGGGCGGCCTTTCTCAGCGCGCGATCGACCCCGTGCAGGAGGGCACTGGGCGATAGAAGTCCTTACATCAATGAACCGTGCAGTAGCGTAAAAGCGTTCTGGCATGGTGGCTATCGCGACCGGTCGGGAATTGACAGAGCATAGCGAGGCCAAAAGGCTTTTTGGGCAACACGCGCAACAATAATTTGTTGCCGCCCATCAAGCCCGGCGCTCAGCCAGGCCGCGTCGCAGGTGGCGTCGAACTAAGGCGAAACTAAGTCTGAGTGAGGTAGCTGGGAGTTAAGGCAACGCTGATTAAGTATCGCCATCGTCATGATGCCTGGAAGGCCCGCAGGCTGCGCCGCATGGCGCCGGGAAGACTGGCCGTCTTGCCAAGCCGTGCGGTGCAGCCTGCGGGCCTTCCAGGCATCACCCCGTCCCTTCAATTCAATGGGTTGGGGCCGCCCCTGTCTGCCCGCACCTCTTCGGTGCGTCGGCTCGACAGCCAGCCAGGCTGCCGTCGCCGACGCCCCTGTGAGATGCGCGCAGACAGGGGCGGTGACGATGGCGATACTTAATCAGCGTTGCCTTAAGCTCTCGCCATCACGTACGCACGGGCGTCTGCAGGATGCCCACTTCCGGAGTACCCATGAAAAGACTGGCGATCGTGTGTTCGCACTGGCGCTTGCCACCGGTCTTGCCGGCCTGGTCCAGGCGCAGAGCAATTCGTCCCGACGCTCGCCGCGTCGTATCGAGGCGTGCAGGTGAGGAACCGCATACGAAACGATCCGAATCGTATTACCGGCACGGCCATCGGCGCCGTCGCGGGTGGCGTAGGTGCGGAAACCGGATTGGGGGCGGCAAGGGCCGAACCCTGGCGACCGTGGGCGGTGCCGTGGCCGGTGGCGTTCGTCGGCAACCAGGTGCAGAGGAACAACCAGAAGACAATAACGCCACGGTCAGGACGGAACGCCCGCTGTCGTGAGGTCCAGCAATGATGAACCAGTCGACGTTGGCGCCCTTTGAGAAGATCGCGCAGCTTCTCCTGGCGGAACAGTCGCGAATCAAGGTAAACGGACGTCCAAAAGTTTTTTGAGGCGCACCAGCGTCAACGATGGCTAGCGAGCTACACGTCCTCCCGGCGGAAGCGAGCATGGGGGCGCTGCTGCCGATGTGAATCGCCTTGACGTGCAGCCGCAGGCACGCCGCGCACAACACGGTTATCAATTATTCTCACTGGCTCCCCCGCGACGACGGAAAGCCGAACATGCCGAATCCCCATGCCCTGACCACGGGTATCGATCACGTTGGTCTGACCGTGGGCGACCTCGAACGCTCTCGGCGCTTCTTCGTGGATTGCCTCGGTTGGACCGTCGTCGGCGAGAATCCCACCTATCCGGCGGTCTTCGTATCGGACGGACTTATCCGCCTGACCCTGTGGCAAGTCGACACGTCCGATGGCTATACGCCGTTCGATAGGCGAAAGAACATTGGGCTGCATCACGTCGCCTTTAAGATGCCCAGTGAGGAGGCGCTCAGCGAACTCTTCGAGCGGGTATCGGCCTGGCCAGGCGTGGTGGCGGAATTGCGCCAGAACCGGTAGGCAAGGGGCCGAGGATTTCACTGCATGGTGCGCGAACCCGGCGGATACGCGTGGAATTTCTCTATACCCCGCAGGCTTGACGGAATCGTGCGGCGCTGCGCCGCTGCAGGAAGGCGCGCTGGCTGGTCGTGACGTGAAGTGCCTCGGCGCGATCGGCGGGGATGAGCACGAGCTTCATGGTGATGTCGAAGCGATTGTTTCGATTTGCGGATACTGATTGCCGCACCGGCGTGTCTTCGCTGACCGGTTGAGCCCAGCGTCAATTCCATCGCGCCTTCCAAAGCTTGTTCGCAAGGGGGCTAGTCGCCTCGGGCAAAGAGCCAGGCAACCTCGACTGGCTCAGGTTCGTGAAAGGCGCTCATCGAAGCCGGCGTAAGTTCGCGGATCGATCAGCGCTTTCGCCAAAGTGGCGATCGCCACTGCGCACACGGCCATGAGAAACGGCTCTTCGGCAAGCCACGCAGCTATCTCTTCGAGGCAGCCAAGTGGCATCAAGGCAGGAGTGAACGGTTATCGGCGACTCGGGTCCCTTCGGCTCTACTCGGTCTGCTCGGCATCAAAGTGCCGATCATCCAGGCTCCCATGGCTGGTATTTCCTCGCCTGCCATGGCGGCGGCGGTAAGCAACGCCGGTGGCCTGGGTTCACTTGGCATGGGCGCCATGACCGCGGACAAGGCGCGTGACGCCATCCGGGAATTTCGCCGGTTGAGTGGCGGGCCTCTCAATGTGAACCTCTTGTCCATCGGCCGGCACAGGCGGACGACGCCAAGCAGGCCGCCTGGTTACGGCGACTTGCCCCTGAATTCGCTGTGCGTGGGGGCATCGCCTCCGCAGGTACTGAAGGAGATCTACACATCCTTCCTGGTCGATGACGCCATGCTTGCCATGCTGGTGGACGAACGGCCGAAAGTAGTGAGTTTCCACTTCGGCTTGCCCAGGCCAGACCAGATTGCCGCACTGCACAAGGGCCGGCATCGTGCTCCTGGCGACGGCTACGAATGTGCAGGAAGCGCGATCCATTGAAGCCGCGGGCATCGATGCCATCGTGGGCCAGGGCTACGAGGCGGGCGGACACCGCGGTGTATTCGATCCTGACGCCGAGGACGACCGGCTCGGCACGATGGCGCTCACCCGCCTCCTCGCGCAAAGCGTGAGCATTCCGGTGATTGCCTCCGGCGGCATCATGGATGGCGCCGGCATTGCCGCGGCACTCGCGCTTGGGGCGAGCGCCGCGCAACTCGGCACGGCGTTTATCGCCACCGATATCGCTGGCCGACGCGGGCTATCGAAAGATCCTGGCGAGTGACGCCGCCTACGCGACGGTGATGACGCGGGTGATTTCAGGGCGCCCCGCGCGGAGCCTGGCCAACCGATTCACACGCTTTGGCGCTGGCGTAGCGGACGATGTCGTTCCGGACTATCCGATCACTTACGACGCGGGCAAGGCACTGAATGCGGCAGGGCGTGCGGCGGGAGAAGCCGGTTATGGCGCGCATTGGGCGGGTCAGGGCGCGCCGTTGGCCCGTTCCATGTCCTCACAGGCGCTCATGCAGGCGCTCATCGGCGAACTGGACCGTGCTTTGGCCTGAAGTTCGCGGTGGCGGCTCGCGTGAAGAAGGCGTCGTTTCCAGCCCGATGCACGATGGCTGCGGTTGTCTCGCCAAGGCGCGGCTGGCGCCTGGGGAGCGCTTATTTCGATCCAGGGAGGCCAGCTTCGCCACACTTGCCATCGATCTGCGTAGCGGGCGATCCGACGAGCGACTGCGGGCGCTTGCTGGCGGGTTGATGGACGCAGTCAGCAAGCTCACCGGCGAGGCGCGCGAGCATGTCGTGCTCGTCGTCCACGCAGGCGGCAGTAGTCAGTGATCGAGGATGGTGTGTGTGGCGGCGAGCATCTTGGCGATTCCACGGGCATTCGCACGGACGTCTAAGAGCCTGTTCAAACGCTCAGCGGCGGCCACAGCACCCCCTCCCAGCCTCCCCCTGCTTGCAGCGGGAGCAGCCGAAAAAAGCGCGCCGCCCTCAATCACTCCGCTGCTTGCCCCGAAAAGGGACTCCCTGCGGTCGCATGAGAGGATTGGGGAGGAGCGCTTGTGACCACACAGAGGCTTTGAGCAGGCTCTCAGTCCCATTTGGCACCGCCGATCGCCCATGTCGCTCCAGTGTCAGGTTGACGCTGGCCATGCAATTCAGCCTGGGCGTTGTGCCCAGGTTTGCCAGCGTGGTTGTTCACGAACACGTCACGTCTAACTTCAAGGAAATCGGCTACGGCTAGCCGAATTTGCGGGGTCGTAGGACACTTTTCCAGGCTCCGTTCTCCATCGCACCCGCTAGGAACGTCTAATGGACCGCATAGATGCCATGAAAGTCTTCGTTGCGGCGCTGGATGAAGGGAGTCTCGCCGGCGCCAGTCGCAAGACTGGGCGGTCGCCAGCGGCAGTGAGCAGGGCCATCGCCTTTCTCGAGGACCATGTCGGCGTGCCGCTGCTGCACAGGACGACGCGTTCCATCAAGTTGAGCGAGGCAGGCGAGCGCTATGCCACGGCTTGCCGAAAGCTGCTCATGGATCTGGAGGAGGCCGACCGCAGCGCGGCAGGCGAGCGTTCCGTGCCTCGTGGAACGTTGACCATTACGGCTACGGTGTTCGCCGGCGTGGAGATTCTTCGGCCCATCGTCGATGCGTTCATGGACGAATTCCCCACCGTCAACGTTCGACTGCACATGCTGGAACGAGCGGTGAACTTGATCGATGAAGGCATGGACCTGGCCTTGCGTATCACCCATCTGGCGGATTCGACCCTGGTCGCCCACCGGATTGGTGAGGTGCGTCGGGTGATTGTGGCTTCGCCACGCTATCTGGCGACGCATCCCCGCATCGCGGAGCCCGCTGACCTGGCGAAGCACCAGGTTATCGCGATGGCGCATATGGGGCAGGAATCGTGGAGCTTTCCGGCCCTGGAGGGGTCGTCGATTCCTCGTTCCGTCTCGCTGACCCCTCGACTGGTGATCAATAACGTACGCGGTGCCATTGCATCGGCGGTGGAGGGGCATGGCGTGACGCGGCTTCTTTCATACCACGTGGCGTCGGAGATCAAACAGGGCTCGCTGCGCGTCGTACTCGCCGATGCGGAGCCTGCGCCGCTACCCGTGCACTTCGTGTCGCCGTATGGACGGCTGTCGGTGCCGAAGGTGCGTGCCTTTGTCGACTTCGCGCTGCCGCGCCTGCGGTCGCGCTTCGCCTGCCTGGCGAAGGAGGCGGAGACGCCGTCCGAAGCGCCGATTCCACCGCCGCGCGGAAGAATGTCTGCCGAATAGCGGGGATTCGCTAATGCGCCATGCGCGCCTAGATTAGCTACATCGGAGCGACAAGCCCGATAGACATCAGATTGAAGTCCCCTACATCTAGAGAGTGCACATAGCATGAACAGTCAACAGAAAGTCGCCATCGTTACTGGCGCGTCCCAGGGCATCGGCGCTGGCCTGGTCAAGGCCTTCCGCGACCGCAACTACCGCGTCATTGCCAACTCCCGTTCGATGAAGCCGTACCAGCGATCCCGACGTGATCGCGGTGCCCGGCGATATCGCTGACCGCGCCGTCGCACAGCGCATCGTGACGGAAGCCCTGTCGCGCTTCGGTCGCATCGACACCCTGGTCAACAACGCGGGCATCTTTGTCGCCAAGCCGTTCACGGCCTACACGGCCGAGGACTACGCCAACGTGTTGTCGGTGAACCTCAACGGCTTCTTCCACATCACCCAGCTCGCGGTGGCGGAGATGGAGAAGCAGGGCAGCGGCCACATCGTCAGCATCACCACGAGTCTGGCCGATCACGCCATCGACGGCGTGCCGTCGGTACTGGCTTCGCTGACCAAGGGCGGACTCAACGCGGCCACGAAGTCGCTCGCCATCGAATACGCCAAGCGCGGCATTCGCGTGAATGCGGTGGCGCCGGGCGTGATCAAGACCCCGATGCACGCTCCCGAGACGCATGGTGCGCTTGCAGGTCTGCACCCGGTGGGTCGCATGGGTGAGATCTCCGACATTACTGATGCCGTCATCTATCTCGACTCGGCCGGTTTCGTCACCGGTGAGATCCTGCACGTTGACGGCGGCCAGAGCGCCGGCCACTAAGGCGAAGCGGGGTGGGCGGCAAGCCCACCCCATTCCTCGAGGAGACAGTCATGCCATTCGTGAACATCAAGATCACCCGCGAGGGTTCGGCACCTGGCCTCAGCGCAGCCACCGCAGAGCAGAAGGCTGCCTTGATCAAGGGCGTCAGCCAGTTGCTGCTCGACGTGCTGAATAAGCCGCTGGATTCCACCTTTGTCGCCATCGACGAAGTAGAGCTGGAAAACTGGGGCTGGGGTGGTTTGCCGGTGCCCGAATACCGCAAACAGCAACAGTCGAAGCAGAAGTAGTGCCAGCGGTTGCGCGGCTTCGTCGCGCAGCCGCGGCTTCATCGAAGGTGCGGTGGAACGGACTCGGTATTGAGTTGATGCCGGGCCGCATGATTGTGAGGACTCCAAGATGTCAGCGCAGTTGAAGTCGGTTAGCTATGG
>CAVXWA010000031.1:0-44838 GCA_963765335.1 uncultured Gammaproteobacteria bacterium | reverse complement strand
CGTTTCCTGCCGTTTCCCCAGGCCGCGGCCGATCGTGGTGTGCGCCACGCCCAGCCGCCGCCCGATCTCGGCGTCACTGGCACCCTCAGCCCGCCACGCCCGCGCCTGCTCCCACTGCTCCGGCGTGACCGTGCCCGGCTTGCCACGGCGCAGCTGCCCGGACAGCACCGCCGCCGACCCGTCCCGCCGGGCCGCGCTCCACAGCGTCGATACGTACGCCTCGGTCAGGCCCAGCACTGCGGCGACCGCCCGGCCCCTGAAACCCAGCGACCGCAGCGACACCAGCGCCAGGTTCCGCATCCCGATGTCAGCCTCGTCAAAGTCGAACAGGACCACGGACCCGGCGGTGATCACGCACCGGCCATCCACCTGGTGCATGCGGAGATCCCCGGGCTCTGGCATGCCCTCCAGGATCGCCGCAACCGCCGCTGACACGCCACCGATCCTACCAGGATTTTAAGAATAACGCACAGGAACGGGCGGAGAAAACCGCACGTAACCGAGGCTACGGATAACGTAACGCCGGAGATCTGAGCCTGCTATGCGACTTACCCCTACTTCCGCTCATTGGGACACCCCGTTCCCATGGCGCCTCCCTATCCAGTAAGACTACGTACTAGTGTTTTGACGCTTAATACTGCAACGGCACTTAGCTGATCCTGTTGGGCATCATTGAGTGCATGATGATGGATGTTGTCGCTGCCGGGCTGGACCAGCTGCACGAGCGGATCGCGGGCCGGTTCGCCCGGTCTGAGCCGCGGTCCCGGGTGCGGGAGTATGTGTCCGGGCTGGTCGCGGGCCTGGAGCGGAAAAACGGGTGGACGCTGGCGGAATGGGCTCACGAGGTGAGCCCGGACGGGATGCAGCGGCTGCTGCGCCGGGCGGACTGGGACGTCGACGGGTTCCGCGATGATGTCCGGGCTTACGTGGTGGAGCAGCTGGGCTGCCCGGACGGGGTGCTGATCGCCGATGACACCGGCTTCCTGAAAAAGGGCACCCGGTCGGCGGGTGTGCAACGGCAGTACTCCGGGACCGCCGGGCGGACGGAAAACTGCCAGGTCGGAGTGTTCCTGGCCTATGCCTCGAAGTACGGGCACGCGCTGATCGACCGGGAACTGTACCTGCCGCAGTCCTGGACCGAAGACCCGGAGCGGTGCCGGGCGGCAGGCATCCCGCAGGAGGTCGAGTTTGCCACCAAGCCCCGACAGGCCCAGGCGATGATCAGCCGGGCGATCGCGGCCGGGGTGCCGTTCGCGTGGTTCACCGCCGATGAGGTCTACGGACAGGCCAAGTGGCTGCAGGCCTGGCTGGAAGAGCGGGACGTCTGGTACGTGATGGCCGTCCGGTGCAGCGACACGGTGACCATGGCTGAAGGTGAGCGGCGGGCCGACGATCTGATTGCCGCGGTACCCTCGCGGGGCTGGCAGCGGATCTCGGCCGGGGCCGGGGCACACGGCCCGCGCGAGTTCGACTGGGCGCGGATCCCGGTGCAGACCGGCCAGAAGCGCGGCCGCGGGCACTGGCTGCTGGCCCGCCGCTCTCTGAGCGACCGGGAGGAGATCGCCTACTACGCCTGCTACGGGCCCCGCCGGTCCAGCACCGCGGACCTGGCCTGGATCGCAGGCAGCAGGTGGCATGTAGAAGTCGGCCACCGCTGCTACCTGTCAAGCGGGATTTGTCTTTCACGGCTGCCCTCCTTGTCCTTCTTCCTGCGTTTCGCCGGTTTCTGCCTGGGGTGGTGCCCAGCGACCGCGGCCTTCGGATCCGGTTCTGATTTCATGATTCCGAAAATCATCTCCTGCATGAAGCGTTGTTGCTTGACGGCTTTGTCGCTTCCCCCACCGGCGCGGATAACGGCTTCTCCCTGTTTCCTGAGGACCTCGTCTCCGCGCACTCCCGTTCCAGCCAGCATGACGACAAACCCCACGTCAGAGGAGCGCACCGCCGCCGCCGGGCCGACAAGTCCGCCTTCGCTGTGGCCAATCACGCCGATGTGCTTCGCATCGATTTCCTTGCGGCCTTTCAGAAACTCGACGCCGGTCACCACATCGTCCGCCATTTCCTCTATCGAAGTTTCGGTGGACTTGCCGGTGGAACCACCCACACCGCGATCATCCACGCGCAGAATCGCGATGCCGCGACGCGTCAGATAATCGGCGATGACGAGAAAAGGCTTGTGGCCGAGCAGCGATTCGTCGCGATCCTGCGGCCCGGAGCCCGTAATCATGATCGCCGCTGGAAATGGCCCCTGCCCACGCGGCAGTGTCAGCGTGCCGGCCAGCTTGATGCCGCTCTTGGTCTCGTAGCCGACATCCTGCGCATCGTAGGGGAAAGGCGGTTTCGGATCTTGCGGACGATTCAAGGCCTCCACCGTTTCCACACGTTTGAATACCAGCGGCAGCGTCGCTCCCTGGACAAATGTTCCGCCGATCTCTTTGCCATCCGCGCTCAGCGTCCCGTCGTACTTGGCGTTCAAACTGGGCAGCGCCAGATGCACCGCGTTGCCGGAGAGAGTGACCTTCGCCGGGATTCCCATCGCCCGCTGATCGATACTATCGAGCGTGGACGAAAGCTCGCCCGCCGCATTTTTAGTGACACGCAACCCCAGCCGAAGCTTCATCGCGCCGGCGTCGAGCGTGCCCTGCCAAGTCCCCTCAATCCCAGCTTGCGCGCACAGCGCAGCAGTCGCGGCCAGTCCAATCCATACAATTCTCGGTAGCATGGCTTCGATTGTGCAGCGAAATAATATTGCTGTCTAGTTATTAGGGACTGGGGGACTGGGGGACTGGGGATTAGGGACTGGGCGCGGTGACGTAGCCCCGCGCGCGTCAAGGTCTGAGAAAAAATCGAATTGGCAGGCGAAAGCAAAGCGCCTGCCCCACCCGGATGCAAAGCCTTTCGTGACAACGTGGGGCAGGCGCTTCCACCTACCAATTCGGGCGATCGCTGGATTTTTTCACAGACCCGTCAGCAAGGGGATCATCGCGATTCTAAAAACGGGTTTACCATTCGCACGCTGCCATAAAGCCGGTCGTGTTGAAAGTCCTCGGAAAATATCGTATTCAGGCCGTAATACTCTGCGTAGGCCCACAAGTGAGCATCAAACCAATTTAGTTGATATGCCGCGCAACCGCGAACAGCCTGGCGCAGAATCGCCTCATTTGGATAAAGAATGGAGAACTGCTTTAGGAGTTCTTCAGCTTCTCGGAGTGCGTTGGCTTGGGCGAGCATAACGCGCCCTCGAATTGGGCGCGATACGGCGGCGACGAATTCAACAATTGCTTGATGCGGTACACGCAAAGAATCCTCCGCGATGCCGCGCCTGAGCAAGCCTATGGCAGTTCTTTGCTTCGCTGGAAACCGGGTATCAAAGCGGTAGACCAGGATATTCGTATCAATGAGAGCGGCCACCGCTATAAAGATCCTCTCGCCGCCAGCCTCGGTCTTTAACCGGCCGGATTTTTCGTGTTCGCTCACGCCGCTTGTGGCGTTCAGTCGCTTGGTCGAATAGGCGGAGCCGGGAGTCAGTATCCATCGGCGCCGATTGACGCGGTGCCGGAACGACATGGATCACGTCCCCTGCCGGTACCCATTCGATCTGGTCGCCCGGATGCAGCGCGTATTCCTCCGCGATCACCTTGGGGACGGTGACCTGATATTTTGAGGTTATCTTGGCCATGGCCTCTATCCTTACTTTAGCAAGGATCTCGTCCTTGATGATCGGCCTATCGTACATAACGGCGACGGATGGCCTCGGCCAACCCGTCTCCGATGATGCGCTGCGTTTGGCTGCCCTCCAGACGATTTTTCCCAAGATGCAGATTTTGCTTGAACAGGGCAAGAAGATCGATCAGTCCTGGCCTACAAAGCCAAGAGCCGGTGAGCTCTACTTTCCGGACGCGTTCGCCGACGAAGCGGTCTACAGCATCATTGGCAAGGCCAGGAACAAAGCCGAGGACTGGGCATCCGAAGACATTGTTACTCAGAGATTCTCCAAAATCCGTCAGGTACGGTTCAAGCTTTTTGTTTGGCCGAGGGAAGTCGATACCGGACTGCTCGCCGTGCTTCAATATGACTTTCCAGGGTCTAGCCCCCCGAGGTCATGTCCGACGGTCGGTCTTCTATTGCATCTCGTCAAGTCCGGGCCAGGCTGGACCGTGAAAGACAAGTACCTGTTGGAAACCGTCCATCATGACTCAGTGCAGAACGTGCAGCTTTTGGACCTCACCGGCAGTGGCGTGGATGAATTAATCGTCGAATCGAACTGGGGCGGAGCAGGCATGGTAGCCAGCAGCTTTCAGGTCTTCGACTTGAGCCGGGGACGCTTCGAAGAGATCGTCGACACAGAATCGCAGATGCAAGATAATATGACCGGAGACCGTTACATTCAGGTCATCGACATCGACCGCACTCTACAGAGCCTTGGCAGGCGATTCTGTTTTTCGAAAACAACATTTTTTGAAGCTGAAAACCGCTTCCGGCCGCCTCGCCTTACCCATCCCTGCTACACCCGCGGCTACGGGTTGAACTCCGCAGAGGCGATCAGTCAGAGAGAGATGCTGGCACCCCTGCGAAAGAAGACGGAATAGCACGACTCAATGCTCTGCGCCGCTATCCTGCAGACCCGATGGGCCAACATATTCCGACTGGGGCCGGATCAGCTTCCCGGCTTTGAGCTGCTCCGGGCAATATGGGCGCGGCCTTCGCCGCAACGGCCTCGCGCAGGACTCCAATGGCAGCCTGGGGAATTGCACGTTCCGCCAGCTTCCGCGTGAACTCAGCGCACTTCTGCCGGCTTCGGCAAACGCCCGTGCAATAGCAAATGCGCCACTTCTTCGAAAGTCGCGCGGCGCTAAAGCCTCTATCCGATTACCGGCGATGATCAGCTCGTCCGCTTTGCCGTCCACATGGCTCAGCCGGGTTTGGGCCGCCATCACTCCTTCCAGCCTTCCTTCATTGGTTCATGATTGACGCAGATCTAACTTCTTGTCAATATTGATAATGGAATCAATGTATGCAGGCTGATCGATACTATCTGACGGCGCAGCAAGCCGCCGACGCCCTGGGCGTTTCGAAGCCGACCCTCGACGCCTACACCAGCCGCGGCCTGCTGCATTCCGAATCGATTCCCAACCAGCCGCGCGAGCGGCGCTACCACCGCGACGCCGTGGAACGCTACCGGGAACGGAAAGACGCCCGCCGCGATCCTGCCAAGGCCGCTGCGCGAGGCTTGCATTGGGGCAGCCCGGTGCTCGATTCCGGCATCACCCTGGTTCAGAACGGCCATTTCTACTATCGCGGCCGGGATGCCGTGAAGCTCGCCGAAACTGCGACGCTCGAAGAAGTCGCGCAGTTCCTTTGGTGCGCCGAACCCGTGGAAATGGGACATCTCTTCGCGCAACCACATCCCTCGCGCCGGTTGGCGGCGCGTTTGAGGAATGCATCGAAGAATCCGATCGCGCAGCTGCAAGCCGCATTGCCGATTGCCGGCGCAAGCGACCTGCAGTCGTACGATCTCAGGCCTTCAGCCGTGCGTCTCACCGGAGCCCCATTCTCCGCCTGCTCGCAAGCGTCGTCGCCGGTCACCACTCCCCCGCCCCCATCCATTCGCTACTCCAATCCGGCTGGGGCCTGAAGAAGCCTGCCTCGGGACAAGCAATTCGAGTGGCGCTGGTGCTTTGCGCGGATCACGAGCTGAATGTCTCCGCTTTCGCCGCGCGTTGCGCGGCTTCGGCCTCTGCATCCCCTTACGATGTAGTCTCAGCCGCTCTCGCAACATTGAAAGGCAGCCGGCACGGCGGCACCACGGAGCGCGTGTCTTCGCTCTTCTCCGAAACCGCGCGCCGGCCAGCCGCGGATGTCCTCGCGAACCGGTTGCGCCACGGAGAGAGTCTCCCCGGATTCGGGCACCCGCTGTATCCGGCGGGCGATCCCCGCGCAGCCCTGCTGCTGCGTCTTGCCAAAGCCAGCGGCAACGAAAAGGAGTGGCAGCGGGTTCGAAGCCTGGCGAGGGCAGGCACGCACTTGTTGCACGATTTGCCGAACGTGGATTTCGGATTGGTCGCTTTGGCCCGCTGTTACCGGTTGCCGGAACACGCACCCCTGCTCTTGTTCGCGCTAGGGCGAACGGCCGGCTGGATCGCACACGCGATCGAACAGTATGCGGCCGGCGATCTCATTCGTCCGCGCGCCCGTTACGTTGGGCCGCCGCCTCAACTCTAGTTTTTCGGAACGCGCTCTTCGAGAAGGTCTCCGATTTCTACTAAACCCTTCGCGCGAGCGATGTCCAGATCGCCTGCCGTTACGGCCGCGCCGTGTTCCAGCAACGCTCGCACGGCCGCTGTCTTGCCCCGGTCTACCATGCGCGAGCGGCGTTTGCCAATCCTGTGGATTCGGTGCGCGCGTAATCAGGCATTTCGCGAAAGGCCGGTTGAGCGACTCGGGATCGCGCGTCAGCACGTCCGGAACGCGATCCAGACGATCATGATCGAGCGCGTCGAAAAGACAAATCGCGCCCTCGCTCAGCAGCTTGTCGCGCACCTCTGGCCGGTCGAAGAAATCCGCCCACCCGATCGGCGTGCCGTCGTAAAACGGATCCCGCACTGTGAGCGATCCGCCGCGCTCCAGCAGCAGCCGCAGGATTTCGGGTTTGTCGGTCGCGCTGTGAAGCGCCGCCACTTCGTCGACAGTTCGGATCGAAACCTAGATCCAGGACCAGCCGAACCGCATCCACGCGGCCAGTGCCGGTGGCCTTCAGAACCATTGATTTTGGCGCGCGGTGGATCAAATCCGGAGACAGGTCCAACATCGCACGTGCGCCGCATTCGTCGCCCGCCAGGCATCGCGCCGTGAATTGTTCGACATCGCTGAGTTGGGCAGGAGGAGCGCCCGCATCTTCAAGCAGTCGCACAATATCCAGATTGCCGGACTCCATCGCATGCTCCCACGGCGTTCTGCCTTCGAACATCTCGTCCGTTCTCGCGCTGTGCGCAAGCAGAAGCCTCACCCGATCCGCGTGTCCACGGTGAGCCGCGCGGGAAAGTTCGCGTCCCAGCAAGGTGATGTTCTTCACTCTCGCCGCCGCCGTCAAACCGTGCGGTAGCAGGATCTCGAGCGACGCCCCGGGATTGATCCAGAGCGCCTGTTCATCCGCCGGATCGGCGCCGCGATCAAGCAATAGCTTGGCCAGTTCGCGCCAGTGTGGATGCGGCGGCTGGTTCGCGAATCCCGTGGAGCCTCCGCCAACCAGGCCGGTCAGCGCCGTGAACCGTCGCGCATCGTCGCTCCCCGGCGGATCATTTTGCTTGAGCGTGTACGCCTTGGGATCCGCGCCGCGATCCAGCAGCAATTTCGCTCCATCGTAGGTCGAGTGCGTCGGTTCGAGTGGTTTCACCCGCGAGTAGACGTTACGAATACGCGGATTGTACGAGTTGCTCTCGTTCGAGTTCGCGGTCTGCGCAGCGCCCAGGAAGTCGAGTTCGATATAGCCGGCCAGATGGGTCTGCGGATCCACGTCACCCTGTGCCAAGGCCGAGATGCGGCTCTGGCGTGCGGTGAAGCGCAATTCGTTGGTATGCGCGGTCGGCACGTAATTGAACGGAATCGTGTTGAAGTTGGACGCGATATCCGCACCCTGGTTTGCCGAACGGTAGATCGTTTCAGCCGCGAGGAAGCCGCCCAGCGTGATGTTCACGCCCTTGTAGGCAATCTTGTCAGCGGACTTCTTGATCTGCTCGGTCGTGGCAGCCTGGGTCTTCTGCACCTGCTCCACGGCCTGGCCGGTGGAGACGTTGATGTCGGACTGCGCGTCGGTGCGCTGTTCCAACTCGACCACCTTGGCCTGAAGCGCCTGCAACTGGGCCTTCAGAGCCTGGATTTCGGCATTCTGGGCAGAACCCTGGCTGGTCTTGGAGGACTGGCTTGCCGGCGCCGGGTCGGCGCTGGCATAGAAACTGGTAACGCCCAAACCGGCAGCAATCGCTACCGCGAGCAACTTGGAACGCATGGAATATCTCCGCATGTTGGTAAGAATCACCTCGACCGCCCCCCTCGATCACATGGCCGGTCAGTTAAGGTTCGGTTAGGGAGGATGAGGTCACCGCTTTACCGTTACATGCACGTTATGTGACAGAACGGAGACACTCGACTTAGCGACGGCTAAGTCGGCGTGCTGGCGGTGGCTGATATGCTTAATGGATGGAGATACTCAGCAACAGCATGGCCGACCGCATGGCCGAACGATTCCGTGGCTTCCTGCCGGTGATCGTGGATGTGGAGACGGGCGGTTTCGACGCCGAGCGCGATGCGCTACTGGAAATCGCCGCCGTGGTCCTGCGTATGACACCCGAGGGCTATTTGCAGCCGCTTCCGGCGGTGTCAGCCCACGTGCACCCCTTTCCCGGCGCCAATATCGATCCCCGCGCACTGGAGATCACCGGCATCGATCCGGAAAATCCGCTGCGCGGCGCGCTCGACGAGCGGCTGGCGCTGGATCATGTGTTCAAGCCGATCCGCGATGCCATGCGCGACGCCGATTGCCAGCGCGCCGTGTTGGTGGGCCACAACGCTGCGTTCGACCTTGGCTTTCTCAATGCTGCCGTGCGCCGTTGCGCGCACAAGCGCAATCCGTTCCATCCGTTCAGCTGCTTTGATACGGCGACGTTAAGCGGACTGGCCTTTGGGCAGACCGTATTGAGCAAAGCGGTGCAGGCCGCTGGTATTCCTTTTGACACACGTGAAGCCCATTCGGCCATCTACGATGCCGAGCGCACGGCGGAATTGTTCTGCACGATCATCAATCGCTGGCGCCGGCTGGAGACGATCGAACGCGAGTTCGTTGGCGTCGATACGCCCTGAAAACCATCCATCGTGGGATCTTGAGGGACCGCAAGCGTGCGCTGCCCGAGCCTTGCGACGGCGCAAGATGACAGTCCATGACGGATTGTCATAATGCTGAAACATTCAGCTCATCTCATTGCAACACGTTGCGCATGAAATTGAGGGCGGGCGGGAATCCCCGTAACCCTTCGCCAAGGAGCCACCGTGTTGACCTCAACCAAGTCCCTATCTCGCATCGGCGTGACCGCCGTTTTTGCTGCCGCCTCCCTGTTTGGCATGGCCGCCCAGGCTACTGACATTACCGGCGCCGGTTCGAGCTTCGTCTACCCGGTGCTCTCGAAGTGGTCCGCTGGCTACGCCGAAAAGACCGGCAACAAGCTGAACTACCAGTCGGTGGGTTCGGGCGCCGGCGTGGCGCAGATCAAGGAAGGCACCATCGACTTCGGCGCGACTGATGCGCCGGTCAAGGCGGAAGACCTCGCCCAGTTCGGCCTGGGCCAGTTCCCGGTCGTGGTCGGCGGCATCGTGCCGGTCGTCAACATCGCCGGTATCGGAGCGGGCCAGATCAAGCTGGACGGCGCTACCCTCGCCGACATCTTCCTCGGCAAGATCACCAACTGGAACGACCCCCGCATCGCCGCGCTGAACGCCGGCCTGAACCTGCCGACCGCCAAGATCACCGTCGTGCATCGTTCGGATGGTTCGGGCACGACCTTCAACTTCACCAACTACCTGTCCAAGGTCAGCCCGGATTGGGCGAACAAGGTCAAGTACGGCACGGCCGTCGAGTGGCCGACCGGCGTGGGTGGCAAGGGTAACGAAGGCGTGTCGCAGTACGTCAAGCAGATCAAGGGTTCGATCGGCTACGTCGAATACGCCTATGCGGTCAAGAACAAGATCAGCTGGATCAACCTGAAGAATGCCGCCGGCCAGATCGTGGCTCCGAGCGCCGAAGGCTTTGCCGCCGCCGCAGCCACCGCCGACTGGGCCAGCGCCAAGGACTTCAACCTGATCATGACCAACGCCCCGGGCGCACAGGCCTGGCCGATCACGGCAACCACCTGGGCCGTGATGTACAAGAAGCCGAAGAACGCCGAGCACACCAAGGTCGCGTTCGACTTCTTCAAGTGGGCACTGGAGAACGGCCAGAAAGACGCCGCTTCACTCGACTATGTCGCTCTGCCGGATACCCTGGTCAAGAAGATCGAGGCTTACTGGGCCAGCGAGTACAAGCACTGAGAACCGCTCGTGCCGGTCATGCTACGGCAACCGGCACGATCTAACGTCAACGCTGCTTGATCGCACAGCTATGGGCCGCCCGACCAACGTCGGGCGGCTTGCTGCTGGAAAGAGACCCTAGCTTTGGCGCACGCTTACCGACCGGGCGGGCCCTCGTGCCAGCCGGACCTCGAGAAACCTGAGGGATCGACATTACATGCAAGCGAACGTAGGCGCCGTCTCCACGGCCATGGCACAGGAAGCGCGCTCGCACCGCGACGCGCGGCACGACCGCCTGTTCAGTTGGTTGCTCAAAGCCTGCGCGCTGCTGGTCCTGGCCTGCCTGCTTGGCGCCGCGGGCGCCACCCTGTGGGGCGGTCGTCACGCCTTCGCCGCCTTCGGCTGGCACTTCCTCGTCAGCGATGCCTGGGACCCGAGCAGCGACACGTTCGGCGCGCTGGTTCCCGTATACGGCACCATCGCCACGTCGCTGATCGCCCTGCTCATCGCCGTGCCGGTGAGCTTCGGCATCGCGCTCTATCTGTCCGAAGTGGCGCCGCCGTGGCTGCGCACCCCGGTCGCTTCGGCGATCGAGCTGCTGGCCGGCATCCCGTCGATCATCTACGGCATGTGGGGCCTGTTTATCTTTGCGCCCTTCTTCGCCGATCACATCAAGCCCTGGCTGACCAACTACCTGGGCAACAAGCCCGACGATGGCAAGCTGTCGTGGGTGGCCCAGCATGTGCCTTTCGTGGGCAGCCTGTTCGGCAGCGACTATCCGTTCGGCGCCAGCGTACTGACGGCCGGTATCGTGCTGGCAATCATGATCATCCCGTTCATCTCCTCGGTGATGCGCGAGGTGTTCCAGACCGTACCGACGCGCCTGAAGGAATCGGCCTATGCGCTGGGTTCCAGCACGTGGGAAGTTTCATGGGACATCGTGCTGCCCTACACCCGTTCGGCGGTGATCGGCGGCATCTTCCTAGGTCTGGGCCGTGCTCTCGGCGAGACGATGGCGGTGACCTTCGTGCTGGGCAATGCGATGAAGCTGTCGCCGTCCATCCTGGATCCGGGCGCCTCGATCGCCTCCACCATCGCCAACCAATTCAGCGAGGCCGCCGGCCTGCAGAAATCCACGCTGATGGCACTGGCCTTCCTGCTGTTCGTGGTCACCTTCATCGTGCTGCTGATCGCGCGCTTCATGCTGCGGCAGCTGGCTCACAAGGAGGGTCGCTGATGAACAGTTCGTTCCTCTATACCCGTCGTCGCATCACCAATGCGTTGGCGCTGACGCTGAGCATGTTCGCCACCCTGATCGGCCTGATTTTCCTGGCCTGGATCCTGTGGGAAACACTGCGCCAGGGCATCGGCGCGCTCAATGTGAAGCTGTTCACCAAGATCACCGCCTACGGTGAGGATGGTGGCCTGCTCAACGCCATGGTCGGCAGCCTGATCATCAACTTCATCGGCATCGCCATCGCCACGCCGATCGGCGTGCTGGCAGGCGCCTGGCTGGCCGAATACGCCAACCGCACCCGCCTGGGCGAGTCGATCCGCTTCCTCAACGACATTCTGCTGTCCGCGCCATCCATCGTGCTGGGTCTGTTCGTGTACACCATCATCGTGCTGCCCACCACGGCGCTTACCAGCGGCAACACCACCTTCTCCGGCCTGGCCGGCGGCGTGGCGCTGGCCTTGATCGCGCTGCCGGTGATCGTGCGCACGACCGACGAGATGCTGCGCCTGGTGCCCTCCACGCTGCGCGAAGCCTCCCTGTCACTTGGCATTCCGCAATGGAAGCTGACCACGCAGATCCTGATGCGCGCCGCGCGCTCGGGCATCATTACCGGTGTGCTGCTGGCGCTGGCCCGCATCAGTGGCGAGACGGCACCGCTGCTGTTTACCGCCTTCGGCAACAACTACACGACCTTCAACCCGATGGACAAGATGTCCAGCCTGCCACAGATGATCTACCAGTACGCCAACGATCCGGGTGAGGGCCTGCACGCCATCGCCTGGGCCGGTGCGTTCGTGATCACCATGTTCGTGCTGCTGCTTAGCCTTGCCTCCCGTCTGGTCCTTTCACGCAACAAGGTGTCCCATGACTGAGTCCGCCGCCGCCGGCATCCACCCGCAGTCTGCGGCTACGCCCACCCCGATCGCGCCGACCAAGCTGAAGGTGCGCGACCTGCACTTCTACTACAACGGATTCCATGCGCTGAAAGGCATCAACATGGACATCCCGGAGAAGAAGGTCACCGCCATCATCGGTCCCTCGGGTTGCGGCAAGTCCACCCTGCTGCGCATCTTCAACCGCATCTACGCGATCTATCCCAAGCTCGAGGCCAAGGGCGAAATCGTCCTGGATGACGAGAACATCCTCGACTCGAACTATTCGATGAACCGCCTGCGCAGCAAGGTCGGCATGGTGTTCCAGAAGCCGGTGCCGTTCCCGATGACCATCTTCGAAAACGTGGCCTATGGCATCCGCCATCACGAAAAGCTTTCGCGCGCCGACATGGATATCCGCGTCGAGCAGGCCCTGCGCAGCGCCGCGCTGTGGGACGAAGTGAAGGACAAGCTCAAGCAGAACGCACTGGGTCTCTCCGGCGGTCAGCAGCAGCGTCTGTGCATCGCGCGTGGCATTGCGCTGAAGCCGGAAGTGCTGCTGCTGGACGAGCCGACCTCCGCGCTCGATCCGATCGCCACCGGCCGCATCGAACAGCTGGTGGAAGAGCTCAAGAGCGAGTACACCATCGTCATCGTCACCCACAACATGCAGCAGGCGGCGCGCTGCTCCGATCTCACCGCTTTCATGTACCTGGGCGAGCTGATCGAGTTCGATCGCACCGAGCAGATCTTCACCAAGCCGACCAAGAAACAGACCGAGGACTACATCACCGGTCGTTTTGGCTAAGCATGGCGGTATCCCCTCTCCCCCTGGGGAGAGGGCTAGGGTGAGGGGTCACGCCGCCTCGCCCTTCCCTACTGGACGCACACGAGAATCCAAATGAGCGGCAGCAGCAAAGAACACATCATCAAGAGCTACGACGACGAGCTAACCCGCCTCACCGGCGAAATCGTCCGCATGGGCGAGCTCGCCGTAAGCCAGCTTGAGGCCGCCATCGACGTGATCGAGCGCCGCGACGAACGCGCCGCCCAGCACGTGGTCGGCAACGATGACGCCATCGACATGCTCGAGCAGGAAATCAGCCACGACGTGGTGCGCTTGCTGGCGCTGCGCGCGCCGATCGCCGGCGACCTGCGCAATGTGTTCGCGGCGCTGCGCATCGCGGCCGATATCGAACGCATCGGCGACTACGCCGCCAATGTGGCCAAGCGCTCCATTCCGCTGTCGATGGTCGCCCCAGTCGCACCCACCAGCGGCCTGGGTTATCTGGCCGAGCTTGCCGCCGCCGAAGTGCGCGAGGTGCTGATGGCCTATCGCGACCGCGATGCGGAACGCGCTTACCAGGTATGGAAGGACGACGCCGAGCTGGATGAAGCCTATACCGGCTACTTCCGCCAGTTGCTCACCTACATGATGGAAGATCCGCGCAACATCACGCCGTGCACGCACCTGTTGTTCATGGCCAAGAACATCGAGCGCATCGGCGACCATGCCACCAACATCGCCGAAAACATCTGGTATCAGGTGAACGGCGAGCCGCTGACGGCGCAACGCGCGAAGCGCGACTTCACCTCCAGCCCGGAGCTCACCAAGCTCGGCGACAAGCCGGACTGAGTTCACCGCAAACCTCGCTGTAGGAGCGCACCCAGTGCGCGACCCGGGTTGACGGGGTGCGGCGTCATTGCCCTGTTGGCTTTTCGCGCACTGGGTGCGCTCCTACATAATGCGCTGGCTGCTCAGGATGCACCGCTGGTGAGTTTCAAGCCCACCATGCCAACCAGTACCAGCGCAACGCAGGCGAGCCGAAGCGGTGACGCCGTGTCGCCAAACAACAGCATGCCGAGAATCACCGCGCCCACTGCGCCGATGCCAGTCCAGATGGCGTAGGCCGTACCGATCGGCAGCGTTTTTACGGCCATGGCGAGCAACACGATGCTGGCAATCATCGCCGCTACCGTCGTTACGCTGGGCCACAGGCGCGTGAAACCTTCGGTGTATTTGAGTCCAATCGCCCAGACCACTTCAAACAGGCCGGCGAGTGCAAGATAGATCCAGGGCATGACGCCACTCCTCTGGATGAAGAGCAGGGTCGTCCCCGCGAGTAGAGAGTGCCTGCGGAGTCGTCCGCGCAGCCCGGCCTCATTGCGAGGCCGGTCTTCCATTTTACGCGATCGAGCTGAACGCCCCGCGAGCCGTTATAAGGGCTCGCTCTTGCGCTACAGACTCAACGAAGGCCTCGATTCAGGCGTGCGGAATGCACGATGCCGTAGACGCCAATAACGATCCACGCCGCCTGCATCAGGAAGGCCGGCCAATTCATGGACGCCGCGCCAAAGATCAGCGAGAGCACCACGCCGATGGCACCCAGCACGTTCATCAGCTGGTAGATGATCCCGTTGCCATGCAGCTTGCGCAGCTGCAGCAACAGGAATGCGCACAGCACCAGCAATACGCCGATATAGCCAGCCCAGTCGTGCCAGAAGAACGTCATCGCTTTTCACTCCTTTGCCGCAATGCCTCGAACAGAACGACGCCGGTCGCCACGGAGACATTGAGGCTCTCCACGGGACCGGGCATGGGAATCTTCGCCACGAAATCGCAAGTCTCGCGCGTGAGCCGGCGCATGCCCTCGCCTTCGCTGCCAAGCACCAGCGCCACTGGGCCCTTCATGTCGATGCTGTAGATCGAGGTATCGGTGTCGCCAGCCAAGCCCGTGATCCACACGCCCGCATCCTTGAGGGTGCGCAGCGCGCGTGCCAGGTTGGTCGCCGCAATCAGCGGGACGCGATCCGCACCACCGGCCGACGCACGGCGTACCACCGGCGTCAGGCCCACTGCACGATCCTTCGGCACAATAACCGCCGTGGCGCGCGCAGCCGCCGCACTACGCAGGCAGGCGCCGAGATTGTGCGGATCGGTGATCCCATCCAGCACCAAGACGAGCGCGTCCTGCCCCGCCTGCTCCAGCAGGTCGGCAATATCGTTTTCGCTGCCCATCGGCGGTGCTTCGTAGCGCGCCACCACACCTTGGTGCCGCGCCTCGCCCGCCAGCTTGTCCAGGTCCTCGCGCGGCCGGTGGTGTACGGGAATGTTCAGCGCCTTGGCGCGTGTGGCCAGTTCCTGCACGCGCGCATTGCGCTGCCCCTGCTCCACCAACAGTTCGCGCACACGCGTAGCGTCGTTGCTCAACGCACCTTCGACTGGGTTGATCCCAACGATCCAACTGTCACTCATGCTTAGCCTTTCTTCTTGCTGCCCTTGCGGGCCTTGGAGGTTGCCTTGGACGCAGCAGCCTTGATCTCCTTGAACTTGCCCTGGGCCGCTGACTTGACCTTGGAGAACATGCTTTTGCCGCCGGCCGAACTCTTTCCACCCGACGGTTGCTTGTCGGCTACCGGTGCGTCCTTCCTACTCGTTGTCGCCGCTCGCGGCGCAACAGTGCCCGCATTATCGCGCGAGCCCGGTCGTGCCGTCGCCTTGCGTCCCGCGGGCAGCGAGTAGCGCTCCCCGGCACCGGCATAGTCATAGCGTCGTTCGGTGCCGCTTGGCTTGGCTTCAGCGCGCGGTGCCACCAGACGGAAGTCGATCTTGCGATCCTCCAGGCTGGCACGCAGCACCTGGATGCGCACATGGTCGCCCAGGCGATGTTGGGCACCCGTGCGCTCGCCCTTCAACAGATGGCGAACCGGGTCAAAGTGGTAGTAATCGTTGGAAAGCTGACTGATATGCACCAGCCCCGACACCTTCGACTCGTCCAACTCCACGAACAGGCCGAACGAAGTGACGCCGGTGACGGTGCCTTCGAATTCACTGCCCACGTGCTTGGACATCCACGCACACTTGAAGCGCTCGTCGACATCGCGCTCGGCCTCTTCGGCACGTCGCTCGCGCTGCGAACAATGCACGGCAATATTCCCCATCTCGGTCGGGGTATAGCTATACCCCGACGGCTTGCCGCCGGTGATGGCATAGCGGATCGCGCGATGTACCAACAGATCGGGATAGCGGCGGATCGGCGACGTAAAGTGCGCATACGCCTCCAGCGCGAGGCCGAAGTGCCCACGATTATCCGGCTGGTACGCCGCCATGCTCTGCGCGCGCAACAGCACCGACTGGATCAGCTCGCGCTCCGGTCGATCCTGCACCAGCCGCAGCACGTCGGCGAAATCGCCCGGCGTCACTTCCTCGACCGGTGGCATGCGCAACTTGAACTCGCGCAGGAACTGCTGCAGGTCCTCGTACTTTTCCGCCGGCGGCGGTTCGTGCGCGCGGAACAGCGCGGGAATCTTCTTCTTCTCGAGGAACAGTGCCGCCTGCACGTTCGCGGCGATCATGCATTCCTCGATCAGCTTGTGCGCATCGTTGCGCTGGGTGGCGCCGATGGCGGCCACTTCACCGGTCTGATCGAGACGGAATTTCACTTCCGGTGTTTCGAAATCGATCGCGCCGCGACGTTTACGCTGCGCGGCCATCAGCTTGTAGAGCCCATGCAGGTGCTCCAGCTGCGGCATCACGTTGGTCAGCTCGTGACGCGCATCCGCATCATTGAGACCAATGGCCTGCCACACGCGGTCGTAGGTCAGACGCGCATGCGAGCGCATCACCGCGTCGTAGAACTTCGAACGAATCACCACGCCTTCGGCATCGACCTGCATGTCGCAGACCATGCACAGGCGCTCGACCTTGGGGTTCAGCGAGCAGATGCCGTTGGAAAGCGTCTCCGGCAGCATCGGCACCACGAATCCCGGAAAATACGTTGACGTGCTGCGCTCGTAGGCCTCGCGATCGAGCGCGGCGCCCGACCTGCACATAGTGCGACACGTCAGCGATGGCCACCACCAGGCGGTAACCGCCACCACGACGCGGCTCGGCAAACACGGCGTCGTCGAAGTCGCGCGCGTCGGCGCCGTCGATGGTGACCAGCGGCAGCGCACGCAGATCCATCCGCCCTCGCGATTCCGCCGCGCTTACCTCGGGCTCGACCTGAGCCGCTTCGCGCATCACCGTCGTCCGGCCATTCGTGCGGCAAGTCGTGGCTGGCGATCGCCATCTCCACCAAGAGCGAGGGCTGCAGCCGTTCGCCGAGCACCGCACGAATCGCGCCGATCGGGCCGCGATGCGGCGTCGGCGGCTCGGTGATTTCGGCGACCACGATCTGGCCGGATCGTGCGCCCATGTCCTGCCCCGGCACGATCATGATGTCCTGATGCAGGCGCCGATCATCAGGCGCCACCAGCATCACGCCGTTCTCGATCACGACGCGACCGACCAGTCGTGGCGAGCGACGCTGCAGCACTTCGACGATCGCGCCCTGCTTGCGGCCGCGACGGTCGACACCGACGACGCTGGCCAGCACGCGATCGCCATGCAGCACCTTGCGCATCTGGCGCGGCGAAAGATAAAGATCATCGCCACCAGCATCTGGCCGGAGGAAGCCGTAGCCTTCGGCATTGGCGAGCACGACGCCGGGAATCAGATCGAGTTTGCTGCGTCGACGCGTAGCCACCGCGGCGGCCGGCAGCAACTGGCCATCGCGCACCATCGCGCCGAGGCGCTTGCGTCAGCGCATCGAAGTCGTACTCGTCGTGCAGCGACAGCGTCTCTGCGATGCGCGCTTCGGCCTCAACAACTGCGCCGCCGCTCCGCCAGGAAGGCGAGGATCGCCTCGCGGCTGGGGATGGGATGTTCGTAGCGCTGCGCCTCGCGCTCCGCATGCGGATCGGCTCACTTCGCCCACGACGCTTTCGCGAGGTCGCGATCGCACCGCCGAGCGCCCGTTCGGCGCGGGGAGCGGCTTTCTTCGGCGCAGCGGGGCCCTGCTTGGCTCCGCTGCGTTGCTGCTGCGCGGTTCCGTTCGTTTCTGGTTCACATCCTTGCCTTTGTCTGGGGTCGTCGAACCGCGAACGCCACGGCTCGATGAAAAATCAGTGAAAGAATAGTTGACAACCTGCCGCCACATGCCTAATCTACGCGGCTCACGCAGCCCACAAGCAGCGCGACACCTGCCCAGGTGGCGGAATTGGTAGACGCACTAGTTTCAGGTACTAGCGGGTAAAACCGTGGAGGTTCGAGTCCTCTCCTGGGCACCAATTGTAGACGAAGCCCGCCGCAAGGCGGGCTTCTTCGTTTCCGGGCAGTGCTCGGAATCGAACGCGGTCCGCACTATCCGACCTTGCTCAGAATGGCCTGCATTTCTTCCGGCGGAAAAGCACGCAAGGTTTGCGAGCGTGTATTGCCGGCGGCACCAATGGTCAGTGCGAATGCGGTAGCCGCCAGTTCGTCGGACGCCTCGATCACGATGACCATGTCGTATTGCCCGAGCGTCCAGTAGATATCTTTGATCCTCGCGCCATATTTTCCTGCCGCCGACTTGACGGCCTCGGCCCGCTTGAGAGTGTCCTTGACCGTTCGTATGCCCTGGTCCGTGAAGTGCGTAAGGGAGACATAGGTCGCCATGTTCGTACTCCTCAACAAGATCAACTATCGGGATGGGACCGTGGGCGGCACCTGAGCCGGCGCCGGTCCCGTGGCGTCAGCGTGAGGCTTGGGGTTGCGCGGCGGAGCAAGGCGAGACAGGGCAACACCCGCGATCCGGCGGAGCATCCGTTTGACTGTAGCCCGGCGAGCGGGTGCGCCAGGTGAAGGCTGGCCCAGTGCTCAGGCGCCACCGCTCAAGCTGCCGGCGGACCTTTCAGCTCCACCATGTTGCCCTGCGGGTCGTATAGATAGATCGATGGACCTTCGCCCTTGGCGCCATAGCGCGAACCGATCTCGCCGACGCGTGCACCATGGTTTTTCAGATGGGCGACGATGGTGGCTTCGTCGTAGTTCTCCACCCGCAGGCACAGGTGGTCCATGTTGTGTCCTTCCACGCCGGGCGCGGCGCCGCCCAGCCGTCCCAGCTTGCCGTCGAGCGATATCAAGTCGATAAGCGAATCACCGGCACGCAATTGCACCAGGCCGATGTCGTCCTGCCGACGCTCCTCCCGGCAACCCAACACATTGCAGTAGAAGCGCTCCATGGCGACCATATCGCGCACGCGCAGCACCACGTGGTCAATCTGGGCCAGTTGGAACGGGGGCTGTTTCATCGAGGGCTCCGAGGGGGCGGGCCTTTCATCTTAAGCCTCCTGAGACGGTCTGCCGCAAGCGAAAAGCGCCCAGTGAGCACCGCCGCCGAAGACGCCTCTCGACAGGGAGGCAAACTGCCCCGCCGCGTTCTATAATTAGGGGCTAGCGCGTGGTGGGAGAAGCGGTGAGAGCCGCTGCCGAAGGCGCAACGCCCGTAATCGCTCAGGCCCCATACCATCACCCGCAACAACACTCTGGAGAGACCGGTTGAATCCGGCGCCGAAGGGGCACGAAGCGCAAGCTTCCAAACTCTCAGGCAAAAGGACAGAGGGGCGCTTCACGTGCGGCTTGCACGTCCGGCCTTTATCGGCCATTTCCGGACGCCCCTGTCATGAGTCAGAACGCCAATCCCTCCCTGCGTGACCTTGAGCACCACGACGCCTTCATCGAGCGTCATATCGGCCCCAACGACGCCGAAATCGCCAGCATGCTGCGCCTGCTCGGTTACGACTCGCTGGAAGCGATGACCGACGCCATCGTGCCGGGCAAAATCAAGTCGCCAGCCCCGCTGGCCCTGCCCTCGCCGATCACCGAGGTCGAAGCACTGGCCAAGATTCGCGCCATTGCCGACAAGAACCAGGTGTTCCGCAGCTTCATCGGCCAGGGTTACTACGGCACCCTCACGCCGAACGTCATCCTGCGCAACATCCTTGAGAACCCGGCGTGGTACACGGCCTATACGCCGTACCAGGCCGAGATCTCGCAAGGCCGCATGGAAGCGCTGATCAACTTCCAGACCATGTGCGCCGACCTCACCGGCATGGAGATCGCCAACGCGTCTCTGCTGGACGAGGGCACGGCCGCCGCCGAAGCGATGACGCTGGCCAAGCGCTCGGCCAAGTCGAAGTCGAACGTGTTCTTCGTGTCCAACGCCGTGCATCCGCAGACGCTTGAGGTGCTCAAGACCCGCGCCGAAGCGATGGGCATCGAGCTGCACGTCGGCAACGATGGCGAAGCCACCCACGTCGAGAGCTACGGCGTGCTGCTGCAGTACCCCAACACGTTTGGCCAGATCGGCGACTACAAGGCGCTGGCGGACAACGTGCATGCACGCCACGGCGTGGTCTGCGTCGCCACCGACTTGCTCGCGCTGACCCTGATCGCCTCGCCGGGCGAATGGGGCGCCGACATCGTGGTGGGCAACACCCAGCGCTTCGGCGTGCCGTTCGGTTTCGGCGGCCCGCACGCCGCGTTCATGGCCTGCCGCGACTCCTACAAGCGCTCGATGCCGGGCCGCCTGATCGGCGTCTCCATCGATGCCGAAGGCAAGCCGGCCTACCGCCTCACGCTGCAGACGCGCGAACAGCATATCCGCCGCGAGAAGGCCACCTCCAACATCTGCACCGCCCAGGTACTGCTGGCGGTGATGGCCAGCATGTATGCCGTGTATCACGGTCCGGAAGGCCTGACCCGCATCGCCCGTCGCGTGCATCGTCTCGCCGCCATCCTGGCCGGCGCGTTGCGTACGGCCGGCGTAGCCGTGGGCAACAACTTCTTCGATACCTTGCACATCACGGGTGTAGACGCCGTCGCGCTGCACGCCAAGGCGCGCGCCGCCGGCATCAACTTTCGCCCGATTGATGGCAACAGCCTGAGCATCAGCTTCGACGAAACCACCACGCGCGCCGATGTGGTCGCGGTGGCTGCATTGTTCGGTGCGGCTATGGCTGATATCGATGCACTCGACGCAACCACCAGCGACGCACTGCCGATGGGCCTGCAGCGCAAGACCAAGTTCCTCACCCACCCGGCCTTCAACACGCATCACAGCGAGCACGAGCTGCTGCGTTATATGCGTTCGCTGGCCGACAAGGATCTGGCGATGGATCGCACCATGATCCCGCTGGGCAGCTGCACCATGAAGCTCAATGCCACCGCCGAGATGATCCCGGTGACGTGGCCGGAGTTCGGCAACATCCATCCGTTGGCGCCGGCCGACCAGGCCACCGGCTACAAGCAGCTGATCGACGAACTGGAAGCCATGCTGGTGGAATGCACCGGCTACGATGCGGTAAGCCTGCAGCCGAATTCCGGCGCCCAGGGCGAATACGCCGGCCTGCTGGCCATCCGCGCCTATCACCGCTCGCGCGGCGAAGCGCATCGCGATATCTGCCTGATTCCGGAGTCGGCCCACGGCACCAATCCTGCCTCCGCACAAATGTGCGGCATGCAGGTGGTGGTGACCAAGTGCGACGCGAACGGCAACGTCGATGTGGACGACATCAAGCGCGCCGCCGAGAAGTTCAGCGATCGCCTTGCTGCACTGATGATCACCTACCCGTCCACGCACGGCGTGTTCGAGGAAGACATCGTCAAGATCTGCGAGATCGTGCATGAGCACGGCGGCCAGGTGTACACCGACGGCGCCAACATGAATGCGCTGGTCGGCGTGGCCAAGCCCGGCAAGTGGGGCTCGGACGTATCGCACCTCAACCTGCACAAGACCTTCTGCATTCCGCATGGCGGCGGTGGTCCGGGTGTGGGACCGTGCGCGGTGAAGTCGCATCTCGCCCCGTTCCTGCCGCGTACCTACGGCGGCGAAGGCGCCGTAGGCATGGTTTCTGCGGCCAGTTTCGGCTCGGCCTCGATCCTGCCGATCAGCTGGATGTACATCACCATGATGGGCGCCAGCGGCTTGCGTCGCGCCACCCAGGTGTCCCTGCTCAACGCCAACTACATCGCCAAGCGCCTCGCACCGCATTACGAGACGCTCTACACCGGCCGAAACGGCCTGGTGGCGCATGAGTGCATTCTCGACCTGCGTCCGCTCAAGGATGCCACCGGCATCGGCGCCGAAGACGTGGCCAAGCGCCTTATCGACTTTGGCTTCCACGCACCGACGCTGAGCTTTCCTGTGGCCGGCACCTTGATGGTTGAACCGACCGAAAGCGAGAGCCAGTACGAGTTGGATCGCTTCATCGATGCCATGATCCAGATCCGTGACGAAATTCGTGCCGTCGACGAAGGCAAGCTCGATCGCGAGGACAACCCGCTCAAGCACGCACCGCACACCGCCGCCATGGTGTCGGCAACCGAGTGGACCCACGCCTACCCGCGTGAACTCGCGGCCTTCCCGCTGCCCAGCCTGAAGCTGCAGAAGTACTGGTCGCCGGTGGCGCGCGTGGACAATGTCTACGGCGACAAGAATGTGTTCTGCAGCTGCGTGCCGGTGGAAGCGTTCAAGGGCGAGATCGAAGCGTTCAGCGAGCCGAACGTGGCGTAACGCTTCCTTGCCTTGCTGAAAAAAGGGCTCCGCATGCGGAGCCCTTTTTATTTGCCCGTCACCACGCCACTGCAGGGCACACCCTGTGCCCGATAAACCGACGCAGCAGTGACGCTGAGGCGCCGTGATCGCGCCCAGGTTGCGCTCCCGCAAATGCAGACAACGTTGTCAGCCATTATTGATATGGAGGCAGCGTACCGTTGAAGCAGCAGCAACCGCCCTTTTGCAACGCATCAACGATCAGAGCCAAACACGGGCTCGCAGGCCATCCGCATACGCCGCAATGCGCCATAAATATGCTGCTTTGCGGGAAATAACGCCTGGTTATATAGGCTTGTCACCTCTTTGCAATTTCACGGCCGCCGTCACAGTTTCGCGGTCAAGTTGGAGACAACGTTGTCATTGGGGACTCATGACGACATCGCTCCGACCACGGCACAGCCTGGCTTGTGCAGGGACGCATCGGGACGACCAGCCCAAATGGCCTAGTGGGACACGGCCAGTCGTCCACACCATTCCGCTCTAACGATGCAATATCACCAGGAGAGATCCCATGCGTGTGAAGCAATCGGTCGTGTGGTTACGTACAGCCATCCATGCCCTCGGCACTACCGCCGGCGGCGTCATGGCCATGAGTTTGATGACGATGGCGCCCGTGCAAACGGCGCAAGCGCAAAGCACACCGACGTGTGCCGCCCCCTGGAGTTCATCCACGGCCTATAGCGGCGGCGCCACGGTCAGCGAGAACGGCACCAACTATGTGGCCAATTGGTGGACCCAGGGCAACGACCCTGCCACCAGCAGTGGCGCCAGCGGCTCGGGCCAGCCCTGGACTTCGCAGGGCGCCTGTGGCGGCAGCAGCGGCAGCGGCTCGGGTGGTAGCGGCAGCGGTGGTTCGTCGGGTACTTGCGCAGCCGCATGGGTGTCGAGCCAGGTCTACACGGGCGGCAATGTCGCCAGCGAAAACAACATCAACTACGTGGCCAACTGGTGGACCCAAGGCAACGATCCGGCCACCAACAACGGCCCAACGGGCTCGGCGCAACCGTGGACTTCGCAGGGCGCCTGCACCGGCAGCAGCGGGGGCAGTTCGGGTGGTGGCGGCTCCGGTGGCGGCGGTTCGGGTGGCGGCGGCACGGCGACCCCGCCAGGTACGGGCGCGAATCTATTGTTCAGTCCCTACAAAGACGTGACGGTGAACCTCAACTGGAATACCAACGTCATGCAGACCGCGGCCGCCACCGGCTCGGCGATCCCAGTCGTAGGCACCGGTAGTTTGAAGTCCAGTTATGTCACCAACTTGAGCGCGATCACCCTCGCCTTCGCCACCGGCGAATGCGGCAGCGAAAACTGGGGCGGCGTACCGGGAGCAAGCTTCGCCAGCGCAAACGTTTCTGCCCTCTCGAGCGCCGGCCTGCCCTACGTGGTGTCCACGGGCGGCGAAGCAGGTGTATTCGCCTGCGGCAGCACCGCGGGCTTCGCGCAATTCCTGTCGCGCTACATGTCACCGCAGATGGTCGGCGTTGATTTCGATATCGAAGGCGGCCAGTCCCAGGCGCAGATCAACGCTCTGGTCGCCGCGGCCGTGTACGGCCAGAGCCTGTATCCCAACCTGCGTTTCTCCTTCACCCTGGCCACGCTCGGCGCATCGGATGGCAGCTACGGTGGCCTCAACAGCCTCGGCAACGAGGTGATGACGGCGATCAAGGCCTCCACCCTCACCAACTACACCATCAACCTGATGACGATGGACTTTGGCGGGCCGAGCAGTGGTGTCTGCGTGGTTTCCGGCAGCGTGTGCGACATGGGCCAGTCCGCCATCCAGGCAGCTCTCAACCTGGAGCACACCTACGGCACTCCGGCCAGCAAGATCGAGCTGACCCCGATGATCGGCGTCAACGATGTGTCGAGCGAAAACTTCAGCGTCGCCAACGCCGATACCGTGGTGAACTACGCCGTCGCCAACGGCCTCGCCGGCGTCCACTTCTGGTCACTCGATCGCGACACGCCGTGTAGCCAGAGCACCGCCTCGCCGACGTGCAACTCGGTCAGCACCAGCACGCCACTGCAGTACACCAAGCGCATCTTGAGTGATCTGGGGCGTTAAGCGTTCACACGGGATGGTTGGCTAGCAATCATCCGATGGCATTAAAGCAAAGGCCCCGCATGCGGGGCCTTTGCTTATTCAAAACTCGACACGCACTGCCATCAAGCGAACGGATCATCCAGCACGATGGTGTCGTCACGATCCGCGCCGGTGGCGACCAGGGCCAGGCGGCAGCCGGAGAGTTCTTCGACGGCGCGCAGGTAGGCGCGAGCGGCGGCCGGGAGCTTGTTCCAGTCGCGGATGCCTGCAGTGGATTCTTCCCAGCCCGGGAACTCGAGGTACACCGGCTTGCACTCGTCCCAGCCATCCGCATCGAGCGGGGCCAGCTCGCGGCGCTTGCCGCGGTACTCATAGGCGATGCAGACCTTGATGCTCGGCAGGCCGTCGAGCACGTCGAGCTTGGTGATAGCCAGGCCGTTGATGCCGTTGATCTGCACCGCGCGCTTCAGCGCGACCAGGTCGATCCAGCCGCAGCGGCGCGGACGACCGGTGCTGGCGCCGAACTCGTTGCCGACCTTGCGCAGGCGCTCGCCCATCTCGTCGTTGAGCTCGGTCGGGAACGGACCGCCGCCGACGCGCGTAGCGTAGGCCTTGCAGATGCCCAGCACGTAGTCGATATCGCCCGCGCCCGACGCCGGTACCGGCGCAGCGCGCCGCCGACGGTGGTGTTGGAAGAGGTGACGTACGGATAGGTGCCGTGATCGATGTCGAGCAGCGCGCCCTGCGCACCCTCGAACAGGATGTTGCCGCCTTCCTTGCGCACGTCGTGCAGGATGGTGGCGACGTCATCGACCATCGGGCGGATGAACTCGCCATAGGCCAGCGCATCGTCCAGCACGGTCTGGAAATCGACCGGCTCGGCCTTCAGCCACTGGGTGAGGATGAAGTTGTGGTACTCGACGGCCGCCTGGATCTTCTCCGGCAGCTCATGCGGGTACATCAGGTCGGCCACGCGCACGCTGCGGCGGGCCACCTTGTCTTCGTAGGCCGGGCCGATGCCGCGGCCGGTGGTGCCGATGGCCTTGCCGCCGGCGGCGATTCTCGCGCGCCTTATCCACGGCAATGTGGTACGGCATGATCAGCGGCGTGGCCGGGCTGATCTTCAGGCGCGAACGCACTTCCACGCCCTGCGCTTCCAGCTCTTCGATTTCCTGCTTCAGCGCGGCGGGCGACAGCACCACGCCATTGCCGATCAGGCACAGCGCGTCGTCGCGCAGGATGCCCGAGGGAATCAGGTGCAGCACGGTCTTCTTGCCGCCGATCACCAGCGTGTGGCCGGCGTTATGGCCGCCCTGGAAACGTGCCACGGCGCCGACGCGCTCGGTCAACAGGTCGACGATCTTGCCCTTGCCTTCGTCGCCCCACTGAGCACCAAGGATGACTACTGACTTGCCCATGATGTTGCTCTCGCTAATTTGAAAATTGGATGCCCCGCGCGGGGCAATTTCGGTTGGAGATTCTCGCTCGTCATGCCAGCGCACGCTGGCATCCAGCGCCTGAACAAGTCACTGGATCCCAGCACTTGCCCTCTTTTGAGGGATTCGCTGGGATGACGGTGAGGCTTCGCTCAGTCATCGCGATGGGTTGAGCGGCCCATCCACCGCATTAACTCAATGCATCAACTGCAGCATGACCAGACCGATGCCGACGGCCGCTGCGCCAAACAGGCGCAGCGTACGAGGGTTCAGCTTTACCGCTTCACGCATGGTGGCTTGCCAACCACGCGGCGCGGCGAACAGCACCAGACCCTCGATCACCAGCATCAGGCACAACGCCACCAATAGCTCACGCGACATCGGCCCTTACCACTCAATGCCTGGACGATGCGCCGTCGTTGAAATACTTCAGGAACTCCGAATCCGGCTTCAGCACCAGCACGCCCTTGCCGTCCTCGAACGACTTACGGTACGCCGCCAGGCTTCGATAAAACGCGAAGAATTCAGGGTCCTGGCCATAAGCTTGCGCGTAGATCGCCGCCGCCTGGGCATCGCCCTCACCGCGCACCTTGGCCGCATCACGCTCGGCCTCAGCCTTGATGACCTGGGCCTGGCGGTCGGCATCGGCCTTGATCGTCTCTCCAGCCTGCTGACCCGTGAAGCGCAGCTCGTTGGCCAGCTGCGTGCGTTCGGCTCGCATGCGTTTGTAGACCGACTCGCTCACTTCGTCCGGCAGGTCGATGCGCTTGATGCGCACGTCGACCACGGTGATACCAAGGCTCTTGCCGGCCGCCGCATCGGTCTGCTTGCGCACACGCTCGGTCACGTCCTTACGGCCAGCCGCCACCAGCTCCTGCAGGGTGCGACCGTTGAACTCGAAGCGCAGCGCATCCTTGACGATGGGCGTCAGGCGATTGGCCGCCTGCAGCTCGTCGCCGGCAGTGGCGCGGTAAAAAGTGGCGGTGTCGGCAATGCGCCACTTCACGAAGAAGTCGACATTGACGCTCTTCTTCTCCGAGGTGAAGTAGCGCTCAGGCGGCGCTTCCAGCGTGAGGATGCGGTTGTCGAACGTCATCACCTGCTGCACGAAGGGCAGCTTGAAGTGCAGCCCGGGTTGGTCACCGGTGCGCACGATGCGGCCAAACTGCAGCACGAGCGCCGTTTCACCTTCGCTCACGATGAACAAGCTGTTGAAACCGATCAGCACGATCAGCACAACGATGATGCCGGAGATGAACTTCATGGCTGCTTCTCCTTGCCGACCAGGGCATCGTTGCCGGCGGACTGCATCACTGCTCCCACGCCCGGCACTTCCTTGCCCGTCACGCGATCGAGCGGCAGATAAATCATGTTGCGACCGCCGGAACCATCCAGCACCTTCGGGTTCTTGGACATGACGTCCTCGACCGTCTCCAGCCACAGGCGCCTGCGGGTCACGTCCGACGCGGCCTTGTATTCCTTGAGGATCAAGTTGAAACGCGCCGCTTCACCGGTGGCGATGGCCACGCGCTGGGCAGAGTAGCCCTGCGCCTCGGCGGAAATGCGCGCGGCATCGCCGCGAGCCACAGGCACCACCTGGCTGGCGTAGGCACGGGCATTGTTCTCGGTACCTTGCTTGTCTTCGCGCGCGGCATTGACGTCGTCGAAGGCGTCCTTCACTTCCTGAGGCGGCGCCACGTTCTGGAAGCTGACGTCGGTGACCAGCAGGCCGGCGTCATATTCGTTCAGCGTGGCCTGCAGGATTTCGCGCGTCTGCTGCTGCAAGCTGTCGCGGGTCTGCGCAACAGCCGGCGCCGCCGGCGTTACCGGTACGGCTGCCACGGTGGAAGCATTGGCAGCGGCGGTGCTGCTTGCCGGTGCCGGCACAGGTGGAACGGTCGGCTCGGAGCCCTGGCTGGTGAGGATGTTGTCCATCACATTGGCGCCGACCACGGTGCGCACGGCCGCCTCGGCCGCCTGGCGCAAGGTGTCTTCGGGCGGGCCGCTCAACGAGAACAGGTATTTGCGCGCATCGGCGACCTGGTACTGCACGTTGAAGTCGACCGAGATGATGTTCTCGTCGCTGGTCAGCATGCGCACCTTGTCCGACACCGAACGGATCTCGGTGGTGCCAACCTTGGTGACCGTCTCGATCGGCGCGGGAAGCTTGAGATGGAAGCCCGGCGGCAGCGTGCGCGAGTACTGGCCAAAACGCAGCACGACGCCAGCCTGGCGCGCATCGACGATGGTGTAGCTGCTAATCAGCAACCAGGCCAACACCAGCGCCAGCAGAATCGTAAAAATGCCACCGGCGCCTCCGCCCAAGCTGCCAAGACGGTTGCGAAACTGCTTGAGCATGTCCTCCAGGCCCGGCTTGTTGCCGGACTGGCGGTTCTTGCCCCAGGGATCACGTTGCCCGTTACCGGGTTCGTTCCAGGCCATGGTCAGTCTCCTTGAGGCCGCTGGGAGGCCGGCAACTTTGGCCGGAAAGCACGTTGAACGGGTTTAGACATGGTGGCGAGGGCGCGTCGTGGCAAGTGTGCCGCCGAGGCACGGAAAGGCCGCACAAACGCTGGTGATTCTATCAGAGCCAGACGGGGATTCCTCCCCCGGCTGAGCCTGCCCCCGATCTTGTGCCACAGCACGGCTTTTATGCTCCCCGTCCAGGCGTGGAGCGTCGCGGCCCTGGTCGATCCGATGGGCGTTACTACAGGGGTTCCTCGACGTTCCCCAGCAATTCCTGCAGCAAGGCCGCCTCGGCAGCACTGCCACCGCTCAGGGGCGCAATCACGCTACGCGGCGCGTCGATGGCCAGGCGCCAGCCGTCTTCGTCCACCACTTCGCCGGCAATCGCGCCCGCCGCCTTGAGGCGGGCATGCAGGCGACCGGCGGACAACGGCAGATGCAGCTCCGACTGCACGCGCTCGCCACCCAGGAGTTCGCCCAGCGCCTGGCGCAACAGATTCAGCCCTGCGCCGGTGGCGGCGGAAAGCCAAACCGTCCGCGGCCGCCCCTCGCCATCGCGGTCGATGCGCGGCTCGACGCCGGCCAGGTCGATCTTGTTCATCACCCGCAATTGCGGCAGGTCGCCCGCATCGATTTCCTCGAGCACGCGGTCGACCACCCGCGACAGGCGCTCGCGCTCCTCGTCGGCGGCATCGCTGACGTGCAGCAGCAGGTCGGCGTCACGCGCTTCGGCCAGGGTGCCGCGGAAAGCGGCCACCAGGTCATGCGGCAGCTCACGAATAAAGCCCACCGTATCGGCCAGCACGGCCGGCCCGCAGGACAAGCCATCGAGCTTGCGTACGGTCGGGTCGAGCGTGGCGAACAGCAAGTCGGCAGCGAACACCTCGCCCTCGGTCAACACATTGAACAAGGTCGACTTACCGGCATTGGTGTAGCCCACCAGGGCCACGCGCGGCACCGTATTGCGCAAGCGCGCGCGGCGTTGTTGGCCACGCTGCGTCTGCACTTTCTCCAGCCGCTTGGTGAGCATTTTCACGCGCTCGGCGAGCAGGCGGCGGTCGGTTTCCAACTGCGTTTCGCCGGGGCCGCGGTTGCCGATGGCACCGCCGCGCTGGGTGTCCAGATGGGTCCAGCCACGCACCAGGCGGGTGGCCAGGTGCTTGAGCTGGGCCAGTTCCACTTCGAGCTTGCCTTCGTGGGAACGGGCACGCTGGGCGAAGATGTCCAGGATCAGGCCCGCACGGTCAACCACGCGAATATTGAGCAGCTTCTCGAGGTTGCGCTCCTGCACCGGCGACAGGATGTGATCGATCAGCACCACGTCCGCATCAAGCGCGCGGGCGGCTTCGGCGACCTCGTCGGCCTTGCCGGTACCGATGTAATAGCGGGGATTGGGGTCCTCGACGCGGGCGGCGATGCTGGCCAGGATCTCGGCACCAGCCGACTTCACCAGCTCGGCGAATTCAGCGGCGCGCTGCCCCGCATCACCCTCGCCGCGCGAATGCGGGAGAACAAGTACGGCGCGGTCGCCTTTCTTTTGACGATCAAACACGAGGGTGGGATGACCTATATGGATGGGCCGCCCCGCGAGCCACGGGCCCGCGGAGCCATGCCGGAATGGTGAAGTGTATGTCGATACACGACCAACGGATGACGCCGCACCGCGTCTAAGCGATTCGATGCCCTATCCACATGGGTTGTCGGGCCGATTGAATCAACCTTCCGCGTCGGCGGTCCCGGCTGGCGCGTCACCGGGTCCATCGTGCCCGTCATGGCCATTGCCCATGCGCACGTTGCGGCTCGGCACCACGGTGGAAATGGCGTGCTTGTAGACCATCTGGCTCACCTGGTTGCGCAGCAGCACCACGAACTGATCGAAGGACTCGATCGTGCCCTGAAGCTTGATGCCGTTGACCAGGTAGATGGCGACGGGGACGCGCTCACGGCGCAATGCGTTCAAAAATGGGTCTTGCAATGATTGCCCTTTGGACATTGTTATGTTCTCCCCTCGCAGCAGACGGGTCGGATAAAAGACGCACAAGGCGCCCCGACCCAAGGCCTGGGAATATTAACCACTTTTAAATCGTTGATGAAAGAGAAAATGCACGCTTTCATCAGGTGTGAAAAAGACGTTTAGAAGGCGCCTCGACAAAACCCTGATCGAACCCTTGGGATGCTCTGAATAACCCGTCATCCCAGCGGCTCTCAACAGCCGAAGGGCTGGTCAAGCTGGGAACCAGTGTCGTTGTAAGGCACTGAAGGCGCTGGATTCCAGCTTGACCAGCCCTTCGGCTGTTGAGAGCCGCTGGAATGACGAGCAGAGAGCATCCCTAGCGGGGACGACCAAGAAAAAGCTGCAAAGCACCCTCGGCCCGCTGCAGCAGGCCAGGTCGCTCGGGGTCGAAGGCGCGCGTATCAAGCTCGCTGCGCAGCCAGGTGATCTGCCGCTTGGCCAATTGCCGTGTCGCGAAAATGCCGCGATCACGAAACTCAGCGGCATTCGTCGGGCTGTCCAGGTGCTCCCACGCCTGTCGGTAACCCACCGCCCGGATCGCCGGTAAATCCACATGCAGGTCGCCGCGCGCCCGCAGTGCGCGTACTTCATCGAGAAATCCGTCGGCGAGCATGGCGTCGAAACGCTGGGCAATGCGTTCGTGCAACGGCGCGCGATCGGTCGGCAGGAGTGCCAGCTTGAGCACGCGCCAGGGAAAGCGCTCACCGCTACCGCCCCGCTGCTGCTCGGAAAGCGGCCGCCCGGTCAACTGGATAACCTCGAGTGCGCGCTGCACGCGCTGCGCATCATTCGAGCCAATGCGTGCAGCTGCGGCCGGATCAAGCTGGGCGAGGCGCTCATGCATGGCCGGCCAGCCAAGCGTTGCCGCTTCGGCGCTGAGCCGTTCGCGGATCGCGGGGTCGGCTTCGGGTAGTTGCGACAAGCCCTGTTGCAGCGCACGGAAATACAGCCCGGTGCCGCCCACCAGCAGCGGCACCCTCCCCTGCGCCGTGATTTTCTGCATCGCCGCCATGGCATCGGCACGAAAATCCGCCGCCGAGTAAGGTTCGGCCGGATCGCGAATATCGATCAGCTGATGGGGATGACGGGCCAGCGTGGCCGGGTCGGGTTTGGCCGTGCCGATATCCATGCCGCGATAGACCAGGGCCGAATCGACGCTGATCAAATCGACCGGAAAACGCTCGCTGAGCGCGCAGGCAAGCGCGGTCTTCCCGGAGGCGGTGGGCCCCATCAGGAAGATCGCAGGTGGGCGGTGCTCAAAGGAAGTGGCAGAAGCAGGCATGCCGCCAGTGTAACCGGCGTAACGCACTCTCCCGACGGCTACGGCCCGATGCTGCGCGCGTCGCTACACCGGGATGGTCAGCTCAAGAAATCGACCTTGCCACCAACCAGCTGATACATCGAGCCGACGATCTTGATCTTGCCTTCCTTCTCGAGTCCGGCCAGTACCGGACTGTGGCGGCGAATTTCATCGATGGTCTGGCGAACATTGGTGGCGGCTACGGCATCGACGAACGCATCGTTTTTGCTGCTGCGATCCCCGCTGAAAGTCGTGGCATCGACCGCGGGTTTGATCTTGTCGAGCAGCCCCGTCAGGTTCCCCAGCTTGGCACCGTCGATAGCGCCCTTGACCGCACCGCAAGCCGTGTGGCCCATCACCAGCACCAGCTTGGCACCCGCCACGGCACATGCGAACTCCATGCTGCCCAGCAGATCGTCGTTGGCGATATTGCCCGCCACGCGGCCATTAAAAGTTTCACCGATACCCATGTCGAGAATGATCTCGGCCGGCGCGCGCGAATCGATACAACTGAGGATCACCGCCGCAGGAAACTGACCCTCCGCAGTGGCGCGCTTCTGCGCAAGATAGTCGTGCGCCATCCCCTTGCCGGAGCGGAAGCGTTGGTTGCCTTCTTTCATCGCTGCGATAACCTGGTCCGGCGTCATCGCGTCACGTAGTTCCTTGGTGAGCGCCGCCGCCTCAGCCAAGCCCGGCATCACCCACTGGAGGCCGCCCAGCGCACCCACTGCGGCGAATCCAAGCGCGGACTTGAGTAGCGTTCGCCGCTGACCGTCGGTTTCAATTTGCGCGCAGCACTCGTTCGAATGCTTTTCCATGACTGTCCCCTAAGGATGGTGGCGTGAGGCCGGCGTACTACATGCTCCGCGCAATGAAACCCGTGTGAATTCTCTCTGCCATATCCGTGGTCACACGCAGCCGGAAATCCGGGTTGGCGGGCAGCTCCTGGGCAGGGTCCTGAGCCACGAAGCCATCCTGGATCAGGTCGCGCTTCGCATTGCTGTTGTATTGGATGATCCCAAACGCCACATGGTGGTTGGTCAGCACCAAGCCATGGTTGCTGACAAGGACCCCGTTGCCCCTCCCACCTTTACCACCGCATTGAGCGGCGCTTTGGTCAGGTCGGCCAGATCGGCGGGAGGGCCCTGGAAGCCCGCCGCGCGCAGCTGTTTGCCGATGCTGGGCAGCTGCGAAGGCATCCACATGCCTTCGTCGGCTTGTGCCGAGGCGGCCATGCCCAGGCCGAGCGCGGCGGATAACTGCGTGTTTTTCGGTCACATCTAGACGGTTACCTGCAAGCAATCGCACAAACTTGCGGCGATAGTTGCGAACGGCTCCCTCGGCAACGCTGCACTGCACGAAAGCAGCGCAGCGTCCCGCCTTCTATAATTGACGTTTTCCCGCCATCCCCACGGAAACCCCATGCCTCAGATGATGAAAGCCCTGGTTAAGCGCAAGCCCGAACAGGGCATCTGGATGGAAGAAGTGCCCGTTCCCGAAGTCGGCGCCAACGAGGTGCTGATCAAGATGGAGAAGACCGCGATCTGCGGCACCGATCTGCACATCTACAAGTGGGACGACTGGTCGCAGCGCACCATCAAGCCCGGCCTCGTCATCGGCCATGAATTCGTCGGCCGCATCGTCGAGATCGGCCCGGGCGTGCGCGGCTACAAGATCGGCGACCGCGTCTCGGCCGAAGGCCACATCGTCTGCGGCCACTGCCGCAACTGCCGCGCCGGCACGCCAGCACCTGTGCCCGAACACGGTCGGCATCGGCGTGAACGCGCAACGGCGCGTTCGCCGAATACATCGCGATGCCGGCGTCGAACCTGTGGCCGATCCCGGACCAGATCCCGTCCGAGCTCGCCGCGTTCTTCGATCCCTACGGCAACGCCGCGCACTGCGCGCTCGAGTTCGACATGATCGGCGAGGACGTGCTGATCACCGGCGCGGGCCCGATCGGCATCATCGCCGCCGGCATCGCCAAGCACGTCGGCGCGCGCAACGTCGTCGTCACCGACGTCAACGACTATCGCCTGAAGCTCGCGGCCGACATGGGCGCCACGCGCGTCGTCAACGTGGCCAAGCAGTCCCTGAAGGACGTGATGAAGGATCTGCACATGGAAGGCTTCGACGTCGGCCTGGAAATGTGCGGCAATCCGCGCGCCTTCAACGACATGCTCGACTGCATGTACCACGGCGGCAAGATCGCGCTGCTCGGCATCCTGCCCAAGGGCGCCGGCATCGACTGGGACAAGGTGATCTTCAAGGGCCTCACCCTGCAGGGCATCTACGGCCGCCGCATGTACGAGACCTGGTACAAGATGACCCAGATGGTGCTCACCGGCTTCCCGCTGCAGAAAGTGCTCACGCACCAGATCCCCATCGACGATTTCCAGAAAGGCTTCGACCTGATGGACGCCGGCAAGTGCGGCAAGGTCGTCTGCTCCTGGAACTGAGTTTCCACAAAGCCATCACATAACGCGCTACCCCACCGGCCAACCGATGGGGTAGACGTTCTGCGGTCAGGATCGCCCTAGTACACTGATTGGCAAGGCGGCCGACAGAATCGCCAGGATTGTGAAGGTGCACGGCCAGAGGGCGGTGCACGGTCGGCGCGCGATGATACGGGAGCATCGTTCGCATGGCTGATCTGTTCGGCAACCCTTTCATGGCCAAGGGACGTGACCGCGCCCTCTCCATCTATCGATCCCACCGCGTACGCAAGACGCTGCTAATCCTTGCCATCGTACTGGTGGTCTTCGGATGCCTTCGCGGATACGCACATCGACGCCGCGGCGATCGACCGCGACGCCGACATCCCGCGCTCGGTGATCGACGGTCTGGCCGAGCTCGGCGTGCTGGGCATGGCCGCACCGCCGGAACTGGGCGGCCGCGGCTTCTCGCAGATGGGCTACTGCCGGATCATGGAAGTGATCGGCGGCCACTGCGCGGCCACCGCCGTGTTCGTCAACGCCCATCATTCGATCGGCCTGCGGGCGCTGGTCCTGTTCGGCACGCCCGAGCAGAAGGCGCGCTGGCTGCCGCCCTTGGCCAGCGGCGAGAAGCTGGCCGCGTTCGCGCTGACCGAAGAGCAGGCCGGCTCCGACGCGAGCAACGTGCAGACCACGGCCACGCCCACGCCGGACGGCCAGACCTACATCCTGAACGGCAGCAAGCGCTACATCACCAACGGCGCGATCGCCGACGTCCTGACCGTCATGGCCCGCACGCCCGACCCGCGCGGCGGCGACTCGAAGGTCACCGCGTTTCTGGTCACGCCCGACATGCCGGGCTTCGAGGTCGTCGAGGCGCGGATGCCCAAGTGCGGCATCCGCGGCACGGCCACGGCGCGGCTGGCATTCCACGACATGCCGGTGCCGGCGACGAACATCCTGGGCCCGCTCGGCAAGGGGCTCAAGGTCGCGCTGACGGTGCTCGACTTCGGCCGGACGACCTTCGGCGCCAGCTGCACGGGGCTGCCAAGGTCTGCCTGGCCGCCGCGACCAAGCACGCCGCCGAGCCGCCGCCAGTTCGGCCGGCCGCTCGCCGATCTCGAGCTGATCAAGAAGAAGATCGCCTATCTCGCCGCGACCGCTTACGCCATGGAGGCCACCACGTATCAGACCGCCGCCTTGATCGACCGCGGCGCCGAGGACTACATGCTCGAGACCGCCATCCTCAAGGTCTTCACGACCGAAGCCCTCTGGCAAGGCGTGTACGAGACGCTCCAGGTCTTCGGCGGCCAGGGCTATTTCAGCAACGAGCCCTACGAGCGGATGATGCGCGACGCGCGGATCAACACGATCGGCGAAGGAGCCAACGAGGTCCTGAAGGCCTTCATCGCCCTGGTCGGCATGCGCGATATCGGCGAGGGGCTCAAGAGCACGCTCGAGGGCCTCAAGAAGCCGGGCTCGTTCCTGCCGACGCTCTGGAGATTCGGCGGAGCACACCTCGGGCGACTGGTGCGGATCGCCGGTCGTACCGGTGGCCTCGCCCATGCTCCGGCCGATGGCCGACGCGCTGGCTCGCCGGGTCGCGCGGTTCGGCCGAACCGTCGAGCGGCTCCTGATCGCGCACCGCGAAGCGATCCTCGACCGGCAGTACATCCAGGAACGAATCGCCGACGCGGCGATCGCGCTTGTCACATCGGCGTGCACGCTCTCGCGATGGGATCACTCGCTCGTCCAGAGGCTCTGCGACACTCCGCCGGACGAGACCGCGGCCGAGCTCTACCTGCGCATGGCCTTCCGCCGCTTCGACGACTCGCTCGCGCGGGCTCGGCCAGAACGACGACCGCCTGACGACGGAGACCGCGCTCGCGGCGCTTGGCAGGTGGACTTCTTAGAATGGACCTCTCGGAAAGGAGCACAGCGCGATGTCACAGACGTCACTCGTTCCGGTGATCGCGGCGGGGTCTGGTGTTGCCGACCGCCATCGCTGGCTCAGCGGCGAAGACGCGCCCGCGCGGGCAAGTACCCGGATGCGCCGCACTCGGAGACGGTGGACGTCTATCATGGGACAAAGGTGGTCGACCGGTTCCGTCCGCTCGAGGACCCGGATGCTCCGGCGACGCGGGCCTGGATCGAGGCCGAGAACCGAGAGACCTTCGGCTTCCTGGAGTCGATCCCCGAGCGCGCCGCCATCAAGCGCCGGCTGACCGAGCTCTGGGACTTCGAGAAGTATGCGCCGCCGGCGCGGGAAGGCGGGCGATACTTCTTCACCTACAACACAGGCCTCCAGAACCAGAGCGTGCTCTACACGACGCGAGTCGCTCGACGGCGAGCCGAGCGTCCTGATCGACCCCAACACGCTTTCGGCCGACGGCACCGTCGCGCTGGCGGGGACGGAGGTCAGCCACGACGGACGTTTCGTGGCCTACGGGATCGCCGCGGCCGGCTCGGACTGGAATGTCTGGAAGGTTCGCGACCTGGCGTCGGGCAAGGACCTGCCCGACCACCTCAAGTGGATCAAGTTCTCCGACGCCGAGTGGTGCCCGGACAGCCAGGGCTTCTTCTACGGACGGTTCCCCGAGCCCAAGCCCGGGCCAGGACCTGAAGGGGGCGAACTACGACCAGAAGGTCTATTACCACCGGCTGGGCACGCTTCAGCAAGACGACGCGCTGGTCTGGGAAGATCCCGAGCACAAGGAATGGCGAGCGAACCCGACGGTCACCGACGACGGAAGCTACTTGATCCTGACGATCGAGAAGGGAACCGACAACAAGTATCGAGTCGTTTATCGCCCGCTCGATCAGCCCGAGCAGAAGCCGATGCACCTGGTCGGCGAGTTCGACGCCGACTATACGTTCATCGACAACGACGGCCCGGTCTTCTGGTTTCGCACCGACAAGAACGCCCCGCGCGGCAAGGTCGTCGCGATCGACATTCGTAATCCGGAGCCCGAGCACTGGGTCGAGCTCATTCCGGAGCAGGCCGAGACGCTCGAAGGCGTCGGACGTGGTCGCCGACCAGTTCCTCGCCCGATATCTGAAAGACGCTCACACGGTCGTTCGCGTGTTCGACCTGTGCGGGAGGCACCTGCGCGACGTCGATCTCCCCGGCCTCGGCACGGCCGCCGGCTTCGAGGGCAAGCGCAGCGACAAGGAAACCTTCTACGCATTCACGTCATTCACGAGCCCGCCGACCATCTATCGGTACGATGTGGCCACCGGGGCGAGCACGCTCTGGCGGCAGCCCAAGCTCAGGTTCAACCCGCAGGACTATGAGACGACGCAGGTTTTCTATCCGAGCAAGGACGGAACCAGGATCCCGATGTTCCTGAGCCACAAGAAGGGGCTCAAGCGCGACGGGCAGCACTCCCACGCTGCTCTTCGGCTACGGCGGCTTCAACATCTCGCTCACGCCGACCTTCAGCCCCGGCGTCCTGGCCTGGATGGAGATGGGCGGGCTGTACGCTCAGCCCAACCTGCGCGGCGGCGGCGAATACGGCGAGAGCTGGCACCAGCTCCGGAACCAAGCTCAAGAAGCAGAACGTCTTCGACGACTTCATCGCCGCGGCCGAGTGGCTGATCGCGAGCGGCTACACGTCGAAGTCGAAGCTGGCGATCTCCGGACGGTCCAACGGCGGGCTGCTGGTCGGCGCCTGCCTGACGCAGCGTCCCGATCTGTTCGGCGCGACGCTGCCGGCCGTCGGCGTGATGGACATGCTTCGCTTCCACAAGTTCACGATCGGCTGGGCCTGGACCGACGACTACGGCTCGTCCGACGATCCCGACGCTGTTCAAGGCGCTGCTGGCCTATAGCCCGCTGCACAACATCAAGCCGGGCACGTGCTACCCGCCGACCCTGATCACGACCGCCGACCACGACGATCGCGTGGTGCCGGCGCACAGCTTCAAGTTCGCCGCGGCACTTCAGGCGGCCCAAGTCGTGCGACAATCCGGTCTTGATCCGGATCGAAACCAAGGCCGGCCACGGCGCCGGCAAGCCGACGACCAAGCTGATCGAAGAGACCGCCGACATGTGGGCGTTCCTGGTGAAGGTGCTGGGGGTGGAACGGGGGCGGCGCGCCAGTCACGTCAGGTCGCGAGACCGTGGTCACGAATCGGCCACGCAGGGCAAGTGGGTCGGGTCACATCGGACCCTGGGGCGATTCTCGGAGCCCAGCCTCACGTGCGGGTCCGCGCACGACTTCTGCGCGACGGCACTACCCTCTTGCATTGACTACACTCGTCGCTTATATGACGACAACTGTCGTACAATTCCTCTTCCGCGAGGATCGCTTGATGCCTGGGCACGAACCTTTGCCGCCGTTGTCCGAGGCACAGATGGAGATCATGAATGTCGTCTGGGAGCGTGGCGAGGCGACGGTGGCGGACGTATGGAAGGTGCTTTCGGCCCGGCGCAGGGTTGCGCGGAGCACCGTGCTCACGATGCTCACGAGGCTCGAGGAGAAGGGCTGGCTCTGCTGCGACGAAGAGGGCGCACGCCTTTCGCTACAAGGCGAGCGGTGCCGCGGGAGGCGACCCTGGGAACAGTTGTTCGCCGGCTGGTCGACACGGCGTTCGGCGGATCGGCCGAGGGGCTGTTCCTGGCGCTGTTGCACGGCCGAGGAATCTCGAAGGAAGAAGCCCGCAAGATCAAGAAGATGATCGATCGCGCGGAGGGCAAGAAATGATGAGCCTGCTCGTGCATCTTGACCCGGGGCTGGCGGTCACGCGGGCGATTCTGGGCGCGGTCGTTGCAATCGTCGGTCGTGATCTTGCTGGGTGCTCTGCTGGCTCGCGCCGCGCTCCGCCGGCGTGCCGAAGTGCGGCACGCACTCTGGCTGGGCGTCCTGGTCTGGGTCTTGTTCGAGTCCGATCGCGGCCGCAGTCGCAGACCGTTCGCGGGTTGTGCTCGTGGCTTGTGTCGCTGCCGCTCGCAGCCACTGCGGAGGCCGCGGCGGTCGACGGAGCAGCCGCCGACTGCCGCGGCGGTCGACTGGCAGCCGCGATTCAGAGCAGACTCCGCCGGAATTCAGAGTGCCGACGCTGGTGAGCCTGCATGCCGATTCTCGGGCACTGCGCCCGGCGATCGCAGGCAGGCCGATGCGAATCAAGGCCTGTGCGGCGAGCGCGAGAGCCGGGGAACTCCGCTCATGGGCGGCCTGAGCTTGCTCTGGGCTGGCCGGGATGCTGGTGGGGCTCGCTCGCATCGCGGTGGGCTGGCGGCAGCTATCGGCTTTGTCGCGCGACGGCGCAGCCGCTCGAAATCGAGCGGCATGGCGCGACGCTCGAGCGGGTGCGCCGTGCTCGATGTGCGTTGCCGGCTGCCGCCGATCGTGACTTCGACCGCGTGCGCGGGCCGATCGCGGTCGGGCTGCTTCGGCCTCGCGTGGTGTTGCCCGAGGGGCTGGCCGAGTCGATCTCGGAGCATTCGCTCTGCGACGTGCTCGTTCACGAGTGCGCCCACGTGGTTCGCCGCGACGCGTGGGTCGGGCTGCTGCAACGCCTGGCGGGCGCGCTGTTCTGGCCGCATCCGCTGCGTTCACTACGTCAACGGCCAGCTCGCGCGGGCTCGCGAGGAAGTCTGCGACAACTACGTGCTTCGGTGCGGCGACCCCTGCGGCTACGCCCGCACTCTGCTGGCACTCACTGCCGCTGTGCCGGCCCTTCGGCGCTCTGCGCCCGCGGGCTTGGTTTGCTCGCGACGCGGTGGACGCTGGCCGACCGCGTCGCCGGGCTCATCGATCCGAGGAGAATTCCCATGACGCGCACGAGCTCTCGGACTGAAGGTCGCCCTGGCCATCGCTCTGGTCGTGACGGGGTTATCCGTCGCATCGATCCGATTCGGCAGCTCCGTTCAGGCCGGCGCAAGCCACGGCGGTCACAGGCTGAGCCGCAGAGCGACTCGCAGCCGACCCCGAATGCCGACTTCTGGAACGTCGAGGGGATCGTCGTCGACGAGCAGGGCCGGCCGGTCGGCGGAGCGACCGTCCGGACGATGCCGGTATTCGAAGGGCCGGCGAACGTCGAGCGACAAGACTGCCGCGGACGGCACGTTTCGCTTCACCCTGAAGACCTTCGGCCCGAGCGGCCTCATTGGACTCATGGCCGAAGCCGACGGCGGGGCACGGATGGGGCTGGACCGTCATTCGACCGCCGGCGGGCCCAGAGGAACACGGAGCCGATACGGATCGTGCTCAAGCCGAGTCGGTCGGTGACGGTGCGCGTCAAGGATGCCGCCGGTGCGCCGGTCCCGGGCGCGACTGTCGAAGCGGCCGAAATGGTGTTCCGCACCCATGCCGACTGCCGGCGCCGACGGTACCGTGACGCTCCGCATTCCGGCCGATGCCCAGGTCGAGTGGGTGATCGCGTTCAAACCAAAGACCGGCTTCGACTACTTCGAGAATTACGAGAAGCGCAGATCGGATCGAATCGGTCCGTTACCGGATGAGGTGATGCTCACGCTCGAAGCGGGCGAGCGGTGCGAATCAAAACCGTCGATTCAAAGGGCCAGCCGGTGGCGGGCGTTGTCATCGACCCGCGCATTCCTGTACGCGACGGGGAAGAAAGACAGTCTTCGCGCCAGGCTGTGCGCGACCGTGCGCGCCGTACCGACGAGCAGGGCGTCGCCGTTGTTCGACTGGTTACCCAAGAGGGACCGTGGGACAACGCGGTTCATCATCAATCCGCGGGCGGGTTACTCGTCTGCCGATTCGCTCATCTATGACCCAGGCGGGCCGGCCGAGCTGACGGCCCGGGTGCTGCGCGCCACGCGGTTCAGCGGCACGGTGCGGTTGCCGGATGGGCGCCCGGCGCGGCAGATCCATGTCAGGGCCAGCGGCTGGGGCCGGACGCGTCGCCGCGGCCAACGCTCGCGGCTCGGACCGCTGATGATGGCCGCTATGCGCTCGATGTTCCTCCCGAGCACGCGTACATCGTGGCGGTGGTCGACGACACCTGGGCTGCGCGAAGTCTCATGAACGTGGTGGTCCGAGAGGGTCAGACACAAGACGGGCTCGACTTCACGCTCATCAAAGGAACGGTGCTGCGCGGCCAGGTCACCGAGGGCCCGGACATCGGCCGTCTGCGGGGTGCAATGGTGATGCTGCGCGAGAAGGGCGAGCTGCTGCCGAAAGACTTTCGGGGTGTGAGGGCAACAAGGGTCGACTGATGCGGGCGACGTCACGACCGACGCCGAGGGCCGCTATCAGTTCCGGGTCGGCCCCGGTCGATACACGGTTCAAGGTGGTAAACAGCTCCAGCGAACCGAGTCCATCGAGGTGAAGTGACCGACGAGCCAGAGATCGTTCGCGACGTGAGCCTCACAATGTCGTCACCTGAGACAGATCTTCAAGGGTGTCGTGATCGAGAAAACCGCGACGGGTGAGCGGCCCGTCGCCAAGGCGCGGGTCATCATCTCACCGTTGGGTCCCGTCAACGAGGGCCGACGACCAAGGGCGGTTCGAGATCCGGCACAAGCCGGCGAGATCGTCCTGTTCGCGTACAGCGAGGAAAAGGGACTTGCCAGCTTCAGGTCGGTGCCGCAGACGAGGCGCATGTAAGCTGGTGATCTCGAAGGCGGCGACCGTCACCGGACGCGTCATCGACACCGACGGCAAGCCGCGAGCGAGGAATCGGGTTGGAATTCGGCTCAGTCCGCTCGACGACTACTCGACCCGGTTCGGCGTCAGCTTCATGTGTGACGAACAGGGCCGTTTCACGTTCCAGTGCGCTCCCGCTGCGTCAGAAGGAGAGCTCTCGGCGCCACACATGAAGGACGGGAGGGGCCGGCTGACTCGGGCACGCACGGTCACGCCATTCGAGGTTCGACGCTCGACACCGTTGAGGTTCCGGATCTGATCGTGCCGGCGGAGAAGGCTGCGGGCTAAGAGCGTAACTGCGAATTGCGGTCGTGTGCGGAAGGCCCCTCACCCCAGTCCTCTCCCACGAAGGTGAGGGAGCGATTGGTCGTCAGCGCCGGATTTCCCGATCGCTCGCGCTACTCCTTCGCATCCGCCTGAAAGTGGACCCACGGTCCGCACTTCATGTCCCTGAGCAGCCCGCGCATCCAGTCGTATTCCTTGTGTTCCTTCAAGAACGGCTCGGCCAGGAAGTCGGAACCGGCGTGGCCGACCTGGCCCCAGAACGCCATGCTTGGCGGCCAGCGTGCCGTCGATGACCTTGGACTGGACGGTTCCGCCCGGGATAGAACGGCGGCCCAGTCCCACTCGGGGACGCCGCGCGGCGAGATCTCGACGCGGCCGCAGAGCGTCCGCTCGTTCGGCCTCGTGTCTTCGGCGATGACGTCGAAGTCGTCGGTCTCGAACGACTTGCCCAGCTCGAGGTCGATCTTGCCCTTGTGCTCGGTCGATGAGCTCTCCCAGCGGGCCTTGCGGGCGTTGGGCGAGGAGTCTTTCTTGGCCGGGTCGAACTTGGTCTCTTCGCGGGTCAGACTTCGGTCGACCGGGAAAGTTGGAGCCGACGAAGCAGCCGTCCTTCGTCCGCTTGACGAAGTGGTTCTTGAGACCGAGCTCGAAGAGGGCGATCTCGCCGGTCTTGTTGTCGCCGATCAGCCAGTCGTTGGCGTAGCCGCCGTTGTTGCCGTCGAGCATGATCCGGACGAAGTCGTCGATCGACTGGCTGTACTGCAGCGCCTTGCGGGCGCGGACGAACTCGGGCTTGCCGGCGGGGTCCCAGCCCTCGAACTGGGTGATCGTCGTCTCGGTGACCATGATCCCGGCGGAGTTGACGCCGAAGTCGTCGTCGCTGGCGATCACGCCCGGCAGGCCGTCCATGAGCATGCGAGAGCCGCTGCTCGGGCTTGATGTCGAAGACGATGTTCCAGCGCGCGCCGACGACGTAGTTGGTCCAGGCGTTGTGGCCCATGACGATCCGGCCGTCCTTGGTGTAGCTGCCGGTGGCGACGAAGGCGCTGCAGTTGCCCGGGGCGTGGGTCGTCGGCGTCTTCCCCTCCTTCTTGTCCAGCCAGGGGACGTAGTAGTACGGCAGCTCCTCGATTGGCGTTGAGCGCGACCAGGTCCCAGCGATCGGCCTTGACGCCCTTGGCCTGCAAGCCCGGCGACGATGCCGTCGATCTCGCGCCGGTACTCCGGCATCGATCGTCGGGCCAGAGCATCTTCTCGGAGGCCTCGCGGTAGAAGTCCCAGTCGCGCTTGGTCGTCTTCTCGAGGAACGGCTTGATCACGCGCAGGAGGTCGGCGATCTCGGCGGCGAGCAGCTAGCCGTGCTGATAGCCGATCTGCTCGGGCGAGCCCTCGAGATGGACGTAGATCCAGCCGCCTTTCTCGAACCGATAGGCGCCTCGAACCTGTTCCGGCACCGCGCCCTGAGCTTCGGACGCTTTCGCCTGTGCTGCGGCGACGCACGAAATGAAGGCAACCACGGTCAAACTAAAGCGGATCGCGCGGCTCATCGTTGTGCTTTCGCTCCCGATTATCAGAACTGGCAGCTTTTCCCGGGCCCGGTGCAACTCTACTGGTCAAGCGGACCGAACGCAACGCGCTCGAACGAGGACGGATGCTTAAGTATTTGTCGATACACCGACCACGTTCTATTCTCGAATTGTTAGCCTCCGAGCGTGGAGACATGCTATATTAAGCGAATCGAATCGAACTGGATCGTGCGCGTGGCTTCACCCGCTGGGGAAGGAGCGGCGATGAATTCGTCGGCCCGTGTGGTTTGCAGTGGATGTCTGCGAAGTGTCGAGTTGAGCGGAGGCTCGGAGTGCGAACGACCCTGGCGTCCCGCTGGCGCAACAATGGGTCCGCGGAGTGCAAGGGCCGTCGCCGGAAAGTTCGCGAGGGTCGGCCGCGCAGCGCTGGCAGGTGGAAAAGATCCTGGCCGCGGGCTATGGCCTGGCGACGGTGGACTACAACGACATCGAACCCGACTTCGTCGGCGGCATGAAGTACGGAATTCGTCCGCTGTTCTTCAAACCCGGGCAAACCGAACCGGCGGCGGACGAGTGGGGCGCAATCGCCGCCTGGGGATGGGCAGCCAGCCGCGCCATGGATTACCTGGAAAAGGATAAGGACGTGGATGGCAAGCGCGTGGCCCTGTTCGGACACTCCCGGCTCGGCAAAACGGCGCTGTGGGCGGGCGCGCAGGACACGCGGTTTTCCATCGTGATTGCCAATGAAAGCGGCGAAGGCGGAGCGGCCATCAGCCGGCGCGACTACGGCGAACGGACCAAAGATCTGAATTCGCATTTCCCGCACTGGTTCGACGGAAATTTCAAAAAGTACAGTGACCGCGAGGACGAAATGCCGGTCGATTCTCACTTCCTGCTGAGCCTGATCGCACCGCGCGGCCTTTACGTGGCGAGCGCCGAAGAAGACCGCTGGAGCGACCCGCGCGGCGAGTTTCTCGGCGCGGCCAATGCGTCGCCGGTCTGGGAGCTCTTCGGGAAGAAGGGCATCGGCACCATGGAAATGCCGGGCCTGCACCAGCCCGTGGGCGACCATGTGCGGTACCACATCCGCGCGGGAAAACACGACGTGACCGCGTACGACTGGGAGCAGTACC
>CAVXWA010000030.1:0-31767 GCA_963765335.1 uncultured Gammaproteobacteria bacterium | reverse complement strand
CCGACCCATGGTCCGGCGCTTCCCGCAGCAGGGTTTTCAGATCCAGCCCAAGGCGCTGCAGCCGGGCGAAGAGCGAGGGCCATTCCTCACGAAGGAAGCGCTCACGTTCGGACTTAAGCAGCGCTTCCCTGGCTCCATCGATGACGAACATGCCCAAACCCCTCCTTTTTTCAACCAGTTGATCATCGACCAGTTCCTGGTACGCCTTCGAAACGGTCAGCGGATTGATTTGAAAGTCCGCTGCCACCTGGCGTACTGACGGCAGCGGGTCGCCCTCGTTCAAGGCGCCGTCCAGGATCATGGCCACTACGCGCTCGCGCAATTGGCGGTAGATCGGGACGCTGTCGTTCCAGGTGATGGTCATATGCGTTTATTCCTTGCTGATACGGCCGAACGTGGTGCCGAACGAATAGTAGGGCATGGCCAGCTGGGCTCCGAGAACACTTGCGTTGGCCGGGGAGGCCGGGCTCAGCAGGTGTGAGACCGTCACGGTGGCCACGCCGGCCTCGCTCAGTGCCGCGGCGCGGAAGTCTTCGGCGGTCGGGCGGACCTCGACGGGGGCCAGGGTGATGACCCGAACGCCGTTGATCTCGCTCACGGGAACCATCTTGAAGTTGGAGTTGATGGCGGCCAGGCCTGCCGTGGTGAACAGGGCGGCGGCAGTCAGTGCTAGTAGGTTCGCTTTCATGGCTGTACTCCTTTAGTGACCTCGTGAACCGGTGTTGTAGTGAACTATAACACCATATCTAGAGCTGTCAACAGGCGAATCAAAAATTCGCAACATGACTGATGGCCTATATGGCTGAACGAATGATCCGGGCGGGCCGTGGCGTCCGGAAGCCGGGGGAATGCTCCGCCAACTGAGGCGGGCGGGGCAGGGGCGGCCATCAGGCATCGCGGGTGACAGGCATCACCTCACGGCGCCTTGGTGAAGGCCGTGATTCAATGGCCTTCCATCTCCCCAAGGAAGCGGTCCATGGATGTCGGTTTGAGCGGGCGTGTGGTCGTTATCACCGGGGCCAGCAAGGGCATCGGTCTGGCGTGCGCGATGGCGTTTGCGAGTGAAGGTGCGAGAGTCGTGGGCATCTCGCGCGACCTCGCACACCTGCATGCTGCCCAGCACGATCTTCAGCGCGAAGGGCTGCAGATGGATGTGGCCGCAGCGGACCTGAGCGATAGCGTCGCCGCCCAAATGGTGACCGAGTACATCGAGAACGAGTTTGGTCCGATCGATGTGTTGGTCAATTGCGCCGGCGCAGCAAAGCGCACACCCGTCGCCGAGTTACATGCCGATGCCATGCACGCATCCATGCAGGCCAAATATTTCACCTACATGCATATCATCGATCCGGTGATTCGCCGCATGTCAGCGCGTGGACGCGGAAGCATCGTCAACGTCGTGGGCCAGGGCGGACGCCAGGCAAACCCCATGCATATCGGCGGCGGTGCCGCCAACGCCGCACTCATGCTCGCCTCCGTCGGCTACGCCACCGCCTATGCCGCGCAAGGCGTGCGCGTCAACGTCATCAATCCTGGCCTCACGCGCACCGGTCGTGTGCAGGAGGGACTCAACGCCTCCTCACGCGCCACCGGCCGCCCCACCGACGACCTGCTCGCTGAGCAGTTGGCTGAAATTCCCATGGGGCGTATGGCAGAGCCTGCAGAGGTCGCCAGCGTCGCCGTATTCCTTGCATCACCTCTAGCCAGTTATGTCACTGGCGCGGTGATTCCGATGGATGGTGGGAAGGCGGGCGTCATTTGAGCGAAGAGATGGCTGGCTAAGCACCGCAATGGAGACGCCTCCGCTAATGCACATTAACCCACACGCCCTCAATGTCGTCCTTAACCGCGGTCTGCAAATCGGCTGTCGGGAGCTTGGACACGTCAAAGACTCTTCCGTGCCGCATGCCACGGTAGATTCCATGGAAGCGAAACGTCGCCATCCAGCGAACGCTGCCGTTGACCGAGGGCTCGTACTCGCCCTCATAGGCAAAGCCGTTCGAGGTCGTACCGAAGATATTAGCCATGATCCGAACCTCGTAATGCCCCAGTGCCATGACGGTACTCCTGCGGCGCGTTTGCCGTGTGAACCTTTTGGTGTGGATGCCGGCTCAAAGCCGGAGCCAGCTTGACTTGCTTTTGATCAGCTCGAAGTTGGGGTGCCGGCACCTTGGTGCTCGGTCTGGTAAGGCAGGAACGCCAAAACGAAAACGCCCGGCAATCACTTGCCGGGCGTTTTGCTATGGATGGAGGTGGCGGGAGTCGAACCCGCCTCCGAAGGCGTTTGACGCCCGGTACTACATGCTTAGCTGACCGTTCGTCCCGCGGCAGCACAGTATGCGAAGCACATCAAAGGACCGGCCTGCTTGATTACGCCCTTGCCGAAGGCCGGCATGCTCTCTTAGTGCCACGGCGGTGCGGCTGTCCCGTCGCCTGGTGCACCGACCACGTACCGCCCAATTCACCAGTGATGACTGGCAGGCCTTCCTGAGGGCGCACGGCATGGTGGCGAGCATGAGTCGGCGCGGAAACTGCCACGACAACGCAGTGGCTGAGAGCTTCTTCAGCCTGCTAAGGAAGGAGCGAATCAAGCGGCGCATCTACCACAATCGCGCCACTGCCGCATCAGATGTCTTCGACTACATCGAGATGTTTTACAACCCGGTTCGGCGACATGGTTTCGCCGCCGATCTATCACCGGTAGAGTTCGAACGGCGCTACGCGCAAAGCGGCTCCTGAGTGTCTACGAAACTCTGGTCGGTCCAGACTCCCAGAGGTAAGCCCCCCGGGAGCATTGCCCGAAAGCCACGGCGACGCATCAGCAAAAACGCGAGCGAACGACCAGTAGAACTACGCAGACAACGCATTGAGCGCCAAGATCACGCAACCGCGTGGCCATTCGCCGAGTCGCGACCCGTACGATGAAGTCCAGCTTGGGAACGTCCGCTTCCAAAACGGACCTGCTTTTAGCAGGTTAGCCAGTAGATCCCGGCGCCATCTTTTCGGTCAACGGACCGAAAAACATAACCTTGAGCCTGTCTCTGCCGATCACGCGGGCAAGCTCGGCGAACATGCAGTAGTTGGTGATCAGGACGATCAGCAGGATTTGGATGGCCAAGAAATGCGCCCAATTGAATGCAACGACCAGTTCATGACTTGCGGTAGCCAGGTCGGGCGCCTTCTTCCAAAAGTCGTATAGGTTTTCAGCGAAGTGAATAACGATTGCCACCAAGGTATAGATCAACGTCTTCCATCCCGCATTCCATGCAAGCGGCTTTTCGGGGAATCGGTTGATGAATGGCAGCATGTTCGCCACTAGCACTGATTTCCCGAGAATCAAGGCAGCAATCGTCACTGATAGGGACGTTGGCGATGAGATGCCGGTGCCCCGGATCATTAGCGTGCGAATGATCACGACAATGTGGAGCATGACGAAGAAAAAGATCGTCGGCGGCAACAATTCCTTGAATTCGTGCGCAATCTTCGCCGTAAACTTGCTCATGGTCCCCTCCGGAAGGTGCGGGTCTAAGCATCTATAGCGGAATCTCGCCTGCTCTGTTGCGTACTCATCGGGTGGCTCGTCGATGAGCAAGTGCTAGTTTGGGAACACTTACGCTATGGATAAACGCTAAGCCACGAGTCTGCGTCGGCCTACCCATTGAGGCGTCAAGTGCAGCCTTTTTTGTTTGCCGTCTTGACGCACTTAGTGCCATTGGGCGCCTTGTAAACCCCCTTCCCATTCGCGGTTTTTGACTCGCCACCCCTGCTTGTTTGCGTGGTTGTCACGCCGTTTTGATTCTTTTCTGAGACGGCTGCGTTTCCGGTCCGCGGGTTGTAGGCGGCAGCACCGTTGCCGTTGGCGCTCTGGTACGTCGTCGCCCCCGCCTGGCCACGTGTGGCCGTGTTGACGCTGCCTGTATTTGGGTTAACGGCAACGGCTTTCTCGCCATTGGCGCAAATGACTTTGCCGCGAGCGTTGGTCACGCAGTCAGCGGCAAAGGTGTTTGACACGAGCAACATGCATATGAGTGCAAGCACCGTTTTCATGAGCATCTCCCACTTACTAGCCTCCTGCTCAGGCACGGTATCAAATGGCGCATGACGTGCCTGTTATCGGCAACCAGCAGATCTTCACCCGTCTGCCTTGCGTGGCTTGGGGAGATAGGATTGTCGACACACTCCTATCCCCCAATGCGCATCTGGGTGGCTTTGATGAGCCACGTGGTGCAGCATCGAATGTGCGCTCTTGGCCGATAACTGACCTTGCGGCCAGGACCTGGCGTCGGCTAGGTAGGCATCTCAGCTTCCTACCCATAGCGGACCTAACCGAGGCCTACGGGTGAACAAAACCCGCGCCCTGCTCAGACGCGGCCGGAACGGTGCCCAGCCTATCCAGTATTCGCAGGTGCCCGCTTTCCCGGCGTAAGCGGCTCAGTTGCAGAGGGCTCCCACGCTCGGGTGCTACCAGTTGAGCTCGCCGAGCATGGCAGCGTAAGTCTCCATGCCGTCCCACAGATTCTGCAATCGAGCGTTTTCGTTGGCGGCGTGCTGGTTGTTGTCATGGTTGGCGATGGGCAGGCCGATCGCCGGAACGTACAGTATCTTGGTGAAGAGATAGATCGGAACACTTCCTCCCATCATGGGCAGCACGGCGACGGGGCCAGCGGCGGCGCGCTCCGCCGTAGCCAGCACGGCGCGCGAAGCGGGACTGGCCATATCGACGCGGTAGCCGGGATAACCCTGGCTCCAATCTAGCTTCAGCAGCTTGGATTTGATGCTACGTGTCGTCTCATCGGGTTCTGCATGGAGCACCGTCCAGCCGAGGTCTTGCAGCCGTTTCTCCACCCGTTCGCGTACGTGCTCTGGCGTCTGGTCGGGAACGAGTCGGAAATCTAACGTCACCTCTGCGGTCGCGGGGATCGCCCGGGCGGGGCCGCCAGCCTGGAGGCCGATCACATTGAGCGCCGGGCGCATGGTGCTCGCGGTCAGGCCGTCGCTGCCTTCACCTTGTGCGATGCCAAATTCCCGCTTCAGCGACGGCTCCACCGGTGGCAGCGCCATGATGGCCTCCCGCTCGGCCGCTGTCAGCGGACGCACGTCGCGTTCAAAGCCTGGGATGCGGATGCTACCGTCGGGCGCGCGTAAATCAGTTACTAGCTCCGCCGCCTGGTAGGCGGGGTTGGGCACCCAGTTGCCGTAATGGCCGCTATGTAGCGGCCGGAGTGGCCCGTAGACGGTTGCCTTTAGGTCAAGGGAACCCCGTGCACCGAAGTAGAGTGTGCGCCGCCGTGATTGGTGCATGGGCCCATCGCCGATCAACCACAGATCGGCAGCGAGCAATGACCGGTTCTGACGAAGTATGTCGGCCAGATGCGGTGATCCTCGCTCCTCCTCACCTTCCCAGAACACCTTGATGTTGACGGACGGCGCTCGCCCCAGAGCCTTCAGCGCGTCGAAGGCTTCCAGGAATGCGACGATCGACGATTTGTCGTCGCTGACAGCGCGACCGAACAGTCGCCATTCCGGATTGAACGGTGGGCGCAGATGATCCCAGTCTAGCGGCGGCGCCTTGGGGCTCGGTCCGCTGCGCAGTACTGGCGCAAAAGGGTCCGTCTCCCACTCGGCGCGGTTGACGGGCTGGCCGTCGTAATGAGCGTAGAACACCACCGTCCGTCTGGCGCCGGGCGTGTTGAGTTCGCCATAGACGACGGCCGGCACACCTGGACCGCCCCGCAATAACTGCGCCTGAAACCCACGCTGCGAAAGCTCCACCTGCAAGCGACTTGCCATGGTCTCAAGACCGGAGGCTTCCTCGGCGACGCTGGGAATCGCGGTGAAATCGGAGAGCTGGCGCACGACTACCGGTTCATGTCCCAAGCGCCATTGGCGGACCTGTTCCACCAGCCCGTCGCCGGCGTTTGCCGCCGTACAGGTGATGCCGAAAACGATGGCGAGTACGATTTCTTTCATCATGCTTATGCCTTTTGCCAGGGAGTGGAACTTCCCACGGTTTCGACCAGTACATGGAGCCGCAGTCACCAAGCGGCACGCACGAATACTCCAGATAGCAAGCGATCTGTTGCTCTGGACGACTCGATTGAGCCACCCCTTGAATACCGGAGGCTGAGTGGTGTGAATTAAGCCGCCGTCGGCAATTCAAGCCGACACAGATAATAAACATCCTGAGCCACTGCGGGAGGTCACTGGTCAATCAAGGGCGATGGTTGAATGAGTTCACTCACGCCGGCGTCTTTCGTAACCACAGCAATCAGCGTGAGCCTGGATGGTGTGATGGACCGCCTTGGCTTCTTAAGGCGCGTTGAGGGTCTCGACGCCAAGGCAAAAAAATGTCCGTATTCGTGAAGCGGACACTTCCTTCAACTGCGGCAGTTGGAGGCACGATGGTATACGAGGGCAGGCCAACCCTTGATGGCTAGTGGCCATGGAGAGCGAGGTCGGAGGCTGTGGTGGCGAGCAAACACGGAGACCTTGCAGCCGCGGAATGTCATAGACTCCCGGCGGTTGGTGGGCACCATCGCCGGATCGTGCGGGCGGTATCATCCAAGGCCGGCTATTCACATCCGCTGGAGCACGTGCATGTACACGAAGACCCTCTATGCAGGCTGGGGTGACATGGACTTCAACTCCCACATGCGGAATACGGCTTACCTGGATAAGACGGTCGACGTGCGGCAGATGTTCTTGATGGAGCATGGGTTTCCCATGGAAGAGTTCCTGCGCCTGAGGATCGGCCCGGTGGTCATGAAGGACGAGGTGGAATACTTCAAGGAAATTGGCCTGCAACAGCAGATCACGGTGACTTACGCGCTTGCCGGCCATTCCGACGACGGCAGTCGGTTCCTGCTTCGGCACGAGATATTCCGTCAGGACGGAAAGCTCAGCGCGCGGGTGACCAGCGCAGGAGGATGGCTGGACCTCAACGAGCGCAAGCTCATAGCCCCACCTCCGGCACTCATCGCGGCGATGGAATCCCTGGAAAGAACACATGACTTCGTCGTCCTTCCTTCAAGCATAAAGGCTCGCGACTGACGTTTTGGTATCTGCGTAGCCTTTGCATCTGGTAGAGAGTGCCTAACAAATTCGCTGCAATACTCAATGCGCGCAGCCGCAAAGCAATACTCAATGCGCGCAGCCGCAAACGCCTGCCGGTGTGACTGTGAGTTAGCGAGTCCCGGAATTGACGGCCCGCGTTGCTGTTGTGTCTCCAGCGGCTTTGCAATCGGCCTTCTGGATCGCCTTCCACTTTGCGTAGTTGGCCTCATGGAGCGCTTGCAGATATGGGTCGGCAGTGCTGAATGCATCCGTGCATCGCTTGGCCTTGCGTATGGCGGTGTCGGACAGCGGTATGACGGTGACTGCCTTGGCGGAGGGGGAGCTACCGACGAATCTACCGATAGGTGACGGTAGATTTGCGCCCCGTTGGACAAGCTTGGACAACAAAAAAGGCCGGAACCGTTGCTATCGCTAGGGTTGCCGGCCTTCGTTGTACGTCGTTGGACGCTGTATTGGTGGAGGTGGCGGGAGTCGAACCCGCGTCCGAAGGCGTTTGACGCCCGGTACTACATGCTTAGCTCACTGTTAGATCTCGTCCCGCGACAGCACAGTGTGCAAAGCGCATCGAAGGACCAGCCTGCTTGATTTAGCCCTAACCGACAGGCGGCAGTTTCGGGCGATTCCGTGATAGTGACCCAAATTGCTACGAGCACAGACACAAGTAGGTTTGGGGCTCGGTCTTAAGCGACCATGCCGTTATCGCAGAGTATTAGGCTGCGAGAGCGGTGGGAGCGTAGTTGTCGTCGTTGGCAACTATGAGTTTGCAGCTGGATTAACGAGGAAAGCTACCCCCTCGGCATGCACCAAGCCATCTCACTACCCCCGTCGAAGCCAGGACACCCCCGGGGAAGATCGTATTGCTGGTAAGTGAGTATATGGAGGTTCGTACGGATTCATCAAGGCCGCGCATTGCAGGGCATCAGCCTCTATGGTTGGCGAGGTGGCTACCGAAGGGAAGGGACCATGGTGCGGATACATATTGCAGGCCTGGCCGACGCAGGATTGATGACCGAACTACGCTGCGCCTTTCTCGAAGAGATTGGCCAACACCTGGAAGACGGCTTCGCTGACCGCTTACGCAGCTGGATCGATGAAGCCCTACCCGACGGTCGGCTGCAAATCTGGCTGGCTGAGCTGGACGGTCGTGTGGTGGGCTGTGTGGCGATCAATACGTATGCACGCATGCCTTCGCCGAATTATCCGAACGGCATCGGATGGCATCTGCACAACGTGTATGTGAAACCGGCGAACCGCAAGGCGGGTATCGCTGTTGCATTGCTGTCGGCGGTCGGCGCGGCGGCGCGGGAGCACGGCGTGGATGTGCTGAGCCTGCAAAGCGAACCTGCCGCACGCGCGCTTTACGAGCGTTTCGGCTTTCGCACGTCGGAAGATGCGATGAGCCTGTCGCTCGTCTGATCGACGAGCGATGCCTCAGGCGCGATTGTGCGCACGCATGGTGCGCTGTTTTTCGCGCTGCCAGTCGCGTTCTTTCTCGGCGTCGCGCTTGTCGTGATCCTGCTTGCCCTTGGCGAGACCGATTTCCACCTTCACCTTGTTGCCCTTCCAGTACAAGGCCATAGGGATAAGGGTGTAACCCTTGCGCTCGACGGCACCAATCAGCGTGTCGATCTCCGCGCGATGCAGCAGCAGTTTGCGGGTGCGGCGATCGTTCGCTACGACGTGCGTGGAAGCACTGATCAGCGGCGGAATGGACGTGCCGATCAGGAAAATCTCGCTCCTGAGCACCATGGCGTAGCTGTCGCCGAAATTGATGCGACCGGCACGCAGCGACTTCACCTCCCAGCCCTGCAGCTCAAGCCCGGCCTCGAAGCGCTGGTCGATGTGGTACTCGTGGCGCGCGCGCTTGTTGAGCGCGATGGTGCCGCCAGCGTTCTTGTCTTTGTCCTTAGCCTTGGCCATGTCCGTTAAACTTCGGGCTGCTTGCCCTGATGATGATCCGGCCATGTGGCCTGGATCCAGATAATTCCAAAAGAGGCTGATGTGATCGAGATCCGCCGCAGCGCCCTGGTGCGATATTCGCCGTCCCAGATGTTTGAGCTGGTAAACGAAGTCGCAGCATACCCAAAGCGTTTCCCCTGGTGTGTCGCCGCCGAGATTCTCGAGCGTGGGGAAGATGTGCTGGTGGCGCGGCTGGATCTCAAGTACGCCGGCTTTCGGCAGAGCTTTACCACGCGCAACACCACGGTGCGTCCGCAGCGGCTGCATATGAGCCTGGTCGATGGGCCTTTCCGCAGCCTCGACGGCTTGTGGGAGTTCATCGCACTAGGCGACGCGGGCTGTAAGGTGTCCTTTGCGCTCGACTTCGATTATGCCGGACGTCTTGGTGGCACGGCGCTCAAGCTTGGCTTCCAGGGGCTTGCCGGTCGCATGGTGGACGACTTTTGCCGCGAGGCTGAGCGCACCTATGGCTGAGCAGATCACCGTCAACGTGGTCTACGCTGAGCCGGAACGCCAGTTCGTACGCCGCGTGACCTTGCCGGCGGGTAGCACTGTGATGCAGGCGATCGAGGCTTCAGGCATCGCCCAGGCCGTTGCAGGACTGCTGATCGACCCGGCGCGCTTGGGCGTTTTCTCCCGCAAGGCAGCGCCGGACCAGGTGCTAGGCGAGGGCGACCGGGTGGAGATCTACCGGCCGCTCACGCTCGATCCGAAGGAAGCGCGCCGGCGCCGAGCCCACGAGGGCTGATTCGGCGCCGACATCGCGACGTCAGTTGCCGCCACCGTCCTTGCCGCTGTCCTTCTTGTCCGACCCACCACCAGTGCTCTTGTCACCGGCGGTCTCATCGACCGGGTAGCTGGCGTGGTACTTCTTGGTGTCGTTGACCAGCTTCTGTGCGTCTTCGGCAAAGAAGTCGCCATCGGTGCGGACCAGGGCGTCGTTGTTGAAGGTCAGCGTCAGCGTACGGATCTTGACCGGGCCGCCGCGGTGCTGCTGGGTCGAGACGTAGTTCCATTGGTTCTGGCTGAACGGCGAGTTCACCGACGGGGAACCCATCAACACCACCACCTGACGCTTGGTCATGCCGGGCTGCAGCTGATCCACGGTTTTCTTGTCGAGCAGGTTGCCCTGGTACACGTCTGGGGTATAGATAAGACGGCAGCTGGCCAGAGATAGTGCCAGCATGGCAAAACCCAGCGTGCGAATCAGCTTTTGCATGCGTGTTGCGTCCGGATCGTAAAGGTGTCGGATGATACACTAACGGCCTCGTAGCGCCGTGTGCGTGGAGCTTGCTATGGAACAGGAAACCAAAGAACTGCGCAAAGCCGGGCTCAAGGTAACGCACCCCCGCATGCGCATCCTGCAGATCTTCGAAGACGAGGAGGCTCACCACCTCACCGCCGAAGACATCTACAAACGCCTGCTGTCCCACCAGGAAGACATTGGCCTGGCCACGGTGTACCGCGTGCTGACCCAGTTCGAGGCAGCCGGCATCGTCGTCAAGCACAACTTCGAGGGTGGCCAGGCCGTCTACGAACTGGATCGCGGCAAACATCATGACCACATGATCGATGTGGACAGCGGAAAAGTGATTGAGTTCGTGAGCGAGGAGATCGAGCGGCTACAGCACGAAATTGCGGCACGCCACGGTTACGTCATCGAGGATCACAGCCTGGTGCTCTACGTGCGTCCGAAGCACCGGACCAAGTAAGGCCCCATCAAGGCATCGCATAGAGGGTCGGCAGCGGGCGCGTTGCCGGCCTTTTTCTTTGGCGGAGCGGGTAGGCGTTCGCCCATAAAAAAAGCCGCGGGAGGACTCCTGTCCACCCAGCGGCTGATCCGTTACCGGATGGCTCCATATGAAGGCGAGTTGCTCGCTCAACCTGGATATGCCACCGATTCCGGCGGGACGGCATCCTGCCGTCCTTCATGCCCACCGTCCCCACGGTTGACATGGCTCACCATCTTGCGATGGTGGCTCCCCCACATCGATGAACCGAGACTAACGAACCCTTCACGAAGCGGGTATCAGAAAATTTCCTATGCCTGTGCTCTAAGCCCGTGACAAATCAGCAATACTTGTGCTGCTACGCAACAAAATGCGCAGGTGCACCCCCTGCGATTCGGGGCGCACGCGGAACAGGCCGCCCAATGAGGTCACCCGGTCGCGCATGCCCTGCATGCCCCTGCCACCACGCGGCATGCGCGCTGGCAGGCCAACGCCGTTATCCCTGATGTCGAGCAGGGCCATCGCGACACCTTGTCGCTCGCCGATACGAAGGCGCAACTGGAACATGTCCGCCTGGGCGTGCTTGACGGCGTTGGTGGCGCTCTCCTGCACGAGGCGATAGATCACGGTGCGGGTGTCGTCGTCGAGCAGGCGCGGATCGCCATGCAATTCGGTGTGATAGGCGACGCCCGCGGCGTTGAGCAGATCGCGGATCGGCCCTTCATCCAAGGCACGCAGCAGGCCGAACTCATCCAGCACGGCGGGGCGCAGGTCGTCCAGCAGGCGGTGCAGGGCGCGTCGCATATGACCCAGGATGGCGTTGATCGAGATGCCGATATCGTCCATGCCGGCCTGCGCCAGGCGTGATTGCGCCAGCTTGACGTGGGTCTGGATGGCAGTGAGGTTTTGCCCCAGCTCGTCATGCAGCTCGGCGGCCATGTGGCGGCGCTGGTTTTCCTCGGCCTGCAGGTTGCCGCGTGCGGCGTCGCGTAGCTGGCGTGCGAGGTGGTCCAGGCGTCGATTGACCGCCGCGAGATAGACGTTCTGTTCGGCGACACGCTCACTGCTGCGCCGCAGCGCGTCGGTGGCCGAGCCAAGCATCAGGGCGCCGGTGCCGGCCACGGCCAGGAACAGCTCGCCGGCGGCGCCAGGGGCACCGTGGCCCGATATGTGGTCGACCACGGTCATGCCGAGGCTGGAAATCAACATGGCCAGGCTGGCGCCGCGCCAGCCGTGCCGGAAGGCGAAGAACAACACCGGGGCCAGCGACAGCACCCGGGCGAATTGGGGCTGCGGCGCGCCATGCGAGGACAGCACCATCAGGATCGCCAACGACGGCAGCATCACCAGCAGGCCGTCCATCAACAGGCTGCCCAAGGCGCGCTTGCGCAGTCGTGCCCGCAGCAGCATGACCAGCAAGGGGACGACCAGCAGCACGCCCACATAGTTGCCCAGCAGATCCTGGCCCATTGCCTGGACCAGCAGGTCCGAGGTCGGACTGGCGTGAACGAGGGCGAGCAGAACGGCGTCGGTGGCTGTGGTGGCGGCTACGGTAAAGGCCGCCGAGAGCAGCAGGCGGGCAACGTCTTCCGGGTCACGCAGGCTGGCATGGAGATTGGCTCGCCGCATCAACCACAGGCAGATCGTCACCACGATGGGTTCGGGAAACTCGCCCAAAAAGAAGCCCAGCCAACCCAAGGGCAGGCCATGGGCCATGCCAATCAACCCGGTCGCCGCGAACTCCGCACCCAGCAGCCAGGGCCACATACGCATGGGCGCCAACAACAGCGCGCCGAAGCGAAGACCGTACGGCAGCATCCAGTAGGGCTGTTCGGTCGGCCATAGCAGTAGCCACAGCAGGAAATAGCCGAGCCCAAGCATCAGGGCGGAACCGGGAAGTGAGGACGATTTCGATGGCATGCGCGGGATGTTACATGGCGGGCACGAGGGCACACGCCGTGGGGGTATAGGCGCCCATCACCGGGACTGCTATACATGCGGCCATGTACAGCATTGTTTTGGTCGATGACCACGCCATCGTCCGCGAGGGGTTCAAGCGGCTGATCGAACTGGAACCGGATCTTGAGGTGGTGGCGGAGTGCCGTTGCGCCGATGATGCGGTGGAAGCGGTTGGCTTGCGGCGGCCAGATCTCGTGGCGCTCGATCTCTCACTGCCCGACGGCAGTGGGCTGCCGCTGATCGAGCATCTGCGCAGCGTCGCGGTGGACACGCGCATCGTGGTGCTGAGCATGCATGACGGTGAGCCTTACGTATCAGAGGCGCTGCGTCGCGGCGCGAGTGGTTACGTGACCAAGGGCGTGGCGCCGGAGGAATTGGTGGCCGGCCTGCGCGCCGTGATGCAGGGCGAATGCTTCCTCAGCTCCGATCTGCGTCGCCGTCGCGCCGAGCGACCAAGCGAAGGGCTGGATCCGATTCACCGCCTGACCGCACGCGAACGCGAGGTGTTCCTGCTGCTGGCGGCCGGCCGTGCGCCCAAGCAGGTGGCCGGCGAACTTGGCATTGGCCAGAAGACGGTCTACATCCACCGCGCCAGCCTCATGGGCAAGCTGGGAGCGGGTTCGGAACTGGATCTCTACCGCATGGCGAACGAACGAGGGCTATTGCCGCGCCGGACCTGATTTCTTCCTCTCCCCACTGGGCCTGAATCTCAGTCAGGCGACTTCCCGCTCGTCCCAAAAAGCCAGCCATCCCGTGTAGGAGCGCACCCAGTGCGCGACGGGCTACGCCTCAGTTCGCACAGCCATCGCCAACGTATCCCGTAGATGGCTTGCTGGCGGCAGCGATGGGGACAAGGGCCAGCGCCGATCGCGCACTGGGTGCGCTCCTACACCAAACACGCTCCAGGCGCGGCGGGAGAGGGAGCCAGAGCTCAGGCCTGCGCGCGATCCAGCATCTGCTTGGCGTGGGCGCGTGTTTCGCGGGTGATCTCGACGCCGCCCAGCATGCGTGCCAGCTCGTCGCGGCGTCCGCCGGCATCCAGCTTCTCGATTTGCGTGCGGGTGGACTCGCCGTCGCTGGCCTTGCTGACGCGCAGATGTGCATGGCCCTGCGCGGCGACCTGCGGCAAGTGGGTGACGCACAGTACCTGGCGCTGCCCGCCCAGGGCGCGCAGCTTCTGGCCGACGACTTCGGCTACGGCGCCGCCAATGCCGGTATCGACCTCGTCGAACACCATGGTGCCGACCGTGTCCTTGCCCAGCGTGGCCACCTCGATGGCCAGGCTGATGCGCGCCAGTTCGCCGCCCGACGCGACCTTGCGCAGTGGGCGAGGCGGCTGACCGGGGTTTGCGCTGACCAGCAGCTCGCAGCGTTCGCGGCCCTGGGCATCGGGCTCATGATCGGTTGATGCTTCCAGCTCGACGACGAGGCGGCCGCCGCTCATGCCGAGTTCGGCCATCAGTACGCTCACTTCGCTGCCTAGCCGCGTGGCGGCATCGCGGCGCGATGCGCTGAGCTTGGACGCGGTGGCGTCGTAGTTCTGCTGCAGCTGCTGGCGCTGGGCGGCGAGCTGTTCGAGCGCATCGCCGGCACCTTCCAGCTCCGTGAGTTCGGCGCGCAGCGACGAAGCCTTGTCGTGCAATTCGACCGCCGGCACACGATGACGCCGGGAAAGTTCATGCAGCTTGGTGAGATGGGTGTCGACATCGGCGTAGCGCTCGGGGTCGAGGTCGACATCCTGCGCGTAACGACCCAGCCCGTCGGCAGCTTCAGTTAACTGGATCGAGGCGTTGTCCAGCAGCTCGAGCATCGGCGCCAGTTTGTCGTCCAGGGCCGCCAGCTTGCCCAGTTCCATATGGGCCCGGCTCAGCGCCCGACGCAACGCAAATTCGCTATCGCCATCCAGCAGCTCGACCACGCCGCTGGCGCCTTCGGCAAGGCGGCCGGCATTGGCCAGCCGTTTATGGCTGGCTTCCAGTGCGGTCAGTTCAGCGGCGGGCAACGCCCATTTCTCGAGCTCACCCAATTCATGACTCAAGAGTTCGATGCGCTGTTCGCGATCATCGCCACCGCTGAGTTTGCGGATACGTACGCCCAGGTCGCGCCATTGCTGGGCCAGCTCGCGAATCTGGCTTACCTGCGTTTCGTTGCCGGCATAGGCGTCAAGCAGCTCCAGCTGATGGGCGCGCGACAACAGGGCCTGATGCTCGTGCTGACCGTGGATCTCCACCAGCAGGGTGGCCAGCTCGCCCAGCTGGCTGGCATTGGCGGGACGGCCGTTGATCCAGGCGCGTGAGCTGCCTTCCGCACGGATGACGCGGCGGAGCTGGCAGGTATCGTCCTCGTCCAGTTCTTCGCGCTTCAGCCAATCGCGGGCTTCGGGCAGGTCGTCCAGGCTGAACTCGGCGGTGAGTTCGGCCCGATCGCTGCCGGCACGCACCATGCCGCTGTCGGCGCGCGCGCCAGCCAGCAACATCAAGGCGTCGACCAGCAGGGATTTACCTGCACCCGTCTCGCCACTGACGACGGTAAGGCCCGGGCCGAAGGCGATCTCGGCTTCTTCAACGACGGCAAAATGGCGGACGTAGAGCGAAGTAAGCATGGGCGAGGGTATGGTGAAGTCGGTGGATTGTAGCGGTTGGCTGGGGCGGTTAACCGTGTCCGGGCTTGCACGCGGGCGCGAGAGACCTTATTTGTTCTGTATCTCACGGGCTGCTACAGCATGACTCCTTCCTTTGGCCACGAACTCGATGCCCGCGCGCGACGCTTGCTGCGCACATTGATCGCCCAGTATCTGGCCGACGGCGAGCCGGTGGGCTCGCGCACACTGTCGCGCTCATCCGGCTTGGACGTGAGCCCGGCCACCATCCGCAACATCATGGCCGATCTGGAAGAGGCCGGCCTGGTCGCCTCGCCACATACGTCGGCGGGGCGCGTGCCCACGCCACGCGGCCTGCGCCTGTTCGTGGACAGCCTCATCGAGTTGCATCCGCTGCCGCAGGACGAGATGGCCCGCCTGCGCCGCGAGTTGCCCCCGGGACCCACCACTACGCGCGATCTGCTGGGCAACGTGTCCTCCCTTCTATCGGCGATGACTCACTTTGCAGGTGTGGTCACGGTGCCGCGGCAGGTTGATTTTCCGCTGCGTCACATCGACTTCGTGCCGCTGCCGGATAGTCGCGTGCTGGTGATCCTGGTGTTTTCGGACAACCAGGTGCAGAACCGCATCGTTCAGCTGGCGAAGCCCCTCGACGGCCGCGAACTGGAGCAGGCTGCCAACTACCTCAACAGCCAGTACGCCGGTCTGCGCCTGGACGATATCCGGGCCCATTTGCTGCGCGAACTGCGTGAGACGAGCGGGGAGCTCAACCAGCTGCTGTCCAGTGCCGTGGAGCTTGCGGCGGCTTCGTTTGCGCCGCAGACCGAGAGCGACGACGTCCTGGTCAGCGGCCAGACCAACCTCATGGGTTATTCCGAGCTGGCCAACCTGGAGCGCCTGCGCGAGTTATTTGAGGCGTTCCAGAAGAAGAACGAGCTGCTCCAGCTGATGGAGGTCTGCGCCAAGGCCCCTGGCGTGCGGCTTTTTATCGGTGAGGAATCAGGTTTTGCCGCGCTGGATGGCTGCAGCGTGGTGACCGCCAGCTATGGCGCGCAGGGGCGCGTGCTGGGGGCCGTGGGTGTCATTGGTCCGACCCGGATGGCCTACGAACGGGTGATCCCGGTGGTACAAGCGACGGCTGGTTTGCTCAGCGACGCCTTGAATCGCGCCGCCACGACCCTATAACGCGCCCGGGAGGCGGGATTTACCCGCAGCAATGTTGACGGCTGGTGCCCTGGGGGCGCCGGCCACGGATAAGGCTTGGAGTCATTCATGCAGAGCAACGATCCACAGGCACCGAACGAGGCACAGGGCGAGTCGCCCCATGCCGAACTGGACGCACTCAAGGCGCGCGTCGCCGAGCTCGAGGCTAACAACAGTGAGCTGCGCGACACCGTGCTGCGCGAAAAGGCCGAGATCGAGAACCAGCGCCGCCGCCTGCAGCGCGATGTGGAGCAAGCCCGCCGCTTTGCCAACGAAAAGCTGTTGAACGAGCTGCTGCCGGTATACGACGGTCTCGAGCGTGGCCTGGAAGTAGAGGGCGGTGACGTCACCACGGTGCGTGAGGGTATCTCGCTCACGCTCAAGTCGCTGCTGAAGATTGCCGAGAACAATGGCTTGGTCCAGGTCGATCCGCTGGGCCAGCCGCTGGATCCGGAGAAGCATCACGCCGTCAGCATCGTCGATGCCCCGGGCGCTGCTCCCAACACCGTGGTCAACGTGCTGCAGAAGGGCTATGTGTTGAACGATCGACTGCTGCGCCCGGCGCTGGTAGCGGTCGCGAAGGATTGAGGCCTTGCCGGGGGGCGAGGACGCCTGAACCGCGTCCCCCTTCGGGCTTAGGCGGTAGCATCGGAGGTCTTGCCGGCATTGAGATGCCAGGCGTCGGGCCCCATCTGGAAACCAGTTGCGGCCGAGGGGTCGCTATAAAGCATTCGGGAGTAGACAACATGGGCAAAATCATCGGTATCGATCTGGGCACGACCAACTCGTGCGTCGCGGTGATGGAAGGCACCACGGCCAAGGTCATCGAGAACTCGGAGGGCGATCGCACCACGCCGTCGATCGTCGCCTTCACCAAGGACAACGAAGTCCTGGTCGGCGCGCCGGCCAAGCGCCAGAGCGTGACCAATCCGAAGAACACCTTCTACGCGGTGAAGCGCCTGATCGGCCGCAAGTTCACCGACGCCGAAGTGCAGAAAGACCTGCACATCGTGCCGTACGGCATCGTCGCCCACGACAACGGCGATGCCTGGGTGCAGACCGCCGACGGCAAGAAGATGGCGCCGCAGGAGATCTCGGCCAAGGTGCTGATGAAGATGAAGAAGACCGCCGAAGACTATCTCGGCGAGCCGGTCACCGAAGCCGTGATCACGGTGCCGGCCTACTTCAACGACAGCCAGCGCCAGGCGACCAAGGACGCCGGCCGCATCGCGGGCCTGGACGTCAAGCGCATCATCAACGAGCCGACCGCGGCTGCCCTGGCCTATGGCCTGGACAAGAAGGGCGGCGACCGCAAGATCGCGGTGTACGACCTTGGCGGCGGCACCTTCGACGTGTCGATCATCGAGATCGCCGAAGTCGACGGCGAGAAGCAGTTCGAAGTGCTGGCCACCAACGGCGACACCTTCCTCGGTGGCGAAGACTTCGACATGCGCGTCATCGACTACCTGGTCGAGGAGTTCAAGAAGGACCAGGGCATCGACCTGCGCAAGGATCCGCTGGCCCTGCAGCGCCTGAAGGACGCCGCCGAGCGCGCGAAGATCGAGCTCTCGTCCAGCCACCAGACCGAAGTGAACCTGCCGTACATCACGGCCGATGCCTCTGGTCCGAAGCACCTCAACATCAAGCTGACCCGCGCCAAGCTCGAAGCGCTGGTGGAAGACCTGGTCAAGCGCACCATCGATCCGTGCCGCACCGCGTTGAATGACGCCGGCCTGCGCGTGTCCGACATCAACGAAGTGATCCTCGTCGGTGGCCAGACCCGCATGCCCAAGGTGCAGGAGTCGGTGAAGGACTTCTTCGGCAAGGAGCCGCGCAAGGACGTGAACCCGGACGAGGCCGTTGCCGTGGGCGCGGCGATCCAGGGCGGCGTGCTGGGCGGCACCGTCAAGGACGTGCTGCTGCTGGACGTGACCCCGCTGTCGCTCGGTATCGAGACGATGGGTGGCGTGATGACCAAGCTGATCGAGAAGAACACCACCGTGCCGACCAAGGCCTCGCAGGTGTTCTCCACCGCCGACGACAACCAGACCGCGGTGACCGTGCACGTGCTGCAGGGCGAGCGCGAGCGCGCCAGCGCCAACAAGTCGCTGGGCAAGTTTGACCTGCAGGGCATTGACGCGGCACCGCGTGGCATGCCGCAGATCGAGGTCACCTTCGACATCGACGCCAACGGCATCCTGCACGTGTCGGCCAAGGACAAGAAGACCGGCAAGGAGCAGAAGATCGAGATCAAGGCAGGCTCGGGCCTGTCCGAGGACGAGATCAACCGCATGGTGCGCCGACGCCGAAGCGAACAAGGAAGAGGACAAGAAGTTCCACGAGCTGGTCAGCACCCGCAACAAGGCCGACCAGCTGGTGCACGCCACCCGCAGCGCGCTGAAGGAGCACGGCGGCAAGGTGCCGGCCGATCAGCTCAGCAGCATCGAAGGCGCGCTGTCTGACCTGGAGAAGGTCAAGGACAGCGACGACAAGGGCGCTATCGATGCCAAGATCGAGAAGCTCGAGCAGGTGGCCCAGGCGCTGTACGCCGCGGCTCAGGGCGGCGGCCAGGCGGACGCTGGCGCGCACCAGACCGGCCCGCAGGGCTCGACCGGCGGCCATCAGGACGATGTGGTCGATGCCGAGTTCACTGAAGTCAAGGACGACAAGAAGTAAGATGTCCCGGTCGGCGCTGCCGATCTAACGCAGCCCGCGCCTGGCTCTTGCCCCGGCGCGGGCTGTTTGCTGAGGAGACATGGATCGCGCGATTCATGTGAGAGAGCGGTCCATGTCGGATGCAACAATGAGCAAGCGTGATTACTACGAAATCCTGAGCGTCGAACGGTCGGTCACCGAAGTCGAGCTGAAGAAGTCCTTCCGCCGGCTGGCGATGAAGTACCACCCGGACCGTTGCCCGGACGATCCGCACGCGCAGGAAAAATTCAAAGAGGCCAAAGAGGCCTACGAAATCCTGTCCGATCCGCAGAAGCGCGCGATGTACGACCAGCACGGCCATGCCGCCTTCGAGCACGGCATGGGCGGTGGTCGCGGTGGTGCCGGCTTCGGCGACATGGGCGACATCTTCGGCGATATTTTTGGCGACATCTTCGGCATGGGCGGCGGCCGCGGTCGCGCGCGCCGTGGCTCGGACCTTCGCTACATCATGGAGCTTGATCTCGAGGAAGCCGTGTTTGGCGTCGAGCGCAAGTTCGAGATTCCGACTCAGGTCAATTGCCACCATTGCAACGGCTCGGGCTCGGCGGACGGCAAGACCGTGCAGTGCCGCACCTGCCAGGGTCATGGCCGCGTGCGCATGCAGAACGGCATCTTCTCGATCCAGCAGGCCTGCCCGCATTGCGGTGGCAGTGGCCAGGCTATCGAGAAGCCCTGCAAGGAATGCGACGGCGAGGGCCGCCTGGAAGAAACACGCGCCTTGTCGGTGAACATCCCCGCGGGCGTGGACAATGGCGACCGCATCCGGCTGGCGGGACAGGGCGAAGCCGGTCCCGCCGGAAGCGAAGCGGGCGACCTGTATGTGGAAGTGCGCGTGCGCGAGCATGCGATCTTCCAGCGTGACGGCAACGACCTGCATTGCGAGCTGCCGATCCGTTTCTCGCAGGCTGCCCTGGGCGCCGAGCTGCAGGTGCCCACGCTGGAAGGCGAGGTGCCCATCACCATTCCGCCGGAAACCCAGACGGGTCAGCTGTTCCGCTTGCGCGGGCGCGGCGTGAAGTCGGTGCGCAGCAGTCGTACCGGCGACCTGATCTGCCGTGTCGTGGTGGAGACGCCGGTGCGCTTGACCAAGGAGCAGCGCGAACTGCTCGAGCAGCTCGAAGCCACGTTCTCCGATGGCGATGCTCATCAGCACACGCCGCGTGCGAAGTCCTGGGTCGACGGCGTCAAGCAGTTCTGGTCGCGCGTCACGTCGTAAATGGAGGCGCCTTTCCCGGTCGGGAAGGGCGCCTCCATTGCACATTGCCGGTGTACGCCGTTCCTGGCTGCCGTTAGCATCGCGGCTTCCGTCTTTGTTGCTGCGCCCGGAAGGAGTCCACGCATGATCCGTCCCGTTCGACTCGCCATCAATGGCGCCACTGGCCGCATGGGGCAGTCCTTGCTCGGCTTGATCAGGGGCGACGTGCGCTTCGTCCTGGTCGCGGCCATCTCGTCACCGGGCTCATCTCATCTGGGCCAGCCGGTCTATGTGGGTGACGACAGCTTGCGCTTCTCGCATGGTTGGCCGGGCGCCGGCGCGCTCGATGTGGTGATCGACTTCAGTGGACCCGCGGGACTGGCGGAGGCGTTGACCTATTGCGAGTCGCATGGTGTGGCCTTGGTTACCGGCACGACCGGTGTCGATCTGACCTTCAACCAGCGACTGGCGTCATCGGCGCAACGCATTGCGCTGTTACGTGCCGCCAATTTCAGCCTCGGTGTCGCGGTGCTGACACGCTTGCTGCGAGAGGCCGCTGCGGCGCTGCCCGATTGGGACCTCGACATCATCGAGGCACATCACAATCGCAAGGAGGATGCCCCCTCTGGTACGGCGCTCGCGTTAGGTGAAGCGGCCGCCGCTGCCCGTGAAACGACACTCGCCGAGAGCGCCGTCTATGCGCGCGAAGGTCGCACGGGTCCGCGCGAACACGGCACGATCGGTTTTGCGGTCGTCCGTGGTGGCGATATCGTCGGCGAGCACGTTGCCTTGCTGATGGGGCAGGGTGAACGCGTGGAGCTGGCGCATCGCGCCACGGATCGCTCCATCTTTGCGCGCGGTGCATTGGAAGCGGCGCACTGGCTCAGTGGGCGCGCCGCCGGGTCCTACGACCTCGACGCGATGCTCAGTGCACGCGCCGCACGTTAGCGATTACGCAGTCACGCCTTTGTCGTCTTGCCAGCTTGAGCAGCCCTTCGGCGGTCAAAAGCCGCTGGGATGACGGCACGGGGACCGGTGTCTTACTTGTCTGCCTGCGTGGTCGCCAGTAACATCCCACCCGTTGTCATTGGGGAGTAGCCATCCTCACCCCCCGCAGGCCATTTGGGCCTGCGATTTCAGAGGAATCCGCGTCAACAGACTTGAAGCCCCGGCTTCATGGCGTGGATGGCCCACCGATCACCGTCAGGGATCGGTAGCCCGGCGAGACCTTTGGCCACGACGCGCTCACCCTGCCGGGCGAGCTCGCGTCGTTGCGCCAATGGTTTTCCGCTCGCCCGGCCATGGATTGAGCATGCTTACAGCGTTGTTATTCCTGCTTTCGGCCGGTGCGATCTATGTCGCCTGCGAATTCTTCGTCAATGGCGTGGAATGGCTTGGGCGCAAGCTCAGCCTCGGCGCCACCGCCACCGGCACGGTCCTCGCTGCGTTCGGCACGGCCTTGCCCGAAAGCGCGGTCACCTTTGTTGCGGTAATCCTCGGCAAGACCCCAGAGCAGAAAGACATCGGCGTGGGCGCTGCGCTGGGTGGGCCACTCGTGCTCGCCACGATCGCCTATGCCGTCGTGGGCGTGGCCTTATGGATGAACCGCCGCAAGCTTCAGCGCGCCGACGCCTTGGTCCGGGTCGAGCACGGTCGCCTGGCGCGTGACCAGTCCTGGTTCCTTGCGATCTTCGTGGTCAAGTGCGGGCTGGGCCTGGTCGCCTTTGCGTTCAAGCCCTGGTTGGGCGTGCTGTTCCTCGCCGCCTACGCTGTATATGTGTGGCGTGAGCTCAAGGACGACAGCACGGCGCCAGAAGAGGAGGAACTCGAGCCGCTGAAGTTGCGCCCCAAGGCTGCCGATCCGGCCTTCTCGTGGGTCATCTTGCAAGCCACCTTGGCGCTGCTGGTCATCGCATTTGCCTCGCATACCTTCGTGAAGCAGATCGAGACCATCGGCATCGTCCTGCAGCTATCGCCGCACTTGGTCGCACTGGTGTTGAGTCCGGTAGCTACCGAATTGCCGGAAACCATGAATGCGCTGATCTGGGTGCGCCAGGGCAAGGAGCGGCTCGCCTTGGCAAATATCTCCGGCGCCATGATGATCCAGGCTACGATTCCGAGCGCGTTGGCGTTGTTCGCCACGCCATGGTTGTTCGACGCGCCATTGATGGTCGCCGGCCTACTGACCGGTATCGCCGTGGTGTACCTGTGGTGGCTGTTCCGCAAGGGGCGCGTGGACGCACGCTGGCTACTGCCAGTGGCGGGCCTCTATGGCGTTTTCGCCGTCTACGTCGCCTGGTATTTCAGCAGCAAGCTCTGATTTGGCCTCGCCATGCTGTCGTGTGAGGCTCGCTAGACGCGCTCATCTGGCTTGCTTCAGTCGCGATGCGAAGCGTTGCGGTCGCGACCGGCGCCCAGCTTGCGGTCGAGAGAGCCAAAGATCTTCTTGAAGGTGCGTGCGAATTTGCCTCGCTTGGTCTTGCGCCGCTTTTCCTCTTCGCTGGTGAGCCAGGCCACCTGGATCACCCGGCGCTCGCCTTCGTAGGGAAGATGACCATGGAACGAGTTGTCGCAACGCTTGAACACGGCGAACTCACCGTAAAGCGGCTTCAGCTCGGGCGCGAGCACGCTGTCAATGTTGTCGATGCTGCCGAGAAAACGCAGGCAGCCATCACTGGTGTCCGGCCACATGGGGTTGAGATAGAGCAAGGCCGTCGCCACCTTGGACATGCTGTCCGTGTGGATGGTGCCGTGGCGCTTGTTGAGCGACCGGCACAGCGTGACCAGGGTGGGAAACTGGCCGAGGTTCGGGATGCCCAGTCGCTGGCCGACGGCGCTGGCAATGTCGCCCGAGCTCAGGCGCTGCACCAGGGCATTGACTGAAGGGCCGCAATCGCTGGAATCGTAAGGGAAGAAGCCGGCACTCGTGTAGCGCGGAAAATCGCGCTCCAGGTCGCCACGTGCCTCGTCCGGCAGCTGTCCGTGGGCGATCAGGAACGGGAACGGCTCCAGCCGAATATCCGTGTCTGGTCGGTCAAGGCGGGCGGGATCGAGCAGCACGGCTGAATTCATCGAGATCGGTCTTTGGCTTGGCGGCGCTAGTTTAGCGCCCGGATCAAGCGTTGATAGGCCTCGTCGGGGCACTTTGTTCAGCTGTTTTTGGTGGACAGAAACGGCCCTTGCACCTATCATTTCAACCCGCCCTACGACTTTCCTTGATCAAGGTCCACAAGCCTGCAAAGTGCGGCTTGCGGACTTTGCTGCACCTAAAAGGCGGAATTCCCATGCCTATCCCCGCTCTGCTTGCCCTCGAAGACGGCAGCGTGTTTCACGGCTACGCCGTGGGCGCGACTGGTGAGACCGTTGGCGAGGTGGTTTTCAACACCGCCATGACCGGCTACCAGGAGATCCTCACCGATCCCTCGTACGCCAAACAGATCGTCACCCTCACGTATCCCCATATCGGCAACACTGGCGTCAACCTCGAAGATGCCGAGTCCCATACGGTGCATGCCGCTGGCCTGATCGTGCGCGACGTTCCGCGTCGACACAGCAACTGGCGCAGCAGCGAAAGCCTGCCTGATTACCTGCAACGCCATGGCATCGTCGCCATTGCCGGTATCGACACGCGCCGTCTCACCCGCATCCTGCGCGACAAGGGTGCGCTCTCCGGCTGCATCGTTGCCGGCGAGCAGGTCGATGTGGACGCCGCACTGGCCAAGGCGCGCGCGTTCCCGGGCCTCAACGGCATGGATCTAGCCAAGGTTGTCAGCGTCGGCGAGTCGTATACGTGGAACGAAGGCGTTTACGACCTCGACAACAAGGCATTCAATCAGCCGTCCAAACGCTTCAAGGTCGTGGCTTACGACTTCGGCGTTAAGCACAACATCCTGCGCCTGCTGGCCGAGCAGGGTTGCGACATCACGGTCGTGCCTGCACAGACGCCGGCGGCCGAGGTGTTGGCGATGAAGCCCGATGGTGTCTTCCTGTCCAATGGCCCTGGCGATCCGGCAGCCTGCGACTACGCGGTTGAGGCGACGCGCGAGTTCCTCGACGCGAAGATCCCGCTGTTCGGCATCTGCCTGGGCCATCAGATCATGGGCCTTGCCGTTGGCGCCAAGACGCTGAAGATGAAGTTCGGCCACCACGGCGCGAACCATCCGGTGAAGGACATCGACGATAGTCGCGTGCTGATCACCTCGCAGAACCACGGCTTCGCGGTCGATCCGGCCACGCTGCCAGCGAACGTGCGCGTGACTCATGTCTCGCTGTTCGACGGTTCGTTGCAGGGCTTCGCGTTCACCGATCGTCCCGCGTTCTGCTTCCAGGGTCATCCCGAAGCCAGCCCAGGTCCGCACGACGTGCGCTACCTCTTTGATCGGTTTGCAAAGATGATGTCTGCCGCACTGATGAAGGAGGCCCGCTAATGGCTAAGCGCACCGATATCAAGAGCATCCTCATCATCGGCGCAGGCCCGATCGTCATCGGCCAGGCGTGCGAGTTCGACTACTCCGGCGCGCAGGCATGCAAGGCGCTGAAGGAAGAGGGCTACCGCGTCATCCTGGTGAACTCCAACCCCGCCACCATCATGACCGATCCGGAGACGGCCGATGCCGTCTACATCGAGCCGATCAACTGGCAGACGGTGGAGCGCATCATCGCCAAGGAGCGCCCGGACGCGGTGCTGCCGACCATGGGCGGCCAGACCGGCCTCAACTGTGCGCTGGATCTTGCCGACCACGGCGTGCTCGAGAAGTACAACGTCGAGTTGATCGGCGCTTCGCGTGAAGCCATCCGCATGGCCGAGGATCGCGAACTGTTCCGCGTGGCCATGGCCGAGATCGGCCTGGAATGCCCGAAGGCCGAGGTGGTGCGCACGTTCGAGCAGGCGCTGGAAGCCCAGGTCAAGGTCGGTTATCCGACCATCATCCGTCCCAGCTTCACGCTGGGCGGTTCCGGTGGCGGCATTGCGTACAACCGCGAAGAGTTCGAGGAGATCGTCAAGCGCGGTCTGGAACTCTCGCCGGTGGGACGAAGTGCTGGTCGAGGAATCCGTGCTCGGCTGGAAGGAATTCGAGATGGAAGTGGTCCGCGACAAGGCGGACAACTGCATCATCGTGTGCTCGATCGAGAACCTCGATCCGATGGGCGTGCACACCGGCGACTCGATCACGGTCGCGCCGGCGCAGACGCTCACCGACAAGGAATACCAGCGCCTGCGTGATGCCTCGATCGCGGTGCTGCGCAAGATCGGCGTGGACACCGGTGGCTCCAACGTGCAGTTCGGCATCAATGCCGAGAACGGCCGCGTGGTGGTCATCGAGATGAACCCGCGTGTGTCGCGTTCGTCGGCGCTGGCCTCCAAGGCGACCGGTTTCCCGATCGCCAAGATCGCCGCCAAGCTGGCCGTGGGCTACACGCTGGACGAGCTCAAGAACGACATCACCGGCGGCCTCACGCCGGCCTCGTTCGAGCCGACCATCGACTACGTGGTCACCAAGATCCCGCGCTTTGCGTTCGAGAAGTTCCCGTCGGCCGACGCCCGCCTCACCACCCAGATGAAGTCGGTGGGCGAAGTGATGGCGATGGGCCGCACCTTCCACGAGTCGTTGCAGAAAGCGCTGCGCGGCCTGGAAATCGGCAAGACCGGTCTCAATCCGACCGGCCTGGACCTCACCACGGAAGATGGCCTGGCCGTGCTCAAGCGCGAGCTGCGCGAGCCGCGCCCGGATCGTGTGTTCCATCTCGCCGATGCGTTCCGTGCGGGACTGTCGCTGGAAGAGGTGTACAACCTCAGCCGCGTCGACCCCTGGTTCCTCGCTGCCTTCGAAGACATCGTGCTGACCGAGGGCGAGGTGAAGACGCAGGGTCTCACCGCGCTCGACGCACCGCGCATGCGTGAACTGAAGCGCATGGGCTTCTCCGACGCACGCGTGGCCGAGCTGACCAGTACCGACGAAGCTGCCGTGCGTCACCTGCGCCATACGCTCGGCGTGCGCCCGGTGTACAAGCGCGTCGACTCCTGCGCCGCCGAGTTCGCGACCACGACCGCGTACATGTACTCGACCTATGAGGAAGAGTGCGAAGCCGCGCCGACGAACCGCGACAAGATCATGGTGCTCGGTGGCGGCCCCAACCGTATCGGCCAGGGCATCGAATTCGATTACTGCTGCGTGCATGCCGTGCTGGCGCTGCGCGAGGACGGGTTCGAGACCATCATGGTCAACTGCAACCCGGAGACGGTTTCCACCGACTACGACACCTCAGACCGCCTGTACTTCGAGTCGCTGACCCTGGAAGACGTGCTGGAAATCGTCGACCTGGAGAAGCCGAAGGGCGTGATCGTGCAGTACGGCGGCCAGACGCCGCTGAAGCTGGCGCGTGCGCTGGAAGCTGCCGGTGTTCCGGTGATCGGTACCTCGCCTGATTCGATCGACCTGGCCGAGGACCGCGAGCGGTTCCAGCAGATGATCGTCAAGCTGGGCCTGATCCAGCCGCCGAATCGCACCGCGCGCACTGCGGACGAAGCGCTGGTGCTGGCTCGCGAGATCGGCTATCCGCTGGTCGTGCGCCCGAGCTACGTGCTGGGCGGGCGCGCCATGGAAGTGGTCTACGACGATGCCGACCTGTCGCGCTATATCCGCGAGGCAGTGCAGGTTTCCAACGATTCGCCGGTGCTGCTGGACCGCTTCCTCGACCATGCCGTCGAGGTCGACGTCGACATCATTGCCGATGCCGAAGGCAACGTGCTGATCGGCGGCATCATGGAGCATATCGAAGAGGCCGGCGTGCATTCCGGCGACTCCTCCTGCTCGCTGCCGCCGTATTCGCTGTCGGCCGAGGTGCAGGACGAGATGCGCCGCCAGGTCGCGGCGATGGCGAAGGAGCTGAAGGTCATCGGCCTGATGAATACGCAGTTCGCGATTCAGGGCGATACCGTGTTCATCCTGGAAGTGAATCCGCGCGCCTCGCGCACCGTGCCGTTCGTCTCCAAGGCCACCGGCGTGCCGCTGGCCAAGATCGCGGCGCGCGCCATGGCTCGGACAAGTCGCTGGTGGCACAGGGCACCACGCGCGAAGTCATCCCGGCCTACTACTCGGTCAAGGAAGCGATCTTCCCGTTCCTGAAGTTCCAGAACGTCGATCCGATCCTCGGTCCCGAGATGCGTTCCACCGGCGAAGTGATGGGCGTGGGTCGCAGCTTCGGTGCCGCGTTCGCACGCGGTCACGATGCCGCCGGCATCAAGACGCCGCCGAAGGGCAAGGTGTTCGTGTCGGTGCGCGATGCCGACAAGGATCGCCTGCTGCCGGTCGCGCGCGAAGTGTTGGAGCGCGGCTTCAGCCTGGTCGCTACCGAAGGCACGGCCGCCTATCTCGACAAGCACGGCGTAGCCTGCGAGCGCATCAACAAGGTGCATCGAGGGTCGCCCGCATATCGTCGACCTGATCAAGAACGGCGAAATCGTCTATATCGTCAACACGACCGAGGGCAAGCAGGCGATCGCCGACTCGTTCTCGATCCGACGCGAGGCTTTGCAGCGGCGCGTCACCTACTCCACCACGGTGGCAGGCGCTCGCGCGCTGGTGCATTCGCTGGATTACCACGGCGACGACCAGGTGAACAGCCTGCAGGAACTGCATGAGGAATTGAAGGCATGAGTCGAGCTCCCATCACCAAGACGGGATCAGAGCGTCTTCGCGGCGAGCTGGAAAAACTGAAGTTCACCGATCGGCCGCGCATCATCGCGGCCATCGCCGAGGCGCGAGCCCACGGCGACTTGAAGGAGAACGCCGAGTACCACGCGGCGCGTGAACAGCAGAGCTTTGCCGAAGGTCGTATCGCCGAGCTGGAAGCGGCGCTGTCTACCGCAGAAGTGATCGATGTCAGCCGTCTCACGGCAGGTAACCGCGTGGTCTTCGGTGCGACCGTCGATCTGGAAGACGAGGACAGCGGTGAAGCCGTGACCTACCAGATCGTTGGCGACCTTGAAGCGGACATCAAGCAGCGCCTGATCGCAGTGTCATCGCCGATCGCACGTGCGCTGATCGGCAAGAGCTCGGGCGACAGCTTCGAGTTCAAGGCGCCGAACGGCGTGAAGCGTTACGAGATTATCGGCGTACGCTACGGCTGATCAGTGGTAGAAAAGCAGCCCGGCAGGTTTCGCGGGCAACGGAAAAGGGCCGCTCTGCGGCCCTTTTTCTTTAGCGGCGCACGCACTTTTTTTTGTAGGAGCGCACCCTGTGCGCGATAAGCCTACGGAGCGGCACTGCGAAACCCTGCGATCGCGCACAGGGTGCGCTCCTACAGAAAACGCTCGGCACGTCTCGCGGGCAATAAAAAAGGCCGCTTGCGCGGCCTTTTCGTTACTCATCGCTGCTGAAAGATCAGCGCTGACGAGCCTTGAAACGCGGATTGCTCTTGCAGATCACGAACACTTTGCCGCGACGGCGCACAACCTTGCAGTCACGGTGCCGCGACTTGGCGGACTTCAAAGAGGAAAGCACCTTCACGGCCAGCTCCTGAAACTAATAGAAAGAAAAAATACAAGAACGGAATTGTAACCGGCCGTTTCGCTTGACACAAGTCTCACCCTACTGCGGTTCAGTCATGGCGCTCAGAAAGCGCCTGACCACCGGCGAGGGATTGTCCGCTCGGCTCGCCAGGGCCAGCAGCATATAGGCGTCCGGATCTTCAAGGCGCAGGTAGCTGACGCCGGCCAGGCTCACCGACTTCATGGAAGCCGGCACCAGCGCCAGCCCCATCCCGGCCGCCACCAGTACCAGCAGGCCGTTGATCTGCTGCGCGTGCTGGCGGATCAACGGGTGGAAGTTGGCCTTGGCGGCAATCTGGGTCAGACGGTCGTACAGCGTGGCGGCGAGTTCGCGCGGCTGCACGACAAAGGCCTCCATGGCCACTTCGCGCAGCCAGATGCTTTCCTTCTGCGCCAAGGGGTGCCCGGACGGAAGGGCGAGCAACAAGGGCTCGTGGTCGATCACGTCCAGGCGCAGGTCCTTGGCCATGCCTTCGTGTCCCGGCAAATCGCGCACGAAGCCTACGTCGAGGTCGCCGGATAACAAGGCCGCGTACTGCGCCTCGGTATACATCTCCCCCAGTATCAGCCGCACCTGGGGCGCGAAGCGGCGGTAACGCAGCAGCGTCTGGGGCAGGGCGGGGTGGAAGGTTACGGAAACGGTATAGGCAAGGCGTAACTTGCCGCTGAACCCGGTGGCGGCGTCGGCCATCTGGATGCGGGCTTCTTCGGCCTTGTCGAGGATCTGGCGGGCCTGGTCCAGAAACAACTTTCCGGGCTCGGTCAGCGCTACGTGCCGCTTGGTCCGCTCCAGCAGGCGCACCCCTAAATCCGCCTCAAGTGCCTGGATTTGTTGCGAAAGTGGTGGCTGCGAGATGTGTAGGCGCTGGGCCGCGCGGGTGAAGCTGAGTTCCTCGGCCACGGTCACGAAGTAGCGAAGCTGACGGAAGTCGAACATATATATGGATATCGAATAAGTGGCTGCTTAAATATATATTTGTTTCTATAACTTGTCGTTCGTATTATTGCCTCCGTCGCGCCACCGTCCCCTCCCCCCAGGTGGCGCCGACCCTCGCCCCGCGGCGACGCTACCCCTGCGATATCTGGTCTTCCTCCCCCCTGACCCATATCGACGCGTCGCTTAGCGGGGCGCTTTCTTTTCCAGACACGCCCGGCCTTGGCCGGGCGTTGTCGTTTCAGAGCGTGGCAGCCAGGCGGGTGCCTTGGTCGATGGCCCGCTTCGCGTCGAGCTCAGTGGCCACGTCGGCGCCGCCGATGACGTGCGTCTTGATGCTGGCCGCGATCAGTGCGTCGGCCAGGGCGCGGTTCGGCTCCTGGCCAGCGCAGATCACCACATTGTCTGCGGGCAGCACCTGCGGCTTGCCATCGACGGTGATGTGCAGGCCCTGCTCATCGAAGCGGTCATAAGTCACGCCGCCGAGCATGCCCACGCGCTTGGCCTTGAGGTTTGCGCGGTGGACCCAGCCGGTGGTCTTGTTGAGGCGCGCGCCCGGGCGTCCTTCGCTGCGCTGGAGCAGCCACACCTGTCGGGCGGGTGCTTCGGGCTGCGGCGTGGCGAGGCCGCCACGACTTTCGAGCTGCATGTCGACGCCCCATTCGCGAGTCCAGCGCATAACGTCCAGGGTCGGCGAGAGTGCATGCTCGACCAGGAATTCCGCCACGTCGAAGCCAATACCGCCGGCACCGATGATGGCTACCCGCGGGCCAACGGACTTGCCGTGGGCCAGGACATCCAGATAGCTCAGTACGCGGTCGTCGTCGCTGCCGGGGAAGCTGACGCGACGCGGCGTGATGCCGGTGGCCACGACCACTTCGTCATAGCCCGCAGCGGCCAGCGTGGTGGCATCGGCGGCCTGGCCCAGTTGCACGTCCACGCCGGCGTCGTCCAGGCGATGGCGGAAATAGCGCAACGTCTCGTGGAATTCTTCCTTGCCGGGAATACGCTTAGCGACATTGAACTGGCCACCGATTTCGTTGGCTCGATCGAGCAGGGTCACCTGATGGCCGCGCTCCGCCAGCATGCTGGCGCAGGCGAGTCCGGCGGGGCCGGCGCCTACCACGGCGAACGCGTTTGCGCGTTGCCGCCGGCGTGATCTGTAGTTCGGTTTCGTGGCAGGCGCGGGGATTGACCAGGCAGCTGGCGCGTCGATTCTGGAATACATGGTCGAGGCAGGCCTGGTTGCAGGCGATGCAGGTGTTGATGCGATCGCTACGTCCGGCCTTTGCCTTATTGGCCCAGGCGGGATCGGCCAGCAGCGGACGCGCCATCGACACCATGTCGGCTTCCCCGCTGGCGAGAATCTGCTCGGCCACGTCGGGCATGTTGATGCGATTGGTAGTGATAAGCGGGATCGAGACTTCGCCCTTGAGCTTTCTGGTGACCCAGGCAAAGCCCGCGCGCGGCACGCTGGTGACGATGGTGGGGACGCGCGCTTCATGCCAGCCGATACCCGTGTTGATGATGCTGGCGCCGGCCGCCTCGATGGCCTTGGCCAGCGTCACGATCTCGCTCCAGTCCTGGCCGTTTTCCACCAGGTCCAGCATCGACAGGCGATAGATGATGATGAAATCGCGGCCCACGGCTTCGCGCGTGCGCCGCACGATTTCCACGGGGAAGCGCATGCGTCGAGACGCATCACCGCCCCAGTGGTCGTTGCGTTGATTGGTCCGCGCCACCAGAAACTGATTGATCAAATAGCCTTCCGAACCCATCACCTCGATGCCGTCATAACCGGCATCCTGGGCGAGCTTCGCGCAGCGCACGAAATCCTCGATGGTTCGT
>CAVXWA010000029.1:0-4327 GCA_963765335.1 uncultured Gammaproteobacteria bacterium | reverse complement strand
CATGTAGCATGCAAGGTATTGTCCAGCTGCAAAGTTCATTTCTATGCATCACGCCGGCGACATCATTCTCACGTTATTCATCGTGTTCGTTGCCGCGCAGATCGGCAGCGAGATCGCGCAACGACTGAAACTCCCGGGTGTGGTGGGCGAAATTGCTGCTGGCTGCGTGATCGGCCCCTCGGTGCTTGGCTGGATCGTGCCCGACCAGATTGCAGCAGGCACACCGCTCGATGTGCTTGCCGAGGTCGGCGTCGTCCTGCTGCTGTTCTCGGTCGGCCTGGAAACGCGCCTGGAGGACCTGAAGAAGGTCGGCAAGGTGGCCGTCCTGGTGGGCGTGCTCGGCGTACTGGTGCCGTTTGGCATGGGCAGCATGTGGGCGCACGGCAACGGTTTCGACTGGGGTCGCTCCTTGTTCGTCGCCGCGGCTTGTTGGCTACATCGGCAGGCATTACGGCCCGCGTCTTGCAGGAACTGGGTGCGCTGCAACGCGTCGAGAGCAAGGTGATCTGGGCGCGGCGGTCACCAACGACATTCTCGCCATGCTGCTGCTTGGTGTGGTGGTCTACCTGCAGGGTGGCGAAGGCTTCGACCCGATTCACCTGATGTCGGTACTGGTCGGCGCGATCGGTTTCATCGCGGTGATAGGCATCGACGATACGCGCGTGATGCGCTGGAATTCCCGCTGGCTGGACGAGCCGCGAATCCGCCGTCGGCGCTGGCCATCGTTCTCGCGCTATGCTGGGCCTGGCCTACGTCTCCACCCGATTCGGCCTGGCCGCCATCATCGGCGCCTTTCTTGCCGGCATGATCCAACCGGAAACACGCCCGCGACGCGCACTCGACCACCGACGCAGCCACTGCTCGCTCTGCTCACGCCATGCTCTTCGTCGTCACCGGCAGCAAGATCGACAACCTGAAGAACCTGCCGGCCAATGTCGAAACCGAGATCATGCTGCTCGTGGTGACACTGATCGCCATCGCATCCAAGCTGATCGGCGGCTTTCTCGGCGCCCTGTCACTGGGTAGGCGCAGCGCCACCATCGTGGGCTTTGGCATGGTGCCGCGAGGCGAAGTGGGCGTGGTCGTTGCCAGCCTCAGCCACGACCGCTGCAGCCGACACTTCACGACCGCATCTACGCGATTATCGTTGCCATGTCGCTGCTCACGGCGATGAGGTCACCCAGCCGGTGCTGGCGGCAGCTTTCGCCGGCAGCGGCACCGCCCAGAAATCCGTCGAAGTACCCGAGGCGAAAAGGCTGGGCTCGTCGGCGCAACTGGAGCAATCAGCATCGTAGACGACCCACGTGCATGCCCAAATCCAGCATCGGTGCCGGATAGCCGCTGCGGGTCAGCAGCGATGAGTCCTTCCACGGTTCATGCAGCAGCGCAAGAGGAGCATCTGCAAGCTCCGGCAGCCAGCGTCTCAAATAGAGCCCCTGCGGGGTCGAACTTCTTCGCCTGCATTATCGGGATTGAATACTCGAAAATACGGCGCGGCATCCGCCCCGCAGCCGGCGACCCATTGCCAGCCCAGCGTATTGTTGGCCAGATCGGCGTCCACCAGGGTATCCCAGAACCAGCGCGCGCCGTGCAGCCAGTGCTGCCGCAGATTCTTAGTCAGGAAGCTGGCAACGATCATGCGCACTCGGTTGTGCATCCAGCCCGTGTGCCACAGCTCGCGCATGCCGGCATCGATCAGCGGAATACCAGTGCGGCCCTGTTGCCAGCGCGCGAGCCGGGCGCCGTCGGGCGGAGCCCATTTGAAATTGGCGAAGCGCGGATTGAAATCTCGGTCGCTGTCTTCGGGAAATGAAACAGCAGAGTGATGGGCAAACTCGCGCCAGCCCAGTTGTCGCAGATAAGGTTCGATGTCCGGCCGACGCCTCGCGTCCGCGCGCTGCGCCAGACGATCCAGTGCAAAATAAATCTGCCGCGGCGAGATTTCGCCGAAATGCAGATGCGCTGACAGCCGCGAGGTGGCGTGGCCGCCGGCAGATCGCGGGCTTGCGCGTAGTCGATGGCATCGTCGGCAAAAATCCCCAGCATCTCCTTTGCGCCCTCCTCGCCGGGCTGCCAGGACTCCGCCAAGCCACTTCCCAGGGGATGCGAGGCAATAGCCCAAGCGTCCAACGGGCGCCACCTGCGACTTCAAGGCCGCGCAGGTTGATCGGCACCGGCGAGACCGCGGTTATGCCAACTGCGGCCGCAGGTTGCGCCAGTACGGCGTCAACACCGTACGGCGCGTCCTGCGCGTCGATCTGCCAAGGCTCGCACCAGAGCGCGGCGTTGAGGCTGTGCACCTCGATGCCCTGCTCACGCAGCGCGCTCTTGATGCCTGCGATCTCGCGCGATCGACGCCGGTTCGTAAAGCCGTTCCAGTACACCGCAGTGGCACCACTTGCGCGATCAGCTCGCGCAGTACCGCAAGCGTGTCGCCCTGTCGTATGTGCAGCGAAGCGCCTTGCTCACCCAGTTGCGCCTGCAAGGCGGCCAACGAGTGGCGCAGCCACCATTGGCTGGCACCGCCGGGCACCCAGTCGCCCTCTTCCTCTGGTGCATGAATATACACGGCAGCACCCGATCATGCGCGGCGCAGGCGGCGCTCAGCGCGGGATGGTCGGCGAGACGCAGGTCGCGGCGGAACCAGACGATGGCGGTGGTCATGGGCGCAGCTTAGCCCTTGGAGCGCGGGCCTTGAAAAACTGCCCTTTTCCCGTCATTCCCGCGAAAGCGGGAATCCAGCGACTTTCGAACCTCTAAACACAAAGGCACTGGATTCCCGCTTTCGCGGGAATGACGAGTTTTTCGAAGATCGCTTAAGCGTCGATCAAAGCTCGACGCAGTCGAAGCGACGATCGGTGCTGACGTCTTCCTCGTAGTTCACGTCTTGGCGACCGAAGCCGAACAGGCGCAGGAAGTCGTGCTTATAGCCGGCGTAGTCGGTGAGCTGCGAGAGGTTCTCGGTGGTCACGGTGGGCCACATCGCCTTGCAGGCCTGCTGCACGTCGTCGCGCAGCTCCCAGTCGTCGAGGCGCAGGCGACCCTCACCGTCCGTGGTCAGCGCATGCTGATCCAGGCGGTACAGGGACTCGCGGAACAGACGTTGATCTGCTCGATGGTGCCCTCGTGCAGGCCCTTCTCCTTCATGATGCGGAACACCATGGAGACATACAGCGGAATCACCGGGATGGCCGCACTCGCCTGCGTCACCACCGACTTCATCACGCCCACGTAGGCTTCGAGCCCCTCGGCTGCGTGGCGCTCCTTCAGCTGACGCGCCGTGTTGTCCAGATGCTGCTTGGCCTGGCCCAGGGTGCCGTGCCAGTAGATCGGCCAGGTAATCTCGGTGCCGACGTAGCTATAGGCCACCGTCTTGGCATGCTTGGCCAGCACGCCAGCCTCGCTCAGCGCATCGATCCACAGCGACCAGTCCTCGCCACCCATCACCGTGACGGTGTCCTTGATCTCCTGCTCGGTCGCCGGCTCCACCGACACCTGCACCACGGCGTCCTTGTTGGTGTCGATCGAGGTGGCGGTGAACGGTTCGCCGATCGTCTTGAGTGAGGAGCGCACCACCTCGCCCGTGTCCGGCAAGCGGCGCACCGGCGAAGCCAGCGAGAGACCACGAGGTCGATCGGGCCACCCATCTCGTTCTTGATCAGCTCGATCGCTCGGGCGCGGGTCTCGTTGGAGAACGCATCGCCATTGATCGACTTGCTGTACAGGCCGGCCTGCTTGGCCGCTTGTCGAACGCGGCCGAGTTGTACCAGCCGGCGGTCGCGGTCTTGCTTTCCCTGCTGGGTTTCTCGAAGAACACGCCGAGCGTGGCGGCACCATAACCGAAGGCTGCGGTGATGCGCGACGCGAGCCCGTAGCCCGTGGAGGCGCCGATCACCAGCACGCGCTTGGGACCGTCGCCCAGGCTGCCTTGCGCCTTGGTGATGTCGATCTGTTCAAGCACATTGCGCTCGCATCCGACCGGATGAGCCGTAATGCAGATAAAGCCACGCACCTTCAGATAGATGATCACTCGCTAGCTCCTGGTAGCAAACCGCAAACCGACATAATAACCCGGGCCCACGGCCATTCGCTGCCGTAGGGACGCGGGCCCGAGCTGCTAGACCCCTCACGGGGGAACTTCGAAAAACTGGTCATTTCCGCGAACGCGGGAGGCGCTTTACAACAGCGAAGCTGGTCATCCAGCGACTCTCAACCCACTGAACACAAAGGCACTGGATTCCCGCTTGACCAGCCCTTCGGCTGTTAAGAGCCGCGGGAATGACGGGAGAAAGTACGGCTTTTTGAGCCCCCCAAGGGTGGCCTATGC
>CAVXWA010000028.1:0-112352 GCA_963765335.1 uncultured Gammaproteobacteria bacterium | reverse complement strand
GCAAAACCCCCACTGCCGGCGTGCTTCAAGGCATCGTGCAGCAAGCCAGTGTCGACGGAATCGCTGGAAAGACTGAAGCGCATCATCCACCTGCCACCGGTGGAATGAACACGATGGTATCGCCATCGCGCAATGGGCGATCCCACGCGCTGAACTGCGCATTGACCGCCACCTTGAGTACGTCGGCCGCCAGCGAGAAACCACGGCGCAGGCGCAGTTCCTCATACAGCTCGCGCAGCGACGTGGCGATGGTGTTCACCTGCTCGCCACTCATGCCGGCCTGTTCCCGCAGCTGCGCGTAGTACTGCAGATGCACCAGGATCATGCCAACGTCTCCAGTCGATGTTGCATGGCTTCGCGCTCCTCCGGCGTGTTCACGTTATCCAGTGCCTCGCCAGGCGTCGGCAACAAGCGTGCGTTGGATTGCATGAGTGCCTTGCGCGGGCAATAGCTGCCGCTTTCATAACGCTGTTTGAGCACGCCATGGCTGGCCGGCTCCCAGATGGCGCAGAGCGGCTCGGGCAGCCCGTCATGACTGCTGGTAAATGCGGTGGCCGCCGCCGCGGGGTCGCGACGCGCCAGCAGTTGCTGCAAGGTGGCGGCGTCCAGCAACGGCAGGTCACAGGCCAACACCAGCCACGCCGCTTCAGGATACTGGTCCTGCGCGGAAAGAATGCCCGCGGCCGGACCAATCGCTTCGTAGCGGTCGAGAATCAGCGGCAGGCCGGCGCGCAGCGGATCGTCGCGCTGAGTGTCGCGTGCCGACACGAAAGCGCGCTCCGTCACCGCTTGCAGCAGACGCCACGCGCGCAGCAATTGCGGCTCGCCGCGATACGCCAACGCCGCCTTGTCCTGCTGCATGCGACGACTGGCGCCGCCCGTGAGCAGCAGCCCGTACAGCGGTGGTGCCTTGGGCTGCTCGCTCATGGCGTTTCCTTCGCGCTCGCTCCGAAGTCGTGTTTGCCGCCGGTCTTCTTCACCAGGCGGATGTCGCCGATCACCATATCGTGCGACATCGCCTTGCACATGTCGTAGATGGTCAAGGCCGCGATGCTGGCACCGGTCAGTGCCTCCATCTCCACGCCGGTGCTACCGCGGCACGATACGGTGCAGTCGATGAGCGCATCGTTGTGTTCCATGTGGATGGCGATGTCGCAGCGATCCAGGCTGAGCGGATGGCATAGCGGAATCAGCTGCGGCGTCGCCTTGGCGCCCATCACACCGGCGATCTGCGCGACCGTGAGCACCGCCCCCTTGGGCGTGACATAACCGGCGGCGTGCAGCGCCTGCGCGACCTCGGCGGGAAAGGTGACGCGCGCGCGCGCCTGGGCCGTGCGATGCGTCACCGGCTTGGCACCGACGTCGACCATACGCGGCTGCTGTGCCTCGTCGACGTGGGAAAGCTTGGCGGGAGGAAGAGTCACATCAGGCTCCGGAAGCTAGGCAGGTTACGTGGGGCATTATCGCGCTCGGTGGCATGGGTGGCATTAAGAGCCTATTCGAAGTCCCCTTGGCGGCGAAAAGCACCCCCTCCCAGCCTCCCCCTGTGAGCAGGGGGAGGAGCGAAAGGCATGGCCGCCCTGATTCCCTCCCCTGCGTGCCCGGCGAGGAGCGAAACGCATGCCCGCCCTTACTCCCTCCCCTGCGTGCAGGGGAGGGTTGGGGAGGGGTGCTCTTGACCACGCGGAGACCTTGAACAGGCGCCAAGAAACCACCTAGCCGCCGATGTAGTGCATTTCGATCTTGTGCTGAGTCTTGCCATGGCGTTCGGCGCGCTCCTCGCTGTAGCGGTCGTTGCGGCCCAGCCAGACGTCGCGCAGGCGTTGCGTCAACGCCTCGTCGCTGGCGCCACCGCGCAGGGCAGCCCGGAAATCCGTGCCCTCGGTGGCGAACAGGCAGGTATACAACATGCCTTCCGATGACAGCCGGGCCCGGGTGCAAGCGCCGCAGAATGGCTGGCTGATGGATGAAATCATGCCGATCTCGCCGGCACCATCGAGAAAGCGGTAACGCGTAGCCACCTCGCCCGGGTAGGTCGGAGGCACGGCGCGCAGCGGCCAACGCGCATTGATGAGCGCGATCAGCTCCTGCGACGGCACCACGTCGTCGATGCTCCAGGCGTTGCGATTGCCTACATCCATGTATTCGATGAAACGCACGACGATGCCGCTGCCGCGAAAGCGTTCGACCAGGTCGGGCACGGTATGTTCGTTGACGCCACGCTGCACGACGGTATTGAGCTTGACCCCATGCGGAAAATCCGCCGCCCGCGCCGCCTCGATGCCGGCCATCACCTCGTCCAGCGCGCCTCGCCCACCACTCATGCGATGGAACAGGGCGGGATCAAGCGTATCCAGGCTGACGGTGACACGATCAAGTCCGGCGTCACGCAATTCCCTGGCGTGCCGGGCCAGCAGCACGCCATTGGTCGTCAAGGCCAGGTCGGTGATGCCGGCGATGCTGCGCAAGCGCCCTACCAACTCGGCCAGATGCGGCCGCAGCAGGGGCTCGCCGCCGGTGAGGCGTAGTTTGCTCACGCCCAGCGCGGCGGCCAGCCGGCACAGCCGCTCGATCTCGTCGAAGCTCAGCCGCTCATCGTTGCGCAGAAAGTTGAAGTGCTCACCGTAGGTGGCTTCAGGCATGCAGTACGGACAGCGGAAGTTGCAGCGGTCCATCACCGAAATGCGCAGGTCGTGCAGGGGCCGGCCGCGCTGATCTAGCGGCAACGCCGTCGCAGCCTCGTCACTGGCCTGGAACAGGTTCATGTCACCACCGATAGAACTCGACCGCCGTGCCCGCCGGCACGCGACCGTTTCCGGGCGGCAACTGCACGACACCGTGCGTGCGCGGCAGTGCGGAGAAGTCGCCCGACGTGCGCGCCGGCACCGGCTTGGCCATGCTCCACCCTTGCGCGTCCGTTTGCACGTAAGCGGGCACGAAACAGGTCAGCATGGGGTTGGTATCCACGTCAGCCTCAAGACGGACAACTTCCGTCGGTGCCGGCGTCATGCCCAGCGAAACCAGCAGGGCCGGCCTGACATAACGGACGGCGCAGACCAGCGCAGACACCGGATTACCCGGCAGCGCAAAGACAGCCTGCTGCCTTGGACCGATGCCAAACCACATCGGCTTGCCGGGTCGTTGGGCGATTCGATGAAACACGCGCCGCACGCCAAGCGCATCCAGTGCCGCCGGCACGTAGTCGCGCTGCCCCATCGACACGCCGCCGGACAGGATCAGGACATCGTGATGCTCAAGCAGACGACCTAGCCGGTCCTGCGTTGCGGCGACATCGTCGGCGATGTGCTCCAGCGCGACGCGATCGAAGCCATGCAGTCGCAACGCGGTGGCGATGGCTATGTCGTTGGAACGGCGAATCTGCCCTTCGCCCAGTGCCGAGCCCACGTCCACCAGCTCATCGCCGGTCGAAACGATGGCAATGGATGGCGTCTTGCCGACTTCGACCGTGGGCAGACCGTTCGCGGCCAGTAGCGCCGCTTCCGGCGCGCCGATGCGCATGCCGGCTTCAAGCAGCAACGTTCCGGCCACGCAGTCCGAACCGCGCGTGTGGATGAATTGCCCACGGCCAGGCTGGTAACCGTCGATGAGCTGGTAATGCGCAGAGTCGCGGCGAAGCTGCTCCACCGGAATCACGCAATCGCAACCTGCCGGCAGCATGGCGCCGGTGGTGACTTCGATGCAGCCCGTAGCGTCAGCGAGCGTCCGCATCGACATGCCGGCCATCTGGGCGCCGGCAATCGCGAACTCGCGCGGCAGCGAGGCACTCCAGCTGACCGCTATGCCATCCATCATCACGCGATCGAACGGCGGGTGATCGTGCTCGGCATGTACCCGCTGGCGCAGGATGCGACCGGCAGCCCGGTCCAGCGTCACCCGTTCACAGCCGAACGACGGCATGTGTTCCGCGATCAGGGATTGGGCCTCGGCGATGCTGATCAACTCGGTCATGGACATGACAATGCGCGGTTGTGGCCGGTGGCACCCAGGGGGCAGCGCTGCCCAGGATTATGGTGAGCGCCCAGTAGGATCACAACCGCGTCGTCACGCGCCCAGGGCCACGGCCTTGACCTGTTGCCCAGACCTCGCCACCCGGCGCCAGCTTGAGCGCGTGCCAGGACCGCCGGGTGATCCGCGCGAGCAGGATGCTGCCCCCCGCATCCAGCTGTACCAGGCATTGCGAGGGATGGTCCGCCAGGGGGCAGCGCTGCCCAGGATTATGGTGAGCGCCCAGTGGGATCACAACCGCGTCGTCACGCGCCCAGGGCCACGGCCTTGACCTGTGCCCAGACCTCGCCACCCGGCGCCAGCTTGAGCGCGTGCCAGGACCGCCGGGTAATCCGCGCGAGCAGGATGCTGCCCCCCGCATCCAGCTGTACCAGGCATTGCGAGGGATGGTCCGCGTCGGCCATGGCCAGGATGCGGCAACGAATCTGGTTCAGGGCGCTGCTCCCTGCCATGGGTGCGCGGGCCAGCACGATGTCACGTGCGCCGATGCGGCAGCGCAGGGCCTGGCCCACCACTTCGCGGCGATAAGGCAACCATAGCTTGCCGCCTGAAAATTCGAGCTCGATGAGCTGATCGTGCGCGTCGTAGCCGGTCACCCTGCCCTCGATCACGGCACCGACCGCCTCGCCCAGGGCCGGCGGCAGATCCAACCGGGTCAGTGTCGCCTGCACTGACCCTTGGGCCACCACATGTCCGGCATCCAGCAACACGAGGTGGTCGGCCAGGCGGGCCACTTCGTCGATGTTGTGGCTCACGTAAATCATCGGGACTGCGAGCGAGGCGTGCAGGCTTTCCAGGCAACCCAGCAGTTCGGACCGGGCGGCCACGTCGAGTGCCGACAAGGGTTCGTCGAACAAGAGCAAGGCCGGATCGGACATCAAGGCGCGCACCATCGCCACTCGCTGGCGCTCACCACCGGAGAGGGTGTCAACGCGCCGGTCGAGCAAGGCACGCAGGCCGAATCGGTCGATCAGCCCTTCGCGATCGACATGCGCAGGCCGGCCGGCACGTCGAAAGCCGAAATCGAGATTGCCCGAGACGGATCGGTGAACGAACAGGCTCGGTTCCTGAAATACATAGCCCAATCGCCGCCGGTGTGGTGGCACGAAGACACCATGTGCATCGTCCTGCCAGACCTGGTTGCCGAAAGTGACCCGGCCCCGGCCGCCACGCTCAAGCCCGGCTATCGCGCGTAGGCAACTCGTCTTGCCAGCGCCGGATGGACCAAACAGCGCGGTGATGCCGCGCGGCGGCAGGTCGAAGTCGACATCGAGGGCGAGCGCGCCTTGGCGCCACGCCAGCTTGGCGTACAAGCCATGCTGGGCTTCAGACACGCGCGTACCTGCGCGAGCGCAACAGCGACGTGGCGAGCAAGGCCGCAAACGAAACCAGCAACAAGCAAAGCGACAACACATGCGCCTGGTGATACTCGCCGGCCTGGACGTGATCGTAGATCCGCATCGAGACCACCCGGGTCTGGCCCGGAATATTGCCGCCGATCATCAACACCACGCCGAATTCGCCCACGGTGTGCGCGAAACCCAATACGGCTGCGGTGACCACACCCGGCACGGCCAGCGGCAGCGCTACCGACACGAAGCGATCCAGCGGCCCCGCACCCAGGCAGGCGGCCACTTCCAGCGGCTGCCGGCCAATGGTGTCGAAAGCGTTGTGGAGCGGCTGCACCACGAATGGCAACGAGTACAGCATCGAGGCCACGACCAGGCCCTGGAACGTAAACGGCAGGGCCGAGAGACCGATCGCCGCCATCAGCCGTCCCACGGCGCCGTGGGGACCGAGCAACATCAACAGATAGAAACCGAGCACCGTCGGCGGCAACACCAGCGGCAGTGCCACGACGGCGGCGATCGGTCGCCGCCAGCGCGAACGCGTTTGTGACAGCCACCACGCCAACGGCGCACCCAGCAGCAACAGCAGTACGGTCACCGTCGTGGCCAGCCGCAAGGTAAGCCAAAGCGCCTGCAGGTCCTCGCCGGACAGTAGGGACACGGTGCTCAATGCTCCTCGGCGTCAGGCAGGCTGAAACCGTACTTCGCGAAGATGGCCCGCGCCTCCGGACTCTGGACGTACGTCGCGAAATCCTGTGCGAGCGCGTTGTCTGCCCCACGCTGGGTCAGCACGAAGCTCTGCTGCAGGGGCTCGTACAACGAGGGCGGCACCAGGATATAACTGCCCTTGCCGGGCCACGCCCGCGCGAGCGATTCAGCGATGATGCCGACTTGGGCATTGCCGCTCTGTGCAAACTCCGCGGTCTGCGCGATGTCATTGCCAAACACCAGGCGTGGCTGCAACGCGTCCCAGACGCCTGCCGCGCGCAAGGCCTGCTCGGCGCGCTTGCCGTAGGGTGCATGTTGTGGATTGGCGATGGCGATACGCCCAAAGGAGGGCTGCAGCAGGTCCGCCACGCGCACCTCGCTCATATCGAAACTCGCGCTCCACAGCACGATATGTCCGTAGGCATAGGGCACGGGCTGGCCGCTGGCCTTGCCTTCGGCCACCAGTTTCTTCGGGTAACTGCTGTCGGCCGAAAAGAACAGCTCGAACGGCGCCCCTTCTTCGATGAGGGTCAGCAGGTTGCCGGACGAGCCGTACGCCACGTCGATCCTGCTGTCGGGGTGGTCCTGCGTGTAGGCCTCCACCAGCGTGCCCATCACCCCATTCAGATCGGCGGCAGCCGCTACCGTGATGTGATCATCGTCCGCCGCTGCGGGCGTCAACGGCAACAGCGCCATGCCCAAGGCCAGCAGGCGAAGCAAGAAAAGGCGAGTCATACGATCCCATCTCCGTTTGCGTCTACCCAGTTGGCGTCTTGGCGTGTTCGCGTGTTGAGAGTAGCCCAACAGAAGCGTATGCGGATTCCCTACGATGACCGGCGCCGGCGCACGCTTTCACGAACGTCGACATCAAACAGCAGCTTCAATGCATCACCTTCATCTTTACCGTCCAGGATGAACTTCAAGCCTTCCCGGGTGGGCAGCCGCCGCGCATGATCGCGCACCGCGGCCTCGGGAATCTCGATCAGCCAGGCATCGGGACGACCCGAAAAACGGGCGACATCGCCCGCTCCCAGCCGCACCGTGCAGGTCAGAGCGAAAGCCTGCGCAAAGCCGGTGCGCGACACCAGGGCTTCGCCCGCCATTAGCGTGGCCAGTTCAACCTCACCTATGCGCACGCGCAAGTTCTGGCCTTCGATCTGCAGTTTCATGCTGGCGTTCCCTGGTAGTTCGTGTCACGGGTGGCGCTGACGCGCAAAGGCACGCCGGGATGAAGGCTGGCGATCTCGACCAGCATGCCGGGAAGGCAGTCGCCAGCGTCCTCATCCAGCACCACCCAGGCATCCGCTTCGGCGAACGGTTGAATGCGAAAGGGTTGCTGCAGTTTGAGCAAACTCGCGTGAAGACGCCCATCACTACCTTGGCTGAGCTTCGCCCGCAGGAAGTGACGCAGACCTGGCTTGGGTTGCTGCGGCGTATCGAGCACGGCATGCAGCACCGCTTCGCTGCCCTGCCCCGCCCAGGCCCACAGCACCGGCGCGACGAAGAAGCGAAAGCCGATGGCAACCGCCATCGGCGTACCGGGAAGCGCAAGCACCAGGGTGTCATCACCCAACATCGCCGCGAGCATCGGCTTGCCCGGACGGATCGCCACCTGGTGGAACAGAAGCACGGCGCCAAGCGCCTGCAGCGTGTCAGGCACGAAGTCATAGCGACCCATCGAAACCGCGCCGGTACTGACGATCAAGTCGGCGCCGGCATCGCGTGCGCGCAGCACGGCCTCGCGGTAGTGGCTGGCGGTGTCGTCCAGCGTCTCACAGGACAGCACCTGCACGTTGGCCGCCGCAAACGCCGCCATCAGATAAGGACCGTTGGAATGGTGGATCTGCTCGTCGGCGAGTGGCTGGGTCGGGTCCGCCAACAGCTCCTTGCCGGTGCCAATAATCGCCACGCGCGGCCGACGCACTACCTCGACCGAAGTCACGCCAAGCGCGGCCAGCAACATGACATGGGCAGGCTCGATGCGCGTACCGGCGGCCGCTACCACCGCTCCCTTGGCGACATCGCTGCCGGCATAGCGCACGTTATTGCCAGCGGCGAGCGTATCGAGCAGTCGAATGCGCGCGGGTGTGCCGTCGTCGCAGCGAGCCACCGATTGTGTCCGCTCCACCGCAACGACCGCGTCCAGGCCATCGGGCAATCGTGCGCCGGTCATGATCTCGCAGGCGATTCCCAGCGACGCGCGAGCCGCATCGCCGGCAGCCTGGGAACCCACCACAAGGTGCTCCGAACCGGCGGCGAGCGGCTCGCGTGCACTCAACGCATAACCGTCCATCGCCGCATGATCGAACGATGGCAGGTCCATGGGACTGATGACGTCACGGGCCAGCACACAACCCATCGCGTCGACTGGCGAACGGGACTCACCCGGCAGCCGACGGGTATGGGCAAGCAGTCGTTCCAGGGCCTGGTCGTAACTGATCATGGTGCGAGGCTGCGCATCCTGCCTACCCGGGCGTAGAGACCAGCATGCTCGATGCGCGCGCCCGGCGATGCAAGAGGCAGGGAACCCTCTTCGCCCACCGCGCTGCGGTGCAGCAACCAATCTGGCAGCAAAGGCCTGATGATCGGCGGCGGGGAAAGTCAGCGCACGCGATAGCCAGGCGTTCGACCTAAGTAGGGTGGCGCGCCGGGCGAGTCCGCTCGACTATCGCGCCGGACGCTAGGCCGTAGAGTCGTTTTACATACTGGGGGGTGATGCTTATGAGTAGCGTACCTGCAGCAGATGTCCTTGATTCGGCAACGGGAAGCACGCCGGGAATACTGTCCAGGGAACGCACCATCGCAGGAGCTCGTTTCAATCGCTGGCTGGTGCCGCCCGCGGCCTTGGCCATCCATCTCAGCATCGGCATGGCCTACGGCTTCTCCGTGTTCTGGCTGCCGATGACCAAACTGGTGACCGAGGCCGATCCGGCCATGTGCGCCAACCTTGGCTTCTTCGCACAGCTGTTCAGCACCGCCTGCAACTGGACGGTGCCCGCGGTGAACCACATCTTCGAAACCTTTATCGCCATGCTCGGCATTTCCGCCGCGATCTGGGGCGGCTGGCTGGAACATGCCGGCCCGCGCAAGGCAGGCTTCATCGCCGCGCTGTGCTGGGGCGGCGGACTGGTGGTGGGTGGCATCGGGGTCTCGATGCATCAACTGTGGCTGATCTATCTCGGCGCCGGTGTGCTGGGAGGCATCGGTCAGGGCCTGGGATACATCTCGCCCGTCTCCACGCTGATCAAATGGTTTCCCGACCGGCGTGGCCTGGCCACCGGCTTCGCCATCATGGGCTATGGCGGCGGCGCCATGATCGGCGCGCCGATTGCCGTCGCCCTGATGCAGAAGTTCGCCCAGGGCAGCGTGCCGGGTGTGTCGGCCACCTTGATCTGCATGGGCGTGATCTATTTCATCGCCATGTCCGTCGGTGCGTTCGGCTTCCGCGTGCCGCCAACAGGCTGGCGCCCGCTGGGCTGGACGCCACCCGCGGAATCGTCAAACAAACTGATCACCCATCGCCACGTGCACCTCAGCCGCGCGTGGAAAACACCGCAGTTCTGGTTGATCTGGATGGTCCTGTGCATGAATGTGACCGCCGGCATCGGGGTGCTCTCGATGGCCAGTCCGATGTTGCAGGACGTGTTTGGCGGACGTTTGCTGGGACTGGATAGCGCGACCCTGCTGAGTACCGCGCAGAAGGCCGCCATCGCCGCTTCCGCTGCCGGGTTGGTTGGCCTGATCAGCCTGTTCAATAGCCTGGGGCGCATCTTCTGGGCGTCCACGTCGGACTTCATCGGTCGCAAGACCACCTACTTCGTGTTCTTCGCGGCCGGCATCCTGCTGTATTGCAGCCTGCCGAGCCTGGGACATATGGGGCTGGCCGGCGCGTTCGTGGCGGCGGTGTGCATCATCCTGTCGATGTACGGCGGCGGCTTTGCCACGGTGCCAGCCTATTTGTCCGACATCTTTGGCACCCAGATGGTGGGCGCGATCCACGGCCGGCTGCTCACCGCCTGGTCGGTGGCCGGTGTCGCCGGCCCCTTCCTGATCGCGGCCGTACGGCAGGCGCAGCTCGATGCCGGTGTCGCCAAGAACCTGGTGTATGACCGGACGCTGTACATCCTGGCCGTGCTGCTGCTGGTCGGCATGATCTGCAATTTTCTGGTAAAGCCGGTCAAGGAAACTGCTCTCATGACCGAACAGGAACTGGAGCATGAACGATCGCTGCAGCACGAGGCAGCGGCCGTCTCCTCCCGTGCGCAGGACGCGGCGCGTGGCGGCTTCGGCATCGTGGGCGTCATCGCCTGGGCGCTCGTTGGCGTTCCGTTCCTGATCGGTGTATGGATAGCAATGACCAAGGCCGCAGCATTGTTCTGAAAGGCGCCCGCACGGTGAAACCATGAAACGCGCAGCTGATAGCGCCGCGATGCCGAACATCCCGGACGATGTCCGGGATGTCGTGCTCGAAGTCACTGGCCGCTTGAAAGACATGCCCGGCGCCCTGCTTCCCGTCCTGCACGGCGTGCAGGAAGCGTTGGGCTACGTGCCGGAATATGCGGTACCGCTTATCGCCCGTGAGATGAACCTCTCGCGGGCCGATGTGCACGGCGTCATCAGCTTCTATCACTTCTTCCGGCAGAAGCCCGCAGGGCGGCATGTCATCTATCTGTGCCGCGCGGAATCGTGTCAGGCCATGGGTGCCGCGACGCTGGAGCAACATATCAAGCAACGGCTGCAGGTGGACTTCCATGAGACCACCGCCGATGGCAGCTACACGCTGGAGCCGGTCTATTGCCTCGGCAACTGCGCGTGCTCCCCGGCGATGATGGTCGACGAGGATTTGAAGGGACGCATGACACCCGCGCGCTTTGACGCCTGGCTCAAGGCGGAGTCGCCATGAGCATCACTGTCTATGTGCCGATCGATGCCAGCGCGCTCTCGCTGGGTGCCGAGGCAGTTGCCAAAGCCATGGCAGCGGAGGCGTCGCGGCGTGGCGCTGACGTGCGCATCGTCCGCAACGGCTCGCGCGGCCTGTACTGGCTGGAACCACTGCTCGAAGTCGAGACGGCCGCTGGCCGCGTCGCCTACGGCCCGGTGCAGGTCGAGGATGTTCCCTCCCTGTTCGATGCAGACTTCCTGCATGCAGGCCAGCACGCGCTCGCCCTGGGGCCGACCGAATCGATGCCCTATCTGAAGCGCCAGCAGCGCCTGACCTTCGCCCGCGTCGGTATCGTCGATCCACGCAGCCTCGATGACTACCGTGACCACGGCGGTTATCGCGGCCTGGCGAACGCACTGCGCATGAGCAGCATCGACATCGTGCAGACCGTACTCGATGCCGGGCTGCGCGGCCGTGGCGGCGCGGCATTTCCCGCCGGCATCAAATGGAAGACCTGCCTCGACGCGCCCGCCGACCAGAAGTACATCGTGTGCAATGCGGACGAAGGCGACTCCGGCACCTTCTCCGACCGCATGATCATGGAGGGCGATCCCTTCGTGCTGATCGAAGGCATGACGATCGCCGGCATCACGGTCGGCGCCACCCGCGGCTACATCTATCTGCGCGTGGAATACCCGCACGCACAGCGGGCCCTGCTGGCAGCCATCGCCGCCGCCAAGTCGGCCGGCTATCTGGGTGACAACGTCTGCGGCAGCGGCAAGGCGTTCCACCTGGAAGTTCGCATGGCCGCCGGCGCGTATATATGTGGCGAGGAAACCTCGCTGCTCGAATCGCTGGAAGGCAAGCGCGGCCAGGTTCGCTTCAAGCCACCGCTGCCGGCGATCCAGGGCCTGTTCGGCAAGCCCACGCTGATCAACAACGTCGTGACGCTCGCCTCGGTGCCGATCATTCTGGATCAGGGTGCCGGCTATTACCGTGACTACGGCAGCGGCAAGTCGCGCGGCACTTTGCCGATCCAGCTCGCCGGCAATCTGAAGCGACCGGGCCTGGTGGAGCTGGCGTTTGGCGCCACGCTACGCGAGTTGATCGACGATTTTGGCGGCGGTACCGCCAGCGGTCGCCCGGTGCGGGCGGTCCAGGTCGGCGGTCCACTCGGCGCGTATATCCCCCCGTCTCAGCTTGATACGCCGATTGACTACGAAGCGTTTGCCGCTATCGGCGGCATGCTGGGTCACGGCGGCATCGTGGTCTTCGACGACACCGTCGACATGGCGGCGCAGGCGCGTTACGCGATGGAGTTCTGCGCCATCGAGTCCTGCGGCAAATGCACGCCATGTCGCATCGGCTCCACCCGTGGCGTCGAAGTGATCGATCGCATCCTCGCCGGCAACGCCATCGAGCGTGAACGCAACGAGATACTGCTGCGTGATCTCTGCCAGACCATGATCGACGGTTCCCTGTGCGCGCTCGGCGGCATGGCACCCTTCCCGGTGCTTAGCGCGCTAGACCATTTCCATGAGGATTTCGCAGGCGCCGCCGACAAGGCTGCGCGCTGAGGAGGTAACGCGTCATGTTGTCCATCGTCGAGATCGACTACGGCACGCCGAAAGCGACGTCCACCACGATGGTCGAGCTGCACATCGACGGTCGCAGCGTGCAGGTACCCGAGGGCACGTCCGTGCTGCGCGCCGCGGCACAGATGGGCATCGGCATCCCGAAGCTTTGCGCCACCGACATGCTCGAGGCATTCGGCTCGTGCCGGCTTTGCCTGGTGGAAATCGAGGGCCGCAAGGGTTACCCGGCCTCCTGCACCACGCCGGTAAGTCCCGGAATGAAAGTGCATACGCAGACATCCAGGCTCGCCGAGATACGCCGCGGCGTGATGGAACTGTATATCTCCGATCATCCGCTCGATTGCCTCACCTGCCCTGCCAACGGCCACTGCGAGTTGCAGGACATGGCTGGCGTGGTCGGCCTGCGCGAGGTGCGCTACGGCTACGACGGCGCCAATCATGTCTATGCCGAAAACAAGGACGGCGGCAGCAATCCGCTGTTCGCCGCCAAGGACATTTCCAACCCTTACTTCACCTTCGACCCGTCCAAATGCATCGCCTGCTCGCGCTGCGTGCGCGCCTGCGACGAGGTACAGGGCACGTTCGCGCTGACCATCCAGGGACGAGGCTTCGCATCCAAAGTCGCGGCCAGCCAGGACAACCGCTTCCTCGATTCCGAATGCGTCTCCTGCGGCGCCTGCGTGCAGGCCTGCCCGACCGCGACCTTGTCGGAGAAGTCGCTGATCGACATGGGCCAGGCGGAGCACAGCGTCATTACCACCTGCGCGTATTGCGGTGTCGGTTGCAGCTTCCGTGCCGAGATGAAAGGCCAGGAGATCGTGCGCATGGTGCCGAACAAGGATGGCCACGCCAACCACGGTCACTCCTGCGTCAAGGGACGTTTCGCGATCGGCTACGCCACGCACCCCGATCGCATCACCAAGCCGATGATCCGCGCCCGCATCTCCGACCCCTGGCGCGTGGTCAGCTGGGATGAAGCGATTGCCCACGTCGCCAGCGAGTTCAAGCGGCTGCAGGCCCGCTACGGCAAGCACTCGGTAGGCGGCATCACTTCCTCGCGCTGCACCAACGAGGAAACCTACCTGGTGCAAAAGCTGGTGCGTGCCGGTTTCGGCAACAACAACGTCGATACCTGCGCGCGCGTCTGCCATTCGCCGACCGGCTACGGGCTCAAGGCTACCCTGGGCGAATCGGCGGGCACGCAGGATTTCGATTCGATCGAGTCGACCGACGTCGTGCTGGTGATCGGTGCGAATCCCACCGACGCCCACCCCGTGTTCGCCTCGCAGATGAAGCGCCGCCTGCGGGCGGGCGCAAAACTGATCGTGGTCGATCCACGCCGCATCGACCTGGTGCGTACACCACACGTCCAGGCTGACTACCATCTGCGCCTGCGTCCGGGTACCAATGTCGCGGTGCTCGACACGCTGGCCCATGTCATCGTGACCGAGAACCTCGTCGACGAAGACTTCGTGGCCCAGCGCTGCGAGGCGGCAGCGTTCGCCAAGTGGCGCGCGTTCGTGTCGCAGGAAAAGTACAGCCCCGAAGCGATGGAGTCCGTCACCGGCGTGCCGGCGGCGATCGTGCGCGGTGCGGCCCGGCTGTACGCCACCGGCGGCAACGGCGCGATCTACTACGGCCTGGGCGTAACCGAACATGCGCAGGGCTCCACGGCGGTGATGGCCATCGCCAACCTCGCCATGGCCACCGGCAATATCGGCCGCGAAGGCGTCGGCGTGAATCCGCTGCGCGGACAGAACAACGTGCAGGGCTCGTGCGACATGGGGTCGTTTCCGCATGAGTTCCCCGGCTATCGTCACGTCGGCGACGATGCCGTGCGCCAGTCGTTCGAGCAGGCGTGGGGCGTGCCGCTTTTGAGCGAACCCGGCCTGCGCATTCCGAATATGTTCGAGGCGGCGCTCGACGGCAGCTTCAAGGGGCTCTACATCGAGGGCGAGGATATCGCCCAGTCCGATCCCGATACCCAGCACGTCACCGCCGCCCTGACCGCGATGGAATGCATCGTGGTGCAGGATCTGTTTCTCAACGAGACCGCCAACTACGCCCATGTCTTTCTGCCGGGCAGCTCGTTCCTGGAGAAGGACGGCACCTTCACCAATGCGGAACGGCGCATCTCACGCGTGCGCAAGGTGATGGAGCCCAAGGGTGGCTACGCCGACTGGCAAATCACCCAGCTGCTGGCGCAGGCCATGGGATACCCCATGAACTACCAGCACGCCACGGAGATCATGGATGAGATCGCGCGACTCACGCCCACCTTCCACGGCGTCAGCTTCGACAAAATCGACCAATTGGGTTCGATCCAGTGGCCGTGCAATGACGAGCATCCGTTCGGCACGCCGGTGATGCACGTCGGTGAGTTCGTGCGCGGCAAGGGCCGCTTCATGCTCACCGAGTACGTGCCGACCTCGGAAAAGGTCAACGCCGAGCATCCGCTGATTCTCACCACCGGCCGCATCCTCAGCCAGTACAACGTGGGTGCGCAGACCCGGCGCACCGCCAATGTGATGTGGCACGACGAGGATCGACTGGAAATTCACCCACACGACGCCGAAGAGCGTGGCATCAACGAAGGCGACTGGGTGGGCATTCGGAGCCGCTCCGGCGACACCGTGCTGCGCGCGATGATCTCCGAGCGCATGCAGCCGGGCGTGGTCTACACCACCTTCCACTTCCCCGGTTCCGGCGCCAATGTGATCACCACCGAGAACTCCGACTGGGCCACCAATTGTCCCGAGTACAAGGTCACCGCCGTACAGGTGACCCGGGTCACGCAGCCGTCCGATTGGCAGAAACGCCATCGCGCTTTCTCGGAGGCGCAGGAAGCGCTGCTGGACCCGTCGGCGAAGCCCGCCTGATGACAGCCGGTACCCGATACGCCGCACGAGGGATTCGTGGTCCGGCCCGTCGAACGCTGGCGCCACGGCCACGTCACTCGCGAGGACGACTGCATCGCCGAGGAAGTGCCGGTCGCCATGGTCTACAACGGCGCAACCTTCGCCGTGATGATGGCCACACCACACGACCTGGACGACTTCGCGCTCGGCTTCTCGCTCAGCGAAAGCCTGATCGACGATCCGGCGCAGCTGCTCCAGTTGGACCAGCAGGCGCTGCTCGAGGGGATCGAACTGGCGATGCAGGTTTCCGAGGACGCCCACGGTGCGCATATCGGTCGCGAGCGCGAACGCCTGCTGCCCGGACGTAGCGGCTGCGGCATCTGCGGCACGCGTGAACTTGGAACAGGTGATCCGGCAACACCCACCGGTGGGCGCCGGCCGCACGCTCACGCGCGATGCCCTGGAGCGCGCGCAACGGGAACTGCATGCACGGCAACCGATGAATGAGGCCACCGGTGCGGTGCATGCCGCGGCCTGGGCTACGCGCGACGGCGAGATCGTGCTCGTACGCGAGGACGTCGGACGTCACAACGCGTTGGACAAGTTGATTGGCGCCATGCGACGCGCCGGTATCGACCCGGAAAATGGCCTGGCGCTCGTCACCAGTCGTGCCAGCTACGAAATGGTCACCAAGGCGACCAGCGCCGGCATCACCGTGCTAGCCGCCATCTCAGCGCCAACCGCCCTGGCGATCGAGTTGGCGCGCAGTGCCGGCATCACCCTGGTGGGCTTTACGCGCCCCGGCAGCCACAACGTCTACACCCATCCCGATCGGCTGCTTCCTGTCGCGGGGCAAGAGTCGTCATGAACATCGAACGGCTCGTCACCATGGCCAATGACATTGCGACCTTCTTCGAGGTCGAGCCCGATCACGACCTGGCGGTGACCAGCGTGCGCGACCACCTCAAACGATTCTGGGACCCGGTCATGCGCCGCCAATTGAAAGCGCACCTTGGCGAAGGCGGCGAAGGCATGCTGCCGCTCGCCAAGGAAGCCGTGGCCGGACTGGATGTGCCACCGCTAGACGCCCGCTGATCAGGGCTTGTCCGTTGCCGCGCCGTCGACTATCTCGATGGCAACGACGTCACGAACCCAACGTGGGGGACGCTGATCGCCGCCAACCACCAGTCGAAAAGGCCCGTCTTCGGCCAGTGGCTTGCCGTCCCTTTGCTCGGCCAGGATGACTTGCGTGCGAGGTGCTCACCAGCGCCTTCTTGGTCATAGCCTGTATCAAGAGCGTTACAACACTCGCGCCAGTGCCTAAAGGAACATTTTCTCTCGTCATTCCAGCAGCTCTCAACGGCTGCCGGGATGACGACTTATTCGTGCACTGCTCAATTAATAATGGCCGCGTAGAGAACTATTGATTCAAGTTTGAAACATATGGACGCGAATACCCTGACTTTAGGAATATTCCTAGTTGACGGCTCAAAATGCTGCGCGTAGCGTGAAAAACACTAACTCATTCACCGCGACCGAGGAGAAAACCCGTGAAGCGCATCATCATGCTTTTCATGTCGTTGCTGATTTTCGCTGCCGTGGGGTCGGCCTACGCCCAGGACGCCAAGGACGCCAAGGCTTATAAAGAGGGCCACGTAACGCGAGTCAGCTTCGTCAAAGTCAAACCCGGTCAATTCAACAATTACTTGAAATACCTGGACGGCCCATATAAAGCACAAATGGAAGCATTGAAGAAAGCCGGCCTGATCACCAATTACGCCATCTACAGCGAGGAAGCGCGCTCGGCGCAGGACGCTGATCTGGTCTTGACGATCACCTACCCGAACATGGCGGCGCTCGATCGCACCGATGAGGCCGACGCCATCGCCACCAAGACGCTAGGCCCCATGGACCAACGGGATAAAGCCAGCATGGACCGGGAGTCGATGCGTGAGCTTCAAGGCAGCCTGTTGACGCGAGAGTTGATACTCAAATAATCGCGCGGGTCGATGATGTTGGCAGGTCAACGCCATCAGCCGTCCTCAACACGCTTTGGAAAGGCCCTCGTCCTGCGAGGGCCTTTTTGTTCACGGTGCCGCCTACCGCTGCGCTAGGGATGGTCTGATCATCCCGCTTTTTTGACGGCAGCGATCGTGCTCGCTCTCGCGTCACGGTCACAGACAGATATCCGCCCCCTCATGGGGCGATTTTGCACCCCGTTTTGCCACGTTTCAGCGCGGCAGTGCGCTTGGCGGGCGCACTTATCCTGTCTTGGTCAGCAGATGCGTACGAGCCATCCATACATTGCTCAGTGCAAACAGCGTCAACACCTGCGCACCGTTCTTGGCGAGGCCGCGGTAACGCGCCTTCACATGACCGAATTGCCGCTTGATCACCCGGAAGGGATGCTCGACCGCTGCACGGATCGACGCCTTGGCGTGCTCCAGCTCTTCGATCAATCCGCGCAGCTTTTCATCGGTGATCGCCTTGACCGTGCTTCGCTTGGCCGCGATGTACCAGCGCCGGCCGCGTCGTGGCTTGGCGTGTTTTGGCGCGCCGGTGTAGCAGGCATCGCCAAACACCGCTTTCTACCGCCCAAGCAGCAGGCGTCCCACTTGCGTCACGTCCGCCACGTTGGCCGCCGTCGTCACCGCACTGTGCACCAGGCCGGTGACTTCATCCACGCCGATGTGCGCCTTCATCCCGAAATACCACTGATTCCCTTTTCTGGTCTGGTGCATCTCTGGATCGCGCGCCTTGTCGCGGTTCTTAGTCGACGACGCCGCGCCCAGGATCGTCGCGTCCACAATCGTGCCCTGCGAGAGCTTCAGGCCGTGATCGTACAGATGCCGGATCACCGCCTTGAACAGCTGCTCGGCCAGTCCGTGCTTCTCCAACAGATGCCGGAACTTGCACACCGTCGTCTCGTCCGGCGCCGGCTCGCGTCCCAGATCGATACCCACGAACCGACGCATCGACGCCGAGTCATACAGCGCTTCCTCCACGGCCGGATCGCTCAGCGCATACCACTGCTGCAAGAAGTGGATGCGCAGCATCCGCTCCAGCACTACCGGGCGACGACCACCTCCGGTGCGCGCTTTGGGATAGAACGGTTCAATCACCGCGCACAGCTCGGCCCACGGCACCACCTTGTCCATCTCGGCGAGAAACACGTCACGTCGCGTCGGTTTGCGATGGGTCTCGAATCCGCCATCGGCTTGCGTGGCCAGGGTCAACTGCTCGGGCATCTTCTACACTCTGTCGGTGAGGGCTTCGCTTCGACCGCGGGGCAAAATCAGAGTTTCGACTTCTGGAGGCGATCATGGGTGTATAACCGGACTTCGGGATCCGTATATCCAGTAGTTAGGCGCCTCAAGGTAGCTATGGGCAACGGTGATTACCATGCGGGTTGACGAGATCTGGCGATATCCAGTCAAGACGATGGCCGGAGAGCGATTGCAGCGAGTCCGTATCGGACAGCTGGGCATCGTGGGCGACCGAATCGTGCACGTTGAAAACGCGGCTGGACGTGTAATCACCTCGCGGACTCATTCGCGTTTTCTTGGCCATAAGGGTGTACTCGGGTCGGATGGGGCACCTCTGGTCGACGGTAGGCGATGGGACTCTCCGGAGGTAGCTGCCGATGTTGCGGACATCGCTGGACCTGGCGCGAGGTTGGTCCGCTACCTGGGTGCAGAGCGCTTCGACGTCCTGCCGCTATTGGTGGTCACCGACGGGGCGATCGCTGCCTTCGGTCATGACCGTCGACGCTTGCGGCCTAACATCGTGATTGCGGGCGTTGAAGGGATGACTGAACGTATCTGGCCCGGCTGCTGCCTGCGGATAGGCAAGGTGCTCATCGGTGTCCAAGATCTGCGCCTCCGCTGCATCATGACGTCGTACGACCCCGACACGCTGACGCAAGACAAAGAGATCACCCGTGATATCTATCGCCGCTTCGAGGGCAAGCTGGCCCTCAACTGTTTCGTGATCGATCCGGGCTGGATCGCGGTAAACGACGACGTACAACTGGTGCGTGGCCGCGCCTGCATCGAGCCCGCCGACGCTGGAGTCTTCGATGAGTATTCCCACAGTTAAGTGGCGCTGGCGCCGATATGACGCGGCGCCTAGCAGGCCGTTGTGTGAAGTGATCTAGACTGATCCAAGGAACCTGGAAGGCGCCATGTTTTCATTTGGTCTAAAAGTGGACTGCCCCGGGAAATACGACGGCCGCCTGCCTCACGATGAGGAAGCAAAGTGTCGTCATACGAGGAGAAGCCCAGTTCTTGCATTGGCAACCCATATGTCCGGCCTCAGCGAAGACGCCGATGTCGTACAGCGCCTCTTCCACGGCCGGATCGCTCAGCGCGTACCACTGTTGCAGAAAGTGGATGCGCAGCATGCGCTCCAGAACCACCGGGCGACGACCGCCTTCGGCACGCGCCTTGGGATAGAACGGTTCGATCACCGCGCACAGCTCGGACCACGGCACCACCTTGTCCATCTCGGCCAGAAACACGTCTCGCCGGGTGGACTTGCGGTGCGCTTCAAATCCGCCATCGGATTGCGTGGCAAGGGTCAGCTGCTCGGGCATCGTCTACGCTCTGTCGGACAGGGAACCACTTTGACCGCGGGGCAAAATCAGAGTTTCCCTAGATGATCAAGCGTTAGCGCGTGCTGCTGGTCTTTCGCGCGTAATACCAACGAGCGACGCGATTGACCGAACCCCTGATGATCAGATAAGGCACGAACGCCAGAGTTGATGCAACTTCCAGCGCCTCCACCGGATAGAAGCGGTGGAGCTGTTTGATCTGGTAGATCGCATCCATTCCAATGGCCAATGCAAAGATGCGACCGGTAGATTTCAGGCCTTCTCTCAACGCCTCGTGGCGCTCCGCCTTGTCACCACGAAAGAGCATATGCAGATAGGGTTTTCTACCCGCCCTGGCGTCCCTGAGCCCATCGCGCACGGCGAAATAGGCCGCCATCAGAGGCTGCAGGATCAACCGGAAGGTCATGGGACCACCGATTCGTCCGATCAGATCGGACAGCATGCGATTCATGACTTCGAGCGCGAAATTCACGGGGCATCCTAGGTATAGCGCCGGCGATGTGGCGCTGCATGCACGCTGGATCAAGATGAAGAGGCTGCTCGACCGGCATCCGCAGCATCTCTCACACAGCGGAAGCCAATGTGACTCGTCGTGGTATCAATTGGGTGCGGATAACGGGCCGCCGGCCGATATCGCTGGCAATAATTCAGCGCGCACAGGTGCGAGCCACCCTTGAGGACTTTGCGCGCGGTCGGTAACCCAGGTGCGCGCGGGTCATGGCTACCCGCCTGCATCCCTCCGCGCGGATTGCTCGGCACGCAACAGGCTTTCCGCGCCTCCTCGGGGTGGCGTAGCGCATACCAGTCCTGCGTCCACTCCCAGGTGTTGCCAATCATGTCGACCAGTCCGAACGGATTGGGCGGATACGTACCTACGGGGGACGTGCGCTCGAACCCATCCTCGCCGAGGTTTTCGAAGGGAAAATTTCCCTGCCAGAAGTTCGCGAGAAACCTGCCTTCCGGCATCAGGCTGTCGCCCCAGGCGTAATCCGCCTGATCGAGGCCACCGCGCGCCGCCAATTCCCACTCCGCTTCCGTCGGCAGTCGCTTGCCCGCCCACGCCGCGTAGGCCTCGGCGTCGCTGTAAGCCACATGCACGACGGGATGATCGTCGAGTCCGTCCAAGTTGCTGTCCGGCCCATACGGGTGGCGCCAATCCGCACCAAGCATAAAGCTCCACCAATACTCGATCCGCATCGGCACAGGGCCAGCGGGCTGGACGAAGACGAGCGAGCCGGGATGCAACATCTCAGGCAAGGCGCCGGGATAATCTTCGGCACGCGGCGGAATTTCCGCGAAGGTGCGATAACCGGTTGCCTCAACGAAGGCACTGAATTGGCGATTCGTCACCGGCGTGGTATCCATCCAGAAACCGTCTACGCGTACGCGGTGCACCGGCTGTTCGTCAGGATAGAAATTCGATGCGCCCATGCGAAACGTACTGCCTGGAATCCAGGACATATCCCGAGGCGCGATGACTTCCGCGACTGCACTGAATGGCGTCATGAACTATCCCTTCGCTGAATCGTTGGGCCGGGCTTGTCCGGGAATTTCTGCGGGTGCCGAGACCGACGTGTCGGGCGCATGGTCGGCGACTTTCTGCCAAGGCCAACGTCCCTCAATCTCGACGATCAGCGACCAGCTTAAAAACGTACGCACGATCACCAGCAACCCCAACGACATCACGCTTTGGAGCGTGGAATCCAGGGCTACGGTGCGCACGATGTCAGCCGCAACCAGAATCTCAAGACAGAGCAACAAGGCGCGACCGAGTCGGCGCTTGTAGGTTTCGTAATACGCTCGCCCGTACTCGTTGCGGGTCGCCATGTCGTAGAGAAAGATCAGTGTCGCAATGGCAATGGCGGCCACAATGAGCGAAATGGCCAGAAACTCGATGCCCAGCGCCGACCACTCCACCAGGGCGTGCGCGCGGCTCACGCTGTCGCCTTCCATACCCAGGACCTCTCTTCATGGAGACGCACCGGCCCGACCATCGTCTCGCAGTGCTTGGTCACCTTATATCGAAGAATGTTCGGCACGGGCACCGTAAAACTACTCGGCCGCCAACGATTCCGCTTTCGGAGAGGACCTGCTCAAAGCGGGTTGCCGATCGGCCCCAGCGAAGCGGAAACGAAGCGTCCACCGTTGAGCACGCTCTGGACCGCGTCCACCAGTTCCTCGCCCGCCGACGCCTTGAGCACGTAGCCCCGGCCGATATCGAGCGCCTTGCTCACTAGCGCAGGGTCGTCATGCACCGTCACGAAGACCACGGCGAGTGCCGGGCGCATGCTGATCAGCTCGCGCGCCGCCTGCATGCCATCCATGCCCGGCATGCTGATATCGGTGACCACCACATCCGGATGCAGACGCAGCACCGCCTTGACCAAGGCTTCGCCATGCCCAACCACGGCGAGCACGTCGAACTCCTCCGCAAGCAGATGGCACATCTGCTCGGCGATGGGAGGGTGGTCTTCCGCCAGGATGATCGTGGCTCGACTCATGCCGCTGCCCACGCTATCTGTCGCTATAACGTGAGCATCAGCGAGTTCTCGCCAAATTCCTAGCGAAAATGAACCGTGTTCCGACTAAGTAGAATTACGCCGCTTCGGTAAGTAGCCGCCTGAAATTCGGGCCCAAACACCCTGGAAGCCGTCTCACAGCAGAAGACCCAGCTCCTCCGAGCGCCTCACCAGTTCCATCGTGGAATGGACGCCGAGTATCTGCATCATCACGTATTTGTGCGCCTCAACCGTGCGCACGGACAGCTTCAGCTCATCGGCAATTTGCTTGGACCGCATGCCGCAACCCACCAGTCGCAGGACTTCCCGCTGCTTGGCCGTGAACTGTTGCAGGTCCTGGATGCGGCTACTGATGAAGTGCGCGCCCAACGATGGCGTTACATAGGTTCCTCCGGCAAGCACCTGGTGTGCCGCCGTAAGAAGGTCCTCGCCGGCTGCATTCTTGAGCACATAAGCACTGGCGCCCGCGCGCATGGCGGATGCCGCCAACGCGGGCTCCGCATGCATGGTCAGAAAAACGAACGCCGTTCGGTCACCTTGTTGCCGAAGCCGCTTCAGCACATCCAGGCCATTCGTGCCCGGCATGTTGATATCGGTCACCACCAGGTCGGGACTCAATCGGCATACCGCCTCGAACAAAGCATCGCCGTCGGACTCGATTTCCAACAGCTCGAAATCGTCACCGAGAATGCGTTGAATACCCTCGGCGACCATGCGGTGGTCATCCGCAATGATCAGCCTGGGACGGATACCGCTGGGTGCCGTAACGGAATACGAATGCATAGCTGCGTCCCTTTCCCTAGTGTCGACATCAAATGAAGCTCGCCATCCAGCGACCTCACTCGCTCGTCCATGCTCAAGAGGCCAAGCCCCCTGGCCATCTCTCCGTGTTCGTCTCCGGATAGTTCAAAGCCACTACCATCATCCATGACGTCCAGTTCCACGTGCGTGACGTTCATATCCACGGCAACGCTGATGCGCTGAGCGTGGGCGTGACGCACCGCATTACTCAATGCCTCTTGCGTCACTCGATACAGACACAAAGCCACGTCTTGCGAAAGTTGACCGACATGCGGGGAAACCTTCAGGTCGACTCTCGGTCCATTGCGCTGACGCTGCGCGTGGCATAGTTCGGCGAGGGCTGCCGTCAAGCCCGTATGACTAAGCATGCTGGGATGAAGGTCGTGTGAAAGATGACGCACGTCATCAGACAGCGCGATCAGCTCGTGCTGCAGATGGCTGATGTCCTCCTGGCTGTCCTTATCAACCTTACGCCGGATCGCACTTAGCTGGATCGACGCCAGGGCGAGCCGTTGGTTGATGTCATCGTGCAAATCGCGCGCAATACGCGCCCGTTCCTGTTCCTGGGCAACGATCAATCGACCAGCCAGCTCGCGTATCTGACCGCTACTGTCGAGCAGCGCACGTTGTGTCATGCGTCGTTGCTCGACCAAAGCCGCGAGGAACAGACCGGCAAGCGACATGCCCAGCGTCCACAACTGCACACTCAACGTCGTCGTCGCCATATCCGTGCCCAGAAAAGGCCCGCGCCCCTCCAGGCTGATCTGCATGGCGACCACACCGAATAGCAAAATGGCCACGCTGGTTCCGGGTATCTGCGTGCGCAAGGCTGCGAATATCACCATGGTGAGTGGCAGCAGCAGGAGCAGCGGTCGCACCAGGGGGGCGTGTCCAAAATAGCGCCATGCCAGCCACAGCAGCGCGAACGCGCCGATCGCCGTCAACGTGACCAGCCATCCCGGCGCCCCCTCCTTGCGCATGATGGATTTCGGATCAGACAAACTGATCAAGGCGGGCACCAACAGGACGTATCCCAGCGCACTGGCCAGCGCCAGATGCATCCAACTGTGGGCCGAGCTTGCTTCGCCGGGGAACAGGACTTGCTGTAAACCCACGATGATGAGGGCGGAAAAGAACGGTAGCGCAAACCCGCCGATGGCGAAGAACGCCGCGAGCCGTCCGAAGTCATCAATGCGGCGCCCTGGGCACACCCTTCGCAAGGCCCAGGCCGCTGCCAAGACCAAGGCGACCAATGGCAAGGCCACCATGGCGATGCTGGTCAGCGGCCAGGGAAACACCACCGACGACACCAGCAGCCCCGCTATCCAACCCGCGACGCAAGCGGGCCAGTAGGTCGCTTCCTGACACAGCAACGCGGCGAGCAGCACACCTCCGGTGAACCAGACCATCGGCGCATCGCTTTGTTGGCTCCATAGCACCGCCGAGAACAGCTGTGCGCCAAGGCTCCCCGCGAACAGTAGAGCCGCTCTCGAGAGTTGGGGAGAAATTCCCTTTGCTTTGTTACGTAGCATGCGCCCCCTATCACCACGTCATCATGTTGTGGCGCTTAGCCAGGTCTCCCCTATTCACTGTCATAGAACCAGACGCGTGAAGAGCCGATGATTTTCCCGATCGATGTCGGGTGATAGATTCGAAAATAGACGTTTTTTTCCGATACTTACGCGACATTTCTCAGCCCATCAAAAGAGTCAACGGCACGTAGAATTACCGGCGAATCAACGGTATTTCCTCCATGTTTCGCTGACCAGCGATGTCCTACCATCGCGGCATGCATCGCCCCGGCCATCGTTGAATGACGCCCTGACTGCATGCAGGGGGGCGGACATGACGCTTTGCCACGATCCCCGAACCGTCCGTGCATGCGCGCAAGCGAGCGAGCGTAAGCGGTTCGGTCCCGCCAAAGGCCACGGCGCCATCTCACCCGCTGTGGGAATTTCTCGTGGGCCGCCCCATGCAGCACTTGCCCAGCCGACTCCTGCCTTATGTCATGGCGCTCGCCGTGACACCGGCATTGCATGCCAATGGCTATTCGTGGCCACTCAACTATCTGTTCTCTGACGGCACCGCGGCCGGCATCACGATGAGGTACCAATACGACACCAACAACTACAGCGGCGACAAGGGTGATCTCCAGGATGCACAAGGTGCGCGACGGGAATATCTCGGCATTTACATCCGGCATCCCGACTGGTTCGACGCCACCGTGGCGTACAACTTCACCACCCATTCGTGGCTCGACATCAAAGTCCGCTGGCTAAGCTCACCACTGCTCCATCTGGATCTAGGCGCGCTGGCAGTCGCGGGCTACGCGAAGATTCCCGCTGGCCTGGAGGGAGTGACCAGCACCGCCGCCACCTCTTTCATGGAACTGGCCTTGCCGGTGCAAGCGATCTACCCGGGGCGCCGCGTCGGCCTCGAGTGGGCGCTTACCCGTGACCATTACGTGGTGAATGCCGGCCTGTACCGGGGTCGCAACGTTAACGGCACCAATGTCGGTCACATGTCCCTGCTGCGCGCCGCCTGGATCCCGCTGAACGAGAGCAGAGACGTACTCCACCTGGGAGCGTCCCTGTCGCGGGAGACCTTGGGCGGCGAAGATTCCGCCGATAGCGTCGTGCGTGTCCGCGCCAGGCCCGAAGCGGGCCTCACGTCGATACGCCTGGTGGATTCGGGTGATCTGACCGCAGTCGCGGCCGTCTGGGGTGCGGGGCTCGAAGGACTGTGGATACATGGCCCCTTCTCCATCCAAAGCGAATACCTCGCCGGATCCGTTATGCGCGGCAACGGGTTCGCCAACTACCACGCCAGCGGCTACTACGCCTTTGGCAGCTGGGTGCTCACCGGGGAATCGCGTGGCTACAAGTCCGGCAGCGTGTCTGACGTGCGACCCAACGGCCCCTATGGGGCGTTCGAGGTACTCCTGCGCTACAGCGAGCTCGACCTGAACGACGGCACCGTGCAAGGAGGACAACAGCACAACTGGACGCTTGGCGCCAATTGGTACATCACGCGCAACTTCAAGCTGCAGGCCAACTACGTCAAGGTGGAGAGCGAGCGCCAGGGGACACACACCAATCCCAATATCTTCGAGGTGCGCTTCCAGATGGATTACTAGGGATGCTCTGATCAACTCTGCGCAGGCGTCATGATGTCCAGAAGGCCCGCAGGCGGTGTTGCGTGGCGCCGGGAAGACTGGCCGTCTTGCCAAGCCGCGCGGCACCGCCTGCGGGCCTTCTGGACATCACCCCATCACTTTCAATTGAACACGTTGGGGCCGGTCCTGTCTGTCCGCACCCCTTCGGTGCGCCGGCTCGACAGACGGCCAGTCTGCCTTCGCCGACGCCCCTGTGGTCTGCGAACAGAGAGGACCGGTGACGCCTACGCAGAGTTGATCAGAGCATCCCTAGGCTCTAAGGAAGATCTAGGTAAGTCCTTGCTCGTCATTCCAGCGGAGGCTGGAATGATGAGAAAACTTCTAAGTAAAAATACGCAGAAATAGACCGTGCTTCTTCGCTGCCAAAACCGCGTCATTACGGCCAGACTTTCCTCCACAGCGTACGCCGAGCCAATCCTGTCTACCCGACCGTCAACCGTGCCGGAAAGTGGTGCTGATGCGCTTACGATCATTCCTGCTATGGATCGCCGTATGGGTCGCGATCTGGCCATCGTGTGGCCGCACGCAGTCGCCGTCTAAGCAAGCGCCGCCGGAACCCGGGTGTATCGGACTTGTACTCGGTGGTGGCGGCGCGCGCGGCGCGGCCCATATCGGCGTACTGCAAGTGCTCGAGCGCGAACACATACCCATTTGCCGCGTCTCCGGCACCAGCATGGGCGCCATCGTGGGCGGGCTCTATGCATCCGGCTACACCCCGGACGAAATGGCCCGCATCGTCACCACGCTGGATTGGAAAGACCTGTTCTCCGACGACCCAGCGCGGGTCGACATGCCCATGCATCGCAAAGATGCGGATTATCGGTACCTGCTGAACTTCGAGGTTGGCTATCGCAATGGACGGATCATCACGCCCGCCGGCTTCGTGCAAGGGCAGAAACTCTTGCTCCTGCTACGCCGCCTACTCATCTCCACCTGGGATGTCCACGATTTCGACCAACTCGCCATTCCTTTCCGTGCCGTAGCCACGGATATCGTCGCCGGCAAACCGGTGGTGTTCGGAAGCGGCGAACTGCCCCTGGCCATTCGCTCCAGCATGTCGGTGCCTGGCGCCTTCGCACCGGTCAATGTGGACGGCCAGCTACTGGTGGATGGTGGCGTGATGGATAACATACCCATCGACGTGATTCGTCAGATGGGTGCGCATCGACTTATCGTGGTGGACGTAGGCTCGCCTCTCTCCACGCAGGACCAGCTTACCAACCCCGTGGCCCTGCTCAGCCAGATGGTGAGCGCATTGATGGCTGAGAAAACACAGCGCCAGCTGGCCACGCTGACGCCGGACGACATTCTCATCCGCCCCGCCCTGGGCGATATCACCGCGGCGCAGTTCAATCGTGGCGCCGAGGCCATCGCGATAGGCAAGGCTGCAGCGGAAGCTGCCATACCACGCCTGCGCGCACTGTCAGCCTCACCGGCAGACTGGGAAGCCTTCCAGGCCCGCCATCGCCTGCGCGACTTTGATCCGGCCCTGGTCGCGTTTCTGAAGGTCGATGGGACGAACACGCAAACGGCGCCCTTTATCAAGAACAGCATGGCCTCCGAGGTGGGCAAGCCATATGACCCCGATCGGCTCGAGAGCCAGATCGGCACCGTCTATGGACGCGGGAACTATCAGCAGATCGACTATCGGCTGCAGCAACAAGACGAGCAACGCGGCCTGCTGATCATTCCCGCGGATAAGCCATGGGGCCCCGTCTACGGAAGAGTGGGGCTGCAGCTCGACAACAACTTCAACGGCAACAGCCAGTACCTGATCTTAGGAGAAATCAACGCCACCAACGTCAACCGTTACGGCGCCGATTGGCGCAGCACGCTTTGGGGCGGACGTATCGGTGGCGTCGGCACCGAGTTCTATCAACCCATGGGCCAGAACGCGACCACCTACGTGCAACCGTCGGCCCTGCTGCGCAACGAGGATCTACCGATCTTCGACAGCAGCGGCGACCGGCAACTCGCTGACTACCGCGTTCGGCGCGCCAAACTGGGGCTCGAAGTCGGCTGGTCACCTGCGTCCTACTGGCGACTGCTGTCGGCGTTCACCCGTGGACGCGATACCGCCAGTCTGACCATCGGCAACCCCACCAGCTTTCCCGATCAGACGTTCAATTATTCGATGTTCAAAGTCGGACTGGACTGGGACAGCCTGGACAGCGCGCAGTTTCCGACCAAGGGCGCGCATGTCCAACTGGGCTATGAAATGTATCGCACCGTCCTGGGCGGCCAGGTCACGGGCGACGTCGCGCGCCTGACCGCCGATTGGGTGCCCCGCTTCTGGGCGCCAGACAGCCGCTATCACCTGCTGCTGGGCATGCGCCTGTCCAGTGCGATCGACAACAGCAACTTCTTTGAGACGCAGGATTTCCTGGGTGGCTTCCTCAATCTCTCCGGCTACTCCGAACGCGCGCTCTATGGAAACCAGAGCGCCTTGTTGCGGGCCGTCATCTATCGCCGTACCGGGCAGCTGGATGCCATTTTCTCGACCCCGTTCTATATCGGCGGCAGCCTCGAGGCCGGCAATACCTGGCACAACAAGAACGACGTGAGGCTGGATTCGCTTATCTACGCCGGCAGCATCTTCGCGGGACTGCAATCGCCGTTGGGACCGGTTTTTCTCGGCTACGGCTATGCCGATGGTGGACATAGCGCGATCTACCTCACGTTCGGCTCGCTGCTGCGACCCCGTCCCTAAGGGGACTCGGTAGTTTTACTGAAAAAGCACCAGTGGAAATTCGCTTACCAGGCGGACGCGATCGGGCCAATCTTCCCATGGGCGACCGCGACCAGCGACGAGGGATCACATGATGCCAAGACGACTTTTGACCGCCATGCTGGCTGCCGCGTCGCTCGGCGCCGCGGGCCCCTCGCTGGCGACCGAAGGCGCGCTGGGGCGATCCATCACCGCTGCACAGATCACATCCTATATAGGCGTCATCCCACCCACGCCCGGCCTGCAATTTTCCATGAGCTACCTGTCCTACTCAGGCGATATCGGCGGCCACCGGGCCGTGCCCGTGGCGGGTGCGACGGCACTGAACCTGCATGCAGACATGAGCCTGCTCGCGGCCACGCTTGCCTATATCTGGGACACCCCCAAGGGACGCTGGAACTTCGCCAGCATGTTTACGCTGCCGTATGTCTATGCGGACATCAACGCAGACTTTTCATTGGGACAGTTCAATCGCAAGACCAGCGACCACACCACCGACCTCTACGATGTCTATTTCGCCCCGGTCATCGCGAGCTACCACGTCAGCCAGGTCGAGCACTGGTCGTTCGGTGTGTACGTCTACGCACCCACAGGGGAATACACCAAGGGCAAGCTCGCCAACCCCGGCCTCAACGTATGGACCTACTCGCCCGCCGTGGGTTACACCCATCTGTTTCAAAAAGGCACGCTCGAATTCAGCGCGCTGGCCGGCGTGGACATTTATTCCAGGAACAACGCCACCGACTACCAGAACGGCTCCGTATTCCGCCTCGACACCCTGCTGATGAAGCGCACGCCCAGCGGCTGGGGCTTCGGCCTTGTCGGCGGCTGGATCGAGCAGCTCGAGAACGACACCGGTCCGCAGGCGAGCCTTCTGAACGGTTTCAAGGGCCACTCGATCGGCCTGGGGCCGGCGATCGATTTCAACAAGTCCTGGAGCAAGGACGACAAAATCAGCCTGACGCTGCGCTATGTCAAGGAATTCGACGTCAAGAACCGAATCGAAGGCGAGCCCGTGATGCTCAACATGAGCCTCTTGCTCTAAGCCATGCATACCTCTCGCCGACAACACGGTCGAACTGGACGCAAGCCGCGGCTGCTACTGGCAGATGACCACCGTTGCATCGCGGAAGGACTTGCCGGCCTGCTCGCGCCCATCACCGATTCGGTTGCGATCGTGCATGACGGCGAGTCGCTGGTGGACAGCGTGCTGGCGGGAAGCATCGATATGGTCGTCTCCGAAATCGGCCTGCCGGCGCTTGGCGGCGTGCAGGCGTTGGGAAAGCTACGTACACAAGGTTGTCACGTGCCCTTTATTGTACTTACCTCGCACGACGAGCCATTAATCGTCCGCCAAGCGCTGGAAACGGGCGCCAATGGCTATGTACTCAAACAATCGGCCAGTGCGGAACTGTACGCAGCGATTGCAGCCGTCGCGAGCGGCGAGCACTACATCAGTCCGGGCCTGATGGCATCACTGCTGCAGGAACCGGTGATGTCCCGCAAGCTCACCCACCGGCAACGACAAGTGATCGATCGCATGGCGGGGGGACGACGCACTACCGAGATCGCTGCGGAGCTTGGCATCTCCGTCCGCACGGTCGAAAGCCACCGGCAGGCCCTGCTCGGCCTGCTTGGCGTGCATAGCAGCGTGGCCCTGATCAGGGAAGCAGAGCGCCTCGGCCTGATTGCCCCCGGGTCATCGGAAGAAAGCAACCCGGCGCCTTCCGTCACGGACCTACTGAATGAGTAGCTGGCGTTTTCCTGCCCTTGTCTATCGCATGACGAAGCCGCCAGCGGATGGCAAATCTGCTTTCTCTTGCGAGCTCACATGATGAAAACCAGAGGATCACGGCCATGAAACTGCTACACGTCGTTGCATTAGGCCTGCTCACTACGCTGGCCGGATGCTCATCGGTGCGGATCACCAACGAATGGAGGGATCCGGGTTGGCAAGGACCGCCTGCCACCCATATTGTCGTGATCGGCATTTCCAATAGCGACAGCACACGCCGAGTGTTCGAGGACACGTTCGTGCAGGAGCTCCAGAACGCCGGCGTCTCCGCGACGGCGAGTTACATGCAAATTGGACCCAACGATACGTCGATAAAGCTCGACCAGCTGATCAAAACCTCGAACGCCGATGCCATCCTGGTCACCCGCGTACAGAGTGTCCAGCAGCGGATCAACGTGAGCCCCGGTGCGCCGGGACGCGCCTGGGGTAGCCCGTGGGGCGGGCCCGGCTGGGGTGGTGCTGGCTGGCGTGGCCCTCCGGGCCGCAGCGGATTCTATGGCTGGTATGGCAATGCCTGGCAGCAGGCGCCCGTCGTTACCGTCCAGGAAGAAGTGACGCTTGAAACCAGCATATGGGACGCACGAACCCAGTCTGTGGTGTGGGTGGTTTCGACCCAGGGCATCGGTAGCTCCAACATCCCCAGGATTACGCGAGACCTCGCCAGTACCTTGATCCCCCGGCTAAGGTCGGACGGCATCGTGCACTGATCGCCGCACCTGAGGACGCGCCCACAAGTCAAGGATTGGACTATGGTCATGCACAAAGGGTGGGCGCTTATCTTGGCCAGCATGGCTGTTCCGGCGGGAGCGCAATCCGCTCCGCCGGAACAGGAAAGCGCCAGCTCCAATGCCCAGCTCGCGGAAAAACTTTCCAACCCGGTGGCCTCACTGATCAGCGTGCCGCTGCAGTTCAACTACGACAGCAGGATTGGCCCCGATGAGCGTGGCCGCAAGAACTACCTCAATGTTCAACCGGTGGTCCCCATCAGCATCAGCGACGAATGGAACATGATTTCGCGCACCATCTTGCCGATGGTCAGCCAGGCCGACACCCTCCCCGGTTCGGGCAACCAGCATGGCATCGGCGACATCACCCAAAGCCTGTTTTTCTCGCCGAAGAAGCCCACCTCGGGCGGATGGATCTGGGCCATCGGCCCGGTATTCCTGCTGCCCACCGCATCGGATTCCCTGCTTGGCGGCAAGAAATGGGGTGCCGGCCCCACTGCACTGGGATTGCGCCAAACCCACGGCTGGACCTACGGCGTCCTCATGAACCAGATCTGGTCCTATGCATCGGTGAATGGTCGAGATAAGAATCGCCCCCCGATCAGCGCCCTGTTCGTGCAACCCTTTCTGGCGTACAACACGCCTACCGCATGGACCTTCGGAGTCAACTCCGAAAGCACTTACGACTGGCACGGTCACCAGGCCACCGTGCCCATCAACCTCACCACGGCCAAGCTAACCCGTCTCGGCAAGTTGCCGGTGAGCTTTACGGGCGGCGTGCGCTACTGGGGGGCATCCAACAGCAATGGGCCGCATGGATGGGGTTACCGCTTCGTCATCACCGGGTTGTTTCCCGAATGAGCACAGGAGCACGACGATGGTTACTTCACTGAAACTTCTCACTGCATTGCTCGCCTGCAGCGCGACTCTCGCCGTAAGCGCCCAGCAGGTCCCCGCGGCCTACCCCGCGCAAGGCCAGAGCACCGAGCAACAGGCCACCGACAAAAATGCATGCCTTTCGTGGGCGCAGAGCAACGCCTCCACCCAGCCCGTGCCACCGCAACAGACCGGACCTGCCGTGGGTGGCGGTCAACGCGTTCAGGGCGCCGCGCGCGGTGCCGCCGCAGGCGCAGTCGTCGGCGGTGTCGCCAATGACGATGCCGGGCATGGCGCCGGTGTGGGTGCCGCGGCAGGCGTTGTCGCCGGTGGCTCGCGTGCGCGACAACAGCGCCGTGCCGACAACGACGCTTCCGCCAACGCGCAAGCGCAGAACTCGGCAGCCTACAGCCAGGCGTTTGGGACCTGCATGAAGGGCAAGGGTTATACCGTCAATTGAATGCGCTCCGCGCATGCCCGACCACGGCGGTCAGGATCAAGGGCGGCTCCGACGGCCGCCCTTGATGTCACTTCAGTGACTGCCCGTGGTCGCCTCGGACATCACGCGAAGCGCGTCGTCGATGGTAAATGTATTGGGACGCTGCACGGGCGGAAAATCCTTGAACGTATCCGCCCACTTGTCCATCAGCGCCCAGGCGCCGTAGAGGATATAGGCATGATAGAGGTACCACTCGTAGTACGAATTGGAGGTGATGTCCGCGTATTCGTAGGGGTCGGTGCGCAGATTGAAGAGCTTGGGCAGACGCAGCGCTGTGAACGGCTCCGCCCATACCTGCATCGTGCCCCTGCAGCGCTGTTCCATAAAGGCGACCTTCCAGTTGTCATAGCGAATACCTAGCACATCACCATCGTCACTCAGATAGACGAACAGTTTGCGCGGCCCCTCCTTGGCCTTGCCGGTGATGTAGCCAAGCAGGCTGTATCCATCGATATGGTTCTTGTAAGTTCTGCCGATCGCCTTGTAGCCCTTCTTGAGCTTGTCGACGACATCGGCATCGCCGGCCATCTCGGCAAACGTCGGCAACCAGTCATGGTGTTGCACAATCTCGTTCGAGATCGCCCCGGCGGCAATCTTTCCTGGCCAACGCACCAGCATCGGCACGCGGAAGGCGCCTTCCCAATTGGTGTTCTTTTCACTGCGGAAAGGCGTCGTCGCGCCGTCCGGCCAGCTGTTCCGATGCGGACCGTTATCGGTGGAATACATCACAAAGGTGTCTTCAGCCAGACCCAGCTTGTCGAGCAGATCGAGCATCTGGCCGACATTGCGATCGTGATCGATCATGGTGTCATGGTACGGCGACTGCCAGCGACCGGCTTGCCCCAGGCTTTCCTTCTTGGTGTGGGTGAACATATGCATATGCGTCGTGTTCAACCAGACGAAGAACGGCTTGCCGGCCTTCTGTTGCTTCTTGATGAAGTCGCTCGCCGCCTCCACGAATTCGTCGTCGCAGGTTTCCATGCGCTTGGTGGTCAGCGGCCCCGTATCCTTGATTTTCTGCTTGCCAACACGACCCCAGCGAGGCTCTACCACCGGGTCATCCTTGTCAGTTGCCCAGGAGTGGATGACGCCGCGCGGACCCTGGTTTTTGCGGAAATTCGGGAAGTCCTTCTCGGGATAGTAGTCGTACATCTCGGGCTCTTCCTCGGCATTAAGGTGATAGAGATTGCCGAGGAATTCGTCGAAACCATGCGCCGTAGGCAGATGCTCGTTGCGATCGCCTAGATGATTCTTGCCGAACTGGCCGGTGGCATAGCCCTGGTTTTTCAGCACGGCGGCAATGGTTACGAGTTTGTCGGACATGCCAACCGGTGCGCCCGGGAAACCCACCTTCGACAATCCGGTGCGGTAAGTGCTCTGCCCGGTAATGAACGACGAGCGACCCGCCGTACACGACTGCTCGCCGTACGAATCCGTAAACATCATGCCTTCGCGGGCGAGACGGTCGATGTTCGGCGTCTGGTAGCCCATGACGCCATGGGAATAGCAACTGAGGTTCGATATACCAATATCGTCGCCCCAGATCACCAGGATATTGGGCTGCTTCTTGCCCGCCGAGCCCTTGTCCTTTTTCTCGCTCGCCTTCTTTGCCGTTGCCATGAACATCTCCTACGTTTTAACGTCAGAAATCACGGGACAACTGATGCACCGAAACAGTGCAGCCAGGTGGATTCGTGGATGGCCTTGCTATCCACGGCTCCGGTGAAACGTGCGCCTCGAAGCATCGATGCATTGCCACGAAATCAGCGCATCAATCGAATGGCCCAAGGCCAAACACCATGCTCGCGATCGCCATCACTCCTAACAGCAGCAGAAGCAAGGCCGTCACCAGCGTCAGCGACAGGGGATAGTGGGTTTGGCCGTGAATCAGGCCCTGGGCGATCATCTGGTTGCGCTCGTGGCGAAGCTCGCGCATGAACTGGATGTGGTAAAGAATGCCGAGCAGCAGCATCGTGATACCCAGCGCCACCAGGGCAACACCAAAATTGCGCGGTGCGTGAGCGCGCCCGACCAACACGTCGCTCTCGCGCATTCGCGAGAAGAACTGGTAAATGGTAAAACCAAAGCCAATCAAGGCTAGCGCGGTACGCATGATCGACATCAGCGTGCGGTCCGCGCTCATGCGCGTCCGCTGGAACGACATGCCGGTACGACGCGACGAAAGTTCCAGCGAAACGTGGTCGGCATCGCGGAGATTCATCGTCGAGGGAAGTGGCAATCGCTGAGGAACGATGTCGTTGCCGGATACGGGATCTGACATAACCGCTCGCATACCGCAGTGTGGCGTGAGAGCGAATGTAGACGCTTACTTTCCCCAGGCCTACGGAAAAACTACGGAAACTCAGTCGGTAGTTTTACCGGTCACCGTCTTACACCTCGAACACTGGGTTGGCGCAACCGAGGCAAGGCGCGGAGCGACGACACCGTTCTAGAGCGGGTACTCGTGATTCATGATGAACTCAAGTAGTTCTACTCAGGCATTGCTGAGTCCAACTACGCTTCCGCACGCCATGGCGCGACGTCAATCATGCATGGAGCCCGTTGCCATCGGCATCAGACCACCCCGCATGCAACCGGATCTTCACGCCTAAGCATTGGAGTCCTCCACCATGAAGAAGCTGCTATCCGGCCTCGCCCTGCTCTTGGCGGTCTGTGTTGCGCACGCCGCTGACCCGTTGCCGTCCTGGCGGGATACGGCGCCCAAGAAGGCGGTGATCGCCTTCGTCACGGGCACAACGCTGGAAGGAGGTACGAACTTTGTCCCGATGGACCAACGCATCGCTGTGTTCGACATGGATGGCACACTGATCGTCGAGCGACCCGTGCCCGCTGCGGTGGGCCCCTTATTTGCGGAGCTCAAACAGGCCATCGCGAAAGATCCTTCGTTGAAGGACAGGCCGGCGATTGCTGCCCTTCTAAAGGGCGACCTCCCCGCGGTAGCGGCCACGGGCGATGCCGGCGCAGCCGACATCATTGCAGCGATCACCGGCGGGCGGACGGTCGAAGAAGCCGCCGAAGACATGCTAAGACTGATCAATGAGGCAAAGAACAGTCACTTCCGTAAGCCGTATACGGATCTGGCTTATCAACCCATGCTCGAACTACTGAGCTATTTGCGCGCAAACGGGTTCCAGATATGGATCTGTAGCGGCAGCCCGGTGGTCTTCACCCGCCAGTTCTCACAGCGGATATTTGGTGTGCCGCCGCAGCAGGTCATGGGGACAAGCGTGAAGACGCAGTTTGCCGAGCGCGACGGGCGGACCGTCCTGATCTACCAAAACAAGATCAGTCAGATCAACGACAAGGAAGGCAAACCACCGACAATCAACCTCGCGATTGGCTTGCGCCCCGTATTTGTGGGCGGCAACGTTGGCAATGGCGGCGATATCGCCATGATGCGCTACTCCAAGGATCGCCAGGGCCCGTCCTTTCAGCTGCTGATCAACCACGACGATGCCATACGCGAGTTCGCCTACGGCGAGAAGGACAACTTCTCGCTCGACTCAGCCAAAAAGTACGGTTTTACCGTCGTCAACATGAAGTCCGATTGGGGAACGCTGTTTGCGTTTCCATGGCCGCAGTGAGCATCACGGGCAACCGCCAGGGCGTTCACGCTATCGAGGCACCCCTAAATCATCCATAGCGCGGAAGCCCCACCCAGCAGGATCAAGAGCAGGGTCATGATGATCACCGCTCGATCCAGTGGTTCGAACACCCCTTTGCAAATACTCCGGTTCACGTGCCAGTAGCGATAGAGCGCCCAGACGGCCAGCGCTATCCCCAACATCACCATGCCCCAGCCAACCGTGCGGGTGTCGCGCAGCACGTGGCCCGTCCCCTCGCCTAGCTTCAGCGTCCCCTGCTGCTGCAGGAACACGCTGAAGCGATTGAGTGTGATACCAAAGCTGATCAGTGAAATCGATGTTCGTATGTAGGCAAGATGCGTGCGTTCGTTGGCCAGGTGCGAACGCAGATCGGCGAGCCCCGTGCGCCGGATGGCCAGCCGCGTGCGATAAATGCCCAGCAAGGTCGATGTCGTGCCGCTGTCCTTGCCTGCGATCGCCTGACTCAGCTCATCAGGAAGATCAGGCACGACGATGGTCAGATCCTTCCCGCTCATGCTCCCCCCGTCGGCAGGCCGGCCCGCGTGGTCACTGCTCGTTTTTCACTTCCTGCCAGCTGCTGTCCGGGTCGAATACCTTGATACTCTGAACCAGCTTGGCGCTGTCCTTGCCGAGATCCTTTTCGAAAATCTCGCCATCGTGGCTGACCATGAAGGTCATCACGCCGGTTTCGCCGTATTTGGCCGGCCACGCCACCAGAGCAAAGCCATTCCTCATGCGGCCGCCCACCACATAGTTGTAGGCACCGCCTGGCGCCGAGGGACCTTGCGCTGTGAGGATGCGATAGTGATACCCGTGATAGCCCTGCCCTGGCGTGACTTCTGCAAACAGGGGACCCAGCGGACTTTCGGGTTCGTCGCCGCTGACAGGCCAATACAGCCCGTCATGCTTGCCCGGTGTGCTCATGAATTTCTGCGCGTACTGCAATACGCCGTCGGCGTCGCGATCCTGCGACGCGTAGTCGCGCTGAGCATCGTAGTACGCGAGCATCGCTTTTTCTGTTGCCAGCTCATTGCTGCCGATATGCCGCGTGCGGATCTCGCCCTGCGCCGTCTTGACATCGAAGTGCCAGCCTGACGGCCCCTGCACGAGAGGAATCGGCAGGGTCCAGTTGTCCTTGCCTACGGCGAGGTGACCACTCTTGTCATCACCGTCGATACGATGACCTTCGTCATAGCGGGCAAGGAAGGTATCCACGTCGGAGCGATCAATGCCCTCCGTCGGAATGTAGTCCCTCCAGTTGGCACCGAGCACCTTGGCCAGCGCCACTTTGTCGTTAGAGCGCAGCGCCCCTACGAACGCGTTCACAGCAGCATCGGCATTGGGGTAGTTCGCCTCTTGCGCAACAGCGCCCGCTGAAAACGCGCAGCTCACGGCCAACGCGAAACAAAGGCAAAGGCCACGTCCGGATAGTGTCAGATTCATGGTCATGCTCCCAATCGCCGACGCCCGCCGCCGCCACCACCACGACTCGGTGCCGGACGGGAAACCTGCCGCCCCCCGCCACCGCCGCCACCCGCACTGCGGGAAGTGCCCATGGAACGTTGGCTCGACTGGCCGCGATTCGTTTGCGAGCGCGAGGTTCCTGGTGACTGCACACCGCCGAACGCGTTGTCGCGCGCCTGCGACTTACCACCCCCATTGCGCTGACCATAATTGCCTGCGCCCCCGCGATCCCCGCCTCCCTGCCCGCTCATGCGGTTACCCGCCGCATTACCCGCTCCTGCGTTGCCATACCGGTCGCCCCCTTGGCCCCCACGGTTCCCGCCGGCGTTGCCATTCCGGTCGCCCCCTTGCCCCCCGCGGTTCCCGCCGGCGTTGCCAGCCATCCGATCGCCTGCCGCCGCTCCGGCGGGCCCGGCTGCCCCGCCGTTGGCCCCGCGGCGTGCGGCTGCCGAGGAGCCGTTGTTCGTCGTGCGGTCAAAGCTCTGCATCGCGCGCTGCCGATCGGCGTTTGCTGCTCCATCGCGACCACGATATGCCTGACGCTGATCCGCACCACCGACACCCTGGCCGTAACGCTGCCGGCTCCCAGAGTCGCGATAAGGTGTGCCGCGGCGGTTATCTGCATTGTGGTTCCAGCGCGTGTTGCCACTACCGTTGATGCGATTGCTCTCGCGATTGATGTTGTTGTAGCGGTTGGTGTTGATGTTGACGTCGCCGCCTCCCCAGTTGACGCCGCCCCATAGCGAATTGGTGATCGCTATGCCCGCACCAAACATCAGACCTGCCGCCAAAGCGCCGCCATAGGGATAGCCATAACCCACGGGCGGTGGCCAGTAATAGGGCGGATAGCTTGGATACGCCCACGTGCCATACACCACGCTCGGATTGTAGGCTGGCACGTAAACCACTTCGGGATTCGTCGGCTCGATCTGGATGATCGTGGTGCTTGGCTCGGACGCCACAGCCGGCGCCTGCTGCACCACGACCTTCTGTTGCTCATTGGATTTCAGGTTGCCGGCCTGTTGTGCCTGCGCACGCAAGCGCTGGACCGATGCCATCACAGCATCAGGCTCGGCCAGGAAAGCGTCGCCCAGGTTCTGCACCCAGTCGGGACGCTGCTTCATTTGCGCGAGTACCTCAGGGAAGGCCACCAGTGACTGCACACTGGGATCCCAGGGCTGGTTCACCACCTGCTTCACCGCAGCATCGCCCTGCGCCTTGGGGTTGGCCGCCGACCAGGCGGCAGCCTCAGCCACGTCACTGGGATAGGTCGAAGCCATCAGGATTTGCGACAGCAGCGCGTCCGGATACAAGGCCACTGGCGCCATCATCTGGTCGAGCTGCTCTCTTTTAAATACCTGCTGGCTACCTTGCGTGGGCTGACTGCCTTGCGGAGGATGACTACCCTGCGGAGGCGGCGCATTCTGAGCAACGACCAACCCCGTCAAACAAACAAAAACCGGCAGCAGCAAAATCTGCATCCATCCATACCGAGTCGCCGTTTTCATTGCGTCGCTCCCGGGAATCTCGCGCATCTCCCAGCTTGCCATCAATACGGCGAGCCTCACAGCGCATTTATGCGGTGTTTGCACTAAGCAAAAGTACGTAGTGGGAAAATCGCTCGCGCGACGAGGCGGCAACTCCGTAACTTTACTGAGTCGCAACTAGGTAGTAGTTCGCTGGGCAGCGCCGGGAAGACGCCGCACTATGTAGCTTGGCCTGACTTTAGGAAGAGCTGCCATGCATCCCCGCCTCATCTCACGTGCTGCTTCGCGCATATTCACGGTTGCCTTGGCTTATCTTCTGCTGGGCATCAGCTGCGCCCACGCTGATACGCCGGATCTGTGGGATGGCAATTGGCACTTCAGCCTCACTCCCTACATATGGTTGCCAGGCGTTTCTGCCAGCACCCGTTACCAGGTGCCTGGAACGGGCACCGTTCAGAACAACACCAATAACGACATCTTCAGCTACCTCAGCGGTGCGTTCATGCTCGAGGGCACGGCGCGCAAAGGCAGCTGGGGCATCTACAGCGATATCGACTGGGCCAATTTCAGCAATGAAGACGGCCACTTCACCCGTATCGGCGGCGCCCGCGTGGGTGGCAGCGCGACACTGAATACCAGCTGGGATCTCAAGGGTGGCTTGTTCAACGTCGCTGGCCTTTACTCGGCGGCACACGGGCATAACGGCTTTATCGATGTATTGGTTGGCGTGCGTTATCTCTGGCTGAAGGGCAATGTCGATTGGGACTTCGCCCTCACCGGAAACGCCGGACACGTGAATCTGGCGGACAGCGGCCGTCTGCGCGGCCAGACAAACCTGACCGACGGCATCATCGGCATACGCGGTATCTGGACGCCCTTCGGCGAAAGTAACTTCTTTTTCCCCTACTACCTCGATGTGGGCGGCGGTGGCTCGGAAACCACCTACCAAGCCAAGATCGGTGTCGGCTATGGCTTTCATTGGGGTGCGATCGCCCTCGTCTATCGCGACGTCGAGTATCACCAGAGCGGGGGCGACAACTTCCTTCGCAAAGTGCGGCTGAGCGGCCCTGCACTCAGCGCCACGTTCCAGTTCTAATCGGACGACTCCATCGATATTCGATAAGGAACACGAGCTGTGGCCGCCCAGGAGGGCGATAAATACACATCGATCGAAGAAGATCTGTTCGCCGGGCCCACGCAAGTGGCCGTGCTGCGTCGCATGCTTTTGTTGAGCCCCAAGGATCGCTCTTTGCAGCTATTTCGCGGCATCAGCCAATGGGTGTATCCACACCCTGCAGGGCGATGATCAGGAGCAGTATGAGGGAGAGCGTCTGCGCCACATGGATGGTTGGCCGACGACTGACGATTCCAGGTAGCAGCACCAGCATGACGGCGATCCGAAGGTCGTCCCTAAGCGTCATGTTCCAGCGGCCTTCGATCACGCGCACGGCGGTTGAGCCGGACAGCAGCGCGAGCAGGAGTAGTCCCTGCATCCACTGCGATTGCTTGAAGTAGTACAGCCGCATATCGAGATCGCCGACATCTGCAAGATTCGGCGCCGCGAGGTAGCTGGCCGCGAAGAGCAAGATTGGGATGAGCAACAGCAAAAGCGCCAGAAGGACCGTCCATGACGAGTGGTCCTTTAAATCCCACAGGCTAAGAAAGGTCGCGACTTGAACCACGAACAGGAAGGCAAGCCAACAGGTATGCACCCAGTAGCGGCGCATCCGATCGCGGGCCTCGATCATCTGGCCGATGTGCCTAACCAATATCGACATGCCTAGGCCGGCGACCATCGAGTACAGGGGAAGGATGAAGCTGAAACCCGTCATGCGGCCCCCGATGTTGGTTGTTGACGTTCGCGCCGATGCCCGCATGTGTAGTCAATGCATGAGTGAAGCGGGCACAAGGCGCCAGCGTAATGCTTTTCTAGTCGATGTCCACGATGGTTGGCTGCGCCCTATCCACTCGATACACGAGGCGCAACCGCGGACGTGCTGCCGGCTAGCTCAATGTCGACTATCCGATGGTTGCCACGCTCACTGATCGCTCGACCGGATCAAGGCAAGCCCGGCTGGCGTAAGCTCAAGTGACACGGCGCTTTCAGCGATCCGATCCGGCCTGCGCACGAGTCCAGCGCCGTGCAGACGCTCCAGGGAAGCTTTTGGAACAAGGTCCGGCCTGCCGACGGCCACCCAGCCGAGGCATTCGAGATCTTTGGGGTCTAGGTTCGTGGAACTCATCATCGCGATTTATCCGTAGCAACGTGTAGCGCGAGCCGCATGGGGCGCAACCCCAACAACCCGCGGACCACAACCCACCAGCGGGAGTTGATCATGGCTAGGCCCGATCATACGGTACGCGCACGCCCTTACGAACCCACCGGCGGTGGCCCCACGGCCGTTCCTGCGGGACGCTGCCCCAGGATTCACCGAAGACCTGACTTCGTAGAGTCTAGCCATCCAAACCCGTGGCAAAATCGCGCGAACGGTCCCCCGTTGCCGCTTTCGAGGAGACGGTGATGCGCATCGCAAGCATGGGACATGCGGTCTTTGCGGCAACCATGATCGCCCTCGGCATCCTGGGCCTGATCAACGGCGATTTCACCGCGGTATGGGCACCGGTGCCCAAGGATGTACCCGCGCGCGCCATCCTGGCCTACCTTTGCGCCTTCATCTCCCTCGCATCGGGCCTGGGCTTGCTCTGGCAGCGGTCCGCTGCATCAGCCGCCCGCGCCCTGCTCGCGTGGCTCGTGCTCTGGCTGCTGCTGTTCAGAGCGATCGCCATCGTTCGTGCGCCCACGTCGCAAGACGCCTGGTCGGGCTGCGGCGAAACGGCCGTGGTCGTGGCGGGCGCCTGGGTACTGTATGCCTGGTTCGAGGCTGACTGGGATAGAAGGCACCTCGGCTTCGCCACCGGGAGCAAGGGCCTGCGCATCGCAAGAGTGCTCTACGGCCTCGCCATGATCACCTTCGGCCTGGCCCATTTCCGCTATGCCCACGAGACCGCCGCGCTGGTGCCGGCTTGGCTGCCATGGCGCATGGCCTGGGCGTATTTCTTCGGCGGTACCTTCATCGCGGCCGGCGTGGCCGTGCTCATCGGCGCGTATGCACGGCTGGCAGCCGCGCTGTCGGCGCTGCAGATGGGCATCTTCACACTGCTGGTGTGGATACCCATCGTCGCGGCAGGCGCCAATGCCTTCCAATGGAGCGAGACCGTCGTCTCCTGGGCGCTCACGGCCGGCGCCTGGGTGGTGGCCGACTCGTATCTCGGCACCCGCTGATTCCCCGTGGGCACGCGCTAGCGTTGACGAAGCTTGTACCGCATACGCCAAGGCAACCGGCTTGAGCGCTCCGGCACGACGTGACACGATCAAGTCGATGACCAGCAGACCTGTCGCGACGCAACAACTGCGTGACCTCGCACGACTGCGGCGCGTTCGCGACCGGATCGACCGGGAGTACGCGCAGCCGTTGGATGTGGAGGCGCTGGCCCGTGGCGCGCATATGTCGGCCGGGCATCTCAGCCGCCAGTTCAAGCTCGCTTACGGCGAGTCTCCTTACGCCTATCTGATGACGCGGCGGATTGAGCGAGCGATGGCCCTGCTGCGTCGTGGTGACCTCAGCGTCACCGATGTCTGCTTCACGGTTGGCTGCGCGTCGTTGGGCACCTTCACCACGCGCTTCACCGAACTGGTTGGCCTGTCTCCCGGCGCATATCGGCGCCAGCAGGCGCAGGCGACCGTGGGGATGCCGTCGTGCCTGGCGCGACAGGTGACGCGACCGATCAGGAATCGAGAAGCGCCTGCCCGCGAGCCGGAACTAGACTGACCGCCACGCACATCACGACCCACGAGAGAGAGAGAGAGACTGCCTTGGACATCACCATTCACTCGAGCTTCCTCCCGCAGAATGACCCGGACGCCGCCCTGGCCTTCTATCGCGACACCCTCGGCTTCGAAGTCCGCGGCGACGTCGGATACGGCGGCAAGCGCTGGATTACGGTCGGCCCGACCGGCCAGCCCGCCACGTCCATCGTCCTGTATCCGCCGGACGCCAGCCCCGGCGTCACTGACGACGAACGCCGCACCATCGCCGAGATGATGGCCAAGGGCACCCTCGGCATCATCCTTCTGGCCACCAGGGATCTCGCAGGCACCTTCGAACGGTTGCAGGCCAGCGACGCCGATATTGTGCAGGAGCCGACCGACCAACCGTATGGAGTTCGCGACTGCGCCGTTCGCGATCCCGCGGGCAACATGATCCGCATCCAGCAGCTGCGCTGAATCATGAAATAACCCATTGCCATTCGAATGCGCGAACAGAGTCAGGAAGATGCCATGAATCCATCGGAACGTATTGACCAGTTGATCGCAGGCATCACGGACTGGCGCGGCAAGATGCTCGCCGAGGTCCGCAAGGTCATCCTCGAGGCCGACAAGGACATGGTCGAGGAGTGGAAATGGAAGGGAAGCCCAGTGTGGAAACGCGATGGCATGATCGCGGTCGGCAATGCCCACAAGGAAAAGGTGAAGCTGACCTTTTCCCACGGCGCACAGCTTGAGGATCCCGACCAGCTGTTCAACGCAGGGCTCGAAGGCGGCACATGGCGAGCGATCGATTTCCTCGAGGGCGACAAGCTCAACAAGCGCGCGCTGAAGAGCCTTGTCCGTGCCGCGATTGAATACAACCAGACGACATTGAAGAAGAACGCACCAGCGCGTGCTCGTGCGAAGGCAAGCAAAAGCAAAACGGCATGAAACCTTGGTTTGGCTTCGCCCGACAGCGAATACCAAACCGCATAAGCGTGTGTGCAGGCTGGAACCGTGGACGCACCGAGGTCACTTGAGCCTCTCGAATCGACGTCGCCGCCCATGCTGCGGGCTGGGTTGATGGAACCAACCCAGCCCGCAATCTCTTCCGCAACCGACGTCGAGACCACCCGTTAGCCGCGGGGCTGCTGCACCTGCGCCAACACGGCATCCAGATTAAACGAAGCAGGTTTCTGCCGCGGTGGGAACTTGGCGAAGCCATCGATCTGCTCCGCAATTACCGCCTGCATCACGTACATCTGCGGTATGTGGTCGACCATCCAGTCCCAATAAGTGTTCGAGTTGAAGTCACCGCGCTCGAACGGGTCGCGACGCAGGTTCACGATGACCGGCACGCGAAGCTTCACGAATGGCTCCGCCCAAAGTTCCATCCGGTGAGCCCGCTGGACCGCAAGGTTGAACTTGTAGTCACCGACGCGCACGGCAATGATGTCTCCGTCATCGCTAAAGTAGACGAGCGCCTGCCTCGGGCTCTCCTTGGTCTTTCCGGTCAGGTACGGGATCTGGTTAAAGCCATCCAGATGTACCTTGTACGTCATGTTTCCGACCTTGTAGCCGTTTAGCAGTTTTTCGGTGACGTCGGCATCGCCGGCCGCAGCCAGAAACGTCGGCAGCATGTCGATGTGCGAAACGATGCCATTGAGGACGGAGCCGGCCTTGATCTTGCCAGGCCAACGTATGAAGCATGGCACGCGCCAGCCACCCTCCCAGTTAGTGTCCTTCTGGCCGCGGAAAGGCGTGTTGGCGCCGTCCGGCCACGTATCATTCTCGGGACCGTTGTCGGTGGAGTACATGACAATGGTGTTGTCGGCGATGCCGAGCTCATCCAGCTTGTCGAGCATCATGCCTATCTGCTCGTCGTGTACCACCATACGATCGCTGTAGGGATCCTGTCCGCTCTTGCCGAGGTTCTTTTCGGCAACGTGGGTGCGGAAATGCATGGCCGTGGAGTTGTACCAAAGAAAGAACGGTTGATCCGCTTTGACCTGGGCCTCCATCCACGCGAGGGCACGCTCGGTGATCTCCTCATCGATGGTTTCCATGCGCTTCTTGGTCAGCGGACCGGTGTCCTTGATCGTCTGCCCTCCCTTGCCGTCGGACTTGCAGTGGAGCACGCCTCGCGGGCCAAACTTTTTCTTGAACGCGGGATCCTTGGGATAGTCCGGGAGCTCCGGTTCTTCTTCGGCATTGAGGTGGTAGAGGTTGCCGAAGAATTCGTCGAACCCATGCACGGTCGGTAGATACTCGTCACGATCCCCAAGATGGTTTTTGCCGAATTGCCCGGTGGCGTAGCCAAGCGGTTTCAACATTTCGGCGATGGTCGGATCTTCCTTCTGCAGGCCGACCGTGGCGCCGGGCATGCCTACCTTGGTCAGGCCGGTGCGGATCGGATTTTGACCGCAGATAAAGCAAGCGCGGCCGGCGGTGCAGCTCTGCTGGGAATAGTAGTCGGTGAACGTCACGCCTTCCTCGGCGACGCGGTCGATGTTCGGAGTCCGGTAACCCATCATGCCGCGGCTGAAGTGGCTGATGTTCCAGATCCCGATGTCGTCGCCCCAAAGAACAAGGATGTTGGGTTTCTTTTGTGTTGCCATGATTGGCTCCCTTCGCTAATTAATCCTGCTAGAAATTAATCCGGGTTGGCTTCTGGCTCGGCTTTGTCGAACTCCGGCAACGGGGAGCCTCGATTTACAAATCGTCGATTTACGCCCGCGCAGTCCTTTGGGCGAGGCAGCAACCCCGCGACCCAAAAAACGACCATGGGTCTGTAATAGTGACTCCCGCTGCGTCAACGGGAGGCGATGAAACTGTGTTTAGGTAAGCTCCGCACCGGATGATCGACACACAGCACGGCACACAGCAGTCGTTCTGACCGAGGTGTCACGAGCCAACCAACACTGACGCGGTGCGCCCTATCAAGTTAGCTATCGAGCTGCCTCGGATGCATCGAACATAACCTGGTCATACCACCAAAGCCGCTGAAACAAGGCACGTGCGGCTTGCAGATCCCCACCTTGCGGGATGATTTCTCCAATCGTGTGATGCCCATCGATGGCGTCAAACAGTTGCTTCTCTTGCGTATTGATGGGCAAGACCAGATCGGTATAGGTGTGCGTCCGATTTATCAACACTGCCGCCGCCTCAGGGGGCAAGTTCTCCTGAACGCAGACCGTGTCCTGCGCACGAATCGGCACATAAGCAAGCCAGGCGTCCGTGGTGAAATGGATCGGTTGCGAGTTAACCTGACTGTCACTGCGATACACGATGGCGCTGTGGCGAATCATCGTGCCCCTGAACAGTTCGACGGCGGCGTACTGCTCGGCGGGTGACAGCTGTCGAAGTCGCGCAGCCTGCGGGATTCGTTCAAGTGCCCCGCAACGAGGAACGTACGCTGCCTGCCTTGCCCAGCGACCGAACGTCATGCCAGAGCGCTGGATGAAATCGAACACTTGCGGGACCGAGTAGGCCCGATCCTGTGGATGAAGGAGTGCATCGGCCAGCGCAGCCTCTTGGCGGAAATCCGGCGCGAGCCGCAACAGGTTTTCCAGCGGATGACCACGCGGCAATACCGTTAGCGCGGCGATGAGATGGCGAATCTCCTCGTCAGTGGCCTGAATGTCGAGACGCCTGCAGAACTCCTGCAGCATATAGATGCCGGCGCGCCCGTAAGGCGCATACACCATGAGCTGCATGGCACCGTCCGGATGGAGTACACCGCGCAACGCAGCAAGGCCCGCATCGGGGTCCGGCAAGTGATGGAGAACCCCTGTGCAGATGATCTGATCGAAGTTCGCCGCCAGCTCGTCGACGCGCTCTATAGGAAGTTGATGGACTTGAAGATTGTCCAGCTTGTACTTGCGCTTGAGCTGCTCGGTGCAGCGCACACTCGTTGCGCTGAAATCGATACCGACGACCTGAGCCGCCGGCCAGCGCATGGCGTGCTTTACGGCCTGAGACGTCCCGCAACCAGCAATCAGGATCGAGCGGTCTTCGCGATAAGGCCTGGCCGGCCAGAACAAGTGATAGTCCGCGCGTCGCCTTTGCGGGTCCTCCCAGCGGAGTCGATACTCATCCAGGCTCTCGATCGGCCGGGGGTAAGGATAGCGTTCATAGAAGTCCAGGACTTTCACTGATACACCGGGAGTGGCGGATGATGCACTTGGCTGATTCATCTCTACCCAAGGATGGGTTCTTGCAGATCGACTTGGAAGCGAAATTCCACTTGGCGCCACTGCGTAGAACTACCTAGGCGGCATGGCTGGGCGCGGCTCGCTTCGGATATGTGGTCGACAGCGAGAGTCGCGACAAGTGCGCTGGCTCAGGACCCGGCATCACAATACCGAATCCTGTCAGGCCGCCGGCCATGAATTGCAATGCCAGCGCCATCTGCAGGACGCTTAGCACGGCGCCAGGCAACTGAAGTGGCATGGGGAGATCCCATGCATGATGGGGCGTACAAACAACATCGCGAACGGGTTCAGAACCAGACGGTCGGCAATACGACCGGAAGGTCAAGCAAGAGATCAAACGCATGGATCCGTTCGAGCTGGATCAACTCATCCATGGAACAAACGACGATGATTGAGCGTGAGCAACCTAACAGTTCGTTCAAGGCGGACGCCTCCGGCGCCGCTTAACTCCAGCATCAGGCCGACCTACAGCATCGGGAGAGATGAAACATGACCAAGGTCTTCGTGAACATCGGACTTAGCCTTGACGGCTACATGACACCGGAAGGGATGACTCTGGAGCATTGGGAGAAGCCTGAGTATAAAAACTGGGGTGCCAAGTGGGGTGCGCTAATGGGCTGGATTTTTAATCAGCAGTACTTCCGCGAGAACCTCGCGCTCGGACAAGGGGGCGAGACCGGTCCGGTCAATGACATGCTTCGTAACACCATGGAGCGCAGCGGCGCCAACATCATGGGCAAGCGAATGTTCGACGTCGGCGAGCGCGCTTGGCCAGAGAAGGCTCCGTTTCACACGCCGGTATACGTTCTTACCCACGAGAAGCGCGAACCTTGGGTCCGCCCGGGCGGGACGACGTTCTACTTTGTCAACGACGGTTTGGAGAGCGCCCTCGAGCAGGCTCGGGCATCTGCGGGTCGTCGCGATATTCGCATTTCGGGCGGCGCGGACGCGATCCAGCAATACTTGAACCTCGGCGTCATCGACGAACTGGAAATCGCCTTGGCGCCGGTCATCTTCGGCGAAGGGAGACGTCTCTTCGAGAACCTACGCGAACCGGCTCCGAGGTTCCGAATTGACAAGGTGCTTGATAGTCCAGCTGCCACACACTTGCGTTACGTGCGTGACTAACCCGAGCTATCAGGGTCAGGTTCACTTTTGCTGTAGGCGCCGCCAGGAAGCGAACTTGACCCGATTTTTTGCCTACGCGTTACTCAAAGGCGGGATGGCCCGGCAAGGGTTGCGTCAGCGATTCAGCCTGCTCGCCCAGGAAATACGGCGCGGCAAACAGACCCTCGGTGATGTCGCCATGGAGCGGCTGATTCGCTGCGTCATTTATTTCGGATGTTGCACCAGCGTGTTCTTGTAGATCTTGCCGTCCTTCATGATCACGACGAAGTTCTTCGCTGGGTCGGCGATGAGCTTGATGTTGGCGATCGGATCGCCATCGACCAGCAGCAGGTCGGCGAGCGCGCCCTCCTCGACCACGCCCAGCTTGCCCCGGTAGGGACTGCGCTCGCCCGATAGCGCGAGCAGTTCGCCGTTGGTGCCGGTGGCCATGGCCAGCGCCTCGGCCGGCGTGTACCACTTGGTGAGACTTGCCAGCAGCGCACCTTGGCGCCTCGCCAGCTCAGGCGAGAACAGGACGTCGGAGCCAAACGCGGTCTTGAGGTGATACTTCTTCGCGAGCTCGTAGGCGCGATCCGTCCCCTTCATCACCTCGAGCGCCTTCTCGCGCTCGTCGGAGCCGGGCGGGAAGATTTGCTCCATCCCGTCCGGGAACGGCTGGATGCTGAGCCAGGTGCCCTTTTCGGCCATCAGCTTCGCGGTGGCCTCGTCCATCAATTGCCCGTGCTCAATGCACTGGACGCCCGCGAGAACGGCGCGCTGCATCGACGCCGGGGTGTACGCGTGCGCGGCGACGTAGGTGCCACGGTCTTTCGCGACTTGCACAGCGGCGCTCAGCTCGGCTGGGGTGAACGTGATGACGTCGATCGGGCTGTGTGGCGACGACACGCCGCCGCTCGCCGTCAGCTTGATCTGTGAAGCCCCCAGCAACATTTGCTCGCGGGCACGCCTCGTCACTTCGTCGGGCGAGTCGGTGACCTTGGCCGCGCCGAGTTCCTCCATGCGCGCCAGCGGCATCCCTTCGATCCGCGGCACCTCGAACAACTGGCGGAAGTCACCGTGGCCACCAGTGACCGTGAGGATGGCCCCCGACGGAAAGATGCGTGGGCCAGTCACTAAACCTTCGTCGATGGCGCGCTTCAGGGAAAAGGTCGGGCCGCCCAGGTCGCGTACGGTGGTGAAGCCGCGCATCAGAGTATCGGTGGCCTCGGCTGCGGCGAGGAGCGTGGTGTAGCCGATGTCGGCGGACAGTGCCTGCGCGGGAGAGGGCCGCACCAACATGGCGTGCCAGTGCGCATCGATGAGCCCCGGCATCAGCGTGCGGCCGCCGCCGTCGATGATCGTGGCGCCCTTGCTGACGTCGGGCGGGATGGGTGTGGTCGAAATCCGCTCGATCCGGTTGCCGCGTACCAGCACGTTCGACGGCCCCGTGAGCGACGCACTCTTGCCGTCGAAGACCCGCACGTTGTCGAACAGCACCGCCGCAGGCTGCTGCGCCTGTGCGGCAAGCGGCGCGACCAGACTCAAAGCAAGCGCGAGGACAGGCGTCAGGAAACTTCGCCTATGGAAGGTCCGGTGGTGCAGCGCAGCCGTATGCATGCGGAAACTCCCCTATTCCTGGCTCATGGAGGAACTGAACTTTGAAACGGCGGGACGATATTAGGTGCAGGCCACGTCAAGAGCGTGTGCAGACTTCTCGGAAGAATACCGGGCCCTGGAAAACCCGCGCTCTCCCCCGTCATTCCCGCGAAAGCGGGAATCCAGTGCCTTGGCGCTCGGTGGGTTGAAAGTCGCTGGATTCCCGCTTTCGCGGGAATGACGGGACAAAGGACAATTTTTTCGAGGTCGCCATCATTGATCGGTAGCATCCATTTCTTGCGGATGCTCCGCAGGGCAACGTAGAGCCGCTTGAGCAGGCCGTTCTCGCCGGTCAGGTCTTCTGGCTTGCTGAAGTTCGCCAGCAGGCGGAGCGATCCGAGTCAGGTTCGCTTTTGCTGTAGGAGACGCCCTGAAGTGAACCTTCCTCCGTTTTTCGGAACGCGGATGACAAAAGGCCCGACGCAAATGCCGCGTCGGGCCTCTCTGCGACCATCGCGATCTTGCCAAGTCAGTCGTTCGACCTGGCCACTACACTGCCATCGTTAGGGTCGACCATTAAGTTCACGGCGCTTCCTCTCGTGGACTTGGCCTCGGCACTCCAAAGCCCATCCTCGAACTTCACATGTTTGACGTTCTGGAAGCCGGCAGCGGCCAGTTGGGCACTCACCTCATTCTTATTGAGCTTGGACGGAGCATCGGCTGGGTAGACTCTACCGTTGACGGGTCCGACCGCAAGTTTTGCCCATTGTTTGTTGCCGCCGCGGGCCTCGCTTCGCCACACACCATCCTTGAACTCCAAGCCCTTCACTTCCTTGTAACCAGCATTGGCGATCGCGGTCTTGATGGCATCCTCGGTCAACGCACCCATGGGCGGTTTGGACGTCCATGTCGTAACCGTAGTCGTGGTTTGGGTTGTCTGGGTGGAACCGCTCGCGGCTTGTGCGCTGACTGGAAGATCTTGCGCGGACGCGACACCGAAAGCCGACAGTCCAATCAATAAAGGAAGCATGCGCTTGATCATGATGACCTCCTCCTGCAGTTGGCACGGAATGGTGCTGTAAGCGTGCGCACGCACCGTTGAAGCCACCATGAACTCGCGGCTTTCGCTTAGCGTCTATTCATATGCAGCATGTGCCCATGCGTTCGCCCATTTAGGCAACAGCCGGATTCGAGCGACTATGCTCGACAGGAATTAGAGCCGGAGGTGGCGCCATGACCGCTGATACGAAGACTCCATTCGAACACGTCAACGACGTCCTTGCGCAACTGAAAGAGATGCGTCATTACGCGAAGAACAACGTCGAAACTCTGACGGCGCAGTGGCTTCTGTTCGACGGCGATCTGAGAAAGCTCAAGCACGCCGGACCGATCGAGACACTGATGTCGCGCCAAAGCGAGCTTTACGATGCTTTCAACGAGGAGATCGCCGCGCTTGAGGAACTGGCATCAACGCTGCAGCCGCCATCGGAGGAGGCTTAGTCCAGCTATCGGGTGAGGTTCACCTTTGCCGTCGGGCCGCTAGGAAGTGAATCTGAGATGGCCCGAGTTTGACGGACACCTTTGAAGGGGGAAGGAGTGGACCACCCCCGATTCCGTTCCCTTTATTGGCCTCTTCATTGCGATTCGGGGCGGCTCCGTTGCCTTTCAAGCCGCTGCGCGCTTTCTCGTGGCAGGTGCCTTCGCGGCTTGCTTCTCCTTCTTCGATACCGCAGCGTCCGCCGCGCTTCTGGCTGGCGTCTCTGGCTTGCTCGGCTTCAGCGGCTTACGGGACTGCGCTTGCGCCACCTCTCGCGCAAGCGCCTCCTCGAGAAGCCTGTTCATGCTCACGCCACGCGCGGCGGCTGCATGAGCGGCGCGCTCATGAAGTTCCGGCGAAATGCGCGCCTGGAACTTGCCGGAAAAGTGCCTTGTCGGCTCGATCCCGTTCGCTGCGCATGCCTCCAAGAAGACACGCAACGAAATAGCACCTTCGCGCTCCAAACCCTTGACGTCGGCCGCGTAAAAATCCGCACCCCCATTGAGGCCGACGAACTCACCGCGAAACAGGCAGATTTCAGGGTCAAACACGATGACGGCCTTGTGGCCGTCGATGTTCATGATGTTGTTCATGCTCTAACTCCATTCTCATCCAACCACTTGCGGATGCTTGCGACCGCGCCCTTATCCGTGTCGGGTTTCGGGTGCGGGCGATGAAAGACGCGCACTTGGCCGAACAGCACCACGGTAACGCGCGAACCTTCCGCCTCAGTCATGGTTGCACCAAGTTCTTTGAACAGCGCCTCCACATCCGACCACTTGACGTTGCCCGATGCAGGTCGGGCAAAGATCAGCTTCAGCGTCCGTGCGTGCTTGTTCTTCACGAGAGTCATAGTACCGTTTTTTAGTACCACTTCAAGGTTATCCAATCGCCCAAAACAAAGCCCCCGCATCGCTGCGAGGGCTCGTTGGTTCGGTGCTGGCCTAGGTCAGGACCGATGTCAGGCAGCCACCTCGCCAGCGAACACGCGAAGGTTGCTCTGGATATACGGCGCGACCTCACTCGCGTCAGCCATTTCTTCGGTCGACTCACGAGTGGCGAGGTAGGCGCGGCTTTCCTCTTGCTGCAGATTCCGGTCGAATTGAACACCGATTCCGACAATCGCTGTACGTGCCGCTAGTGCTGATCAATAGCTGCTAACGCCATCCGCTTGCGCCAGCTTATCCAGCCGACCACAAGTGACAACGTCGCCACGACAAGTGGCGGTACAGCGTGCCCGTATTCGCCGTGGATGATGACGGTCGCGATGGCGGCAAGCATGACAGTGCATCCGAGCGCCGCGCCTAACAGGCGACTCGGCGCCCGAAAAAGCAAAATGGCGGCAGTGAGTTCCAGCGATCCGGTCACGAAATGGAACCAGCGCGGGTACCCCCATTTCAGATATTCCTCGTAGATGGATCCCGGGGCGACGATGTTGCTGAGTGAACCCACGACGAAGAAAGCGGCAAGGGCTAAGGGTAAGACTTGGCGCCAAGAGATTTTAGACATGGGTCCGATTCGACCTCGAGCTTTGTTGGTATGGACGCCGCACTCCAAAGGGAAACGGCTCTTCAGGCTTCTTTGCCAGTACCGCGATGGGATGCGACAGCCGGAATGGATTCCGAGAGTCGCATCGATCGCTGATCCGCGGCCCTACGCTGTAGCGGCCTTCTGGGCCGCCGCGAAAACATCGCGGGCGGACGTCGTGCCTGGGACATGCTCCGTACCCGCGACCCCGAGATCCATCCAACCTGAGTTGATGGCGTCAAACATCACTTCGGCCGGTTCCGTGTGGCCCTTCGGAATGCCGAGCTGCTCGAACGCTGCCGGCCAGCCGGCACGCGGGATAGCAAACGCTTTGACGTCGACCTTCAAGACTTCACCCAATTGTGTTGCTACTTCATCCGCACTGACCATCGAACCGAGCTCGATGACCCGATGCTCCGACCATGCCGGCCCGGTCAGCAGCGCTGCGATCTCGGCGCCCACGTCATTGGTCGCGACCATGGTCGATTTCCGATCGGTCGGGTTGTAGTAGACGGGGAGCGTGCCACCCTGGGCAACCTGTAAGCCGTAGAGGAGGTTCTCGAAAAAACCGCCAGCGCGCACATAGGCGATCGGCAACTTCAGGTCGTGAAGTCCCTGCTCCAGAAGCGACAGGGCCGTGATCATCCCCAGCCCGCTGGTTCTGTTCGCACCCATGGATGAGAGTGCGACCACCCGCGGCGGTGCTGCCTGGGCAAGCGCACCGACGTAGCTTGCAATCACTGCCTTCGCTTCTTTGTAATCAGGCGAAGGCACCCATTCAGCTGGCAACATGACAAACGCGCCTTCGACATCTCTAAGCGCCGTCTCAATTGCCGCTGAATCATTCCAGTCGCCGTCTACCAGTTGCACGCCTTGGTCGGCCCACTTCGCCGCCTTTCCACGATTCCGGACGAGCGCGCGCACTTCCTTGCCTTGCGCCAACAGATGTCTTGCTGTGGCGCCGCCAACTTTTCCCGTAATTCCCATGACCAAAAACATGAGTTTTCTCCTGATCTCTAGGATCTTTGTACGTGGAGCCAACTAACAGGCAGGAATACCTACCGATACGCCTGAGTTGGTGTAAGTGATTCCAAACCATCGCCCCGCTCAATCGTCGGGTGGCGAAGTCGCTCCAAGCGTGATCCGCCTGTATGTCGGAGCCAGTGGCGAGAAAGCGGGCGGGAACAGATGGAGACGTGCAGACTCCGTGAGCGGGAGACTTGTTGCTTGGGGTAGGTCTACTATAGAGACCGCCTCCGCGTGCCGTAAGCAGGCAGTTTTTTGTAACCAGCAGATCTCGAGGAATGCCGCATGAGCAACGCAATGAGTGCCATCGAAAGATTCAGCCGATATCCGTTGGGCGAGTCCCAGTCCGTCTGCTGCCCCGTGCGCGACGTGCTCGACCGTATCGGCGACAAATGGAGCATGCTCATGATCATGGCTCTCGCGATGCGACCGCACCGCTTCGGCGAGCTTCACCGCGCCGTCCATGACATTTCCAAGCGCATGCTCACCCAGACCTTGCGCGATCTGGAGCGCGATGGACTGATCACCCGCCATGTCTTTCCGACCAAGCCGCCGGGCGTTGAATATCGGTTGGCCCCGCTGGGCCAATCGCTGCTGGAACCGATGGCGGGCCTCATCGATTGGGCGGATCGTTGCTATGGCGACATCCATGCCGCACGCGCCCGCTTTGACGGCACACCCGGTGATGCCCCACGCCAGGCTTTGCCTTCGCGATCGAAGGTGCTGCCACGCGGCGCCAACCGGCAAGGGTGAGCAACGCAAACCGGCACGCCTTCACTCCCTACCCGCACCCGCGCTTTGCACCGCAAAGCCACTCTCCATCACAACAGAAGATGTTGAATCATCCACCTGCCGCTAACGCGGCCGCATCTCCCGATCGCGATCAGGCCAGCGGCATCCGAGTGAGCTGAAGCGACATGTGCAAGCGCTCTTCGGCGGCGGTGCAAGGGGCGGCCTCCTCGCCGCCCCTCCGCAACGCGTTACTCAAAGGCGGGATGCTCCGGCAAGGCCTGAGTCAGCGATTCGGCCTCCTCGCCCAGGAAATACAACGCGGCGAACAGACCTTCGGTGATATCCCCTTGGAGCGGCCAATGCCCCGGCTCGGTCGATTCGCAGGTGGTCTGCAACTCACGAAACGCATCGCTGTTGGCGAGAATCCGCGAGAGGGCGTGGATGCCAAGGCATAAGCCACCGAGACGCGCCGCCCGGCGTTGCTTGGCATTCTCGGCGAGGGTCAACGTCCAGTAGGGACGGCCGAGTGGGTTGCTGGGGCGTGCGCCCGAGGGCTGGCAAGCCTGCGCGTGTTCCGTATGATCTGGCGTAGCCATCATCAACTGTCCTTTAGTTGGTTGTGGTTAGCGGGTCGTGTGAGTGAGCGCTCACTCGGCCCGCGCTACTTCATTCCCATGCTGTCGCTGGTGACCAGGCATCGCACCAAAATCACTACGACCGAGCGACCATCGCACACGGCGATGGTCCTGTCCGTCAGGCAAATAGCAGGAAACGGTCGAGGGGAAGTCGGCCTCACGAGCGGGCATCAGACAGGCAGATCGGTAAGCCCCAGCAGAAGATCTTGTACGTATGCGCCGTCACGCACTAGCAATCACGGCGGCGAAGCGTCCATGACCTGATCGCCAGTGATGCGGCCAGAGGCAGTCGCTACAGACGAAGCACGACCCTCGAAAAAGTCGGGCCACCTCACTCCGCCCCTTATTTCCAGCCCGAGCCCGCACCTGCCCATGCGGGCCTCAGAGTTCAGGCGGTTCCGCTGGTACTGGATGAGTGGCTACACGTTGTCATGGCGCGCCTCCGCATAAGCTCGGGCGCGAACTCATTGCGGGACAACGGCTATGAACGAGTCTGAGCAGCAGGCCCTGATCGATGAATTGACAGAGGCTATGAATGAAGCGGAAAAGGCCGGGGCCCAAGCAGCGAAGATGACGGACGCACTCAGCAATGCAGCCACAAAGGCGTTGAGCGACGCAGAGAAGGTGAATCTTGTCATCGCAACGAATACAGCTCTGAGCGAATCGAGAAGGGCCCTGGCCTACGCAGAAAAGTCGAGGCGGGCCTTGCACAAAGCAACAAGAGAATTGAGCTACCAAGAAAAGACGGCCAAATTCCAAAACCTGTTCACCAATGGGATGAACAATATGGTGTCTGTGGCGGCCTACATAACTGCCGGTACGTTTCTCGCCAGCCAAGCCCGCCTGCCAATGACGTCGAAGGGCCTTTTTCTTGGCATCTCGTCCACGGTATTGACCATCATCGGACTCTATGGAGCATTCCTTACAGCCTCGGACATGTGGTCCGCCTGCCACATCCGATTCCCGAAATTGGTCGCTAATCCCATTGGCATGGTGATTATCTTGCTGGTTGTATCGTCGATCGTCGGCGTCCCCATGGTTCTTATCCTGCTGTCGGACAAGTGAGAGCAAGCTATCGGGGTCAGGTTCGCTTTTGCTGTGGGAGCCGCCAGGAATTGAACGTGGACTACCCCGGCATGCGCAACCCTAGAAAGACTAGCGAGATACACCAAGCAAGACCGCATCTCGAACGATGTCCACCGAAAAGTGGGACGGAGGTCTAGTCGGGCGGTTCAATGCCTGGGTGGAATGAATCTGCACGTTCAGTCGCCACGCTGGGCGTGCTGTCGTTGACGTATCCGATTGAATTGTCGCTGGCCTGCCTCACATCAGATACGCATTTGCAGCCCTTGTCGATTCTTCCCTTCCTCGTTCGTCAGTAAGATGCCGCGGCAATTCCGCCGTGGCTTACTTCTGACTTACATCTAGTAAAGGCCAAAAAATGAGCAAGCTGATCTTCATTAACCTGCCAGTGACAGACCTAAATCGATCGAAGGCGTTCTACGAGGCCGTTGGTGCGGTCAACAATCCGGCCTTCAGTGACGATACCGCGGCGTGCATGGTGGTCTCCGATACGATTCACGTGATGCTCCTCACGCACGACAAGTGGCGCCAGTTCACGAGCAAGCGGATCGTCGATGCGCACGTGGACGCCCAGGTGCTGCTATGCCTGTCAGCGGATAGTCGCGACGAGGTGTCCAGCCTCGTCGACAAGGCGGGCGGTGCCGGCGGCAAAGCGGACCCCACGCCCGTGCAGGACTACGGCTTCATGTATGGCCGCAGCTTCGAAGATCCCGATGGTCATATCTGGGAAGTGATGTGGATGGATCCCAACGCCGCCCCGCCACACGCCTGAGCCCCCCTCTGCGAGCAGGACGCTCGCGCCCAGCCGGGCCGACCGGGAAAGTCCGTTTCTGATCCAACACGGACCCGGGCAACGGAAAAGGCGAAGGGCATAACGATAGCCGAGAGCAGCGATCCGAGATCAAATCAGCTCGGCGGGCGAAGTCGAACGAGCCAGGTTCACTTTCTGACGGCCACGGAAGTGAACCTGGCTTCGTGTTTAGTCACGATGACACGGTGCTGCTAACCGACATCATGCCGGTGTCATCGCTGATGTCATCCTGGTGTCAGAAGCTGCAGCTTGGTGTCAGAGGGTGCAACTGTCAGCCATTCAGCGCAGCACAAAACAATTTAGGCGCCCCAAAGGGATTCGCCATGGATACCGGCCTAAAAGTTGAGTCCCAGCGGTCGGTTGCAATTATATTTTTCCGATTGCTTTTCGACGTCAGCAGCCGAGAGGTTTCGCGCTTTCAATTCGTCCTGGGTGACGCAACATTTGCACTGGGTTTCTACGCACTTGCCTGTTTAAATGAGCTTTGCGTCGGCCCTTTGTCGAGACTCATCACAGGCCGTTTGCTTGTTCGCACCCTCACCGAGATAAGAATCAACCTCGCATTCCTAGTCGAAAACGGAGACGAGGCGATGTGGGCACGATTCCGCGCCTATGGGTCCGGGCAAGCAAAGCTGGCACTTCTCAAATACGAAGATGCCCAGCAAGGGCAACCCAATTTGGTAAGCGCAGAAACACTCAAAGCATTGGCTAACGAGGACTTCTTCCAAGAGTTCGTCAACATTGATCTCGGGAGTTGGAGTGGCACGGACTTGCGAAAAATGGCCGAACAGTGCGGCGTCAAGGATGACTACGACCGTTTTTATGGGTGGACATCGGCCTTCGTCCATGGTCAATGGGCTGCCGCCAGAGACGCTGTCATGGCCACGTGCGGAAACCCTTTGCATCGAGCACATCGCGGGCCGATGCCTCTTCAGCGCCCGATGGAGAGCTGCATTCCAGACGCGATTTCTCTAGTCAACTCGATACTCGCAAGCATTGACGAGTGCTAGCCGAGCTTCGCCGCTCGCCTACCCGAGTGATCTAAGCGATAGATAGTGTTTCCAAAGCGAGGGGAGGTTCACTCACGCCTCAGGGGAAATGAACCTACCCCGTTTGATCGCATTCGGGCGTCATGCAGGGCTGACCATTGACGCCTGGGGCGATGGGCCGCGCATGTGTGGAATGGCACCCCATTGACGGCGAAACCGATGGGGCTGCGTGGTTGGAGGGTTCGGAGCCTGACTTCGGAGACCTCCTCCAGTGGGCATCCAAAATTCCCTCAGAGGTACTGCGGCACCACCTAATTTTCGCTTACGACTCTTTCAAGGCATTCAGCGACGAGACCCAGATCAATATCGGGAACACGCTGCCAGCGTCAGTCTACCTTTGCGCTGCGGAGCGTGCGCTGGTGGAAGCTCACTTGCGAGGGTATTTAGTCTGGTTGGCGTCGTGCCGATTCCTCTGGAACCATGAGCAAGGCGCGCGTATTGCCGGCCAGGCCCCAGCCCACCCACTGCGACGTATGCGTGCCCAGTATCAAGAAGATCAACGGATGCATCAGGTTCTGTCCCATGAGTTCGTTCCAGGCGTGGTGATCGGTGCTCCACGGCGAGGGATGGCGCTCAGGGTGCGTGTGCCACTCGCCCAGATAGTCCATCTGCTCTTTGCTATTGCGCCATATGGCTAGCGCATGCTCACGGTGACCTCGTTCCGAACGACGAAACGACGTGCGCGTGCCAAGATCAAATGGACCGGGCACCGTGGCAGCGACGACGTGGACGTGGTCGCCACGCCGATAGCCCAACAAGATGCCACCTGATTCGGGCGTTGAAGGCCGAGTCTGGCGAAACCGGTTCACGTGCATCAGCACAGATCCTTCGATGAGTACCCATGCATTCGGCACATGAGGATGCTTCCCCACCAAGGCATGCGCGGTCACGCCACGCGACTCGTGATTGGCCGAATGGAGCATGCAGGGCAGCCAGGCAGACGAGCTGGATCCTGATCCTTAACTTGCCGGACATCTGCGCCCGTGCGGCGTAACGTTCGAAAGCGCGGCGAAACCTTCCCTTTGAGCCAATCACAGATCGCATCAGTAGCCAAGGCCGCTGCATGCATCGGTGCCGAAACCGCATAGGGAGTCACCGCGCTACAGCCGCGCCACACCTGCAGCTGAAGCGGCGAATCGGACAGTGGGAAACGTTCTGCACGAGGGTTCTGCGCGTCATTGCCGCGCAGACAACGAAAGCACGCGCCCTTGCCCGGGCCATCGACCCAAAGCGACTGAACCGCCTCGCCGGTGCCAAAGATGCGCACGTAAAGGACAGGGCCAGCGTCACTGCCCGCCAGCTGGTGCCGAGCGTTGATGGCTTCACTCAATGCCTCCTCACCCGTGGCGTCAATCAGGAGGTCGTCATAAAACAGGTCGGACAATGCCAAGGCCCCCGCGACCTGCGGGACGACACGCGCCAATGGGAACTGTCGCACCAACTCCTCAGCCATGGCTGTGGCCTTGGCGCGGGTCAGGGCGGGATACCCCAAGGCATGTCGGCCCAAGTTCTCGGGTTGCAGGGTATCCGTATCGATCAAGCGTAGCCTGGCGCCAGGACCGTGCCCCGCCCCCAGCCTGACCAGCGCTTCGGCCAGATGACTACCAATTGCCCCGCAGCCGATCAGCGTGATCGTCCGGCCGCTCAAATCCGGGAAGGCTAGATTCCGAGAACGCTATTGCCAACGGGCAACCCCAACGCGTTCAAAGACGCGATCCATGTCGATTGGCTGCGATTCGATCCTGATGAGCTGGCAAAGGCTATCCCGGTCTCGCTGACCAGGTACGTCTCCACCCACCACATAGCTGAGCACAGCCGATACGATGCGCCAGGTTTGGCGGAGGCTTTCGCCGCCTGGTATGGCATCAGGACACGTGGACCAGGCGGCATCTATGCGGCCGACTGGGAGCAATTCCTCGCTGACCTTCGGTATGCGCGGGCCATCGCGGCCGATCCGGATTTCGACATGTCGGAAAGCGGCATCGTGTATCGCTGCAAGGTTTAAATGGCAAGTCGCACGCTCGGGCCGGCATCCATCTCTTTCAGGGTGCTGCTGTCATTGATGTCCACCAACTTCCGGGAAGCTCGACAACCTTAAGCCGATGATTTTGAAGGAACCTTTCGATGGAACTTTTTCTGGATTGTGAGTGGTCTGACGTGCTTGCGTCCGAGCTCGTTTCAATCGCACTCGTGTCCAGGGACGGTGCGAAGATCTTCTACGCCGAGCGCGCCCCCCTGCCTCCTGATCCCGTGCCATGGGTGCGCGCCGTCGTCTATCCCCTGCTTGATCGTGGCGAAGCGGCCATGACCGATGCTCATATGACCCCTGCCCTGCGCGAGTTCCTCGTCGCAGCGGGCAATCCACGCATTTTCTATGACTACGGTGCCGATCGCAGCCTTTGCCAGTATGTGATCGACGGGTTCGAGATACCGGAACCGGCCGGCCCCCTTCCCTCAGACGTGCGGTGGGAGTTGTGCGATGACATGAGGTCAGCGGTCGAAAAATGGTGGCTTGCGCACCCCGAAGAACAAAACAGGCGGCATCACGCTCTTGTGGATGCAAAAGCCCTGCGAGCGGCCTATCTGAGCCTGCAAGACGGCTAGGACTGACAAGCGAATCCGGGTGCGGCAACCATCGACTACGCCCGAAGTGACGCAGGTCGCCTTCACTGCCGCTGTGCACCAATTTTGGATAGCGAGTGTCTGGGCTACACCACTTAAGTGGCGCGCTTGATCTCAACCAGCGGGTCTGGCTCACGCGGGTATCTATTCGCATCTGTGCCGACAACGCGAGCCCCCGATCCTGACCTCACTTCCTAGGCTGACTGTTCTCATGGACGAAACCGCAGCGTCATCCATCACCGATCGATCTGGCGCCACGGGCTGGCCCTTGATGATGGCAAGAGGCCATCCGTAGTGACGACATCAGCCAGCCACATGGACGCATCGCATTGACCATGTTCCCATTGCCTCCCCGCTTCGCGGCCCGATTTCTGACGAAATCCGGTCCGGAGGCTACATTCTCCAAGCTAAGGGAAGCAGCTTGGAGAATGTCGTGCCGCACGATTGGGAACATTATTCCATGAGGGTTGCGTCCAAAAGCGACGTCCACTAGGTACCAACTTGGTGTGCACACGGTGTCAGCTTGGTGTGCACTTGGTGCCTGATGGTGTACACATGGTATCAACTTGGTGTGCGCTTGGTGCTTGATGGTGTACACATGGTGTCAGCTTGGTGTGCGCTTGGTGCCTGATGGTGTACGCATGGTGTCAGCTTGGTGTGCGCGTAGTGCTTGATGGTGTGCACATGGTGTCAGCTTGGTGTGCACGCAGGATTTCCCGTGCGTCATCGACAGCCTGCTGTAGCCGAGGGCGATCAACCCACCAGTTACGTTTGGGTAAGCAAACGCGAATCATTGATCCGGCGCGGGACACCTCGGCTTTTTCTCTGACGAGAAATCGTAGGCACCAAAAGACTTCGATCGTGTTGCGCCCGTAAAACCATTGCCAACAGAAATCATCTAGAACCATCTGGTGGCCTTTCAATTCGACCAGACCCTTGAATTTCTTAAGAAGCTCTTCCTTCCTTAATTCAACGGCTTCAATCTGTTCATTGGCAATCATTCTTGGACATTCGCTAATTTCTACATCATCAGCGCAGGCATCCTCATATCCACGTATAAAGCCCTCCTCAAGACTCACCCATTCCGCAAAGTCCGATGGCACCATATGTCGTTCGAGGGGAGCGAAATCGTCTAGTAGAGCCCAGTACCATCCAATCCAGTACACAACACCACTGACCTTCTTGACCTCGCTATACCCCTGGCTTTCATCCGCTGCCATCAGGTCTAACGTGACTCGCGCGGCGATGCATCCCTGCTCTAGCCCTGCGCGACTTTCGAACATCCTTCGCCCTTGCGGCCAACGATCAGATCGCAGTAACTCTTGCTCAAGAGCTTGCTCGTTCACAGCCGGCCATCCTTGGGTTCTCCATCAACAATCAAGGTGGTAGAGGTGGCACTAGACACCTCCAAAGCCGCCACTCCACTCGAAATGAACCCCCTTCTCATGCCGGCTCCATCTCGCCGCCATTGTCACGCCGCTTTGAGGGCGGTTCCGTCGTCCTGATATGACGGATTTCGGAAGGCACCTCCACACGCAACGGCACAAGATTTGAGCGAGACTGGCCCGCTTTTGCGTAATGCCTTTCCGCGACCTTCCACTCCTCGCGAAGCCGATCCCGATAAGCAAGGCGCGTTACCGAGGCCTGGCCAAGAACGGCGCGCAGGTGCTGACGCTGTTTGCGCTGAGCAATGTGTGGATGGCCCGCAAGCATCTGCTGGCCACGACAGGATAGGTGCGCCCGCCGCGCACACTGCCGCGATCAAACGCGGCAAAACGAGCTGTCAAATCACCATGACGTGGCATGGATAGCCGTCGTCGACCGTGAGGCGACGGCCCAGAGGACCGCTGTTGCTACGAAAGGGGGATGATCAGGACCATCCTTAGCTGAGGCAAACTAGCTTGATGCTAAAGCGGCCTTTCAAACACGGCGCCTTGAGATGCCAAACGCTCCTGTGCGGCATCTATGCAGTGCCTCCGCTGGAGAATCAACAAACCTCATGGACAATCCGTAGGACTTCGGTCTTCAGTTGACTGGCGTGGCGAATGTTCTACTTCAGCGCGCCGATTTGCTTGTCAAATCGCTATCCCGTTCTTTGATCTGACCCGCACCGCGCCCTCGCGCACCTTCACGTGGATGCAATCCAGGTAGACGATCGGATACACCGGGTCGAGTGGCCGGCCTTGCCATGCCTTGACCTCATCGACCACCGCATCGGTGACCGTGGAAATCAGGCTGGGCGACACCTCCGCCCCGTACATTTCTTCCAGATGTGCCTGGATCTCGCGCACGGTCATGCCGCGCGCATACAACGACAGGATCTTGTCGTCGAAGCCGGCCCAGCGGGTCTGGTGCTTGGGAATCAGCTGTGGCTCGAAGCTACCGTGCCGATCACGAGGGATCTCGATCGGCAGCTCGCCGAACTCGCCCTTGAGGGTCTTGCGGCTGCGCCCGTTGCGCGTGTTGCCGGCCACGTTGGCGACCGGTTCGTGCTTGTCGTGACCGAGGTGCTCGGCCATCTCCGCATCCAGCGCCCGCTCGACCAGCAGTTTGGTCAGCTGTTTGAGCAGGCCGTTCTCACCGATCAGGTCTTCGGGCTTCTTGTAGTTGGCCAACAGGCTGCTAAGCAGCTCGTCGGGTACCTCGTGCTTGCGTGGACTCATGGTGTCTCCGGGTCAGATGGCAGTGTCCTGCCTGTAGCCCGTTTACACAAAATCCAGGACACGCCCCTCGTAGGCGATAATAGAGCGGCTGATACGCTTACCGATCAATCGACTGAAATCTCAGTCGATTGCGAACATCGCCGCACGCACTGGCCAGCACTGGTGCTTCGACTGGGTCGAGCCTCAACCTGCTTTGCGCATGAGGCTAATAATTTCGCCTTCGTTGCGCAATGCGTCCAGATAGTCCGCCCATGCCTTCATCATGCGTATCCGCTCATCTAGATATTGGGCAGCATGGGTATAGGCCTCTCGCACTTTATTGATTTCAGCATGCGCAAGCTGGCGCTCAATAGCATCAGCGTTCCAACCCATCTCATTAAGTCGGGTTGCCGCCATGCTGCGAAATCCGTGGCCAGTCATTTCCTCGCCCGAGTAACCCAACCGACGCAACGCGGCATTCACGGTGTTTTCTGACATAGGACGATTCGCAGTGCGCAGGCCAGGAAAGACATAGCGTCCGCACCCTGTCAGTGGCTTAAGTTCGCTCAAGATACTCACAGCTTGTGGTGCCAGCGGAACCAAGTGAGCAGCTTTCATCTTCATTCGTTCCGCAGGAATGCGCCAAATGGCGCCGTCCAGATCTATCTCGCGCCACTCTGCCTGTCTCAGCTCACCTGGCCGAACGAATACCAGAGGCGCCAACTTCAAGGCAGCCAGCGTCACGAACTGCCCCGTGAAACCATCAATGGCGCGCAGCAGTTCTCCCATTCGCGATGGATCAGTAATGGCGGCGTGATGCTTGTTCTTGGGAGGCTTAAGGGCACCACGCAGACTGGCAGTCGGGTCCGCGTCGGCCTTGCCTTCCAATATCGCGTAGCGAAATACCTGCCCGGCCTTGATCTTCGCTCGCTTCGCGGTCTCCAACTTGCCGGTAGCCTCGACTTTGCGCAGGACGCCCAACAGATCCCGTGCAGTAATCCCTGCAATGGGGCGACCGCCAAGATCAGGAAACAAGAAAGTCTCCAGAAGCCAACGGGTTTTATTGGCTGTGACCTGAGCCACGTCCTGGCGCGCCATCCACTCTCGAGCGACTACTTCAAAGGTATCAATCGTGACCGATATGGCCTCGATCTTGGACAGCTTCTCCGCTTTTCTCGCGGCACCGGGGTCGCAACCCTGAGCGAGCATCCTCCGGGCATCTTCCCTACCGTTTCGTGCCGCGGCCAAGGGCACATCTGGGTACACCCCCAGAGCCAGCCTCTTCTCCTTACCGTCGATCCGGTACTTCAACCTCCAATACCGAGAACCGGTAGGCATCACCTCAAGATAAAGGCCACCTCCGTCAGCCAGCTTGTAGGGCTTATCCCGCGGCGCGGCTTTTCGAACGGCTGTATCGGTCAGGGGCATGGGGGCATCTGTAGTCGGACGGGGAGCATTCGAGCTCCAATGCCCCCAAATATGCCCCCGAAAGGTGCTGGCTTACAAGGGTCGTCCTTGGACATGGCTGGACGCTCCAGACACAAAAAAACCCGCTAAGTAGCGGGTTTTTTTGATGTTTCTGAGACTCCACTGGACGTCCTGAAACTTACTAATGGTGCCCAAGGGGGGACTCGAACCCCCACGCCTTACGGCGCTACCACCTCAAGGTAGTGCGTCTACCAATTCCGCCACCTGGGCAGGTGTCTTACTGTGTTTTCTTTGCCGGTGCCGTCGCGGCCGGGACATCACCTGCTGGCTTGGCCGGTGTGGTGGCTGCCGGGACTTCGCCCTGGCTGGCCGTCGGCTTGGTCGCCTGCGGAATTTCCGCGTTGACCGGAGCGGCGGGCTGCGCATTCTGCGTTGCAGCTGGCTTGTTGGCAATACCTGACATCACACCGAGATCGTTACCGGTCGCCGTCTGCGAGGTGCCGTGGTGGCTGAGGTAAATACCCATGCTAAGGCTGAGCACGAAGAACAGCGCCGCGAGCACGCCGGTAGCGCGAGTCATGAAGCTGGCCGAGCCACGCGCGCCGAAAACGGTAGACGAAGCACCGCCGCCGAAGCCCGAGCCCGCATCCGCACCGGCGCCGCGCTGCAAGAGGATCAGCACGATCATCGCCGCGGCGATCAGAATGTAAAAGACGCTGAAGATGACGAACATGTTTTTCTAAAGGGTCCGTTGCGCTTAGTGCGCCGCAGCGCAGATTCCCAGGAACTCGGCAGCTACTAGCGAGCAGCCCCCAATCAGTCCTCCATCTACGTCCGACTGCGCGAACAAGTCCGCAGCATTCGCCGCTTTGACGCTGCCGCCATAAAGCAGCCGAGTCAGACGGGCAATCATAGCATCTTCTTTTTGGAGTTGGCTACGGATGAATGCATGAACTTGCTGCGCCAGCGCCGGTGTGGCGGTAAGGCCCGTACCGATGGCCCAGACCGGCTCATACGCGATCACGGCGGTATCGAAGCTGCCAATACCATTCAGCGCGATGACCGCCTGCAGCTGCCTGGCCACGACCGCCTGGGTGGCACCGGCTTGGTGCTCAGCCAGCGTTTCACCCACGCAGAGAATCGGGGTCAGCCCGCCCGCCCGGGCAGCCGCGAATTTGCGCGCCACCAGCTCGTCGCTTTCCCCGTGGTACTGACGGCGTTCGGAATGACCAACGATCGTCCACTGGGCACCGACATCCGCCAGCATGGCCGCCGATACCTCACCGGTGTAAGCACCCTGCCCGTCATGCTCACTGACGTCCTGCGCACCGAAGCCCAGGCCTGAACCCGCGTGCTGACTGGCCAGCTCGCCCAGGTACGGGAACGGGGGGAACACCGCGACATCAATGGAGGAAGGCAGGGCTGCAACGATATCGCCTACCAGCGCCGCCGCCATGCTGCGGCTGCCGTACATCTTCCAATTGCCGGCCACGAGCTTCTTGCGCATGTCAGTATTCCCTTGCGTGCAAACCCGAAAGCTTAGCGATCGACCATGCCACTGGCAATGCGGCAGCGACAAGCCACTGCTATTACGAGAAAAATCGGCAAAACCACCAAGAGACCACTTGATGCCACCTGCCCGCCCGCTCACCCTGATTACTGGCGCCTCAGCCGGCATCGGCGCCGCCTTCGCACGCGATCTCGCCGCGCGCGGGCACGACCTGGTGCTCACGGCCCGCCGCACCGACCGTTTGGAGGCGCTTGCGCAAGAACTACGAACCCGCCACGCGTGCGCCGTCACTGTACTCACTGCCGACCTGGGAGAGCCAGGTGCCGTACCCGCACTGTGCGGCGAACTGGTTTCACGTGGTCTTGCCGTGGACTGGCTGATCAACAACGCCGGATATGGCGTGCCCGGCACGTTCGAGGCCGTCGATTGGCCGGTGCATGAGGCCTTTATCCGCGTGTTGATGACCGCGCCGACCGAGCTCGCCTGGCGCTTGCTGCCTGGCATGCGCCAGCGCGGCTACGGACGCATCATTAATGTCGCCTCCCTGGCGGGGCATGTGCCGGGCTCGGCGGGCCACACGCTATACGCGGCTAGCAAGGCGTATCTGATCAAGTTCTCGCAATCGCTGGGGCTGGAAAATCGGCACCTTGGCGTGCATGTGTGCGCCTTGTGCCCGGGCTTTACCTGGTCGGAGTTTCACGACGTGACGGGTACTCGCGCACTGATGAACGAGCTGCCTGGGTTTATGTGGCAGACCGCTGAGGAGGTGGTGCGCGAGGGGTATGAGGCGGTCGAGCGCGGCGAGATTGTGCGCGTCACTGGACGGGTGAACCGCTTTATCAAGGCACTGATGAAACTGCTGCCGGATCGCCTGACGCTGTGGCTGTCGGCGCGGGAGTCGAAGCGGTATCGGGCCCTGGAGGGGATGTGATGGGGTGACGCGGCGGGGAAGTGTTTGCAGGCTGCGCTTTCTCTGTTCGTGCCGGCAGGTGGCGCCGCCATTTTGAAGGACCTCGCCGCCGCCACAGAAAACCTCGCCGTCATCCCCGCGAAGGCGGGAGGCGCTTTACAACAGCGAAGCTGGTCATCCAGTGCCTTTTCTTTCCTCTACTTCCTTGGCTCATCGCTCGCCGGCTGATAAATGGAAGCTGATGTCAGACGAGCGAAAGTCACTGGATCCCCGCTTTCGCGGGGATGACGGTGTCGTGTTGGTGAAGGCTGGGATGACGGTGGCGTGCTAATGAAGGCTGGGATGTTGGTGTTGTGCTGGTGGAGGCTGGGATGGCGGTGGCGTGCTAATGAAGGCGCGGATGACGGTGTCGTGCTGGTGAAGGCTGAGATGGCGGTGGCGCGCTCCATGCTCCTACCGGCAGGCAGTGTCGCCCATTTGGTGGACCTCGCCGCCACAGAAAACCTCACCGTCATCCCCGCGAAGGCGGGAGGCGCTTTACAACAGCGAAGCTGGTCATCCAGTGCCTTTTCTTTGCTCTACTTCCTTGGCTCATCGCTTGCAGGCCGATAAATAGAAGCGCATGCCAGACGAGCGAAAGTCACTGGATCCCCGCTTTCGCGGGGATGACGGTGTCGTGTTGGTGAAGGCTGAGATGGCGGTGGCGCTCTCCATGCTCCTACCGGCAGGCAGTGTCGCCCATTTGGTGGACCTCGCCGCCACAGAAAACCTCACCGTCATCCCCGCGAAGGCGGGGACACAGTGCCTTTTCTTTGCTCTACTTCCTTGGCTCATCGCTTGCCGGCTGATAAATAGATGCGCATGTCAGACGAGCGAAAGTCGCTGGATCCCCGCCTTCGCGGGGATGACGGTGTCGTGCTGGTGGAGGCCGGGATGACGGTGAGGTGCTAGTGGGGGGCTGGGATGACGGTGAAGTGCTGGCGGTCGGCTAGTGGCGCTCGCAGGTCAAGGTGTCACCGACTACCCACGCGCCCTTCCGCTCCACCTCCCAATCGACGCGCAACCGCTCCTGCCCTTGCCGCACATAGATAAAACGCTGCGCCGGTTGCACCTCGGGTGCGGAGGTCCATACCAACCCGTCCTTGGTCCAGCCTTCGGAGGAGAACATGCGCGCACCGCCGAAGTTGTCGAGGATGGTGGCGTTGTAGCGACCAGACTTGGCGTCGTAACCCCAGGCTTCGACGGCGTGATAGAGCGACGGCGGCGAGGTGTCGTCGTGGTGTTTGAGCATGGCCTTGCCGCCCAGGTCGGAATCGAAGCGCAGCTCGGAGGTCATGGTTTTGCCGCTCGCGGGGAACACGCCGCTGCAGGTCCAGTGGCCGAGTAGATCGGCGAAGGACTGGAAGGGTTGGTCGGCGGGTGTGGCTGATGCGGTCGTTGCGAAAAAGGGTAGTGCCAGGGCGAGCGGTAGGACGCGCATGGGTGGCTCCTTGGGGAGCCGGCAGCGTAGCCTGGTGCGTCAGGCCTGGAACCGACTGGAAGTCATGGTTCGCGTCTTGCTTTCTGGGCGCTTCGGATGGGGCGTTTTCGCGAGCACCCGCCCCTCACCCCAACCCTCTCCCCTCCAGGGGAGAGGGAGCAAAATTGTTAGATCAGCTTGATTTCGCGAAGGCGCTGCATCAGGTATTCGTGCGAGGTGATGCTGGTGTCGTAGCGGCTCGGGTTGTCGGCTGTGATGGTCTGCGGCAGCGGGTCGAGCACGACGTCGGGGTTCGGATGCAGGAAGTACGGCACCGAATAACGCGGCTTGCGTGCGTTGCCGTTCTGCGGGTTCACCACGCGATGCGAGGTGGAGGGATAAACGTGGTTGGTGAGGCGCTGCAGCATGTCGCCGATATTCACCACGATGGCGTCGCCTTCGGTCGTGATCGGCAGCCACTCGCCATCGCGGGTCAGCACTTCCAGGCCTTCCGCACTGGCGCCGACCAGCAGGGTGATGAAGTTGATGTCTTCATGCGCACCTGCACGCACGTTCGGGATGTTCTCTTCGGTGATCGGCGGGTAGTGGATCGGGCGCAGGATGGAGTTGCCCTGGTCCGTCTTGTCGTCGAAAAAGTTCTCGGGCAGATCGATATGCAGCGCGAGCGCTTGCAACACGCGCGAACCGAGCTTGTCGAGCGCATCGAATAGACCGTAACCGTATGGCTTGAAGTCCGTTATTTCGGACGGCCAGATATTCGGCGGCATCACGTCGGCAAACTTCGAATCGCGTGGAATCTCGCGACCGATATGCCAGAACTCTTTCAGGTCGGCGTGCTTGCTGTCCTTGGCGGTTTCCACCTTGAACGGCGTATAGCCGCGCGCGCCACCGCTGCCGGGCACGCGGTAGCTCAACTTGGTTTCGGTCGGCAGCGCGAAGAAGCGCTGAAACGTGTCGTAGGCGCCGTCGATCAGCTCGCGGGGAATGCCGTGCCCACTGATGCAGCAAAAACCGAATTCGCGATAGGCGGCGCCGAGTTCGGCGACAAACGCCGCGCGATCGGAGTCATAACGACGGATATCGAGCGTCGGAACTTTCTTCATGGCTTGTCCACAGGTTGTGCGTGCGGTCCACTAGAACCCGCCACCGCAGGGGCGGGGCACGTCGGGCCAATCCTTGGCGACCTGCTTACAGGCTCACGAACGTTCTGCGGCCAATTTTACGACATCGGCCAACCGTCCGGCCATCTGCTGGACCTCGGCCTCGTCGGCCGCCTCCACCGTGACACGCACCAGCGGCTCCGTACCCGAGGCGCGCAACACCACCCGGCCACGTCCTGCCAAGGCCCGCTCCGTCTCGGCCAGCGCCTCGCGCACGGCATCGCTATGCAGCGCCTCGCGGGCACCATCGGCGCGAACGTTAATCATCACCTGCGGCAGCTTGTGCAGCCCCTGGCGCGCCTGGGTCAGATCCATGCCCTCATGCACCAGCACCTCGAGCACGGCCAGCGCGGACACGATGCCGTCGCCGGTCGTGGCGCGATCCAGGCACATGATATGGCCGGAGGTTTCGCCACCGAGATTGCCACCATGCTCCTTGAGCTGCTGCATCACGTAGCGATCGCCCACGTTGGCGCGAATCAGCTCGACACCCAACGCCCTCAGCGCCAACTGCAAGCCGTAATTGCTCATCAGCGTACCGACAACGGGGCCTTGCAGCAGGCCCTGCTTCTGCCAGCTGCAGGCGAGCACGTAGAGAATGTCGTCGCCGTCGGAAAGCGTGCCGTGACGATCGACCAGCTGCACGCGATCGCCGTCGCCGTCGAACGCGATGCCGATGTCCGCGCCCTGCTCCACCACCGCGCGCTGCAGCGCCTGCGGGTGGGTGGAACCCACGTCGCGATTGATGTTGAAACCGTCCGGCTTGTCGCCGATCGAGATCACATCGGCACCGAGCTCCGAGAAAACCTTGGGCGCCACCTGATAAGTCGCGCCATTCGCGCAATCCAGTACGATCTTCATGCCGCGCAGGCTGAAGTCCTCGGCCACGGTGGTCTTGCAGAATTCGGCATAGCGCGTCACCGCATCGCTGACGCGAATCGCCTTGCCCAGGCGCTCCGAAGCCACTGTGGTGAACTCCAGCTCAAGCTCTCGCTCGATGGCCTGCTCAACCTCATCCGACAATTTTTCGCCGCTGGCGGAGAAGAACTTGATGCCGTTATCGTGATGCGGGTTGTGCGAGGCGCTGATCACGATGCCGGCATCGGCGCGCAACGAGCGCGTGAGAAACGCGACGGCCGGCGTGGGCATCGGACCAAGCAGGCCCACGTCGACGCCCGCAGCCACCAGGCCTGCCTCCAGCGCTGACTCGAACATGTAGCCGGACACGCGTGTGTCCTTGCCGATCAGCAGCTTCGGTCGCGAAGGACCGCCACGGGCCAGCACGACACCCACCGCACGCCCCAGCTTCAGCATGAAATCCGCGCTGATCGGCCACTGGCCGACGAGTCCGCGAATGCCGTCCGTTCCAAAATACTTGCGTTGCGTCATGGTTCAACTCCAGGGCCGCGCGTGTCGAAAGCCGCGCAATGCCGCTTGAATACTGTTATCACTCGTCGTCCGGCCAGCGTGGCTGGGCGGGTTTGCTATCGCGGCGCTCGGGCGTATCGCCGGCCTGCACGGCATGCCATACAGCCAGGGCATCCACCGTGGCGGCCACATCGTGCACACGCACGATCCGCGCACCGCGCTGCACGGCAATCAGAGCGGCGGCGACCGAGCCAGCAGCGCGATCAGCAGGCGTGGTCTTGCCGGTCATCGCGCCAATCATCGCTTTGCGCGACAGGCCAACGTAGACGCCACTGCCCAGATTGGCGAAGCGCTCCAGCGCACGCAGTAGCGCGAGGTTGTGTTCCAGCGATTTGCCGAAGCCAAAGCCGGGATCAACCATCACCTTGCGCCGATCGATGCCCGCCAGTTCGCAAGCGAACAAGCGGTCAGTAAGGAAGCGGTGCACTTCACCGACCACATCGTCATAGTGCGGCTCGGCCTGCATGCTGCGCGGCTCGCCTTGCATATGCATCAGGCACACCGGCACACCGAGCTCGGCCACCGCATCGAGCGCACCTTCGCGGCGCAGCGCGTACACGTCGTTGACCATGCCGGCACCCGCCGCCACCGCGGCGCGCATCACTTCCGGCTTGGAGGTATCGATCGCCAGCGGCACCCTGGTGCGCGCGGCGAGTTGTTCGATCACCGGCACGACGCGACTCAGCTCGTCCTCGATCGACACATCGTCAGCGCCGGGCCGCGTGGACTCGCCGCCTATGTCGAGCATGTCCGCGCCCTCCTCGACCATGCGCAGCCCGTGCGCCACGGCCTGTTCCACGCTGGCGTGACTGCCGCCATCGGAGAAGGAGTCGGGCGTGACATTGAGGATGCCGACCACGCGCGCACGGTCAAGCCGCAGCGGCCGGCCGGCGCAGTCGAGTACGGGAGCGAACAGATCAATGGACATGGTTACTCCCCCATTCGGTAAGGCAAGACTCGCGGCACGCCGCCGGAGCGCTCAGGACTCGCCGCCCAGCGGGCCCATGAACTGGCGGTAGTAGCGCAGTTCGTCGATCGAATCGCGGATGTCCGACAGCGCCGTATGCGTCGACTCCTTGGAGAAACCCTTGCTGATCATGGGCGCCCAGCGCCGGGCAAGCTCCTTGAGCGTGGACACATCGAGATTGCGGTAGTGGAAGAAGCGCTCCAGCCGCGGCATCTCGCGATGCAGGAAGCGACGGTCCTGGCAGATCGAATTGCCACACATGGGCGACTTGCCCTGGGGCACCCACACCCTGAGGAACTCGAGCGTGGCCCGCTCGGCGGCAGCATGGTCGTCGGCCGAGGCCACGACCTGGTCCCACAACCCCGACTTGCGGTGCTGATTGCGGTTCCAGGCGTCCATGCCTTCCAGCCGCTCGAGCGGATGGCGCATCGCGAACACGGGGCCCTCGGCAAGGATGTGCAGATCCTCGATCGGTGACGATGGTGGCGATCTCGAGGATGGAGTCGGTATCCGTATCGAGTCCGGTCATTTCCAGATCGATCCAGATCAGATTGTCGTCGTTCGCTTGGCTCATGCGCCCTCCTGGACGCGAAGTCTAGCAGCACGAGACAAACTGCCGTCCCGCCGGGGCCTGCGCCTACCGTCCTGGCCGTGGCGTCGAGCGTGAAGCCCCCATGGGCGGCATGCGATGATTCGGGCATGCAGACCTTCTTCTGGCATGACTACGAGACCTTCGGCGCGGACACCTGGCGCGACCGCCCGGTGCAGTTCGCCGGCATCCGCACGAATATGGACCTGGAGATCATCGGCGAGCCGGTGATGTTCTTCGGCAAGCCACCGCGCGAGATGCCCCCGCACCCCGAGGCCTGCCTGATCACCGGCATTACGCCCCAGCAGGCCGAGCGCGAGGGCGTGATCGAGGCCGACTTCGCCGCGCGCGTGCACGAGCAGCTCGCCCAGCCGGGTACCTGTGGCGTGGGCTACAACTCGCTGCGCTTCGACGACGAGGTCAGTCGCCAGCTGTTCTATCGAAACTTCTTCGAGCCTTACGGACGCGAGTGGGAGAACGGCAACTCCCGCTGGGACCTGATCGACCTCGTGCGCATGTGCCAGGCCCTGCGGCCGGAAGGCATCGTGTGGCCGCTGCGCGATGATGGCTCGCCGAGCTTCAAGCTGGAGCATCTGGCGAAGGCCAATCACCTGCAGCAGGAACGCGCGCATGACGCGCTATCGGACGTACACGCGCTGATCGACCTGGCCCGGCTCATCCGTGTGCGCCAGCCGCGCCTGTGGGACTGGTATCTGAGCCTGCGTCGCAAGCAGCGCGCGTTCGAGCTGCTCGATGTGACCAGCATGACGCCCGTGGTGCATGTGTCCTCGCGCTATCCGTCCAGCCGGCACTGCCTGGCCGTGGTCGCACCGCTCGCCGCCCACCCCAGTCGCCCGACCGAAATCATCGTCTACGACCTTGCCACCGATCCGTCCGAGCTGCTGGCGCTGGATGAAGAGGAGATCGCCGACCGTGTCTTCACCTCGCGCGCCGACCTTCCCGAAGGCGTGACGCGCATTCCCTTGCGTACCGTGCGAGCCAATCGCGCCCCCGCGCTGGCACCGCTGTCCGTGCTCAAGGGTGTCGACCTGGAGCGACTGCAGATCGACATGGAGCGCATCCAGGCCCATCGCGACATGCTCGCAGCGGCCGAAGGCCTCAAGGAAAAGCTGCGCCGGGTCTTCCAACGCGCGGCCGAGCTGCCACCCGCGCAAGACCCCGAACTGGCGATCTATGGGAGCTTCCTGCCGGATTCGGATAAACGCCTGCTGGCGGACGTGCGAGCCACCCCACCGGAGCAATTGGGCGAGCGCGCCTTCCCTTTCCGCGACCCGCGTTATCCCGAGCTGCTGTTCCGCTACCGCGCACGCAACTGGCCCGAGACGCTCAGCGCCGACGAGCAGGCGCGCTGGAACACGTTCTGCTGCGAGCGGCTGCTCAAGCACACGCCATTAACCAACCTGACTCTCGACGAATACTTCGCTCGCATTGCCGAGCTGCGCACCGACCCGGCCAACCAGCACAAGCTCCCCCTGCTCGACCAGCTTCAGCTCTGGGGTGAAAAGTTGGCTGCCGAGACCACCCCTCTTTCCGCCTGACCACTAGCCACCCTCATGCCGACAGCATATTTCACGCCTGCCACGTTTAAATTCTTTCGCTCGCTGGCGCGCCACAACAGCCGCGAATGGTTCCAGGACCACAAGGACGACTACGAACGCCACGTGCGCGAGCCGTTCCTGGCCTTGATCACCGACCTGCAGGCGCCGCTGGCCAAGATCAGCCCGCACTACCGGGCCGACCCGCGCAAGAACGGCGGCTCGCTGTTTCGCATCTATCGCGACACGCGCTTCTCCAACGACAAGCAGCCGTACAAGCCATGGCAAGGCGCGCGCTTCTTTCACGAACGCCGCCACGAGATTCCCGCGCCATCCTTCTACATACATATCCAGCCGGACGATTGCTTTGCCGGTGGCGGCATGTGGCATCCGGAGTCCGACGCACTCAAGCGCATCCGCGACTTCATGGCGGACAATCCCGAGGCATGGAAGCGCGCGACGCGGAGCAAGACGTTTCGTGATCACTTCACGTTCTGGGGTGAATCACTCACCCGACCACCGCGCGGCTTCGACCCGAACCACGAACTGATCGACGACATCAAGCGCAAGGACTTCGCCTGCGGCGAGGGCTTTGATGAGGCTCTAGCCTGCTCGACGGAGTTGCTACCGCGGGTCGTGGCGACGTTCCAGCAGGTAGCGCCGATGGTGGATTACTTGTGTGCGGCGCAGGAGTTGGAGTTTTAGGCTCCGCCGGAAGCCAAAGCCCCTCTCCGTCATCCCCGCGGCCACTTGCCCGTCATCCCCCCGACCACTTGCCCGTCATCCCCACGACCACTTGCCCGTCATCCCCGCGAACGCGGGGATCCAGCGCCTCTTCTTTTCATGCGTTGCCGCTCGCCCGTCGAGGGCGACTGCTACCACAAAAGAGCAACTCGCTCGTCATCCCCGCGACCACTTGCCCGTCATCCCCGCGAACGCGGGGATCCAGCGCCTCTTCCTTTCATGCGTTGCCGCTCGCCCGTCGAGGGCGACAGCCACCACAAAAGAGCAACTCGCTCGTCATCCCCACGACCACTTGCCCGTCATCCCCGCGAACGCGGGGATCCAGTGCCTCTTCTTTTCATGCGCTGCCGCTCGCCCGTCGAGGGCGACAGCCACCACCTAAAAGAGCAAAAAGTCACTGGATCCCCGCTTTCGCGGGGATGACGGTGAGGGGAAATGAGGGCGGTGAGGGAAATGGGGGTGGTGAGGGGAAATGGGGCGGTGAGGGAAATGGGCGCGGTGAGGGAAATAGGGGGGGCGGAGAGTGGGCCGCTATGACGGTAAAGAGAACTGGATGATTCCGCTCTCTATTCGGGATGGCGGAACCGGTCGTTACTGCTCAAGCCCCACATGCGTCGCAGGCCGTTGCATCAACCACAACGCCACCACCACGCTCACCACCGCTGTCATCGCCACATAGTGCGCCGGCGCCATCGGACCTGCGCGCTCAGCAAGGTAGCCGATCAAGGTCGCCGTGCTGGCACCGAACACGGCATAGGCGACGTTGTAGGCGAACGAGATGCCTGAGTAGCGGATCGGCGCGGGAAATGCCAACACCATGACGGTTGGGATCACGCCCACCGCGCCGACGAGGAAGCCGGTGAGCGCATACAGCGGGAGGAAGTGCGTGCCGCCGGCGCCAAGATCCGCAAACAGCGCATACGCCGCAGCTACCAGTGCCACCGACCCAAGCAACAGCGCCCGCGCGGCGCCGATGCGGTCGACCAGCCAGCCATAAGCGATACAGCCGACACAAAGGCAAAGCGCAGCGAGGCTATTGCCCAGGAAGGCCATATCAGGGGTAATGCCGAAGGATTTCTGCACCAGGTTGGGCAGCATCAGGATCAACACGAGGATGGCAGCGGTGAGCATCCAGGTGATGGCCATCGACAGCACCACGGCACCGCGATGATCGGCCAGCACCTGACGCAAGGGCAATTCGCGACTCAGCGCCTTGCGTTCGCGCAGCGCTGCGAATACTGGGGTTTCACTAAGCCAGCGGCGCAGCCATACGGCAACAAATCCGAAAACGCCACCGAGCAGGAACGGCAAGCGCCAGCCCCAGCCAAGCACGTCGTCAGGCGAGAGATGGTGATTGATCCATGCCGCGGTGAGCGACCCGATGAGAATGCCCACGGTCAGGCCCGAGGTGAGGCAGGCGCAGGCGAAGCCCACGCGCCCGGTGGGGGCATGTTCGGCCACGAACACCCAGGCGCCCGGCACCTCGCCACCAATGGCGATGCCCTGCACTACTCGCATCAGCAACAACAGTAGCGGGGCCAGCACGCCGACGGACGCGTAGACCGGCAGCAAGCCGATCGCCAGTGTCGGCAAGGCCATCAGGAACACGCTGAGCGTAAACATGCGCTTGCGCCCCTGGCGATCGCCAAAGTGCGCCATGACGATGCCACCTAGCGGGCGGGCCAGGTAGCCGGCGGCGAAGATACCGTAGACCTGCAGCTGGGCCAGCCAGGGCGCGGTGTCATGGGGAAAGAACAGCTTGCTCAGTGGCAATGCGAAGAATACGAACACCACGAAGTCGTAGAACTCCAACGCGCCGCCCAGCGACGCAAGTACCAGCGTCTTGATATCGCTTCGGCCCAAGGTGCGGCCAACGGCGGCGGGCGATGATACGGGCGTGAAGACTTGCGACATCGGCGGTCCTGCGGGCTAGGTGAAGACGACGCGAAACCTTACAGCAAGCTCGCACCCAAACATGCCCATCCCGGAGAAATTCTTTCCTGAATCCGCGCCTTGCTAGCTGGCGCCGTGACCCGGAATGCAGGCGCAACCATGCCGCCCGTACGGCATCGCTCGGAACCTTCCTAGGTCAGAAGTCACAGAGATTTGCTAGCCTAGACCCGCTCGGACCCAGGTCCCGGCGCCAGCACCTAATCAGTACTGCAATGGAAATCATGCAAGAACGATTCTGACGTTCCCAATGAAACCCTGGCAAGGAGAGTCCCGATGAGTATGGGCAAGCGTTTGGGGGCCGAGTTCTTCGGTACCTTCTGGTTGGTCTTTGGCGGTTGCGGCAGTGCCATCTTCGCTGCGGCCTTTCCCGAGCTGGGCATCGGCTTTGCCGGTGTCGCCCTCGCCTTCGGCTTCACCGTGGTGACCATGGCGTATGCCGTGGGCCACATCTCAGGCGGCCATTTCAATCCGGCAGTCACCCTGGGCCTGTGCGCCGGTGGGCGCTTTCCGGCCAAGGACGTCGTGCCGTACATCGTCATCCAGGTGATCGCCGGCCTCGCCGCAGGTGCGGTGCTTTTTGTGATCGCCAGCGGCAAGGCAGGCTTTGACGCCAATGCCGGCTTCGCTTCCAACGGCTTCGGCGATCACTCGCCCGGCGGCTATTCACTGCATGCATGCATGGTGGCGGAGTTCGTGCTCACCGCGTTCTTTCTTATCGTGATCCACGGCGCCACCGACAAGCGCGCGCCAGCCGGCTTTGGCCCGCTCGCCATCGGCCTCACGCTCACCCTGATCCACCTGATCTCCATCCCCATCACCAATACGTCGGTGAATCCCGCACGCAGCACCGGCGTGGCGATTTTCCAGGGCAGCTGGGCGATCCAGCAGCTGTGGATGTTCTGGCTGGTGCCGCTGATCGGCGGCGCTGTGGGTGGCTTGATTTATCGGTACGTGCTGGAAACGCGGGACTGAGGCACGTCCATTCCACATTTGCCGCGCAAACCCATCCGTCATTCCCGCGAACGCGGGAATCCAGCGCCTTCGGGGCTACCACTAAGGCACTGGATCCCCGCGTTCGCGGGGATGACGGATCTGAAGTAGGTCACTCGGTCGAGCATCCCGGCAGGCACGGCGGCACCGCTACCGTTCGTACAACTCAATCGGCAGCCCGTCCGGGTCGGCGAAAAACGTGAAGCGCCGCCCGGTGTATTCGTCCACGCGAATCGGCTCGCAGGCAACGCCGCGATCGTGCAAGGTGGCAACCACCGCATCAATATCCGGCACGGCGAACGCCAGATGGCGTAGGCCTTGCGCCTCCGGTCGCGACGGACGCGGCGGTGGATTCGGAAACGAAAACAACTCCAGGCTCACACCCGGGCTCACTTCCAGGTCGAGCTTCCACGAATCGCGCGCCTCGCGGTACACCTCGCGGATGATGCGAAAGCCAAGCGTCTCGCTATAGAAGGCTTTCGATCGCGCATAGTCCGAGCAGATCAGCGCCACATGATGGATGGCCGGCAACAAGGGCGATGTCACGCGATCAGGCCTCGGCGAACGGAAAAGTCAGTACGTCGGCAATCGCGTCGGTGCCGACAAGGCACATCAACAGGCGCTCAATGCCAAGCGCCACACCGGCGCAATCGGGCATGGCATCGAGCACCTCGAGCAAGCGTTCGTCGATCGGAATGGCGTGCTGGCCGCGCGCATGTCGCACTTCGTTGTCGCGCTCAAAGCGGCGGCGCTGCTCCGCCGCGTCGTTGAGTTCATGGTAGCCATTGGCTAATTCGTAGCGCCCCAGATACAACTCGAAACGCTCTGCCATCGGCGGATCGCCGGGACGAACCTTGGCCAGCGCGCACTGCGACGCCGGGTAGTCATGGATGACGGTAATGCGATCGCGTGGAAACGCTGGCTGCAGCTTGTGCGTGATGATCAGGTCGAGCCAGTCGTCCCGGGTCAACCCCTCGGCCTCGATGTTGTATTCGTGCAGCGTGGCGCGCAGCTCCTCGATGGGCGCATGCATTGGGTCGATGCCGAGCTCGTCAATGAACAGCTGCCGGTAGCCCTCGACCAGTACTTCGGCCCGCCGCCCCACCATCGCCAACGCGGCCTCCACCAGCCCGATGGTCTCTTCCATCAACCGATGATGATCCCAGCCGACGCGATACCACTCCAGCATCGTGAATTCGGGATTGTGTCGTCCGCCGGCCTCGCCATTGCGAAACACACGACCCAGTTCGTAGCAGTCTCCCACGCCAGTGGCGAGCAAGCGCTTGAGCGGATGCTCTGGCGAGGTACGCAACCAACGCTTACGCGAACCCGCATCGACATGACCACTGAACGTGGTGCTGAAGCTCTCGATATTCGGATCGGTGTTGCCGGCGGCGGAGAGGATGGGTGTCTCCACTTCCAGCACGGCGCGTTCCGCAAAGTACGCACGGATTAACGCATTCAGGCGCGCACGAAGATGCAGGCGCCCCGAGAGATGCAGGGTCATGTCGCGCCCTCGTGCCTGGCCAGCAAGGCGAGCAGCTGAGCCTCGTCCCAGACCTCCACACCGAGTTCGTGCGCCTTGTCGAGCTTGGAGCCCGCGGCTTCCCCCGCCACGACGAAATGGGTCTTCTTGGACACCGAGCCAGCCACCTTCGCACCCAGTGCCTCCAGCCGCTCCTTCGCTTCATCACGGCTGAGCGTAGGCAATGTCCCGGTCAGCACGACGGTTTGCCCCTCCAGCGGTGCGGTGGTCGTCGCCGATGCCTTTGGAATGGCGTCGAGCAATTCGTGCATGGCCGCATCGGCCTCACGCAAGGGACGAAGATTTTTCTCGTGAGCAAGGAACGCTTCAAGATTGCTGGCCGCGGCAGAAGGCAGGCCCGCCACGACCCAGTGTGACGCTCCGGCGACGATCAACTTGTCCAGCGTGGAAAAACGCTCGGCTAGCAGCTTGGCGCTCTTTGGCCCCAACTTGTTGATCCCCGCCATATCGAGCAGCACGGCGAGATCGAGTTGCGCGCGCAATTTGGGCGACGGATGCGTCTCGTCGGCAAACACGATGCCCGCAGCCAGCAGTGCATCCACCACTTTCTGGTTGCCCGCCTGCGCAAAGAAGCCGGCAATCGAAGCCGCCACTTCGTTGCCGACGTCGGGCAGCACGCGCAGGATCGGCGCAGGCATGCGGCGAATCACCGCCAGACTGCCCAGCCACGCGGCCAGCGTCTTTGCCGTGCTTTCACCAATATGCATGATGCCCAGGCCGAACAGGAAGCGCGGCAGCGTGGTCCGCTTGCTGGCCTCGATCGCTTCGATCAGGTTCTCGGCCCATTTGGTGGCGACCTTGCCGGACTTCACGGTTTCCGGCGTGCTGCCGTCGCGCTCGTCGGCGCGACGCTTCATCTCGAGCAGATCGTCGAGCGTGCAGCTTGTAAAGATCGGCCAGCGTATGCACATAGCCGAGATCACCAGCTCGTCGACGTAGCGCTCGCCGAGACCTTCGATATCCATCGCCCGGCGCGCGGCAAAGTGGAACAGCGCCTGCGTGCGCTGCGCCGTGCAGATCAGCCGCCCGATGCAGCGCGAGACGGCCTCGCCTTCCTCGCGCACGATGGCCGAACCGCAGACCGGACAATGCGAGGGCATCTTCCACGGATGCGTATGCGGCGGACGCTGTTCGAGAACGACGCGAACCACTTCGGGAATCACGTCGCCGGCGCGACGCACGATCACCGTGTCGCCGACGCGCACGTCGAGACGCGCGACCTGGTCGGCGTTGTGCAAGCGTCGCGTTGGTCACCGTGACGCCGCCGACCTGCACGGGCGCGAGGCGCGCCAGCCGGCGTGGCGGCGCCGGTGCGGCCGATCTTGATCTCGATGGCCTCGACCGTCGTGGTTTGTTCCTGCGCCGGGAATTTGTGCGCGATCGCCCAGCGCGGCGCACGGCGGACGAAGCCCATCTCGCGCTGACCGGCGTAGTCGTCGAGCTTGTAGACGACGCCGTCGATGTCGAACGGCAAGCTTGTCGCGCTTGGCGCCGATGCGCTGGTAGTACTGATCAACCCATCGACGCCATGCGCCGTATCGACCTCAGCGCGACTACCGGAAAGCCCCATTCGCGCAATGCCTCCAGGGTTTTCGAATGGGTTGGCGGCAACTCGCCACCCTCGACGACGCCGACGGCGTACGCGAAGAAACTGCGAGCTGGCGCTTGGCGGTGATGGCCGGATCGAGCTGGCGCAGCGAGCCCGCCGCGCCATTGCGCGGATTGGCCAGGGTCTTTTCCGCCGGCGGCGCGCGCACTGCGTCATTGTATTTCTCGAACGCCGCGCGCAGCATGTATCACCTCGCCGCGCACTTCCAGCACGCGCGGCCAGCCCTTGCCGCGCAGGCGCAACGGAATGGCCTTCACCGTACGCAGGTTCGCGGTCACGTCTTCGCCGGTCTCGCCGTCGCCACGCGTCGCGCCGCGCACGAAAACGCCGTCTCTCGTAACGCAGGCTGATCGCCAGGCCATCGAATTTGGGTTCCACCGAGAACACGGGACTGCGGCGGCCGAGCGTCTGTTCGATGCGCCGCTCGAAGTCGGCTACCTCACGAAAGCGCTCGCGCTCGCCTTCACCGTCCTGCTCGAAGGCGTTGTTGAGCGAAAGCATGGGGATGGCGTGGCGGACCTCGGCGAAGCCCCCTTGCGCCCGCGCACCCACCCGGCGCGTGGGCGAATCGGGCGTAGCCAACGCGGGATGCGCGTCTTCCAGCGCCTCCAGCTCGCGCAGCATCCGGTCGTACTCGAGGTCCGTGATCTCCGGATCATCGAGTACGTGGTAGCGATAGTTGGCGCGTTCGATCATCTCCCGCAGCTCGATCGCGCGGGCTTGCCATTCGTGGGCCGGGTTCTGGCTCATGCGGATGTCCTCATCGCCGAAGTTTAACGAGTCGCGACCCGTTTCTGCCTCATCACCCGACCGATATCGCCGCTTTCAGCACGAAAAACACATGATCATCACGCAAACGCCGGGCCTAGCGGTGCAGGTCCCCGGCCGCCTCTGGCTGGTACGCGATGTCCAGCACGCGCAGCAGGCGCTGTCGGCCATCGGGCGTGGGCCAGTCGATTAGCTGACCCTTGGTCAAGCCGAGCAAGGCGCTGCCGACCGGTGCCAGGATGGACACGGTGCCGTCGACCCGCACCGCGGAAGGGTAGACCAGGCTCACCGTCAGTTCCTCGCCGACGCCCTCGTCCTTGAAGGTCACCACCGAATTCATGGTCACGACGTCCGCCGGCACCGCCGTCGGCTCAACCACCTCGGCGCGATCCAGTTCGCCGCGCAACGCTTCGTACTGGGCTGCTTGCGCGGGCGGCATGCGCTCCAGCAGTGCTTCGATGCGCTCCAGGTCCCGGCGGGAAACGACGATGGATGGCTTGCTGCTCATGATGACTCCTGTCCGTTGGCGCGAGCGGCGCCTGCGTGCTGGTGACCACAAAAGACGACGCGTCGGGACGGAACCGCCCCGACGCGCCTGGTCGATGTGACCGCTTGCGTCCATACCTGTCCGCGGTCATGGCCATCGAGGCAGCAACAGCGAACCGGTTCTAAACTGAAACAGCCATGACTTTGGACGTGGCTTTGTGCAAAAGCAAGCCATCGCAGCAGGTATCATAAGAGGCCATGCCCGAGAACATCGCCGCAACGGAGGCATCCCTGCCCGTCTCGCCATCACCGGAAGACGCGGGACCGCAATCGACCACCGACCCCTATCGTCGAAGGAGCGGTATCGCGGACTTATCTGGCTGGTGGCGGCCGCCTTCTTCATGCAGGCGCTGGACTCCACCATCGTCAACACCGCCGTGCCCGCCATGGCCCAGGCGCTCCATGTCACGCCGCTGGGCATGCGTACAGCGCTCACCAGTTATGTGCTGACTTTGGCCATCTTCATTCCGGCCAGCCCGTGGCTGTGTGATCGTTTCGGCACGCGACGCATTTTTGCCGCGGCGATCGCCACCTTCACCATCGGCTCACTGCTCTGCGGCATTGCGCAGACCTTGCCGCAACTGGTGGCCGCGCGCGTACTGCAAGGCCTGGGCGGTGCGGCGCTGATGCCGGTGGGGCGTTATGTACTCGTGCGCAGTATCGACAAGCGTGACTTCGTGCGCTCGATGAGCACGGTGGCAACGGTTGGATTGCTTGGCTCGGTGCTCGGCCCGCTGCTCGGTGGCGCGCTGGCGCAGTTCGCGACATGGCGGCTGATCTTCCTGATCAACGTGCCGGTCGGCCTCATCGGCATGTGGATGAATCGACGCAGCATGCCTGACTACCGGGTCGACGACGTGCATCGGTTCGACCTCATCGGCTTCCTGCTGTTTGCCGCGGCATCAGCCATGCTGCTGACCGCATCCGAAGTGGCCAGCGGCGGTGGTGGGCAATGGCTATGGATTGCCACGTATGGCGTGCTGGCCGTGGTCTTCGGCGGCATCTACGTATGGCATAGCCGGCGCACCGACCACCCGGTGGCTGACCTCAGCTTGCTGCGCGTGTGCAGCGTATGGGTGTCGCTGGCTGGCAATCTGTTTACCCGCCTTGGTGTGTCGGGCATGTTCCTCTTGCTGGTGTTGTTCCTGCAGATTGGTTGCGGCTGGTCGCCGCTGATGGCGGGCTTGATGATGGTGCCGCAGGCCATGGGCTCGATCGCAGCGAAGTGGTTTATCAATCGCCTGCTCAATCGGGTCGGCTACCGTCGTCTACTATTTGCGAACACGCTGATGGTCGCGCTGCTGCTGGCTTCTTTTGCGCTGCTCGGCAAAGGCTCGCCGATGTGGCTGATCGCGTCGATGGTCTTCGTCTACGGTGGCTTCATGGGTATGCAGTACACCGCCATGAACACGCTGATTTATAACGACCTTGATGTGAAATACGCCTCGATGGCCTCGTCCATGGCCTCCACCGCGCAGTATCTGTCGATGAGCTTCGGTATCGCGCTGGCCTCGCTGCTGATGGAAGCGCTGCTCAAAGGCCATACTCCCGAAGACTACATCCCGGCATTTCGCTGGACGGTGCTGCTGCTTGGCGTGGTGACGGCCACCGCCAGCTGGGTCTTCAGCCGGCTAGAGCCGGCGCGATCCGCACGAGCGGCGCGCGCTGCCGATTGAGCGGCGCCGGGCGACCCAAGCATGTAGCATGCAAGGTATTGTCCAGCTGCAAAGTTCATTTCTATGCATCACGCCGGCGACATCATTCTCACGTTATTCATCGTGTTCGTTGCCGCGCAGATCGGCAGCGAGATCGCGCAACGACTGAAACTCCCGGGTGTGGTGGGCGAAATCGCTGCTGGCTGCGTGATCGGCCCCTCGGTGCTTGGCTGGATCGTGCCCGACCAGATTGCAGCAGGCACGCCGCTCGACGTGCTTGCCGAAGTCGGCGTCGTCCTGCTGCTGTTCTCGGTCGGCCTGGAAACGCGCCTGGAGGACCTGAAGAAAGTCGGCAAGGTGGCCTTCCTGGTGGGCGTGCTCGGCGTACTGGTGCCGTTTGGCATGGGCAGCATGTGGGCGCACGGCAACGGTTTCGACTGGAGTCGCTCGTTGTTCGTCGCCGCGGCTTTTGTCGCTACATCGGCGGGCATCACGGCCCGCGTCTTGCAGGAACTGGGTGCGCTGCAACGCGTCGAGAGCAAGGTGATCCTGGGCGCGGCGGTCATCGACGACATTCTCGCCATGCTGCTGCTTGGCGTGGTGGTGTCCCTGCAGGGCGGCGAAGGCTTCGACCCGATCCACCTGATGTCGGTGCTGGTCGGCGCGATCGGTTTCATCGCGGTGATTGGCATCGGTGGTGCGCGCGTGATGCGCTGGAATTCCAGCTGGCTGGACAAGCCGCAGAATCCGCAGTCGGCGCTGGCCATCGTTCTCGCGCTATGTCTGGGCCTGGCCTACGTCTCCACCCGATTCGGCCTGGCCGCCATCATCGGCGCCTTTCTCGCCGGCATGATCGCGTCGGAAACGCGCCAGCAACACACGCTGGAAAAACAGACGCAGCCGCTGCTCGCGTTGCTCACGCCATTCTTCTTCGTCGTCACCGGCAGCAAGATCGACCTGCACCTGCTGGCCAATGTCGAAACCGAGATCATGCTGCTCGTGGTGACACTGATCGCCATCGCATCCAAGCTGATCGGCGGCTTTCTCGGCGCGCTGTCACTGGGTCGGCGCAGCGCCACCATCGTGGGCTTCGGCATGGTGCCGCGCGGCGAAGTGGGCGTGGTCATTGCCAGCCTCGGCTTGACCGCCGGCGTGTTTACCGACCGCATCTACGCGATTATCGTGGCCATGTCGCTGCTCACCGCGATGGTCACGCCGCCGGTGCTGGCGTGGCTGCTCCGCCGCAGCGGCACGGCCCAGAAATCCGTCGAAGTACCCGAGGCGAAAGGCTGAGCTAGTCGGCGCACATGGAGCGATAGGCATCGAGTGCAGCGACCCGCGTCGTGCCCAAGTCCACCATCGGCGCGGGATAGCCGCTGCGCTTGAGCAGGGCCGGGTCCTTCCACGGCTCGTGCAGCAGGGGGAGCGTTGCCGATGCGAGCTCGGGCAGCCATCGACGCAGATACTGCCCCTGGGTGTCGAACTTCTGCGCCTGGGTCACCGGGTTGAACACACGAAAGTACGGAGCGGCATCCGCGCCGCTTCCCGCCACCCACTGCCATCCCAGCGTGTTGTTGGCCAGATCGGCGTCCACCAAGGTGTCCCAGAACCAATGGGCGCCGTGACGCCAAGGCTGCCGGAGGTTTTTGCACAGGAAGCTGGCGACGATCATGCGCACGCGGTTATGCATCCAGCCGGTATGCCAGAGCTCGCGCATGCCAGCGTCTACCAGCGGAATGCCCGTGCGGCCGCGCTGCCAGCGCTCAAGCCACGCATCGTTCTCCGCCGCCCAGCTGAAACGGTCGAATTGCGGATTGAAGTTCGCCGTCGGTGTGTCTGGGAAGTGGTAAAGCAGATGATGCGCAAATTCGCGCCAACCTAGTTCGCGTAGATAGGGCTCGATGTCCGGGCGGTGCCGCGTATCCGTCGCGGCGATCCTGTCCGCCAACTGGCGATGAATTTGCCGCGGCGAGATTTCGCCGAAATGCAGATGTGGCGACAACCGCGAGGTGCCGTGACGCGACGGCAGATCGCGTGCCTGCGCATAGTCCGCCACGGCATCGTCCGCAAAGATCTCCAGCAGTTCCTGTGCACCCTGCTCACCCGGCCGCCACGCTTCGCTCAAGCCACGGTCCCAGGGAATCCGAGGCAATAGCCGTAAGGCGTCCAACGGTGTGCCACCTGCTACTTCAAGGCCACGCAAGGTTGATGGCACCGGCAAGGACTGCGGGATGCCCAACTCCGTGCGCAGGTTGCGCCAGAATGGCGTAAATACGCGATACGGCGCCTGCTGCTTCGTTTCGATCTGCCAAGGCTCGCACCAGAGCGCGGCGTTGAAGCTTTGCGCCTGCACGCCGTGCTCACGCAGGGCCGCCTTGATGCCGCGATCTCGCGCGATCGCCGTCGGCTCATAAAGCCGATTCCAATACACCGCAGTGGCGCCGGTTTGTGCGAGCAGATGTCGCAGTACCGCAAGGCTGTCGCCTTGTCTTATGTGCAGCGAAGCGCCTTGCTCACCCAGTTGCGCCTGCAAGGCGGCCAACGAGTGGCGCAGCCACCATTGGCTGGCACCGCCGGGCACCCAGTCGCCCTCTTCCTCTGGTGCATGGATATACAGCGGCAGCACCCGATCATGCGCGGCGCAGGCGGCGCTCAGCGCGGGATGGTCGGCGAGACGCAGGTCGCGGCGGAACCAGACGATGGCGGTGGTCATGGGCGCAGCTTAGCCCTTGGAGCGCGGGCCTTGAAAAACTGCCCTTTTCCCGTCATTCCCGCGAAAGCGGGAATCCAGCGACTTTCAAACCTCTAAACACAAAGGCACTGGATTCCCGCTTTCGCGGGAATGACGAGTTTTTCGAAGATCGCTTAAGCGTCGATCAAAGCTCGACGCAGTCGAAGCGACGATCGGTGCTGACGTCTTCCTCGTAGTTCACGTCTTGGCGACCGAAGCCGAACAGGCGCAGGAAGTCGTGCTTATAGCCGGCGTAGTCGGTGAGCTGCGAGAGGTTCTCGGTGGTCACGGTGGGCCACATCGCCTTGCAGGCCTGCTGCACGTCGTCGCGCAGCTCCCAGTCGTCAAGGCGCAGGCGACCCTCACCGTCCGTGGTCAGCGCATGCTGATCCAGGCGGTACAGGGACTCGCGGAACAGACGATTGATCTGCTCGATGGTGCCCTCGTGCAGGCCCTTCTCCTTCATGATGCGGAACACCATGGAGACATACAGCGGAATCACCGGGATGGCCGCACTCGCCTGCGTCACCACCGACTTCATCACGCCCACGTAGGCTTCGAGCCCCTCGGCTGCGTGGCGCTCCTTCAGCTGACGCGCCGTGTTGTCCAGATGCTGCTTGGCCTGGCCCAGGGTGCCGTGCCAGTAGATCGGCCAGGTAATCTCGGTGCCGACGTAGCTATAGGCCACCGTCTTGGCATGCTTGGCCAGCACGCCAGCCTCGCTCAGCGCATCGATCCACAGCGACCAGTCCTCGCCACCCATCACGGTGACGGTGTCCTTGATCTCCTGCTCGGTCGCCGGCTCCACCGACACCTGCACCACGGCGTCCTTGTTGGTGTCGATCGAGGTGGCGGTGAACGGTTCGCCGATCGTCTTGAGTGAGGAGCGCACCACCTCGCCCGTGTCCGGCAAGCGGCGCACCGGCGAAGCCAGCGAGTAGACCACGAGGTCGATCGGGCCACCCATGTCGTTCTTGATCAGCTCGATCGCTCGGGCGCGGGTCTCGTTGGAGAACGCATCGCCATTGATCGACTTGCTGTACAGGCCGGCCTGCTTGGCCAGCTTGTCGAACGCGGCCGAGTTGTACCAGCCAGCCGTGCCCGTCTTGGTTTCGCTGCTGGGTTTCTCGAAGAACACGCCGAGCGTGGCCGCGCCATAGCCAAAGGCTGCCGTGATACGCGACGCCAGGCCGTAGCCGGTGGAGGCACCAATCACCAGCACGCGCTTGGGACCGTCGCCCAGGCTGCCTTGCGCCTTGGTGATGTCGATCTGTTCAAGCACATTGCGCTCGCATCCGACCGGATGAGCCGTAATGCAGATAAAGCCACGCACCTTGGGATTGATGATCACTCGCTAGCTCCTGGTAGCAAACCGCAAACCGACATAATAACCCGGGCCCACGGCCATTCGCTGCCGTAGGGACGCGGGCCCGAGCTGCTAGACCCCTCACGGGGGAACTTCGAAAAACTCGTCATTCCCGCGAACGCGGGAGGCGCTTTACAACAGCGAAGCTGGTCATCCAGCGACTCTCAACCCACTGAACACAAAGGCACTGGATTCCCGCTTGACCAGCCCTTCGGCTGTTAAGAGCCGCGGGAATGACGGGAGAAAGTACGGCTTTTTGAGCCCCCCAAGGGTGGCCTATGCAGGCGTCAGGAGTTGTAGACGCGTCCTTTCCATTGCGAGCGCACGCCTCGCCAGAAACGGATGGCCGAACTCCATGTCATGGCGAGGTAGAGGGCTGCGCTTAGCGGCAGCAACAGCGCCCACAGCGGGGACATCCGGTAGTAGCGGAGCATCGGCAGGTAGCTCACCGTCATGGCCAGCCACGCGGTCAACGCCAGCGGCCAGACGTGCGGCGCACCGAGCAAGGCCAGCGGCGCCCCATAAGCCAGGCCAAAGACCGCCGTCACCGCCAGCAACAGCAAGGCGGAATAGCCGAGCTGGGTGAACGCCGATCGGGCCACCATCTGATGGATGGACGCCAGACTCCCGTAAGGGCGCAAGCTCACCACATCACGGCTCAGCCCGAGCCAGATGCGATAGCCCGCCTGTTTGACCTGACGCGCCAGGGTGCAATCGTCAATCAAGGCATCACGCAGGCTGGCAAACGCACCGATACGCTGCAACACCTCGGTATCCACCAGGATGCAGCCACCCGCTGCCGCCGCAACGAAACGACTCTTCGAATTGGACAACGCGAACGGATAAAGCAGCTTGAAGTAGTAGACGAAGACGGGCAGCAACAGGCGATCCCAGAAGCTGGTCCGCCGAAGGTCGGCCATCAGCGAAACAAACTGACGTTGCTCGCGGCGCTTGTAGGCCACCAGGGTGGCCAGCATGCCCGGCCGCAATTGGATATCGGCGTCCAGCAACAAGGTCAGCGCCGTGCGCACCTGCTTGCTGCCCTGCTCCAATGCCCATAGCTTGCCGGCCCACTGTTCCGGCAAAGGCTGGCCGCTAATCACGCGGGTATGTGGGAATGCGGCAGCGATGCCGGCCGTGTCATCCGTGGATTGATCGTCGACCACGACGACCTGCAGCCCCATCCCCTGCGCTTGCAAACCAGCGAGGGTGACGCCAACCACGTCACCCTCGTTACGCGCAGGAATCAGTACGGTGACGTCGCTGAGATCGAAAGCCTGGCCCGCGGCAGGATCGGCCTCGAGATGCTCGCGCGTGCTCCAGGGCCGCCACGGCACCAGCAACAGGCCCAGCCACATCAAGGCGGGCACTAGCGCACATGCGTACGTGAACATCGGCGTCAGTGGCCGGCATCCACTCCTGGCGTGGCGCTACGGCGTTGGATGGCGCTGATCGGGATGTGCACCGCGGTGGCGTCAGCACGATCGCTATACATCACCGGCAGGTCGGGAGCCATCGCGCCCTCGGTTCGCGGACCAAACGTAGCCACGCGGGCGGCCCGCAGCGGGTGCGCAAAGGTGTCGTTGACCGCACTGCCTTCAAAGCCACAGTGCGCCATGCAGTTATCGCACTTGGGATTGATGCCGACCCCATACTTGTCCCACTCGGTGTCTTCCATCAACTCTTTGTAGGTCTTGGCGTAACCCTCGTCGACCAGCAGATAGCAGGGCTTTTGCCAACCGAAGATGTTGTAGGTGGGATTGGACCAGGGCGTGCACTGATAACTCTGGTTGCCAGCGATGAAGTCGAGGAACATCGACGACTGGTTGAATACCCACTTGCTCTTGCGCTGTTTGCCGAGCCTGAAGATGTCACGAAACAGCTGTTTGCTTTCGGTGCGCCCCAGGAACACGTCCTGACGCGGCGCATGCTGGTAGCTGTAGCCCGGCGACACCGTGATGCCTTCGATGCCGAGCGACATCGCGAAATCGAAGAAGTCCGCGATCTCTTCCGTCGGCTCGTTATTGAACAGCGTGCAGTTGATCGTCACGCGGAACCCGCGCGACAACGCGAGCTTGATCGCCGTCACCGCCTTGTCGAACACGCCATCCATGCATACTGATGCGTCGTGGCGCTTTTCCAAACCGTCGAGATGAATCGACCAGGTGAAATACGGCGAAGGCGTGTATTCGTCGATGTGCTTCGGCAACAGGATCGCGTTCGTGCACAGATAGACGAACTTCTCGCGAGCGATGATGCCCTGCACGATCTGGGGCAGCTCCTTGTGAATCAGCGGCTCGCCACCGGGAATGGAAACCACGGGTGCATCGCACTCGTCCACGGCGCTCAAGGCGTCCTCGACACTCATGCGTTTCTGCAGGATGTCTTTGGGATGATCGATCTTGCCGCAACCCGCGCAGGCCAGATTGCACTGGAACAGTGGCTCCAACATCATCGCCAGCGGATAGCGGGACTGGCCGCTAAGTTTCTTGCCGACGATGTAGCTGGCGATCTTGACCTGCTGAATAAGAGGAATGCCCAACGGAATCTCCTCGTAGCTTATCGACTGACCTCTCCGACGCTTCGCCATTCCCATGGCGAGCATCAAGCGCCGGAGCCGTCATGCGTAGATGTTGAGTATATCCATCCAAACGACCTTGCAGCTTTCAGGACGGAAGCAGTGCTGGTGGCGCCATGGCGTGAGGATACTCCCTACGCAGGCGCTCCCATTCAATTTTGAACCAGGGCGTGAAGGACTGCGGCTGCGCTGCTATTTCCTCGTCCAGCGCCGCGGGCGACACATATCGCAATCCGGAAATCTCGTTCACATTGGCGACAGGCAACGCGTCGCTGTGACCTACGTAGACCCAGCACAACTCATGCTCGGCACCTTCGGCATCGAACTGCGCCTGATACTGGAACTTGAACTGGAAAGCCAGCTCGCACTGCATGCCGAGCTCCTCAGCGAGTCGCCGATGAATCGCCGTCTCCATGGCTTCGCCACGACGCGGATGACTGCAGCACGTGTTGGACCAGAAGCCTGGCCATAAGCGCTTGCCCGGAGCGCGCTGCTGCAGCAGCAACTCACCCTGAGGGTTGAAAATGAACAGCGAGAAAGCCCGATGCAGGATGCCTTGCCCGCTATGCGCGGCAGCCTTGTCGAGGAATCCCATCACCTGATCGCGCTCGTCGACCAGAACCAGCGGCTCGTCATGAAAGGACACGACACTGCTCGACGACTGCCCTTCGTGGTAATCCAACTCTCGGTTAGTCAAGGTCGAACCTCTCTCACCCAGCGGACGGAACTCGGTTTTGGCCTTCACGTCGGCATCACATTGCGATAGCCAAGGGGACAGCCCGTCAAGGGCGCAGGGTCAGGCTAGCAAATGATGGTATCGAATGAGTAGCCCTCGTATGGATGAGTCGTGGCCTTGAGAGCGGCGATGCGTGGAAACCTATGACGACTTGGCCGACGGTGGCCCAGGACCATCAACGCGGGTCCATGCCGTATTGCCGCCTAGTAGGCTGACGCCGATATAGCCGCGCAGACTCAGTTTGTCTGCGCTGAGCAAGCGGATCTGGCAGTGGTAAACCTTGCCGTTGTCGGAGTTGTAGACGCGCCCGTCCACCCAGGAACGACGGTCGGGGTCATAACGCAGACCCCACAGCAGACGCAGCCCCGTCAACGGTCGCGAACGCAGCGCCGGGTCGGGATTCTTGCGGTCCGTAACGGTTTTCCCATTCAGCTCAGGGCCGTCCTCGGGGCCGTAAGTGTCATGCAGCTGCCAGACGATATGCCCCTCGTATTGGTCGCCAACCTGCTCGATCTGGATCACCGCGTCGCGGCTCTCAACCAGCCAGTAGCCGACGATCGTCGGCGCCGGACCCGCTTGCTGCTGATCTTCACCACCGCTGGCGGCAAGCGAACTGCACATCAGCAGGCCGAACAAGCCCATCGCGAGGCATCCAAGCCACCGGCGCAGCGCGGCTTGCCTGCGCCGGGTCACAGTAGCGGGATGATGCGCAGCCGCGGATTTGCGTTTTTGCCTGACTCATGGGGTAACTTTAGGAACAACCGTGGAAGGCGCCAAACCATCGCTACCATGCCGACCCTGCCCGTTACCGACATGCTTCTACTCTGGATCGGCACCGGCCTCAATATGGCCGCAGCGGGTTATGCCTGCGTCAGCCTGTGGGCGTGGTTTCGCTGCCGCCATGCGCAGGCAAGGCAACGGACAGACCGGGCGATCCACCCGGTCAGCGTCTTCAAGCCCCTGCACGGCGCCGAGCCGCGCCTGTACGAAAACCTGCGCAGCTTCTGTCTGCAAGACCACACCAACTATCAATTGCTGTTCGGCGTACGCGAAGCGGATGATCCGGCCATCGCGGTGGTGGAAAGACTGATAGCAGAATTCCCCGCCCTGTCTATCCGCCTGGTGGTCGACCCACGCATCCATGGCGCCAACCTCAAAGTCAGCAACCTGATCAATCTGGTGCCGCACGCGGAACACGACTGGCTGGTGCTGGCCGACAGCGACATCAGCGTGGCCCGGATTATCTGTCGCGGGTGACGGCTCCGCTGGCCGATCCGGGCGTGGGCATCGTCACCTGCCTCTACCACGGCGTCGCGCGAGGGCGGCTTCTGGTCCAGGCTGGGCTGCCTGTTCATCGATGACTGGTTCGCGCCTTCGGCAAGGCTTGCCCATGCCTTCGGCTCCACCCGCTTCGCCTTCGGTTCCACCATTGCCTTGCGCCGCGAGACCCTGGACGCCATCGGCGGCTTCGAGATTTTATGCGACACCCTGGCGGACGACTTCTGGCTCGGCGAGTTGAGCCGCCGCGCGGGACTGCGCACGGTGCTGTCCGACCTCGTCGTGGGCACCGAGGTCAGCGAGACGAGCTTTCACGCGCTGTGGACACATGAGCTGCGCTGGTTGCGCACGATCCGTGCGATTGCCCCGGCGGGTTTCGCCATGACCTTCGTGTGCTTCACCTGGCCCGTGCTGGCGCTCGGCCTGGCCCTGGCGCCCACCCTGCCGAATGCCTTGCTGGCGCTGGTGGGCGGTGGCGCGAGGGTTATGCGCTATGTCGCGCAACGACGTGGCACGGCGCGACCTTCAGCCTTGGCACGACATCGGGTTGACCCCATACCGTGACCTGCTGCTACTGTTCGAATGGGCGGTGGCACTGACCCGCTGGCGGGTCGAGTGGCGCGGACGTGTATTGCATGCTCGCAATCACGCGCCCACGCGGTATTCTTGAAAGCGATTGCGAAAGTGCGACTAACAACTCATTGCGGATCTAGAACGAACTGCTGCAGGAGCTTGGTATTCCCATGAAGACGCTATTTCTGCAGGCCCCGTCCTTCGACGGTTTCGACGGCGGTGCGGGCTCCCGCTACCAGGCCAAGCGCGAGATCAAGTCTTTCTGGTACCCGACCTGGCTGGCGCAGCCGGCCGCCCTGGTGCCGGACTCGCCGCGTGCTGGATGCCCCGGTCGACGAGCTATCGGTGGAGGCAACCCTGGACATCGCCGCCGACTACGAGCTGGTGATCATCCACACCAGCACGCCGTCCTTTCCCACCGACGCGAAATTCGCCGACCTGCTCAAGGCCCGCAAGCCGGACGTCCTGATCGGCCTGGTCGGCGCCAAGATCGCGGTCGATCCGGACGGTTCGCTGCAGGCGTCAGCGGCCATCGACTTCGTGGCCGCGAGGAATTCGACTACACCTGCAAGGAAGTCGCCGAGGGACTCCCGTTCAGCGACATCAACGGCATCAGCTACAAGCTTGCCGACGGCAGCATCCAGCACAACCCGCCGCGGGCCATCATCGAGAACATGGACGACCTGCCGTTCGTGGCGCCCGATCTACAAGCGCGACCTGAAGATCGAAGACTACTTCATCGGCTACCTCAAGCACCCCTACGTGTCGATCTACACCGGCCGTGGCTGCCGCTCGAAATGCACCTTCTGCCTGTGGCCGCAGACCGTCGGCGGGCATCGCTACCGCGTGCGCTCGGTCGCCAACGTGCTCGCCGAGGCTCAGTGGATCAAGGACAACATGCCCGAGGTCCAGGAGCTGATGTTCGACGACGATACGTTCACCGACAGCGCCAACATGGAACGCGTGCACGAGATCGCGCGCGGGCTGCACGCGCAGGGTTGGACCTGGAGCTGCAATGCCAAGGCCAACGTGTCCTATGAGTCGCTGAAAATCATGAAGGACAACGGCCTGCGCCTGCTGCTGGTGGGCTACGAATCGGGCGACGACCAGATCCTGCACAACATCAAGAAGGGCCTGCGCACCGACATCGCGCGCCAGTTCACCGAGAACTGCCGCAAACTGGGTATCAAGGTGCACGGCACCTTCATCCTTGGTCTTCCGGGCGAAACCAAGGAAACCATCGCCAAGACCATCGAGTTCGCCAAGGAAATCAACCCGCATACCATCCAGGTATCGCTGGCCGCGCCCTACCCGGGCACAACCCTGTACAAGCAAGCCATCGAGAACGGCTGGCTCGAGGCCACCAAGGCCGTCAACCTGGTCGACAACAAGGGTGTGCAGATCGCGCAGATCAGCTATCCGCACCTGTCGACGGAAGAGATTTTCCACGGTGTGGAAACGTTCTATCGAAGCTTCTACTTCCGTCCCTCGAAGATCTGGGAGATCGTCAAGGAAATGGCGTGCAGCTGGGATATGACCAAGCGTCGATTGCGCGAAGGTGTGGAGTTCTTCCGTTTCCTGCATGCGCACGAGGCTTGAGCGGAAAGCTGACGCTGCAGCCATGAATGTCGTGCTGGCACCCACTCGACCGCGTCTCATCGTGACGGCCGATGATTTCGGCCTGCACGAAGCTGTGAACGAGGCGGTCGAGCGCGGCTATCGTGACGGCGTACTGCGCGCCGCCAGTCTGATGGTGACGGCGCCCGCCGTGGACGACGCGGTGGCGCGTGCCCGCCGCTCGCCCGGCCTCGCCGTGGGTTTGCATCTGGTGTTGGCGGACGGTCCATCCGCCTTGCCGCCAGCGCGCATTCCCGACCTGGTCGATGCCCAGGGCCATTTCGGCAGCGCCATGGCGCGCGATGGCTTCCGCTTCTTCTTTTTGCCTGGCGTGCGACGCCAACTGGCGGCCGAGATTCGCGCACAATTCGAGGCCTTCGCCGCCACCGGCCTGCCCCTGGACCACGTCAATGCGCACAAGCATTTCCATCTGCATCCCACCGTGCTCTCCCTGATGCTCTCGATCGGCCGCGATTACGGTCTGCGCGCGGTGCGCTTGCCGGCGGAGCCAGGCATGGGGCCATGGCTGCAACCCTGGCTGGCGCTGATGCGCCGACGCCTGCGCCGGGCAGGCGTGCTCTGCAACGATCATGTGTTCGGCATCCGGCATAGCGGCGGCATGGACGAGAGCGCGCTGCTGGATGTGCTTCGACGCTTGCCGGAGGGTCTGTCGGAGCTCTATCTGCATCCGGCCGTGCACGGCGAACTGACTTCAAGCATGGCCGACTACCGCCACGCGGATGAGTTGGCCGCACTATTATCCCCACGAGTGCAACGCGCCATCGCGGAACGTTGTTTGTTGTGTCATGGCTTTGGCGATCCGGCGGCTGCATGAAATATCTCGTTTATCTCGCCGGCCTGCTCGGCCTCACTGCGGCCATCGTGCTGGTCGTGCACCAGGACTGGGGCGCCATCCGCAACGCCTTCGATCATGCGGGCTGGGCGCTGCTTTGGCTGCTGCCCTTCCACGCCGTGCCGCTGCTGGTGGACGTGATGGGATGGCGCGCCTTGCTGGCGCCACGCGATCCGCAACGACGTGCTGGGGTGCCGTTCCTGTTCTGGGTGGGCGCGGTCCGCGAGGCCTGCAATCGCCTGCTGCCGGTAGCCAATATCGGCGGCGAGATCGTCGGCATCCGGCTGGTCAAATGGCGAGGCCTCAGCGGGGCCGTGGTGGCCGCCAGCGTGGTGATCGAAGTGCTGCTGACCCTGGTCAGCCAGTACATTTTCGCGGCGCTGGGCATCCTCATGCTGATTGGCTTGACCAAGCATATCGGCACCTTGAATTCGGTCATTGGAGGCCTGGTCGCCAGCCTGCCCTTGCCCATCGTGCTGATTTACCTGCTGCGTCATGGCCAGCTGTTTTCGCGCCTGGAAGCGTTTGTTGAAAAGACCATGGGAGGCCCCTCGCGCTTTACCGAGCTGCTGGATGGCTCGCGCCTCGATGAAGAAATCCGCGCGTATTACCGCGAGCCGCTTCGGCTCGCCGTGGCCTGCACGTGGCAGCTCGCCGGCTTCATCCTGGGCAGCTTCGAGACCTGGTTCGCACTGCTGCTCCTGGGCTATCCGATCACCGTATGGGATGCCATCGCGATCGAGGCGGTGACGCAGTCGTTGCGTCATATCATCTTCTTCGTACCGGCTGGCCTGGGCATCCAGGAAGGCGGCCTGGTCTTGTTCGGCAATATCATTGGCCTGCCGGCCGACGCCGCGATCGCACTGTCACTGGTCAAGCGTGCGCGCGAAGTCGGCTTCGGCTTGCCCATGCTGGTTTCGTGGCAATGGGCCGAAGCCCGTCGCCTGCGGCTCGGCTGGCGCGCGCGCAGCGCCACCGCACTTGCCGGACGCGCAAAACAGCAAGCCGTCATAACCATGAGGTGACCGATGTCCGATGACGCCACCGTCGCCGCCGCTGACCATGCCATGCGGCATTGGCTAGGCACCGAACCCGGTCGTATCAAGATCGGTTCGGACGCGCACAAGCGGCTGTTCTGCCGCATGTTGCTGGACACGCATAATCCGTATAAGCCGGCCGTCATCGATTGGCCCACATTGAGCCCGGACACCCTGCAGCGCATCACCTCGCTGCCGATCTGGGACATCGCCGTGCAGACTGAGGGCCGTGCCACCCTGCGCGTGGACACCTATACCAAGACCGTCGACGATCCGCTGCTGCGTGACGCGCTGATCATGGATGGCGGTGAAGAAGCCCGCCATAAGGTCGTGCTCAGCAAGATGGTCGAGGCCTATGGCATCGCGCTGGCACCGGAGCCCGAGTACGAAGTCCCCAAGGACCCCGAATGGGGCTGGTTGGTCACCGGCTATAGCGAATGCATCGACAGCTTTTTTGCCTTTGGCCTGTTCGAGTCAGCCAAACGCACCGGCTACTTCCCGGTGGAACTCGTGGAGACGTTCGAACCGGTGATCCAGGAAGAGGCCCGCCACATTCTGTTTTTCGCCAACTGGGTGGCCTGGTATCGGCGCAAGTTGCCATGGTGGCGGCGGCTGCCGTTCGAGCTGAAGGTGATGCGGGTGTGGATCTTCCTGATCTGGGAGCGCATCGGCATCGCCAAAGGCCTGGACACCGGCGGCGAGATGCAGGATGCCAACTTCACGCTCACCGGCCACCAGCAGATCGGGCTGGATCTGAACCTCGGCGACATGCTCGACCTTTGCCTGAGCCAGGATAAGTACCGCATGGACGGCTACGACGAACGCCTGCTCCGCCCCACGTTCGTGCCACGCATGGCCCGCCTGGCACGCCGCTTCGTGCGCTGAGAGACTGTGCAAATTCTCGCTGTGGCCACAAGCACCCCTCCCCAACCCTCCCCTGCAAGCAGGGGAGGGAGCAGTGCGCGCGGCTCTTGACTCTTCCCGCTGTTTTGCAGGGGGAAGGAGTAGTTCACGCGGCTTTTGACTCCTCCCCCTGCTTGGCAGGGGGAGGTTGGGAGGGGGTGATTTTGGCTACGAGGAGTTATTGAGCAGCTCCAGGAGCTCAGTGATGCAGGCTGAACCAGGCCACGGCATCTTCCAGGGCGAGCCGGACCGGGCCCGCCGCATAACCGAGTTCGCGCTCAGCCTTCGCACTCGAGAAGAACATGCGCTTCTTGGACATGCGCACTTCCTCAACCGTGGCGATGGGCTGGGTTCCGCTCAACCTCGCCCACGCCTCCGCCACATATGCTATCGGCATCACCGCTGCGTGCGGCAGCCGCCAACGCGGTGGCTCGCGCCCAACGATGTCCGCAATCTCCGTCAACAGTTCGCGCAGGCTAAGGTTGCTGCCGCCCAAGATGTAGCGCTCTCCCACCACACCATGCTGGAAAGCCAGCCAGTGACCGTCCGCCACGTCGTCCACGTGGACCACATTGAGGCCTGTGTCGACATAGGCGGGCAACCGGCCAGCGACGGCGTCGCGCACGACACGCCCGGTCGGTGTGGGTTTGATATCGCGAGGGCCTACCGGCGTCGACGGATTCACGATCACCACCGGCAGTCCTGCCGCCGCATACGTCCTGACCATCGCTTCGGCAAGGAACTTGGAGCGTTTGTAGTGGCCCACCATGTCGTCGAGCGACACCGGCGTGCTCTCGTCACCGGGGCTGCCGTCTCGAGGAATACCCAAGGTCGCCACGCTGCTCGTGTAGACGATACGCGACACGCCCGCCCGCCTGGCAGCCTCGAGCAAGGCCCGGGTGCCGTCGACATTGGTTCGATAGAGCTCCTCCGGCTTCGGAGCCCACAGGCGGTAGTCGGCCGCCACATGGAACAGGACGTCGCAGCCTTTGCACGCCCTGGCGAGCGAAGGCGCATCCGTGAGATCGCCTTCGACGACCTCGACGTCGAGCCCTTGCAGATTGCGACGATCCGAGCCGGCACGCGCCAGCACCCGGATGCTGTGGTTCTCGCGTAGCAAGCGGCGGGCAACCGCCGTACCGACGAAGCCGGTAGCTCCGGTGACCAAGGTCCTCATGGTGGTGTAACCACCACGCTACGCCTGCGCATCGCCAGCATGAACCCTGGGTACATAAGGCCGGTGATCCATGAACACGGGGGAAGGTATGCGTCCATTATGGATGAACCACGCGCAGTTGGTGCAAACGCAGCGACGCTGCCCCAGCGCCAGCTTCCTTTCCCCTGGCTTTCGCTGCCAGGACCGAGCCTCCCGCGCAGCCTCGACACTTCGAAGACATTCTCTTTGGTCAGATGGCTGCGTCCTTCAAGATCAGGGTGCTAACATGCCTTCGTCGTACGTTTTTCTGTATGTGAATACATAAGGAAAGCCGAGGCATGTCAATGTTCGACTCGAAGCACGTCGCTGCGATCGCACGAGCCAACGCCAGTGCTTATCAGGAAGCCATTCTTCCGAGAGTATCCAGGACGTTTGCATTGACGATACCGCAGCTGCCACTTGCACTTCGCGAGGTCGTTGCCAACGCGTATCTGTTGTGCCGCATCGCCGACACCATTGAAGACGAACCGACGCTCTCTGTCGACGAAAAAGGCATCTACGAAAGCGCCTTCGTTGACGCGGTCACCGGCCGCATCGATGCACAACGCTTCGCGACCGAACTGGCGCCGAAGCTCTCCGAGGCAACGTCCGCGAGCGAGCGCGAGCTATTGTCCCGACTGCCGCTGGTTTTGGAGGTCACCCAAACCTTCAATCCGACCCAGCACACGGCCATCGTCGACTGCCTGAAAACCATGTCGCACGGCATGCACGACTTTCAGTGCGTGGTTGGCCTGCAAGGTCTGGCGACGCTGCGCGACCTGGACCGCTATTGCTACTGCGTGGCAGGCGTCGTGGGCGAGATGCTGACGAAGCTGCTGATCAACTTCGAACCGGAGCTGGCGCCGCAATCGAAAACGTTGATGCGTTTGGCAGTGTCATTTGGCCAGGGCCTGCAGATGACCAACATCCTCAAGGACCAGTGGGAGGATCGCAGTCACGGCGTGTGCTGGTTGCCGCAGGATGTCTTCTCCCGCCACGGCGCGCAATTGCAGGAGCTGCGTCCCGGTTATCAGGATGACAACTACGCCAAGGCGATGATCGAACTGATCGGCGTGGCGCATTCGCATCTCTGTCGTGCGGTGGAATACACGCTTATCGTGCCGGCGAAGCACGCGGGCTTTCGCCGCTTCTGTTTGTGGAGCATCGGCCTGGCCGTGCTGACCCTGCGCAATCTGCAGGACCGGCTCGATTTTTCTTCCGGCACGCAGGTCAAGGTTTCCCGCGCGGCCGTTGCCCAGACCATGGGCCTGACCCGACTGACCGACAAATACGACACCGGCGTGCGCTGGCTGTTCACCACAGCCGCGCGCAAGCTGCCGCTGACGCCGCTGTCGCCCGAGTGGGAAGAGCCCCAGGATCCCCCGCGCACATGGCCCAGGCGCAGGGCATCGTATTTGGATGGAGTGCCCTCCCGGCGCGATGCCAAGAACGCACGATCGCTATGACGAATACCCACGCTCCCGTTGATGATGCCGCTGTCCTGGACCATCGCGATCGAGAGCCTGAAACCACCCGACTCGATCAGGCCATCGATCGCGCGCGAGAGGCGTTGCTTGCCCGGCAGCGGCCGGACGGGCACTGGTGCTTCGAGTTCGAAACCGACTGCACCATCTCTGCCGAATACATCTTGATGATGCACTTCCTCGATGAAATCGACGAGGTGCTGCAGGAAAAACTCGCGCGCTATATCCGGATCAAGCAACGCTTGGATACTCACGGCGGCTGGCCACTCTACCAGGATGGCGCCATCGACCTGTCCTGCACGGTCAAGTCCTACTACGCACTGAAGGCCGCGGGCGATCCCGCCGAGGCGCCGCATATGCGGCGCGCCCGCGACGCCATTCTGGGTCTGGGTGGCGCAGCCAAAAGCAATGTGTTCACGCGCATCCTGCTGGCCATGTTCGAACAGGTGCCCTGGCGCGCTGCGCCCTATGTGCCGGTGGAGATCATGTTGTTTCCCCGCTGGGCACCGTTTCATCTGGACAAAGTGTCGTATTGGGCGCGCGCCACCATGGTGCCGCTGTTCATCCTTTGCTCGCTCAAGGCACGGGCAAAAAATCCGCGCTGTATTGGCGTGCCCGAACTGTTCGTCACGCCACCGGAACAGGAGCGGCACTATTTCACGACCGGCGGCTTCGCCAGCCGATGCTTTCTCGTGCTGGACAAGATCGGGCGCGCTTGCGACCCGCTTATCCCCAAGGCGTGGCGGCAAAAAGCGGTAAAGAAGGCCGAACAGTGGTTTCTTGCGCGACTCAACGGCGAGAATGGCGTGGGCGCGATCTTTCCTCCGATGGTCAATACGCTGGAGGCGATGGACCTGCTCGGCTACGCAAAGGACCACCCTGCGCGTGCCACCTGCCTCAAATCCTTGCAGCAGCTGATCGTGCATTGCGCCGATGGCACCGCCTATTGCCAACCCTGCGTATCGCCTGTGTGGGATACCGGCTGGGCCGCCATGGCCTTGCTGCGCGCCTCCGGCGACGATGCCACCCAGACCGCGGTGAAACGTGCAATGGACTGGATGGCACCATTGCAGGAGCTGGAAGTGAAAGGCGACTGGGCGGCGCAGGCCCCCGACCTGCCACCCGGCGGCTGGGCTTTCCAGTACGCCAATGCCTACTTTCCTGACCTGGACGACACCGCGCTGGTCGCCGGCCTGCTTCACGTGGCTGTCCTGGGTACGCCGCTTGAAGGCATGTACCGCGCGCGCATCGAGCGAGCAGCCGATTGGCTGGTGGGCATGCAGTCCGACAATGGCGGCTTTGCCTCCTTCGATCGCAACAACACGCACTATCACATCAACCAGATTCCTTTCGCGGATCATGGCGCGATGCTCGATCCGCCCACCGAAGATGTGTCCGGTCGCGTCTTGGCCTGCCTGGGTGTACTGCAGCGCGCGCAGGATCGTGTCGCCATCGACCGTTGCGTGGCCTACCTGAAAACCGCCCAACAAGCCGACGGCTCCTACTGGGGGCGTTGGGGCACCAACTACATTTACGGCACCTGGTCGGCGCTGGCCGGGCTGGCCTTGGTCGGCGAAGATCTGAGTCAGCCATGGATCCGCAAGTCCATCGACTGGCTAGTCTCCAGGCAGCACGCCGACGGTGGCTGGGGCGAAACCAACGACAGTTATTTCGATCCCGCGCTACGTGGCAGCAACGATGGCACGAGCACGGCGCACAGCACGGCCTGGGCGCTGCTCGGCCTGCTCGCGGTCGGCGAGCACCGCTCCGAGCCGGTTCGCCGAGGTATTCAATGGCTGCTCGACGACCAGCAAGCCAACGATGAGCGCGAAGGTGGGTTGTGGTATCACGCCAGCTTTAACGCGCCAGGTTTTCCGCGCGTATTTTTCCTCAAGTACCACGGCTATACCGCCTACTTTCCGCTATGGGCCTTGACCCGCTATCGGCGGTTAATGAAATCAACGTCCTCCCCGGGGACACAGTGAACCTGCATTCCGTGGGCATCGTAACGGCCCTCGCATCCGAGGCGAAGGCGCTTACTCGCCAGCGATTGCATCCACAAAAGCTGACACCTCTTGGCAACGGCGCCAATCTCTGGCTGAGCGGCATGGGCCCAGAAGCGGCGCGACAGGGAGCGCTGGCATTGATCGACGCGGGCGCAACCGCGCTAGCTGTGTTTGGCGTAGCGGGAGCACTCACACCGGGGCTGCGCAGCGGCACGCTGTTCTGTCCGCATCGCATCTTCGACGAGCATGGGCGCGACTATACGCCGACACCTTCGTGGCGCGCGGCGCTCAGTCAGCGCCTTGACGCTGCAGGACTGGCATTGACGATGGAAGGAAGCCTGGTCAGCTTGCCGGCGCCCTTGTTGAGCGCAGCGGAGAAGACCGCGATGCGGGAGCGCCATATGGCCGTCGCCGTGGATATGGAGACTGCGGCAGTCGCGGCCGTGGCGAACGAACGGCACCTTCCCTTCGTCGTGCTGCGTGCCATCGTCGACGAACGCGATGACGAGATCCCCATGGAACTGCAGGCAGGCATCGACATGTGGGGGCGCCCGCGCCCATTGAGCATGCTCTTCGTTATTGCGCGCCATCCTGGACTGCTAACACGCTTGCCCGGCCTCGCCAGTCGCATGGGCAAGGCCACCCGCGCCCTGCAGGCCGCCGTGCTCGCAGCAGGCACGGATCTGGCGCGCGAACCTCAGGGGCCCTGCTAACCTTGACGCATCGTTTTCGGATGTCTGGCCTGGCCTAGACGTACGGCCGGTCGAATCGGAGCTAAGGAGATACGACGGCGTGTTCAGAGCACTGCACAAAGGTCTGGTCTGGCTGGTCGACCAAAGCGGTCGACATCACTACATCGTGTTGTTGCTGGCGGCGCTGCTCGCGGCGCTCAGCCTGATGGCCGCATCCCATCATCTGAGCATCGATACGAACTCGGACCACCTGTTTTCCGAGCAGTTGCCCTGGCGCCAACGTAGCGAGGCCTTTGCCCGACAGTTTCCCCAGTTCAGCGATACGCTGACCGTCGTCGTACGCGCGCCGACGGCCGAGGAAGCACGCCTTACCGCTACGGCGCTCAATGCAAAACTCGCTGCGGATCCCACCCATTTCCGCTCGTCATCCACGCCTGGCATCAGCCCCTTCCTCAATCGCCAGGGACTCGTGCTGCTGCCGCCGAAAGATCTGTCGGACACGATCAGCAGCATGCTGCAAGCGCAGCCCCTGCTAGGACCGCTGGCGACCGATGCTTCGGCACGTGGCCTGTTCAAGGGTATCGACCTGATGGTCGAAGGCGTCCGCCGCGGCATGGCCGACGATCTGTCGTCGTATGATGCGGCGCTCGGCAATGTGGCGCAGGCCATGGAAGGCGCCCTGGCCGGTCATGCGTCGCCACTGTCCTGGCAAGCCTTGCTGACGCCCAATCTGGTGGGCAGCCACGGCGGTCAGGAGTTCGTGCTCGTGCATCCGGTGATGGATTACCGCGCCCTGGAGCCGGGGCGCGCGGCTACCGATGCGATGCTGCGTCTTGCCGCCGAGTTGCCCGCCGTCAAGGCGGGACGCGCGAAGATCAACTACACCGGCTCGGTGCCGCTGGCCGACGAAGAATTCTCCTCCCTCACCGATCGGGCTGGACCCATCGCCATTGGCAGCAGCCTGCTGCTGATCTTCTGGCTGGTGCTGGCGCTGGGCACCTGGCGACTGATCGTGCCGGTCGTGATCACGCTTGTCGTCGGACTCATCTATACCTTGGGTTTCGCCGCGCTCGCCGTCGGTCGTCTGAACCTGGTTTCGGTGGCGTTTGCCGTGCTGTTCATCGGTCTCGCCGTCGACTTTGGCATCCAGTTTGGCGTGCGCCTGCATGCCCGCCAGTACAGCGACCGTACGTTTGACGATTCGCTGCACGAAACGGCGCATCGTGTGGTGAGCCAGGTCGGCCTGGCGGCGTTGGCTACCGCCTGTGGTTTCCTGGCATTCGCACCCACGGATTTCACCGGCGTGGCCGAACTCGGCACCATCGCCGGCGTTGGCATGCTGCTGGCCCTGCTGTGCACGATCACCGTGTTGCCAGCCTTGCTCCGGCTGTTGAGCAAGGGGTCGCCACACGCGGAAGTGGCCTTGCCCGGTGGTGCCGCTGCAGATGGCTGGCTGGAGCGCAATCGCAAACCCGTGCTGGTGGTCTTTGCCTTGCTGGGTTTGGCCGGCCTGTGGGGCGCGATCACCATTCCGTTTGATGCCAACCCGTTGCATACGAAAAATGCAAACAGCGAAGCCATGCGCACGCTGACCTCGTTGATTGACGATCCGAACACCAATCCGTTCACCATGGACGTGCTGGCGAAAGACCTTCCCACGGCTCAACGACTGAGCGAGCGCCTGGGCAAACAGCCTGAGGTGGCGCAGGTTGTTTCGGGTGTCGATTTCGTACCCGCCGACCAGTCCGACAAGCTCGAACAGATCGCGCAAGCTTCGGACTTGATGTATGCCGTATTGAACCCCGGTGAAAAGGCCACGCCGCCCAGCCTTGCCGAGATGCGCGAGACCGCCAAGGACACCAGCGAGGGCATTGCCAGTGTCGCCGGCAAGCTCGCACCGAACTCGCCGCTGCTGCGCATCGGCAAGGCCCTGGGTCAACTGGCGCAAGGTTCGGACCAACAGATGGCCATCGCAAACCAGGCTTTGACGCAATTTCTGCCCTATACGCTAAACCAATTGGCCGACTCTTTGTCGGCCCAGAAGATCACCATGGAGAGCCTGCCGGCGGATCTCAAACGCGACTGGTTCACGCCCGACGGCCAGGTACGCATCCAGGTAACGCCGACCGCCAAGGCGCAAAACACAGCCGGCCTGCGTCGCTTCGTGCAAGTCGTGCAAGAAGTGGCACCGGAGGCCGCCGGTTCGGCCGTCGATACCATCAAGGCGGCTGACACCATTCTCGATGCCTTCCGCGAAGCCGCTGTCTACGCCACGCTCGCCATTGGCATCGTCTTGATCCTGGTACTGCGCCGCTTCCGCGATGCCGGCCTGGTGCTGGTCACCTTGCTGATGTCCGCACTGCTCACCGCGTTGCTGGCACGACTGCTGGGCATCTCGATCAATTTTGCCAACATCATCGCCCTGCCCTTGCTGCTTGGCGTCGGCGTGTCCTTCAACGTTTATTTCGTGATGAACTGGCGCCACGGCATGCACCAGTTCCTCGGTTCGCCGACGGCGCGTGCCATCCTGTTTTCGGCGCTTACCACAGGTACCGCGTTCGGCAGCCTGGCCATTTCCCGACACCCGGGCACCGCAAGCATGGGCATCGTGCTGTTGCTGAGCCTGCTTGCCGTGCTGCTGTCGACTTTCGCGTTCCTTCCCGCCGTCCTCTATTCGATCCTGCCACCCGATTCGACCAAAACAAGCGGTCACTCGCGCCCTGCCTAACGCCTCACTTCTTCATCCCGGAGTCCGCATATGGGTTATCAGCGCCGTTTCGCAATCATCGTCCTCACGATCGTCGGTACGTTCGTGAGCATCAGTGCGAGCGCGCACGCGATTCTTGTCGGTAGCACGCCCAATGCCAACGGCAGCGTATCGGCGGGCCACGCTTCGCTCGTGCTCAAGTACAACAGCAAGATCGACCAGGGACGTTCCCGACTGGTACTGGTCGGCCCCGATCACAAGGAAACGCCACTTCCCATCACCGCCAGCGCGGACCGGCCCAACGAGATCGACAGCACGGCGGAACTAAGCCCGGGTGCCTACGTGATCCACTGGCAGGCGCTGGCCCTGGATGGGCATATCACCCGAGGCGACCTGGCGTTCACGGTGAGCGCCAAGCCGTAACCCGGCGCTTCCAAAAGTTCCAGCAACCTGCAACATCCACCGATCATCCATGGGTGTTTCCGTGACCCTGCTCGTCGACCTCTTCGGCTATCTCAGCGTCATCCTGCACAGCCTGGTCATCGTGGCCCAGTCCATGACCCTGGGCGGCCTGCTGTTTCTGGTCTTCTTGCTTCACCCCATGGCCCGCGCACTGACGAATGGCGATGAACTCCAGCAACGCGTGGTGCGCCTGACGCGCCTCAGCGCGTTTGGCCTGGTCGTTGCCGAGCTGGCCACCACGGCGTTGCAGGTCTCCGTGCTGGTGGCGACGGTCGAGCTGCCGCTATCCAACGTGCTGCAGGCGGCCTTCGCGGTTTCGGGCGGCGTGAAGATGCTCAGCGCCGCCCTCATTTTCCTGTACCTGGGCGATCGGACGCTGGCTGGGCGCCGCTCTCGCATGCTGCTTCTGTTGCTCGGCTTCATTGCGCTCGCCGCGGCCACGATCACTACGCATGCCTATGCACGGCTAACCGACAACCTCTTGCTGCTCTTTGTCGAAGGCCTGCATCAGTTCGGTGCCGCCATCTGGATCGGCGCCATTCCGAGCTTCGTTCTCGTCTTGCGGCATCTTGAGGAAGCCGAAGGTTTGCGCCTGGTTGGCACGCGCTTTTCCCGCATGTCGATCATTGGCGTTGCCTGCATCCTGCTTTCTGGCGCGATCATGTGCGTGTTCTACATCGGCGACCTGCAGGGGTTTTATGGCACGGCCTATGGCGTCATGGTGGGCGCCAAGATCGCCATGTTCGTCGCACTGCTGGCGCTGGGCTTTGGCAACTTCCGCGTGACTGAGCGCTTGCGCAAGGGGCAGCATGCGCACGTGCTTCGCATGCGTCGTTTCGCCGAAGTGGAGATCGGCATCGGGTTCACGATCTTCTTTGCGGCCGCATCGCTGACGTCCGTGCCACCCGCGATTGATCTCACCACGGATCGCGTGAGCCTCCACGAAATCGCCGTACGCAACGCACCTGCATGGCCGCGGCTCGGTTCGCCGGACCACGACGAATTGGCGGTCTCGCAGTTACAGGCGCAACTCGACAGCGATGCTGCGCGCGCCCACCAGGTGGCGGCATCGGCAACGGTGCCGGGCTCGGGCATCATTCCGCCACGCAATGCGCAAGACATGGCGTGGTCGGAGTACAACCATCATTGGGCCGGCATCTTCGTCTTGCTGATTGGCGTGCTGGCCCTGCTCAATCGCGCCGGCGTCGGATGGGCCAAGCACTGGCCACTGCTATTCCTGGCGATGGCAGCCTTCCTGTTGGTCCGTTCCGACCCGGAGGTATGGCCGCTGGGCCATGAGGGTTGGTGGGCTGCGTGGCGCGACGTGGAGGTCGCCCAGCATCGCTTCTTCGTGCTGCTGATCGTGTTGTTCGGCTACTTCGAGTGGTCGGTGCGAACGGGTCGCCTACGCAATGAACGCGCGACTCTCGTGTTTCCGTTGCTGGTCGCCGTCGGTGGCGCGATGCTGCTCACCCACAATCATCAGATATCCAACGTCAAGGACCAGATGCTGATCGAGTTGACGCATACGCCACTGGCTTTGAGCGGTGTGGCGGCGGGCTGGGCACGCTGGCTGGAATTGCGCCTGCCCGGACGCGGCGGTCGCATCGCCGGCATCGTCTGGCCGATCTGCTTCATGTTCATCGGCGTCATTCTGCTCTGGTATCGGGAAGCCTGAGTCGAACTCCAGGGGTTCGACCCCGCTCCGGCTCTCCGCCACGGGGCGGGATCAATGCACGCGATTGACCACCATGTCGACCAGCGCATCGAGGTGCACTGCCGCTGCACCGAGCGGCTCCAGCGCTGCGTGGGCGCGCTCGCCGAGTACTCGTGCAAGTTCACGCGACGCATCGAGACCCAGCAGCGAGACGTAGGTCGGCTTATGGTCCTGCGCATCCTTGCCCGGCGTCTTGCCGAGCGTGGCCGCGTCCATGGTGACATCGAGAATATCGTCCACGACCTGGAATGCCAGGCCGACCGACCGTTGGTAGTCGTCCAGTGCCACCAGCATGTCGGACGCGAGTGGCTCGGGCCCACAGTGGGCGCCCATGAAGACTGCCGCGCGCAACAAGGCGCCCGTCTTCATCCGGTGCATGCGTTCGAGTGCATCGCGCGGCAGGATGCTGCCGACGCTGGCCAGATCGATGGCCTGCCCGCCCACCAGTCCTAGCGAACTGCTCGCCTTCGCCAAGTCCTGCATCAGGGTGACCCGCTGCGTTGCTGACGCAGGCGAGTCAGCGATCGTCGCAAAGGCCTGGGCCTGCAAGGCGTCGCCCACCAGGATGGCCATGGCTTCGCCATAGCGCACATGCACGGTGGGCTGGCCACGACGCAGCAGATCGTTGTCCATGGCCGGCAGATCGTCATGCACCAGCGAATACGCATGGATCATTTCGATCGCGCTGGCCGCACCATCGAGGAGGGCTGGCGCAGCACCTACCAGTTCGCCGGCCGCGTGGCAAAGCAACGCACGCACGCGTTTGCCACCACCCAGGGTGGCGTAGCGCATCGCTTCATGCAGCGTCTCGGGTGGACTATCGGCGGACGGCAAATAAGCCGCCAGCGCGACTTCGGTGCGTAGGACGATGCTTTTCACCCAGCTATCGATAGGCTCGGAACCCGAGACAGGAGCAGACGACTCGGGCCAGAGCTGTATAGCTTCACTCACGGAAATCTCCCAGTGGGGATGCTCTGATCTATTCAATGAGGGTGTCACCGGTTCTGTCTGCCCGCAGATGTGCGCTGCGTCGGCGAAGGCAGGCTGGCTGCCTGTCGAGACGGCGCGGCGCGCAGCTGCGGGCAGACAGAGCCGGCCCTTCGGGTGATGTCCAGAAAGCCCGCAGGCCGCGGTGCGCGGCTTGCCCAGGCAGCCAGCCTGCGTTGCGCCACACCCCACACCCTGCGAACTTTCTGGACATCATGCCACCCTCATTGAATAGATCAGAGCATCCCTAGTGAACGGCAACCCGCTGTACTCCAAAAGCCGGCAGATGCCGGATGATTTGCTGCGCGATGCTGCGCGCCGCCGCGTCGGCGGCAAGAATGTCGTCGAGCTGATGATGGGCAGCGAGGGGTGGCAACCGGTGCAGCACTTCCTCCACGACCTGGGCAATGGCGGTGAAGCGAATCTGCCCCTGCAGGAAGGCGTCCACCGCGATCTCGTTCGCTGCGTTGAGTGTCACGCTGGCGGCGCAGCCATCGCGCAGCACCTCCAGCCCCAGGCGAAGACAGGGGAAGCGCGACAGATCCGGCGCGGCAAAGCTCAGGTTGGCCATGCGGGTCAGATCCAGCGGCGCGACGCCGGATTCGATGCGCTCCGGATAAGCCAGGGCATGCGCAATCGGCGTGCGCATATCGGGGTTACCGAGCTGGGCAAGCACGGATTGGTCAGCGTAAGCCACCATCGAATGGATCACGCTCTGTGGGTGAATCACGACTTCGATGCGCTCGGGTGGCATGTTGAACAGCCAACGCGCCTCGATCGTCTCCAGTGCCTTGTTCATCATGGTGGCCGAATCGACCGAGATCTTGCGACCCATCACCCAGTTGGGATGGGCGCAGGCCTGATCGGGCGTGACGTCATCAAGGCTATCCAAGGCACGAGTCAGGAAAGGCCCGCCCGATCCGGTGAGGATCAGGCGCTCAACGCCAGCGCCCGACTTCAAACTGGTTCCCAGGCACTGGAAGATCGCATTGTGCTCGCTATCCAGCGGCAACAAGGTGGCGCCGTGCTCGGCGACCGTGCGCATGAACAGCGCGCCCGACATCACCAGGGCCTCCTTGTTTGCCAGCAGGATCTTCTTGCCCGCACGAGCAGCGGCCAGCGAGGAAGGCAGGCCTGCGGCGCCAACGATGGCCGCCACCACGGTATCGCACTCATTCGAACTGGCGACGGCGCACAGCGCGTCCGCTCCATAAGTCACTTCAGTATCCAGCTGCGCTGCCCGCAACTTCTGTTCGAGCTGGGCCGCATCCGCCGCTTCGCCAACGACCACCAGGGCCGGACGAAATGCCAGGCACTGATCGTAAAGCCGGTCGACGCTGCGATGGGCCGTCAGTGCAGTCACCGTGAAGCGATCAGGATGGCGTGCGACCACATCCAACGTGCTGCCGCCGATCGAACCCGTGGAGCCAAGGATGGCGAGACGCTGTCTTCCATTCGAAACGGTTGGGCTACTCATGACGCGACCTCCAGTGGCACCGCACGTCGAGAAAGTTGTCAGTTTCGATTCACTTTTCGACGAAAGCGCGCTCGATCACATAATCGCCAGGCTCGCGGGTGCGAGGTGATGCCTGGAATCCGCGACCATCGAGCAGTGCGCAGGAGTCGTCCAGCATGGCCTGGCTGCCACACAGCATCACCCGATCGGTCCGCGGGTTCAACGGGGGCAAGCCGGCGAACTGGTTCATGCTCCCTTCGACGATGGCATCGGTCAGTCGTCCGCGATGGCGGAACGGCTCGCGAGTCACGCTGGGGTAGTAGACCAGCTTGTCCCGCACCAACTCCCCCAGATATTCGTGCCTGGGCAGCGTCTGCTCCAGGTACTCGGCGAACACGAGATCACTGATCCTGCGCACGCCATGCGCCAGCACGATCTTGTCGAAGCGGGCGTAGGTTTCCGGGTCGCGCACGATGCTGAGGAACGGCGCCAAGCCCGTGCCCGTACCGAGCAGATAGAGATGCTTGCCTGGCTTGAGGTCGTTGAGCACCAGCGTGCCGGTAGGCTTGCGGCTGACCATCACCGGATCGCCCGGGCGCAAGCTTTGCAGACGTGATGTCAGTGGGCCGTTGGGCACCTTGATGCTGACGAACTCCAGGTGCTCTTCGTAGTTCGCGCTGGCGATGGAGTAGGCGCGCAACAGCGGTCGCCCCTCAACCTCCAGCCCGATCATGACGAAGTGGCCGCTGTCGAAGCGGAAGCCCGGATCGCGTGTGGTGCGGAAGCTGAAAAGGTTGTCGTTCCAGTGGTGTACGTCGATCACGTATTCCGTCGCCAATGCCACCATACAAGCCACCGCTCCAGTGATTGAGAGTGAGGGATCTTTGCGGCCATGCCACCGACCGAGCTGGCAAAACTCCGATCTCGTCGGCCTTATCCGTCTTCAGGTGCAACGTGCGCTCGCGACAGTCATCGCCTTCGTGCCAGTTTCGACAAACGTAAGTCAATGAGAAGTGCATCC
>CAVXWA010000027.1:0-17353 GCA_963765335.1 uncultured Gammaproteobacteria bacterium | reverse complement strand
GCCCATTACTTCATCGCGCGAAGAGGAAAACATAAACTTATCTTCTTTGAAAGGAACAAGACCATACTCCGTATATGCAGTGTTCAGGTTCGCAAGATTTCTAATTTGAATCCGCGTAAACGATTTTTTCCAATCTATTGCATCGCGGCATTGGTTGGCTTGGGTTCTTCCTTCAAATCCTACTTCCGCCACCCGCTGGTACTGTTCAAAGGTTTTTATGGCTTCGTCATATTTCTCCTGTTGCTTTTGCATTAACCCCATTTTGAAAAGCGATTGTTCGCCACCGCTTAAATCAAGCGATTTTTATACCACTTTTCGGCATTAGCATAATCCTGAAACTCTGCTGGACGACTCTGCAATAAGGAATGCTTTAGATTGCTGTTTAATAGGATCTTTCTCCGATTGAATTCTTTTACTAAAAAATCAATACTGGTATTAAACAAAAGAAGTTCACGGGCAGTTCTGCCGTCTTTCACCTGGAACGGAGGTGCCTTGCAGGAGGTAATAAACAGAAGAAGTAAAAGAAAAATTCTTGTATGTGCTTTCAATTATCCGGTGGAATTATGCTAACGCAAGTTTAGAGTTAATAGTTTGAAGTTTATAGCCCCATCTGTGCTGAGGTTATCAGTTAGCCCGAATCATCTTAACGGTTGCAATGGAAACATGAAATTCCATTGAGTGTATTTTTCCATTTCTGAAATGATATACATTACGATTGCCATCACTGCTTTTAAACTCCCAGGTATCGGGTTCATCGCCCTTTTTATTTGACTGAAATCTGCTTCAGCTTCATAAAAAATCCTTTTCACGTTTGTTATGTCTTTGAAATAAATAGTTACAATTGAATAAACGGGGACTTCTGTAAAGGTTGGTTTGCCTTTGTAGCTATCCACCGAATATTTACTGCCCTCCCGTTTTACATTTGTCCAACGCTTTACTTCGCCATTCTCAATTTCCTTGTGGTTAGAAGAAATCAGTTTCCCATTTTTATAAACGACATCATACCGTGTATAGTTTTCATGGTTAATCCAAAGAAACTTTGCCTTCGATTTTGTTTCAAGCCTATATAGTTCACTTCCAGTTCGTTTTTGTTTCAAGCGAAACAGTCATTACGCCAATTTTATCCCCGAAAAGAAACATGTCGAAGAAAATGGTTTCAGCAAATGCAGATGAAACAAACAGGAAAGTGAGAAGAAAAAAGAGAGAAATGATTTCATTTAAACATTTATACAGCCTGTGATTAAGGAAATTTGCTGAAAAAATATATTTGCCCTCCATTTGGCGGGTAGCTCAGCTGGTTAGAGCGCAGCACTCATAATGCTGAGGTCGGGGATTCGAGTCCCCCCGCCACATTTCAAAGCAATTCACTCAACCTAAACGTCTGATCTTCTCTAACACCGCGCTCGGTCTGCTTCAAGCTACAACACTCAATAGCCCGGTCGTGTTCAAAGAATAAATAATAATTATTCGCAATCGCCTCTTCTAAAAATAGTTTCTTTTCATTTAATGTGAGCAAAGGACGGGTATCGTAGGCCATTACATAAGGCAATGGAATGTGTGCCATGCTTGGAAATAAATCAGCACAGTAAACAATGGTTTTATCAGCAACCTTAATATGGGGAATAAACATTGACTCCGTATGCCCGGATACTGTTTTCAAAATAATATTTGCGTTTACTTCATTACTTCCTTCGCCTACAAATTTTAATTGCCCGCTTTCCTGAATGGGAAGAATGTTTTCTTTAAGGAAAGACGCTTTCTCTCTTGCGTTTGGTTTGGTTGCCCATTCCCAATGTCTCTCGTCGCTCCAATAGGTCGCGTACTTAAATGCCGGAACAAGGTTTCCGTTTACATTTCTGTTTATAGCTCCTCCACAATGGTCGAAATGGAGATGAGATAGAATAACATCGGTGATGTCATCAAAGCTGTAACCCAATAGGCGAATTGATTTTTCCAAAGAAGCATCGCCATGCGGTTCGTAGTGGCTAAAAAATTTTTCATCCTGGCTGATTGCCGAGTCCGCAATCAATAAAGAATAAGTTGCTTTCCGTCTTCAATAAGCAGGCACCGCATTGCCCAAGTGCAAAGGTTTCTTTCATCAGGCGGATTCAGTTTCTGCCATAATGTTTTCGGCACAACACCAGCAAAACCATAGCTCCAGTGCGGCGGTGGCGGCACCGCCGCCGATATGCATGGGTTTGCCTGGCGTCCGCCCTGGCCCACGACATTGACGATGCTTCCGCGTCCACGCGCTGACATGCGGCGGATCACCGGATCGATCGATGTGCATATAGGTGAAGTATTTGGCCTGCATCGGATCGTGCATGGCATCGGCATGTAACTCGGCGACGGGTGTGCGCTTTGCTGCGCCGGCGCAATTGACCAGCACATCGATCGGACCGAACTCGTTCTCGATGTACTCGGTCACCATTTGGGCGGCGACGCTGTCGCTGCAGGTCCGCTGCGGCCACCATCCATGCTGCAGCCCTTCGCGCTGAAGATCGTGCTGGGCGGCATGCAGGTGTGCGAGGTCGCGCGAGATGCCCACCACTCTCGCACCTTCGCTCGCAAACGCCATCGCGCACGCCAGACCGATGCCCTTGCTGGCGCCGGTGATCAACAACCAGCACGCCCGGCCAAACCGACATCCATGCGACCGCTTCCTTGGGGAGATCGAAGGCCATTGAATCACGGCGCTCGACCAGGGCGCCGTGAGGTGATGCCTGTCACCCGCGATGCCTGATGGCCGCCCCTGCCCCGCCCGCCTCAGTTGGCGGAGCATTCCCCCGGCTTCCGGACGCCACGGCCGCGCCCGGATCATTCGTTCAGCCATATAGGCCATCAGTCATGTTGCGAATTTTCGATTCGCCTGTTGACAGCTCTAGATATGGTGTTATAGTTCACGACAACACCGGTTCACGAGGTCACTAAAGGAGTACAGCCATGAAAGCGAACCTACTAGCACTGACTGCCGCCGCCCTGTTCACCACGGCAGGCCTGGCCGCCATCAACTCCAACTTCAAGATGGTTCCCGTGAGCGAGATCAACGGCGTTCGGGTCATCACCCTGGCCCCCGTCGAGGTCCGCCCGACCGCCGAAGACTTCCGCGCCGCGGCACTGAGCGAGGCCGGCGTGGCCACCGTGACGGTCTCACACCTGCTGAGCCCGGCCTCCCCGGCCAACGCAAGTGTTCTCGGAGCCCAGCTGGCCATGCCCTACTATTCGTTCGGCACCACGTTCGGCCGTATCAGCAAGGAATAAACGCATATGACCATCACCTGGAACGACAGCGTCCCGATCTACCGCCAATTGCGCGAGCGCGTAGTGGCCATGATCCTGGACGGCGCCTTGAACGAGGGCGACCCGCTGCCGTCAGTACGCCAGGTGGCAGCGGACTTTCAAATCAATCCGCTGACCGTTTCGAAGGCGTACCAGGAACTGGTCGATGATCAACTGGTTGAAAAAAGGAGGGGTTTGGGCATGTTCGTCATCGATGGAGCCAGGGAAGCGCTGCTTAAGTCCGAACGTGAGCGCTTCCTTCGTGAGGAATGGCCCTCGCTCTTTGCCCGGCTGCAGCGCCTTGGGCTGGATCTGAAAACCCTGCTGCGGGAAGCGCCGGACCATGCGTCGGCTAACGGGGAGAACCAGTCATGAACGCGGTTGTGACGGCCACTGGTCTGACCAAGCGATACAAGAACACCCTCGCCCTGGACGATGTGAGCTTCCGGATTGAATCCGGCCGCATCGTCGGGCTGATCGGACCCAACGGCGCGGGCAAGACCACGGCGCTGAAGGCGATCCTCGGCCTGACCGATTTCCGGGGCGAGCTGAACGTACTTGGCTTTGATCCGCGCAGCCAGCGCGACCGCCTGATGGAACAGGTGTGCTTTATCGCCGACGTCGCGGTGCTGCCGCGCTGGATCCGCGTGCGCGAGGCCATCGATTTTGTCGCCAACGTGCACCCGCGCTTCAATCGGGCCAAGTGCGAGGCTTTCCTGGCGCGCACCAAGCTCACGCCCAACCAACGCGTGAAGCAGATGTCCAAGGGCATGATCGTGCAGCTGCATCTGGCGCTGGTCATGGCCATCGACGCCCGTCTGCTGGTGCTGGACGAGCCGACGCTCGGCCTGGACATCCTCTATCGCAAGCAGTTCTACCAGAGCCTGCTGGAGGATTACTTCGACGAGAACAAGACCATCATCGTCACGACGCACCAGGTCGAGGAGATCGAACACATCCTCACCGACCTGATGTTCATTCGCGACGGCAAGCTGGTACTGGATACGGATATGGATGCCGTGGGCGAGCGCTTTGCCGAAGTCATGGTCAGCGCCGACAAGGCCGAAGCCGCGCGCCAGCTGAAACCGCTGGATGAGCGTCAGGTGTTCGGCAAGAGCATCTTCCTGTTTGACGGTGCCGACCGCGCCGTGCTGGAACGCATGGGCGAAGTCAGGCGCCCCACAGTCAGCGACCTGTTTGTCGCCACCATGAAGGGGACTTACGCATGAAAACCTTCTACTGGCTCCTGAAGCGCGAATATTGGGAACACCGCGGCGGCCTGTTGTGGGCCCCGGTGATTACCGGCGCGGTCTTCCTGATCCTCAACCTGATGGCGATCATCACCGCTGAAGTGCTGGGCTCGCGTCATGGCTTCCAGATCGGCGGCAATGATTTCCGCATGATGATCGAACACGCCGATGCCGGCCACCTGGAGCAGATCGGCTCAGCCGTGGACGTGGCGATGCTCTCATCGATGAGCCTGATCGGCATCGTCATGGGCCTGGTGGTGCTTGTTCTATTGCCTGGGCTCGCTGTACGACGACCGTCGAGACCGCAGCGTGCTGTTCTGGAAATCGCTGCCGGTATCCAACACCAGCACCGTGCTCTCGAAAGTGGTCAGCGCAGCGGTCATAGCACCGATCATCGCCGTGTTCGTGAGCATCATCTGCGGCGTGATGCAGCTGGTCATCTACGCCGTCGTGCTGTCGCTCCATGGCGTGAACATATGGCAGTTGCTGACACTGGCGCATCCTTTCAGGGTCATCGGCAGCTTGCTCAGCGCGGTTCCGCTGTACACCTTGTGGGCCCTGCCCGCCGTCGGCTGGCTGACGTTCTGCTCGGCCTGGTCACGCACCAAGCCTTTCCTGTGGGCCTTGGCGGTGCCGGTGGTACTCGGCCTGATGGTGAGCTGGTTCGGCATCATGGGCTTGTTCAACCTGCCGACGGCCTGGTTCTGGACCCATGTCGTACAGCGCGTACTGCTCAGCGTGTTTCCCGGTTCGAGCATCGTGTTCAGCGACCACAACCTGAGCTCCATGTCGGACATGGACTCCAACGATCCGCTTAGCGTGCTGTCCCCCGGTCACACGTACGGCCTGCTGGCAACCCCGAATCTGTGGCTTGGCGTGGCCGCCGGCGTCGCCCTCATCGCCGGTGCCGTGTGGTTCCGCCGGGTTCGTGACGACAGCTGATGTGCTTTGCCCCACCGGCACCTCCCGCATGGATGCGGGCTGCCGGTGGGGCAAACGTTTGAGATCGACGAGTGACGCGGATGGTGCGAAGCCTGAGCTCACCCACGAGTGACGCGGGTGGTACCACCGCCGGAGCTCACCCGCGCGCGGTCACCCGGGCGGAAATCATTCGAAGTCCCCGGTTGCACGATGTTCAACCGTCGACCGGAATCCAGTAGTACACCCACTTCCACACCTGCCGTACTTGAGCCACGGCCGATGGCATTGCCCGCCAGGCCGCCACCGACGGCGCCAGCCACCGCACCGGCCGTATTGGCACGGCTGCCACTACCGATGTTGCTTCCCACGATGCCACCCAGCACGGCACCCGTCGCCGCACCCAAGGTGGAGTTACCCGGCTGAATCGTCACATCACGCACGGTCTCCACCGTGCCCAGCTCGACGCTCTGCGCCGTCATGGCCTGATTGGAGCTGAACCTGTTGGCGGTAGGTTGCGTCTCACAAGCGGAAACGAGCAGTCCAACACAGAGCGCGAACGAAAGGGTGCGAAGCGCATTGAGACAAGCATTCATAAAAGTCATCTCCTCACTTTCTGCAGGTGAAATGGACGGCAAATAAAGCTTCGGCTCGTGGAGCGACCTCGGTGCATCAACCTTTCGAGACATACGTGCACGCCAAGTGTGCTGCCTTAAGTGAGCACACCGAATGTGCATAAAAGGTGTGTGCGAGCGGCCGTTCCAGCCGGGTCCATATCCGGCTTGCCTCCCGTTTACCGAAGCGCGCTGCCCATGCCTGCGCCGGTGCTCGTTCCGCGATATCCTCCGGTCGAACAGGTGGTTGGTGAGAAGGTTGGGCGCCATGCAATCATCGATCGCCGCTGTTTCCTGCGACACCGCGTTCGACCCACCTTCCGTGGCATCGGCTGAACCACACCTCGTATGATCAGCCAGCACGGCAACGAACGCCGCGTGATAGCAGCGCCGCCCACCGTGTACCGAACTAAGGCTTTGAACCCCGGATAAGGAGTGCCAAGCACATGATCTTTCGACGTCTCCCCTGGTTGCTGGCGATGGCCGGCGTGATCACAGCCTGCAGCAACTCGTCCAACGATACCCAGGTGTTCGGCGGTCATACCGACATCATCAACCACCGCATCACCCTGCAGGACGGCCAGGTCACCATCCACGCCGAAGGCGCACCGGACGCCGTCGTCGATGGCAGCGGCAAGCTCACCATCGATGCCCATGATGTGCCCGTGAACGATGCGCAGCGCGCTTTACTGCAGCGCTACAACGCATCGGCTCAGGCCATGCGTGAGGACGCCATCGCCACCGGCAAGGCAGGCGCAGCAACGGCGGCCAAGGCGGTGGGCTCAGTAGCCAGCAAGCTCACTGGCAGCGACGAAGACAAAGCCGCCGCCCACGACCAGATCGAGGCGGCAGCGAAAAACGTGAAGCTTGCCGCCGAGAAGATTTGCGACGACGTGGCCAGCATGAAGACGGCGCAGGACGAATTGGCGACCCAACTCGATGCGTTCAAACCCTATGCCACGGCGCTGGGCGAAGCGAATGTAGAGAAGTGCCGCGAGCACTCTTCAAACTGAGGGCTCGCGGCGGCGGGGAAGGTCTTGCCAAGGAAGGTCTGACTAGGTTTTGCTCGTCATTCCAGCGAACGCTGGAATCCAGCGCCTTCAGTACCTTGCAAAGACACTGGATCCCAGCGTTCGCTGGGATGACGAGCTAAAGACTTACTCAAACGTCTCACAGGCAGCTAGGCGTCAACCGCCACCACCGCCTCCACCGTGGATGCCACCGCGCGTGAGCGTCATCGGGTCGAGCAGTTTCTGTAGCTCGCTCTTCGACAAGCCAGTGGTTTCCAGCGCCACATCGAGGATCGGGCGCTTTTCCTTATAGGCCTGCTTGGCCGTTGCCGCGCCCTTCTCGTAACCGATCACCGGGTTGAGCGCGGTGACCAGGATCGGGTTCTTGTCCAAGGCCTCCTTCACCCGCGCCGTGTTGACCTTGAAGCCGGCGATGGCCTTGTCGGCCAGCAGCACACTGACATTGGACAAGATGCCAATCGACTCCAGCAGGTTGTGGGCCACCAGCGGCAGCATCACGTTGAGCTGGAAATTGCCCGACTGGCCGGCGATGGTAATCGCCGCATCGTTGCCGATGACCTGGGCGGCCACCATCGCGGTCGCCTCGGGTATCACCGGATTGACCTTGCCCGGCATGATCGAAGAGCCGGGCTGCAGCGCCGGCAACTCGATTTCTCCCAGGCCGGCGAGCGGACCGGAATTCATCCAGCGCAAGTCGTTGGCGATCTTCATCAGGCCCACCGCCAATGTCTTCAGCTGACCTGACAGCTCCACCGCGGCGTCCTGTGCCGCCATGCCCTCGAAATAGTTTTCGGCGGATTCGAAACGCACGCCGGTGAGCTTCTTGAGTTCACGCGCTACCGCAGCACCAAACTTGGGATCGGCGTTGATGCCAGTGCCGACGGCCGTGCCACCCAGCGGCAGCCGGCGCATGCGCTTCATGCTGTCCTCAATGCGCTCGATCGCCGTACTGATCTGTGCGGCCCAGCCGGACAGCTCCTGCCCGAATGTCACCGGCATCGCATCCATCAAGTGCGTGCGTCCCGTCTTCGACACATTGCGTAGTTCGCGGGCGCGGCGGTCGATGCTGCGCTTGAGATGCTTTAGCGCCGGCAGCAGTTGCTCGCTGGTGGTGAGCGCGGCACTGACATGGATCGCGGTAGGAATCACGTCGTTGGAGCTTTGCCCATAGTTGACGTGATCGTTCGGGTGGATCTTGCCACCGGCCCGATTGGCCAGATGGGCAATCACCTCGTTGGCATTCATATTGGTGCTGGTGCCCGAACCGGTCTGGAAGACGTCGATCGGAAACTGGTCGTCGTAGTCGCCCTCGGCCACCGCCAGCGAGGCCCGCCGTATCGCCGTTGCCTGGGTCTTCTTCAGGTATCCCAGCGCGAGGTTTGCCTCGGCCGCGGCGGCCTTGATCAGGCCAAGCGCCCGGATAAAGCTGCGCGGCATGTGCAGGCCCGAGATGGGGAAATTGTCCACGGCGCGCTGGGTCTGGGCGCCATACAGCGCCTTGGTCGGCACTTTCAACTCGCCCATGCTGTCGTGTTCGATGCGGAACTGACTCATATCCTTGCGATTCCTGGCGTGAAAGTTGGGGGGACTATAGGCCCGGCTCCGTTAGCGCGCCGCCAAGAGCGGCCCGGACGGGGCCTTGGGAGTCTGTTGTAAAATGGGCGCTTTCCCGCCTTTGGAACACCCCCCGATGTCCTCCCATGCCCTGACCGCCCTGTCGCCGCTGGACGGCCGCTATGCCAGCAAGGTCGAAGCGCTGCGCCCGATCTTCAGCGAATTCGGACTGATGCACCGCCGCGTGCACGTGGAGATCGAGTGGCTGCTGGCCCTGGCCGCCGACCAGGGCATCGTCGAGCTGTCGGCGTTCTCGGCGGCGCAGATCGCCAAGCTCAAGGCGATCGCGGCGGACTTCAGTGTGGATGACGGTGCCCGCATCAAGACCATCGAGGCGACCACCAACCACGACGTCAAGGCGGTGGAGTATTTCATCAAGGAGCGCATCGGCAACGATGAGTCGCTGGCGCAAGCCAAGGAATTCGTGCATTTCGCCTGCACCAGCGAGGACATCAATAACCTGTCCTATGCGCTGATGCTGCGCGATGCACGCGAGCAGGTGTTGCTGCCGGCCTTCGACGGCATCATCGCCAAGCTGCGCGAGCTGTCGCATGCCAACGCCGCGCTGCCGATGCTGTCGCGCACGCACGGCCAGACCGCTTCGCCGAGCACGTTGGGCAAGGAACTGGCCAATGTGGTCGCGCGCCTGGAGCGCCAGCGCAAGCAGCTCGCCGCGCTGGAAGTGCCCGGCAAGATCAACGGCGCCGTGGGCAACTACAACGCCCATGCCATCACCTATCCGGAACTGGACTGGCGAGGTTTCTCGCAGCGCTTCGTGGAAAGCCTGGGGCTCGACTACAACGCCTACACTACCCAGATCGAACCGCATGACGGCGTCGCCGAGTACTGCGATGCCGTGCGCCGCGCCAACATCATCCTGATCGACCTGGCGCGCGACGTGTGGGGTTACATTTCGCTGGGCTACTTCAAGCAGTCGCTGAAGGCCGGCGAAGTCGGCTCCTCGACCATGCCGCACAAGGTCAACCCGATCGATTTCGAAAATGCCGAAGGCAACTTTGGCCTCGCCAATGCCCTGCTCGGCCACTTCGCCGAGAAGCTGCCGATCAGCCGCTGGCAGCGCGACCTCACCGACTCCACCGTGCTGCGTGCCCTGGGCACCGCGTTCGGTCACACCATGGTGGCGCTGGAATCGCTGAAGAAGGGCTTGGGCAAACTCACCGTCAACGCCGACCGCCTCGCCGCCGACCTCGACGCGAGCTGGGAAGTGCTGGCCGAAGCCGTACAGACCGTGATGCGCCGTTACGGCTTGCCGGAGCCGTACGAACAGCTCAAGGCGCTGACGCGTGGCCAGGGCATCACCAAGGATTCGATGCGCACGTTTATCACCGGCCTGGATCTGCCGGCTGATGCCAAGCAGCGTTTGCTCGACCTCACGCCGGGTGGCTATATCGGCCTGGCGGAACCTTTGGCGCGGGATATCTGACGCCACATTTCTCCCTCTCCCCGTGGGGGAGAGGGCTGGGGTGAGGGGACAATCTGGCGGTGCGGTCTTGCAAGAGCAAGCTCTATTGGGACCTTGCCGCGAGCACCCGCCCCTCACCTCGATCCTCTCCCCAAAGGGGAGAGGAAGTAGAAGCGCTACTCCACCTCGTCCGATCCCTCGTTGACGCCTTCGAACAGGAACGTCGACAGATAACGCTCGCCTGTGTCGGGCAACATGGCCAGCAAGACTGAACCTTCCGCTGCATCCTGCGCGACCTTGAGCGCGGCCGCCATGGTGGCGCCAGCCGAGATGCCGACGAAGATGCCTTCTTTCTGGGCAAGATCACGAGAGGTGTCGCGCGCCAGCACATCGTCCACCGGCACGATGCGATCTACCACCGCACGATTGAGCACGGCCGGCACGAAGTCCGGGGTCCAGCCCTGGATCTTGTGCGGCTGCCACTCGTTGCCCGACAGCAAGGCGGCACCCGCTGGCTCGCTGGCGATCAGCTTCACCTCGGGGCGTGCCACCTTGAGCACCTCGCCCACGCCGGTCAGCGTGCCGCCAGTGCCCCAGCCAGTCACGAAATAGTCCAGGCGTCGGCCGGCGAAATCGCGCAGGATTTCCGGTGCCGTCGTATTGCGGTGATACGCCGGGTTGGCCTCATTCTCAAATTGCCGGGCCAGGAACCAGCCGTGTTTCTCCGACAGCTCCTTGGCCTTGCGCACCATGCCGCTGCCACGTTCGGCGGCGGGCGTGAGCAATACCTTGCCGCCATAGGCGCGGATCAGCTTGCGTCGTTCAATCGAGAACGTCTCGGTCATCACCGCCACGAACGGGTAACCACGCGCCGCACACACCGCCGCGAGTGCGACACCGGTATTGCCGGACGTCGCTTCCACGACCGTCTGTCCCGGCTTGAGCACGCCACGCTGCTCCGCGTCGATGATGATCGCGTAGGCCAGGCGGTCCTTCACCGATCCCGCCGGATTGAATGCCTCCACCTTCGCGTACAGCGATACGTGCTTCGGCCCGAGCCGATGAATGCGCACGATGGGCGTGTTGCCGATGGTGTCGAGAATGCTTTCGTAAATCATGAGGTCACTCCGTGGCACAGGATGGATAGGAACGGCGACGCCCGCGATGGTGCGCCAGTTCAGGGGAAGTTTGTGTCAAGCGCTTAGGGCTTCGGGTACCGATGACGATACCGGAAGCCTGGTATTCAGCGGCGGACGGCCAAACCACGCCAAAGACGTCGCCAACGCCGCCACCTCGCCGATGATCAGCAAGGCAGGCGAGCGGACCTCGTGGGCGCTTGCCCGTTCCGTCAGGTTGGACAGGGTGCCGGTGATGACGCGCTGCTCCGGGCGGGAGCCATTCTCGACCAGGGCGAATGGCGTGGTCCCGGCACGGCCATGGGCCATCAATTGCCTCTGCAGGACGGGCAACTCGCTGGTTCCCATATAGACGGCCAGGGTCTGCCGTTCCTGCGCCAGCCCCCGCCAGTCCAGTGTATCGATCGAACCCTGGCAATGCGCCGTCACCAGGCGTACGGACTGCGCGTGATCACGATGGGTCAGCGGCACCCCGGCATAGGCGGCACAGGCGAGCGCGGCCGTGATGCCTGGAACTACTTCATACGGAATCCCGTGGCCGCGCAGGAACTCCAACTCCTCGCCTCCGCGTCCGAACACGAAGGGATCGCCACCCTTCAAGCGAACCACGCGCCTTCCGGCGGCAGCATGCTCCAGCATCAAAGCATGAATCTGGCTCTGGGTGGTGTGGTGGTTACCGGCCTGTTTCGCGACTTCGATGCGCTCCGCATCACGACGCGCGAGGGCCAACACGTCAGCACTGACCAGCCGGTCGTGCAGAATCACATCCGCCTCGTTGAGTGCACGCAAACCACGCAGCGTGAGCAGACCTGGGTCGCCGGGCCCTGCGCCCAGCAACACCACGGAGCCGGTCGGGCTGATCGTCGCGGTGTCGAGCAGCCGTTCTGCCGCCGCCTCTGCCAGGGCATGCTGCTGGCGCCGCAACAGACTGAGTACCGGGCCTCCTAGCAGCTGCTCATAGTAGCGCCGGCGCGCGCTGAGGTCTGGCAGGCGCTGGCGAATGCGTGAGCGCATATCGCCTAGCAAGGAGGCCAGCGGCCCCATCACCGGATCAATCAAGACTTCCAGCCGTTCGCGCAACAGGCGCGCCAGCATCGGCGCATGGCCGCCGCTTGAGATGGCGATGGCCACCGGGGCCCGATCGATCACGGCCGGCACGTGGAAACTCGACAACCTCGCATCGTCGACCACGTTGACGAAAACACGCCGTGCTTCGGCCTGGGCGGCGATGCGCGCATGCAGGGCAGGATCATCCGTGGCCGCGACCACCAGCCACACATCATCCAGCCATGCGTCCTCGAAGCTTCCGGCGCGCCAGGCGACACGACCCTGCTCCACCCAGGCCAGCAGCGTCGGATTGAGGTGCGGGGCCCCTACCGTCACCCGCGCGCCCGCTTCCCATAGAGCGGCCGCTTTACGTTCGCCGACCACGCCACCGCCCACCACCAGCACCGGGCGTCCGGACAGATCCGCAAACAACGGGTACAGCTTCATCGATCCAGGGGCTCCAGCGGGGAAAAGAACGGCAGCGTTGCTCCAACCCACGCTAGGCAAGCGGCATCGAGCACACAAATAATTTGTATCTCTGCCGATATGCCCTGCGGTTATAAGCGCCCAGCACGCAGCGCCAAAAACATTGACGCAGCGCACCAATGGATGTATAGACGTCTAATTAGCCCTGTCTGACGACGCCTAGCGCCATGCACTTCCATCGCAGATCACTGAGCACCGAGACTCCCGCCAGCACTCGCCAGCGCTGGACTTCGTGCGAGGACACGCGATGTATCCGCTCCGCGACCACGAGCCCAACCCTTCTCGATCGCCAGCGGAACCCACATCATGACTCTTACGCAGTTGCGCTATCTGGTAGCCATCGCCGACGCCGGACTCAACATCACGCTCGCGGCCGAGCGGGTGCACGCCACCCAGCCGGGCTTGAGCAAGCTCCTGCGGCAGCTTGAGGACGAGCTAGGCTTCCAGCTTTTCCACCGCAAGGGTCGCAGCCTGCATGCGATCACCCACGCGGGCACGCAGGTGCTGGAGCGCGCGCGCACGATCCTGGCCGAGGCGGCCAATATCCGTTCCATCGCCGCCAATCTTCGCAACGAGGCGCACGGCACGCTGCGCATTGCCACCACGCATACCCAGGCGCGCTTTGCCCTGCCCAGCGCCGTGGCAGCGCTGAGTCGAAGCTATCCGCAAGTGAGCGTGCATCTGCAGCCGGTTAGCGACTCGGACGTCATCTCCCTGTTGGAAGGCGGCCTCGTCGACCTCGCCATTGTCAGTACCACGGCTGGCGCTCCGCCACCAAGTGGCATCGCCCTGCCCGCTTATCGCTGGAATCGGATCGTGGTGGCACCGCACGATCACCCGCTTGCCCGCCGCAACCGACCGCCGACGCTGGAACAGTTGGCGGCACAACCGTTGATCAGCTACGACTCGTCGCTCAAGCCGGAATCGTCACTGACCCGGGCTTTCCACGCGGCCAGCCTGCAACCACAGATTGCCATGACGGCCAGTGATGCCGACCTGATCAAGACGTATGTGCGCGAAGGCCTGGGCATTGGAGTGCTCGCGGAGATGGCCTTTCAACCGGAGCACGATACGGATCTGCGCCAGCTGAGCGCCGACCACCTGTTTGCGCCTTGCATCACCTGGATCGTGTTGCGCAAGGAGAGCGTGCTGCGCGAATACACGCTCGATTTCATCGGCGTATTCGCGCCGCATCTGGAACGGCGAGCGGTGAGCAACGCGTTGGCCACCGCGGGCGTCGGCACCGCAAACTGGCCGGGTGTACCGCATTGGCGTGAGCGACGTGTTCCGAGCAAGGTGATGGAGCAGGTCTCCGAGGCGCACTGAGGCGCGTCCAAGAAAACGCAGCGTCATCCCAGCCAAGGCTGGGATGACTCAATGGGGATCACGGTAGACGCAAACGTTCCCTAGTGCACCGACGGCTGCTTAGGCCTCAGCTCCGCAGTAATCCGCGCTGCTCCAGCAGTGACACGATGTGTCGCGCCAGCGCCACCGGCTCTGCGGCATTGCCATCGACACGCAGCTCGGGCTGTTCTGGAACCTCATAGGGATCGCTGATGCCGGTGAAGTGGGCGATGGTGCCGGCGCGCGCCTGCGCGTAGAGCCCCTTGCGGTCACGCGCCTCGCATACTTCCAACGAAGTGGCGACATGGATTTCGATGAAATCGCCATGTTCCTCGACCAGCGTGCGCGCCTGGGCACGCGAGTCCGCGTAAGGTGCAATCGGCGCGCACACGGCGATACCGCCATGGCGCACGATCTCACTCGCAACGTAGCCGATGCGTGTCACGTTGGCGACGCGATCCTCACGCGAGAAACCCAGCCCCTTCGACAGGTGCTTGCGCACTTCGTCGCCGTCGAGCACGGTTACCGCGCGACTGGTCCGTTCAAGCAGCTGCGCTACCACCGCCTGGGCAATGGTTGACTTGCCGGCACCGGAGAGTCCGGTGAAGAACAGTGCGAAGCCGCGTGTCGCTTCGGCGGGATGACGTTCGCGGAGAATCTGCACAACCTCGGGAAAACTGAACCACGAGGGGATCTCACTGCCCTCTTGCAGATGCTGGCGTAGCTGGGTGCCGGAGATATCGCGCACTTCGTCGTCGGACTGCACTTCAGTTGACGGCAGGTAGGTATCGCGGTTCGCGACATAGACCATGGCCGGGAACGGCACGATGCGAATACCCAGCTCATCCTGGTGCTGCTCAAGCAGATGCTGTGCATCGAAGGGGCCGTAGAACGGCTTGCCGTTGGCGTCCTTCCCAGGGCCGGCGTGATCGCGCCCCACGATGAAATGACTGGCGCCGTAATTCTTGCGAATGATGGCGTGCCATAGCGCCTCGCGTGGCCCGCCCATGCGCATGGCCAGCGGCAGCAGCGAAAGCCGCGCGCTGTTCCCCGGATACTGCGGCAGCAAGGCCTGATAGCAACGCACTCGGGTGAAATGATCGATATCACCTGGTTTGGTGCGCCCCACCGAGGGCTGCAACAGCAGCTTCGTCCCCACCTGTTGTGCCGCGCGCAAGGTCAATTCACGATGCGCACGATGCATCGGGTTGCGCGTCTGGAACGCGACGATGCGGTACCAGCCGTTTGCATCGAACCATTCGCGCAAACTGCGGGGGGTATCGCGCAAGTCCGCAAAGTCGTAATGCGCGGGGGATTGAATGCCACGCACGCGGCCGCCCAGGTTCACCGGACGATATCGCTCAAGCAGCTCCGCCACGCCGGGATGCGTGCGGTCGGTCGTACCGAATACGCGAAGCGCTTCATGCTCGCGGTCGGGCCGATAGATATCCTCGACGGTCAATACGGCCAGCGGCACGCCCTGTGAATCGCGCAGCGCCACCTCGCTGCCCGGTGCAAGCCTGGCGGCGACCTCCTCGCTGACGTCCAGCGTGATGGGTATCGGCCACAGCGTGCCGTTGGCCAGACGCAGCTCGTCGACCACACGAAGGTAGTCGCGTTGGGTAAGAAACCCTTCAAGCGGCGAAAACGCGCCATTCAAAAGCAATTCGAGATCGCACAGCTGGCGGGTGTCGAGGTCAACGCCCGGCAGCGCGGCGCTGCGGTGTTTCAGCAGCTCGGCATCTGCGGGCGTCAGATACAGCTCTTTGAGTACGCCGCCGTGCGGGGAAATCAGTTGATTGTCTTCGAGGCGTTCGGATGAGGAAACATCAGCTTGGGCAAAAGCGGTCTGGCTCATGGTGTTTTCTTGTTTGATCGGGGTAGCGGCCAGCGCAAGACGCTGGAGTAAATCATGTCGTGTATGCGGATCAGGCGAGGCCGTGCAGCCCACACTCACGCTTGAGGCCAAAGAAGCGCGTGGAGTCGATATCCGCGCCGGGCTCCCATCGATGCGTGGTGTGCACGTCGCCAATCGAGATGTATCCCTGGTCCCATAGCGGGTGATAAGGCAGGTCGTGGCGGCGCAGATACTGTCCTACGTCGCGGTCGGTCCAATCGGCAATGGGATGGAACTTCCATCGATCATCGCGGCGCTCGGCGATAGGAATGGCGGCGCGCGTTCGCGCCTGGCTCCGCCGTAGTCCAGCGAACCACGCGCCTGCCTTTAGTTCGTTCAATGCCCGCTGCATAGGCTCCACCTTGCGCAGCTGGTTGTAGCGATCGATCCCCGCAATGCCCTGTTCCCACAGGCGACCTTCGCGTGCCTCCATCCATGCAGCGCTTTGCGGCGCGCTATAGATCTCGAGATTCAAGGACAGGCGGTCGCGCAGTTCGTCGATAAAGCGATAGGTTTCGGGAAACAGGTAACCCGTGTCGACAAGCACCACGGGCAACGAGGGCTGCTGCCGTGTCAGCAGATGCAAGGACACCGCCGCTTGCGCCCCGAAGCTTGATGAAAGCACGTGCGCGCCCGGTGCTACTTCGAGCGCCCAGGCCACACGCTGTTCCGCACTGAGCGTGTCGAGCCACTGGTTCAAGATGTCCAGCGCTGCCGGATCGTGCTGTGCATCCTTGAGCAGCGCCTCATTCATGCCACCCACTCCACAGGAATCCGCCGTGACGCGGTAACGATGACACCGGTACGAAGCAGGTAGTCGCCAAAATGCTCACCCGCCGCGCGCTGCGCGGCATAGCCCGCGAACAGCGGTGATAGCGCCTCGAGAATGGCCTGCTCATCGACATTCTCACGATAGGTCTGATTGAGTCGCTGCCCTCGAAAATCCGCACCTAGCCGCAAGTCATAGCGGCCCGGCCCGCGCCCGACCAGGGCGATCTCGCCGAGGTAAGGCCGGGAGCAACCATTAGGGCAGCCGGATAGACGCAGCAGGATCGGCGCCTCGGCGAGGCCGTGGGTTTCAAGCAGGGCTTCAAGCTTAGGGAGCAGATCCGGCAGGTACCGCTCGGCCTCCGCCATGGCCAATCCGCAAGTCGGCAAGGCTACGCAAGCCACCGCATGACGGCGAATGCCGCTATGCCGATGGTAGCCATCCAACCCATGCGCCTCGACGATGGCGTCGATGCGGACGCGCTGGTCGGCGGCCACATTGGCGACGATCACATTTTGATTGCAAGTGAGCCGGAAATCGCCCTC
>CAVXWA010000026.1:0-166553 GCA_963765335.1 uncultured Gammaproteobacteria bacterium | reverse complement strand
ATGCGCCCTGGCCAGTTCGCGCAGACCCGTGAGCCAGCGGCGCTCGCCAACATCGGCCAACCGCCCCGCCTCGACGTGCAGCGTCAGATGCCAGCGGCCATCGGAGCCTTCGATCCAGCCATAACGATCGCCGTTATGGTCGAATAGATACGGGCGTTCGGGCAGCAGTGCAAAGCCAAGCCGCGCTTCCACCTCAGCCTTGAAGGCGTCCAGGCCGCGATGATCGATGGTGTACTTCAAGCGGGCGTGCTTGCGCTCGCTGCGATTGCCCCAGTCGCGCTGCACGGCGACCACGGTTTCGGCGACTTCGAACAGCTGCTCAGGCGTCGCAAATCCGATCACGCTGGCCAGCCGCGGATACGTGCTGGGATCGCCGTGCGTCGCACCCATGCCACCGCCGACCGCCACGTTGAAGCCTTTCAGCTCGCCGTCTTCGATGATGGCGATGAGTCCCAGATCCTGCGCGAAGACATCGATATCGTTCAGTGGTGGAATCGCCAGACCGATCTTGAACTTGCGCGGGAGATAAGTCGCTCCGTACAGCGGCTCCTCCTCCCTGGGTTCATCCACCAGCGGCTCGCCGTCGAGCCAGATCTCATGGTAAGCCCGCGTGCGCGGCGCCAGCCCGTCGGAAAGCCGCGTGGCCCATGCGTAAGCAAGCGCGTGCGCCGAAGACTCGACCGGGTTCGGCGTGCTCACCACGTTGCGCACGACATCGCCGCAGGCTGCGATGGTGGTGGCCAACGCGGCGTGGATGGCCGCAATCGTCGGCTTGAGGTTGTGCTTGATGATGCCGTGCCACTGAAACGTCTGGCGCGAGGTGATGCGCAGCGTGCCATTGGCGTAGTCACGTGCCAGCTGGTCGTAGACCAGCCATTGCGCTGGCGTCACCACGCCGGACGGCAAGCGCGCACGCAGCATGAACGAATAGGCGGGCTCCAGCTTCTGGCGACGACGCTCATCGCGCAGGTCGCGATCATCCTGCAGGTAGCTGCCATGAAATTTCAGCAACTTGTTGTCGTCGTCACTGATGGCGTTGGTGACCGGATCACGCAAGCCTTGCGCAATACCGCCGCGCAGGAAGCGGCTGGCGGCCTTGATGCGCTCGAAGTCTGAAGGTGGTGTCGTCATCTCAGTACACATCCCGGGCGTAGCGGCCCTGTTGCAAAAGCTCGCCCAGCCACTCCTTGGCCTGTTCCGGCGATTGGCCACCATGCGCGATCGCCACGTCGATCAAGGCCGCGTGCACATCCTTCGCCATGTGATTCGCGTCACCACAGACATAGATGTGCGCGCCCTCTTGCAGCCAGGCATAAAGCTCGCGCCCCTGCTCACGCATACGTTGCTGCACGTAGATCTTGGACGCGCCATCGCGTGAGAACGCCAGATCCAGGCGGTGTAGCGAGCCATCGCGCAATGCCGCCTGCCATTCCAGCTGGTAGAGGAATTCGCTGGTGATGTGGCGATTGCCGAAGAACAACCAGTTGCGCCCGCGTGCCCCGGTTTCGCGACGCTCTTGCACGAACGCGCGGAACGGCGCCACCCCGGTACCCGGACCGATCATGATCACATCGCGCGCATCGTCGTTCGGCAGACGAAAGCGTTCGTTCGATTCAATATAGATGGGCAGCCGGCGTTCGTCGCCGGCAGCGGCGATGAATGAAGAAGCCGCGCCCCAGTGCCGCTCACCGTGTGCGACATAGTCAACCGTGGCCACGGTGAGATGCACCTCATCGCCGACAACCTTCTGGCTGGAAGCAATCGAGTACAGCCGAGGCGTCAACGGACGCAGCGCGGCGACCAGCTCTTCCGCCGACCATGCGGCCGGATGACGCCGCCATAGGTCGATGGGCTGATGGTCGGTGAGCAGCGTAGCCAAGGCGCGCGACTGATCTGGCCGCAACAGCAGGGCCAAGCCTTCGTCGCTGCTAGCGTCGGCCAAAGCCGCGATGAGTGGGCGACTGAGTCGCGTCAGTTCACGCTCGTTCGTCAGCCACTGGCGCAACGGCAGACTGCGCCCATGGTGGTTCGCCAGCTGATCGCCATCCAGCTCCAGCAACGACAGCCATTGCTGGACCAAGGCAGGTGGATTCTGCGGCCACACACCCACGGCGTCGCCGGGCAGATAGCTGAGGCCGGATCCTTCCAGTGATAATTCGAGGTGGCGTACGTCGCGTGCGGCATCACGCGCGACGATCGTCTGGTTGTCCAGTACGGGCGCCGCAAAGGGACGTTCGCGCGAATGGGCGGCCCGGCTTGGCACGGGTTGCAGTGTCGACACGCGCGCGGTCGGCGGCTGGGCTCCCAAGACCTTCTTCGCCTGCTCAAGCGTTTGTTCGGCCCAAGGCCCAGCGACCGCCTCGATGTCCACATCGGCCTCGCCCAATGGCGCAAAGCGTGACGCGCCAAGCTCGGCCAGACGCTCATCGAGCTGGCGACCGATGGCGCAGAACTGCGGGTAGCTGGAATCGCCCAGACCCAGCACGGCATAGCGCAGACCGGGCAGCTTGGGCGCACGCTTGCCCAGCACGAATTCGACCAGGCCACGGGCATCATCCGGCGGTTCGGCGTCGCCCTGGGTGCTGATCACGACGACGAGATGCTTTTCCTTCGCCAGCTCGCGCTGGGAATAAGCGTCGGCCCGCACCAGCCGTACTGACAGTCCTGCCGCGGCGGCTCGTTCGCTGAGCTGGGCGGCGATGCGCTTGGCCTGGCCGGTCTGACTGCCATAGATGATCGTCAGCGCGTCATTGACCGCCTTCGCCGGCGGCGCCAGGACACCGGGCAGGCTGCGTTGCACCTGCTCGGCCCGAGCGGCGCTCCAGGCGGCGACCCAGTAGAGCTCTGCCGGGCTGAGTCCCTCGGTCAGTCGCTCCAGCGCCGACAGCCTTTCGCTGTCCATGGATGCCAGACGGATTTCTGTCGCAACGACCGCGTTCACATCGACTTCCTTTGGACGTCCATACTTCTGGCCACCCAAAGTAGTCATCACTTCACGTCATGTGAAAGGACGTGTTGGCATATCCATATGTCCACGCGCTTATTTCCATTAAGGAGTGGGAGTCCCCTACACTGGCGCCATCTACCCTCTCCCATAGCCCATGCCTACGGATTTTCTTACGTACGCCGTCATCGGCGCGCTCGCTCAGCTCGTCGACGGTGCACTAGGCATGGCCTACGGCGTCACCTCGGCGGCCTTGCTGTTGACGCTGGGCGTACCGCCGGCACTGGCCAGCGCCAGCGTGCACTACGCGGAAACCTTCACCTGCGGCGCCTCCGGAATAAGCCATTTGATGGCCGGCAACGTGCTGCGCCGGCTGTTCTGGGCCCTGGTGATCCCGGGGGCGATCGGCGCCACCCTCGGCGTGTACGTGGTGAGCCATGTGCCGCCCGCCTGGATGAAACTGGCGCTTACGCCTTATTTGATCGGCATGGGCCTGTTTTTGCTGTTTCGCCCGATCCGGGGCCACCGCCTGCATGACGAAACGCCCCGGATCACCCGCCCGCTGGGCCTGCTTGCCGGCTTTGCCGACGCCGTCGCTGGCGGCGGCTGGAGCGCACTTAGCGTCCCCACCCTGGTGGCTCGCGGGGTCAGGCCGCGCATGGTGATCGGCACGGTGCACCTGGCCAAATGCCTGGTCAGCGCCGTGGCCAGCGTCAGTTTCTTCATGCAGGTCGGGCTACCCCATGGCACCTCGGTGCTGGGCCTGATCGCTGGCGGCGTGGTAGCCGCCCCTCTAAGCGCGTTACTGGCGCGCAAGATGCCCCCTCGTGCGGCCACCGTCCTGGCTGCTCTCGCCGTACTGGCGATTGGCCTCAACAACGTGGCGCGAAGCTTTCTGGCCCACTGATCGCGATCCATCGGACACTTTCCGCCATTCGCTTAGAATGGGCGAATGACCACATCACGCCCCCTCCCCATCGAAGTCCGCGGCAGTGCCAAGCAGCCGCTGGGCATGAGCCCTACGCAATTCCTGCGCGACTATTGGCAGAAGCGCCCGCTGCTGATCCGCCAGGCCTTTCCCGATTTCGAGTCCCCGATCGCACCAGACGACCTGGCCGGGCTCGCCTGCGAGGAATCGGCCCTGTCGCGCCTGATCGTGCGTGACGAAAAGCGTGATCGCTGGCAGGTGAAAACCGGCCCGCTCAGCGAGGCCGACTTCGCCAAGACACCGGACAGCAACTGGACCCTGCTGGTGCAGGACGTGGACAAATGGGATGCGGATGTCGCCGCCCTGCTGCAAAGCTTCACCTTCCTGCCCAGCTGGCGCATGGACGACATCATGATTTCGTACGCCGAGCCCGGTGGCGGCGTGGGCCCGCACGTGGATCAGTACGACGTGTTCCTGCTTCAGGGCATCGGCCAGCGCCATTGGGCGATCAGCACCGACCCGGATGCACCGAAGGATTTCCGCCCGGACGTGGAGCTCAAGCAGCTACAGCACTTCGACTCTGACCACGAATGGCTGCTGGAACCGGGCGACATGCTTTACCTGCCGCCTGGCGTGCCACATGACGGCATTGCCTTCGGCGGCCCCTGCATGACCATCTCGGTCGGCATGCGCGCCCCCTCCCAGGCCGAACTCACGGGCGACCTCGCTGATTACCTGGCCGAGCGCCTGCCCGACGAACTTCGCTACAGCGACGCCGACCTCAGCCCCGCCAAGGCAGTCGGCGAGATCGATCGTGCCGCCGTCGTCCGCCTGAAGAAGTCCCTGCCGTTCGCGGCGGCGCTGGACGAGCCCACCCTGGTCGACTGGTTCGGTCGCTTCATCACGCGCTATCGAAACGCCCAGGTGCCGGTGCCGCCCGAAAAGGCGGTAACGGAAGCGGCCCTGCTCAAGCAACTCGACGGCGGCGCGCAGCTACTACGCCACCCTTGGGCGCGCATGGCCTGGGCACGCGGTAAAGGCACCGCCACGCTGTTCGTCAACGGCCATGCCTACCCGGCGTCGATCGAACTGGCCGAGCGACTCTGCCGCGAACGCGAGTTGAGTCCCGGCAAGAAGATCCCGGCCGCCGAACGCACCCTGCTGCTTGCCTTGGTCAACGATGGCCACCTGGTCGCCCGCAAATCACGCCGCCGATGAAACTGCAGGACTTCCACGTCGAAGCTGCCGACTGGGCTCGCGCCAGCGAGTGCGAGGCCCTGCGCGGCATTCGACGGGAAGTCTTCGTGGAAGAACACCGCGTGCCGGAGGCCATGGAATGGGACGAGCTGGACGCCGTCTCGCTGCATCTGCTTGCGCGAGACGGCCGTGGCGATGCGATCGGCTGCGCCCGGCTCACGCCGCAAGGCAAGATCGGCCGCGTGGCCGTGCGCCAGCCCTGGCGCAACCAGGGCGTAGGCGCCGCGCTGATACGCGAACTGGTCGCCCGGGCCAGAACCCAGGGCCAGGCCCAAGTGGCCCTGGATGCCCAGATCGCCGCCGTCGCCTTCTACGAGCGCGAAGGCTTTGTGGCTTTTGGCGATACGTTCGAGGATGCCGGGATCATCCACCAGGCCATGCTCCTCAAGCTTGAGCCGGCCGAAACCAGCGACCCCGTTGCCCCCGCCGATGCGCTACCTACCGGCAGCCGCAGCGACATCGCCGCCAGCCGCCACCGCTTGCTGAGCGAGGCAGGCCGTCGCCTCTCTATCTATCAACCCAGCCTGACCGACGACGTCTATGCCAGCGCGCCGGAGCTGGCCGAATTGCGCCGCATCGCCACCTCGGGCCGCGGCGCGCAGATTCGTATCCTGCTGCATGACCCGGCCGCCGCGTTACGCGATAGCCACCGCCTGATCGCCCTCGCCCAGCGCCTGCCCAGCGTGATGCTGGTGCGTACGCCAATCGAGGACCTCGACTTGGCCTACAGCTCGTCCTATCTGCTCACGGACCGGGGCGGCTACCTGTTCCAGCCCGACGCCCAGCGTGCGGCCGGGCGCGCCGCCCTGACCGACCGCGCGGCGCAGGCACCGCTGCTGCAGCACTTCAATGAAGTCTGGGAGCGCTCCGCACGCGCCAGCGCGCTGCACCCGCTCGATATCTAGGGATGCTCTGATCTATTCAACGGGGGTGTCACCGGTACTGTCTGCCCGCAGATGCGTGTCGCGTCGGCGAAGGCAGGCTGGACGCCTGTCGAGACGGCGCGGCACGGAGCTGTGGGCAGACAGAACCGGCCCTTCGGGTGATGTCCAGAAAGCCCGCAGGCCGCGATGCGCGGCTTGCCCAGGCGGCCAGCCTGCGCGGCGCCACGCCTCACTTCCTGCAGACTTTCTGGACATCATGCCACCCCCGTTGAATAGATCAGAGCATCCCTAGCCACTGGCTGAACGACACCACGCACGTTGGCGCAGGCGTCTCGCCGTCACAAAAATGCCGCAAGCCGGTGAAAACAGCGGTCTACGACGATGGTCGGTACCCCGGGACTCGAAATATTGCTGTTCAACCCCACTTTGGGTGGACGCTTCGGGTTGCCGGGTCGCAGCACCACGAGGCTATAATTAACAGGATTTTTCCCAGCCATCCGTCCGCCCCGGTCGGAACGGCTGAAAGCCTTCCTTCCTCACCGGTGGTGACGTGAGCACTAATCTGATCCGCGAGTTCCTCGAATCCTCTCAACTCGCCGGCGGCAACGCCGAATATGTCGAACAGCTCTATGAATCCTGGTTGGCAGACCCGTCTTCGGTCTCAGCCGACTGGAGTAAATATTTCGAATCCTTCAAAGGCCGCGAGTCTGGGGACGTTCCCCACTCTGCGGCCATTGCGCGTATAGAAGCCGCGCAGAAGCAGCGCCGCACCGCGGCTGCTGCCGGCCCGATGGACGACGCCCACGCACGCAAGCAGGCTGGCGTGCTGCGCATCCTCACCGCTTATCGCTCGCGCGGCCACCTGGCCGCCAATCTTGATCCGCTCGGCCTGGCTGAAAAGCTGCCGGCGCCGGACCTGGAGCCGTCGTTCCACGGCCTGAGCGACGCCGACCTGGACACCGAGTTCGACTGCGGCAACTTTGCCGGCGGTGGCCAGCGCATGAAGTTGCGTGACCTGATCGCACGTCTGAAGAAGGTGTACACCAACACCCTCGGCGTCGAGTTCATGTACATCAGCAATCATGAGCAGCGCAACTGGATCTACACCCGCCTCGAGCAGGCCAATGGCAGCGCCGGCCTGGACAAGGCGGGCAAGCAGCGCGTGCTGGCCGAGCTGACCGCCGCCGAGGGCCTGGAGCGCTACCTGCACACCAAGTACGTCGGCCAGAAGCGCTTCTCGCTCGAAGGCGGCGACAGCCTGATCCCGATGCTGGACGACTGGTCCGCGCCGCGGCGGCGACGACGGCATGCAAGGAAGTCGTGATCGGCATGGCCCATCGCGGCCGCCTCAACGTGCTCGTCAACATCCTCGGCAAGCCGCCGCGCAAGCTGTTCACCGAGTTCGAAGGCAAGTTCGACCATCCGGACGATCCGGCGCACTCCGGCGACGTGAAGTATCACCTGGGCTTCTCTGCCGACGTCAAGACGCCGGACGGCACCGTCCATCTCGCGCTGGCGTTCAACCCGTCGCACCTGGAAATCGTCAACCCGGTGGTGGCCGGTTCCGTGCACGCGCGCCAGACGCGTCGCCGCGACGACGGAGCACAAGCAGTCGCTGGCCGTGCTGATCCACGGCGATGCAGCGCTCGCCGGCCAGGGCGTGAACATGGAATTGTTCAACATGTCGCAGGCGCGCGGCTTCAAGATCGGCGGCACGATCTGCACATCGTGGTCAACAACCAGGTCGGCTTCACCACCTCCAATCCGCAGGACGCCCGCTCCACGCTGTACTGCACCGACGTGGCCAAGATGGTCAACGCGCCGGTGTTCCACGTGAACGGCGACGACCCGGAAGCGGTGTATTCGGCCACCCGCCTGGCCTACGACTTCCGCAAGCAGTTTCCAAGGACGTCGTGCATCGACCTGGTCTGCTACCGCCGCCACGGCCACAACGAAGCCGACGAGCCGGCCGCCACCCAGCCGGTGATGTACCAGATCATCCGCAAGCGCCCGACCGCTCGCGAGCTTTACGCCCAGCAGTTGGTGAAGCGACGGCGTGATGGCCGACGGCGACGCGCAGAACGTTGTTCGACGACTATCGCGCGACGCTCGAAGCCGGCGAGCCGATGGCCGAGCTGACCACCGCCCTGATCAAGGACATCGCGGTCGACTGGGACCAGTTCATCGGTGGCAAGCTGTCGACCAAGACCGACACCGGCGTGCCGAAGGACAGCGCCTGATCGAGCTGGCCAACCAGATCCTGAAGTTCCCGAAGGATCTGACCCTGCAGGCGCGCGTCGCCAAGATCTACGACGACCGCGCCAAGATGGCCGCCGGCGAGCAGCCGAGGACTGGGGTTTCGCCGAAAATCTCGCCTACGCCACGCTGATCGACGAGGACTACAACCTGCGCCTGGTCGGCCAGGACTGCGGTCGCGGCACGTTCTTCCATCGCCATGCCGTGCTGCACGACCAGAACAGCGGCGACACCTACATGCCGCTGGCGACTGTTCGCGACGGTGCGGACGTCGAAATCATCGATTCGCTGCTCAGCGAAGAAGCGGTGATGGCGTTCGAGTACGGCTAGCTCCACCACCGATCCGCTACACGCTGCATATCTGGGAAGGCCAGTTCGGCGACTTCGCCAACGGCGCCCAGGTGGTGATCGACCAGTTCATCAGCTCCGGCGAGTCCAAGTGGAACCGCCTGTGCGGTCTGGCGCTGTTCCTGCCGCACGGTTACGAAGGCGCAGGGCCCGGAGCACTCCTCCGCGCGTCTCGAGCGCTACCTGCAGCTGTGCGCGCTGGACAACATGCAGGTCTGCGTGCCGACCACGCCGGCGCAGATGTTCCACATGATGCGCCGCCAGATGGTGCGCCCGACTGCGCAAGCCGCTGATCGTGATGACGCCGAAGTCGCTGCTGCGTCACAAGCTCGCCGTGTCGACGCTGGACGATCTGGCCACGGGCGGCTTCCAGCTGGTGATTCCGGACGCGATCGCGAGCAGGCCGCCAAGAAGGTGCGCCGCGTCGTGCTGTGCTCGGGCAAGGTCTACTACGACCTGCTCGAAGACGCCGACAAGCGCGGCCTCGACCGACGTCGCCATCGTGCGCGTCGAACAGCTGTATCCGTTCCCGCGCAAGGAAGTCACCGCGGAGCTGGAGAAGTATCCCGGCCGCCAAGGAAGTCGTCTGGTGTCAGGAAGAGCCGATGAACCAGGGCGCGTGGTATCCAGATCCGCCACCACCTGCAGGCCTGTGTCAGCAGCAAGCAAACGCCTGTCCTACGCGGGCCGCTCGCGCTCGCCGGCGCCGGCCGCTGGCCACCTCAATACCCATGTCGCCGAACAGGCAGCACTCGTCGAGCAGGCGCTGGTCGCACCGATCGGCACCGACCACGCGGCAGAATAAGAAAAACTTAAAAGTGCGGCCATGGATGGCCGCTTTTTGACCTTAGCGTTCAGGGATGAACGCACTCATTAAGGAAACCATATGACGATCGAAGTCAAAGTCCCCGTTCTGCCCGAGTCCGTCTCCGACGCCACGATCGCCACCTGGCACAAGAAAGCCGGCGATGCGGTGAAGCGCGACGAGAACCTGGTCGACCTCGAAACCGACAAGGTCGTGCTGGAAGTGCCCGCCCCGGTCGATGGCGTGATCAAGGAACTGAAGTTCCAGACCGGCGACGACCGTGACCAGCCAGCAGGTCCTCGCGGTCATCGAGGAAGGCGCCGTCGCCGCTGCCGCGCCGGCCGCTGCGCCGCTCCCGCGCCGGCCGCTGCACCCGCCGCTGCCGCTCCGCAGGCTGCCGCCAAGGGCGCCGAGGAGCTCTCCCGGCCGGCCTGCGCGTCGCCACCGAGCAGCACATCGACCCGTCCAAGGTGGCCGGCACCGGCCGCGACGGCCGCGTGACCAAGGAAGACCTGGTCAACTACGGCAAGGGTGGCGCGCCTGCCGCCGCCGCACCGGCGGCGCCGGCGGCGCCGGCGGCCAAGCCGACCCCGGGCGCCCGTCCGGAAGAGCGTGTACCGATGACGCGCATGCGCGCTCGCATCGCCGAGCGCCTGATGCAGTCGAAGAACTCGATCGCGATGCTGACCTCGTTCAACGAGATCAACCTCGCCAAAGTCGTCGACGATGCGCAAGGAGCTGGGCGAGTCGTTCGAAAAGGCCAACGGCGTCAAGCTCGGCTTCATGAGCTTCTTCGTCAAGGCCGCGTGCGAAGCGCTGAAGCGCCATCCGATCGTCAACGCCTCGGTCGACGGCAACGACGTCATCTATCACGGCTACCAGGACATCTCGGTCGCCGTGTCGACCGACAAGGGTCTGGTCACGCCGGTGCTGCGCGACGCGCAGGATCGATGGGCTTCGCCGATATCGAGAAGGCGCATCGCTCGATTACGCCAAGAAGGCGCGCGAAGGCGGGCTGACGCTCGACGACCTGCAGGGCGGCACCTTCACCATCACCAACGGTGGCACGTTCGGTTCGCTGCTCTCCACGCCGATCGTCAATCCGCCGCAGAGCGCCATCCTGGGCATGCACGCGATCAAGGAGCGCGCCATCGTCGAGAACGGCCAGGTGATCGCCGCGCCGATGATGTACATCGCGCTGAGCTACGACCATCGCATCATCGACGGCAAGGACGCGGTGCTGTTCCTGGTCGATATCAAGAACCAGCTTGAGAATCCGCAGCGCATGCTTCTTGGTCTCTGACCAAGAAGCAAAATCAGGCACGAAGCTCTGGCGGCGAGTCGTAGCGCAGACTGCGTACTCGCCGCATACCTCCCCCGCTTCACATGTGATGCGCTCCCCTAGCGCCTCACGCAGCAAGGAAACATCATGAGCGAAAAATTCGACGTCATCGTCATCGGCGCCGGCCCCGCCGGCTATGTGGCCGCGATCCGCGCCGCGCAGCTGGGCCTGAAGACCGCCTGCGTGGACGCCTTTGTCGGCAAGGACGGCAAGCAGGCCCTCGGCGGCACCTGCCTCAACGTGGGCTGCATCCCGTCCAAGGCGCTGCTCGATTCGTCCAAGCAGTTCTACAACATCGCCCACAACCTGCCGGTGCACGGCATCACCGTGGACGGCGCCAAGGTCGACATGGCGACCTTCATCGGCCGCAAGGACAAGATCGTCAAGCAGTTCACCGGCGGCATCGGTCAGCTGTTCAAGGCCAACAAGGTCACGCCGTTCTTCGGCACCGGCAAGCTGCTCAAGGGCAACGACGTCGAGATCACCGGCAACGACGGTTCCAAGCAGACCATCAGCGCCACCAACGTGATCCTGGCCTCGGGTTCGGTGCCGATCGAGCTGCCGTTCGCCAAGTTCGACAACAACATGATCGTCGACAACGCGGGCGCGCTGGATTTCACCGAGGTGCCGAAGCGCCTGGGCGTGATCGGCGCGGGCGTGATCGGCCTGGAGCTGGGCAGCGTCTGGAAGCGCCTGGGCGCGGACGTGACCGTGCTCGAAGCGCTGCCGGATTTCCTCAGCGTCGCTGACGCCGACATCGCCAAGGTCGCCGCCAAGGAATTCGCCAAGCAGGGCTTGACCATCAAGCTGGGCGCGAAGCTGACCAAGGCCGAGATCAAGAAGAATGAAATTGCCCTCACTTATGAGGACAAGGACGGCGCACACGAACTGGTGGTCGACAAGCTGCTGGTGGCCGTGGGCCGCCGCGCCTACACCGACGGCCTGCTGGCTGCGGACACCGGCGTGAAGCTGGACGAGCGCGGCCGCATCGTGGTCGACGAGCACAACCACACCGGCGTGAACGGCGTGTGGGCCATCGGTGACGCCGTGCGCGGCCCGATGCTGGCGCACAAGGGCTCCGAGGAAGGCGTCGCCGTGGCTGAGTGGATCGCCGGCAAGGCGGGTCACATCAACCTCGACACCGTGCCGTGGGTCATCTATACCGAGCCGGAAATCGCCTGGGCGGGCAAGACCGAAGCCCAGCTCAAGGCCGAAGGCGTCCCGTACAAGGTCGGCACCTTCCCGTTCGCCGCCATCGGCCGCGCCGTCGCCATGAACGAGGCTATCGGCATGGTGAAGATGCTGGCTCATGCCGAAACCGACCGCATCCTCGGCGTGCACATGGTGGGCCCGGGCGTATCCGAGCTGATCGCCGAGTGCGTGGTGGCGATGGAGTTCAAGGGCTCGTCGGAAGATCTGGCTCGCATCGTCCACGCGCATCCGACCTTGTCGGAAGCCGTGCACGAGGCCGCTTTGTCGGTCGACAAGCGCGCCATCCACAAGGGTAATTAAGGGCGTCATCCCGTGCCGGCCGAGTATGGCCTGTGTCACGGGATCCGCGGCCCGCTCATGGCGACATGAGCGGGCCGTTCGCTTTTGTGGCATATACGTAGCCAACACTCACCATCGCCATTCCGGCTTGCGCCGGAATGGCGGGCCTTTGTTACCCCCGCCTACGCCACTCCCCATGCCCCAACCCTCCGCCCTTTGCGTCTACTGCGGCTCCAGCAGCGGCAGTCATCCTGAATACGTCGAACAGGCTCGTGCTTTCGGCACCGAGATGGCCCGGCGCGGCATCGCGCTCGTCTATGGCGGCGGCAAGGTCGGTTTGATGGGCACCGTGGCCAACGCGGTACTGGCTGGCGGCGGCCAGGTGATCGGCGTCATTCCGCGCCAGCTGGTCGAGCTCGAGGTGGCCCATACCGGTCTGACCGAGATCGTCGTGGTCGACACCATGCACCAGCGCAAGACCCGCATGTACGAACTATCCGACGCCTTTGTGGCGCTACCCGGCGGCTTCGGCACCATGGACGAAATGTTCGAGATGTTGACCTGGGCGCAGCTTGGGCTGCATCGCTATCCCTGCGCCTTCCTCGACGTGCGCGGCTACTATGGACAGCTCCGCGCGATGATGGATCACATGGTGGCGGAGCGCTTCGTGCGCCCCGAACAACGCGAAAGTGTATGGTTCGGTCAGGACATGCGGCAGCTGTTCGACTGGATGGAAAGCTACGAGGGCGCCCATACGCCTAAATGGATCGACCGCAGCAGCGTCAAAGCCTGACCGGCCTAGCAAACATTTCGACAGGATTGGCCATGAGCACGCCTCACGAATTCCGCGCATTCCGCATCCACAACGACGACGCGGGTTACCGCGGTGGTCTCGAAACGATCAGCGCCGAAGCGCTCTCGCCGGGCGAAGTGCTGGTCCAGGTGGCGTACTCCTCGATCAACTTCAAGGATGCCCTCGCCGGTACCGGCAAGGGCAAGATCCTTCGCCAATACCCGCTCAATGGCGGTATCGACGTTGCCGGCCACGTGGTCGCATCCAGCGATCCGGCCTTCAAGGAAGGCGACGCCGTGTTGTGCACCGGCAGCGGTCTTTCGGAAACGCGCGACGGCGGGTACGGCGAATACATTCGCCTCTCCTCGGCCTGGACGATTCCTCTGCCGAAGGGTCTGAGCCTCCGTGAAAGCATGATCATCGGTACAGCCGGCTTTACGGCCGCACTGGCCTTGTTGCGCATGCAGGACAACCGGCAGACGCCCACGCTGGGACCGATCGCCGTCACCGGCGCCACGGGTGGCGTGGGCATGCTTGCCATCGACATCTTTACCCGCGCCGGCTACGCCGTACACGCCATCAGCGGCAAGGCGTCACATTTCGATTTCCTGCGTGACCTGGGCGCGGCCGAGTGCATCGACCGGCACCAGCTCGCCTTCAGCGGCAAGCCGATGGACTCCGTGCGCTTCGGTGGCGCGCTGGACAACGTGGGCGGGACCATGCTGGCCGGCCTGCTTCCGCTTATCGCTCCCTACGGCAATGTCGCCATCTGTGGCAATGCCGGCGGCATCGGCCTCGAAAGTACGGTGATGCCCTTCATCATTCGCGGCGCCAGCCTGCTCGGCATTGCGTCTGCCGGTACCGCCCGCGACATCCGTGATCGCGTCTGGGAACACCTGGCCAGTGACTGGAAGCCGCAGCATCTTGAGCGCATCGCCACGCGGGAGGTGTCGCTCGACCAACTGCCGGAAGTGTTCGGCCGCATGCTCGCTGGCGAATCCTTTGGGCGTACTCTGGTGCAAATTCGCCAAGCGACCTGACGATCGCGCTTGGAAGCTCCACGACAGCGTCTTAGAATCCATCGAAACAACAAGGGGAATATCACCTTATGGCACGCATCCTGATCGTCGACGATTCGCCGTCGCAGTTGCTGGGCATCAAGCGCATCGTCGAGAAGCTCGGGCATGAGGTCCTTACCGCCGAGGACGGCGCTGCGGGTGTGGAAGCGGCCAAGCGTGAGCGTCCCGACCTGATCCTGATGGATGTGGTCATGCCGAACCTCAACGGTTTCCAGGCAACCCGCACGATCAGCAAGGACCCGGATACCTCGCATATCCCGGTCGTGCTGATTACCACCAAGGACCAGGAAACCGACAAGGTATGGGGGCTGCGCCAGGGTGCGAAAGCCTACGTGACCAAGCCCATCAAGGAAGAGGAACTGGTGACGACGCTCAAGGAGCTCTTGCCCGCTTGACGGACGACAGCTCAAAAAAGAACGGCGCTTTTGGCGCCGTTCTTTTTGCCTCGCAGACAGATCAATGCCGTGGATCGTAATCGGGAAATTGATCGCGCAGGGATTCATAGGCCGAACGCTGAGCATCGCTATCCGCCAAAGGCGCGCGGATCGACAGCTCGACCAGTTGATCGCCCGGATGCGCACCCGGCAGGCCACGCCCCTTGAGTCGCAGCTTGCGCCCCGACTGGGATCCCGCCGGAATGCGCAGGTCCACCGTGCCCGCCAAGGTCGGCACCGGCAGCGTAGCCCCCAGGGCTGCCTCCCACGGCGCAATTGGCAGCACATGCAATACATTGCGGCCATCGAGACGGAAGCGCGCGTCGTCCCGAATACCCACTTCCAGCAGCAAGTCGCCGTTGGGCGCGCCACCCATGCCGGCATGACCCTGACCGGCCAAGCGGATCACCTGGCCTGGCTGGATACCTGCAGGAATCTTCACTTCGAGCACGCGCTCACCGCCGCTGGAATCCTGCAAGGCTAACCGCGTACGTCCACCATCAAAGGCGGTCTGCAGGTCGATCTGCACGTGTGCATGCACGTCACCGCCACGACGCGCGCGCGGCGCACCAGCGCGTGGACCGGCACCGCCACGTCCGAACAGGCTCTCGAAGAAATCGCTGAAGTCGCCACCGCCACCGCCATCGCCACCGAAGTCGAAGCCGTGACTCTGTCCCCAGCCCGGCGGAGGGCGAAACTGCTCGCCACTCCGATAACCGCCAGCACGCAGCTCGTCATAAGCGCGACGCTTTTCCTTGTCGCGGAGCACTTCGTTGGCTTCGTTGATGGCCTTGAATTTATCCTCCGCCCCGGCGTCCTTGTTCTTGTCCGGATGGTATTTGCGCGCCAGCTTGCGGTAGGCGGCCTTGATCTCAGCCTCCGTAGCCTCCGGCTTTACGCCAAGAATGTCGTAATAATCTTTGAATTCCACTGCCACTCCCCGGCGGAAACCTGCTCACTCGGACACGCGGGAAAACATCGTGCCCCGCGAATCCGCCAGCAAGGCAAGATCCGCCCAATCCAATAACGCTCATACGCAGCGACGTATCGCCACCCTCTGTATCGCGAAATGGGTGCGAAAACAACGTGATTCAAGGCGACAAGCCACCCCGCCTGGCGCTAGCATCCGGTTCCTCCTCCCAACGCCACAGGCCTCCAGCCATGAGCATCCAAGTGGGCGATTCGCTGCCCGACGTCGAGATCCGCGCCATCGGTGCCGAGATCACCCAAACCCAGACAGGCCCACTGTTTGCCGGGCGCAAAGTGGTGATGTTTGCCGTGCCTGGGGCATTCACCCCCACCTGTTCCAACCGCCATTTACCCGGCTACGTGCAGCACTTCGCGACGTTCCAGGCGCGCGGCATCGATGTGATGTGCCTGGCCGTCAACGATGCCTATGTGATGCAGGCATGGGCTGGCTCGCAACAGGTACCGCACGAACTGCTGATGCTCGCCGACGGCAACGGCGGCTTTACTCGCGCGCTGGGCCTGGAGCTGGATGGCAGCGCCTATGGCATGGGCCTCCGTGCCAAGCGCTTCGCGTTGTACGCCGAAAACGGCGTGGTGAAGCAGCTGCAGGTCGAGGCGCCCGGCGAGTTTCGCGTGTCGACGGCTGAGGCGATGCTCGAAGCCATCGGCTGATTCCCGCACGAGGTCGTGCAAGGGCTGCCATTCGCCTGGCAGCCCTCCCGCTCCGGACGCTTCCATGAAAATCATAGGGCCGTTCTGGCTCTGCCCAAATGCAGCGACGGCATAACGCGAACAAAAAAACCCCGGCCAGGCCGGGGTTTTTCGTTTCATGGCAGCAGCGAATTATTCGGCGCTGTCGGGCGTATCGACCGTGGGTTCAGCCGCCCCTTCCTCGCCTTCGCCGTTCTCGACTTCCGCATCGAGACGCACGACGCTCACCAGCGTTTCCTCGGCGGGCAGACGGATCAAGGTGACGCCCTGAGTGTTGCGGCTGAGCTGCGAGATTTCCGCCACGCGCGTACGTACCAGCGTGCCCTGATCGGAAATCAGCATCAGCTCGTGGGCTTCAGTCGACCTGCGTGGCGGCCACCAGGGCGCCGTTGCGCTCCGAGCACTGGATGCCGATCACGCCCTGCGTGCCACGGCCCTTCTTCGGGAACTCGTCGAGCACGGTGCGCTTGCCGTAGCCGCGTTCGGTCGCGGTGAGGATGTCGCCCTCGGCCGCCACGATCAGCGAGACCACGCTCGCGTCTTCGGCCAGCTTCATGCCGCGCACGCCGGTGGCGGTGCGACCCATCGAGCGCACTTCCGATCTCGTCGAAGCGCACCGTCTTGCCGTTGGATGCGAACAGCAGGACATCGCTGTTGCCGTCAGTGAGCTCTGCACGTCGACCAGCGCATCGCCCTCATCGAGATTGATCGCGATCTTGCCTTTTTGCAGCTGGAACGCGAACTCGGTGAGCGGCGTCTTCTTGACCGTGCCTTGCTTGGTGGCGAAGAACACGAAACGATCCTCGGTGTACTCGCGCACCGGCAGCACGGCCTGCACCTTTTCGCCCTCGCCCAGCGGCAGCAGGTTCACCATCGGCTTGCCGCGCGCGTTCGGGCCAGACTCCGGCAATCTGGTACACCTTGAGCCAGTACACGCGACCAATGCTGGTAAACGCCAGCAAGGTGTCATGCGTATTGACCACCCACAACTGCTCGACGAAATCCTCTTCCTTCAGTGCGGAGGCCGAACGTCCCTTGCCACCGCGACGCTGTGCGCGATAGGTGCTGGCCGGCTGGCGCTTCACGTAACCCGTGTGCGACAGCGTGACGACCACATCTTCCGGCGCGATCAGGTCGAGGACGTTGAGATCTTCCTGCGAATGCTGGATCTCGGTGCGACGCTCATCGCCAAACTCGTCCTTGATCACCTGAAGCTCGTCGCGGATCACCGCGAGCAGACGCGCAGGATCTTCAAGAATCTCGATCAAACCACGAATGGCCTCGAGGATCTGGCGATATTCGTCGGAGAGCTTGTCCTGTTCCAAGCCGGTGAGGCGGTGCAAGCGCATGGCCAGGATTTCCTGGGCCTGCACTTCGGACAACTGATAGCCGTCGCTCTTGAGTCCATCGCGCGGGTCCATGTCTTCCGGACGCGAGGCTTCGGCACCGGCGGCACCCAACAGCGCACTCACCATGCCCGGCTGCCACTTGCGCGCAAGCATGCGCTCGCGGGCTTCCTGCGGCGACGCCGAGGTGCGGATCAGCTCGATCATCTCGTCGATGTTGGCGAGCGCGACGGTGAGACCTTCCAGGATATGCGCGCGAGCACGTGCCTTGCGCAGATCGAAGATCGTGCGGCGCGTCACGACCTCGCGACGATGACGGATGAACGCCTCGAGGATGTCCTTGAGGTTGAGCAGACGCGGCTGGCCGTCGAACAGCGCGACCATGTTGATGCCGAACGTGACCTGCAGCTGGGTCTGCTGGAACAGGTTGTTCAGCACCACGTCCGCCATCGAATCGCGGCGGATTTCGATGACCACGCGCATGCCGTCCTTGTCGGACTCATCGCGCAGTTCGCTGATGCCTTCGAGCTTCTTTTCCTTGACCAGCTCGGCGATCTTCTCGATCAAGCGAGCCTTGTTCACCTGGTAAGGCAGCTCGTGGATGAGGATCGTCTCGCGACCGTTCGGCTCGGTCTCGATCTCCGTACGTGCACGCACCAGGATGCGGCCACGGCCGGTACGGTAGGCCTCGATGATGCCGGAGGAACCGTTGATGATGCCCGCGGTCGGGAAATCCGGACCCGGGATGTACTGCATCAGGTCGTCGATCGACAACGTCGGATCGTCGATCAGGCCGATCGTCGCGGCGACGACTTCGGTGAGGTTGTGCGGCGGCACATTGGTCGCCATGCCCACGGCGATACCGGCCGAACCGTTGATCAACAGGTTCGGCACGCGCGTGGGCAGCACCAGCGGCTCGTGTTCGCTTTCGTCGTAGTTGGGACCGAAATCGACGGTGTCCTTGTCGATATCGGCCAACAGCTCCTGCGTGAGGCGCGACATGCGCACCTCGGTGTAACGCATGGCGGCGGCGTTGTCGCCGTCGACCGAACCGAAGTTACCCTGGCCGTCGACCAGCATGTAGCGCAACGAGAACGGCTGCGCCATGCGCACGATCGCGTCGTAGACCGACGCGTCGCCATGCGGGTGGTATTTACCGATCACGTCACCGACCACGCGGGCCGATTTCTTGTAAGCCTTGTTCCAGGCGTTGCCCAGTTCGTTCATGGCGAACAGCACGCGGCGATGGACCGGCTTGAGACCATCGCGAACATCAGGGAGGGCGCGTCCCACGATCACGCTCATGGCGTAATCGAGATAGCTCTGACGCATCTCGTCTTCGATATTGACGCGAATGACTTCTTTGGCGAGTTCTGCCATCAATCGGCTTCCGTGATGATGAGAAAGGTCGCCCTGCACACGCCTCATGCGTGTGCGTCAGCGACCTTGGAGGCAACCTCAGAAGTGTAACACGTTTGTCGTCAGATTCACAGTATTTTCACGTTATGAATCAATGACTTACGTTGGCGTCTTAGCGCCTTTGAAAAGCACGCCGCGGGCTGTCGCGAAATTGACCAAGGCGGCCGTCGCCGAACTCGCCGCTACGGCAACCGCTGGCCAGCGGACCAGCGGTGGATAAGCCAACAGAATCGCCGCATAAGCGCCGTAATTGACTACCGCGCCCACGCTCATCAAGGCGATCCAGTGCAGCCACTCGGCATACAAAGAGCGGCCGCTGCTGCGCTGCGCGAACGTGTAACGACGGTTCCACAACCAGGTGGCGGTGGCCGCCGCCAGGAAGGAAAGCAGGCGCGCGAAGTACGGATTCCAGTGCGCAAAGCTCACCAGCGCCTGCACGCCACCGGCATCGACCACCAAGCCGATCGCCCCGCCTACGGTGAACATCAAAACCTGGCGCCGCAGACTCATCGACCGAACAACGCCTGCATGGCGAGCGTGTTCGGGCGTTCGATAACACCACGCTCGGTAACGATGGCATCGATCAGTTCCGCCGGCGTCACGTCGAACACGGGATTCCACGCCTCGGCGCCGTCGACCACGGTGCGACGTCCGGCCACGGACAGCAGTTCGGCCGCGTCACGCAACTCGATCTCGATCTCCTCGCCCGACGCGGTTGCCATATCCACCGTCGATGACGGCGCGACCACCATGAACTTCACGCCGTGATGGCGTGCCGCGATGGCCAGCTGATAGGTGCCGATCTTGTTGGCGGTATCACCGTTGGCGGCAATGCGATCGGCACCGACGATCACCCACTGCACCGCGCCGGAACGCATCAGATGCGAGGCGGCAGAATCGGCGATGAGCTTGGCCGGAATCCCATCGCGCACCAATTCCCACATGGTCAAGCGCGCGCCCTGCTGCCAGGGACGCGTCTCGCCGGCGAAAACCCGCTCGATTCGACCACCCGCCACACCCGCACGAATGACGCCCAGCGCCGTGCCGTAACCCGCCGTGGCCAATGAGCCGGTATTGCAGTGCGTGAGCACGCCCGATTGCGGGGCAATCAAGGCGGCACCCAGTTCGCCCATATGGCGGTTGGCGGCAAGGTCCTCATCCTGGATCGCCTGCGCCTCGCGTTCCAGCGCCGCCGCATCGGCGCCGGCGGCGATACGCGCCTTCATGCGATCCAGCGCCCACATCAGGTTGACCGCGGTGGGACGCGCAGCGCGCAACATCGCCAACACGGCATCGAGCGACTCGCCCTGCTTGGCCGCAAGCACCACGCCCCAGGCTGCTGCGATGCCGATCGCGGGCGCGCCGCGGACGGCCAGATCCTTGATCGCCTGGGTCACCTGGGCGGCGGTGGCGCAGTCGATCCAGCGCTCTTCCTGGGGCAGCAAACGCTGATCCAGCAGGCGCAGATGATCGCCTTGCCATTGCACGGCGCGGATGCGGTCGTAACGGTCGTAATCCATATGTCTTGCTACTCGATGCAAACGAAAAACGGTCTAACGAAAAGCGGTCGCGCAAACACTGCTGTAGTCAGGGTGCTTCAGGCATGACCAGCCAAAGAATCAGATAGATCAAAACACCGGAGCCACCCATCAGAGTGAGCAGGACCCAGCCGAGGCGAACAAGCGTGGGGTCCCAGCCAAAGTGTTCGGCGATACCGCCGCAGACACCCGCAATCTTCCTGTCGCTGCGTGAACGATAAAGGCGCTTGTCCATAGCCACTCAGTTCTCGTGAAGATGCTTCAGTTTCGTGTACTGAGCCATTGATGGATCGCTGGGGGCACTTCGCGCTGCGCACGCCCGGACACGTAGATACCGATGTGCCCGCCCTTGAAAGCAAGCTGGGTGTAATCGGTCGATCCGACATGGCGGCCCAGTGCGCGCGATGCATCCGGCGGCACGAGGTGATCCTGCTCGGCAAAGATATTCAGTACCGGCTGGGTGATCAGGCCAAGATCCACCGGCTTGCCGCCAATGACCACTTCACCCTTGATCAGCTTGTTCTGCTGATAGAAGTCCTTGATGAATTCGCGAAACGCCTCGCCTGCCTGATCCGGAGAATCGAAGATCCATCGTTCCATGCGCAGGAAATTCGTCAGCTCTTTCGGGTTGTCGAGCACATCGACGAGGCCGACGTATTTTTGCTGGTTCAATCGAACCGGCTTGAGCGTCAAGTAAACCCAGTTGAGCAGCTCAGCCGGGATATTACCCATGGTGTCGACGAACAGGTCCACATCCAGCTCGCGCGACCAATGCGACAGCATGTTGTCCGGCGTCTGGAAATCCACCGGTGTCACCATGGTGACGAGGTTCTTGACCTTCTCCGGCTGAATCGCCGCGTAGCACAGCGAGAACGTGCCACCCTGGCAAATACCGAGCAAGTTCACTGCGCCGACGGCAGCATGCTTGCGCACGGCATCGACGCAGCGATCGAGATATCCATTGATGTAGTCATCCAGACCCAGCCAGCGATCGGCAGCGTCGGGATAACCCCAGTCGAGCAGATAAATGTCCTCGCCCTGCTCGAGCAGGTTGCGCACCAGCGATCGGTCGGCCTGCAGGTCAGTCATCCACACTGTGTTGACCAGCGCATAGACGATCAGCGTCGGTGTCTTTGCCGTTGGCTTGCCCTGCCCCTTCATGTGCCAGACCGTGAGTTTGTCTTCACGGTACACGGCTTCACGCGGCGTATTGGCGTATTCGGGCTCTTGCTGGTGCGCGAGATTGCCCAGGCCAGCGCTTAGCTTGCGCTGGAAGGCCGAGATTTCGCCCATCAGCGCGGCGGGGTCGAGGCGTACGGGAGGAAACATGGACACTCCTTACTTGCGCGTGCGCGTGGCGCCGCGCACGACGGACTTGCGGGCAACGACCGCCGCGGCTGGCTTGCTGCGACGGACAACCTCGTCCTCGGAGCTGCGCTTGCTGCTACGCGCCGGAGACTTCTTTGCGACAGGCTTCTTGGCGACGATTTTTTCCGCTGCGGGCTTGTCAGCGAGTTGACGCTTCAGCGCGGCGACTTCGGCGCGCAATGCGGAGACTTCATCGGACCCGGCGGTCGACGAAGTGGCACGCACTTCGCGGCGCAGCTCCTGCAGACGCTTGCCCAGGGCAGTGACCTCACTGCGCGTGGGCATGCCCAGCTCGCGGCAAAGAGCATCGAGCTGTTCCTGCTGCAACAGACGCAGGCGACTCTGTGCATTGGTCATCGACCCGTAGACGTGACGGAACTCGTCCGACAGTGCGATCTGCGGCATAGGCTTCTTCCGCACCATCGACCCACAGGTCATAGAGCGCCTTGAGGGAGTCGACCTGCTGCTTCGAATCGCCGAGATCGGCAAGCTTGACCTTCAAACGCTCGAGGCCTTCGGTATTGGCGCGCTGGATCAGGGCCTGGTACTTGCCGGCCCATTCGAGATAGTCGCGCATCGCCGCGGCCATGGCTTGCTGGTGTAGCTGACGCTCGCGCGTATAGCCGAAGGCGGCCATATGTTCGACGTCGAAGGCATGGCCTCCCGCGCCGGCCTGAGTCGCCTGCAGCCAGGACTGCCAAAGCTGGGTGAAGCTGCGAGCCGACTCGCTATCGATACTGGCGAACGCATGGGCGAACGGCTGGCCGCCAAGACCGGCGAACATCTGATTCAGCGACTGCTGCCAGTCGCCGCCCCCCTGCCCCAGGCCGCTGCTGGCCGCCCCTTGCAGCCATTCACCGTAACCCTTGAGGGCGGCCATGCTGCGGGCGAGCAAATCATCGCCGCTGCCGACGTGCGGCATGGACGCGGCATGCGCAAAAGGTGACGTTCCACCCATTTGCTGCTGCAGGTATCGAGTCCAGGAGTCCCAGGATTGCTTTGCCATCGCCTGGTAATCCTTCAACAAATCACTTGCCTGGTCGGCCATACCCGCATCCTCGTTGCATGCCGGGCATCGTAGCAAATGCTCGTGACAGCGGACGCAAAAAAAACCTTGGGCGGGAGCGGCTTCAGGTGCCGGTGCCCCCGGGCATATCCAGTCATGCCATGGCGGTGCACCAGCCTCACCTCACCGTCATCCCAGCGACGCTGCCAACTTCGCGCTGGGATGACGACCGCGTCGCGGGGACCATGGTCTCGAAAACCCATCCACCCAAAAAGCAAAAGCCCGGCGTCTGCCGGGCTTTTGCAGGGTCCTGCCTTACGGCGGACTCAGGCGTTGGCGCCTTCGTCCTCGGCCACGGCCTTCATGGACAGGCGGATACGGCCCTGCTTGTCCACTTCCAGCACCTTGACCTTGACGATATCGCCTTCCTTCAGCTTGTCGGAGACCTTCTCGACGCGCTCGCTGGAAATCTGCGAGACGTGCACGAGGCCGTCCTTGCCCGGCATGATGGTGACGAACGCACCAAAGTCCATCAACTTGGCGACCTTGCCCTCGTAGATGCGGCCCGGCTCGACGTCGGACACGATCTGCTCGATGCGGGCCTTGGCGGCGTTGGCCGCCTCACGATTGACCGAAGCGATGACCACGGTGCCGTCATCGGTAATGTCGATCGTGGTGCCGGTCTCTTCGGTGATGGAGCGGATGGTGGCGCCGCCCTTGCCGATGACTTCGCGGATCTTGTCCGGATGGATCTTGATGGTGAGCAGGCGCGGGGCGTACTCGCTCATCTCCGAACGGGCGGTGGTGATGACCTTGGCCATCTCGCCGAGGATATGCAGGCGACCCTGCTTGGCCTGGGCCAGCGCGGTACGCATGATTTCTTCGGTGATACCGTCGATCTTGATGTCCATCTGCAGCGCGGAGATACCGTCGGCGCTACCGGCCACCTTGAAGTCCATGTCGCCCAGGTGATCTTCATCACCCAGGATGTCGGACAGCACGACGAAGTCGTTGCCTTCCTTGACCAGGCCCATGGCGATACCGGCCACCGGCGACTTCAGCGGCACGCCCGCGTCCATCATGGCCAGCGAGGAACCGCAGACCGACGCCATCGACGAGGAACCGTTGGACTCGGTGATCTCGGAGACCACGCGGATCACGTACGGGAATTCCTCGATCGTCGGCTTCACCGCCTGCACGCCGCGCTTGGCGAGACGGCCATGGCCGATTTCGCGACGCTTCGGCGCGCCGAAGCGGCCAGCTTCACCCACCGAGAACGGAGGGAAGTTGTAATGGAACAGGAAGGCGTCCTTCGACTCGCCTTCCGGCGCGTCGATGATCTGTGCATCGCGGGTGGTGCCGAGCGTGGTCACGACCAGCGCCTGCGTTTCACCGCGGGTGAACAGCGCCGAACCGTGGGTACGCGGCAACACGCCGACGCGCACGGTGATCGGGCGAACGTCGTCCAGGTTACGACCGTCGATGCGCACCTTGGTCTTCAGCACGCTGTCGCGCATGGTGTGGTACTCGAGCTCGGCGAATTCCTTCGCCAGGTCGGCCTTCTCCCAGCCCTTCTGCTCGGCTTCGCCCTTCAGCGACTCGAGCACGTCGGACTTGATCGCGGAGATCGCGTCGCGGCGCTGCAGCTTGTCGCGCACCTGGAAAGCCTCTTCCAGCTTGCTGCCGACGGCGCCCTTGAGCGAAGCAATCAGCGACTCGTTACGGGCCGGCGGCTGCCAGTCCCACGACGGCTTGGCCGCTTCGCTGGCGAGCTCGGCGATCGCGCGGATCGCGGTCTGCATCTGCTGGTGACCGAACACCACCGCGCCGAGCATGACGTCTTCGGACAGCAGCTTGGCTTCGGATTCCACCATCAGCACGGCGTTGGAGGTACCGGCAACGACCAGATCCAGCGCCGAGGTCTTCAACTCGGTGGCGGTCGGGTTCAGCAGATACTTGCCATCGACGTAACCGACGCGGGCAGCAGCGATCGGGCCCTTGAACGGGATACCGGCGAGGCTAAGCGCAGCGGAAGCACCCAGCATGGCCGGAACGTCACCGTCGATCTCGGGATTCAACGAGACGACCTGTGCGATGACCTGCACTTCGTTCTTGAACTCTTCCGGGAACAGCGGACGCACCGGGCGATCGATCAGACGCGAGGTGAGCGTCTCCTTCTCGGTCGGACGGCCTTCGCGCTTGAAGAAGCCGCCCGGGATACGACCAGCGGAGTAGAACTTCTCGACGTAGTCAACGGTGAGGGGGAAGAAATCCTGCCCCTCTTTCGCCTTGGATGCAGCTACCACAGTGACGAGCACCACGGTGCCGCCCATGCTGACCATAACGGCACCGGAAGCTTGGCGGGCGATTTCGCCCGTCTCCAGTGTGACTTCGTGATTACCGTACTGGAATGACTTGGTTACTTTCGCCACGGTCTTGTCCTGAATTGGGAAGTGTGGCCATGAATGGCCACTTCGTGATCTTCGCGTTCAAGCATGAACGCAAATATCAACTTAACGGCGCAGGCCGAGGCGCTCAATCAGGGTCTGATAGCGAGCCAGGTCGCGATCTTTGAGGTACGAAAGCAGGCTCTTGCGGCGGTTTACCAACTGCAGCAGGCCACGGCGGGAATGATGATCCTGCTTGTGCTCTTTGAAATGACCGGTGAGGTGGTCAATACGGGCCGACAGCAGGGCAACCTGGACTTCCGGGGAGCCGGTGTCATTCGGCACGCGGCCGAAATCAGCAATGATCTTGCTGGTCTGTTCAACGGTGAGGGACATGAGTATCTCTTCCTTAAAAGCGGATGCGAAGCTTGCGCAACGTCACATGATGACGTTGCGCAAGCTTCGCCTTGATGAATGAAAAGTCTTAAACAAGCTCCGTATTGTAACGACCGGAGCCCTATGACAACAAGACCGTCATAGTTGGTTGTTAATGGTGCCTACCCACGGCAGGTTGAAACCACGCACAATGCGCAGCTTTCCGTCCACCGCCTCGCCCAGGACCAGCAGGCGCCCGTCCTCCGCGTAGACCGCAAGCTGCCCTGTCATCGACGGATCCAACGGAATCTGCTGCCCCTGTGAGACGGCAACCGTGAGATCGGCATCCAGATGCAGCGCCGGCAGCCCAGCCAAACCGGCCGAAACGGGTAACAACAGGGGGAGCAGGGCCTCATCGCCCTGTGCCGCGGCAGCCTGCAGCTGATCCAGCGTCACCATGGCAGGCTCCCTGAACGGTTCCACCCACAAGCGGCGCAATGCCACGAGATGAGCGCCACAGCCCAGGTCCTCGCCCAGATCCACGGCCAGGCTGCGTACATAGGTGCCCGAACCGCACTCCACGTACAAGGTAAGGCTGTTTTCGGTACGTGTCACGAGATCAAGCCGATAGACCTCGACTTCGCGTGACGGGATGTCCACCGCCTCGCCTCGCCGCGCCTTGACGTAAAGCCGCTCGCCATCCTGCTTGATGGCTGAATACGCCGGGGGCACCTGGGTGATGCAGCCACGCAATTTGGCCAGAGCCCGCTCGATGGCGTCGTCGGTCAACTCAGGTACCGGCCGCTCAAGAACGATCTCGCCCTCAAGGTCCGCCGTGGTGGTCGTGACGCCTAAACGGCACTCGGCCAGATAGGCCTTGCGCGAGCCCAGCAGCATGCCGGCGATCTTGGTCGCCTCGCCGAAGCACAGTGGCAACAAGCCGCTGGCCAGTGGATCGAGCGCGCCCGTATGGCCGCCCTTCTCCGCCCGAAAAACACCTTTGCGCACAGCCTGCAGCGCCTGGTTGGAGCTCAGGCCGAGCGGCTTGTCCAGCAGCACGATGCCGTGCAGCTCACGGAAACGTACGCCTTTTACTCGTCCTCGGCTCATTCGTCCTCGGCACTTTCCTCGCCCGTGCCGCTAGCGCGCTCGCTTTCCTGCCGCAGCAGGCTATCGATGCGCTCGCCCTTGTCGACCGAGTCGTCATACTTGAAGCGCAATTCGGGCACTCGGCGAAGGCGCATGCTGCGCGACAGCGAGCGGCGAAATTCGATGGCCAGCTCCTTCAGCGCCTTCATGGCTTCGGCGGAACGCTCCGGCTGCAAGGCGGTGACCCACACGGTGGCCCAGTCGAGATCGCGGGTGACTTCCACGTCCGACACACTGACCGAAGGCAGGCCATGATCGCGTACGGCGGCATGGACCAGCAGGCCGAGTTCGCGGCGCAGCTCTGCGCCGACGCGGTCGGTACGCTTGAAATCGCGTGAAGGCATGACGCCTCTCCTTTAAACCAAGGACCAACCGAGGCGGCCAGCCCTGAAACAAAGCGAGCGATGTGGATATCCACACCGCCCGCCTGGGAAAACACTACTGAAGGTTACCGGCCCACCGCTTGGCAGGTCGACGACGCTTACAGCGTGCGGGCCACCTCGATGCGCTCGAAGCATTCGATCTGGTCGCCGACCTTGACGTCGTTGTACTGCTTAACGGCGATACCGCACTCCATGCCGTTACGCACTTCGTCGACCAGTTCCTTGAAGCGGCGCAGCGATTCCAGTTCGCCCTGGAAGATCACGGTGTTGTCGCGCAACACGCGGATCGGCTTGCTGCGCTTGACCGTGCCTTCGATGATCATGCAGCCAGCGACCGCACCAAACTTGGAGCTGCGGAACACTTCGCGAACCTGCGCCACACCGATGATCTCTTCGCGCACTTCCTTGCCCAGAAGGCCGGAAGCCGCCTGCTTCACCTGGTCGATCACGTCGTAAATGATCGAGAAGTAGCGCACGTCCAGACCGGAGGTATCGATCACCTTGCGGGCCGACGCATCGGCACGCACGTTGAAGCCGATGACCAGCGCCTTGGAAGCCGCTGCCAGCGTGGCATCGGACTCGGTGATACCGCCCACACCCGCCGCGATCACGTTGACCTTCACGTTCTCGTTGCCGATCTGGCTGAGCGACTCGCGCAGTGCCTGCACCGAACCCTGCACGTCGGCCTTCACCAGGATATTGAGCGTCTGCTGCTCAACACCCTGACTCATCTGGGCCATGATGTCCTCAAGGCGGTTGGCCTTGCTGACCATGCGGGTCTCGCGACGCTTGAGGTGACGCTCGGCGGCCACTTCGCGGGCGAGGCGCTCGTCTGCCACCACCACGAAGTCATCGCCCGATTCCGGCACGCCGGAAAGACCCAGCACCTGCACCGGAATCGACGGGCCGGCTTCCTGCACCTGCTTGCCGCTCTCGTCGATCAGCGCACGCATGCGGCCGTATTCGATACCGCACACGACGAAGTCGCCACGCTTGAGCGTGCCCTGCTGTACCAGCACGGTAGCCACCGGACCGCGACCGCGATCCAGGCTGGATTCGATCACCACGCCGGATGCCGGGCCGTCCTCGACCGCCTTCAATTCCATCACTTCGGCCTGCACCGAAATGGCGTCGAGCAGCGCCTCGATACCCATGCCGGTCTTCGCCGACACCGGCACGAACGGGGTGTCGCCACCCCACTCTTCCGGAATCACTTCCAGATTGCCCAGGCCCTGCTTGACGTGGTCCGGATTGGCGTCGGACTTGTCCATCTTGTTGAGCGCGACGATGAGCGGCACCTTGGCGGCGCGTGCATGCTGCACGGCTTCCGCCGTCTGCGGCATCACACCGTCATCCGCCGCAACCACCAGCACCACGATATCGGTGGACTGGGCGCCGCGTGCACGCATCGAGGTAAACGCTGCGTGGCCCGGGGTATCCAGGAAGGTGATGACGCCCTTGGGCGTTTCCACGTGGTACGCGCCAATGTGCTGGGTAATGCCGCCCGCTTCGCCTGAGGCGACCTTGGTGCGACGGATGTAATCCAGCAGCGAGGTCTTGCCGTGGTCGACGTGGCCCATGATGGTGACCACCGGCGGGCGCGGCTTCTTCTCGCCGTCGAGCTCCGCGCTCTGCGTGTGAGCGGCCAAGGTGGCCTCAGCGTTGTTTTCGCTGGCGGCAACCGGCGTGTGGCCCAGTTCTTCGATCACCAGCACCGCGGTGTCGTGGTCGATGGTCTGGTTGATGGTGGCCATGACGCCCATCTTGAACAGGGCCTTGACCACTTCCGAACCCTTGACCGCCATCTTCTGGGCAAGGTCGGCGACCACATTGTTGTCACCCACCACGACTTCGCGCACCACCGGTGCGGTCGGGCGGGAGAAGCCGTGGGTACCGGCAGCAGCGGACGAACCGCCACGCGACGCTTCACGACCCGAACCCTTGCCGGGCTTGCCACGCTTGTTGGAGCGGCGGGCACGATCGGCGTCGCTCAAATGCAGTTCGCCACCGGCGAAACGCTTGCCACCCGGGCCTTCGTCGCGATCGCGCCCATGCCGTGGCTTGTTGGCATTGGCGTTCGCGTTGGGGGCGCTGGCGCCGGCATTCGCCGGGGCATTGCCGCCAGCGCGATGAGGCGCGCCAGTCGATGCAGCCGGCGCTGCAGCGGCAGGTGCCGCCGGACGCACAGGCGCAACCACCGGGGCTGGCGTGATCACGACCTTCTTTTCACGGCGGCGCGGCTCATGAATGGTCGGCACGATCATGCCGAACACGCTGTGATCGACGCGCTGCGGCGGCTGGGCGGCCTCGACGGCCGGAGCCTTCTCGACCGGAGCCTTCTGACTCGATTCGGCGACCACCGGGGCAACCACAGGCTCCGCAGCAGGCGCTTCGACCTGACCGGCCTGGGCTGCTTGCTGCGCCTTGGCATGCGCAGCCGCCTCGGCCTCCGCCTGCTGGCGGCGCTGCTCTTCCTCGGCCTCCCGCTGGCGCTGGGCTTCCTCGGCGCGCAGTTGGGCCTCTTCGTGGCGCTGGCGATCGGCATCGGCGCGCTCGGCTTCTTCGTGCTCGCGCTGCTGCTGTGATTCCTGCAGCTTGCGCACGGCGTCCTCGCGCTCAACGTCACCATTGGCCTCTTCGGCGATGACGCTGCGCTTGACGTAGGTACGCTTGGCGCGCACTTCGACGTTGACCGTCTTGGCGGCGGTCGCACCACGGGCACCCGGGGTAGCGACCTTGAGTTCGCTGACCTTGCGGCGCTTGAGCGTGATCTGCCGCGGCGAGCTGTCTTCCGCCTCAGTCGTGGCGACTTCGCTCTTGCCATGCGTACGGCGAAGGAATCCGAGCAGCTTCACCTTTTCGGTGCTGCTGATGATCTGCTCCGGATCGGAGAATTTCATACCGGCCTCGCCAAGCTGTCCAAGCAGCTTGTCTACCGGCATGCCAAGTACCTTGGCGAGTTGCTTAATTGTAACGTCCGACATCGTGTTCTTTCTCCGCCGTTCCCGCGCTAAGTCCGTGCGGCCTAGCCTGCACGTCCACCCCCATCCCTGGTGGAGAGCCTTTCAGCTCTCCTCGGCGCGCCCCTCCAGGGCGCTGCCGTCCGCGGTTAGCCACCTTTCTCCAGACGCGCGATCATCGGCGCGCGTGCAGCCATGATCAGCGCCGCGGCGCGATCTTCGTCCATGCCTTCAATATCGATCAGGTCGTCAACCGCCAGATCGGCCAGATCGTCCACCGTCACCACTTCACGCGAAGCCAGCGCGTACGCCGTGGCCTCGTCCATGCCTGGCAGCGCGAGCAGCTCGCCCGAAGGCTGATGTTCGTCGATGCCCTCTTCCACGGCCAGTGCCTCGGTCAGCAGCGCGTCGCGGGCACGGGCGCGGAGTTCCTCGACGATGTCCTCGTCGAAGCCTTCCACGGCCAGCAGCTCGGCGCTGGGGACATAGGCGATTTCTTCGACACTGGAGAAGCCTTCCTGAACGAGGATGTTGGCGATCTCCTGGTCCACTTCCAGCTTGTCCATGAACAGCTGGCGGGCGGATTCCTGCTCGGCCTCGCTCTTGGCGGCGACCTGGTCCTGCGTCATCACGTTGAGCTGCCAGCCGGTGAGCTTGCTGGCGAGGCGCACGTTCTGGCCACCGCGACCGATAGCCTGGGACAGCTTGTCCTCGGCCACGGCGATGTCCATGGAATGCTTTTCCTCGTCCATGATGATGGACTGCACTTCCGCCGGCGCCATCGCATTGATGACGTACTGCGCCTGGTTCTCATGCCACAGGATGATGTCGACGCGCTCGCCATTGAGCTCGTTGGACACAGCCTGGACGCGCGAACCGCGCATGCCGATGCAGGCGCCGATGGGATCCGTGCGGGTGTCGTGCGCGACCACCGCGATCTTGGCGCGGTCGCCCGGATCGCGTGCGCAGCCCTTGATTTCAACGAGGCCCTGGCCGACTTCCGGCACTTCGAGCTTGAACAGCTCGATCATGAATTCCGGTGCGGCGCGCGACACGAACAGCTGCGGACCGCGTGCTTCCGAACGCACTTCGTAGAGGTAGCCGCGGACGCGGTCACCGACGCGGGCCGACTCGCGCGGAATCGTCTTGTCGCGCGGGATGAAGGCCTCGGCATTGCTGCCCAGGTCCAGATAGACATTGCCGCGCTCGACGCGCTTGACGATACCGGTGACCAGCTCGCCCACGCGCTCCTGGAACGCATCGACCACCTGCTGGCGCTCGGCTTCGCGCACGCGCTGCACGATCACCTGCTTGGCGGCCTGGGCGGCAATACGGCCGAATTCGGCGTTTTCGATCTGCTGCTCGATGTACTCGCCGACCAGCGAATCCTCGCGCTCGTCGACGGCGTCCATCAGACGCACCTGGTGGAACGGCGATTCCATCTCACCGTCGTCTGCGATTACTTCCCAGCGACGGAACGTCTCATAGTCACCGGTATGGCGATCGATGGACACGCGGATATCCGGATCTTCGTCCGGGTAACGCTTTTTGGCGGCGGAAGCGAGAGCCGCTTCCATCGCCAGGAAAATCACTTCGCGCGGTACGCCTTTTTCATTGGCAACCGCGTCAACCACCAGCAAAAGTTCTTTGCTCATTGCAGCAACTCCGTAGACGCCATCAGCGCCCGATCGCTTTCGATTGATTACTTCGTAGGCTTCTTGCCCGGCTTGGGCTGCGGCACGTAACCGAGCGCCACCCAATCCGGTACCACGCGCGCGCTTTCCACCGCGTCATGTTCGAACTCGAAGGTCTTGCCTTCACCTTCCAGTGAAATCCGCTCGCCCTCGACCGACACCACCTTGCCGCGCATACGGCGGCGGCCTTCCAGCGGTGCCTTCAGCAATACCTTTACTTCCGCGCCAGTCACCTTGGCAAACTGTGCCGCCGTGAACAGCGGGCGATCGATGCCCGGGGAAGAAACCTCCAGCACGTAGTGGCCCGGAATCGGGTCCTCCACGTCCAGCAGCGCCGACAGCTCGCGGCTGGCCGTCTCGCAGTCGTCGAGGCCCACTTCGCGGCTCTCGCCACCTTGATCGAGCACGTCCAGGTAGATCCGCAGAGTACTCTGCCCCTGCGACGGGGTGAACTCCACGCCAATACATTCCAGCCCCAAATCGACCAGAACTTCACTGAAGCGTTGAGCTAATGCCTGCGTATCCATAGTTCGCCTATCGTTACCGTCGCCAGAAACAAAAAATGGGCTCAAGCGGCCCATTCCATGCTCTTAAATAGAGCGTCCTCGCCGATGTCCCGACCCATCCAGACTCTTTCCGGGGCACCCGCTCACACAGCATCAAAGCAGCATGTGACGCATATGCGACGCTTCCTTGCGCCCAACAAAAAAGCCTCACGAGGAGGCTTTCTTGTTCTAAGAAAGATCTGGTAGCGGGGGCAGGATTCGAACCTGCGACCTTCGGGTTATGAGCCCGACGAGCTGCCAGACTGCTCCACCCCGCATCAGAGTCCGAGAATATTAACGAGATGGCCGAATTCTTGCAAGCTTTTTCGTGAATATTTTCAAAAAATCGTCTGACGCCTTCGTGACGGAGCAATACCGTCACGACGCGCATCAGCCGACAAACACTCGCTGGCACCAGCCGAACAGCGGGCCCCAGCCAACGCCCAGCACGAGCAGGGCCAACACATTCAACGACAGCACCAGACGTATCGAGACATCGCTTTGCAGGCGAATTTCAGTGCCGGCGACGGGCTTGTCGAAGTACATCACCTTGACCACGCGCAGGTAGTAGTACAGGCCGATGATGGCGAACACCGCGCCAACGATGGCCAGCCACATCATGCCGGCGTGGATCGCCGCCTGCAGCACCAACAGCTTGGCGAAGAAGCCAAACAGCGGCGGCACGCCAGCCAGCGAGAACATCACCAGCATCATCAGGAACGCAGCCCACGGCGAACGCTGGTTGAGGCCCTTTAGGTCATCGATCTCTTCGCATTCGAAGCCCGCGCGCGCCAGTGCCAGGATCACACCGAAGGCCGCGGTACTCATCAGCGCGTAGCTGATCGCGTAGAACAAGGCGGCCGCATAGCCTTCCGGCCCTGCGTTGACCAGACCCAGCAGCAGGTAACCCATGTGCGAGATGGTCGAGTACGCCAGCAGACGCTTGAGGTTGCTCTGCACGATGGCGACGAGGTTACCGATCGCCAGCGACAGCACCGCCAGCACCGCCAGCATCAACTGCCAATGCTGCGACAGGTCGCCTAGGCCCGAATCCAACAGGCGATACGCCATACCAAACGCAGCCAGCTTCGGCGCGGAACCGATGAAGATCGTCACCGCCGTCGGCGAGCCCTGGTAAACGTCCGGAATCCACATGTGGAACGGCGCGGCGCCAAGCTTGAAGGCAATGCCCACGACCATGAAGATCAGGCCGAAGATCAGCAGCTGCGGCATGCTCGTATGCGTGGCCGCTGCGTGCAGATGCGCCAGATCCAGCGTACCGGTGGCGCCATACACCATCGACATGCCGTACAGCAGCATGCCCGAGGCCAGCGCGCCCAATACGAAGTACTTGATCGCAGCTTCCGACGAGAGACCGGAGTCGCGATTCAGCGCGACCAGTGCATAGGACGACAGCGTCAGCAGTTCCAGGCCCAGGTACACCATCAGCAGGTTGCCCGCCGAGACCAGCAGCATGATGCCGATCACCGCGAAGATGGTCAGCGTGTAGAACTCGCCAACGAACAACTTGCGATCGATCAGATAGGGCTTTGCGTAGATGAACACCAGCGCCGTGGTGAGCAGTGCGAAGGCTTTGAGGATCTCCGCCACGCCATCACGCACGAACATGCCATTGAAGGCCGTTACAGCATGGCTGGGCTGGCCCGCGATCACCAGATAAATGGCCACCAGCAGCACGGCGACCGAAAGCCAATGCAGCATGGGACGCTGCTCGGGCTTCATGAAGGCATCCAGCAGCAACAGCAAGCACGCCGCCACCACCAGATACAGCTCCGGCAACAGGATCAGAATGTCATTGAAATTCGGCATCAGGGTGTGTCCACATATGCGAAACGGGCCGCGCCGGCATCTGTTTGCGCGCAGAACCAGGAAGAACGAGGAAGTGTATGTCGATACACGACCGAGTGATGACGCAGGACTGCGGGCAAACAGATCCGGCCCGAAGGGTTGCCCCGCAGTGGCCGCCAGACGGCAGTGCACGACTTGATCAGGGAACCACCCTGCCCGGCGCCGCGCCCTACCCTCTGGCGGCCACTGCGGGGCAACGCGACCCATTTCGTATATGTGGACACACCCATGTCCTGCTTAAACCTTGTGATTGCCAAGCTGCGTCACCAGCTGCGTCACCGACGAATCCATCAGATGGATCAACGGCTGCGGCCAGATGCCCAGTGCCAGCACGGCGGCGGCGAACGCGCCAAGTACAAACCACTCGCGACCGTTGATGTCCTTCATCTCGGCCACGTGCGGGTTGTGGATATCACCCCACAGCACGCGCTTGACCATGTACAGCGTGTAGGCCGCGCCGATGATCAGGGTGAAGGCGGCGAACAGCGCGATCCATGGGTTGGCCTGGAAGCTGGCCAGGATCACCTGGAACTCGCCGACGAAACCGCTCGTGCCCGGCAGGCCGCTGTTGGCCATGGCGAACAGCACGTAGAAGAAGCCGAACCACGGCATCACATTGATGACGCCGCCGTAGTCCTTGATCTGACGGGTATGCAGACGGTCATACAGCACGCCGATGCACGAGAACATCGCGCCCGAGACGAAGCCGTGCGAAATCATCTGCACCATCGCGCCCTGCATGCCCAGCTTGGCCGCGTCGATATTGCCCGCGCCACGCACCAGCATGAAGGCGATGAAGATACCCAGGGTGACAAAGCCCATGTGCGCCACGGACGAGTACGCCACCAGCTTCTTCATATCCTCCTGCACCAGGGCGATATAGCCGATGTAGACCACCGCGATCAGGCTCAGCCCGATCACCACCCAGGCATAGGCCTCGGAAGCATCCGGCACGATCGGCAGCGAGAAGCGCAGGAAACCGTAGCCACCGATCTTCAGCATCACCGCCGCCAGCACCACGGAACCGCCGGTAGGCGCTTCCACGTGGGCGTCCGGCAACCAGGTATGCACGGGCACCATCGGCACCTTCACCGCGAACGCGATGAGGAAGGCGAAGAACAGCCAGCTCTGCTCCTTCATGGTCAACGGCAGTGCTGCCAGCACTTGCAGGTCGAACGAGCCGGCCTTCAGGTACAGGTAGATCAGGCCGACCAACATGAAGATGGAGCCGAAGAAGGTGTAGATGAAGAACTTCAAGGTGGCGTAGACGCGACGCGGACCACCCCAGACACCGATGAGGATGAACATCGGGATCAGCATGGCCTCGAAGAACACGTAGAACAGCAACGCGTCGGTGGCGCAGAACACGCCGATCATCAGGCCCTGGAGCACCAGCATGGCAGCCATGTACTGGTGCGGCTTGTCCTGGATGACCTCCCACGCGCCGACGATCACCAGGATGCCGACAAAGCAGGTAAGCAGGATCAGCGCCACCGAGATGCCGTCGACCGCCAGGCTGTAATGCACTCCGAGCGAAGCGATCCAGACATGGCTTTCGACCAGCTGCTTGGCGCTGTCCGCCGCGTTGTACTGCGGCAACAGGTAGAGGCTGAGGACGAAGGTGATCACGGCCACCAGCAGCGCCGTCCAGCGCGCGACATTGGGTCGACCCGAGCCGGCAAGCAGCACGGGGATGGCACCCACGACGGGGAGCCAGATCAGCAGGCTGAGCAAATGATTGAACATGGAGCAGGTTCCCTTATTGCCCGACCAGCCAATACCCGCCGAGCAGCAGGATTAGGCCAAGGATCATCGCGAAGACGTAGTGATAGAGGTAACCGGACTGCAGACGGCGCACGCCACCTGCGATTCGCTGGACAAGACCCGCCGAACCGTCGATCAGCACGCCGTCGATCACGGCTGCGTCACCACCCTTCCACAGGGCACGACCGAGCGCGATACCGCCGCGCGCGAAGACGATGTAGTACACCGCGTCAAACCAGTACTTGTGGTTGAGCACGTTGTAGATCGGCTGCAGCGCGTTCTTGATGCGGTCGGCCAAGGCCGGGTTGAACAGATAGATGTAGGTCTGGATAGCGAAGGCCGACAACACCAGCAGGAACGGCAGCTGGGTGAAGCCGTGCAGCGCCATGGCCATCGAGCCGTTGAACTCCTTGCCGAGTTCAGCCAGCACGTTGTTCGCCTCGTGCACCTGTATCGCGCTGCCGAACCACTCGCCAAACAGCAGCGGCTGGACCGCGAAGAAGCCGACCAGCAGCGACGGAATCGCCAGCAGGATCAGCGGCAAGGTCACCACCCACGGCGACTCCTTCGGCGTCTCGTGCATGATGCCGGCATCGTGATGACCATGGTCATCCTTGTGCGATTCATGGTGATGCTCGCCGTGGCCATGATCATGGACCACCGTGAAGCGTTCCTTGCCATGGAAGGTCAGATACATCTGGCGGAAGGTGTACAGCGCAGTCACGAAGGCACCGGCCATCACGCAGAAGTAAGCGTAGGTGGCACCCCAGCGATGCGACTCGCCGACGGCCTCGATGATCGCGTCCTTCGAGTAAAAGCCCGCAAAGAACGGCACGCCGCATAGCGCCAGCGAACCGACCCACATGGTGATCCAGGTGATCGGCATGTACTTGCGCAGGCCGCCCATGTAGCGCATGTCCTGCTCATGGTGCATGGCGATGATCACCGAGCCCGCACCCAGGAACAGCAGCGCCTTGAAGAACGCATGCGTCATCAGGTGGAACACCGCACCCGCATAGGCGGACACGCCCAGCGCCACGGTCATATAGCCAAGCTGCGACAGCGTGGAATACGCCACCACGCGCTTGATGTCGTTCTGCACGATGCCGATCAGGCCGGTGAACAAGGCACCGGTGGCGCCGATCACCATCACGAAGCTGAGCGCGGTATCCGACAGTTCGAAGATCGGCGACATGCGCGCGACCATGAAGATGCCAGCGGTCACCATCGTCGCCGCGTGGATCAGTGCGGAGATCGGGGTCGGGCCTTCCATCGAATCCGGCAGCCACACGTGCAGCGGCACCTGGGCGGACTTGCCCATCGCACCGATGAACAGCAGGATGCCGATGACGGTGGCGGCGTCCCAATGCGTGTTCTGGGTGATCTGCAGGGTCTTGCCGATCAGGCTGTTGGCGTTGCCAAAGGCCGTGGCGTAATCCAGCGTATTGAGGAAATACAGGATCGCCGCGATGCCGAGCAGGAAACCGAAGTCGCCCACGCGATTGACCAGGAACGCCTTGAGGTTGGCGAAGATCGCCGTGGGGCGCTTGTACCAGAAGCCGATCAGCAGGTACGACACCAGGCCCACCGCTTCCCAGCCGAAGAACAGCTGCATGAAGTTGTTGCTCATCACGAGCATCAACATCGAGAAGGTGAACAGCGAGATGTAGCTGAAGAAGCGCTGGTAACCATCGTCGTCGGCCATGTAGCCGATGGTGTAGATATGCACGAGCAGCGACACGAAGGTCACCACCACCATCATCATGGCGGTGAGACGGTCGATCAGGAAGCCCACGTTGGCCGTATAGCGACCGATCTCGAACCAGGTGTAGATGTTCTGGTTATAGACCGGTGCACCGCCGGCGGTGAGCTGGTACAGCACGTAGAACGACAGACCGCACGCAATCGCCACACCGAGAATGGTTACGGTGTGCGAGCCAGCGCGGCCAATGATGCGACCAAAGAAGCCCGCGATCAGGCAGCCGACGAGCGGCGCCAGCGCGATGGTCAGCAAAATGGAGGTGGACAATTCCATTGGGTCAGCCCTTCATGCTGTCGATTTCGGCGATGTTGATGGTGCTGCGATTACGGAACAGCAACACCAGGATCGCCAGGCCGATAGCGGTTTCCGCCGCAGCCACGGTAAGGATGAAGAACACGAACACCTGCCCCGCGGCGTCGCCCTGGAAGCGGGAGAACGCGACGAAGTTGATGTTCACCGCCAACAGCATCAGCTCGATCGACATCAACAGCACGATGACGTTCTTGCGGTTGATGAAGAGACTGGCCAGGGCAATGCTGAACAGCACAGCGCCAAGCACGATGAAATGCGAAAGCGTGATCATGGGGTGGTCTCCTTGCCCGGTGCTGGCTGGGGCGCGGCGGGTACTACCGCCGCCATCTTCACCAAGCGAATGCGATCACGGGGATTGACGAGAACCTGCTGCGAAGCCGTCTGGTGACGCGTACCGGGACGCTCGCGCAGGGTCAGCACAACCGCTGCCACCACACCGACCGTCAGGATCAGCGCAGCGATTTCGAACGGCAGCAGGAACTGCGTATACAACGCCGTGCCCAGCCATTCGGTATTGGACATGCCGGCGACGGTGGCCGGGTTGGCACCCATCACCTGGGCATGCATGGCGCGAACGCCGATCATCGCCAGCATCTCGCCCAGCATGATCAGGGCCACGATGATGCCGACCGGCAGGTATTTGATGAAGCCTTCGCGTACGTGCTCCTGCTTGATGTCGAGCATCATCACCACGAACAGGAACAACACCATCACCGCGCCGACGTAAACCACGATAAGCGCGATGGCCAGGAACTCAGCTTCCGCCAGCAGCCAGATACAGGCCGTGCTGAAGAAAGTGAGCACCAGCGCCAGCACGGCGTGCACCGTGTTACGCAGGCTGATGACGCCCAGCGCAGCACCGACGGTGACCGCGGAGAACGCGTAGAAACAGATGAGTTGGAACATTTGTGCGTCGATCATGATGTCCCGTCCTCAGCGATACGCAGCGTCTTGAGCACGAGCAGCCGCGATGTCCTGCTCGAAGCGGTCGCCAATGGCGAGCAGCTGCGGCTTGGTCACCACGTTCTCGCCACGCTGCTCGAAGTGATACTCGTGAATATGCGTCTCGACGATCGAGTCGACCGGGCAGCTCTCTTCGCAGAAACCGCAGAAGATGCACTTGAACAGGTCGATGTCGTAGCGCGTGGTGCGGCGCTGGCCGTCACTCTCACGCGGCGCCGAGTCGATGGTGATGGCCAGGGCCGGGCACACCGCCTCGCACAGCTTGCACGCGATGCAACGCTCTTCGCCGTTCGGATAACGACGCAGGGCATGCAGGCCGCGGAAGCGGTTCGACTTGGGGATGTGCTCCATCGGGTAGCGCATCGTGTACTTCGGACTGAACATGTAGCGCATGGTCAGCGCCATGCCCTTGAACAGCTCGATCAGCAGCAGGCTTTTGAAATAGTGGGTAATGCGGGACATGGTTTTCTTCAGCCTCCCGTGCCGACGGTGACCCAGCCGAAATACTTCATGCAGCCGGCGACGAGGACCCAGACGATGGTGATGGGGATAAACACCTTCCAGCCCAGACGCATGATCTGGTCATAGCGATAGCGCGGGAAGCTGGCGCGGAACCACAGGAACATGAAGGCGAAAATAAAGGCCTTGATGAACAGCCACAGGAAGCTGCCGTGCCCGATAAAGCCCCACGAGGCCGGGAACGGCGACAACCAGCCGCCCATGAACAGGATCGCGGCCAGGAAGCTGATCAGGATCATGTTGGCGTATTCGGCCAGGAAGAACAGCGCGAACGCCGAGCCGGAATATTCCACGTGGAAGCCGGCCACGATTTCCGACTCACCTTCCGCCACGTCGAACGGTGCGCGGTTGGTTTCAGCCACGCCCGAGATGAAGTAGATGATGAAGACCGGCAGCAACGGCCACATGAACCAGTCGAGGAAGCCCTTGTGACCCGACTGCGCATGCACGATGTCGGTGAGGTTCAACGACCCCGCCAGCACCAGCACGCAGACCAGGCACAGACCCATGGCCAGCTCGTAGGAGATCACCTGGGCTGCCGAACGCATGGCGCCCAGCAAGGCGTAACGCGAATTGGAAGCCCAGCCGGCGAGGATGATGCCGTACACGCCCAGCGAGGTCATCGCCAGCAGGTACAGCACGCCCGCGTTGACGTTGGCCAGCACCATCTGCTCGTTGAACGGCACCACCGCCCAGGCCGCCAGCGCCGGAATCAAGGCCAGCATCGGTGCAAGGTAGTACAGGAACTTGTTCGCTTCGGTCGGAAGAATGACTTCCTTCAGCAGCAGCTTGAACACGTCCGCAAAGGCCTGCAGCAGGCCGAGAGGACCGATCTTGTTCGGTCCCATGCGTACGTGCATCCAGCCGATGACCTTGCGCTCCCAGTACACGAACATCGCCACCGCGATGACCAGCGGAAGGATGATGGCCAGGATGTAGAGGATCGGCAGGCCGAGCTGAGTAATGAGCTGATCGACCATGTGCTTACGCCTTGATCAGGGTGAGGGCCGCGCCGTAAGGCGGCAGCGCAACGGTGTCATCGTGTGCAGCTTCGATCCACGCCGTGCCATCGGGCACGCTGACGTCGATCACCAGCGGTAGCACCGTGTCGGCAACGCGAACCGTCACGCCGTCGCCCAGACCCAGGCGCTGTGCTTCGTCAGCGTTGACGCGCACGGCCGGCGCCCGGTTCAACGGGTGGGCGCTCAGGGCCGATGAACGACGGAGTACGGCGTCGGTACGATAGATCGGCCAGGTGGCCAGACGGCTCAGGCCGGCAACCGCCGGGCGCGCCGCCAGTTCCGCACGCACCTGATGACCGCGCTCGATGATGCCTTCGCGCAGACCTGCCAGATCGTCGAACTCGAAGCCCGCGAGCTTCAGCACGCCACCCAAGGCACGCAACACCTTCCAGCCCGGACGCGCTTCGCCCGGCGCCTTGGCACCGGCGGCGACGCTTTGCGACAGACCGTCGACGTTGACCAGGGTGCCGTCGTTTTCCGGCAACAGCGCGATCGGCAGGATCACGTCGGCCACGTCACGCAGCACCGGACCGGCGTAAGCGGAGAACGCCACCACGTGCTCGGCACCACGCAGCGCCTTCAGCAAGGCGGCGCCATCGGCCACGTCCTGCGGCTCGACGCCATACAGCACATACGACTTGCGCGCCTGGGCCAGCATGCCCTGTGCATCGAGGCCGCCATTGCCTGGCACCACACCGACGCGCGCCAGACCCAGGGCATTGGCGCCGACCGGCAGCTCGTTGTAGCCCGCACCCGTGGCTTCGGCGATGAAGCGAGCGACGGCACGCAGCCACGAGGCCTGCGGATGCGTCACGGCGGCTTCGCCAAAGATGACCACGGCGCTGCCACTCTTGAGCGCAGCGATGGCGTCGTTGTCACCCTGGTCCGACGAGGCACCATGGATCGCGGCAGCCAGTGCGGACGGTGCAGCAGCACCCGCCTCGACGGCCGCCTTGGCCAGCGCCAGCAGCGCATCAACCAAGGCCTGCGGCGCGACGATCGCTTCACCAGCCAGCTTGTAATTGAAGTTGAAGCTCACCGGATTGACGGCGTACACCTTGGCGCCCTTCTTCACCGCCTGATGGATGCGGTGGTTGACCAGCGGCATCTCATGGCGAAGATCCGAACCGACCAGCAGCGCGGCCTTGACGTGGTCGAGCTCCGCCACCGGCTTCGCAAACACCTGTGCCGCGGCGTTGTCGGCGAAGTCCAGCTGCCGCAGGCGGTGATCGATATGCGCGCTACCCAAACCACGCGCCAGGCGGACCAGCAGGTCGCCTTCTTCGTTGGTGGTGGCCGGATGCACCAGCACGCCCAGGTCGCTGCCAGCGGACTGCTTCAGCGATTCGACGGCGGCGCCGAGGGCGTCTTCCCAGGTGGTGGTCTGCCACTGGCCGTTGCGCTTGACCTGCGGTGCGCTCACACGATCGGCGGCGTACAGGCCCTGATGGCTGTAACGGTCGCGGTCGGAGAGCCAGCACTCGTTGATCGATTCGTTGTCGCGCGGCACCGTGCGCAGCACCTCACCGCGGCGCGTATGCAGCCACAGGTTGGAACCCAACGCATCGTGATAAGCGATCGACGGCTTGGCCACCAGCTCCCAGGCGCGGGCCTGGAACTGGAACGGCTTGTTGGTGAGCGCGCCCACCGGGCAGACGTCGATGATGTTGCCCGACAGTTCGGTCTCGATCGTCTTGCCGATGTAGGTGCCGATCTGCAGGTTGTCACCGCGGCTCATGCCACCCAGTTCATACGTACCGGCGATCTCGCTGGTGAAGCGGACGCAGCGCGTGCACTGGATGCAGCGGGTCATCTCGGTAGCGACCAGCGGACCGAGGTTTTCGTCGGCGATGGTGCGCTTGCGCTCGGTGTAGCGAGACACGCTGCGGCCATAACCCAACGCCACGTCCTGCAGTTCGCACTCGCCGCCCTGATCGCAGATCGGGCAGTCGAGCGGATGGTTGATCAGCAGGAACTCCATCACGTCCTTCTGATACTTCAGAGCGACGTCGGTGCGGGTCTTCACCTTCATGCCTTCGGCCACCGGCGTGGCGCAGGCCGGCTGGGGCTTGGGCATGGGCTTGCCGCCCATCTCCACCTCGACCAGGCACATGCGGCAGTTCGCGGCGATCGGTAGCTTGCGGTGATAGCAGAAACGCGGGATCGCGACGCCAATGGCGTCAGCGGCCTCGATGATCATGGCGCCCTTGCGGATCTGCGTGGGCTTGCCGTCGATCTCGATATTCAGAGATCAAGGGTGGGGTTAACGGGCTGTGCACTCATCGCGCGCATCCATTGTTGCGGGGTTTGAATCCCCTTGAGTCAAGGGGACGACATGATGCGCGCGACGCGCGGATCATGTCGGCGTTGTGGAGGGATGCGCACTCATGCGGCGGCTCCAAGCTTGTCGTCGACGATGGAACGACCGTTGACGATGTAGTACTCGAATTCATCCCAGAACTGGCGCAGGAAGCCCTGCACCGGCCACGCCGCGGCTTCGCCGAATGCGCAGATGGTGTGGCCTTCGATCTGGCCGGCAATGGCCTTCAGGCGATGCAGGTCGTCCATGGTGCCCTGGCCGTCCACGATGCGGGTCAGCACGCGGTGCATCCAGCCGGTACCTTCGCGGCACGGCGTGCACTGGCCGCAGGATTCCTTATGGAAGAACTGCGAAATGCGACGGGTGAAACGCACCGTGCAGACGGTGTCGTCCAGCACCACGATGGCACCCGAACCGAGACCGGTCTTGAGGTCACGCAAGGTGTCGTAGTCGAACGGCAAACCCTTGAGCTGTTCGGCGCGCAGCACCGGCATCGACACACCGCCGGGAATCGCACCCTTCAGCGTACGACCCGGACGCAGACCGCCCGCCATTTCCAGCAGTTCGTCGAAGGTGGTGCCCAGCGGCACTTCGAAGTTGCCGCCCTTCTGCACGCAACCGGAGACCGAGAAGATCTTCGGGCCACCGTTCTTGGTCTTGCTCTGCGCCAGGAACCAGTCCGCGCCCTTGCGCAGGATGGCCGGCACCGAGGCATAGGTTTCGGTGTTGTTGATGGTGCTGGGCTTGCCGTACAGGCCGAAGTTGGCCGGGAACGGCGGCTTGAAGCGCGGTTGGCCCTTCTTGCCTTCCAGCGATTCCATTAGCGCGGTTTCTTCGCCGCAGATGTAGGCACCGGCGCCGAGTGCGCCATAGATGTCGATATCAAGGCCAGTACCCTGGATGTTCTTGCCCAGCAGACCCGCCGCATACGCTTCCTTCAGCGCCTCTTCGAAATGTTCGAACGGCTCGTGATGGAATTCGCCACGCAGGTAGTTGTAGGCCACCGTCGAACCGGTGCAATAGCACGCGATCGCCATGCCTTCGATTACCGAATGCGGGTTGAAGCGCAGGATGTCGCGGTCCTTGCACGTGCCCGGCTCCGATTCGTCCGAATTGCAGAGGATGTACTTCTGCATATTGCCCTTGGGCATGAAGGACCACTTCAGGCCGGTCGGGAAACCTGCGCCGCCGCGGCCGCGCAAGTTGCTCTTCTTGATCTCTTCGATCAGTGCGGTCGGGTCGGGCTTTTCGGCGAGGATCTTCTTCCACGCTTCATAGCCGCCAACCTGGATATAGCTGTCCATCGCCCACGGCTTATCGAAATGCAGCGTGGTGTAGACAACCTGATGTTCCTGGGGTGCGGGTCCGTATGCCATTGCGCCCTGCCCTTACTTGAGACCGTCGAGAATCTCGTCGACCTTTTGGGCCGTGAGATGCTCGTGGTAGTGACCATTGACGGTCATCGCCGGCGCGCTGGCGCAGGCGGCGATGCATTCTTCTTCGCGCTTGAGATACACGCGGCCATCCGCTGTGCTCTCGCCGAGCTTGATGCCCAGCTTCTTCTCGGCGTGCCTCACCAGTTCGTCGGCGCCGTTGAGCCAGCACGAGACGTTGGTACAGATCGCCACGTTGTTGCGGCCGACCGGCTTGGTTTCCAGCATCGAGTAGAAGCTGGCGACCTCGTAAGCCCATACCGCCGGCAGCTCGAGGTACTTGGCCACGGCCGTGATCAGCTCGTCGGTCAGGAAGCCGTGGTTCTGCTCCTGCGCCGCGAACAGCGCCTGGATCAGCGCCGAGCGCTTGCGATCCGGCGGAAAGCGGGCCACCCACTCCTCGATATGATGACGAGTGTGGTCGTTGAGTACGACGAGCGGATCAACGTTCTTGACCTGCTCGAAATTTCCGGTTGCTTTCATAAGTGCTTTCCTCCGGGCTCAGCGATCGACTTCGCCGAACACGAGGTCATAAGTACCGATCATCGCCACCACGTCGGCCAACATGTGGCCGCTGACGGTGGCGTCCATCGACGACAGATGGGCAAAACCCGGCGCGCGCAGATGCACGCGGAACGGCTTGTTGGCGCCATCGGATACCAGGTAGCAGCCGAACTCACCCTTGGGCGCTTCCACCGCGGCATAAGTCTCGCCGGCGGGCACGCCGTAGCCTTCGGTGAACAGCTTGAAGTGGTGAATCAGCGCTTCCATGTCTTGCTTCATGTCTTCGCGATGTGGCGGCGCGACCTTGAAGTTCTGCACGATCACCGGACCGGGATTCGCCTTCAACCACGTCACGCACTGCTGGATGATGCGGTTGGACTGGCGCATCTCTTCCACGCGCACCAGGTAACGGTCGTAGCAGTCGCCGCCCACGCCCACCGGGATATCGAAATCCACCTCGGCGTACTTGGCATACGGCTGCTTCTTGCGCAGATCCCACTCGATGCCGGAACCGCGCAGCATCACACCGGTCATGCCCCAGGCCTGGGCCTTGTCCGGGCGAAATCACGCCGATGCCGACGGTACGCTGCTTCCAGATACGGTTGTTGGTGAGCAGCTCCTCGTACTCGTCCACCTTCGACGGAAAGTCGCTGGCGAACGCCTCGATGAAGTCGAGCATGGAACCTTCGCGCCAGCTGTTGAGGCGCTTCAGGTCCTTGCCCTTGTGCCAGGGCGACTCGCGGTACTGCGACATCTGTTCAGGCAGGTCGCGGTAGACGCCGCCCGGGCGATAGTACGTGGCGTGCATGCGCGCGCCCGACACCGCCTCGTAGACGTCCATCAGTTCCTCGCGCTCGCGGAACGCGTACAGGAACACGGCCATCGCACCCAGGTCGAGCGCGTTGGATCCGATCCACATCAGGTGGTTCAGGATGCGGGTGATTTCGTCGAACATCGTGCGGATGTACTGCGCACGCTCCGGCACCTCGATCCCCATCAGGGTCTCGATGGAGCGCACGTAGGCGTGCTCGTTGCACATCATCGACACGTAGTCGAGACGGTCCATGTAGCCGATCGACTGATTGAACGGCTTGGATTCGGCCAGCTTCTCGGTACCGCGATGAAGCAGGCCGATATGCGGATCAGCGCGAACGACGGTTTCGCCGTCCATTTCCAGCACCAGGCGCAGCACACCGTGCGCTGCCGGATGCTGGGGGCCAAAGTTCATCGTGTAGTTGCGAATTTCCTGCATAGTCATGTCTCGACTGACGGATTTCAGCGAGAAATCGCGAGTGGATTTGCGCGCCAGGCTAGGCGCGAGGAGAAGCCATAGTCACCACTATGGCGCCGACGAGCAACGACGCATGGCGTGCAAAGACGCCGCGAGGCTCGCTGCAAATTCGTTAGTTGAGACATGATTAATTCTCCCGCCACTTGTCGGCGGACTCGGCCTTGGCCTGGACCAGGTCGGCGTCATCACGGATCACGCGCGGCACCAGCACGCGCGGCTCGATCGACACGGGCTCGTACACCACGCGCTTCTGCTCGGGGTCGTAGCGAACCTCGACGTTGCCGATCAGCGGAAAATCCTTGCGGAACGGATGGCCCACGAAACCGTAGTCGGTGAGGATGCGGCGCAGGTCCGGGTGGCCGTCGAACACGATGCCGTAGAGGTCGAACGCCTCGCGCTCGAACCAGTTCACGCCCGGCCAGATGCCGGTGAGCGACGGCACGATCGGCAGCGTGTCGTCTTCGCAGAAGACGCGCAAACGCAGGCGATGGTTGTGCTCCAGCGAAAGCAGATGGATCACGGCAGCGAAACGGCGCGGCTGGCTATCGGCACGCGGACGATCGGCCCAGGTGAAGCGGCCCATCGCCTCGCCTTCCACACCGCGGGAGAAGCCGGTACCGGAAACGGTCTCGGTGTCCCACTCGGTCTGGCCGTAGCCCATGTAGTCGATGCCACACACGTCGATCGGCAGACGGAAGCGGAACGATGCTTCGTCGCGCAGGGCGGTGGCCACCGCGAGCAGATCGGCAGCAGCGACCTCGGCGGTCACTTCGTTGCGTACGATGCTGATCGACAGCGTTTCGCCGAATCGCGCGGAAAGGCGCTCGGCCAGCGAGTTCGATTGCGTATCAGTCATGACTGGGCTGCGCCTTTCAGGAACGCGCGATGGTGTTGGTGCGGCGGATCTTCTTCTGCAACTGCAGAATGCCGTGGATCAACGCTTCCGCCGTCGGCGGGCAGCCCGGCACGTAGATGTCCACCGGCACAATGCGGTCACAGCCGCGCACCACGGAATAGGAATAGTGGTAATAGCCGCCGCCATTGGCGCAGCTACCCATCGAAATAACCCACTTCGGCTCCGGCATCTGGTCATAGACCTTGCGCAGTGCCGGGGCCATCTTGTTGACCAGCGTGCCGGCCACGATCATCACGTCGGACTGGCGCGGGCTTGGACGGAAGATCACGCCGTAGCGGTCAAGGTCCAGTCGCGCAGCACCGGCGTGCATCATTTCCACGGCGCAGCAGGCGAGACCAAAGGTCATCGGCCACATCGAACCGGTACGTGCCCAGTTCATCAGCGCATCGACACTGGTCGTGGCAAAGCCACGCTGCATGATCGGGTTGTCCTCGGCCGGACGCAGGATGTCGTCCACCAGGTTCAACGGCTGCGGGTTGTGCATCACCCGATCGAGCGACGAGATCACTCCCATTCCAGTGCTCCCTTCTTCCACACGTAAGCAAAGCCAATGACCAAGAGCAGCAGGAACAACGCCATCTCGATGAGCGCAGTCAGGCCGATCTTCTGGAACACCACTGCCCACGGGAACAGGAAGGCGATTTCCAGATCGAAGATGATGAAGATGATCGCCAGCAGGTAGTAGCGCACGTCGAAACGCATGCGCGCATCTTCGAACGCTTCGAAGCCGCACTCGTAGGGCGAGAGCTTGTCTGCATCAGGACGGCGGGGACCGGCCAGCAGGCCAATGACCAGCAGGACCACGCCAAGGCCGGCGGCGACGCCGATGAAAAGCAGAATGGGCCAGTATTCGGCAAGCACGATGGAGCGTACCTCCGCGCCTTCATGGCGCATCAGTGACCGTCGGGGTAAACGGTCCGGCAACTGGGTTCGGCAGGCCGGTGAAGGCCAGGGCTATCCGCCACGAGCGCGCGCGTTATTTAAGCCACGAACGTCCGACTTTCCACGATCAAGGTCGGGAATCGCGACATTGTATCAGTGCGCTTAACAACAACAAGCCTTGACGGCTATTTGCAGGGAACTTTGCGCGCGATCTGTCTGCGACTTTGGTAGCGCAAGGAATTACATCGTGTGCGTGGGGCGCTCGGACCCGGTCAAGCCGGCAAGGATATTCTCGATGCGTGTGCGGGCCACTTCGCCATCGGACGATTCGTTGAACTGCACGCCAATGCCTGCGGTGCGATTGCCCTGGGCACCGATCGGGGTGACCCAGACGACCTTGCCGGCCACGGAGAGACGCTCGCCCTCGTCCGTAAGATTGATCAGGAGTACTACTTCGTCACCCAAGGCATAGCGCTGGGCCGTGGGCGCGAACAGGCCGCCGTTCTTCAGATAAGGCATGTACGCGTTATAAAGCGCGGCCGTGTCCTTGATCTTCAACGAAATGATGCCCTGGCGGGCGGCAATGGCCGGGTTCATTGCTGTGCTCCTGCAAACCGCTGGGGCGGCAGACCCCTCATGCCGCATCCTAGCGATCACAGGGGGCGAGCGTAAAGCGACCTGTCGACGGAATGTGATGGCCTGCCTGGAGTCCTCGCCTATCTGAGTGCGGCCCTTCCCAAGATGGGCACGGGCTGGGGGACCGTTGGGGTGAGGGGCGGGTGCTTGCGATAACGCTTCGGTTGGGCATTTTCGCAAGCTTGCCGCAACGCTCAGTTGTCGCGCTATGCGCGCAACCTGGTGATCCCCCGACAACCGAGCGAGAACCCACTAAGCCCCCCCCCAATCCAAAGGCGCGCAAAGACTTTGAATAGGGTCCTAGAGCTCGCACCAACCCCAGCGATCGAAGATCCACGGCGACGGCACGTACATATGCAACTTGGCGAAAGCCGGCCGCAGGCGCTCGTCGGGCAGGCCATGCAGCACGTATCGTCCCTGCCCGTCCCTGCTGATCGGCGCCTCGGACCAGGGCCAATCGTGGACACCACGGCTGTCCACCACCGTCAAGCGAAGCCAGGGATGCAGCGCTGCGGAGGGAACCCAGGGCAGAACCGGAGCAGCCGCGTGGGCGGCGCCCGCTTTGATCGACTGATAGCGCTCGGCGCGGCCGGCAAGGCGATGCATGCGTTTGCCACTGAGCGCCATCTGACTCTGATGACATGCCAGTGCAGCGAGCTTGTTGGCGTGCAACCCCACCGAGGAATCGAGCTTTACCCTGCCCGTCACCTCGTCTTCACGGCCGTGAACCAGATAGGCAAGCAACTCCGGGTCGCCGCCCTGCCACTGCGAAACCGCCAGGCGAACCAGCACGTGTGCGGCACCGTGATCCGGATGGTGGTCACCGAGCGCCGGCATCGCCACGAGATTTGGCCGGCAGGCATCGAGGCAAGCGGTCAAGGCCGATACCGACGGGATGAAGTCTTCGAATAGCCGCTCGGTAATGCCCATGTCGGGCCAGCCCAGCGGATGCAAAGCGACAGGATCCACACCCAGCTGGCGCAGCGCGCGCTCCACCTCGCCGCGCCGACGCTCACCCCAGCGGCGGCGCTCATCGACGCCAATGCGCAAGCGTCGTTCCACCCAGCGCTGTGGCCAGGGGTTGTTGTCACCATTGGTCAGCAGAAGGATCTGGACGTCACCGCCCGACTCCCGCACCTGCTGGATCAGTTCGCCCGTCGCAATCGACTCGTCATCAGGATGAGGTGCTACCACCAGCAAGCGTGTGTCGGCGTTAAGACTCAACGCCATATCAGCCACCCTCTCCGTGAGGCGAAAGCGGCCGCCAGCCGCGGTCAAACGCCTTGCTCCAGACCAGGGCTGCGGGCTCCCCCTCAGTCACCTTCAAATGGTGACGGCCTCGATCAAGAAACCAATGGTCTGCGTCGGCTGCACCATCCAGGCTCGCGCGCAGACGCGCCCGTCCGTCGGTGAGCACGTAGTCGCCCGGCAAGGCCACGTCGATGACCTGATCGACTGAGCGTGAGGGAAGCATCCGTCCTGCCACCCACACATTCGGACCTGCTGGCACATAATTGCTCAACAGAAAACGCTTGCTCGCATCAGGCAGACGATGCGCAGTCGTCATCATGGTGCAATGGCTCACCAGCTCGTCAACGATCGTGTCTGCCATTTCCCCACGCCGCAACCGGCGGATGGCTAGGCTTTCCAGCACGGGGTAGTACGGACGCGTGCGAAAAATCGACTCGCCCTTGGTGTCCATCACCGTATCCGTCTCGTCCGTGTAGCGGAGTACCAGAGCCAGTTCGGCGCGCTGTGGTGCCAGGTTGTCCTGCCAGGGCGGCGCATAGGCGATGACAGTCGCCAGTTCGCCGCCAAGTATCAGGGCGACCAAGGCACGACGAAGTCCCGGCCGCGCGCTCAACCAGCCCCAGTGCGAGGCCCACCCGCACGCCACCAGGACTAGCAACGGAACGGCGGGCAGGAAATCCTGCTTGGTGATCAATGGCCAGACAAACCAGATCAGCAGGAGGTACAGGCCACTCTGCAGGGCAAGAAAAACCGGCCAGTCAAACTCCCGCAGCCTGCGCTGACGGATCGCACGCGCCGCCACGGCCACCATCGGCCCCGCCAGCACCAGGAACCAGAGCAGGTTCAGCGCGGCGTGGCGCTTTTTCGCACCGCCCACGTTGTAACCGGCCAGGCCGTACCAAACGTCGCTGAGCGCGCCATGCCAGGCGAACCAGCCGAGGAAAATAACCGGAACAAGCAGCAGGCCCACTGCCGCCGCCATCCAGCGCCGCCATCCGACCGACGGAGAGTCTGTCGGCTGCATCAACCTGACCACCGCAGCCGCCGCCAGTGCGGTGACCAGCAGCACCAGCGTCTTCTGCGACACGGCGAGGGCGCAGCCGACCAACAATCCGGCCGCGAAATAGCGCCAGGTTCGTGCCCGTGCGCCGACCACGCAGGCGAGGCCGGCAAGCCACATGGCTGTCCAGAGGTCGTCCGTACGAAACTGCCCGCTCACGATGAAGAAACGGGGAAACAATCCGGCGACGAGCATGGCGACCACGGCGACACGCCAGCCATACAGACGCAGCCCCATCCAGCCGACCGCTCCGACCGCCACGACATACCAGACCTGCATGGCCAGACGCAGCCAGGTCAGCACATCGGCTCGCCCATCGAGCAACGTCAACAGCGGCGAGTGCAACCAACCAAACAAGGGGCCGTGGTTATCGAAAACATCCCGATACGGCAACAGACCCTGCGTCCACGCCCATGACACGTGGGCATGCTGCGCTTCATCGGAATTGAGCGTGTACGCGTTCAACCACACCAGCCGGAGCACCAGCAGGAGCAGGAGGGATAGCCAGGGCCAAACAGGGACACGTTGCGGCAGCGGGGACTTCATCCCGCAAGCCTAGGCAGGCGTCCTGTCTGCCAGCTTTCCCTGCTATCAGGCGCCCAAATGCGCGCCATCAGCGCCAGCGAGCAAGCAATTCCAGCAGCAGCAGGTCCCCGCGCAAAGGGCCTCGCAAGGATTCACGCGTGCGATTGGCCGACATGTACCACTGATCCAGCGCCTCGGCATCCAGACTGCTCGAAAGCGGACCGACGGCGGTGCCGGCACGCGACCTCACTTCGTCGGCTACGGCCTGGGCGGCGAACCACAAGCGCTGCTCAGGCTCGCTGTCCAGCCAGCGGCGCGCCACTTCCATCGCCTCGCCGCGCCCCGCCGCGAGGGCGGACAGGTCCTTGCGCACTTCCTGCCTGCGAGCCAGGGCGCCCGCATCAACCCATGCGCGCGCAAGTCCGGGATTGCCCCCTGCAGCATCGAGCGCGGAAGCGGCATTGCTCACGCCGGCCTGCTGCAACCAGCCGAGCGCTTGCTCTCGCGATGGCAGATGGAACTCGATGCGCTGGCAGCGACTACGAATAGTCTGCGGAAGTCGCCAGGGCGCATCGGCCACCAGCATCAGCAAGGTCTGTTGCGAGGGCTCTTCCAGCGTCTTGAGCAAGGCGTTGGCCGCCGCGGTATTCATGGCATCGGCCGGGTCAATGCAGATGATCTGCCAGCCACCGAATTGACTGGACATGGCCAGGCGCGCCGACAGTTCGCGGACCTGATCAACCACGATCTCGCTGCGCTGCACGCCATCCTTGCGCAAACCAAAACTCAGCACGGCAAAATCCGGGTGCGTGCCTGCGACGAACAACTGGCAACTGCGGCAGTGTCCACAGGCTTCACCATCCTGCGTCTGCGTGCACAGCAAGCCCTTCGCAAAACGATGCATGAACTCGCGCTTGCCCAAGCCCTCCGGCCCACACAGCAACAAAGCATGCGGCATGGCATCGCGCGCACGGCGCGACTGCAAGCGAGACCAGTGCTCGGCGTGCCAGGGCATCACGTTCATGCCGCCGCTCCGAACAGATGGGCCGTGGCGTCTACGGCTGCCTGCAGCACTTGCGCCGGTGAAAGGCTGGCATCGATCACGCGAAAACGGGCTGGCTCGGCAACGGCGCGCGCGCGATAAGCGGCACGCACGCGCTCGAAAAAGGCATCTGCCTCGACTTCAATGCGATCGGCCGCACCACGACCCGCGGCACGCGCGCGCCCGGTGGCTACAGGAAGATCGAGCAGCAAGGTGAGGTCTGGCTTGAGCCCGCTGGTCGCCCATCGTTCCAACTCGGCAATGCGCTCCGTCGGCATGCCACGGCCACCGCCCTGATAGGCAAAGCTGGCATCGGTGAAACGATCACACAGTACCCACCGACCGGAAGCCAGGGCCGGCTCGATGCGTTCGCGCACCAGCTGCGCGCGCGAAGCGAACATCAGCAACAGCTCCGACTCGGCACACATGTCGCCGCGGGCGGGATCGAGCACGATGCTGCGCACCGCCTCTCCCAGGGGCGTGCCGCCAGGTTCGCGGGTCTGCACCAGCTCCACGCCCTGCCCCACCAGATACTTCTGCAGCCCGGCGAGCAAAGTGCTCTTGCCGGCACCCTCACCGCCTTCCAGCGAAATGAACTTGCCGCGTGGAGTCGTACTGCCTGGGGTCATACCGCTTGGAGTCATGGGCAGCGCTTCAGTTGGTAGCAGGCGACATTGCGATTGTGTTCGTCCAGCGTACTGGAGAACGCGTGGCTGCCGTCGCCGCGGGACACGAAATACAGCTCGGTGCCGTCTGCCGGGTGCAGCGCAGCTTCGATGGCGGGCTTGCCCGGCATCGCGATCGGCGTCGGCGGCAACCCTGGACGGGTATAGGTGTTGTACGGCGTGTCCGTGGTGAGGTCCACCTTGTGGATACTCCCCGTATAGGACTCGCCCATGCCGTAGATCACCGTGGGGTCGGTCTGCAGCAGCATGTGGTCCTGAAGACGGCGCACGAATACGCCCGCGATGCGCGGACGCTCGTCCGCACGACCGGTCTCCTTCTCCACGATGGAGGCCAGGATCAAGGCGTCATACGGCGTAGCCAGCGGCACATTCTGGTCGCGCTGGGCCCACAGCGTATCGAGCATCCTGCTCATCGCGACATGCGCGCGGCGCAGGATGTCCAGATCGCTATCGCCCTTCACGTAGGCATAGGTCTCGGGCAGGAAGCGCCCTTCCGGCATCTCGCCCTCGGCGCCGACCTTGGCCATCAATGCCGCGTCATCGAGCCCAGCACCGTCCTGGCGCAGGCGGTCGGCCTTGGCCAGCGCCTGGCGCAAGTCGCGGAAGTTCCAGCCATCGACGATGGTGAAGTTGCGTTGCAGCACCTTGCCCGCCGCCATATTGAGCAGTAGGTCGCGCGGGGTCATACCCACGATGAGTGCGTATTCACCCGCATGCAAACGCCCCGCCACTCGCAGTTGCTCGGCAAGCACACGCCAGTAGAGCGGCCCGACCGTGGTGACGTGTTCCTCGCGTAGCTGACCCACGACGTCGCGAAGACTGCTGCCGCGGCCCACGTCGATGCTCGGGGCCTGCGCCGTCACCGCCAGCGGCGTGCGGGCAAAGCGTTGAAAATCCAGCCATCCATAGATCAAAGCGCCAGCCACGACCAGCGATACCAGCACGATCAGTGCGCGCCAACGCACGCGCCCCTGCATCTTGTCTCGACTCATGCCTGCTCCATCGGAAAACCCAGACCGCGCCAATGACGCTGCAAGGCGCGGGACACCGGGCCGGGAACATACACGGTATCGTCCACGGCCTGAACCGGCAGGATGCCGCGGACGCTCGAGCTGAGGAAGACCTCGTCAGCGCGCAGCAGGTCTTTGCGAGAAATATCACGGACCTGGACATCGTCCCGGGTCGCCAGAATCTCGGCACGCGCCACGCCTGCCACACCGGAATGTTCTACCGAAGGCGTGACGAGCACGCCGTCGATGACCGCGAACAGGTTGGCCATGGTGGCCGCGATGACGTTGCCATCGGTATCGCACAACAGGCCGTCGGCGAACGAGGAATCGCTCCATTCGGCACGCGCCAGCACCTGTTCCAATCGATTGAGATGCTTCATGCCCGCCAGTAGTGGCTGCCGCGCCAGGCGCGTTTCACACCAGCGCAGGCGAATGCCGTGAACATAGGCGTCGCCCGCCATGGCCGGTGCGGCAAAGGCAGCGACAATGCGGGTGGATTGCGGCAACGTCGGCGGTGCGTAACCGCGCTCCCCCAGCCCGCGCGTCAAGGTGATTCGCACGACCGCTTGGTCCAGGCCATTCGCGACGATCCGTGCCTCGCGTAACAACACTGGCGCGTCGGGTACGGGCAGTCGCAGTCGCTCGCCGCTTTCACGTAGTCGCTGCATATGCCGCGACCACAAAGGTGCCACTCCGTCTACGAAGCGAATGGTCTCGAACAACCCGTCGCCATAGGACAGCCCGCGATCGAAAGCGGACACCGTCTGGGCGGATACGCCATCGACCAGCACCCGGGCAAACGCGGACATCAGCCCGGCACTCCCAGCGCCCGCAAGAGTCCGCGCGCCTTGGCGCGTGTTTCGTCCAGCTCCTTGTCCGCCACCGAGTCGGCCACGATGCCGGCGCCAGCGCGCAAGGTCACCTGCGCGTCGGCCAGCGTAAAGGTGCGGATAAGTATGTTCAGATCCAGGTCGCCGTTGCGGTCGAGATAGCCCAACGCACCGGTATAGGCACCACGTGGGGCATTCTCCAACGCGACGATGATCTCCATGCAACGCACCTTGGGACAACCCGTGATGGTGCCGCCCGGAAACGTGGCCGCAATGACCTCGCCCGGCGTCACCTCGTCACGCAGCCGACCACGCACGTTGGACACGATGTGATGAACGTGGGCGTAGCTTTCCACCACCATGAGCTCGTTGACCTCGACCGTACCCGGCACGCAGACGCGACCCAGGTCGTTGCGCTCAAGATCGATCAACATCACATGCTCGGCACGTTCCTTTGGATGCGTGCTGAGTTCGCGAATACGGGCCAGATCGTCATCACCCGGGGTGCGCGGTCGCGTGCCTGCGATCGGGCGTGTCTGCGCCAGTCCGTCGCGCACTTCCACCAGGCGCTCCGGCGAAGAACTCACGACCGCCCAGTCCGGTTGCTGCAACAAACCCGCGAACGGCGCGGGATTGGCCTGCCGCAGCGCCTGGTACAGCTCGACGGGCTTCGGTGAAACAGCGTAGTGCGCATGCCATGCGCGAGAAAGATTGACCTGAAAAATATCGCCGGCGTGGAGATGTTCGTGGATGCGCGCCACGCCATCGAGGAATAGCGTCGGATCATCCTCGTCGCAGCTGGTAGGAGCCGCCAGCGCCGGGATATCAGGTATCGCAGCGAGATCCGCCGCCATGGCATCGAGTAGTGCCTCGTGGCCCGCCTCGGCGACCAGGATCGTGCAATCGGCCTCATGATCGACGATCACGGCGGCAGGGCAACGCAGCGCCAGCGCGGTGGGTAGCGGCTCGGGCGAACGGAGCCGCAGGCGTGGCTCGATCTCACCGACTAGCTCATAAGCGAGCAGCAGCAGCCAGCCGCCGTGGAAGGGCAGCTCGTCAGCTTCATCGCGCGGCACTCGGACCTGCCGCCAGGCTTCGTCCAGCGCGTCGAGAAAGCGCCCGTCGCACGCCACGCCTTGCGCATCGAGCAGACGTCCATCCGCATGCAGGGTCAGGCTTTCCTGCGGATACGCGAACAGAATGTCATAGCGGGACTGCGGCGTGCCGCGCGTCACGCTCTGCAGCAGCCCAGGATAGCGCCCCGGAAAAGCAGCGGCCGGCGCGAGTAGATCGCGCCGGCCGTGCAGGGTACGACGATGAAGGTTCAACGCGCGCCGCTCAAACGCGGCGGAACGCCAACGTACCGTTGGTGCCGCCAAAGCCAAACGAGTTGGAGATGGCCACGTCGAACTTCGCCTCGCGTGCCACGTGCGGCACGAAATCGAGGTCGCAACCTTCGCCCGGATCGTCGAGGTTGATGGTCGGCGGCAGCACCTGATCGCGCATCGCGAGGATCGTGAAGATCGCCTCCACGCCACCGGCCGCGCCGAGCAGATGACCGGTCATCGACTTGGTCGAGCTCATCGCCAGCTTGTTGGCGTGGTCGCCGAAGCACCTTCTTCGATCGGCCTTCACCTCGCCCAGTCGCCCAGCGGCGTCGAAGTGCCGTGCGCATTGATGTATTGCACGTCGGTCGGGTTCAGGCGAGCGTCCTTGAGCGCGCTGTCCATGCAGCGTGCCGCACCGTCGCCATCTTCGCTCGGCGAGGTCATGTGGTACGCGTCGCCGCTCATGCCGAAGCCGACCAGCTCGGCATAGATGCTTCGCGCCGCGCGCCTTGGCGTGTTCGTATTCCTCGATCACCAGCACGCCGGCGCCATCGGACAGCACGAAGCCGTCGCGATCCTTGTCCCACGGACGGCTGGCCTTGGTCGGCTCGTCGTTGCGCGTGGACATCGCGCGCGCCGAGCAGAAGCCGCCATCGCCGTGCCGTGGTGGCGAATTCGGCGCCGCCGGCGATCATCACGTCGGCATCGCCGTACTGGATCATGCGCACGGCGAGGCCGATGTTGTGCGTGCGCCGTCGTGCAGGCGGTGACGCACGCGATGTTCGGGCCCTTCAGGCCGAACATGATCGAGAGATTGACCCGAGACCATGTTGATGATCGAGCTCGGCACGAAGAACGGCGACATCGCGACGCTGGCCCTTCTCGTGCAGCGTCGATCGTGTGTCTTTCGATCGTATTGATGCCGCCGATGCCGGCGCCGACCGCCACGCCGATGCGCTCTGCGTTCGCTGCTCGTGCGACTTCCAGGCCCGGCATCGCGCAAGCGCCTGCGACCGAGCCGGCGATGCCGTAGTGGATGAACGGATCCATCTTCTTGACGTCTTTCGGCCGCGATCGCACTGCGTCGGATCGAAATCGCGCACCTCGCCGGCGATGCGCGTCGGCAAGGTGGTGGCATCGAAATGCGTGATCGGACCGATGCCGCTGACGCCCTTGAGGATGTTCTCCCAGGCGGTGGCGACGTCGTTGCCGACCGGCGAAATGATGCCCAGACCGGTTACGACGACGCGTCGTTTGCTCATACTGATCTTCCTTCGTGGTTCGTGACACTGCCGCGATCGGCAGTCTTTCCGCGCTATCGCGGTCACGGCATCCGTACCGTCTGGCGCGCATCCGCGCACCATACGGGATCGGACGTTGCAAAATGCAGAAACGAAAACTGCGCCAATGTGGCGCAGCTTCCGGTATCGCTAGTGGGCGGACGCATGGTGCGACGCGCCTGCCGTCACGGAGCGATCACTCCTTGGTGTGGGCCTTGATGTAGTCAACGCCTGCTGCACCGTGGTGATCTTCTCGGCTTCCTCGTCCGGGAATCTCGCATCTCGAACTCTTCTTCGAGGGCCATGACCAGCTCGACGGTGTCCAGCGAATCAGCGCCCAGATCGTCCACGAACGAAGCGTTCGGCGTGACTTCATCTTCCTTCACGCCCAGCTGCTCGACGACGATCTTCTTGACGCGTTCTTCGATGGTGCTCATGTTGCCAATACCTCCCAAGGAGTAGTTACTTATCAACGCCGACCCATGGGCCGACTATGGCCGGCGGATTGTAGTGGCTAAGCACAGGGGCCGCCACGGTCCGCAAGCAATGGTTGGACGCAGGCCACGGGACCGGCGCGAAAGGGTAATTGTCGCCTAAAACGAAGCCGCTGGCGACAACCCCCTGTTAAACCGGCCCGTGCCGGTGCTCCGAACGGTGCTCCAGCCGAGGCTGGACGACCCCATCCGGCCGTTTCAAACGTTAGATTTCAGTGATGCTTGCACACTGCTACAGACCAACAAGCGGCCTTAGCCGTCTTGTCGAAGCGGTCTTACGGCATGTACATGCCGCCATTGACGTGCAAGGTTTCACCCGTGATGTACGCAGCCGCGGGTGACGCCAGGAAGGCTACCGCCTTGGCGATATCACTGGACTCGCCCAGGCGACCCAGCGCGATCTGTCCCAGCAGTGCCTGCTTGGACTCCTCCGGCAGCGCACGCGTCATATCGGTGTCGATAAAGCCGGGTGCCACGACGTTGACCGTAATGCCACGAGAGCCGATCTCGCGCGCCAGTGACTTGGAGAAAGCGATGATGCCGGCCTTCGCCGCGGCATAGTTGGATTGACCGGGATTGCCGGTAAGACCGATCACCGAGGCGATGGAAATGATGCGACCCTTGCGCGCCTTCATCATGCCGCGCATCACCGCCTTGGACGTGCGATACACCGATGTGAGGTTGGTATCGATGATGGCCTGCCAGTCCTCGTCGCGCATGCGCATCAACAGCTGATCGCGCGTAATGCCAGCGTTGTTGACCAGGATCGATACCGGGCCGAATTCCTTGCTGATGCTGTCGATCAAGGCGTCGACCGACGGACCATCGGTCACGTTGAGCATGCGACCATGGCCGCCGTGCGCTGCCAGCCGTTCACCGATTGCTGCTGCACCGCTCTCGCTGGTCGCGGTACCGATCACCGTGGCGCCAAGCGTCGCCAACTCATCGGCAATCGCTGCGCCGATACCGCGGCTCGCGCCGGTGACGAGGGCGATTTCACCTTGCAGTGTCTTGCTCATCTGTCAGTTCCTTTTGGATGGCCGAACGCGCATGCGTGGAAGCGAGAGCGGCCGTATCAATCATGCGAGACACGGCGTGCCTCGCCCACCTGAGTTACTGCGCTCGAATCAAGCCCACTCGGTACGGGCGGCCTCGATCTCGACCGGCGCGCCAATGGCGCGCGCTTCCACGCTCTTGTCGATGCGCTTGATCAAGCCGGCGAGCACCTTGCCGGGACCGGCTTCGGCCATGCGTGTTGCACCGCCCTCCACCAGGGTCTGCACGCATTCGGTCCAGCGCACGGGTAGATAGAGCTGACGCTGCAGCGCGCCTCGGATCTCCTCGATCGTGGCGTAGCTGCGAGCTTCGGCATTCTGCACCACCGGAATCGCCGGCAACTGCCAGTTCAGGGCTGCCATACGCTCACCGAGGCGGTCGGCCGCATCACGCATCAACGCGCAATGGGACGGTACCGACACCGCCAGCTTGATTGCCTTCTTCACGCCCAGCTCGGCCAGCTTCGCCAGCGCTCGATCCACCGCCTCGGCGTTGCCGGCGATGACCAGCTGCCCCGGCGAATTGAAGTTGGCCGGCGACACCACCTGCCCCTGCGCCACTTCCTCGCACACGGCGGCAATCTGCGCATCGTCACCACCAAGGATCGCCGCCATGGCACCCACGCCCGGCGGCACCGCCGCCTGCATCAGGCGACCACGCTCGGCCACCAGCGCTGCCGCGTCGTGCAACGACAAAGCGCCAGCACAAACCAGCGCGCTGTATTCACCCAGGCTATGGCCCGACAACTGCACCGGCTGCACGCCACCCAACTTCTGCCACACCCGCCACACGGCCACGCTGGCGGCCAAAAGGGCCGGCTGCGTGTTCTCAGTACGATTGAGATCGTCTTCCGGACCTTGCTGGCTCAAGGCCCACAGGTCCACGCCTGCTCCCTGCGAGGCCTCATCGAACGTGACCTTCACTTCCGGATGGGCCGCGGCCAATTCGGCCAGCATTCCAACGGATTGCGAACCCTGGCCAGGGAAAACGAAAGCGAGCGTAGCGGCAGTTTGAGTCATGGAGCGACGGATTTCTGGCAACGAAAAACGGAATGGTGCCAGTAATGGCGGACATACGCAGCGGTATCGGGGGATATGGGGCCGCTGAACACCCCCCGCCTCCCTCACCGTCATCCCCGCGAAAGCGGGGATCCAGTGCCTTTCGTCTTTGATCTAGGGCTATCGCGACCGAGCCCGCCGCCCCACGGGGACTCTCTTCGGGCGCAGGCGAGGTTGGTCTCGGTCACATCGCCACAGGGTGAAAGGCACTGGATCCCCGCTTTCGCGGGGATGACGGTGAGGGACAACAGGTCTGTCGGGATCACGGTGAGGGATTGCCGCGACGCACATTGGACGCTCGAAATACGATCATCGGGACGATAAACACCCACATAAAACAATGCCGCCCAAATGGGCGGCATTGAGTAGAAACAAAAGCCCAGCGGCTCAGTAGCGCAGCAACGCCGACGCCCAGGTAAAACCACCGCCAAACGCCTCCAGCAACAGCGTCTGCCCGCGCTGCACCTTGCCCGACCGCACGGCGAAGTCGAGTGCCAGCGGCACCGAGCCGGACGAGGTGTTGGCATGCTGGTCGACTGTCACCACCACTCGCTCCATCGGCATATTCAGACGCTTGGCCGTGGCCTCGATGATGCGCAAGTTGGCCTGGTGCGGAATCAGCCAGTCGATCTGCGAGGCTTCCATACCGGCCGCCTGCAGGGTTTCATCGACCAGCGCATCGAGCGTCTTCACCGCGACCTTGAACACTTCGCGGCCTGCCATATGGATGCGCACGCCGTGGTTCGGCTCGTCTTTGAAGCCCACGGAAACGCCGACCGGGTTGTACAACAGATGCTTGAAGCCGCCATCGGCATGCAGGCAGGTGGCATAGATGCCCGGCTCCTCGGACGCCTCGAGCACTACGGCGCCGGCGCCATCGCCGAACAGCACGCAGGTTTCGCGCTCGGTCCAGTCGACCATGCGGGTCAGCGTTTCCGCACCGATCACCAAAACCTTCTTCGACTGGCCGCTACGGATGAATTTGTCAGCCACGCCCAGTGCGTAGACGAAGCCCGAACAGGCGGCATTGACGTCGAACGCGGCGCAGCCATTGGCACCCAAACGATGCTGCACCAGGCAGGCGGTGGACGGGAAAATGATATCGGGCGTGGTGGTGCCCAGCACGATCAGGTCCAATTCGGACGCCTTCACGCCCGCGGCTTCCAGCGCGCGCTGGGCGGCCAGGGTGGCCAGATCGCCGGTGGTTTCGCCGTCAGCGGCGATGTGTCGCTGCTGGATGCCGGTGCGGGTGCGAATCCATTCGTCACTGGTTTCGACGATCTTCTCGAGATCGGCGTTGGTCACGACGCGATCGGGCAGCGCGCTGCCGGTACCAGTGATGCGGGCGTAGATCGGGGACATTAACTTTCCAGGTGCGGAGTCGGCCGAAGCGGGCCGCCATCTCGCGCTTGCGCGCAGGCACCCGCCCCCAAGCCGCCAAACTTACGTTGGTGATCGCTCAAACGCAAAGCGGCGCGTCACCGCGCCGCCCTGCGAAACCGTATCCCTTGCGGGAGACGATCAATCCTCTTCGGTCACCGTGGTGTTGGTGTCGATGACTTTCTTGCCGCGGTAGTAGCCGTCCTTGGTGACGTGGTGGCGCAGATGCACTTCACCACTGGTCGGATCGGTGGCCAGCTGCACGGTTTTCAGCGCGTCGTGCGAACGACGCATGCCGCGGGTGGACGGGGTCTTGCGGCTCTTGGCAACGGCCATGGCGAGTCTCCAGCTAAATCAACGTTTCTTGAGTTCGCGCAAAACCGCGAACGGGTTATCGGAACGCCCTTCACCGGAGGAGTCTTCCTCTGGCTCGTGGCCTACTACTGCTTCGGGCAGCGTGCTGTCCGGGTTCACCGGGATCAGCGGCAGTGCCAACAACAATTCATCTTCGATCACATCCGCCAGGTTCAGCTTGCCGTCGTCGGCCACGAGCAAGGGCTCGCAACCCGGCGGCAAAGCCGATTCCTCGCGCTCGGTACGGATCAGGCCGAGGCGGCTGTCTACCGGCACCGGCAGCACGAAAGGCTCCAAGGTGCGCTGGCAGGTCAGCGTGAGAGGGGCTTGAACGCGGACATCGAGGTACGCCGTACCAAACTCGTCCCGCCCAAAATCCAGCTCGTATTGCAGTGTTCCTTCCGTACCGGCCAAGACCTCGCCCAACCGCTTGAAGGCGGCTACGGGTAGTTCTCCCTGGAAGGAACGCCGCGCCGAGACCATGCGCCAAGCGTCCACGGACTCTGGCAGTGTCACGGACATAGACATGAAATCTTAGGATTACAACCAGTTGAAGTCAACCGGTAAGGCGCCTCAAAACGCCATATCGCAGCCATTTTGCCTGAACGCGGCTGGTACGGCAGACTTCAACCACTTCTTCAAGCGAGCCGACCGTCCCCGTGAATGACTATCTGACGCTCGGCCTGGCCGCCCTGGTGGCTTTCGCGGCGGCCGCCATTGGCCTCGCCTTATTCTACCGGTACCGCACGGACCGGCGCAGCGGCAGCCTGCACCGGCTGTTGGAGCTGGCCGACCGGCTGGAGGTGGATCTCAAGACTTGCCGAACTGGCTTGCAGCAAGCCCACGCGGTGATGTCGCTCAATCCCGACCAGCCAGCCAATGGTGAGCAGGAAGCGCGACAAGCGATCGACGCCGGCCTGCGCTCGCTACTGCAGCAGCGCATCTGGATTCGCGACAAGGCGCCCCGCGCCAGCCAGCAACAACTGGACCAGGCCGTCACCTCCATGAACCAGACGCGCGAACGGTTGCGGCCCCTGGTCGAGGCGCTCGATCGCGCCCAGCACGACCTGGACAGCGCCATGCGCGAACACATTCGCCGGGAGCACGACGCATGAGCTTGCCGCGCCTCGTGCTTGGCTCGACCTCGCGCTATCGCGCCGAACTGCTACGGCGGATTTATGCGGATTTCGACCAGCGCGCGCCCGGAACGGACGAACGCCCCCTGCCGGGCGAAACGCCGCGCGAGCGCGCCTTTCGCCTCGCCGTCGCCAAGGCCCGCGCCGCGGCCGTGGACCTGGATGATGCCCTGGTGATCGGCTCGGATCAGGTCGCGGAACGCGATGGCCTGGTTTTGGACAAGCCAGGCACGGTGGAGCGTGCCCGCGAGCAGCTCGCTGCCTGCTCCGGTCGCGAGGTGCATTTCCACACCGCCCTGTGCCTGCGCGACACGCGCAGCGGACACGATCGCATTCACGTCGACCACACCCGCGTTTGTTTTCGCAGCCTCGATGCGGCGGAAATCGCGCGCTATGTCGAACGCGAACAGCCACTCGACTGTGCCGGCAGCTTCAAATGCGAGGGCCTGGGCATCAGCCTGTTCGAACGGATCGACAATGAAGACCCCAGCGCGCTGATCGGCCTGCCCTTGATCGCACTGGCGCGCTTGCTGCGTGAGGCGGGCATCCCCCTGCCCTGAGCACTCGCTCCGGCATGCAGCGTTCAGCCTTGTGCGGGCGCTACCCGATCGAATCTTGATCAACGCCACGAACACCCCGGCCACGCGCTCGATGCGCGGCCGGCTTCGCCTGCGCCCGCCGGGACGCTTCGTCACCCCATGGTGACGGGCTCGCGGCAAGCATGCGCTTGATCAGGAACAGCGCCCGCAATCCATGACGACAGCGCCTCGCCAGCGCGCGAGGTCGGCGGCTACACTGCCTGCGTCACGCATGGGTCTTGCCCTGCGCCATTCTTCTTAGCTGCCGGAAGCCCATGTCCGCCATCACCCCCCTGCACGATGAAACATTGCGTACTCGCCTGGACGCAGCGATGGCCCAGGTCAACCGCGTGCTGCTGGGCAAGCCACGCCAGGTGAAGCTCGCTTTCACCTGCCTGATCGCCGGCGGCCACCTGCTGCTGGAAGACGTGCCCGGTGTAGGCAAGACCACGCTGGCCCACGCGCTGGCGGCCAGCTTTGCGCTCGATTTCCAACGCGTGCAGTTCACCAGCGACCTGCTCCCCTCGGACATTATCGGGGTCAGCGTATACGAGCGCGAGACGGGCCATTTCCGTTTTCACCCGGGACCGATCTTCACCGGTCTGTTGCTGGCCGATGAAATCAACCGCGCCACCCCCAAGACGCAAAGCGCCCTGCTGGAAGCGATGGCCGAAGGCCAGGTCACCGTAGACGGCCAAACCCATGTGTTGCCGCAGCCGTTCTTTGTGGTGGCCACGCAGAATCCCATGGACCTGGCAGGGACCTTCCCGCTGCCCGACTCGCAGCTGGACCGCTTCATGCTGCGCGTGTCGCTTGACTATCCCGACGCCGCGGCCGAACGCGCCCTGCTGACCGGCAGCGATCGCCGCGACCTGCTCGCCCAGCTCGTCCCCCAGCTCGATGGTGAAAACCTCGCCGAACTGTCGCGTCGCGCCCGTGCGGTCACCGCGAGCAGCGCACTGCTGGACTACCTGCAGGCCTTGCTGGCGGCAAGCCGCAGGCACACGGACATCCGCGTGGGTCTCTCGCCTCGTGCAGGCCTGGCCCTGCTCAGCGCCGCGCGGACGTGGGCCATGCTAAGTGATCGCATGCATGTGTTGCCCGAAGACGTACAAGCATTATTCGTACCTCTGGCTGCACATCGCATGGTCGCCGCGCGCGGTGCCAGCGGCGAACACCTGGCTCGGGATCTGCTCGCCAACGTCGCGGTGGGCTAATGCTGGCAGCACTCCGGCGCTTTCAGGCAGGGGCGGAGCGAAGACTGCCCGCGCTCACGCGCTACAAGCGACCTGAAAGCCTTCCGATCGCATTGCATCGTCGGCGTATCTACATCGTGCCCACGGCCTTTGGCGCGGGATTCACAACGTTGCTTTTCATCATGCTTATCGGCGCACTCAACTACGCCAATAATGCCGCGCTATTGCTTACGTGCCTGCTGGGCTCCGCCAGCTCTGCCAGCATGCTGGTGGCCTTTCGAAGCCTCAACGGACTGCGCCTAATAAGCATCCAGCAGGGACACGCCATCGCTGGCGAGGCGCTCGCGCTGCAACTCGTCTTCGAGGGAGGCGAACGCGCGCACGCTTCAGTACACGCGGATTTGGACGGCCATACGGAAGCGTTCTCGCTGCCCCCCCGCGAACAAACGCTGGTGACGCTGGACGTGCCTACCGTGCAACGCGGCTGGCAGCACTTGCCGCGCATCAAGCTGTGGAGCAACTGGCCGCTCGGCTTGTTCCACGCCTGGAGCTGGATTCACCCGGACCAGGCCGTGCTGGTGTGGCCGCAACCGGAAACCGGCGGCCCACCACCGGTACTGCCGGGCGAGGACGGGCAACGCCAACGCCTGCACCATGGCGAGGACGTCGCCGCGTTGCGCGACTACCGCGCCGGCGACCCACAACGGCATATTGCGTGGAAAGTCAGTGCCCGACACTCAAATCTGCTGGTGAAGGATTTCGAGCAACCCGAATCGCGGCAGGAATGGCGACTGGATTGGCGTCACCTTCCGCAGCTTTCCCCCGAGGCGCGTATCTCACGACTCGCCCGTTGGCTCGGTGAGGCAGACGCACTCGGACGCACCAGCAGTCTGTGGCTGCCCGACGAGGAAATTCCCTTGGGCCACGGCCACAATCACTACGCGCGCTGCATGAACGCATTGGCGCGCATGCCGTGATCAAGTTATCGCTGTTTCACCGCAAACCACGGCCGCCGCTTGGCGCGCGCGCCTTCGACCTGCTTTGCCTCACCGTCCTCGTCGTGCTCACTGCGCACACGCCGCATTTGCCGGTGTGGTTCAGCGGGGCTCTCGTCCTCGTGCTTGGGCTGCGCTGGTGGCAGCGCCGCAAGTATGGTGGTCGCGCGCCGTTGTACCTCAAGCTGCCCTTGATCGCGCTGCTGTCCGCAGCCGTGATCTTCCACTACGGCACCCTGTTCGGACGCGAGCCCGGCGCGGCGCTGGCGGTGGGCCTGCTGGTGCTCAAGTTACTGGAAACAGAGGCGACTCGCGACGCGCGCGTCGGCGCGGCGTTTGCCTGCTTTGCCCTGATGACCGCCTTGCTGTTCGATCAAGGCATGCTGGCAACCCTGTTGGTTGCGCTGGGTCTGTTGCCGGCCCTGGCCACGCTGCGCGCCCTCGAACCTGCCCATGGCACGGCCTCTTTGCCGCGCGAGCTACTGCCGGCGCTGGGTTTACTCGGCGTATCGCTGCCGCTGGCGCTGCTGGCTTTCCTCCTGCTGCCCCGACTCAGCTCGCCATTATGGGGCGCGCCGAATCCGCCACAGGCGCAAACCGGGCTCAGCGACGATATGGCGCCCGGCGACTTTTTCGACCTGCTGACCGACGATCGACCGGCCATGCGTGTCAGTTTCACTGGGGTACCACCGGCAACCAACCGGCGCTATTTCCGTGCCTATGTTATGTCGAGCTTTGACGGGCGCCGATGGAGTCATCTCGACGAGCTCGACCAGCAGCCCCCCGAGATCGAACACGGCGACGCCATTGACTACACCATCAGCCTCGAGGCCAGCGGACAACGCGCCTTGCCCGCTCTGGATGTTCCGCTCGAGGCACCGGCGCAAGCCCTGCTCGGCCCCCATCGAGAGTTGCTGGCCAATCGGCCGATCAACGATACGATCGTCTACTCGGTACGCTCAGCACTCAGCTATCGGCTGCAACCACAGCTCAGCGAGGCAGGGCGTCAACTTGGTTTGCAACTGCCCGCAGGATTCAATCCACGGGCACTTGCCCTGGCTGCCCGCTGGCGTGAGCAGTACGGGCCAAACGATGCGGCCGTCATAAAGGCCGCATTGAGTCTGTTCCACGACGGCGGATTCAATTACACGCTTTCCCCGGCGCCGCTCGGCCGTGATTCGGTCGACGACTTCCTGTTCGCCACGCATGAAGGCTTTTGCCAACACTACGCGTCGGCTTTCACCGTGTTGATGCGCGCAGCCGGCATTCCAGCGCGCGTAGTCACCGGCTATCAGGGTGGCTATTGGAACGCACTGGGCAACTATCTGCTCGTGCGCCAATCGGACGCCCACGCCTGGAGCGAAGTGTGGCTACCTGAGCTCGGCTGGACGCGTGTAGACCCTACCGCGGCCGTGCGTCCCGAACGCGTAAACCTGGGTGCGGCCGGCGCGTCGGGCGCCGCGTCAGCCTGGTCGCCCAACGGCTGGTGGCTTGATCTGCGTAATCACTGGGACATCGTCAACCGCTGGTGGAACCAGGGCGTTATCGGCTTTGACGCGCTCAGGCAACACGGACTGCTGACCCCATTCGGTCTACGTGACACCGACCCAGGTACGCTGGGCCTGTTGCTTGCCATCGTCGGCACGTTGTTCGCAGCCATGGGGCTGGCATGGGCGCTGTGGACGCGCCCACCGGCCGATCCGCTGCGTGCGGCGATGCAGTCGCTGGAACGGAGGCTGGCCGCCGTCGATGTTGCGCGTCGCCACAGTGAAGGACCACAGCATTTTTTCAGTCGCGCTGCGCGGGCCCTGCCTGCCCAGCGCGTGGAACTGGACCGACTGATGAGGACGTATCTGGAACTACGCTACGCCTACGACGAACCGCCAGCGAACCTGGTAAAGAACTTTCGACAGGCCGTGCAGCACTTTCGGCCGCGTCGCATGGTCAAATGATATTGAGCCGTGGATGCCATCGCGTCCACTACACGATGGAGATAGTGTTATGTCCATGTTCAAGCCGTTGATCCTCGCGACCGCAGTAGCGACATTGGCCGCCTGCGCAACGGTGCCGCAACCGCTGCAAGGCACGTTCACCGACGTGTCGTCGGTGTCTGTCCAGCAGGGCGCCGCCGCCGGCGCCGAGGTACGCTGGGGCGGCCAGATCATCAAGACCGAACCGGGCCCGCAGGAAACCTGCTTCTATGTGCTCTCGCGCCCGCTGGATAGCGAAGCGCGCCCACACGACGAAGCCAGCAACAGTGAAACCCAGGGTCGCTTCGTCGCCTGCCGTGCCGGCTTCTACGATCCGGAAGTATTTGCCCAGGGCCGCGATATCACCGTCACCGGCACGTTGCACGGCACGGTTTCGGAGAAGGTGGGCGAATACGGTTACCCCTATCCGCGGGTCGAAGCCAACGTGGTCTACCTGTGGCCCAGGCGCGTGGTCTATCCGTATGGGGGCTACTACGACCCGTTCTGGGGTCCGGGCTGGGGTCCTTACTGGGGTGGCCCATGGGGCTGGGGCGGGTACGGCTGGGGCGGCTACTACCCAAGCCGCGTCATCGTCGTGCCGCGCCGGGTGCCACCGGTGCACGGCTGATCCGCATCCACGAAAACGCCGGCCACGTGCCGGCGTTTTCATATGCGGGAACGGTGACCGGGACTCAGCCAGGCGGCCAATGCATGGGACGCCCACCGAGCAGGTGCACGTGCAGATGGAATACGGTCTGCCCGCCGTGCTCATTGCAGTTGACGACCGTGCGGTAGCCCTTTTCCGCCAACCCTTCACTTCGGGCATAGCTGGCTGTGGCCAATAGGAGCTTGCCCAGCAGTTCCGCGTCGTCCGGCGTTGCCGCGTCGAGCGTGGCGATCGCCTTCTTCGGGACGAACAACACGTGCACCGGCGCCTGCGGATTGAGGTCACGGAACGCGAGTACGTCGTCGTCCTCGTAGACGATATCGGCGGGTATTTCGCGCCGGATGATCTTGCCGAAAATGGTATCGCCCATCGCAGACTCCTTCCGTTTACAGACGCAGCAGCATACCGTGCGCCGCCGGCGCCACGAGTTTGAAACCGAATTGCTCGTAAAGCCCTGAAGCCGTGCCATCGGCGATCAGGCCGATCATGGCGCGAGCCGGCGCGCGTGCATGCACCTGATCCATCAAGGCCTGCATGATGCGCCGGCCCCAGCCCTGCCCCTGCCAGGCCGGCGCCACGGCGATGTCGACCACGAACAGAAATAGCCCACCATCACCGACGACGCGGCCCATGCCGATAAGTTCGCCTTGGTGACGTACACAAACCGAGCACCAGCTCGCCGGCAGCCCCACGGCAGCCCCTTCAGGCGTCATCGCGCTCAGGCCCGCGGCGCTACGCAAGGCGCGGTATTCGTCGGCGCCGGGAATCTCGAGCGAGAGTTGCGGCGCTGACGTCATGGCCTTCAATCCACCGACTGCCGACTGCCGAACGCATGTGCCAGGGTGCCGCGATCGACGTATTCCAGCTCGCCACCCAGTGGCACGCCGTGAGCCAACCGCGACGGCCGTACGTTGGCCGCACGCGCTAGTTGCGCGAGGTAATGCGCCGTCGCCTCGCCTTCCACGGTGGGATTGGTGGCGATGATCAGCTCCTCGATCTCGCCCTCGCCCAGTCGCTCCGAGAGAAGGTCCAGTCCCAGCTCTTCCGGGCCGAGGCCATCGAGCGGCGACAGCCGACCGAGCAGCACGAAGTACTGTCCGCGATAGCCCGTAGCCTGTTCGATGGCAGCCAGCTCAGTAGGCGATTCCACGACGCACAGTAGCTGGCGGTCGCGGCTCGTGCTGGCGCACAACGAGCAGATCGGCGTTTCACTGAAGTTGCGGCAGCGGGAACAGTTGCCAATCTGGCGCATCGCCTGCTCCAGCGCCTGAGCCAGGCGCAAGCCACGCTCGCGGTCGCGCTCGAGCAGATGGAAGGCCATCCGTTGCGCGCTCTTGCCACCCACGCCGGGCAGGCAGCGAAGCGCTTCGATCAGGTCGGTGAGAAGCTTGCTCATGGATCCCAGGAAGTGTAGGAGCGCACCCAGTGCGCGAAAAGCCAACGGAGCGCTGACGCCGGAACGTTCTTCACTCGGGCCATCCTTGGCCCTCGCCCTGCGGGCAGCTTACGCTGTGCAAACCGGCATTCCTGCCGGTTTGTCGCGCACTGGGTGCGCTCCTACAACAGAAACTCAGAACGGCATCTTGAAGCCAGGCGGCAGATTCATGCCCGAGGTGACGCCACCAAGCTTGTTCTTGCTGACTTCGGCGACCTTGTTCACCGCATCGTTAACCGCCGCCGCGACCAGATCTTCGGCCATCTCCGGGTCATCGGCGAACAGCTTGCGGTCGATCTGCACGCGACGCACTTCGTGCGCACCGGTCATGAGCACGCTCACCAGACCACCACCCGCACTGCCGGTGACTTCCAGCTTCGCGATTTCTTCCTGCGCGCGCTTCATTTCGTCCTGCATGCGCTGGGCCTGCTGCATTAGCTGGCCGATCTGTCCTCTCATGGCGTACTCCGCTTGTCTCTAATCAGTTCTCAAAAGGTTTGATCGACTGGGGGACCACTCGCGCGCCGAATTCGCGCTTGAGCGACTGCACCAGGGGATCTTCTTCAATGGCCTGCTCGGCCGCCGACTGCGCGGCTTCGCGCGCGTTGGCGGCGCGCGCCGCGGGCGTTTCCGTAGTGACGCCGCGTTCCTCCATGAAGCGCAGGCGGACGCGTTCGCCCAACGTCTGGCTGATGCGATCTTCCATCTGCCCCACCATCGGCTCGACGGCAAGATGCATATGTGCCGGCTGCAAGGCCAGCAGCAACGTGTTGCCTTCGCGTCCACGCAGGGCCGCATTCTGTGCAAGCTGCCCCAGCGGGCCACGCAGATTGGCGCGCTCGATCAGGGCATCCCAGTGAGGGAGGCCGTTCGCGTCGACAGCCAGCGGCTCCCGCGGCGCCGCAGCAACCGGTGCGGGTGGTGCCGGGGGCGATGGCGCGGCATAAGGTGTCGTCGCCCCGGCCACGCTGGCCACGTGCATCCGCTCGTTTACAACGGGCGATGCTGCACGCGGCGGCGTCGACGGTGCCGACGCTCGCGATGCAGGAGTCGCAGGACGTTCCGCATGCGCAGCGCTGCCACCGTCGGCCGGCCGGAATGCCAGCATCCGCAGCATCGCCATTTCAAAGCCGGTGCGCGCATCCGGAGCCAAGGCCAGATCACGGCGGCCGGCCGTGGCGATCTGGTAGTAAAGCTGTACGTCTTCGGGCGCCAGCTGCTGAGCCAGCGCCACCAGGGCGCCGTCATCATTACCGTCTTCATCGGGACGATAGCCTGGCACCAGCTGGATCAACTGGATTCGATGCAACACGCTGGCCAGGTCGTCCAGCACACCGCCGAAATCGGGCGAGTAGGAGGCAATACGCGTGCACTCGGCCAGCAAGGCCTCGCCATTACCGGCCGCAAGCGCTTCGAGCAGGCCCAGTACCTGGCCGCGAGCAACACTGCCGAGCATCGCCCGCACATCGTCCACGCGCAGCGAGCCGCCGCCATAGGCGATGGCCTGGTCCAGCAGCGACAGGCCATCGCGCAGGGAACCATCGGCGCCGCGCGCCAATTCGGCGATGGCAGCGTCTTCGTAGGGAATATTCTCGGCGCCCAGGATGTGACGCATCTGTCCGGAGATCTGTTCCGGCAGCAGCCGCTTGAGGTTGAACTTCAGGCAGCGCGACAACACCGTCACCGGCAGCTTCTGCGGGTCGGTGGTCGCGAGCAGGAACTTCACATGCGGCGGCGGTTCTTCCAGCGTCTTCAGCAAGGCGTTGAAGGCCGGCTTGGAGAGCATGTGCACCTCGTCGACCAGGTACACCTTGAAGCGCCCCCTGGCTGGCGCGTACTGCGCGTTCTCGATCACCTCGCGCACGTCGTCCACACCAGTGTTGCTGGCGGCGTCGATCTCCAGCAGGTCCACGAAGCGACCGGCATCGACCGCCGTGCACACCGCGCACTCGCCACAGGGATCGGCCGATTCGCCGCGCTCACAGTTCAGCGATTTCGCGAAGATGCGCGCAATCGTGGTCTTGCCCACGCCGCGGGTGCCGGTGAACAGATAGGCATGGTGCATGCGGCCGGTGTCGAGCGCATTGGTGAGCGCGCGCACGACATGCTCCTGCCCGACGAGTTCGGCGAACTTGCGGGGGCGCCATTTGCGCGCGAGTACCTGATATGACATGCAGAGATACCTTGGGGCGAAGGCCGATTGTGCCAAGTCAGCACAAGCAAGTCTAAGTCAGCGGTGACTACTCAGCGCCATGGCTCCCGCACAATTCGCCAGTCCCAGAAAGGCGGCGGCCCTGCCAGCCACACCCCGGCACCCGAATCATTCGCTACCGTTGCTCCCTTCCGGGCCTGGCGGAATTTACGAACTATCGTCGCGGGGGGACCGACAGGGCCACCATAGAGACGTACATTTTGCGTCAGCCCAAGGGGCGTCGCTTGGTTTCACTCACTGGCGGAGAGGGCGGGATTCGAACCCGCGATACGGGGATAAGCCGTATACACACTTTCCAGGCGTGCTCCTTCAACCACTCGGACACCTCTCCGCGGTGGTGAAACCTCTTTTACCGAACAACTCGCCCGGCAAAGAGGCGAAAGGATAACGGCAGTGGCCCGTTCGTACAAGAGAGCCCCGGCCGACTCAGGGCTGGGCAACGTCGCGCAGGAATACCGGCAGGTCGGTCGCGGGCGGCTTGGCCGGCACCTGATAGAACATGTCGGCCACGAAGCCGCGATGATAAGTGGCGTGATTGACCACGTGCAGGATCATCTCCTCGCGGCTCATGCGCCCTTCCCCGCCACCGATGAACTGGAACGCCACCTCCTCGGCGGCCTGGGCTGCAGAAAGCGCACCGGCGTAAGCGAGGTACCAGTCATTCATCGCCCGCTGGCGTCGCCACAGCTCATCCAGCGCCAGCGGCTCGGACGTGTTGCGACTGGTATAGCCGTGCGCGCGTCCCTGCAGGTGCGCCTGGAAGATATCGTCGACCACGTAGGTATGGCTTAACGTGCGCAACATATTGCCGAAGATCGTGGCGCGGGCGGCTTCGGCAGCACCCTCCGGCAGGGCAGCGACAGCGCCGTAGGTAAGTCGGTCGGCCCAGGCGCGGTAGCGCAGCAATTTATGCAGGTAGCCCGTTGTCATGAGAGATGCCCTAAAGGTGATGAATAGCGACCAGGCATGGCCAAGACTTATCGTCATCCCAGCGAAAGCTGGGATCCCGTGACTTTTGCGGGAGCGAAGACACTGGATTCCAGCTTTCGCTGGAATGACGACTCGTCGAGGCCATCCTCAGCCGGCATCAAGCCTGGTCGGAGCCGGCGCAGGCAGCGCGATACGTTCACCCGTTCGCGCGATGGCATAACCACGATCCGCCAGCGCCGCACCGTCCGCCTCACTGCCGTAGTGATAAAGCCGCATCCGCTGGCGCTGTGCCGCGTCGTATTCGCGCTCGATATCGTCGATGCCGGTATGCGACGGGTTGCCCACCAGACCGCAGTCGTGGGCAATCAACTCGCTGCCGGGAGCCACTCGCGCCAGCACTTCGGGAATCGGACGCGTATCGCCGGTATAGGCAAAGCTGCCCGCCAGCGCCAGGCCATAGGACGTGCCCGCCATATGGTGGCGCGTGGCAAACACGTCGAACCAATGGCCGTCGAGCCAGAAACCGCGCGTGCACGGCACCAACCGGAACGCTTCCCAGAAGTTCACGCCGCCCTCGGCCAGCACGTTCGGATAATCCGCCACGCGTGTTTGCAGCCAGGTCATCAAACCGGCATGCAGGAATAGCTTGGTGCGCCCGCGCCACTGCTCGTCAAACCACAGGCGGAAAAACAAGCGCTCCAGGCCACCCACGTGATCCATATGCGTGTGCGTGATGAAAAGCGCGCGAGGCGGCTCGCCATAGGTAGCCTGATAGCGATCCAGCGTGTCGGGACCGCAATCGACCAGCAGCATGGGCGCGCCATCGTGCTCGAGCACAACCGCCGACGAGCCCAGCTCCACGGCATGCGCCGCGCCCACACCAAGAAAATGCAGATTCCAGTTCATGCGCGAAGAGTACGCTCGTAGCGGTAAACCAGGGGTTTCCACAGGTGTTCTTCGAAGCCAGCCTGGTCCTGGGCGGCTGCCCCCAGCTTCACCAGCGAGCGACGCAAACGCTGCAGGTTGGCCTGCTGCCAGACGTCGGAGGGCTGGCGCTGTTGTCCGCGATCGAAGTCGATGAGGTAAAGCTCGTCCGACGTCACCAGCACGTTGTGCGCATTAAGGTCGGCATGCCAGATGCCGGCCCGATGAAAACGCGCCACCAGGGCGCCGACCCGTTCGGCCATCTCGCTGTCGAGCAGGCCGGCCGCCAGACATTCCGCCAGCGTCTGGGAGTGGGCAATGCGGCGGGTGATCAGGTCGGCCGAATAGAAAAGTCCGCTTCGCTGGTAGCGACAGGCGACGGCTTGCGGCCCAGGCAGGCCGAGCGACGCGATGACACCAAGCAAGCGGAATTCGCTGAAGCTGCGCGTGCGATCGGCGCCGGTCCACAGGTAACGGTCCCCCATCCAGGCGGCCACCAGGCCGCCGCGCCGGTAGTGCCGCAATACGCATTCGCCCGCCGGCGTATCGATGATGGCAACCCCACCGCGGCCACCCGCCTGCTGGCGCAGCGCACCGCGTTCACGCCAGGCTTCGGGCACGAACCAGTCAGCATCGACTTGTGGCGACACCGCCGCGTCGAACAGAATCGCTCCGGCGGAGTCCTCGCGGATTCGTTCCTGCATCGCCATCCCCTGCGTTATCGACGCCTGCCCCGTACCTAATCGAGCGATTCTAGCCCATGCCTGCTCCCTCCTCGATCTGCCTGCTGCGCACCTCCGCCATCGGCGACGTCACCCATGTGGTGCCGCTGGTGCGGACCCTGCAAAAGGCATGGCCACAGACGGAGCTGACCTGGATCGTCGGCAAGCTGGAGCGTCGCCTGGTCGGCGACCTGCCTGGCGTGACCTTCGTGACCTTTGACAAGAGCGCCGGCTTGGCCGGCATGCGTGCCGTGGGCGAGGCGCTGCGTGGCCAGCGCTTCGATGCTCTGTTGCAAATGCAGGTCGCGCTGCGCTCCAACCTGCTCAGCCTGTTTATCAAGGCGCGCCAGCGCGTTGGCTACGACAAGGCGCGCGCCAAGGACGGCCATGGCCTGGTCATCAACGAGCGCATCCCCGCGCGCACGGGCGAGCATGTGCTCGAAGCGATCGGCAGTTTCTGCGAGCCACTGGGACTCAAGCAAACCGATGTGCAGTGGGACATTCCCATACCCGAGCAGGCACACGCCTGGGCGGCCGAACAGTTACCCGGCGACACGCCGACCCTGCTGGTCAGCCCCACTTCCAGCCACGTGCTACGCAACTGGCAGCCGGAACGCTATGCCGCCGTGATGGATCACGCCAGCGCCCGAGGCTGGCGCGTCGTGCTAGTCGGCGGCCCATCTCCGCCTCGAACGCAGCATGGCCAATACCATACTTGCCAGCTGCCGCCACGCACCGCTCGACCTCACCGGCAAGGACACGCTCAAGCAGTTGATGGCGATGCTCGCGCGCGCGCCCATCCTGCTGACACCTGATTCCGGGCCGATGCATATGGCCAACACCGTCGGCTGCAAAGTGCTGGGCCTGCATGCCGCCAGCAACCCGGATCGCTCCGGCCCCTATTCCGATCGCCGCTGGTGCGTGAACAAATACGACGAAGCCTCGCGGAAATTCTTCGGCAAGCCGGCCAGCGACATTCCCTGGGGCAGCAAGATCGAAAAGCCCGGCGTGATGGACCTGATCACCGTGGACGACGCCATCGATCGCTTCGAAGCCTGCGTGCGTCACCTTGGCTTGGATTGATTGCCACGCGGCGATTGCCGCCGCGTGGCGTAGCCGCGCTTACGGCGCGCGGTAGTCCTTGTACGACTTCTCTTCCACCAGCTGGGAACCCAGCTTGAGGTTGATCTCGCGCTTCACGGCTGCGCGCTCGTCGTTGCGAAAATAGACCGCACGGGCCAGTTCGATGAATTCAGCGTCGAACGCCTGGGCCTTTTCCTTGAGGCGGATGCGGTCCTCGATGTCCCACAACAGCTCGTTGACCGCCAGCAGCCGGGCGCGCTCGTCGGCGATGTCGGTGTGGGAGGCGGCGGCGTCGGACCAGGTCGCGTTGAGCAGGTCCAGTTCGTTACGAACGTTGGCCAGCTTGGCGGGGTCCGTGATCTGCTGCGACTTGATTTCCAGGATGGTGATCTTGTCGATCAGCTCGCCATAGGAAACGGGGACTTGAATAAGGCTCATGGAGGAACTCCGACGGGTATGGGCAACGCCCCGTGACAAATGAATCACGTTGCTTGGCTGACAGAACGCACATCATAAGCGGTGTCTTGTCCTATGGTTCAGCCTGTCGCATTAGACTGGTGCGGTACCCGATCCCAACCCGAGAGGTCCCATGCTTACGCAACGCTTTCTCATGCTGCCCCTGGCCGCCCTGCTTGCCCTCAGTCCGCTTGCCGCCGGTGCGCAGTCCCGCGGCAACGGCAACGTCCTGGTCCGCAACGACGGCATCTACGTGCGTTGCGACCAGTGCGGCACCGTCGACTCGATCGACCAGAACGTCAGCCAGGGCAGTGACCACAGCATGGCCGGCACCATCATCGGCGGCATTGCCGGCGGCGTGCTGGGCAACCAGGTCGGCAAGGGCAAGGGCAACACCCTGGCTACGGTGGCCGGCGCGGTCGGTGGCGGCTATGCGGGCAACCGCATCGGCGCCAATAGCGGTGGTGGCCACCAGAGCTTCACCGTGCACGTCCGCATGGGCAACGGCAGCATCGCCAATGTCACCGTGCCGGATGCCAGCGCCGTCCGTCCGGGCGATATCGTGCAGATCGACCCGAACGGCAGCATCTCTCGCATCCAGTAAGCGCAGCCGGCGCCGCAATGGAAAAGCCGACCCCAGGGTCGGCTTTTTTCTTGCCCGAAACGGGGCGTTCAGTGGGGGCGGACAGCAGCCAGTCGCGCCACCAGGTCGTCGTAGAAGGCCGGTGGCAGTACGGCCCGCACCGGCACTGCCCACCACTGCGCCTGGGCAAAGGCCCGGCACTTCACCGCATCCTTCTCGGTCATCAGCACCGCCCGACCATCGGCGAACGCCAGGTCGGCCGCCATAAAGGCGTAGTGATCGGGAAACGCATGCTCCACGACGGTGATGCCTTGCGTGCGCAGGCTGGCAAAGAAGCGCTGCGGGTGGCCGATGGCCGCCACAGCGTGCACGGTTTGCCCGGCGAAGCCGGATAGCGGCTTGACGTGATCGTCGGCCAACGCCCGCGCCAGGCCACCTTGCAGCTGCATGGGCACATCATCGGGTGCCACGACTCCGCCGTTGCAGATGCGGAAGTCCACTTGCTGCAAGCGAGACAGCGGTTCGCGCAGCGGGCCGGCCGGTAGCAGCCGTTCATTGCCGAAACGACGCACCCCGTCGATCACGCAGATCTCCACATCCCGCGCCAGCGCATAGTGCTGCAGGCCATCGTCGGCAATCACCACATCACAGCCTGCATCGATCAGCAGTTTGGCGGCCGCGGGACGATCACGGCCCACCGCCACGGCGACGCCGCTGGCGCGGATCAGGCAAGGTTCGTCGCCTACCCTGGCGGGATCAGGCGCAACCTCAAGCAGCACAGGCCCGACCTGCGAGCCGCCATAACCACGACTGACGACGCCTGGTGTATAGCCGCGTCGGCGCAAGGCGTCAGCCACGGCGATCGTCACCGGCGTCTTGCCGGTGCCGCCAACGCTGAGGTTGCCAATGACCACGACGGGCACCGGCAAGCGCACCTGCTTCAGCAGACCAAGTCGATACAAGACGCGACGCAAACGAATCGCAAGGCCGTAGAGCACGGCAAGCGGTGCCACCCACCACGGCGCTCGCCCAGCCCCATACCAAGCCGATTCAAGACGTTCGGCCAGTGTCATGGCTGCGCCTCAGTCACTGCCCGGATTGTGGAACTGCATCTGATGGAGCGCGGCGTACTGCCCGCTCAATGCCAGTAGTTCAGCATGGGTGCCGCGCTCGACGATACGACCCTGGTCCATCACGGCAATCTGGTCGGCATGCTCGATGGTGGAAAGACGATGCGCGATCACCAGCGTCGTACGGTCTTTCATCAGTCGCTGCAGTGCCTGCTGGATCAGCCGCTCGGATTCCGTATCCAGCGCGCTGGTCGCCTCGTCCAGCACCAGGATGGGTGCGTTCTTGAGTACGGCGCGCGAGATCGCGATGCGTTGCCGCTGACCACCGGACAACATGCCCCCACGCTCGCCAACCCGGCTGTGCAGACCCTGCGGCATGCGACTGATGAACTCCATCGCATTCGCCACTTCGGCGGCAGCAATGATGTCCTTCTCGCTGGCGCCGGCCAGTTCGCCGTAAGCGATGTTGTTGGCCACCGTATCGTCGAACATCACCACGTTCTGCCCCACCCAGGCGATCTGGCGGCGCAGGTCCGCCAGCATGTACTCGTCGAGGACATGACCGTCGAGCAGCAACTGACCACTGGTGGGCTCGTAGAAACGCGGCAGCAGGCTTACCAGACTGCTCTTGCCGCTACCCGAGCGCCCAACCAGCGCCGTGACGGTACCGGGAGGGCAATGCAGGTTAATGCCGCGCAACGCTTCTTCATGCGATTGCCGGTAGCTCAGGTGCACGTCGCGGAACGTGATATCCCCGACGCAGCGCGTGACGGGAAGCGTACCCAGATCCCGCTCCGGCGGCCTGTCGAGGATGCCAAAGAGATCCCTCGCCGCGGTCAGGCCACGCTGGATACTACCCTGCACACCGGTCAGCCGTTTGAGCGACGGCATCATCGCCCCCATGGCCGTCAGCACAGAGAAGAAGATGCCCGGCGACATGTGGCCAAGCACGCCCGGGCGCGTGGCCAACAGCACTAGCACGGCGATCGCCGCACCACCCATGGTCTGAATGGTGGAGCTGGAGATCGAGCTGGTCAGTGCGACCTTGAGGTTGAGCGTGCGCGTACGCTCGGCCACCTGGTCGAATCGCCCGCGCTCATAGTCCTGGCCGCCGTAGATTCTCACCTCGCGATGCGCGCTGACGGCTTCTTCAACCGACCCCGTCACCGTGCCCATCATCTCCTGGATGCGTCCGCTGATCCGGCGATAGCGCCGGCTTACCACGGTGGCGATCAGCGTCACGGTCGGCGCCAGCACGAACAGCGCAAGCGTGAGGTAAACGCTTTGAGAGAGCATCACGCCCAACATGCTCACCACGATCAGGCTTTCGGTCACCATGACCTTGAGCGAGTCGGTAGTCGCCGAAGCAACCTGCTCGGAGGTATAGGTGATGCGCGCGATCTGATGCCCCGACGCTTCCTCGGAGAAGAATGGGGCGGGCATGCGCAGATAAGACGCAAAGACCTGCTGGCGGATCACTTGCACCACGTTGCGCCCGACGTAGGCGATGCCATAGTCGGAGGCAAACGTGCCGAATGCGCGCGCGATGAAGATTGAAACGATCCAGATCGGCATCCAGAAGATCAGATAAGCCGACTTGTTCGTGAACATGTCGTCCAGCATGGGCTGGATCAACTTGGTGAAAAGCGCCAGGCAACCAGCGTCCACCGCCATGCCCAGCACGGTCAGCACGATGATCAGTTTATAGGGGCTCGTATAGCCGATCAGTCGCCTATAGGTCTGCCACGCCTCGGCATCCCAGATCCCGCTGTCTTTCCTGCTCACGGCTTGCCCTGCTCCTGCGCCGGCGTCGTGGCAATGGATAGCTTGGAAAAGCCCAGCTGGCCCAGGGCATCCATGGCCATGACGACGTTCTGATGCGGCGTCATCGCATCGGCGCGGATGGTCACCTGACGCTCGCGATCGTCCCCTGCGACATTGGCGATGGCCTGTTTGAGCGGCTCGACGCCCTCGCCCAGCACTTCATCACTGCCCACGTAGAAATGGCCATCGCGGTCCACCACGACGGTTAGCGCGGGGGCCTGCATGTCGCGTTCTTCGGCACTGGCCTTGGGTAGCGTCACCTGCATCCGCGAGTGCTGGATGAAGGTGGTGGTCAACACGAAAAACATCAGCAGGGTTAGCAGCACGTCGATCAGCGAGATCACGTTGATCTCGATATCGTCTTGCCGACGGTCATTGCCAATACGCATGCGTCAGCCCGCGCTCGACTCGGTCGTGGCACGAGCGGACACACGCGAACGCGGAGTCGGCTGCTGGGCAATCGTCAGCTCATCGAGCAGTTCGGTGGCCTGCCGCTCCATCTCCACGCAGTAGCCCGCCACCTTGGAACGGAAATACCGATGCAGCACATAAGCCGGAATGGCCACGATAAGACCGGTGGCCGTGCAGATCAGCGCCTCACCGATGCCGCCGGCCATCTTCATGGGATCGCCCACCCCGCCCTTCATCACGTCCATGAACATGCGGATCAGGCCAATCACCGTGCCCAGCAGGCCGAGCAACGGGCCGATCAAGGCAATGGTGCCGAGCGTATTGAGATAACGCTCCATGCGATGCACGACGTGGCGACCGGTATCCTCGATGCGCTCCTTGATCAGCTCGCGCGGCCGATTGCGCACGGCCAGCGCCGAGGCGAGCAGCTCACCGAGCGGCGAACCATGGGCCAGCGCGGTCAGGTGATTCGGGTCCAACTGGCCCGAGCGAGCCCAGTTGCGCACCTCTTCACCCAAACCGGGCGGCAGCACCGAGCGACGACGCAGCGTCCAGCAACGCTCCAGCACGATCGCCAAGGCGACCGCCGAACAGATCAGGATGGGCAACATCGCCCAGCCACCAGCCATCAGGATTTCCAGCACAACGACTCCGCGCCACTCGATCGTTAGGAAGGGCGCATCATAACAGCCCCATCCAGCCGTTCCGCGGCACCGGTGGCAGTTGTGCAAAAAGCTGGATTGGGGTGGGAAATCGGGGGCCAGGCCAGCCGTTCATGTTTTCCGCCGGGCGGCCCGCCAAGGCCTATTCGCGCCAATAGCGCGGTTGGCACCGGCGCCACTCAGATATCACCCGGGGCGGAGCATCGGTCGAAAAATCGATCTGAATGGCACCGGATGTCGCCGTGTTCAGCCAGGGAATGCCAGCGGCTTCGTAGCGCTGAATGACCAGCGGATGCGGGTGACGGAAACGATTGCGCCAGCCGGAGGAAATCAGCGCCAGCGTCGGCTGGGTCGCCTGGATGAAGGAGGCACTCGACGAGCTGCGGCTGCCGTGATGCGGCACGGACAACACCAGCGGCGGACCTGGCGGCAAGCCGCCTGCCACCGTTGGCTCGACGCGCGAGGATATGTCGCCGGTGAGCAAGGCCCGGCCACCACGCCCCTCGATCAACAGCACGCAGGAACGGTCGTTACTCACCCCCGATGTTGCCCCTGATGGCAGCACGCGCACGGTCACGCCATCCCAAACCCAGAACTGTCCCGCCACACATGGCGCCATCGGCAAGGAGAGGCGTTCGGGCTCACCTGAATAGCGCTGGGCAGCGGGAAACGCCCTCGCCACGACCGGCACCCCACCGGCGTGATCATTGTCGGCATGGCTCGCCACCAGCAGATCCAGACCCACGATGCCGAGGGCGCGCATGGAGCGCAGCACGACGGCCTCGCCGAGATCAAAATCCGATGGGTAGCGCGCGCCGGCGTCATACACGAGGGCATGGTGCTGGGTGCGCACCAACACCGCCAATCCCTGCCCCACATCCAATACCCACAGCTGGAACGCCCCCTCACCCATCGAGGAGCGCTGTGGCAACAACAACGGCAGAAACAACAGCGCACCCAACCAACGCATTGGCACACCACGCGGTGTGAACAACCATAACGCCCCCAACGTCGCCAGCAGCAACGCCCACAAGCGGACTTCGGGTAGATACCAATGGGCGCCCGGCCAAGTCGCCATCCGCTCCAGCAACCACCATTGGGCGTGCGATAGCTTGCCGGCCAGCCATAGCATCGGCGTAGCAAGCGGCGGACACAGCCCGAGCAACACCATGCCGAGCAAGGCGCAAGGCACGATCACAAAACTGACGAAGGGCACCGCGACTAGATTGGACAGGGCACCGACCAGCGATGCCTCACCGAAGAACCACATCGTGAGTGGCAGCAGCGATAGGGTCATGACCATCTGCCCCGCCGACAACTCGTGCAAGAAGCCGCGCAGGCCGCGACCACGCGTCATCAGACAGAGCATGAGAAACGCCACGCCGACAAAGGAGAGCCAGAACCCCGCGGCCAACACACTCAGCGGATCGAATAGCAAGACGACAACGAGGGCCATGGCCAGCGATTGCAGTCCGGTGGGTTGGCGACGCAAGCAACGAGCGAGCGCCACCACGCCGATCATCAACAGCGTTCGCACGGTCGGCAGACCAAAGCCGGCCAGCGCGCTGTAGGCACCGGCGGCAAGTAACGCACATGCCGCATGGGCCTGAGGTCGCGGCACCCACAAACCCCATGCAGGCAACACCCAGTAGACCAGTCGCGCCAGCCAGATACCGAATAGCGCCGCCACGCCCACATGGAATCCGGAGATCGCAATGAGGTGCGGGATGCCATTGGCCCGCGCGACCTCCCAGTCTTGCTGATTCAGGCCGCGGGTATCGCCCACGGCGAACACCTGCAGCAGCGAGGCATCGTGCGTATCGGCGACGCGCGCGGCAATGCCGCGACTGATCGCATCACGCACACCGTCAATACAAAAACCTGCCCGACCTAGCGGAACATTGGACGGGTCGTCGCGCACATAACCCGTGGCCACGATGCCGCGATCCAGCGCGGTGCGCTCGCTATCGCTACCGCCTGGATTGATCAGGCCGCGCGGCCGCTTCAGGCGCAGCGTCATCCGCCAACGGCTACAAGGCTCGATGGGCGGTGCGTTGTTGTACCAGGTCACCCGCACGCGCCCACGCCATGTGACGGGTGAGCCATCAAGCTCGGCACGAGTTACCGACAGGAGGAAACCAGTGGCATCGTCGCGGCGCATGGGGAGGTCGTTGACGGTGCCGACGACCTGCAGGTCGCGACCTTCCCAGTCGCGAGGAAGTCGCGACTCCATCGCCATGCCGCCGCGCCAGCAAGCCCAGGCAACGCCGAACACCCCCCAGGCGAGCCAGCGCAGACGCGGGACACGCCACGCCAGACCAAGCGCGATCACCACCAACGCCACGCAGAACACGCGTGCAGGCAACGCCGGCAGCCACTGCACGACCAGCACGCCGGTCAACAGCATCAGACCCGGCACGATCGCACCGCCCCTGCGCAGCATGGCGTCCTCTCCGTCCCTGTGGCAGGAAAGAGATTAGTGCCAGGCTATTCGCGCAGCAGCGGAAATCCATGTAGGCATCGGCTCAACCGCACGGTCTGAGAGCCTGCTCAACGTCTCACCGTACGGGGTGAGTTTCGATCAAACCCTTGATCGTCATTCCAGCGAAAGCTGGGGGCGCTTCTCAACAGCCGACCTGATTAGCGTCGAATCTCAGCTGAAGCGTGCTTGGTGTAGGAGCGCACCCAGCGCGCGACCGGCGCTGGCCCCTGTTCCCATTGCTGCCGCCAGCGGGCCATCTAGGCGGTACGCTGACGATGGCTATGGGAACTGGGGCGTAGCCCATCGCGCACAGGGTGCGCTCCTACAGGATCGCTACGTTCTTGGGACGAGCGGGAAGTCGCATGGCTGAGAGTCGACGCTAATCAGGACAGCCGAAGGGCTGGTCATCCAGTACCTTATCTACGTCTGGATAAGTCGCTGAATCCCAGCTTTCGCTGGGATGACGGCTCTTTGGGACTTTAAGCAGGCTCCAAGAACACACCATCAAGCGCGCGTCTTCTCCATCAGCACGCCGTTGTGCAGCTCAAGCGTGCGATCCATGCGTGCGGCCAAACGGTTGTCATGGGTCACCAGGATAAAGCTTGTGCCGATCTCGCGATTGAGTTCCAGCATCAGGTCGTAGACCTGCGCCGCGTTGCCTTCGTCGAGATTACCCGTGGGCTCGTCACCCAGCACGCAAGCCGGCCGCGTCACCAGTGCACGCGCCACCGCGCAACGCTGGCGTTCGCCGCCCGAAAGTTCACCCGGCTTATGCTGCAAGCGCTTGCCCAGGCCCACGCGTTCGAGCAAGGCCGTGGCCTGCCGCTCCGCCTCGGCAATGGCCACGCCGCGGATCAACAGCGGCATGCACACATTCTCCAGCGCAGTGAACTCGGGCAGCAGGTGATGGAACTGGTAGATGAAACCCATCGAGCGATTGCGCACGCGACCGCGATCGGCATCGGAAAGACGTGACAGATTCTGCCCTTCCACCTCCACCTCGCCGCGCGTCAAGCTGTCGAGGCCGCCGATGATGTGCAGCAGCGTGCTCTTGCCCGAGCCCGATGCGCCAACGATGGCCAGCGTCTCGCCGCGCTTCAGCGTAAAGCTGACATCGGCGAGCACGTCCGTCTTCAGGTCGCCTTCTTCGTAGACCTTGGCGATATGGCTGGCGCGCAGCACGATGTCGTTGTTGGAAGTCATGGGTTAGAGCCTGCTTTGGCCCTACCCGTGCCCCGCGCCGGAGTCGGTTCGCGCGCAGGCCAAGGAAGAGCGATGGAGTGTATGTCGATACACGACTGAGCGATGACACCGGCATGCACGCAAAGCGGCCCGGCACGGGGTATGGGGAGGGCCAAAGCAGGCTCTCTACTCATAACGCAGCGCCTGTGCCGGCTGGGTACGCGAGGCGCGCCACGCGGGATAGAGGGTGGCAAGTAACGAGAACAGGAAGGTGATCAAGGCCACCCAGCCCACATCGCTGGCCAGCAGCTTACTGGGCAGCTCGCTGATGTAATAAACGTCTGGCGACAGGAACGTCACGCCGGTGACGTTCTCGATCCATTTCACGATCACGGGCAATTTCCACGACAACAGCGAGCCAAGACCCACGCCGAAGCCGATGCCGACCACGCCCACCAGCACACCCTGCACCATGAACATGCCCATGATGCTGCGCGGCGTCGAGCCCAGCGTGCGCAGGATCGCGATATCGGCCTGCTTGTCGGTCACCAGCATCATCAGCATCGAGATGAGGTTGATCACCGCCACCAGGATGATCAGCGAGAGGATGATGAACATCACCTTCTTCTCCATCGAGATCGCGGAGAAGAAATTGGCGTGACTGTCCATCCAGGTGTCCACCCGATAGACCTGGCCCAACTGATCGGCCAACTGGTGCGCCACCAGGCCCGCATTGAACATATCGTCCAGACGCAGGCGGATGCCGCTGGGGCCGTTCATGCCGTTAAGCTTCTCCGCATCGCTCATGTTGATGAGTGCGAGATTGGAATCGAACTCCTGCATGCCGAGCTCGAAGATGCCGACGACCTTGAAACCACGCAGGCGCGGCACGCTACCCATCGGCGTGGCGCGGAACTCGGGCACGGCCATGGTGATCTTGTCACCCACGGACACCCCGAGCGTCATCGCCAGCTCACGACCGAGCACGATATTCCAGCTATCCGGCGTGAGCAGGGACAGCCGGCCCTCGACCATATGCGTGCCAATATCCGAAACCTTCGACTCTTCCGCTGGCTCGATGCCGCGCACGAGCGCGCCACTGGGCCGGCGCGCCTGCAGGAAGGCCTGCGTCTCCACATAAGGCGCCGCGCCCTGGACGTGCCGGTTGGCATCGGCAATCTGCACCGCACGCGGCCAATTCTGCACGCTCTCGCCCGGCAGACCCGACACCGTGGCATGGGAAATGGCGCCCAGGATCCGCGTACGCAGTTCGTTATCGAAGCCGTTCATCACCGACATCACCGTGATCAGCGCGGTCACGCTGATGGCGATGCAGACGATGGAAACGGTGGAGATGAAGGAAATGAACTGATTGCGACGCTTGGCACGGGTATAACGCAGGCCGATAAAAAGCTCTAACGGTCGGAACATGGGCAGGTCGCTTGTGGGATTCGAAAGGGCTAGCCGCCCAAGTGGCGCCGATTATCGCCTGATAACCGGGCAAACCGTAGGACCGCGTTCATGTGCGAGAGTGCCCGGGGTCCTAGGCCGGTTTGGCGGCCTCATCTGGGACCGGCAAGCCAAGGCGCATGCGTAGCCGCCGCCGGATATCGGCATCCGCATTATCCGGTGCCAGCAGCAGAACGACGACGCCCCGCCCTTGCGTGCGCAAGCGTAGCCAGATGAGCTCGCCCGTGGCGCGAAACGAAGCCAGCGTGGCCGGCACGTCCTCGCCAGACGCCAATCGCAAGGTCCAGCTGCCGTCGCGACTCCAACCCGCGGCCCGCACCGACGATCGCCTGAAGCGCAACGCTGCGTGGCGGGCGGCCAGTAACGGCAGCACCGCCAACGGACTTTTCAACCACAGCGGCAGGGCCGCCAGCAGGACCGCCACGACGGCCAGCACCGACATCAGCCCTAACGCGCGCTCGAGCCAACGCGAAGGCGAATACTCAAAGCCGATGGCGGGAGCGGATGTCATCGATGATCGCCTGCCAGTCCGCGCGCGACGCCTTGGCGTGCCCCATCACCCAGTCCCACAGGTCCGGGTCCTGCACGTCCAGCAAGGCCTCGAAAGCCTGGCGCTGCGCCTCATCGGCGTCCGTAAAGCGCTCGTCCAGCCAGCCACCGAACAAGGCATCCAGTTCGCGCGTACCGCGCCGGGTACGCCAGCGCAGGCGTTTGATGCGGGCTTCTTCCATAAAAAAGCGTAGCGCCTCCTTACTGCTTCCTCTCCCTCTTGGGGACAGGATTGAGGTGAGGGGTCAATCTTGCCTCAGTTGTCCCAAGTAGAGATTCTCTCGCGAGCACCCGCCCTTTACCCCCTTTTCGGGGCTCACCCTAACCCTCTCCCCGAAGGGGAGAGGGGACAGAGCGTCAGGTCCGACGCTCGACGATCAGCTTCTTGATCTCCGCGATCGCCTTCGCCGGGTTCAGACCCTTCGGGCAGGTGCGCGCGCAGTTCATGATGGTGTGGCAGCGATACAGCTTGAACGGATCTTCCAGGTCGTCCAGGCGCGCACCGGTGTCTTCATCACGACTGTCGACGATCCAGCGATAGGCTTGCAGCAGGATGGCCGGACCGAGGTAACGGTCGCCGTTCCACCAATAGCTGGGGCAACTGGTCGAGCAGCAGGCGCACAGGATGCACTCGTAGAGGCCGTCCAGCTTCTTGCGGTCTTCCGGCGACTGCAGGCGTTCCTTGTCGGCCGGGGCCGGGCTCTGCGTGCGCAGCCAGGGTTTGATCGAGGCAAACTGGGCGTAGAAATGCGTCAGGTCCGGCACCAGGTCCTTCACCACCGGCATATGCGGCAGCGGATAGATCTTGACGTCGCCCGACCCGCAATCCTCGATGGCCTTGGTGCACGCCAGCGTATTGGTGCCATCGATGTTCATCGCACAGGAGCCGCAGATACCTTCGCGGCACGAACGACGTAGCGTCAGCGTCGAATCGATTTCGTTCTTGATCTTCAGCAGCGCGTCCAGAACCATCGGGCCACACGCGGCCAGGTCGACCTCATAGGTGTCGATGCGCGGGTTCTGGCCATCGTCCGGCGTCCAGCGATAGACGCGGAACGTACGCGGCTTCTTGGCACCCTTGGCCGGATAATGCTTGCCGGGCTGGACCTTGGAATTTTTGGGTAGCGAAAACTCTGCCACGTTTGCCTCACTAATCTCGTGCTTGCCGTAACAGCTCGTCTTGCGAGCGCCGGTACAACGATGAAAGAACCTCGAGCCGAACTCCCTAAGGAGTTCGAACCCGGTTAGTAAACGCGCTTCTTCGGCGGCACGACCTCGACCTCATCGGTCATGGTGTACATATGCACCGGGCGGAAGTCGAAACTGGTGTTGCCGGCTTCATCGACCGCTACCAGCGTGTGCTTCTGCCAGGTCACATCGTCGCGATCAGGGAAGTCCTCGCGGGCATGCGCGCCACGGCTCTCGTGACGCTGAGCCGCCGAGTACATGGTGGCCACGGCCTGATCCAGCAGGTTGGCCAGTTCCAGCGTCTCGATCAGATCGGAGTTCCACACCATGGAACGGTCGCTGACGCCCACGTCCTTGAACGAATCGCGCACCTTGGAAATCTTCTCGCAGCCTTCCTTCAGCGATTCGCCCGTACGGAACACGGCCGCGTCGGACTGCATGGTGCGCTGCATTTCCGCGCGAATCTTCGCGGTCGGCTGGCTACCCTTGGCGTTGCGCAGGCTGTCGAAGCGCGCCAGTGCCTTGTCCAGCACGTTCGCCGGGAGATCCTTGTGCGCCGTATCCGGCTTGATCAGCTCGGCGCAACGATGCGACACGGCACGACCGAACACCACCAGGTCGAGCAGCGAGTTGGAACCCAGGCGGTTGGCGCCATGCACCGACACGCAGGCAGCTTCACCGATGGCGAACAGGCCCGGCACGATGGCGTCGACGTTGTCGCCCTTCTTTTGCACCACCTCACCGTGATAGTTGGTGGGGATGCCGCCCATGTTGTAGTGCACGGTCGGGATGACCGGGATCGGCTCCTTGGTCACATCCACACCAGCGAAGATGCGTGCCGATTCGGCGATGCCCGGCAGACGCTCGTGAATCACGTTGGCGCCCAGGTGCATCAGGTTGATGAAGATGTGGTCCTTGTGCTCGCCCACGCCGCGACCTTCGCGGATCTCCATCGTCATGGCGCGGCTGACCACGTCACGCGAGGCCAGATCCTTCGCGTTCGGCGCATAGCGCTCCATGAAGCGCTCGCCATTGGAGTTGGTGAGGTAGCCACCTTCGCCACGCACGCCTTCGGTGATCAGGCAGCCTGAACCGTAGATGCCGGTCGGATGGAACTGTACGAACTCCATGTCCTGCAAGGCCAGGCCTGCGCGCAACACCATGCCGCCACCGTCACCGGTGCAGGTATGGGCCGAGGTGGCGCTGAAGTAGGCGCGGCCGTAACCACCGGTCGCCAGCACCACCGAGTGGCCGCGGAAGAAGTGCAAGGTGCCTTCGTTCATGTCCAGCGCGAGCACGCCGCGGCACACACCCTCTTCGTCGAAGATCAGGTCGATGGCGAAGTATTCAATAAAGAACGTGGCATCGTGCGCCAGCGCCTGCTGGTACAGCGTGTGCAGGATGGCGTGGCCGGTACGGTCCGCCGCGGCGCACGTGCGCTGTGCGGTGCCCTTGCCGTAATGCGTGGTCATGCCGCCGAACGGACGCTGGTAGATCTTGCCTTCTTCGGTGCGCGAGAACGGCACGCCGTAGTGTTCCAGCTCGATGATCGCCGGAATCGCCTCGCGGCACATGTATTCGATCGCGTCCTGGTCGCCCAGCCAGTCCGAGCCCTTGATCGTGTCGTAGAAGTGGAAGCGCCAATCGTCTTCGCCCATGTTGCCGAGCGCCGCCGAGATGCCACCCTGCGCTGCCACGGTGTGCGAACGCGTCGGGAACACCTTGGTGATGCAGGCGGCCTTGAGGCCCTTCTCGGCCAGACCGAAGGTGGCGCGCAGCCCCGCGCCACCGGCGCCGACCACGATCACGTCATACTTATGCTGTTGGATCTTGTAGCTTTCCATCGAACTCAGGCTCCCAGCGCCACGCGCAGCACGGCCATCAGCGTCGCCAATGTGCCCAATACGGCAATGAACTTGACCAGCACCAGGAGGGCAACCTCCTTCCAGCGGGTGTGCACGTAATCTTCAATCACAATCTGCAGGCCGAGCACGGCGTGCCAGCACACGGTGAGCACAAAGGCCACCAGCAGCAAGGCGTTCCAGGGTTTGGCCACGATGGCGCGCGCGCTGGTGTAGTCGGCATGCAGCAGGCTCAGCACGATCACGACGAACCAGAGGCTCAGGAACACCAGGGCGGCGGCGGTGATTCGCTGCGTCCACCAGTGGCCTACGCCCGACTGCGCCGAGCCCAGGCCACGAGCACGCTTCAGCGGATGACGGAAATCCTTCATCGCGCTCATGCGGCACCTCCGGCGGTCAGCACATAGGCCCACACGATGATGGTGAGCAGGATGCTCACAATGATCGACAGCCAGCTGGAGCGGATGAACTGGGGAATCGCATAACCGGCACCGCCGTCCTGGACCAGGTGACGAATGCCGTTGCACAGGTGATAGAACAGCGCCCAGGTCCAACCGAACATCAGCACGAGACCGACAGGACTACCGATGCAGATCTTGAACTGGTTGTAGCTGCCCTCGCCCTGCGCAAGGGAGAACACCCCCCAAAGCACCAGCAAGGTGCCTACGGCCAGGGCAATACCAGTGCCGCGGTGCAGGATGGATGTCGCCATCTGCACTTGCCACTTATATATGCCCAGGTGAGGAGAGAGCGGTCGTTGCGTGTCTGCCATGGCGGCTATCCTGATTGGAATCGCTGATGCCCTTTAACGCCCTTCCCTGTTTCCATCGATGCCAGCACATGAGCCGGCCCGACGGATCAGAAATCGATACAGCGCCCGTTCTTTTCCCAATCGCCGTAGCGTGTGGGATCCGGTGCCGGCCGTTCCACCGACATCTTGTCCGTCGCCGGATCAGTAGGCACGGTTGCATGCTCCGAGGGAACGGAAGCGGGCTTGGACTCTGGTTGGGAGGACGTATCGGACATGGTATGTGAAAGCTGTGAAAGCGTAATACTTGCGTAAATTCAGCACAACCTTGACGGCTGGGCGATCGTCTGACAGTAAGCTCGTCGCACTTGTGTCACTTGTGTCACTCCTGCTCCGCCCTCACCTCGGCCGGCATATGCCCACACACTATTCCGCACAAACGCTTCTGATCGAAGGCCCCGATGCCAGAGCCTTCGCCCAGGCCCAATTCAGTAGCGACGTCCAGTCGCTTGCCATCGGGCAGTGGCAATTCAGTGCGTGGCTGGATGCACAAGGACGCGTCCGTGCGCTGTTCCATCTGGCCAGGCTTGCCGACGACAGGTTGCTCCTGCTATTGCGCGGCGGCGACGTTGCGCCAATGGCGCAGTCGCTTCAGCGTTTCGTGTTTCGCTCGAAGCTCAGACTGTCCGCGCACGAACCGCGCACACTCGGCACGGGCCCGGCTCTTGACACTTACACTTTGAGTCGTGAAGGCGACGCGACCATTTTCGGCTGCGGCGAGCACAGCCTGGTGGTGGGCGCGAGTGAAGACGAAGCATGGCGACTTCCGCAGATTCGTGCGGGCTGGCCATGGCTTCCCGACAACGCACTCGACCAATGTCTAGCACCGGCGTTATCGCTTGAGCGATTGCAGGCCGTTGCATTCGACAAGGGCTGCTATCCGGGACAGGAGATCGTCGCGCGACTGCATTATCGCGGAGGTCATAAGCGGCATATGCATTGCGTCGTATTGTCGCAACCCTTGCATGCGGGCACCGTGCTGCGCCATGAGGGCAAGGAGGTTGCCCAACTACTCGATGTTGCAGCCGATGCGCAAAGCATCGAAGCACTTGCCATCATCGGCGATGACATCGTTTCACAGTTCGACAACGGTGCCCCGCACCGTGTAGACGGAGACGTGTCGATGCGAGTTACAAACAGCTGGTCCGCGTGACGATGATCATTGCGCAAGGACTCACGACGGCATCACAGCAATGTGAGCGCGACGTGAATCTGAACCGCCAGGCACTTGCCATACTCGTAATGCGCTACTAGGCTCCGCCGACCAATTGAACGACGCCCCCAGCCCATGGGTGTCGATATACGCGACGAACCGGAAGGGTCCGGATCAGCGCGACCCGACAGCGATGTCGGAGTACATGCCGCCCTAAGCGCGGACGAAGTTGCAGGCAACGAGGTCGTTAGTACCCGAGCAATGCCTTTGCAGCACAACATGTTGAGAGTGGCACCGGATCAGCCGCTCGACTGGCCACAATCCCGTGGCAAACCGCCCGACCACAAGTTTCGGTTCGGAGCGTTTAATCCAGGTGGAACGGCCTGCCCGCCCGTCCACCGCAACGGCGCATGAGCTCAGCAGTATCGATCTCACGCGTACAGCACGTTGGAGGCAGATCTAATGAAACTTTCCATGTTGTTGTGGCTAGCGTCCGTGCTACCCCAACCCCTTGCGGACCAGACCTGCCTGGCCACGACGGTGTATCTCGAGGCACGCAGTGAGTCGACCATTGGCCAATACGCAGTGGCGGAAGTTGCACTTCGCCGCCGGGATCGTGGCACATGGGGCGGCAGCGTCTGCGCAGTCGTGAACTCGCCACGTCAATTCGCCCTCACTACCACCGCAAGCAGTTTCGAAGTCACTGACCTGAACTCGTGGACCAAGGCATGGAAGATTGCCGGCGACTCGATCAGCAACTGGAGCCTACCGAAGGGTGAGCGCACCGTGTATGTGCCGCAAGCAGATCATTTCGCCACGCTCGCAGTCGCGCCATCTTGGTCGACGCGACGCATCGTAAAGACGATTGGCGAGCACGCCTTCTACGCCGTCAACTAATCTCGATAAACAAGAAAAAAGGCCCTCAAAAGAGGGCCTTTTTAGTTATGGACGTCTAGACGCCTTTACCGTCATAACCTGAAAACCTGATTATTGCGAATCTGCACGTAATCACCTGGCCGGACCTGCGGATCGCTCGCCTGCGTCACCGTCGCGTCACGGCCATCGTCGAGACGTATCGTGACTTGCCATTGCATGTCGGGACTTCCGTTCTTGCCCACCTGGTTGCCGACAGCGCCACCGGCGACCGCACCAGCCACCGTGGCAGCAGTACGGCCGCTGCCACCGCCGATGGTGCTGCCGAGCAGGCCACCAGCAATGGCACCGATCACCATGCCGCCAGGTGACACTCCCTTAGGCACAGCCAGCTGGCGTACGTCATTCACCACGCCGCACAGTTCGCAGTGCTCGCTGGGGGATGCGTAGCTATTGAAGACCACGGGCGGACGCTGCGGTGGAGGCGTGCATCCGGAAACGATGGCAACGATAGAAACGAGCCCAGCAATTGCAAACTGTCTACGACGTGTCTGCATGGCGTGAATCCTTAGTGAGCGTCGGAAACGGCTACCACACCCTCCTGTACCTGCAACTTGTCGCCCGGGTCATGATCCATCCGCACCGTGCGGGTCACGCCCTTGTACTCGTAGCTGACGTCGTACGCCACGACGTGGTCGCCGGTGTTGTCGTTCACCGTGGTGCAGTGCCTTTGCGTGCTGGAGACGGTGTTGTTCTCCTGGTGATTCTTCTGGATTTCATGACCGGCGTAGCCGCCGCCAGCAGCACCCGCCACCGTCGCGAGCGTACGTCCCTTGCCACCGCCTACCTGATTACCGAGTAGGCCACCCACGACGGCACCAATGGCGGTGCCGGCAATCTGATGGGTGTCCTTGACGGGCGCGTGCTGCGTGACGACTTCGTCACGACACTCCTGCCGCGGGGCACTGGCTGCCTGGTGGACCGGCGTCACGCTTACGACACGGGCGTAAGCGGGAGCATCCTGAGCCGGCGCCTGCTGCGTCGTAGCATCCACACCACCATCGGCATTTGCGTCGCGATTGCATGCCGAAAGACCAAAAGCCAGTACGGCGCCGATGCTGAGATTCAACGCTGAAACGACCAACCTGTTCATAATGCTCTCCTGTCTGGATCGGCGGAGCACCCCGCTTCCGCCAGATTCGATCCGAACGTGCACCCATTGAACCTCTCATTCACTGAATATTCGCTTAGATCGAAATCGGCCATTTTCCTGAGACGGGACCTTGCAATCTGTGCTCGAACTCACTGACAGCCACGCTCATATCGACGACCGCAGTTTCGACGCCGACCGCGACCTGATGTTCGCGAGGGCCCGCGAGGCAGGCATCCGGCATATCGTGGTGCCCGCGGTCGACCAGGCCTCCTGGCTGCGCATCGCATCGATGTGTACCCGTCATGCCCAGGCCCACCCGGCCTATGGCCTGCACCCGATGTTTCTGGACCAGCATCGTCCAGAGCATCTCGACGAGCTCGTCACTCAATTGCAAAACCATCACGCCGTCGCGGTCGGTGAGATCGGCCTGGACTTTTTCCTGACCGATCTCGATCCCGCGCGGCAGCGAGAGTACTTTCTTCGACAACTTCGAATCGCCCGCGATTTCGACCTGCCGGTCATTGTCCACGCGCGCCGCGCCATGGATGAAGTCACTTCAACTATCAGGCGCATGGGCGGCTTGCGTGGCGTCGTGCATAGCTTCTCCGGCAGCCTGCAGCAGGCCGAACGATTGTGGGAGCTCGGCTTTCACATCGGCATCGGTGGTCCCGCCACCTATGAACGGGCACAACGACTTCGCCACATCGTCGGCACGATGCCGATTGAACGATTGCTGCTTGAGACCGATGCACCCGATCAGCCGGATGCCATGCATCGGGGCCAGCGCAATGAGCCGATGAGGCTTGCCGAAATACTGCGTGTCGTCGCGCTGCTTCGAGGCGAAAGCGAGGCGGCCGTGGCCGCGGCCACGACCGCCAACGCGCGAAACCTCTTCAAGCTCAACTGAGGCTTGTCGAGCCCGCCGCACGAGTGCTAGCCTAATACTTCACCAGCGAAATATCCTTTGATGAAATGAAACGGATGGATGAGTGCCTCGAGCACATGGACGCCGGAATCGCTCGCATGGGCGAAATCCTTCCGGACATCCCCTTGCAGGAGGTGAAGCTCACCCGCCTGCTGCTGCTCGTGGGTGGCAATCTGCTGGAAGAGCTGGAACGCAACTTCAAGCCGTATGGTTTGAACGACAGCGACTTCCGGACGCTGATGATGATCCACAGCAGCCCCTCCGGCAGCGCGAGCCCCAGCGAGCTGTGCGAGTACGCGCAACAGGGCGCCACCAACATGACGCGTATTGCGAATGTGCTGGTTAAGGCCGGCCTCATAACCCGCGCCAGCAGTGCCGAGGATCGTCGTCGTGTCGTGCTGAGCATCACGCCGGCCGGAAAGCGCCTGGTGCGCAAGATCGTCCCTCCCCTTTTTCCGAAAGTGCTCGGCGCATTCGCTGCGTTGAGCGCGAGTGACAAGCGCACGCTTGATCGCCTGCTGCGCCAGGTCGCTCTCAACATCGATTCGCTTACCCATCCGGACCCTCGTCCATGACTGCACACTCTGCGATTCGCCACGGACTTGGCTATCGGGCGGCACTTGCCTGTGCCATCGCCCTCGCCGTGGCGGGCTGTTCGATCCCCTCCAAATTGAGCCGTCCGGCGATACGCGATGACGTACCGCTCGCGGGTCTCGATGTCACGACGCGCGCCGGCTGGCCCGGCGCGCAATGGTGGCGTCAGTACAACGACCCGCAGCTGGATACGCTGATCGCCATGGCCATGAAAGGCTCGCCCGATATTGCGCAAGCGCGCTCGCGAGTGGACTCGGCCCAGCAATCCATTCGCGCTACCGCCGCCCAGGCTGGCTTCTCCGTTGACGGCAGCGGCCAGTTCGAGCGCCAGCGCCTTAGCGAAACTGGCCTGATCCCGCCCAAGTTCCTTGGCTTCACTTGGTACAACCAGGCCGATCTTGGTGTGCAGGCGCAATACGACTTCGACTGGTGGGGCAAGAAGCGCGCCGCCATCGAGGCGGCCACGGATCAGGCGCATGCTGCACAGGCACAGCACAGCGCAGCCGCGCTCACCATCCAGAATCTGGTGGCGGACACCTATTTTGGCTGGCTGGCGGACGAGGCGCGCATCGACATCGCGCGCCAGGCCGTGCGCACCCAGGAACAGCTGGCCCATCTCGCCGAATTGCGTGTGCGCCAGGGCGTGGACTTGCCCGATACCGTGCAAACCGCGAAGGCACAGCTCGCCGCTACGCGCGAAATGCTGGTGACCATCGAAAGCTCGGCCAAGATCCGCCAGGACGCGCTGGCCAGTCTGCTGGGCGTGGCTCCAGCAGACCTGCCTCCGTTGCAGCCGAGACCGCTCCCCGGCATCGACAGCGGCTTGCCCGATAACGTGGGAGTGGATCTCATCGCGCGCCGCGCGGATATTGCCGCCAGCCGCTGGCAGGTGGAGTCCGCACTGCGCCAGACCGACGTCGCGCGTGCAGAGTTCTTCCCCGACATCAGCATCAGTGCGATGGCCGGACTCTCCAGCATCGACATGGACCAGTTCTTCAACGCTGGCAGTCGCGTTTTCGCGCTGGCGCCCGCCGTGCATCTGCCGATCTTTACCAGCGGACTGCTCAAGGCCAACTACGGCGTGAGCAAGGCCCAGCTCGACGCGGCCGTAGCGCAATACAACAGCACCGTCTTGAGCGCCGCTCGCGATGTCTCCACGCAAAGCCTCACGGCCCAGCAGCTGGCCGGGCGCCGTCACGAGCAGCAAGCCGAGGTGGTAGCCAACGAACGACTGCTTGCCAGTGCGCGGGCCCGCGCTCGCCAAGGCGTGCGCGATATCCGCGAATCCCTGGGTGCGGAGGCGCAGCTGCTGCAACAGCGCGATAGTGCCGTCAGCCTGCACGCTCAGGCACTGTCCACCGACCTCGCGCTAATCAAGGCGCTGGGCGGCGGTTATCGCGCGGGCTCGCCGGACCAGGCCTCCACCACCCCTTCCCCTTCTGACTCCACCTCGAACCTTGCCGGAGACGCCACGCATGAGCGCCACTGATTCCGCTGCCCATCAGCAGGACAACGACAGCGGAATGGCCGCAAAGGATCCGGCCAAGCGTCGGCGTACGCTGCTGATCGTCGCGTCCATTTTCATTGCGGCGGGAGCAGCGTGGGCATTGCTGTGGGTATTCGTGTTCTCCACTCGCGAAAAGACCGACAACGCCTATGTAGGCGGCAACCAGGTCGCCATTTCCGCCCAGGTTTCCGGCACCGTCGTCGCCATCCTCGCCGACGACACACAACGTGTTGAAGCCGGCCAGGTGCTGGTCAGGCTCGATAGCACGGATGCCGACGTACGCCTACACCAGGTCAGCAGCGCGCTCGCACAGGCCGTACGCCAGGTGCGCCAGCAGACCGAATCGGCATCGGGTGCCGATGCACAGGTCGTGACCGCACGAGTCGACCTCAAGAAAGCCCAGGCCGATCTCAAGCGCCGCCTGCCGCTTATTGCCGAACAGGCGGAAGCGCCCGAGACGGTGCAGCATCTGCGTGATGCCGTCGACCAGGCGCAGGCCGCTGTGGACACGGCCGTAGCCCAGGCCGCTGCGGCGCATGCCTCCATCGAGGGCACCGAGATCACCAACAACCCGGCCGTGGAACAGGCACGCGCGAACTTCCGTGCGGCCTGGGTGGCTGCGCAGCGCAATGCCATCCTCGCGCCGGTGACCGGTTATGTCGCGCAGCGCAGCGTTCAGCTCGGCCACAGCGTGCAGCCCGGCCAACAGCTGATGTCGGTGTTGCCGCTGCACGACCTATGGGTGGATGCGAACTTCAAGGAAAACCAGCTGCGCCACATCCGTGTCGGCCAGCCGACCACGGTCGTCTCCGATCTGTACGGTAGCGGCGTCACCTACCACGGCAAGGTGATCGGCCTCGGTGCCGGCACCGGTAGCGTGTTCTCGCTGTTGCCGGCGCAGAACGCCACCGGCAACTGGATCAAGGTGGTGCAGCGCGTGCCGGTGCGCATTGCGCTCGACGACAAGGAACTCGACAAGCATCCGCTGCGCGTGGGCCTGTCCACCGAAGTCACGGTCGACATCACCGATGATTCCGGTCCAGTGATGGCCCCCGTCAACAACGGCCAACCTATCGCGCAGACCGACGTATACGACCAGATGGCCAGCAAGGCCGATGCGGAGGCCGAGAAGATCATCAAGGCCAACTTGAGCCAGCGCAGCGCGAACTGACACCCGTCATGGCCTCCACACCTAACGATGCACAGCCGCTGCCGCCGCTGCATGGCAGTGCGCTCGTCCTGCTGACCATCGCGGTCGCGTTCAGCACCTTCATGGAGGTGCTGGACATGACCATCGTCAATGTCGCCGTGCCCCATATCGCCGGCAGCCTTGGCGTGAGTTCGAGCGAAGGCACCTGGACGATCAGCTCCTATTCGCTTGCCAGCGCCATCATGCAGCCGCTTACCGGCTGGATCGCGAGACGCTTCGGCGAGGTGAAGACGTTCGTCTTCTCGGTGATGCTGTTCGTGGTGTTCTCGATGCTGTGCGGCCTGGCCACGTCCATGCCGATGCTGGTGATCGGCCGCCTGCTGCAGGGCGCGGGCTCCGGTCCGATGGTGGCGCTGTCGCTGACCCTGCTGCTATCGAGCTATCCCAAGGCGAAGCAGGGTATCGCGCTGGCGTTGTGGGCGATGACCGTGGTGGTGGCGCCGATCTTCGGCCCGATCCTGGGTGGTTGGCTCACCGACAATTTCTCGTGGCCGTGGATCTTCTACATCAACGTGCCGGTGGGCCTGCTTGCCGCTGCCATCACCTGGTCGCTGCTGCGCAAGCGCGAAACGCAAGGTGTTCCAGACGCCGATCGACGTCATCGGCCTGGTGCTGCTGGTGGTCGGCGTGGGCAGCCTGCAGTTCATGCTGGACAACGGCAACGACCAGGACTGGTTCTCCTCGCCGATGATCACCACGCTCGGCCTCATCGCGCTCGTGTGCCTCACCTTCCTGATCGCGTGGGAGCTGAACGACGAGCATCCCGTCGTCGACCTGAGCCTGTTCCGACGGCGCAATTTCACTGTCGGTGTCTCCGCGCAATGGCACTGGGCATGTTCGCGTTCTTCGGCATCAACGTGGTGTTCCCGCTATGGCTGCAGACCACGCTGGGCTACACGGCCACATGGGCGGGCCTGGCCACGGCGCCGGTCGGCATCCTCGCCTTCCTGATCGCGCCGATCATCGGCCGCAACCTGCACCGACTGGAACTGCGTGCGGTCGTGACCTTCGCCTTCATCGTGTTCGCAGGCACGTCCTACTGGTTCTCCACCTTCGACAGCTCGGCGTCGTTCAACTCGCTGATCCTGCCGCGCTTCGTGATGGGCATCGCCATCCCCTGCTTCTTCATTCCGCTCAATCAGATCTATCTGGCGGGACTGCCAGCCCAAGAAATTGCCAGCGCCACCGGCCTGGCCAATTTCTTCCGCACGCTGGGATCCAGCGTTTCCACGGCCGTGTCGGTCACCCTGTGGCAGCACCGGGGCATCTGGCACCACGCCACGCTGACCGAAAACGTGACCCCCGCCAGCCAGCCGGCCAACCAGGTGCTGCAGCAGCTGACCCAAGGCGGATTCAGCCAGACCCAGGCGCTCGGCATCACCGACCAACTGGTCAACAAGGAGGCCTTGACGCTCGCGGTGAACGACATTTTCTGGCTGTGCGCCATCCTGTTCGTGCTGCTGATCCCGGTGCTTTGGTTCGCCAGGCCGCCGTTCGGCAGCGCCGGTGGTCCAGCAGCAGGCCACTGATCCATAAGGATTGCTGCACAACTGGTTGCAACATGACCTAAGTCATGAGCGACTGGTGCGGCGCAATACCTTCTGCTAGTTTGTGCCGCATGGCACAAACGATCCGCATCATCAAGAAGTACCCGAACCGTCGGCTCTACGACACCGAGATCTCCAGCTACATCACGCTGGAAGAGGTCCGTCAGCTGGTGCTCGACTGTGAGACCTTTGAGGTCCGCGACGCCAAGAGTGGGGATGACCTGACCCGCTCGGTGTTGCTGCAGATCATCTCTGAGCATGAGGAAAAGGGGCAGCCGATGCTGTCGCCCCAGTTACTCAGCCAGATCATCCGCTTCTACGGCGACTCGCTGCAGGGCTTCATGGGGCCGTATCTGGAGCGCAGCCTCCAGGTCTTCCTGGACCAGCAGCAGCAGTTCCGTACCCAGCTCAACAGCCTGCTCGGCCAGACGCCGTGGTCCATGCTGAACGAGCTGACCGAGCGCAATATGGACGCTTGGCGCAACATGCAGCGCGGCCTGCTGGACGCCGCCACCCAGGCGAAGCCGCCAAGCGGCGGCAAGAAGCCCGGCTAGTCCATCCTGGCTGGCGCCCATCGGCGCCGGCCACCTCCCGCCCATCCACCGCTGCGGCACAGCACGTGTTGCCCTGCGGCATGACCGTGTACGAGTTGTTGCCCATGAGCCCTTCTGCCCTCCCCCCGCGCGTTGCCATCGTCACTGGAGGCATCGGCGGCCTCGGCACCGAGATCTGTCGCCAGCTGGCCCAGGCCGGACGCCAGGTTATCGCCGTGGATCTGCCGGGACGCGAAGAGCGGCTGGATGCGTTCCGCCATGAGCTGGCTGACCTCAACGGCTCGGTGGTCTTCGAATCCGGCGATGTGAGTCAGTTCGATAGCTGCGCCGAATTGATCGGCCGCGCCGAAAACCGCTACGGCAGCGTCGATATCCTGATCAACGCAGCCGGCATCACTCGCGATACCAGCCTGCGCAAGATGACGCCGCAGCAGTGGCACGAACTGATGCGGGTCAATCTCGACGGCGTGTTCAACACCTGCCGCAACGTGGTCGAGGGCATGAGCGTGCGTGGGTTCGGCCGCATCGTGAATCTCAGCTCGGTCAACGGCCAGACCGGCCAGTTCGGCCAGACCAATTACTCAGCTGCCAAAGCCGGGGTGCATGGCTTCGGCATGGCGCTGGCGCGCGAGACGGCACGCAAGGGCATCACGGTGAACACCGTATCGCCTGGCTATTGCGACACCGCCCTGGTGGCCGCCGTACCGGCGGATATCCGCGACCAGATCATCTCGGACATTCCGGTCGGTCGGCTCGGCTCGCCTGCCGACATCGCACGTGCGGTGTCGTTTCTCACCGCGGATGACGCCGGCTATATCACCGGCGCGAATTTGCCGGTGAATGGCGGGTACTTCATGAGCTTCTGAAAAAAGGTGCGGGTAGCGGGCGAGACAGTTCGTTATCCCCTCACCCGTCATCCCAGCGAAAGCTGGGATCCAGTGCCTTTGCAAGGCTTGGAAGTCGCTGGATCCCAGCTTTCGCTGGAATGACGGACAAATCTCCCTTGCAACGAACCTCCACGATCCAGACCTTGCAGTCCTCCGTCGCTTGCGGAACAGTGCCCTGATTGCCCCGACGGAACGCACCATGGCGCAGCAGCAAACGATCACCCTCATTGGCGGCGGCCTGGTTGGCGCCCTGCTGGCCCAGCAACTGGCTGGACGAGGGTTTGCCGTAGATGTGTTCGAGAAGCGCCCCGATCCCCGCATAGCCGGCTTCATCGGCGGGCGCTCGATCAACCTGGCCCTGGCCGAACGCGGCTTGCAGGCACTCCGCGAAGCCGGACTGGCTGAGGACGTACTGCAACGCGCGGTGATGATGCGCGGTCGCATGGTGCATACGCGCGATGGCCGTTCTGGCCTGCAGCGCTACGGCGTGGACGATAGCGAGGTGATCTGGTCGGTCTCTCGCGGCTCCCTGAACATGCTGCTGCTGGATGCTGCGGAAGCGGCGGGCGTGCGCTTCCATTTTGGCCAGTCGCTGGTGAACGCCGATTTTGATGCGCGCCGCATCCGCCTGGCCGACGAGCAAGGGGTGGAGCGGGACCTCGATGCGCCCGTCATCATCGGCGCTGATGGCGCCGGCTCGGCGCTGCGTGCGGCGATGAATGCCCACACGCCGCTGGGCGAGCGGGTGGATGCGCTGGGCCATGCCTACAAGGAACTGGAGATTCCGTCCGCCGGCGTGCTGGCCGCGGACCTGGTCGGTCGCAGCGGCGGCCATGACCAGTTCGCGCTGGAACCGCATGCGCTGCATATCTGGCCGCGCGGCGGCTATATGTGCATCGCCTTGCCCAATACCGAGGGCAGTTTCACCGTCACCTTGTTCCTGCCGGCCCATGGCGCACATCCGAGCTTTGCGACCTTGCCGGATACCCAGGCAGCGCGCGCGTTCTTCCAGGAAGACTTCCCCGACCTGCTGCCACTGATTCCCGATTTCGCCGCGGACTACGAGGGCCATCCCGTCGGCACCCTGTCCACGCTGTATCTGCAGCGTTGGCACCTCGACGGGCGCGCGCTGCTGGTCGGCGATGCGGCCCATGCCATCGTGCCGTTCCACGGCCAGGGCATGAACTGCGGCTTCGAAGACACCGTGGTGCTGGCCTCCCTCCTGGCCCAATCGCCCAACGACACCGCAGACGCGTTCGCGGAATTCCAGCGCATCCGCCAGCCCAACGCCGACGCCATCGCGGCGATGGCGCTGGAAAACTACGTGGAGATGCGCGACTCGGTCGCCGACCCGCACTATCTCGCCAAGCGTGAGCTGGGCGCACTGCTGGCCGAACGCGCGCCGCAGCACTTCATGGCGCGCTATCGCATGGTGACGTTCACCCACCTGCCCTACGCCTACGCCTTCGAGCGCGGCCGCGCGCAGGATCAGCTGCTGGAGCAATTACTGCGCGGTTCGACCCAGGCGACATCGGTCGATCTGGACTCCGCGGTCACCGCCCTCCGCGCCACCCTCCCGCCACTGCCCGATCTGCGGCATGGATGAGTCACTGCTCGCCGCTTACCGGGCCACCGAGTATCGCGTGCGCCTTCCCTGCGGCGGCCGGGCCAACATCCAGATCGATCATCCCCTGCCCGATCTACTGCTGGATTGGGTGGGAGATCTCCACTGGGGCTTTATCACCGCCTGGAATCCTCGTTCGCAGCAGCGCGCGCGGCCGGACAACCGCTGCGCACAACGAAAGCTGCTTGGCGCCGTACAGGGGCACTCCGAAACGATCGCCGTGCATGCCGCCATCGGCGTTGGTCGCGACGGCTGGAAAGAACCCAGCCTGTTCGTTATCGGGCCCGACCCTGATCTGCTCGATCGACTGGCCCAGCGCTTCGGGCAGAACGCTTACGTGCATGGCCGAGGCCACGCAGTGGCGCAGCTGCGTCTGATGCTGCAGTCAGATGAAGGTTGAGCCGTGACCCATAACGGCCGTCTCACCCGGCCTGAAGCGGTGACGACGAGCGCAACTTTCATTGGCGTCACTGCGCCACATGGACAAGCTTGCCAGCCATTGCGGACAATCGCGCGATGACTGCCTCTCCTGCCGTCGCCCCTATCCTGTTGGAAGCACGGGCGCTCTCCTTCTATCGCCAGGACGAACCTGTGTTCGGCCCGCTGGATTTCAGCGTGCGGGCGGGTGAAGTCGCCTTGATCGAAGGCGACAACGGCAGCGGCAAGACCACTTTGTTGCGCATCCTGGCTGGCCTGCTGCACGTCGACGAAGGCGAACTGCACTGGCGTGGACGGCCCTGGCGACGCGAAGAACACCTGGGCGACACCGTGTTCCTGGGGCATCACCTGGGGCTGAAGTCGGATCTCAGCGCACGCGAGAACCTCCAGGTGGCGGCGGGTCTTTACGGCACGCGTTGCGGTCGCCATGTTGACGGCGCCTTGGCGGACGTCGGCCTGTCCGGCTACGAAGACGAACCCGTCCGCCGCCTCTCCGCCGGCCAGAAGAAACGCGCGGCACTCGCCCGTCTGTTGCTGCTGCCTGCCACGCTGTGGCTGCTTGATGAGCCCTACGCCAACCTTGACCGCACTGGCATCGACCTGGTCAATCGCCTGCTCGCCGAACACTCGTCGAGCGGCGGCGCGGTACTGGTCACCAGTCACGGCGCAGTGAGCTTTCTTCACGGGGAACCGAAACGGGTGCGCATGCACGCATGAGTCACGCTCCGCTTGCCCCCGCCTGCGCCGCCGTCTTGCGTCGCGACCTCACCCTGGCCTGGCGTCGCCGTGGCGACATCGTCATGCCGGTGCTTTACGCGTTGATCGTCACGACGTTATTCCCGTTCGCACTGGGGCCCGAAGATGCCCTGCTGCAGCGCATTGCGGGCGGCGCCGTGCTGGTGACCATGCTGCTGGCCATGTTGCTGGCGCTGGACGCGATGTTTCGCAGCGATATCGAGGACGGTTCGCTGGAGCAGTTGATGCTGTCACCGCAGCCGCTGGCGCTGATGATGGGCATGAAAATCCTCGCCCACTGGATCACCACGGCCTTGCCGCTGATCATCGTCGCGCCGCTGCTGGCCGGGATGCTGCATCTGCCGACCGCGGTCATGCCGGTGCTTATCTACGCGCTGCTGCTCGCCACGCCGCTGCTCAGCCTGCTGGGCGCCGTGCTGGTGGCGCTGACGGCCGGGACCCGTCGCTCTGGTATGCTGCTGGCCTTGATGCTGCTGCCGCTTTGCGTGCCAGTGGTGATCTTTGCCGCTGGCGCCGTCGCCGCGGCACAACAGGGTCTGCCGTGGCTCGCGCCCATCGCCTGGCTGGGGGCCGCACTGGCCATGGCCCTGGTGCTGGCGCCGCTGGCCTGCGCCGCCGCCCTACGAATTGCCTTGGACGCCTGAGACGCTATGGCCAACTGGATCCCGCTCTGGGTACACAAGCTCAGCTCGCCCCCCAACTTCTACCGCTTCGCCGGCACGCTGCGCCCCTGGGCCCTGGTATTGGCGCTGCTGCTGGGTGCCGTGGCGCTGTATGGCGGCCTGGTGCTGGCGCCGGCCGATTACCAGCAGGGCGACGCCTACCGCATCATCTTCATCCATGTGCCCTGCGCCTGGATGGGCCTGTTTATCTACGCCATCATGGCGGTAGCCTCGTTCATCTCCCTGGTCTGGCGCATCAAGCTGGCGGAAGTGGTGGCGATGGAGTCGGCGCCGATCGGCGCGGCGTTCACCTTCATTACCCTGGTCACCGGTTCGCTGTGGGGCAAACCGATGTGGGGCACCTGGTGGACGTGGGATGCGCGGCTCACCTCCGAGCTGGTGCTGCTGTTCCTGTACCTGGGTGTGATCGGCCTGTACCACTCGTTCGAGGATCGTCGCCAGGGCGCACGCGCCGCCGCCTTCCTCGCCATCATCGGCATCATCAATGTGCCGATCGTGCATTTTTCGGTGAACTGGTGGAACACGCTGCACCAGGGTTCCACCGTGCGCATCCTGGGTCCCTCCAAAATGAGCCGCGAGATGTTGTGGCCGCTGCTGACCATGATGGTCGCGACCAAGTGCTATTACATCGCGAGCCTGTTCGGCCGTGTGCGTACCGATCTGCTATCGATGGAAAGCGGAAAGGACTGGGTGCGCCAGATCGCAGAGCAGGAGAGCCAGCGATGAGCGCCTTTTCCTGGGACAGCTTTATCGCCATGGGTGGTTATGCCGTCTACGTGTGGCCGGCCTATGCGGTGTTCTTTATCGTGCTGATGGCCGACTACATCAGCCCCGTCCTGCGCCGGCGCCGCGACCTGCGCGAGCTGCGCGCCCGCATGGCGCGCCAGAACGCGCGCGCCCAACGTGCTCCGTCATCGCCTTGAGCGATCACTGCAAGAGTTATTCATGAATCCCACTCGCAAGCGCCGGCTCACCCTTGTCCTTTCCGTTATCGCGGCGGCCGCCGTGGCGATTGGTTTGATCGTGTTCGCCCTGCAGCAGAACATGAACTACCTGTTCACTCCGAGCCAGGTGCAGACCGGCCAGGCCACCAGCTACAAGAACTTCCGTCTCGGCGGCATGGTCAAGGCCGGCTCCATCCAGCGCAGCAATGATTCGTTGAAAGTCACCTTCACCGTCATCGATGCCAGCGGTTCGATGCCGGTGGAATACACCGGTATCCTGCCGGACCTATTCCGCGACAATCAGTCGGTGATCGCCACGGGCCACATGGACAACGCGCGTTTTATCGCCACCGAAGTGCTGGCCAAGCATGACGAGACTTACATGCCCAAAGAGCTGAAGGACGCCATGGCCAAGGCGCACGAGGGCAAGCAAGTGAATGAATCCGTCGGGCAGGACAAGCCGCAATGACGCCGGAACTCGGTCAACTCGCGCTGATCCTGGCCCTGCTGCTGGCCGTCGCCCAGGGCGTATTGCCGCTGATCGGTGCCTGGCGCAACAACCGCGCGCTGATGGCCGTGGCCCGCCCTGCTGCCGCCGGTCAGGCGGTATTTGTGGCGCTGGCGTTCGGCCTGCTGGTATGGGCCTTCCTGCAATTCGATTTCTCGGTGCGCTATGTCGCCGACAACTCCAATCTCGCCCTGCCCTGGTACTACCGCGTCGCCGCGGTGTGGGGTGCGCATGAAGGCTCGCTGCTGCTGTGGATCTTTATCCTCAACGTGTGGACGCTGGCGCTTGCCGCGCTAAGCCGGCACCTGCCCGAGGTATTCGTGGCGCGCGTGCTCGGCGTGCTCGGTCTTCGTTGCGGTCGGCTTTCTCGCCTTCATCATCTTCACCTCCAATCCATTCGAACGCCTGCTGCCGATGCCCGCCGATGGCGGCGATCTGAATCCGGTGCTGCAAGACCCGGGCATGACCTTCCATCCGCCTGTGCTGTACATGGGTTACGTGGGCTTCTCCGTGGCGTTCGCGTTCTCCATCGCGGCCTTGCTTGGCGGTGAATTGGAGCAAGCCTGGGTGCGCTGGGCGCGTCCGTGGACCAATGTCGCCTGGGCTTTTCTGTCGGCCGGCATCGTGGCGGGCAGTTGGTGGGCGTATGCCGAGCTCGGCTGGGGTGGCTGGTGGTTCTGGGATCCGGTCGAGAACGCCAGCTTCATGCCATGGCTGGTCGGTGCGGCGCTAATCCATGCACAGGCGGTGACGGAGAAGCGCGGCGGCTTGCGCGCATGGACCATCCTGCTGTCGATCTTCGCGTTCTCGTTGTCGCTGCTGGGCACCTTCCTGGTGCGCTCGGGCGTGCTCACCTCGGTGCATGCGTTCGCGTCCGATCCGAAGCGCGGCCTCTTCATCCTCTGCTTCCTCGCCATCGTGGTCGGCGGCTCCCTGCTGCTGTATGCGCTGCGCGCACCGAAAGTGGCGGGCGGCAAACCGTTCAGCGTGGTCTCGCGCGAAACTGCGATTCTGATCGGCAACCTGATGCTCACCGTGGCTGCGGCCATGGTGCTGCTGGGTACGCTGTTCCCGCTGATTGGCGATGCACTGAATCTGGGCAAGATCTCGGTGGGGCCGCCGTACTTCGGTTTCCTGTTCACGCTTGTTGATGTTGCCGATTGTGGCGCTACTGCCGTTCGGTCCATATCTGCGCTGGGGCAAGGGCGATACCTCGCTGCTCAAAGGCGTGATGCTGCGTGCCGGGCTGGCCGCTGTGGCCTGCGCCATCGTCGCGGGCGTGCTGACCGATGGCACCAGCAAGGTGATTGCCGGCACCGCGGCCGCCGTGTGGTGCGGCTTCGGCACCCTGCTCTTCGTGATCAAGCGCTGGCGTGAGATGCCCGCGGGTCGCCGCTACCCCGCCGAGATGGCCGGCATGCTGCTGGCGCACTTTGGCGTCGGTGTGTTCCTGGCTGGCGTACTTCTTACGAATGCGCTGAGCGTCGAGCGCGATGTGCGCCTGTCGCCAGGACAGACCGAATCCATCGGCGGCTACGACTTCCGCTTTGACGGTGTGCAGGAAACCAGCGGCCCGAACTGGCAAGGCGACCAGGGCACGGTCACGGTGATGCGCAACGGCAAGGAAATCGCCGTGATGCATCCGCAGAAGCGCACGTATACGCGCGGCCAGGTGCAGACCGAGTCGGCGATTGATCCGGGCGTGACACGGGATCTGTACGTGGCCCTGGGCGAACCGATGGATCGCAGCCAACCGGAAGGCGCATGGGCGTTGCGTCTTTACGACAAGCCATTCGTGCGCTGGATCTGGGCCGGCGGCCTGCTCATGATGCTGGGCGGGTTCTTCGCTGCCGCCGATCGTCGCTTCCGTGCCAAGCGCGTAGCCGAAACGAGCGATGTGCCGGCCGATGTACCGGCGGCCGCGCTACAGGAGTCGCGCGCATGAGTCGCCTGCTGCCGTTCTTCGGCTTTGTGCTGCTGGTGTCGCTGTTCGGCTTTGGCATCTGGTGGAACACCCAACACGACCAGCGCGAAGTGCCTTCGCCGCTGATCAACAAGCCTGCGCCTGCCTTTGTCCTGCCCAGGCTCGATGAGCCCACGCAAACGGTCAGCCGGGATTCGCTGCTGGGCAAGCCCTATCTCATCAACGTCTTCGCCAGCTGGTGTATCGCCTGCGGCGAAGAACACCCCGTGCTGATGACGGACGGCAAGTCCATCGGCGTACCGCTGGTGGGCTACAACTACAAAGACGCTGCGAACAACGCTCAGGCCTGGCTCGCCGAACACGGCAACCCGTACGACATGGTCATCGTCGATCAGGAAGGCCGCACGGCCATCGACTTCGGTGTATACGGTGCGCCGGAAAGCTTCCTGGTCGACAGCAAAGGCATCATTCGCTACAAGCACATCGGGCCGTTGACGACCGACGTGATCGAGAAGGAACTCAAGCCGGCCATCGCCGCGCTGGCGAAGGAAACCTCGCCATGAATGGACATCGCGCACTGGGTGCGCTCCTACTGGCGCTGCTGTTTTTCACCGGCATCGCATTGGCCCAGGCTATCGATCCGCTGCCGTTCAAGAATCACGCCGAAGAGGTACGCTTCCAGAACCTCACGCGCGAACTGCGTTGCCTGGTCTGCCAGAACGAGAACCTCGCCGACTCCAACGCCGACCTCGCCCGCGACCTGCGTCATGAAGTATTCGAGCTGATGCAGTCAGGCAAGAGCGACGACGAGATCAAGCAATACCTGGTTGATCGTTATTCGGATTTCGTGCTGTACGACCCGCCGGTAAAATCCAGCACGCTGCTGCTTTGGTTTGGTCCGCTGGCAATCTTGCTGGCAGGCGCTGTGGTGGTCGTGGTGACGGTGCGCCGTCGCAGTCGTGTGGCACCGGTCGCTGCCGTGGATGACAAGTCGACCGACGAAGGGGACGACTGGTGAAACTCGCTTTCTTTCTGATCGCCACGGCCATGATCGCCGTGGCGCTGGCCTTGTTGCTGTTGCCGCTGATACGTCACGGTCGCCAACAAGGTCGTCCTCGCAGCATCTTTGCACTGGCCCTGCTGGTGGCTCTCTCCTTGCCGCTGGCAGCCGTCGGGATCTACCGCCTGGTCGGCACGCCGATGACGCTGGATGGCGTGCAGCGTCCCGATGCCGGCATGAGCATCGACCAGGCGGTTAGCGAACTGAAAGCGCACCTCGCGCAGAAGCCTGATGACCAGCAGGGCTGGATGCTGCTGGCGCAGACCTATGGCGCCATGCGGCGCCCGTCCGATGCACGCGACGCCTATGATCAGGCGCTGCGTCTCGATCCCAACAACAGCGTGGCCATGGTGGGTTGGGCCGAGGCCGATTCACTGATTCGCCAGGACCATCGCATCGATGGCCGTTCGCTCGAGCTGCTGGAGCGCGCAGTCAAGCTCGACCCGCAAAGCCAGCGTGGCTTGTGGCTGCTCGGCATCAGCCAGTTCCAACATGACCATTACAGCGAAGCTGCCACCACCTGGCGCCAGCTGCAGCCGCTGCTGGATCCCGACTCCACGGTCGCCAAGGCCGTCTCCGAACAGATCGCCGTGGCGGACGCCCGAGTGCGCGACAGTGGAAAGGTCGCTGCCGAAGCGCCCACACCCGCCGCCACTGGCGAAGCGCAGGGCCCGGCCTTGCAGGTGCAGGTCGCCCTCTCCCCCACGCTCAAGAGCAAGCTGGCACCCGGCGACACCTTGTTCGTCTACGCACGCGCCGAACAAGGCCCGCCGATGCCCTTGGCCGTGGCGCGACTCGATGCCGCCGCCCTGCCTGCCACCGTCACGCTCACCGATGCCATGGGCATGACACCCCAACTCAAACTATCCTCCACGCCTCGCGTGTTCGTCGGTGCGCGCATCAGCAAGAGCGGCCAGGCCATCGCGCAGGCGGGTGATCTGGAAGGCGATGCCGGTGTCGTCGACGTCAACACCCACACCCCCATCAAGATCAGCATCGACGAGGTTCATAAATGAATCGCGACGCCCGCCGGTATTGCGCCCTTCCCTCGCCATTTGCGATGAAGCGAGGCGGCGAACTCCAGGGCGCCCGCGTTGCCTACGAAACCTGGGGTGAGCTGAGTCCTGCGCGCGACAACGCCGTGCTGATCCTCACCGGCCTGTCGCCAAGCGCGCATGCGGCCTCCAACGCGGACGATCCCTCGGCCGGCTGGTGGGAGGCGATGATCGGCCCCGGCAAGGCCATCGACACCTCGCGCTGGTTCGTGATCTGCGTGAACTCGCTGGGCAGCGACAAGGGTTCCACCTGCGCCGCATCGATCAATCCGGCCACGGGCGAACCCTATCGCCTCGATTTTCCGGAGCTGTCGCTGGAAGACGTCGCCAACGCCGCGCACGCGGCCGTCAGCGGCCTTGGCATCGAGCAACTGGCCTGTCTGATCGGTTGCTCGATGGGCGGCATGAGCGCGCTGGCCTATATGGTGCTGCACCCGGACAGCGTGCGCGCCCATATCAGCGTGGATACCGCGCCGCAGGCGCAGCCGTTCGCCATCGCCATTCGCTCGCTGCAACGCGAAGCGATCCGACTCGATCCCCACTGGAACGGCGGTCATTACGGCGCCGATAGCTATCCCGAGGATGGCATGAGCATCGCGCGCAAGCTCGGTGTCATCACGTATCGCTCGGCGATGGAATGGAACGGCCGCTTCGCACGCATCCGCCTCGATGCGGAGCAGCGCGACGACAATCCGTTCGGCCTGGAATTCGAAGTGGAGTCGTATCTCGAAGGACACGCGCAACGTTTCGTGCGCACGTTCGACCCCAACAGCTACCTCTACCTCTCGCGCGCCAGCGACTGGTTCGACATCGCCGAATACGGTGACGGCAGAGTGATGGAAGGCCTGAAGCGCATTCGCATCGAGCAGGCCATGGTGATCGGTGTCAGCACCGACATCCTGTTTCCGCTGGAGCAGCAGGAACAGATCGCCGAGGGCCTGCGCGCGGCGGGAGCTGCCGTGGAATTCGTGGCGCTGAATTCGCCACAGGGCCACGACGCCTTCCTCGTCGACATCCCCAACTACAGCCGCGCCATTGGCGGCTTTCTCACCAGACTCTGAACGCCCCAAAGCCGTCGCGGCCCCGCGCTGCTAAGATGGCTGGGTAGCACTGCAACCCGAGAACGTTATGCTCACCCTCGATTTCCCCGGCTCCCGCAAACTAATCGATGCCATCGACGCCGCTGTCGCCCACGACAGCACCCGTGCCGTTACCGACAACCTGCGCAACAGCCTCTGCAAGCTCATCCGCGGTCAGGAAGTGCAGTTACCCAACTGCGTCTTCGAAACCGCCGAAGGCCGCTACGCGCGCCGCGAGCTGTACTGCAGCGAGGAACATGGCTACTGCGTCGTAGCCATGACCTGGGGACCGGGCCAGGGCACTCCCATTCACGACCACTGCGGCATGTGGTGCGTGGAAGGCGTATGGAGCGGCTCGCTGGAAGTGGTGCAGTACGAGCGCCTGGAAAACGAGGACGGCCACTATCGCTTCCAGCCGGTGGGCTCGATCCAGGCCGGCCCCGGCTCCGCCGGTAGCCTGATCCCACCGCACGAGTACCACACCATCCGCAACGCCAGCGACGACGCTGTCGCCGTCAGCCTGCACATCTATTCGGGCCAGATGACGCACTGCGCAACCTTCCAGCCGCTGGACGACAACGAGCACTACGAGCGCACCGACCGCAAATTGGGGCTCGACCCGGTCCACTGAACCCGGCATAATTAGCGTTCGTTGTGCCGGTGTGGCGGAATGGTAGACGCGGTGGACTCAAAATCCACTGGCAGCGATGTCGTGTAGGTTCGAGTCCTATCACCGGTACCAATGAGTTGTTTCAGGACGTCCCATACAGTCCCAGAAACCCAAGAAAACCCGCAACTAGCGGGTTTTTTTATGCCTGACGATTTCTTGTCGCAGCGTGGCGCCGATGGCTGATACCACGCCTGCCCGAAACGTCAAAAGCTCGATCTACGCCCCCGGCGTTCTCCCGACAGGCGTCCGGCCGACCCATGGACTAGGTCAGCCGGGTACCGTTTTCGACGCGCGAGATCGTAGGTTCGCGCTCTCTGGGTCATCTCGACGGCAATGAACGCCGGCGAGATGCCGCTAACCGCCGCTGCCCTCAGCCCTCGGGGTCAGGGATCGCGATACCGTGGCTGTCCTGGCCATCGGTGCAACCTTGGCCAATCGCCACGAGCGCCAAGCCGGGCGCGCTCCGCGGCCAATGCTGTACCTGACCCGCCCTTGGGCCGCTGTCGAACTGACAGGTGCTCGAGAAGCCGTCATTGGGCTCGATCGTCCCGCTCCCGCCCTCGATGAAGTGACCGCCTGAAGACTTCATGGGGGAGTCGGCTACTGCAACGCCATAGCTTTTCTGCCCATCCGTACAGCCCTGACCGATCGGCGTAGGTGTCACGGCTGGATTAACTGGTGACTGATGTTGCACCTGACCTGCCTTTGGCCCCTTCGTGAACTGACAGGTCGTCGAGAGTCCAACACCCGCTGCGCTACTGCCAGGGCCCATCGGCGCTTGGCCGGCATTTTGAGCAAGAGCGGCACCAGATATCAGCAGTGCGGTAGTGAGTAGCGTCGTGGCTATGCTTCGCATGGAAATACCTCGCAACCAAGATGGGGGATTTATGCGGCCGGTTTGACGGGCATCGTCCGTGACCGTCGACTCTTTACCCCATGCTGCGCGAACGTTTGGTGACCGAGGAGCAGGCCGTGCTGGTCACGAGAAATTCACGCCCACGGCCGCGGCCCGTTGATCGGTGTCCGGGAAGTCCGTCCGCGACTATGCCGCCTCTCGCTCTCTCGGCATCTGTCCAAAGTAAGCATCCGTCACCGTCCGTGGATCGCCAGACATGCGGACCTTGCCATGCTCGAGCCAAATGACACGGTTACACGTGTGAAGGATGAGGTCTCGAGAGTGGGAAGCCAGCACGAGAATGTTGGTGGCCTCGACCATTTTGTTCAATCGCGCTTCGGCGCGATGCCTGAAGCCTTCGTCTCCGACGGAAAGCCACTCATCCATCAGCAAGATCTGGGGACGCAGGATCGTCGACACGGCGAACGCCAGGCGCAAATGCATGCCCGAAGAGTAAGTGCGCAAAGGCATGTCAATGAAATCACCGAGCTCGGAGAAAGCAATGATTTCGTCTAGGTGTTGCCTCATTTGCGCGCGCCCGATGCCAAGCAAGGCGCCGCGCGTGTAAATATTCTCTCGCCCAGTGGCTTCGTGATCGATTCCAAGTGAAATATCGATCAACGAGCCAACCTTCCCTTCAATACGGGCGGCTCCAGACGACGGTTCGTAAACACCGCTGAGCACCCTCAATAGAGTGCTCTTGCCGGCGCCGTTGTGGCCCAACAGACCAACCCTGTCGCCATCGCGCAGAGAGAATGTCAGGTTTTCGAGCGCACGTACCACGACGCGACCTTCGTGGTCTGCCCCGATCTGTCCACCCGTCGCTACCTGAATGAGCCGCTTCTTTAGCGATCGACCACTTGCGTTGTAGATCGCGAAATCGACACAGACGTTTTTGAATTCAATGAGGGCCATGGTTTCACTTCAGTAAATGCAGATTTGCTTGGGAAGGGTTAGCTTTGAAGCTACAGCCAATAAGCAATGCGTCGCCGGAAGCTACCGTAGGTAACCAGGGCCAGCGCCCAACCCACCAGCGCGAGCGCGCCAGACACCATCCAGCTAGTCGCACTTGGCATATTCCCCAGTAACGGGGCGCGAACAATTTCCAGCAAGTGGTATGCAGGGTTGAAATTAAGAAGGTACACGGAAGCCTGTTTCGGCAGGCTTGCTGGCAACCACACAATCGGAGTCAGGTAGAACAAGACCTGCAATGCACTAGCCACGATTTGCGCCAAGTCTCGATAGCGAGTACATACAATCCCTAAAATCAGCGCCATCCATGTCAGGTTGAGTAAAAGAAGCGCATAACCAGCGATCGAAAGAAATGCTACAAGGTGTACAGATTTTCCGACCGCGATAAGTACGATTGGGAATATCAGCAAATTGTGGCCAAGCATTATCATGTTGCGCCACATCATGCGAAGGATGTGAACAAACAAGGGAATGGGTAGCTGCTTAATGATGGCATCTGAAGCAATGAAGCTGGAACACCCTTCATTGATGACAGTCGATATGAAGCCCCATAAAATAATGCCGCTCGCGAGGGATGGCAGAAATTCGGTCAATGAGGCCTTGAAAATGGACCCGAAGACGATACCAATGGTTCCGATCATGACGCCCATACTGATCGTCAGCCAGAGCGGACCGAGAGTCGATCTGCGGTAACGTTGACGCACATCTTGCCAGCCAAGAACGCCGACAAGTGACAGGCGGCGTGTCGCAGCCGCGATGTCAGACATCGCGGTTACAGATGAAGGTTTGTACATGAGGGCTAACTTTCCAGGGGATCAAATGAGTCTAATTCATTGTGATCCAACATTCATCATGGCTGCCTAATGGGAGCTTGATTATGACAATTTACCCTTCACATCCTTGCATGTAACTTGCGCACCAGTTGCCACTGTCAGGTCTACGCAATTCCCGAGTTAACAATGCGCTCGGGAAGTCAAAAATATGGAATTAATGTCACCTGAAGCATGCTTGGCGAAAGCTTCGGGCAAGCTTGGCATTTCAACCCCTATTACGCTGACGCCGACCGGCCGATACACACTTGAAATGCCGCATTTGCTGGCGGAGCACTCCAACAAGTCGGCTATATTACAGTTAAGCATCAGTCATGTTGCTGATTGGCAATAATACGTCGACTGGTTGGTATTGCCGCTGATCAGCATTGGGCGAAAGGATTTATTGATCGTCCCGATTAGCATCAATACTCAACTTTGAAAATGCCGTTGTTCCCGCCAGACACCTTATCCGCGACGCACGAAAAAACCACGGCGTGCAGTGGTTGTAGCATTATCTTCCTCAGTCGAAAACGACGCTTGAATGAGTAGGCGGCCATCGCCGGACAGTGCCTCGCGTACCAGCCCAGTCCCGATGGACCGCATGGCTCAAGCAACGTCGCGAACGCTGCGACGCAGGGCGCTTATGCGAACCTACGCGAAGGTATTCCCCACGGGAAATTCCAGCATATTCCCACGCCAACCTCGCGCCTCGCGCGGCCATCACGTCGGAACCATCGGGCCAGCTTCCTGCCGCCCTGGATCGTCAGCAGTGAGGCGCGATCATGGCCCCCTCAGCCTTACGATTGCCAGGAGGCGCCTTATGCCGACGTCATCAAGGGCACAAAACGGTTCAACCCGCCTGGAAAGTAGTTATTTCCCGACCTCTTTCATTGCGGACTTCCGCCATGGCAGCGATCGTCGGCGGAAATCATATGAGACGTTTGACCGCGGCGCCTGCATCGGCGAACAAGGATGCGCCATACCGGGTCGTCGACCTGCCGTTGGGGCACACCGAAGGTCTGCAGCTTCCTCGCCATGCATTGGCGGGGACCAACAAACCATGATGTCCTCGAACTCATCAGCCCTGACGAGGACGATTGGAGCTCATCTATCGGTTTTCATCGCCTCGGGCTTGAGCCATGCGCGCTAAGCCGTCACTGCCATGATGTCGCCCCGTATCAGATTGGCGCCTTTCTGTCACGATGGCGCGCAGCCTACATCGCCACGGTCGCCACGGTCGCCATGCTCGATGCCAAGCAACCATCGAGCAAGCTAGTGCAAATAGCGCAAGCGAGCTGTCGCAGCCTTCACTTTGGGCGTTCCGCAACTTCTCGATGGACGCCGCGCCTTTCCTGGAAAGACATCTCGGGCCACTTGCCGAGACATTTCGGTGCACCAGGGCAGTGGCTCGAGGCAGTCGTCCCCATGGAGCAGACGAGCGAAAGCCACCCCTTCGTCCTCACCTGCACGACGGGCACTGTCGGCACTCGCAAAACTTTGCGATGTCGTTGCGTCTGTCAGCGCCTCCCAGTCATGGCGATTGCCAGATGGGGAGCGCGACACTGTCCACGCGCCGATCCACGCAGTCTCGCCGTCAAGCTCAACTTCGATGGAAACGCACTGCACCAAGTAAATGCCAACGAGTACGGCCATGCAAGAACTCCTTTTCAGGACAGGCACACGTACGAAGCGAGAGCATCGGCTTCGTCAATCGGCGTGTGTCGTCTCTGGTGGTGCGGGGATTCACCAATGAACGAAGCTTACGCCTGACTGACGGTTCCACAAACGTGACAAAGGTCATGGACCACGGCCGGTGGCAGTGGGATCTCAGGCGCAGCGAGGTAAGCCGCGGTGACGTCGACCACGACTACAGCGCTCTGGATAGGCAGCGAGTGACCATTTCGGTGCGTGAAATCTGCCGACTAGCTGGTCTTGGCGTCGATTTCTGGATCGTTGCTGTCGAGTTCTCCCAGCAACGCATCCAGAGCGTCGAGGCGGCGGACCAGTTCCTCGCGCTGCGTTGAGCTCTCGCCGGCGGATTCATCGGCGTTGTCGCCAAGCAGGCGAAGCGCACCATGAATTCGATGCAGGATGTCGCGCTGGGATTCAACATCATCACCCTGCACGGCTTGATCGAACGCATTGAGGTCCTTGCGACTCGCGTCAAGAAGTCCACGCAGCACAAGCTTGACCTGTTGCGTGGAGCCAAATACTTCCAGAAGCGAGCGAATACGTTGGTTGGCCGTATCAGCGCCGCTGGCCTCAACAAGTGGATGCTCGGATGGCATATGCGCCAGACACGCAGACAACATGGCACCCAGGTCGTCGAGCTTGACGGGCTTGGCGAGAAACTCGTCCATGCCGGCTTCGCGGCAACGAGTGACTTCCTCGGGCAAGGCGCTGGCCGACAGCGCGACGATCGGCAGTCGACTGGCGCCGTCCTTCTCGCGTTCGCGGATACGTCGCGCCAACGCAAACCCATCCAGCACGGGCATATGGCAATCGGTAATGAGTAAATCGTAGTGCCCGACAGCCAACGCCTCGAGCGCTTGCAGCCCATCTTCGACCATGGTGTGGGCGTAGCCCAGACGTTCCAGCTGCCGACTTATGACGGCACGATTGGTCGGATGGTCTTCTGCAACAAGAATGCGGGCCGCATGGGTGACGGCGACAGCAGCTGGCGCGGTCGTGCGTTGCGGCATTGGCAATCCCAGCACGGCGTGACATGCGTCCACCGCGGATCGCCACAGCAAGGGATGACCGCTGAGGATCACCTGACCATCGTCCACGTAGAAGCCACGCGGATCGGGCGCGTCGGTGAGCTGGATAGTGCGCGCGCCATCCGGCATGACTCCACTTCGTGCCAGATCCGCATCGACCGCAAAGAGGTCGACATCATTCGCCGCAAAGTCACGCAAATCGTTCGCGTCGGCGCCCACAACGCTCATGCCCATGGCCGAGAACACGTTGGAAAGTTCGCGTTCAAGCATGAGATCGCGCGTGCATAGCAACGCTGCTTTCCCTGCCATGGCGGGTTGTGGCTGAAGCGCACGGTTCACAGGTAGCACGACTTCGAAAATGGCCTGCGTGCCAAAACCCACAGCACTGGTCAAGCGGACTTCTCCACCCATCATATGGGCGAGCTGATTGCTTATGCTCAGTCCAAGGCCAGTACCTCCGTAACGCCTTGTCGTGGAGATCTCGGCCTGGACGAATGGGTGAAACAGTCGCCCAAGCTGCTCTTCAGAAATGCCAACACCGGTATCCATCACGACAATGCTCAAGCGATGACCTTCCGCCGATTCGCCGAGCAGTTCCATGCGCAGTTCGACATGTCCCTTCTCCGTGAACTTGAGCGCGTTGCTAAGCAGATTGGTGATGATCTGCCGCACCCTGGTCATATCGCCCCGATATTCCGCCGCGAGGCGCCAATCGAGCACAGCGTACAAACGGACTCCCTTCTCTTGCGCACGAGCACCGAACAGACCGAGCACGCCGTCTGCCAGCGCACGGAGATCGAAAGGATGAATGTCCAGCATCAACCGACCCGCCTCGATCCGGGAAAAATCGAGAATGTCGTCCAAAATCTGCAACAGCACTCCGGCCGAGTCGTGCACCATGTCGATCATGTGCAGTTGTTCGCGATCCAGCGGCGTCTTGTCCAGCAGCTCGATCAGACCCAGTACACCGGCCATCGGCGTGCGGATCTCGTGGCTCATCATGGCCAGGAACGCACCCTTGGCTGCAACGGCCGCCTCGGCTGCCGCCTTGGCTTCAACCAGCGCCTGTGCCTGCTCCTTTTCCGCCGTGATGTTGCTAAAGAAAATGCTGCATGACACCGAGTCCTGATCGTCAATCCGCGGTTGACCGAACGAGGCTCTCACCCAGTGGATACCCGTCGGGGTTTGGGTGCGAAACTCCGCTATTTGAGAACCTTGGCCTTCGAGCAACCGCTGAATGATCTGCTCCACGGCAGGGCGGTCTTCCGCCAGCATCACGTCCGTGGGGCGATGGCGGCCCTGCAGGAAATCTTCCGGGGGCAGGCCAAAAAGCGCCTCCGTCTGGCCACCGATGTAGTCGAAATGGGCCCTGCCATCGGTCGTAAAACGCTCGCGCGCAACCACGCCTGGCAGGGTTTCATTGGTATAGATGAGGCGTTGCTCGGACGCCAGCGCACGAGCCTCGGCCTTGCGCAGATCGCTGACGTCAACCAGCGTCCCAAGCAAGCCGACACCTTGATCAAGCCCGCGCGCGAAAGTGTGCAGCCATAGCAAGGCGTCGCGGGTGGAAATGGCCTCCCCAGCGTAGTTCATATACAGCTCCCGACGAACTTCACCCCCCTGACTCAATACTTCCATGTCGGTGCGATGCAGGGCTTCGGCGCCAACGTGCTTTACATGCCGCGTTTCAATCAGAGTTCGTCCAAGCAAGTAGTCGCGCGAGCAGTCGAACATCTTCTCGTACGCCCTGTTGACGGCGAGATAGCGCCCCTCCGCGTCCTTGACGAATACCGGGTAAGGAATGGATTCCAGCAGGGCCTGCTGGAATGTGAGCTGGATGGCGAGCTCCCGTTCCGCCAGCTGTCGCGCACGCATCAACCGGCGCAGACGCGTATACGCGAAACCGATGATCAACAGCACCATGACGGCAATCAGCGTGCCGAGCAGCACCCACTTCCAGGGCACGCCATAGTGATATTCCGTGGTCAGCCAACGACTGCGGATGGCCATCCGCTGGCGGTCTTTCACTCCCGCCAACAGGCGATTGATCAAAGGCATCAGATGACCGTAGCGCTTGTTGAGCCCCACGGTGAAATCCTGGTCGTCGCCAGCCGGCCCCATGATTCGCAAGGTCGTGTAGCGGTTGCGAATCAGATTGTCGATGGCTGGAAGCGTGCCGATATAGGCATCGGCCCTGCCCGACGCCACCAGCCCCAGACCAGCCTCATTGCCGCCTACAGGAAGCAAACGACTATGCGGCATGAGTAGCTGAAAGCGCGGCACGGACTCCTCGCGCACCGCGACCACCTGTCCGGCGAGATCCTCGGGGCCGGCGATGCTGCGATTGTTGGCGTTGGCCACGATGACTTCGGGGAAGTGCTCGTAGGGATGGCTGAAGACCATGTCCTCGACGCGGAAATCTTCCGGCATGGCAGCCACCACCATGTCCACTTCGTTCGCGCGAACCATGCGCTGCAACACTGCGGAATCATTCGCGGGAACCGGTTGGATGCGTAGGCCCAGTTCTTGCCGGAAAATCTCTACATAGTCTGCGGCCAGACCGTCGAAGCGCCCCTGGCGGTTGACGAACGTGTAGGGAAAGCGATCGATCTCGAATCCGACGCGCAGCGGCGGCAGCGCCTTTAGCAAGGCCCGATCGTCCGCACTCAGGCCAACCGCCGTCGGAATCAGCAGGTTGGCTTCGCCACGCAGACCCCAACGTTCGCGCAAGCTGTCCAACTCCTCGGCAGTCACGCTGGCCTCGGCCTTACGCAGAAGTTGCACAAGCATGGGACGCCCACGCGGTATCGCCATGCCGATGGATACCGGTGGAAAATTGATCGGTGTGATGACGGAGAGATCATCACTGGCGCGCTCGTTCAACAACGTGAGTACACGCGCCAATGGCGTGCCGAGATACGCATCGGCCTGGCCGGCCGTCAGCATGTCCATCGCCTGGCGACCATCGTTCGCGAACACCTGGGTCGCCTGCGGGAAGCGCCCTGCCAACTGGACGGCCAAGTTGCGGTACGGTCGCTCGATGACAATGCGCGTGTGTTTCAGGTCTTGCTCGTCTCGAATCTGTTCATCGCCCTTACGAGTGACCAGGATCAGCGGCCCTGTCTCATAAGGCGTCAGGAAATCGAAACGCCCCTCCCCCACCTCACCCGTCACCAGACCTAGCAGCAGGCCGTAAGGCGGCGGCTCCGATGGACCGCCAAAGGCAACCGCATCCAAGTCGGTAAACGGACGAAATTCCAGGCGCATGCCCAATCGCCCGGCCAATAGCCGCGCATAGTCCACGCCGAAGCCGGCTGGCCGGCCAGCCACCCAGGTCTCCATGGGCAAATGGTCACCCGCCAGGACCCCCACCTGAATCACCGGATGACCGTCCCGCCAAGCCTCTTCCTCTGGCGTAAGTCGGATCGGCACACTCGTCACTCCCTTGTCAGGGAATGCCGTGCTGCCTTGTGCGACTTCACCCTGACCGGCGAGAGCTGTCGCACACACTCCTAGCGACCACGACAGCATCAGGGATCTCAGCCAGCTTCGCCAAGGCCTTCCTTCTGCCCCCCTCAGGCGTGACAGAGCGTTGATTTGCCTGCTACCGCAAGTGCCGACGTTTGCGTTCATGGATGCGCTCAAGAGTCGAACGTGCTCGCGAAGTCCGGAGCTTACTTGGGGGGCCTACGCACCCTCCATCAGAATTGTCTGAAGATAACCTCAGCTTTTGTAGGCAATTTACTGATTTGCTGCATTGCAAAATCAGTTACGCTTGTGGTCAAGCCGGCGCCACCACGGGGGAAACCGTGACCTTACGCATCATTCTGGCCGACGATCACCCTATCGTGCGCAGCGGGGTACGCATGCTGCTTGAGAGTAGCTCGAACGTCGCCGTGATCGTCGATGTTGGCTCACCTGACGAGTTGATCCACGTCCTGGAACGGCAGTCCTGTGACTTGGTCATTACTGATTTCAGCATGCCCGGCGGCCAGGTCGCCGACGGCCTGAATATGCTTGGATTGATCGAGCGGCGATGGCCAAGCCTACCTATCATCGTGCTTACCATGGTCAGTAACTCGGGCGTGCTGAGCTCCATCCTCGCGACGGGCGTACGTGGCTTGCTCAACAAATCCGACGCACTTACCGAACTGACGCTTGCTGTCCAGGCTGTCACGCACGATCGCTACTACGTCAGCACGAGCATCGAGAGGGCCATGGACGCCACGCGCTCAGGCGGAGCCGCCGCGGCGCGTCCCAACCTCTCTAAGCGGGAGACGGAAGTACTGCGCTTGTTTGCATCGGGCATCACCGTGTCGGAGATCGCCACCCAGCTCAACCGCAGTGTGAAAACGATCAGCCGTCAAAAGATGGATGCGATGAGCAAACTCGGGCTGAGAAGCGATCTCGATATCTACACTTACGCGCGCGAACACGGCTTGGTTCCCTGACGGGATACGTGCCACCCAAGCCTCATGCAACACCCGCTTGCCCGTGCAACTGCGCAAGCACTCTTGGTGCCTGCCTAGCGGAAAGCATGGCGAGGCGCTTGCCCCTCACACGTCCGCGCGGGTAACGACCTGAAACGCCGAAGCCATAGCTGCGATCCGGGCATGCTGGGTGGATGCGCCAGCGCCCGGCGGGAACGGGAGTCAAGCTGAAGAGCGCCAAAAAAAGCCCGGCTTACGCCAGGCTTCGAAATGGCGACCCCGGCCCGATTCGAACGGGCGACCTACGCCTTAGGAGGGCGTCGCTCTATCCAGCTGAGCTACGGGGCCAACCCACGAAGGATAACGGGGAGATGGCGAAAGCGAAACCGCGCGGCGTCCCGTCGGATGCATATCATCAGCGTCGCATGCGATTCTGGGGCAGGCTCAACAGAATCACGAGCCTTGCACGATTTGGGTCAACCCGGAGTGCTACATTCCTACGGCGCCAAAGGGGGCGCTACCGCCACTTAAGAGTTAAGAGGGGAATTATCATGACGAAGGTTGGTTTGCGCCGCGGCGCACTCGCAGCGTTGCTGTCGTTCGGACTAGCGGGGACGGCTCTTGCCCAACCCCCAGCCACCGGACTCGGACAGTCTTGGCCAAACACCACCGACGTGAGTGCCAACCCCAATTGGCACGCGTATGTGTTTGTGCTGGGGGGCATCAAATACGTCCAGGTCAACGATCTCAACGGCAATGTGTTGGGCGCCGTCGGCACGGCGAACGGCCAGTTCATTACTTTGCCGATCGGTGCATTCGCACAGCTCGTCTCCACGCCGCAGCAGCCAGCAGCCGTCTCAACGGGGGCAGCGCCTGCTGCACAGCCGTCAACGGTGTATCAGGACAGCTCTGTGCAAATCACGGCAACCCCGCAGACAGATGGCACGGTACAACTCAGCGCCGCTGTCGCATCGGGGTGCGACCCTATCGATTGCAATATCCGCAATCAGTAAATCGAAGGACAGCCGCTGGCAGCGTTACGCGCCGCCAGCGGTTGACGGGGCATAGAGGATCACGCTGATCCGTCGACTATCGCCGAGCGTCCGCTCGCGCACCCGCCCTTCAAACGTTGCCGCCCGATCCTCGATGGCCTGACGCCCCAGGCCGCTGGTCGTGCGCAGCACGACGCGTGGCAGCAGTTCTTCCCAACGAATTCGCGCAACGTGCTCGGCGTCCGCACGGAAACCAATACGGAGCACGATCCAGCAGCGCCCCTGACGCTCTCCGCAGCGCAAGCGCAAGTCGATATCGCTGACGTTCTTCTGCGCACAAGCCTCGGAAACGGCTTCGCAGGTTATGCGGTAGATCGCCATGTGGATCGCTGGCGGCAGAAGATTGAGCGGCCCCCGCAAATCGCACCAGTACCCAATGCCGACCTCGCCCAGGACACGAGGAATCGTCCCTTCGCGCAAGGCGGCTGGCAAGCCACGTTCCCTCCAGCTAACAGGATAGAGGCTGTCGGCCAGCCGATAGAGCTGATCCTGCGCAATCAGGGCCTGACGACGATAGTGACGTTCATCGATAGCGGGTGCCAAATGCCGCATGCTCGCCAGCATCATGGCGCAAGTGGCATGCACGGTCTCGCGGATTTGTTCCAGCACTTGCGAGGTCATGAGCAGCTGCAGTTCGCCGGTTTGCACGTTTCGCTGTGCCAGCGCTATCGCCTGACGCACATCGACGCGCTCCTTGCTCGCGCGCCGATCCAGCACGGCAATACGCGCACCCACCAGCAACATGGTGGAAATGGCAAACGCAATCACCACCTCAGCCTGGAGAGTGCTGGGATCGTTACGCTGCGGCATCAGCACCATGAGGGCCACACTGGCCAGACTGCCACCTACGGCTGCGCCCGCCCAACCATGCCGAAGTGCCAAGGCCACCACGGGCAGAAACATGGCCACTTGGGTGAACTGACGCGTAGCGGGCTGATCGAGCCCCACCCAAACGAGTAGCGACAGTACGGGCATCACCAAAAACGCGCTTTCAAATACCAGGCGACTCTCTCCGACCCTATGCCAGAGACGACGCCAGGATCCAGCCGTCAGCTTCTGATGGAGCAGTAGAGCGAGCGGCGCGATGGTCAGGATGCCGAGGTAATTGCCAAGCACGATCTGGGCGGCAACCTCGCCCGAATGAACCACATAACCCGGTGGGAAAGGCGTGACACCGATCATCACAAGGGTATTGAGCGTGATGATTCCGGCTGCCAACAATGCGGTAGAAAGCAGCACACCGATGTGCACCGTCGTGCGCGTCGGAAACAAGTGCCATCGTTCACGGCATACGAACACCACGGGCATGATGAACGCGATGGAAGGCAGCAGATTCAACAAGGACCAGGTCAATCCGAACTGATCGACGCACGTCCAGCTGATGTAGGCCAGGCGAGCCACTTCGCCGGCCAGCAGCGCCGGCCAATAGCGATAGCGGGTGAGCAGCAACACACTTACATGGAAGCCACTTAGAATGATCCAGTGCCGAATCGACAGGTAGCGGAACAGCACGCCGCCGAGCCCAAAGGCCAGCGATACCGCGACGTAGCGCAGCCACATGCTCGACCCTAGACGGTTCCCCATGCCCCCACCCCGTGATGGACTCGCTTACCGGCGCCAACGTGCACGCGTTGATCAGTCAGGCTGGCGATGTCCCCAGTGAAAGCGCCGGCCTTGTTTTTAAGCAGCATTATCGTAGCCCATCCGGATAGGGCACGCCGGCGCAATGACTTGCGGTCACAATAATGTGACGAAGTTCACAGTAACGCCCGGCACTAGCCCAGCGGCGGGCCTCCTGGACATCATGACGCCTGCGCAGAGTCAATCAGAGCATCCCTAGCAGCCCTTCTACCGGGAGGCTTGTTTCTCTGAGGGACCGCACCGGTTGCCGTGCGCCGCACTCACCCACGGGCTCCCTGGACCAAACCGTGCCCCTGCTGGATCAGCCGCCCCTGCGATCCGCCCCGGAGACCCGCCTGCTAGAATGTGCGTTTTATTCCCGGCGCCCTTCCCCAGCGCCCTGGTCCGGAGTTAATCATGTCCCACGAAATCCTCACCGCACTCGGTCTCGGCAACTCGCAATCGGGTACGTATCTCGGCCAGGGCGAATGGTCGAAGACCACCGACGCCGGCACCCTGCAGCCGGTGAATCCGGCCACGGGCGAAGTCATCGCCTCGGTGCATGCCTCCAGCGCGGCGGACTACGAAATCATCGTCAAGCGCGCCCAAGAGGCGTTCAAGACCTGGCGCACCACGCCGGCACCGCGCCGAGGCGAAGCCGTGCGCCTGTGCGGCGAAGCGCTGCGCAAGCACAAGCACGCCCTGGGTTCGCTGGTTGCGCTCGAAATGGGCAAGATCAAGCCCGAAGGCGACGGCGAAGTGCAGGAGATGATCGACATCGCCGACTTCGCCGTGGGCCAGAGCCGCATGCTCTACGGCTACACGATGCACTCGGAGCGCCCGGGCCACCGCATGTACGAGCAGTACCAGCCGCTCGGCCTCGTCGGCATCATCAGCGCGTTCAACTTCCCGGTGGCCGTGTGGGCCTGGAACGCGTTCCTCGCGGCCATCTGCGGTGATATCTGCATCTGGAAGCCGTCGCCGAAAACGCCGCTCTCGGCCATCGCATCGATGAAGATCTGCAACGAGGCGCTGAACGCTGCAGGCTTCCCGGACATCTTCTTCCTGTTCAACGACGCCGGCACCGAGCTGTCGCAGAAGTTCGTCGACGATCACCGCATTCCGTTGATCAGCTTCACCGGCTCGACCAAGGTGGGCCGCCAGGTCGGCGAGCGCGTCGCCAAGCGCATGGGCCGCTCGCTGCTGGAGCTGGGCGGCAACAACGCCATCATCCTCGACGAAAGCGCGGACCTGAAGCTGGCCATTCCGGCCATCGTATTCGGCGCCGTCGGCACGGCAGGCCAGCGTTGCACCAGCGACGCGTCGCCTGTTCGTGCACGAGTCGATCTATCGACGACGTGCTCGACAAGCTGGTCACTGCCTACAAGCAGGTCGAAGGCAAGATCGGCGACCCGACCCTGGCCGACCACGCTGATGGGGCCGCTCAACAGCAAGGACGCCGTGCAGGCCTTCCTCGGCGCCGTCGACAAGGCCAAGGCGTCCGGCGGCACGGTGCGCACCGGCGGCACCGCGCTCAGCGATCGCCCGGGCAACTTCGTGTTGCCGACGATCGTCACCGGCGTGAAGAACTCGCGACGAGGTCGTGCAGACGGAAACCTTTGCGCCGATCCTCTACGTGATGCCGTTCAAGACGCTCGACGAAGCGATCGACCTGCAGAACAGCGTACCGCAGGGCCTGTCCTCGTCCATCTTCACGCAGAACCTGAAGTCGGCCGAGCAGTACCTGTCGGCAGCCGGCTCGGACTGCGGCATCGCCAACGTCAACATCGGCACGTCCGGTGCGGAAATCGGCGGCGCGTTCGGCGGCGAGAAGGAAACCGGCGGTGGCCGCGAATCCGGTTCGGATGCGTGGAAGGTCTACATGCGCCGCCAGACCAACACGATCAACTACTCCGACTCGCTGCCGCTGGCGCAGGGCATCAAGTTCGACCTGTAAGGCAGCTCGCGGCGCATCCTGGTAGTTTCCAGGATGCGCCCGCCTCAAGCATGATCCGCAAGCGCAGCCACGTCGACGACAGGAGTTGTAACGATGGAAGAGGCACGACCGGTTCAAGCGGCATCCACCATCAGCACGCTGGCCATCGTCAGCCTGATCTTCGGCATCCTGGCATGGACGTTGTTGCCCTTGATGGGCATGGCGTTGGCGCCACTGAATGCCATGCATTTCATGGCCTTGCCGCTGGCCGGCGCGGTGATCGCCTCGGTATGCGGACGGGTAGCGCTTAAGAAGATTCGCGCCTCCGAAGGAACGCTCCACGGTGCCGGCCTGGCCAAGGCCGCCCAGGCCCTGGCCTATTCGCTATACGGCACGGTGCTTCTGTTGCTCTTGTTCGCCATGCTTTCCGTCCTCCTTCGCACGCACTAGCCGGCCCAACTTACGCTGCCACGATGACTCCCCCCCTGCGTCCCATCTGCGATTTCCACGGTTACCGCGTTGTCGTCGCCGGAGGCAGCAAGGGCATCGGCCGCAGCATCGCGCTTGCATTCGCCGAGGCCGGTGCGTCGGTATCGGTCTGTGCGCGCGGCGAGGCTGCACTCGATGAAGTGCGCCATGCCATCGCGGCTCATGGCGTCACCGCGCATACGCGAAGCTGCGATCTTGCGGATGCCGCCGCGATCACGTCTTACGTCGAGGAAGCCGCGGGCGTGCTCGGCGGCATCGACGTCCTGGTGAACAATGCCAGCGGCTACGGTTTCAACGATGATGACGCTGGCTGGCTGGCCGGCTTCCAGGTCGACCTGATGGCGGCCGTACGCGCCTCTCGTGCTGCCTTGCCGCAGCTGAAAACCTCAAGGCGCGCGAGCATTCTTCACACATCATCGATAGCCGCCTTTCATCCGACCGTGCATGGCGCGCCGTATGCGGCGGTCAAGGCCGCATTGAGCCAGTACACGACATCGCAGGCGCTTTCGCTCGCGAAGCACCGCATTCGCGTCAACGCGATCGCGCCGGGCTCGATCGAGTTTCCTGACGGCTTGTGGGATCGTCGCAAGGCCGATGCACCGGAGCTTTACCAGCAGACGCTAGCCAAGATTCCTTTCGGTCGCTATGGCAAGCCGGAGGAAGTCGCCCACGCTGCCCTGTTCCTCGCTTCGCCATACGCCAGCTGGATCACCGGCCAGACGCTGTGCGTGGATGGCGGCCAATTGCTGTCGGGATGAACACCATGCGTGATCTCAAACCCACCGAACGCTTCAGCGACCGCGTCGCGGACTACGTGCGTTACCGTCCAGACTATCCCATGGCGATGCTGGAATGGCTGCAGCGCGAGTACCAAGTCAATCCGCACTGGTTGGTGGCCGACGTGGGCGCGGGGACCGGCATTTCCAGCAAGCTCTTTCTCGACGGCGGCTATCGCGTCATCGCGGTGGAACCGAACGAGGCCATGCGTACGGCCGCCGAGCAATGGCTGGGCGACAACGCGCGCTTTCGCGCCGTGGATGGTCATGCGACCGCGACTGGCCTGGATGATGCCAGCATCGACCTGGTGATCGTGGCACAGGCCTTCCACTGGTTCGATCAGGATGCGGCCCGACGCGAGTTCCAGCGCATCCTGAAACCGGGTGGCTTGGCCGCCATCATCTGGAATTCCCGCCGCCTCATCGGCACGCCCTTCCTTGAAGGGCTACGAGGCGCTGCTGAAGGCATACGGCACCGATTACACCAGCGTCGCCGAACGTTACGGCGACGAGCCGCAAATGCGTGCATGGTTCGGTGCGGGCTATCTCGGCATGGGTCGTTTCGACCACGGCCAGTCGCTCGACTTCGATGCACTAAACGGGCGGCTGATGTCGTCGTCCTATGCGCCGCGCATCGGCCACCCTTCCCATGAGCCGATGATGCATGCCTTGCGAGAGCTGTTCGATAGCTGCTCGCAGGACGGCCACATCAGCTTCGATTACGACACCGTTATCTACGTAGGCAAGGTGCCCTGACTATGTATGACCTGATTCGCCCCTTGCTGTTCGCACTCGATGCGGAGGCGGCGCACGGCGTGACGCTTTACGCGCTCGATGTGGCCCAGCGCAGCAACTTCCTTCATCGGATCGTGATGCCGCCTGCCGAACTGCCGACGACGGCCTTCGGCATCCGCTTCCCCAATCCGGTCGGCCTGGCTGCCGGCCTGGACAAGAATGCCGATCACCTCGATGCACTCGGCGCGCTCGGCTTCGGCTTCGTCGAGGTAGGCACCACGACGCCACGTCCCCAGCCCGGCAACGACAAGCCACGCATGTTCCGGCTACCCCATCACGAAGCGGTGATCAATCGCCTTGGCTTCAACAATGCGGGCGTCGATGCGCTGGTCAGAAACGTGCAGCAGTCGGGCTATCGCGGCGTGCTCGGCATCAATATCGGCAAGAACAAGGACACGCCCAACGACAAGGCAGTCGATGACTACCTGTTCTGCCTGGAGCGTGTCTACGCGCATGCCAGCTACGTGACGGTGAACATTTCCTCGCCCAATACCCAGGGCCTGCGCGACCTGCAGGAAGAGGCCACGCTGCGTCGATTCATCGAAACACTGCGCGAAGCGCAGGAACGCCTCGGCTCGCAGAGTGGTGCGCGCAAGCCCATGCTGTTGAAGATCGCGCCGGACCTGAGCGAGACCGAACTCGACGCGATAGCCGAAGTATTGATAGCCGCCAACGTTGACGGCGTGATCTGCACCAACACCACCATCGATCATGCAGCGGTCGCCGGTGATCCGCACGGCAATGAAACCGGCGGCCTTTCCGGCAAACCGCTGTTCGCCCGCTCCACGGCCGTCTTGCGTGGCATGCGCAAGCGCGTGGGTGATCGCATCGGCATCATCGGCGTCGGTGGCATCCTCGATGGCGGCGACGCTGCCGAGAAAATCGATGCCGGCGCGGCGCTGGTGCAAATCTATTCGGGCATGGTCTATCGCGGCCCGAAACTGATCGCCGAGTGCGTGGACGAAATTCGCCGTCAGCGCGAGGACACCCAGGGTGGTTGAGCGCGTTGACATGGGTGGCTATACGCTGATCGAGAACGCGTCGCTGGCCACGCGCAATACCTTGCGCGTCGATGCGCGCGCCGCGCTGCTGGCCGAAGTGCGCGATGCATCGAAGCTGCCCGAGTTGCTGGATTTTCCCGTCGTACGCAATGGCCCGCTGCTGGTCCTGGGCGAAGGCAGCAACCTGCTGTTCACGGGTGACTTCCAGGGCACCGTGCTGGCCATGGCTACCAGCGGCGTGCAAGTGGAACAGGATGGCGACATGGCCCGCATCGCCGTGGCCGCCGGCGAACGCTGGGATGACTTCGTACGCTGGACCCTGGGCCAGGGCTATGCCGGCCTGGAAAACCTCATCCTGATCCCTGGCACTGTCGGCGCCGCGCCCATCCAGAACATCGGCGCCTATGGCACCGAAGTGGCCGAGTTCATCGAAAGTGTGGAGGCATGGGATACGCAGGAGCATCGCGTGGCGATCCTCGACCGCGCGGCCTGCGCGTTTGCCTATCGCGACTCCGTATTCAAGCATCAACCTGGCCGCTACATCGTTACCGCCGTGCGCTTCGCCTTGCCGCGCTCGCGCGAACTGCGCCTGGACTATGCGGGCATTCGCGAAGAACTCGCCCGCATGGGCATCGACAAGCCCGCACCCTTCCACGTCGCCGAAGCCGTGGTGCATCTACGCACCAGGAAGCTTCCTGATCCTGCCGTGATCGGCAACGCAGGGAGCTTCTTCAAGAACCCCATCGTCGATGCGTCACTTGGCGAAGCGCTCAAGCGCGACCATCCGGAACTCGTTGCCTGGGTCGGTAGCGATGGTCGCTGGAAGCTTTCCGCCGCATGGCTGATCGAAACCAGTGGCTTCAAGGGCGCGCGCGAAGGCGATGCCGGCATTTCCAACCGTCACGCGCTGGTGCTGGTCAATCACGGTCGCGCAACGGGATCGGATTTGTGGGCGTTTGCGCAGCAGGTGATTGGAGGGGTGCAGGCAAAATTTGGCGTGCGCTTGGAGCCGGAGCCGGTCGTGGTGGGGAGCTGAGGCTGATCCTTGCCGGAATGGCGCAGGGTTCGCCCGTCATCCCCGCGGCTCTCAACAGCCGAAGGGCTGCTCGAGCTAGATAAGCGCGAACGCGCGAAACGCCCCCCCTTACCGTCATCCCAGCGAACGCTGGGATCCAGTGACTTTGGCTTGGGCTTATCGTGACCGCGATCAAGCTCGCCTGCGGGGGACTGGGTCGCGGTACCACTAATGTAGAGCGAAAGGCGCTGGATCCCAGCGTTCGCTGGGATGACGGTGAGGGAGGCTGCGAGCTTTCTACGCGCCCGGCGCGCCAGGCTCTTGCGCCAATTTTGCCGATCAAACCCGGGAGCAGCAGATCAACCCGCCCTCGCCCGCTCCAGATTCGGCAAGAACACCGTGATCACACCGATCAACGGCAAATACGCGCACACCGCATACACAAACTCGATGCCACGCGCATCCGCGACCTGCCCCAACACCGCGGCACCGATGCCGCCCATGCCAAACGCGAAGCCGAAGAACAAACCCGAGATCATGCCTACGCGGCCAGGAATCAGTTCCTGTGCGTAGACCAGGATGGCCGAGAACGCCGATGACAGGATCAGGCCGATCACCACGGTAAGCACGCCCGTCCAGAACAGGTCCACATGCGGCAGCAGCAACGTGAACGGTGCAACGCCGAGGATCGATGCCCAGATCACCCACTTGCGGCCGATGCGGTCGCCAATGGGACCGCCGATCAGCGAACCCGCCGCCACGGAAAACAGGAACACGAACAAATGGGTCTGCGCGTTCTGCACCGACACGCCGAACTTATGCATCAGATAAAACGTGTAGTAGCTGCTGATGCTCGCCAGATAAAAGTACTTGGAGAAAATCAGCAGGCCGAGGATCAACAGCGACCAGCCCACTTGCGAGCGCGTCAGCGATACCAGCGATGCATGCCGCGTCTTGGTCTTGCCGCGCACCGTGGGGTGATCGCGATACCAGCCGCTTACCTGCAGCAACACCACCATGGCCAACAAGGCTGCCAGCGAGAACCACGCTACGCTGCCGCGCCCATGCGGCACGATGATCCACGCAGCAAGCAGCGGTCCGAGTGACGCGCCGGTGTTGCCACCGACCTGGAACAGCGACTGCGCCAGGCCGTGTTGGCCGCCCGACGCCATGCGCGCCACACGCGACGACTCCGGATGGAATACCGACGAACCCGTACCAACTAGCGCGGCCGCAATCAGCAGCACCGTGAAGCTGGGTGCGGTGGCGAGCAGCAGCAGGCCGCACAGCGTGAAACCCATACCCACCGGCAGCGAATACGGCAGCGGTTTGCGGTCGGTGATCATGCCCACCGCCGGCTGCAATAGCGAAGCGGTGAGCTGATAAGTGAGCGTGATCAGGCCGATCTGCGCAAAGCTGAGATTGAAACCGCTCTTGAGGATCGGATAAATCGCCAGGATCAGCGACTGGATCATATCGTTGAGTAGATGCGAAAAACTGATCGCACCCAGGATGCGGAAATTCGTGTCCGATTCGGCGCGAACGGTGGGGGGCGGTGACAGCGGGATGTCTTCGACGCGGGTCTGCATGGGATCTCGTGACGAGCGGGCTGGGGATGGGCGACGCGGTTGCGTAGCCAGGGTCGCCACCTTAAAGTGAGCACAGCCGGCCCGCACACGTCAGCGGGTCAATATTTGTTGAATTTGGGCCAAACTGTGCGCAATACCCGCGCCGATGCCTACGAAAACACGCCACGCGATGTCGTTGCCACCGGCAACGAGTATCCGTCGCATTACGTGCTGCCCGCCCATTCGCATCGCCGTGGCCAGTTGCTGTATGCCTCTACCGGCGTGCTGACGACAATCACCGGCGAAGGCAGCTGGGTGGTGCCGCCACGCCGGGCGCTGTGGATCCCTCCCGGCGTAGCGCACGAGGTGCATATGGGCGGCCCGGTATCCACCCGCAGCGCCTATGTATCTCCCGCGGCGGCGCAGGCGGCCGGCCTGCCGACGCACTGCCAGGTGATATCCGTATCGCCTTTGCTGCACGAGTTGCTGCAGGAGGCCGTGGATCTTCCTGCGGAATACGATCTCGACGGCCGCGACGGCCGGGTGATGGCCTTGTTGCTCGACGAGATACGCCGCATGCCGGTGCTTCCGCTCAGCGCCCCGCTGCCTCATGAAAAGCGGCTGGTCGCACTATGCCGCGAGTTGCTCGACCAGCCGTCGCTCGAAGTGAAGATCGACGACATGGCCCGCCGTGCCGGCATGAGCCGTCGCCACTTCACGCGCACGTTTCGCGAGCAGACCGGGATGAGTTTCACGGCGTGGCGCCAGCAAGCCTGCCTGCTGGCGGCGCTGACCCGACTGGGCAACGGCGAATCCATCACCCACGTGGCCGTGGATCTCGGTTATGCCAACCCGAGTGCCTTTACAGCCGCGTTCCGTCGCGTGCTGGGCGCTGCGCCAAGTCGCTACCTCGCCACGCCCGCCGCGTAGGTATTCGCGTCACGACGCCATGACACCGACGTCGGCATTGTCATGTTCACGTCAAACGCCATGCGCAATGTGTACGCTACGCGACAGCGTCGCATGCGCCCTTCGCTGCCATGGCCCCGGCGTCATCGGCGCCGTACTATGGCCCATTGCGGATAGCGCGACAGCTGCGCGCCCGCCCATTTGAACGGTGAATCGATGAGTACCGATGTCGTCCGCCCCAACCCAGTCCGCGACACCGAGGCTACCGAGATCGAGCGAGCCATCAGCGCCGACACCGGTTCAACGACGCCGGCCAGCGCCCCGGACCTGAACGATGCCAGTCTCTATATCAACCGCGAACTGTCGCAGCTTCAGTTCAACATCCGCGTGTTGGAGCAGGCGCTGGACGAGAGCAAGCCGATACTGGAACGTCTCAAGTTCCTGCTGATCTTCTCCAGCAACATGGATGAGTTCTTCGAGATCCGCGTGGCGGGCCTCAAGAGCCAGATCGCGTTCGATCATGAAATCGTCGGCCTCGATGGCATCGCGCCCCGACGCGCGTTGACCGAGATCAGCGAGATCACCCACAAGCAGATCGAGCGGCAGTACGCGATCCTCAACGACCGCATCCTGCCCGAGCTGGCACGCCACGGTATCCGCATCGTCCGGCGTAACGAGTGGTCGCACAAACAAAAAATGTGGGTGCGGCGCTATTTCCGCCACGAAGTGGCACCGCTGGTGACACCGATCGGGCTGGACCCCACGCATCCGTTTCCGCTGCTGGTCAACAAGAGCCTCAACTTCATCGTGCAGCTGGAGGGCACCGATGCGTTCGGCCGCGATTCGGGCCTGGCCATCGTGCCGGCGCCACGCGTGCTGCCACGCCTCATTCGCCTGCCTGAGGACGTGAGCGAAGGCGGCGAGAACTACGTACTGCTGTCCTCGATCATCCATGCGCATGCTGAAGAATTATTTCCAGGCATGTCCGTGCATGGTTGCTATCAGTTCCGCCTGACCCGCAACGCCGATCTCACGATCGATCCGGAAGATGTCGAGGATCTTGCACGTGCACTGCGCGGCGAACTGTATTCACGCCGCTTTGGCGACGCCGTGCGCCTGGAAGTGGCGGACAACTGCCCACCCGAACTGACCGACTACCTGCTGCGCCAGTACGGCCTGGCTGCCGCGGAGATGTACGAAGTGAACGGTCCGGTCAACCTGGCACGCCTGTTTGGGCTCGCCAGCAAGACGCAGCGCCCGGAGCTGGAATATCCGAAATTCACGCCATCGATTCCGAAGGCGCTGAAGAAGGCCGAGGACTTGTTCCAGGTCATCGGCCGCCAGGATGTGCTGCTGCTGCATCCGTACGAGTCTTTTGCGCCCGTGGTGGACCTGCTGCATCAGGCTGCGAAGGACCCTGCCGTGCTCGCCATCAAGCAGACGCTGTACCGCAGCGGCGCCAACTCCGAGATCGTCGACGCGCTGGTGGATGCGGCGCGTGCCGGCAAGGAAGTGACCGTGGTGATCGAGCTGCGCGCGCGCTTCGATGAAGAATCCAACCTGACGCTTGCCTCCCGCCTGCAGCAGGCCGGCGCGATGGTGATCTACGGCGTGGTCGGCGTGAAGACGCACGCCAAGCTCATGCTCATCCAGCGCCGTGAAGGCGATGAACTCGTGCGCTATGCGCATCTCGGTACAGGCAACTACCATACCGGCAATGCGCGCCTGTACACCGACTACAGCCTGCTCACCTCCGACCAGGCGCTGTGCGAGGACGTGCACAAGCTGTTCAGCCAGCTCACCGGCATGGGCAAGCTGCTGCAGATGAAGAAGCTGCTGCATGCACCGTTTACGTTGAAGAAGACCTTGCTCGACTTGATCGCACGCGAAACGGCACACGCCACCGCCGGCCGCGAAGCCCGCATCGTCTTCAAGATCAACGCCATCACCGACCCCAAGATGATCCGTGCGCTATACAAGGCAAGCATCGCCGGCGTGAAGATCGACCTGATCGTCCGTGGCATGTGCTGCCTGCGTCCTGGTGTGCCGGGCGTGTCGCACAATATTCGCGTGCGTTCCATCGTCGGTCGATTCCTCGAGCACAGTCGGGTGTACTGGTTCACGAATAACGGCGAGGATCAGTTCTATCTGGCCAGTGCGGACCTGATGGAACGCAACCTCGATCGCCGTGTCGAGACCGGTTTCCCGATCGAGGGCAAGAAACTGCAGGGTCGCCTGAAGAAGGAGCTGGATCTGTACCTGGCCGACAATGCCAGCGCGTGGCTGCTGCAGCCGGACGGACGCTATATGCGGGAGCGCCCTGGCTCGAACCAGACCAAGCGCAATGTGCAGGTGCAGCTGTTGGAGAAGTTGTGTGGGTCAGGCGCATCGACTGAGGCGTAGACTTTTTCCGGCCCGCTTCCGCCGCGACCGGGTCCACCTGAGTGCGGGCCTCTTGAATTTGCCCGTCTTCCCAGCGGCTCTCAACAGCCGTAGGGCCGGTCAAGCTGGGATGACGGGCGAACGGGACTGAGCGAGAGCTTCAGCAGGCTCGCCGTGGAGTAACGCCCTCGCCGGGATAGAACGTGGACTTGCTCACTTCTTGGCGATCAACTTCACCCACGCCACGTATCGATCCACAAACCCCTGCAAGAACTTATGCGTGCCGTCGCTGGTGATCTTGCCGTCGGCATCCATCAAACCGTCCCTGTTGTGGATAAATACCTCCGGCTGCCCCAGGGTCGGCACATCCAGATAGGCCAGCACGCTGCGCAAATGTTGCTGTGCGAGTGCCGTGCCGGTGGCACCTACGGAGATACCGATGACCGCCGCAGGCTTGCCTGCAAAGGAGTTGGTACCCCACGGCCGCGAGGCAATGTCGATAGCGTTCTTTAGGACGCCGGGGATCGAGCGGTTGTATTCGGGTGTCACAAACAGCAAGGCATCAGCGGCCTCCACCTCCTGCTTCAGGCGTTTGCATTCATCGGGGTAGGCCCCGTCGAAGTCCTGGTTGTACAGCGGCAGGTGGTCGATACGGAGGTGCTCGAACGTGAATTCGGGCGGCGCCAACCGCCCCACGGCCAAGGCCAGATGCCGGTTGAACGAACCCTGGCGGAGACTGCCGATCAGCACGGCCACGCGGATCTTGCTCATACCCTTCTACTCCTTCGGATGGGGCGCCATGGGAAAGCGGGGAGCGCCAAGCATGCCAGCGCAGGCAGTTAACCTCCCGTGATCGCCCCTACCTGCTGTGACACGCGTCTTGTGGCATGCTCTTCCCCAGCCATCCATAGCTTTCGACGTAGCTCAGCCAGGACAGGTCGCCTCGCAAGTTGGCGCCACCGGGCTTCACAGGGGCAAGGCCAGCTCGGGCGCTTCCGGTGCGCACGGGGAGATCCGACCAGGGGCAACCGGAGAGCGAGAACAGCACGCACTTTCTTGAGTGGGCAAGTTTGCCGGTTACAGGGGAACGGCAGATGGGCGGTCAGGTCGTGCCACAAGCGAGACGTCACCGATGGCGGATGCTGTGCATCGTCGCCACCAGTCTGCTTGTGGCCGCGGCCCATGCAGGCATCCCGCTGGCCGGGCTATCGCGGGAAGTTCGCGCTGGCGATACGCCGGCGAGTGTCCTCGAGGATTACCGTCACGGCGGCCTCAATGGTTTCGATCCCCAAATGCTGCAGCGCTTCTCGCAACAGGGGCTTGGAACGTGGGTGGTCCTGCAGCCGCAGCCTCCGCTCGCACGCGAGGAGCGCGTGCTGTCGATCTATCCGCCACCGCTGACCCCGGTGACCATGTACACCGCACACGCGGCGCCGCTCACCCTGTCGCTGGACGATTTCACGGCCATCGCGCACGGCAACGGGCGTCTGGCCTACCGCCTCACCGTAGACACGCCCGCGTCCGATCCCATTCTCCTCAAGTTCGAACCCGCGTCGGCGCGCGACTTTCCGGTGAGCTTTCAGTTGCAGACGTGGAACGAATATCTCGAGCGGGACGCCCGTTGGCTGGTATTCGCGAGTGCGTGCTTTGCGGTGATGCTGGCCATGGCGCTGATGGCACTGTGCCTGGCCATCATGCTGCGCGACTCCACCTACGGCTGGTATGCCGGCTACATCCTCTGCTATGCGCTCATCCAGGGTATTCAGACCGGCTACTTCTTCCATCCGCTTGGACTGACCTGGCTCGCCGGTAACGCGCCGCTGCTCGGTTCATCGGCAGTGGCTTTGTCGCTGGCGTTTGCCGCGATGTTCATGGCGCGCTTTTGCGAACTGCCGCGTTACGCACCCCTGCTGCATACCCCTACGCTTGCGCTGGCGGTCGGCATGCCCCTGGTGGTATTGCTGCGCAGCTGCCAGATTCCCCTGCTGCAAGAGACCGCGCAGGTTCTCATCGACCCGCTGCTGATCATCGGCACGCTCTTGCTGCTGCTGGCCGCCATCGTCGCCGCCGTGCGCGGCGCCCGGCCAGCATGGTTCTTCCTGGTGGGCTGGACACCCTTGCTGGCCCTCACCGCACTGTCGAGCAGCCAGGCGAACGGCATGCTGGCGGACGTCATCTGGCTTAGCGACGCCGCCCTGGCCGCTGGTGCCTTCGAGGCCATCGTGCTGTCGCTGGGCCTGGCCGATCGCGCACTCATCATGCGGCATGACCATGAGATGGTGCAGGAGCTTGCCGACAACGATGCTTTGACCAATGTGCTCAATCGCCGCGCCTGGACCGCTGGCGTCTGCAAGGTCATGGCGAGTGGAACCGAGCAGCCGGTGGCCCTGCTGTTCCTCGACCTCGACCACTTCAAGCTGCTCAATGATCTCCAGGGCCATGCCGCCGGTGATCGCGCATTGATCGCTGTCGCCGATGCATTGCGGCACGAACTACGCCCTCACGACCTGCTCGGCCGCTACGGCGGCGAGGAGTTTGTCGCCATGCTCTACGGCATCGAGCAAGACCTGGCGATGCAAGTGGCCACCCGCCTGTGTCGCCGTGTGCATCGTCTGGATATTCCGGTGACCACTGACGGCCTCGTGCTCAGCGCTAGCATCGGTATCGCCATGCGCGCACCCGACGACACCGTGGAGTCCCTCGTCGAGCGCGCCGACCACGCCATGTATCGGGCCAAGCTCGCGGGGCGCAATCGGGCGCGCCTGGATGAGACATTGGAGACGTCTTCGCCACCAGTGTGGCCGCAGGTGGTGGAGGGGGACCAGGGGGGGTGAATGCTGTCTGGTGCGGCAACGTTGTCGATGGTCTAGGGCGACGTTGGCGCGAGCTTGGTCGCCAACAGAACCGCAAAGACAACAACAACACCGACGCCACCGCGAGCACCCACCCCTCACCCTAACCCTCTCCCCTCCGGGGAGAGGGAGAAAGCTAACATCGCGTATTCGCAGCGAGTAACGCCTGGCGCTCCCTGTAGGAGCGCACCCAGTGCGCGACCCGATCCGCCGTGATGCCGCATCGTCGCTTTGTAGGTTTTTCGCGCACTGGGTGCGCTCCTACATGGGGTGTTGTGGTGGCCAGGCCCTTTCCCCGGAGGGGAGAGGGAGTTTAGAGCGCGGCGGAAGGCGGCAATATTTGGCGTGGTCGCGAGCACCCGCCCCTCACCCCAACCCTCTCCCCTTCGGGGAGAGGGAATTAACGGCGCACGGCTTCACGCTGCCTCATCCCCCCCTCCGTGGCATCATGCGCCCTCCCAAGGGAGTCGCCCCATGCCCAAATCCTCCCCACCCACCGATCTCTTCTCCAACGCACCGAACCACAGCACACCCTCGCCCATCCGCGTCGGCATCGGCGGCTGGAACTTCGCGCCGTGGCGGAACAACTTCTATCCGGCAGGCCTGGTGCAACGCCGCGAGCTGGAATTCGCGAGTCGTCAGCTGCGGGCGATCGAGATCAACGGCACCTACTACGGGGCGCAGAAGCCGGCGACCTATGCGAAATGGGCGGCCGAAACACCGGAGGGTTTCGTGTTTTCGCTGAAGGCGCCGCGCTATATCACCGAAGGCAAGCGACTGGCCGATAGCGCACGTGGCATCGAAGGCTTTGTCTTTGGCGGACTGGAGGCGTTTGGGGATCGACTCGGCCCCGTGCTGTGGCAGTTGCCGACATCGCGTGCGTTCGATGCGGATGATCTGGCCGCCTTCCTCGACCATCTGCCACGTGAGCTTGCCGGCCGGCCGATGCGGCATGTGCTGGAAGTGCGCCACCGCAGCTTTCTGGATGAGCGCTACGTCGCGCTGGCTCGCGAACATCGCATTCCCACGGTTTTCACTGATTCGCCGCAATACCCCTCGTTGGCCGACCTCACCGGCGATTTCGCCTATGCACGGCTGATGCGCAGCGAATCGCATATCGACAGCGGCTATGCCGCCGGCGATCTCGATGCCTGGGCCACGCGTGCCCATGCCTGGGCGCAAGGTGGTGATCCGGCCGAGCTGCCCCACGTCACCGCTCCCGTGGCGAAGCAGACGCCGCGTGACGTGTACATCTACTTCATCAGCAGCGCGAAGGAGCGCAACCCGGCCGCCGCGATGGCCTTGCAACGGCGAGTCGACACCAATACCTGAGGCGGCACGATGCGTGCCTCGGCGGGGCGGAAGCTCTACACTCGCGCCACTCCAACCGGGCCCGTGCCATGCGCGCACTCAAACCATTGCTGTTGCTGGTTGTGCTGGCGGTCGCGGCCTTGCTGTGGGGTCGGCATACGCCGGAATCGGTCCCCTCGGGAACCGGCACGCCGGCGGCATCACCTGCCGTCGCGACGCCAGGCAACCGCGGCACGTTACCCAGCTTCCTGCCGCCCGAGGCTGCCGACACACTGGCCCGCATCGCGCACGGTGGCCCGTTCAACCACCGCCAGGACGGCGTGGTGTTCAACAACCGCGAAGGCCGCCTGCCGCCGATGCCCGAAGGCTATTATCACGAGTACACGGTGGAAACGCCGAATCTCGACTATCGGGGCGCTCGCCGCATCATCACCGGCGGCACGCCACCGCAGGTCTACTACTACACCGACGATCACTACCGCAGCTTCCGCCCCTTTGAGGTAGCCCGATGAATGCGCAATTCGATCTCGATTTTGGCGATGCCTCGCACGGCGGGATTTTCTTCGTCACCTCGGAAGACCTCGACCCGTTGGCGGATGCTGCCGGCATGCAGGGCTTGCGCGTTTGTCGGGTCAACCTGGCCGAATACCGTGACCGCGAGGGGTTGTTCGATCAACTGACCGCCGTGCTTCGGTTGCCCGCCGACTTTGGCCGCAATTGGGACGCACTGGCCGATAGCCTGCGTGACCTCTCCTGGTTGAAGGCGCCGGGCTACATCCTGCTATTCGATCGCGCGGAAAGCATGCGCGATTCGAACGAGGAAGATTTCGACGCCCTGCTCGATATTCTCGAGGAGGCCGTGGACTTCTGGCAGGACGCGGGTTCGCCCTTCTTTGTTTTTTTCGCGCTACCCGAAAGCGCCTTTGACGAAACCGACACCTGAGCCACCATGCACGAACTCGATTTTGAACTGGACCGCGACTTCATCGAACTCAACCAGTTGTTGAAGCTGGTGGGGTTATGCGATAGCGGCGGCGCCGGCAAGGCCATCGTGGCCAGCGGCGCAGTGTCGGTCGACGGCGCGCAAGAGCTGCGCAAGACCTGCAAGATCCACGCGGGCCAGGTGGTGCAGATTGAAGACATCGTCATCCACGTGCACGCCGCAGAGTGAGCAAGGCCGCTACGCTTTTCCGACAGGCGTGGCTTATGCGGGTGTCGGCAGCGCTTCCAGCCGGCGATCCAAATCCGCGTGAGCCGGAAGTCGAATCCCGAACTGCTCCTGCAATACTTGCTTGATCTCTGAGGCGCCGTGCAGCGTGCGCCGCACCGATTCACCGGCCATGGGATGCACGACGAACTCGCGATTGCGCAGACCGATGCGTCGGTCTGCGAGCGTGCGCGCGGCAATCAGCCCGTGCAGGAAGTGCGAGCCCGGGTAAGTCGACGTGTAGTGATTGGCCACCACGTAGTCGATATCTTGGCGTGGCTGCAGATCGAATCGGTATAGCGTTTTCCACTCGCCGCGAACCCGCGACTGCATGCGCCAATCGCCCGTGTGATGGAGCAGTCGGAATGGCTCGTTTCCTGTGGGCTGCGCTATATCCGCCTGTAACCGCAAGGCGCCGCTTAGCGCCATGCTGCCAAAGCCCACATCCGCCAGCCAGCTCACGCCATCCAGCTCAATGCGCAACAACATGTGCGTCTGGGCCGTTTCCGCATCTTCCGGCAGCATCCACAACACGCGCGCGATCAGGCCTGAAACCTCGAACCCGATGGCCTTGAGCACGTCGAGGAACAACCGGTTCTGTTCGAAGCAGTAGCCGCCTCGTCCTTCATGCACGAGTTTTCGCTCGACCGCATCCAGCTCCAGCGACACCGGCACTCGCAGCAGCGAGTCCAGGTTCTCGAAAGGAATGGCGGCGACGTGGGCGGTGGCGAGTCCGCGCAGCGTGGCGATATCGGCCGCCACCGGGCCGCCATAGCCGATCCGGCGCAGATAGGCATTCAGGTCAATCGCATGGGACATGGATAAGCCTGTAAGGAAGCTGGACGCGCAACATAACACCGCGTTGTCGACCGCTTTGCACGCGAGCCGGCGCATAGTGCGAGGATCAAGGTAACCCTGCGTGGCTTTGCGGCGAATACAGGTTTGGCGGCCCGTCGTGTAGGTAACGGGCCATCGTGCCAACGACCCACGCGTGGGCCGGGGCACACCGTCTCATCTGTCGATGGAGCGTTCCGTTATGAGTATCCGCCGAATCAAGCTGCTGCCCGGCCTCGCCAGCCTGTTCCTCACGGCCGGCCTGGTCGCCTGCAGCCTGCCCGCCATAGGCAGCGATGCCGTCAGCCTGCCGGATCCAGCGGTCGATGCCAGCCCGGGCCAGGGCAACCAGGTCGCCGTATTGGCGGGCGGTTGCTTCTGGGGCCTGCAGTCGGTGTTCGAGCATGTGAAAGGCGTCAAGAAAGTCTGGGCCGGGTATTCGGGTGGTGCCGCCAGCACCGCCGAATACGAGCGCGTCAGCGATGGCGACACCGGTCATGCCGAGACCGTGAAGATTCTCTACGACCCGGCCAAGGTCAGCTACGGCCAGTTGCTCAAGGTGTACTTCTCCGTCGCCACCGATCCCACGCAACTCAACCGCCAAGGGCCGGACGTAGGCACCCAGTACCGCTCGGTGATCTTCTACGGCAACGACGAGCAGAAGCGCGTCGCCACGGCCTATATCGGGCAGCTGACGGCGGCCAGGTCGTTCCCCGGCCCGATCGTAACGCAAGTGGTGCCATTGCAGGCGTTCTACGTGGCCGAGTCCTATCACCAGGAGTACGCACAGCGGCATCCGAATGATCCGTACATCGTTTTCAACGATGCGCCGAAGGTGACGCATCTCAAGCAGCTGTTCCCCACCCTGTACCAGCCAGAACAGATGGTGGTGGACGTGCAGCTGCACTAGGGATGCCCGCGTACCGCCGGGCTCAGATCGATTCTGGCGGCACCAGCCGAAGATGCGGACCACCCTGGCGTCGACCAGGGCTCAACAATTGAACAATTTCGTCCGGCTCGACCGGCCTGGAATAGAGGAAGCCCTGCCCTTCCACACACCCGGCGCGGAGCAGGAAGCGGTGTTGCTCCTCGGTCTCGATGCCCTCCGCGATGGGGCTGATGCCAAGGTTGCGGCATAGCGTGAGCATGGCTTCGACGATGGCCGCGTCACTGCTGTCGTCCGGCAAGCCAAAGACGAAGCTCTGGTCGATCTTCAGGTAAGCGATGGCACGCAGCTTCAGATAGCGCATCGACGAGTAGCCGGTGCCGAAGTCGTCGATGGCGACGCCCACGCCCAGGGCATGTAGCGCGTGCAGCGTACGTTCCATTTCCTCGCCCAGGCGCAGGATCGCGCCCTCGGTGATTTCCAGCATCAGGCGCTCCGGTGCCAGCCGGCGCGACTCGAGCAGGGAGCGGATGTCATCGACGAAATTGGCCTGGCCGAACCAGTGCGCGGACACATTGATCGCCATGCGCAACGGCGGCACGCCAGCCAGGTCCCATAGATGCATTTGCGTGCAGGCCGCCTGCAGCACCCATTGGTCGATACGGCGGATCAGACCCAGCTTCTCCGCCATGGGGATGAATTCGCCCGGCGAAATCGCGCCACGCTCGGGATGATGCCAGCGCAACAGCGCTTCCACCGCGACGATGCGGCCACTGCGCATATCCACCGTGGGCTGATAAACCAGGCGGAACTCCTTCTCCGCGAGCGCCTTGCGCAACTCCGATGCCAGTGCGATCCGTCGGAGCACATCGGCATGCATGCGCGGCGAATAGAAGCGAAACGCGTTGCGCTCCTCGGTCTTCGCCGCATACATCGCGGCGTCGGCATTGGTGACGAGCGTCGGTACATCCATGCCGTCCAGCGGATAGCAGGCAATGCCGATGCTGGCGCTCAGCGCGACTTCGTATTCGCCCACCACCACCGGCGCGGCCAGCGTGGTGAGCAGGCGCCCGGCCAATGCGCTGGCCTGCTCGCGCGAATACAGGTCGCCGAGCAAGACGGTGAACTCGTCACCACCGATACGACCTGCCAGGCCGCGCTCGCCCAATTCATACGCGATGCGTTCGGCCACCTTCACCAGCAGGTGATCGCCAATGGCATGGGTATAACTGTCATTGACGGCCTTGAACGCATCCAGGTCGATGAACAGCACCGCAATCATGCCCCGATCGCGCTCCGCCTGGGCCATGGCCTGCACGCACCGGCGCTCGAACTCGGCGCGATTGACCAAGCCGGTCAGCGGATCATGCGCAGCCATGTATTGGAGGCGCTTCTCGTTCGCCTTCGCGGCGCTGACGTTGTTGATGACCGCCACGTAGTGCTGCACGCTCCCGTCCGGATCCCGGATCGCGCTGATGCTCAGCAGCTCGGGATACGTCGAGCCATCGAGTCGCCGGCTGCGCACCTCGCCCACCCAATTGCTGTCGATGTCGATGGCCTTCCATACCGCATCGGGTAGCGGCGAACCATCGGGCAGGCTGCGCAAGTCATCGAAGCGCACGCCTTGCAGCGCCTGCGCCGTGAAACCGGTCATGCGAATATGCGCCGCGTTCACCCGCGTCACCCGGCGCGCGGCATCCGCAATGATCACCCCCTCGGCAATGCCCGCCAGCGCTTCGGAGGCGATACGGCGCTGCTGCTCCAGGTTCACTCGCTCGGTGATGTCGCGCAAGATCGACTGACGCACGCTCTGCTCACCCCATTTGGCCACGCTGCTGCGCATTTCCACTGGGCGCATGCGCCCGTCGGGACCGTGCAGCTCGCCGGTGACGGCGCCATCGGCACGGTGCAACAAGGGGACGAACAGGCGGGACAGCTCGGCGCCGATCAACGTCTCCGTACCTAGACCTGTCCACTCGCGCGCCGTGCGATTCGCGCCAAGCACGCGGCCACTCGCCTCGTCCACCATCACGATCGCATCCGCTGCGCTATCGAACAGCAGGCTGTAGCGCTCTTCCGTACCGCGAATGCGCGACAGTGCCCGCTGTGCCATGCGCAGCCACAGCAAGGAGGCCAGGCATGCGGCGAAGAACACACCTACGAACAACACGCGCCCGAGCCAGATCGCGCCTTGCGCAACCTCCAGCGAGAACCGCTTGGTCAGCGGCTCCAACTCATCGTTGAGCGCATTGATTCGCGCCCGCTGTTGGGCAATCAGCCCATCGTCGGGCCGACCCTGCGCATAGGCGCGCTGCAATTCCTCGGCAATGCCACCGAGTTGCGCGATGGGACGGTCAGCGGCGCGCCAGGCCTGAACCGCCTCGCGCATGTGCCGTGCCCCGGTGTAATACCGGAGCATGAAGATCATCCCGGGTTCGGCAGCGGGCAGGATCCTGCCGCGGGCAAACGCCTTATGCACGTCCGCGTGATCGAACACGCCAGACGCTATCGCGTCGCGCGCCCGGCCATCGGAGATCAGCAGCTCATAGTTGTCCTTGAAGCTGGCCAGCCGAGCCGCATCGCCGGTCTCGGCGAAGCTCAGCAGATCAATGACCGTCTGCTTCTCGGCCTTGCTCCAAACACTCTCGCCGTTGAGAAAACCGGCGAGAGTAACCTGGACCTGGAGCGCGCCCCAGGTCAACAGGAGAATCAGACCAATAACGGCCACCAGCCCGTAGGCCAGTGGCCTCAAGCGCTGCGACAGAGGTCTTTGAGAGGTGCTACGGATCGAATCCATGGCGTACCTTTTACACGACCACTTCGAAAACCTACATCTCGCTGATCACACTGTCGACGACGCCGTCTGAAACTTATGCAGCGCGCTCCCCCATCTCTTCGGCCAGCTGAGGCACCATGCAACGCTCCAGTCCGTAATGGAGGCTGGTATAGCTGCGCACGATGCACTCACGCACATGCTCGACCTGCTCAGGCGCCGGCCGTGTGCCCATCAGCGTGCACACGATCTCCAACGCCTCCCAAGGATGGGTATCGTCATAGGCAGCGTGCAACTGAAGCCAGCGCAGCGTTGCCTTGCGACCCGTCTCCGGCAGACTCTGCGCGTAGGCTACGCTGTCGTAGACCTTTTGCGACCATTCGCCGGTCACCCCTTCGATAGCGTAATTGGTTGCGGCAATGCCCGCAGCCAACGTGTCGCGACCGCACACCTCGTGGCACCAGTCGGCCGCTGTCTGGGTTCCCCTGGGCGGACGGGCACCCAGCACCTGCTCACGCGCCACACCAGACCCGTCGGCCCAGTCCAGCCAGTACTCGGCATGGTTCTGCTCGACCCGGATGTTGCGCACCAGCCAGCGTCGGGCAAGGTTGTCGCCCGGGCTACGGCCGTACTGGGTCTTCAACAGGTTCTGCGCCATGAACGAGGGAAAGCGCTCGATCAGCGACCAGGTACCGACCATGAAATTGCGCATGGTCTGGTGATCGATGCGCCCCTCGCTCATCAGATCCCACATCTCGTGGTCACGGACGCTCCGGCGGGCGGGTTCGCAGGCGGCGATCATGTCTTGCGCCCACTGCGGGTAGCTGGCGAGTTCGGTCAGCGAGCCGGTGCGTTCAAATTGAGCTTTCATGCAGTTCTCCAATCATCAGTAGGGAAAACCGCCGACCCCTTGCCGGCGGCCCGACGCGAGTAGGCGTCGGAGCCGCATAGTGGTCGTGCACTTGTGCTCTTGCGAACACCCTACTTAATGCCGAGTAGCACGAAACAATCTTAAATCGATGATAACGTTGGACAATTAGTCATGGGAGAGTGCCAAATCGAGAGCCCACGCCGCGGAGATGGCGAGTTACCGGCGTCAAAAAATCGACGATCGTCAAACGATTGACGACACTCATCTGCCAGGCCCAGGTAGGCCTGGGTAAAAACTGTCGTGGCTAGCGGCGTTGCCACGCCAACGCGGCAGCGCCGCCGCGGGACGTCGAATCAGAACAGGCCGAAGACCACCATGAACAGGCCGGCCAGCGAAGTTGCCCATACCAGGGTGCGCAGATACGGAATGCCGATCAGATAAATCGGCAGATACACCACGCGGGCCCAAAAGAACAGTTGCGCGCCAAGCGCGGTCGACGCACTCGTGCGTTGCGCCGCGACGACGGCCAATACAGCCGCCGCAAAGAACACAAACGTTTCCAGGAAATTCTTGAAGGCCCGGTCCGAGCGACCCGCGACGCCAGTTAACGACTTCGAGTCACCTTCGCGATTGCTGGCATTCCATGCCAGTCCACGCTGCTGGGTAACAAGCGTTGTCGCGATCAGAAAGTAAATCAACCCAAGCAGAATCGACCACCCGAGCAACTTCAGTTCGACCGGCATGTCGCCACTCCCCCATGGATGTGGCGCCATCATGCGCCCTTGGATGGGCAGCGCCAAGACTTCGGTTGGGTGGCGGGCTGGGCGGAGAGAAGTGAAACAAGTCGCGTACCGCGCCGTGTGGCGCGGCACGCGACATTCGTCAGAGCATCGGCAGCTTCAAGCCCTGTTCCTTCGCACACTCGATCGCAATCTCGTAACCGGCATCGGCATGACGCATCACACCGGTGCCCGGATCGTTCCACAGCACGCGGGCGAGGCGCTTGTCGGCGGCCTCGCGTGCCGTCGCACACGATCACGACACCGGAATGCTGCTGAATAGCCCATGCCGACACCACCGCCGTGATGCAGCGACACCCAGGTCGCGCCGCCGGCCACGTTGAGCAGCGCGTTGAGCAATCGGCCAGTCGCTGACCGCGTCGGTGCCGTCTTGCATCGCTTCGGTTTCGCGATTCGGGCTGGCGACGGAACCGGAGTCGAGATGGTCGCGGCCGATCACGATCGGCGCCTTCAACTCGCCGTTGCGCACCATCTCGTTGAACGCGAGGCCGAGCTTGTGGCGCAGACCCAGGCCGACCCAGCAGATACGCGCCGGCAGGCCCTGGAAGCTGATGCGCTCCTTCGCCATGTCCAGCCAGCGATGCAGGTGCGGATCGTCGGGGATCAGCTCCTTGACCTTCTGGTCGGTCTTGTAGATGTCTTCCGGATCGCCCGACAGCGCCACCCAGCGGAACGGGCCGACGCCGCGACAGAACAGCGGCCGCACGAACGCGGGCACAAAGCCCGGGAACGCGAACGCGTTGCTCAGCCCTTCGTCCTTCGCCATCTGTCGGATGTTGTTGCCGTAATCGAACGTCGGAATGCCTTGCTCCTGGAACGCGAGCATCGCCTCGACATGCATGCGCATGGATTTCTTCGCTGCCTTGGCGGTACCGGCCGGATCGCTCTTGCGACGCTCGAACCATTGCTCGACCGTCCAGCCACTCGGCAAATAGCCATTCACCGGATCGTGCGCGCTGGTCTGGTCCGTCACGGCATCCGGACGGACGCCGCGGCGCACGAGCTCGGGCAACACATCCGCCGCGTTGCCAAGCAGCGCAATCGACTTCGCTTCACCGGCCGTCGTGTATTTCGCGATGCGCGCGAGCGCGTCATCGAGATCGTTCGCCTGCTCGTCGACGTAACGCGTCTTCAGGCGGAAGTCGATGCTGCTTCTGCTGGCACTCGATGTTCAGCGAACACGCGCCCGCGAGCGTCGCAGCAAGCGGCTGCGCGCCGCCCATGCCACCAAGGCCGGCGGTGAGAATCCACTTGCCCTTGAGGCTGCCACCGTAATGCTGGCGCCCCATCTCGACGAACGTCTCGTACGTGCCCTGCACGATGCCCTGCGAACCGATATAGATCCACGAGCCGGCCGTCATCTGGCCGTACATCATCAAGCCCTTCTTATCGAGCTCGTTGAAGTGTTCCCAGTTCGCCCAGGCCGGCACGAGATTGGAATTCGCAAGCAATACGCGCGGCGCATCGTCGTGGGTCGGGAACACGCCGACCGGCTTGCCGGACTGGATCAACAGCGTCTCGTCGTCGCGTAATTCACGCAGTGCGCGCAGAATCGCGTCGAAACATTCCCAATTGCGCGCGGCGCGGCCAATGCCGCCGTAGACCACGAGTTCGCGCGGGATTTTCTGCCACTTCGGGATCGAGATTGTTCTGCAACATGCGGAACGCGTGCCTCGGTGAGCCAGCTCTTGCAGCTCAGCTCGGTGCCGCGCGGTGCGCGCACGGTACGGGTGGTGTCGATGCGGGTGGGAGCGTTCATGGACAAAGGTCACGATCGGTGGGAAAACCCCATTGTGGCGGGGCTGGCCGGCACCCGCAAACCGCACTGCGGCAAAAGCGCGTTCACGCGGCCCGATGCGCACGCGACCAGCCATGCGCCCGCGCCGGCGCAAGCGATCTCAAGGCGCTCAGCCATCCGGCTGATTGATTCGCGTTTTCTCCGCGCCCAGTCTGGGCAAGGGTATCCAGGCCGGGCCGTCGAGAATCCGTATGGGAGAACACGTCCATGAGCGCGAAATACCTGATCGGACCTGTCATCGTCGCCACGGCCATGCTGGGCATCAGCGCCGGCGCATGGGCGGCGGACAAGGCCGTCCCGACCGACGCAGCGTTGATCGCGAGTGCGATGCGCGCGGCGCCACCGGGCATCGCGAAAAACGCCACGATCGTGGTGTCGGATGAGAAAGGCAATATGCGCACGCTGCGCAAGGGCACGAATGGCTTCACCTGCATGCCGGACAACCCTGCAACGCCAGGACCGGACGCGATGTGCATGGATAAAAACGCGCTGGAATGGGCAAATGCTTACATGTCGCACAAGCCCCCGCCGAGCGGCGAGGTCGGCTTCATATACATGCTGGCGGGTGGCACCGATGCGAGCAACACCGATCCGTACGCGACGAAACCCGCGGCTGGCAATCATTGGATCAAGACGGGGGCGCACGTCATGATCGTGGGTGCGGAGCCGTCGTTCTACGACAACTACCCGAAAAATGCGGACCCTGATACGAGCGCGCCGTATGTCATGTGGGCTGGCACGCCTTATCAGCACCTGATGGCACCCATCAAATGACGGGCCGAAAAGCACGCGAGCATTGATGTCCGAAAACGGCGAGTCGGGTTGCCCGATCGGTGCTAGCCTGCATGCATGTCGCTGATCCATGACCCGCAACTTCCCGATGAGCGAGCCTGCGAACAGGCTCGCCTTAGCCGCGACGCGCGCTTCGACGGCCTGTTCTTCACGGCCGTCACGAGCACGCGTATCTATTGCCGCCCGGTATGCCCTGCGCCATCGCCGAAACCGCAAAACGTGCGCTATTACGGCAGCGCGGCAGCGGCCGAAGCGGCCGGCTTTCGCCCCTGCCTGCGTTGTCGCCCGGAACTTGCGCCCGGCAATGACGCGTGGCAACGCGGTGACCATGTCATCGCGCGAACGCTGAAGCTGATGGAGGACAGCGCGCTGGATGACTTGTCGATGGAAGCGATGGCCGCGCGCGTCGGCCTCGGCTCCAGGCAATTGCGGCGCCTGTTCGTGGAGCGCCTTGGCGCACCCCCGATCAGTGTGCACACGACGCGTCGCCTGCTGTTCGCGAAACAGCTGCTCACGGAAACGGCACTACCGGTCACCGAGGTTGCGCTGGCGTCCGGCTTCCGTAGCCAGCGCCGCTTCAATGCTGCGTTCCTGCAGGCGAACCGCATGCAGCCGCGAGAACTTCGGCGCCACCCAGGTGCGGTGAACGGCGACGCGATCACGTTACGACTCGGCTACCGTCCGCCATACGACTTCGAGGCGATGCTTGCGTTCTTGCGCGGGCGCGCGTTGCCGGGCGTGGAGCTGGTGGACGAGCACAGCTACGCACGCGTATTCGGTCCTGCCGATGCACCGGGATGGTTGCGCCTGAGCGCGTGGCCGAGCGGCGAGCATGCGCTTCAACTACAGCTGCATTGCCCGCAGCCGGCGCAAATGCTCGGCGTCGTCGCGAAACTACGCCGCATGTTCGATCTGGACGCGAACCCGGGATCGATAAGCGACACGCTGAAACAAAGTGCCGTGCTCGCGCCATTGCTGCGCAAGCGTCCCGGCCTGCGCCTGCCGGGTGGCTGGGACGGCTTCGAAATTGCCGTTCGTGCGATTCTTGGCCAACAAGTCAGTGTGGCCGCTGCACGCACGCTCGCTACGCGTATCGTGCAGCGCTATGGCATGCCGCTTGCGACGTCGCCGATGCCAGGACTGGAGCGATTATTTCCGAACCCGGAAGCATTGGCGGATGTCGATCTGCGCGAGTGCGGCCTGACGACCGCACGCGCGGCAACGGTTCGCGGCGTGGCCCAGGCGCTGCTGGATGGCCGCATCGATTTTCGCAGCGAACAGTCACTCGATTCATTCGTCGAACGTTGGGTGGCGTTGCCGGGTATCGGAGAGTGGACGGCGCACTATATGGCGATGCGCGCGCTGAGCCACCCCGACGCATTCCCCGCAGCGGACCTGATCCTTCGCCGGGTTGCCGCGGGCAATGCTGCTGCACTCAGCACGAAAGCACTCACTGCACAGGCCGAGGCGTGGCGTCCATGGCGCGCTTACGCTGTGATGCATTTGTGGCGTAGCGCAAGCGATGCGGCGAGCGCCATGCCAAAAAGGCGCGCGAGCTGATGTCACCGAACGAGCATATTTGGTACGACGAACTTCCGAGCCCCGTCGGGAACCTGCGGCTCGTAGCAGACGATGTCGGCCTGCGCGAGGTCTGGTTCGAAAGCGGTCGTCATCAGAAAGCGCCACAACCGCACTGGACGCGCGCGGCCAAACCATTCGCGCTGGTTCGGCGACAGTTGGAGGAATATTTCGCAGGCGAACGCCAGCAGTTTGACCTGCCCCTGCATCCGCGCGGGACATCGTTCCAGTTGAAGGTATGGTGGGAGCTGGCGCGTATCCCTTATGGCACCACGATCAGTTACGGTCAGCTGGCGCAGCGCATCGATCAGCCGCTGGCCGTGCGTGCGGTCGGCGCCGCGAACGGCCGCAACCCGCTACCGATCGTGCTGCCCTGCCACCGCGTGATCGGTAGTGACGGCAGCCTTACCGGCTTCGGTGGGGGCTTGCCGACGAAGCGTTATCTATTGGCATTGGAGAACGGTGTCGCCCACGGCGATTTATTTGGTTCAACGCTGCGAGCACGCTGACTCGACCTACGCGCAAACGGCTAGCGGCCCTCATCCACCGGCGGCGGCGTCACGGCATTCTGATATTGCCCGATCAGATTGCGCTGGGGCGGCTGATAGCGATTGTCACGCTCTTTGTCACCCTGTTTGTCCCACACGCCTGCCGCCCTGTTTTCCGATCGCGTTGTTGTCACCGGCGCGCGGGGGCTTTGCGGCTTGGCCGATTTCGCCGGTGCCCGATGGTGGCCTGCGTTTATGGCACCCTGGGGTGACGGCGCATCCATCTCGCCAGTGGTCGCCTGTTGCGCAGAGGCCACGCCAGCCCAAGCGAGTGCACCGAGCAGAAAAAGCGTGGCGAAACGGTAAAAAGATCGTGTAATGGTCATATGACTAAGCGAAGATATGCGGTTTGATTCCATGGTACGGACCGTCGCATGAAATTCCTGTTTCGCCTGCTGCTCTGCTCGCTGATCGCGTTCAGTGCGGGTTGCGCCAATCAACCCACACCCCCAGCGCCCGCCGCCAGCACGACGAAACCGGCGGTCACGCCCTTGCTGCTGATTTCCATTGATGGTTATCGCGCCGACTATATCGAGCGCGGTCTCAGCCCCGAGCTGAACGAGCTTGCAAACAACGGTGTGCGCGCCGCCGGCATGCAGCCCTCGTTTCCTTCACTGACGTTCCCGAATCACTATACGATCGTGACCGGGCTGCGGCCCGATCACCACGGCATCGTGAACAACACGATGGTCGATCCGGTGCTGGGCAGGTTCTCGCTGAGTGACCGCGATGCGGTAAGCAACGGCCGCTGGTGGGACCAGGCTACGCCGATATGGGAAACAGCGAGCGAGCATGGCCTCAAGAGCGCCATCATGTTCTGGCCTGGCTCTGAAGCGGATATTCATGGCAAGCGCCCGGACTTCTGGAAACCTTACGACGGCGGTGTCACACCCGACCAGCGTGTGGATCAGGTGCTGGCGTGGCTCGACCTCCCCGCCGATCAGCGACCCCGTTTTCTCACGCTGTACTTCGATGAAGTCGATCATGCCGGCCACACATTCGGCCCGGACACGCCACAAGTGGACCAGGCGCTGCGTGAAACCGACGCCGCACTCGCACGCCTGGTACAGGGCCTGAAGCAACGCGGCCTGTTCGACCACGTGAACATGATCGTGCTGGCCGACCACGGCATGGCCTCCGTTCCTGCACAGAACAGCATCCTGCTCGACAAGGTCATTCCGCTCACGCGCGTGGATGTCGTCAGCCTGGGCGTGCTGGCAGGCCTGAATCCCACGCCAGGCCATGATTTTGCGAAGATCGAAGCGCAGCTGGAGAAGCCGCAGAGGCACATGACGTGCTGGGACAAGTCACGTGTGCCCGCGCGCCTCGCCTATGGCAGCAACCCGCGCGTGCCTCAGCTGCTGTGCCTGGCCGATGTTGGCTGGCGCATCACCACCACCGACTCCATCGCCAAGAAAAAAGGCCGGCTCAGCCTGGGCGAACATGGCTACGACAACGCATCACCGCTGATGCAGGCCCTGTTTGTCGCGCATGGCCCGGCTTTCCGCGAAGGCGCGACGGTCGCCTCGTTCCCGAATGTGGACGTCTATCCGCTGATGACGCACCTGCTCGCCCTGCCCGCTGCCGCGAACGACGGCGATTACCAGGCGGTGAAGAACATGCTTACGCCTGAAGCACAATGAACAGGACGTCACGCGGGAGCGCACCCCTTGCGCGATCAGCGCCGTGATGTCACTGCTTCATTGGCTTTTCGCGCACTGGGTGCGCTCCTGCAACAGGTTTCGATCTTCGTGCCGTATCCTATTGCGGCAGCGGCGGCTCGGTGCCGGGGGACGGTGGGCCGGGCAACGGTGGCAGGTAATATAGGCGCCAGGCGATCAGCAGCCCTGCCATCACCAGCGCAGCCACGAACAGCGCCACGCCATTCCAGCCATGCGACGCATAGAACAGGCCGCCACTCGCCCCTGCCAGGCTGGAGCCCATGTAGTACGAAAATAGATACATCGACGATGCCTGGGCCTTGGCGTTGCCGGCGCGACGCCCCACCCAACTGCTCGCGATGGGACCGTGTCCGCGGTGGTGACCATCTCGCGGCTGCCCGGGATAATCCGCGGACCCACCGCGATTCCATCCGCTATCGCGGTCGCGAGTGATGGATCGACATCCCACGCCTCGTTGGCACCTACGACCGACGTGTAGCCGCCCTCCAGTGCGAGCCGGACGTTATGTGCCGCAACGTAAGCCTGGTAGGCGGGTGGTGACTCCAGCCCTAGCGGAGGCATGATGGGCACTGCGACGTTGTGGTAGGTCGAGTGGAAGTGACCCTGCACCATGCCGGGCATCACCGTCAGGCCGCTGCAATCGATCACTCGATCATCTGGACCTGGCTCAACCCCACCGTCGACCACCTGAGTCACCAGACCGTCGGCGACGACGATTGACGCCTTCGGCTGCGTCGGGTGATCGCCGTCCAGCAGGGCGGCGTTCGCAAAGATCGTGCGGGTCAAGGTTCGCGCCGTTCAGCGGGCTCGGCGGCGTCAGCAACGGAGTCCCGAGGAGTCGCCAGATCGCCGTGGAGCCAGGCTTCCACTCTGGGACGACTGATCTCGTCCATGACCTCGAGACGCATCCCCTGTAGTCCCGTTGGCTTGAAGTAGGCCGCCAGGAGCTCACCTTGCGGCGATCGAATCGTCGCTTCGACCTCAAGCCCAAGGGCGGTCAGGGAATCAAGGGTAGAAGCACAGTCCCCCGACCACATCCCGAGATGGTGCAGCCCGAACCCCATCTGCCTGCCGTACAAGCCATGCTCGTGCGCCTCGATCAACTCGTAGTGGGGAGGCCCGTCAAAGGAGTACGCGTAGCGGATATCAACGGGGCGAACTCGACGCTCTTCGCTGAATCCCTCGTTGTGCGAGACGACCGGCTCAGTGAAGCTCATACCCAAAGTTGCGCCGAAGGTCTCGATTGCTTCATCGAGATCATGAACCAGCAAGCCAGCATGCATGAACGGCACCCCGGTCATGACCAACTCACCTCCAGCACGACCACAACTTTCCGTTGGTTCTGCCTCGTCCAGACTTGACCGAGCCGCTGGAGCGTAGCGATGATTGAACGGGTCGTCAACGACAATTGAACGGGTCGTCAATCTGTGTGAGACTCTTGCTTCGACTGAGTCCATGGACGCACGATCACCATGACGCCGCGCAGGCGACAGCCTCGTGGCGCGCGCTGATCCACGAGTAGGGGTTTGACAAACGAATGGCTCACACCGAGAGAGTGCAACGGGGGGACGAGCGGCCGGCGGAACAGAACGCGCCCGGCGTGGCACTCGTGACCGGAGGCGGCGGAGCAATCGGCGCCGCAGTATGCCGGGAACTCGCGCGGCAAGGCAAGCGCGTGGCGGTGACCGATCTCGATGGGTCCGTCGAGACCTGCAAGAGCCTCGAGGGTACTGGCCACCTCGCACTCACATTGGACGTGACTCAGTTAGATGACGTGAAGGACGTCGTTCGCGATGTGTCGCGCGAACTCGGCCCCATCGACACGCTGATCAACGTTGCGGGATGGGACCTCTTCGTTCCCTTCATCGAGACCACTCCCGAGTTCTGGGACAAGGTCATCGCCGTGAACTACCGGGGTCCCATCAACACGATCTATGCCGTGCTTCCGTCGATGATCGAGCGCCGAAGCGGTCGAATAGTGTCCGTCGCGTCTGACGCAGCACGGGTCGGATCCTCGCTCGAGTCGGTATACGCCGGCGCAAAGGCCGGAGTTGTGGGGTTCTCGAAGAGCGTGGCGCGAGAGGTAGCCCGCCTCGGCATCACCGTCAACGTCGTCTGTCCAGGCCCGACCGATACCCCGCTGATCCGTGGAATGGCAACGAGTCTGGGTAAGGGAGATCAGTTCATGGCATCACTCATCAAAGCCATTCCGATGAGACGCCTTGCCGAGCCAGAAGAGATTGCGCCAGCTGTCGCGTTCCTCGCTTCACCAGGGGCCAGCTTCATCACCGGTCAGACTCTTTCCGTCAGCGGTGGACTGACGATGTCCTAAGCCTGGCCCACCACCCGTGGCTCCCGCTAGTCCCGAGGCACCTGGGACCAAGGGATCCCTTTGTCGACGCGTGGCTCGGGCGGCAGTCCCAGCACCCTTTCGGCAAGGACGTTCCGAAGAACTTCCGACGTCCCACCTTCGATGGAACTGGCTCGCGAGCGAAGGAACATGCGCTGCGGCGATTCGAGCGCGAACGCCCCCTCAGGACGACGCATCTCATACGAGTCGTACAAGGTGCCTTCTGAACCGAGGAGGTCCTCACACAGCGCATAGATCCGTTGGTTGAGCTCTGCACTGGCAAGCTTGCCGATGGATCCTTCGGGGCCGGGCGTTCCCATCCGAGCAAGCGCGGCCGCCCGAACGTTCGTCAAGCGACGAACCTCCGCCTCAACCCACGATTGCATCAGCCGATCGCGCGTCACACTGTCTTTGCGGTAGTCGGGCAGCGACGCCCATAGCTTCATCGCCATCGAGATCGGCCCACTGCCTCGTTGCGGCGCTCCGCCGCCGATCGACACCCGTTCATTCATCAACGTGACGAGGGCCCCACTCCACCCTTGGTCAACCTCGGTCAGCCGCTCGCTGTCGGGGATTCGAACGTCGGTGAAGAAGACCTCATTGAACTCGGCGTCACCCGTCATCTGACGCAGGGGACGCACCTCAACACCTGGCGCATGCATGTCCACGACGAAGTATGTCAGGCCGCGGTGTTTCTCAGCTTCAGGGTTGGTACGCGCCAGCACCATTCCGTAACGCGCTGTGTGCGCCAACGTTGTCCAGACCTTCTGTCCGTTGAGAACCCACTCTTTGCCGTCTGGCACCGCACGGCTCGCCAAGCTGGCAACGTCGGAGCCAGCACCAGGCTCGGAGAACATCTGGCACCAGACCTCCTCGCCCGTGAACAATGGCCTCAGGTAGCGGGTCTTTTGGTCCTCTGAGCCCAGCGCGACGATGGTCGGCGCTGCCATGCCGTAGCCGATTGCGTTTCGCGCGCCGAGGTTCGGCGCGCCCGCTTTGCGGAGTCGTGCCGACACGCGCGACTGCAGCTTCCGGGACAGACCCAGTCCGCCCAAGCCGACCGGGAAGTGGACAAACGCCAGTCCGGCATCGAACTGCGCGCCAAGGAAGTCGCGCTCTGCCGTTTGCTCCGGTGGACGGGTCTCCAACAGCTCATCAACGAGCCGATCGATTGTGGTCTCGTCGGATGTCAACGTTTCAGACATTGAATCTGTCAGCCTTTGCTAGATCATTGAGGACCATTCCTCCGACAAGCCTCGCCACTCGTTCGCGAGCCTCGCAATCAGGACACAGTAAGAACAGGTTTGTCGTGCCACTAGAGCCCATCCTCGTCGGGACATTACCACCATCGCCGCACAGAAATGAATGGTAGTTCAGTATGATCGGTATGGTGGACTCCAGTCAGGATCGACAAGACGAGGGGACGTTGGTGGAGCCGATGACGGCGGGCAATGACGGTTCGGATGCTGCCGCGGGCCCCAGTGATGGCCCGCTTTCAGGCGTACGGATCGTTGACTTCACCGAGAACATGTCCGGTCCACTGGCGACCATGATGCTCGGCGATCAGGGCGCTGACGTCATCAAGGTGGAGGCGCCGAGTGGCGACACCTTGCGCGGCGTCGGCACAAACACTGGAGGGCTGTCGGCCTTCTTCCTCAACCTCAATCGTTCCAAGCGCTTTGTTGGGCTCGATCTGAAGACAGCCCCGGCTGCCGAGATCGTCGGCGCCTTAGTCGATCGCGCCGACGTTGTCATCCACAACTTCAGGCCGGCGGCAGCGGCCAAGCTCGGAATCGACGCCGCCACGCTCTGCACCGGGAGGCCCAAGCTGATCCACGGGACTGTCATCGGGTACGGCACGGTAGGTCCTTATGGTGGGCGACCCGCGTACGACCATGTCCTGCAAGCGCTCGCCGGGTACAGCGCTCTCCAGCAAGTGTCCGACGAGCCGCCAAGTCTGGTTCGCCAAGGCGTCATCGACAAGATCGCCTCGTTTCATGTTGCCCAGGCCATCACCGCCGCCCTCTACGAACGGACCCGAACCGGGCGCGGCAGGTCGATCGAGATCTGCATGCTTGACGTCGCGATTGCGGCCCTGTGGCCAGACGGAATGATGAACCACACCATCGTCGAACCAGAGCATGTCTTCGGTCCCGTGAGCCGGACTTTCAGAGTCACACCGACTGCGGACGGCTACGTCAGCCTTGCCGCCGTAACCCCGCGTCAGCAAGAGCGGTTCTTGGAAGCTGTCGGTCTGCCAGAGAGCAAGCGCACGACCGGCGAGATTCTCCGAAAGGCGGCGGCGGTCATCGCAACCCTTAGCACTCAGGAAGTTATCGACCTCCTGAACCGCTACGACGTACCGGTCGCGCCCGTCGTCGGGCTCGACGAACTACACAATCACCCGCAGATTCGCGCGAATGAAACCGTCGACGAGTTTGTGCATCCCCATGTCGGACCAGTCAGGCAAGCGAACCCGGCTGTCCGATTCACTCCGACCCGCGCGGGTGAACTCCCTGCCGCCGGCCCGGTTGGCGAACACAACCATGAGGTTCTTGCCGAACTTGGTTACGACGAGCGCACAATCGGCGAACTCGTCGAGTCCGGGGTGCTGGTCTCAGGGCCACCGCCAGTTCGAGCGTGACCACGAGTTCATCCGGCGCGGCCCTGGATTGAAGGCGCGTTCAGTTATTCGATACCGTCGAGAGCGAGACGATCGCCATCACCTGGAGGTACCTCGATGAACTTCGCGTTCGACGACGAGCAGGAACAGTTGCGGGACGTGGTTCGCAGCTTTCTCGCCGACAAGTCGCCCGAGGCCGAGGTGCGGCGATTGATGGAAACCGAGGAGGGCTTCGACACAGCCGTGTGGTCCCAGTTGTCGGGCGAGCTCGGTCTGACCGGGCTCGCCATTCCGGAGGCCTACGGCGGTGCCGGATATGGGTTTGTCGAGGTCGGAATCGTCCTGGAGGAAGCCGGGAGGGCGTTGCTGTGCGCGCCATATTTCTCGACCGTCGTTCTCGCCGCGACCACCTTGGTCGAGTCCAGCGACGAGACCGCGAAAGCCGACCTACTGCCTGGCATTGCTTCGGGTGATATCCGAGCGTCCCTAGCGATCACCGAGGAGTCCGGTCACTGGGACCCGGGTGTCGTCGAGGTCACGGCGCATCCCTCCGTCAACGGCTGGACAATTTTCGGCACGAAGAGCTATGTGCTGGACGGCGCGACGGCCGATCTGCTGCTGGTGAGCGCCCGCACCCCGGACGGCGTCGGACTGTTTGCCGTCACTGCCGACGGGAGCGACTCCGCACCTGGAGTGACCCGCACGCCGCTCACCACGTTAGACATGACTCGCAAGCAGGCGACCATCCAGTTCGCAAATGCGCCTGGGCGACTGATCAGTGCCCCGGGGGAGGCAGTCGACCTTCTCAATCGGGTGCTGGACGTCGCCGCGATCGGCCTCGCCGCGGAACAGGTGGGCGGCGCTGCTCGCGTTCTTGAGATGGCCGTGCATTACGCGAAGATGCGGGTGCAGTTCGGCCGGCAGATCGGCTCGTTTCAGGCGATCAAGCACAAATGCGCCGACATGCTCATCGCGGTCGAATCCGCGAGGTCTGCGGCGTACCACGGCATGTGGTCGGTTGCCTCCGGGAGTGACGAAATCCCCATCGACGCCAGCCTGGCGAAGGCCTGTTGCTCGGATGCCTTTATGAACTGCGCCACCGAAAACATTCAGATCCACGGGGGTATCGGCTTCACCTGGGAGCACCCCGCGCACCTGTACTTCAAGCGGGCCAAGACCGACGAGCTGCTATTCGGCGACCCGACGTACCACCGTCGGCAGCTCGCTCAGCGACTTCACGTCGAAGCAGCGGTGATCTGACCCGGCGTTCGCTACGGATGCGGCAGGATCAACACCGGTATGGAGGAATGGGAGCCCACCGCAGACGCGACGCTCCCGAACAGGTGACCCACAAGTCGATGTCGAGAGACGGCCGACCCGAGGACGATGACGGCTGCATGATGCTCGTCAGCAGTATCGAGAATGCCCTTCCACGCTGGGGACGCTTCGATCGCCAGGGCCTTCGCTCGAAATCCCGCCTTTTCGGCGAGCATCGCTCCCTGCTGAGCGGTGGCCTCGGCGGCCCGACCGACGTCGTCGGCGCGATCGGCATCGAGGTGGCGCGGATCACTCGGGGTAAAGCCGACATCGACCGGGTGCCACACGCAGACAACGAGCGCGTCCCGCGTCTTCTCCAGCAGCCCGCCGGCCTGCGCGATCGCGGACGCAGCAAGGGCGGTGCCGTCGTAGGCGAACACGATGGGACCGGCGAGCTCCGAGTCGAGGTGTTCCGCGGACGTCACGTCAGACCCTGCTCTCAACTCGCTGCGGCTCCTCAGGGTTCTCCGATCGCAATCGCGCGAGCAGCGGTGGCGAATCCCACGCCGGCGACGTGTTGGCCACAAAAGCGTCGATGTCGGGGCGTGGGGGACGACGAATCCCGCTCAACACGTAGATGGCAACGCCGATCAGTCCGCCGAGAACCGCGATGCCCAGTCCGACCGACAACGCGGTGGCCGTACCCGCATCCAAACCACCCGCGGCGGTGGAGGCGAAGTAGATGAAGATCGGCGCCACCATGAACGCGGCCACCGCCCTCAGCAGCTCCACGATCGCGAACACCCGCTGCAGGTTCGCGGCGAACACCGAGAACCCCGCGACGAACAGGGCGGGCGCAACCGTCGCACCGAGACCTAGTCCGGTCAGACCTGAGCCGACCAGTGTCAGTGCCACGCTCGACGGCACCTCGATACGGAAGACCGCGATCCCCGCCGCGAGCATCACCATGCCGAACAACGGAAGGTAGTGCAGAGAACGCTTGCGAATAACGACGCCGAAGGCGACCGCGGAGATGACGGCCCCGGCCACCTCCGGAAGGTAGAGCAGCCCGATTTGCACCGGGTTGTAGTTCGCCGTCAGCACGCTCGCGGTGAGGTCCGTCGCCGCCACCGACGCGGCCGCCGCGAACAACGCGACGATGATCCCCGCGACCGGAATGGCGCTTGTCAGCACCGACTTGACGGTGAGGAGCGGCAGCTTCGCGCGGTATTGGTATACGACCAGGGCAACAATGAACGCCAGGCCGCCGAACAGCGGCACAAGCACCACGGGGTCCCGGAACGCATGGCTCGTCAGCATCGAGGTGCCGAAGAAAGCGGCGATACAGCCCACCGCGGCCAACGCGATGGCGGGGAAATCTCGGGGCGCATCAGGATTGGCCGGCGGTGCATCCTCGAAGGTCAGCAGCACGAGGATCAGCGCCACGAACGAAATCCCCGCGATGATCCAGAACAGGGGGCGCCACGCATCCTGCTCGGCTTGGATGCCGCCGAGAAGCGGGCCGAGAGCGACGGCGCCGAAGATGCAGATGTTCATGATCACCGCCGTGTCCCGGAGCTTCACCGATGGAAAGCCGATCGCGAGCGGTGGGACGGCGGCGATGAGCAGGAGGCTGGTGCAACCACCTTGGATGACGTGCCCGACGATGAATACTCCCGCGTTGTGGGCCGCGGCTTGGAGCACGGAGCCGATCACGAGCAATACCGCGTAGGCAAGCAGCATCCGGCGCTGCGGACGGTGCTGGGCGAACTGCACCGCGAGCACCGTGCCGACCGCATACGCCGCGTTCGCCATGCCAAACCCGAGGCTCATCGTCTGCGCGCTCGTATGGAGCTGTGTGGTGATGATCGGCGTCAGCGGTCCGAGCGCCGAGGACAAGGCCAGGTAGGGAATGAGCGCGAACATGACCATCGCTGCGACCGCCGCGTAGCGGCCGGCGAGCGGACCCCGGATCATCGGTCCCGCCCGCCGGCAGGCGGAGGCGAGATCCGCAACTGGCGATGTCGGCAGGCAGCAGACTTCGAGGCGCGTGGTGCATGGAGTTCCTTGCACAGTTGAGGCTCAACGACGGTTCGACCGTCAGTACACAACTATTTTCTCATGCAACTATCTCCGGTCCTCACCCGGTGTCGGGGCGCTCGTCGCGGCCAAGCCGTGACGGAGCACCAGGTTATATAGTTGTTTGATGCAAACACTCTCGTCCCGCGCTGAGGCGATCGAGGCCATCGCCTCGACGTTCCTCTATCGCTCGTCGCGACTGACCCGGCTGCTGCGCACTGGCGGCAGTCGAGAGTTGTCGCCCACGGAGGCGAGCGTGCTCGGCGCGTTGCTGGATGGCCCGCGCCGGATCTCGAGCTTGCCGACACTGAGGCCGTCGCCCAGCCGACGATGTCCAAGGTCGTCGACCACCTCCATCATCGCGACCTCGTGGTACAGCGCGATGCCGAGGACCGCCGAGTGGTGCTCGTCGATATTTCCCCCCTCGGCCGAAAAACGATCAAGAGCGCGCAGACCCAGCTGCACGGTGTGATGCGCGATGCCGTCGAGCAACTCAGCGACCAGGACCTGGCCGACCTCGCCACCGCCAGCGAGATTCTGGGTCGCCTGATCGAGAACGTCCAACAGAGCAACACCTCGTGACGACGACTCGTCGTGAGGCGGCGCTGCCTTCCGTCTTGGTGTTCACCACGACCGTCGTCGGCCATCGTCAGCCGCTGGGCGCACCACTCCTTGCCGACGATCGCCGACCAATGACTGTGCCGCTGAGCACCGCGCCATGGTCGCTGACCGTCACCCTCCTCGTCGGTACGATCACTCGCCGATCATGGGCGAAGCTCAGCGACGGCCCGACGCCACGACGACCGTCATCGCGGCCTGGTCGCGGTCACACATCGGCGGTGCGGTAGCCGCCCTGGCTGCCGAGTTCGCCCGGTCCTCGTCGTCGGCCGAGCCCTCCAAGGCGTCGGTCTCGATCGGTTCCCCTGACCATGGCCGCGGCGCGCGACCACCTGCGCCGCGAACGTGCCGTCGAACATCAGGTCCTCGTCCGTGCTCTCGGCCGCTCCAGCCGGCGTCGGCGTCGGCTACCCACTCAGCGGACTGATCGCGGATGGCCTCGGCCTGTCCGCCGCGTACTGGTTCGGCGCCATCGTCAGCGCCGAGGCGCTCGTTCTCGTCGTCGTGGTCCTACCAACGAGCAACGACCGCTCGGCGCCAACCCTCGACGTCCTCGGCATCGCGCTGCTGACCACTACCCTCGTCGCGCTGCTACTGGCGGTCGCCGGCAACGACTGGGGCTGGTCACCCACCGTGTGATCGGCCTACAACAGCGCCGTCGGGGCACCGACCCGCTCGGTCTTCCAAGGCTCCGCACCCGAGACCCGCTGGATCGAGCTCCGGCTGCCTCCGCCTCCCGCGTCCTGACCAGCGACCTGCGCGATGCGTCCTCGAGTCGCAATGTACATGTACGCTGCTCCACGATCACCGAGTACGTACAGGCCCCACGCATCGGCCCCGGGTACGGGTTCGATGCCAGTCCGTCGTCGTCGCCGGGCTCGTCCTCGCCCTTCTCCCTGCACCAGTTCCTCGGCGGTCGAGTCCTTCCCTGGATCACCGCCGGATCGGCGCGCCCGCGCCCTCCTGCGGTCGGCTCCTCTTGTCGTCGCCGCCGCTCCGGCGCCTCTTCGCCCTGTTTCACGCGTCGCTCTGGCAGGCATTCGTCATGATGGGCACGATCGTCGGCGTCGGCGTCGGTCTGACCTCCGCCGTGATCCCGGGACTGATCATCCGAGGCCGTCCCCGACAAGACCAGGGTCGCGCCATCAGCTTCTACCGGTCGACCCGCTACGTCGGTTTCTCCCTCGGCGGCGCACTCACCGCCTCCATCCTGGCCGGTCACACGCCCGACGGTCACGCCTCCAACCGAACGGCTACATCCTAGTGCTCTGGATCGCGGCAGCCGTCTGTGTCGCTGCGGCCGCCCTCGCCTGGTGCCTCGCGCCCCCGACCACGGCGCTCAGCCCCAGCGACGAGCGACTGATCGAGGAGGACGCCGAACTCGGGCCCACCGGACTCGTCACCCTCCCCCGGCCCTAGACCGAGGCGCGAACCGCACGCCCCCCAGGACAGATCTTCGCCGTCGTTGACACTCCGGCGGCGTGTCGCACCGGTTTCCGCCAACGACGGCGAAGATCTGTCCTGGGCGCGGGAGCCCAGATGAAATAACCCGGACCCGCCCAGAAGCGGAAGGGGCAGGTAACGAGTGTCCTTGCTCTGATAGATGTTGCTGCGGGGTTCAACGAGCCGAGCTCGTGCCCTTGCGGCGGTAACGAAGACCAACTGGGCCGGTCGATCACCGGACACCATCGAACACGTTTTCGCCGCCCGACCCGTCAGGCTTATCAGAACACCACGGGAATGGCATTGGGTCCCCGGTGCTCCAAGCCAATGATTCGGACATTAGGGTACGGCGGGACCGAGTCACAGGTTCGGGAGCCGGTCGAGGGCAACTGATAGACCGCCGTGATGATCTCGGCGCGAGCGACGTGCTGCCCTAGACAGACATGCGGGCCGCTGGCGAAGCCAACGTGGGACTTGACGGCGCGGTACGGGTCAAACCGATCAGGATCCTCCCACCGCAGCGGGTCACGGTTGCCTGCGCCGAGGCACATCTCCACCACCGACCCGGCCGGGATCTCCACGCCGAGCAGGTCAACGTCCTTCGTGGTCAGCCGCCGGAAGATCGGATCGGTGGGCTCCCACCGGACCGCCTCCTCCACCGTTGCCCGAAGCAGACTGCGATCCGCGCGGACGGCCTCCAGCAGGACCGGGTCCTTGAGGAGCGCGACCAGAAGGATACCCAGCTGACGCCACGTCGTCCCTGACCCCGGCCGTTCGAACGAGTCGGGCGAACGCATAAATGTCGTCGTCGGCCATCAGCTGCTTCTGGCCGTCCTCCTCGAACTCCGCCTGGACCAGCATCGTGATCAGGTCGTCGCCAGGGTTCGAACGCCGGTCGGTGATCACGCGCCGGAGCATTGTCTCCGTCCGTGCTTGCCGGGCGGCCATCTGCTCTGGGTCCCGACTCCCGCCCTCGGCGCCCTCGCGGAAGTCGAGCGCCTCGTCGGTGGTCAGCCCAAAACTCGACGTGATCGTGAGCAGTGGGATGCGCGAGCACAGCTCGCTGTTGAGCTCCGCCTGCCCGGCAGTTTCAAAAGCCGACACAGCATCGTCGACCAGCTGGGCGATCCAGCGCTCGATCCACCACTTGGCCCGACCGGGTGTGAACGCGGACTGCGCCAGTGCCCGTTGCTGACGATGCTCGGTTCCGACCATCTCCAGGATGGTGCGGCCGCCGAACAGCTGGGTGACGAACCGGGCGTATACGCCGGAGGAGAAGGTGTCGTTGTCGCGAAGCGCGATGTTGTTCGCGTCGTAGGACAGGAAGACCTGGCCCAATCCGGCCATGAAGGTCCCGATGCCACCAGGGAGTATCCGAGCAGCTCGCGGACCGATCCCGATGCACCGGCGCCTTGGCCCTGAGCTCGGCAAGCGCAGCATACGGACCCTCGACCAGGATCCCCCCATCCGTTTCCCTGACGTGGCGCTCGACGTCATAAAGAACGCGAAGCCGCTCCTCGTAGTCACTAACTGTCATGTGAACTCCTCTCGAGCGTCGGGACCTCTCGAACGCGGCTAGCCGCTAGGCGCTGTGATCTGTTCCGGTCGATAAACGTCACTCGCACCGCTGTACCGGTCCGAATGTATGTGCTGTCAACGCCGCCGGCGCACTAGAAGAGCCGCCGAGCTCGGACCAACCGGGTTCACCACAGTCCCGCAGCAGTAACCGCCCGCCACGCGGAATGCCTACAGAACGAGGCGCGCAACCAGCGCACCCGCAATCCGCCGACGACGACTGCGCTCTTGGGGTAGCTACGGAACGGCCCTGGATCACCGCGCACCTCGTCGCGAACGAGGCAATTGCGCACTTCACGTCTCACATGTGATCTCCAGGCGTTCACAGTCTCGGTTGAGCGCGGCTCATGTCCCAGCAGGTCTCAGTTGTTGTCAACGCCGCGGTAGATCGGGCGTCTCTCCGACACCGCGGCCCCACGCCGGCCCCACGCGGCCACATTTGAAGGTGCGACCGCAGTGCATAACTGGCATTACCGCTCGCTTAGCGGCGTCCGCGAGCACTACCGAAGGGCGTGCTTAGAGCCGTTCTAAACGCGCATGTCGTCGGGCTGGTGGGCCCGGGACGCACCGAACCGTCACTACCGAGCATGCCTGTTAGTAGGTGAGTGCGAACGCTTGCGGCTGCCAATTCGCTGCCAGGGCCTAGAAACTGGGCCTGTTTTGACGGGTCTGCTGTCTGCCACCCTCCCGACCATCGTCGGTTGTCGGGAACGACCCACGAGCGAACCTGTGTCGCGCCCTGCCACGACTGTCACTCCACCGTGAGCATCCACCAGCAGAATCCGCAGTCATCGCCCGGTGGATCGCAGAGTCGAAAGGCCGAGAGCGACACACACCGGCGCGAGGACGGTCGTCACAGCGCGATCAACTCAAAGGCGACACCGAACCGGAAACCGAGCCTGGTTCCGGCGTCTCGTGCCATTGACTCGAGGAACTCGCGCGGATCCGCCATGGGGTGCTCGCTCGCCGAGGCCACGGAGGTATGCCACGCGAGCGGCCAGCGAGGCAGCGGCCTTATCGAAGGACGCGGTGGTATCGACGTCGCCCTACGAGCGGCCTGTGCCGGAGCAAAAACATGAAGTACACGCCATCGCCATCGCCATCGCCATCGCCAAGCTTGGCAATACAAGAGCGTCGCGATTGCACCGAGATCTCATCGAACTCGCCGCCGCACTGGAGAAACACGCTCACGCTGAAACAGGAGGTCGGGGCGCACCCGGCCCGATCAACCTAAGCGCGAAACCCGACAGCGCGCTACGTCCAGAACGCCACCGGGGCGACGCTGAAAACTCGCGACTGTCACGATCCCGCAACCACCGTGCTCCCTGTGCGTCCAGCCGGTCGGTGAGACGGCCTCCCACTCTCTCGCGGCACTCGCCGTCCGACAAGAGACCTGCCCGGTCGGCTGAGACGCTCAGCCTTTCCCTAGGACCCGAGCCCGGCGGATCGAGCGCGGATGATGGCTTCGGCGCGGTCGGCCGTCTGCAGTTTGGTCAGGATGTTCGAGATGTGGTTGGCGACGGTTTTGGCGCTGATGTCGAGCTGGCGGGCGATCGCAATGTTGGATGATCCGGAGGCGAGGTGGGTCAGGATCTCGTTCTCGCGCGCGGTGAGCGCGGCAAAGGTGTCGTCGGAGCTGGTGGCCGCTCGGGACGCGCTGAAGTAGTTCGCGATCCGGACGGCGAGCGCCGCGCCGAAGACGACCTGCCCGTCGTGGACTGCGCGGATGGCATTGGCGACCTCGGTACGGGGTCGCACCCTTCAGCAGGTAGCCGCGGGCGCCTGCCTGGAGCAATACGTGGCGATG
>CAVXWA010000025.1:0-22047 GCA_963765335.1 uncultured Gammaproteobacteria bacterium | reverse complement strand
TTGGGGCGGCGGGTACTGTGGATAGCCAGCCTGGCGATGCTCTTGGGCGCCGTGGTGGCGTTGGTGGCGCGTGCGCTCACCGCCTTGATCGGCCTGGTGACGAATCTCGCCTTCCATGGACGCTGGAGCACCGAATTCAGCAGCCCTGCGGACAATCATCTCGGCTTGTGGGTTATCGGCGTGCCGGTGCTCGGTGGCTTGATCGTCGGCGCGATGGCGCGCTGGGGATCGCGGGCGATCCGTGGGCATGGGATTCCCGAGGCGATGGAGCAGGTGCTGCTCAACGAGAGTCGCATTCCTGCGCGCATGACCTGGCTGAAGCCGGTGTCGTCGGCCATCGCCATCGGCACCGGCGGTCCGTTTGGTGCGGAGGGGCCCATTATTGCCACGGGTGGCGCGCTGGGTTCGCTGCTTGGCCAGTTTCTGCACGTGACGGCCGACGAGCGCAAAACCCTGCTGGCGGCTGGCGCTGCTGCGGGCATGGCCGCGGTGTTTTCTGCGCCGATCTCATCGGTGTTGCTGGCCATCGAGCTGCTGCTGTTCGAGCGGCGCGCGCGTTCGTTGATTCCGGTGGCCTTGGCTGCGGTCATCGGCACGGGTGTGCGCTACGTGCTGGAAGGCAATGCGCCGATGTTTCCGATGCCCGAGATCGCCACGCCGACCCTGGCGGCCTTGATCGCTTACATGCTGATGGGGCTGCTCACCGGTGTCGCCAGCGTAGGCATCACGCGTTTGACCTACGCCATCGAGGACGGCTTCGAAAAGCTGCCGATCCACTGGATGTGGTGGCCAGCGATCGGTGGCATCGTCGTGGGCCTGGTGGGCTATGTGATGCCGGCGACCCTGGGTGTGGGCTATAGCAATATCGCCGCGGTCGTGGCGGGACAGATCGGGTTGGGCAGCATGCTCGCCCTGTGCCTGTTGAAGTTGCTGTCGTGGTCGGTGGCGCTTGGCAGCGGCACTTCGGGCGGCACGCTGGCGCCCTTGTTCACCATCGGCGGCGCGCTGGGCGGCGTCCTTGGCGTCGCTTGCGTCATGTGGCTGCCGTGGCTGCAGGTGGATCCGCGTGTGGCGGCGCTGGTCTGCATGGCGGCGATCTTCGCCGGTGCGTCGCGCGCCTTTCTGACGTCCGTGGTGTTTGCGTTCGAAACGACTCAGCAACCGCATGGTCTGCTGCCGTTGCTCGGCGCATGTGCCATGGCCTACCTGGTCTCTGGCCTGATGATGCGCAACACCATCATGACCGAGAAGATCGCGCGCCGCGGCGTGCGTGTGCCTGCCGAATACAGCGCCGACTATCTGGAGCGGATCAGTGTGGGCGAGGCTTGCAGCCGCAAGGTGATCAGCCTGCGTGCAACACAGCGTCTGGCCGCGGTGCGCGGATGGCTTGAAGCCGACAGCGCCGTGGCTCGGCACCAGGGTTTTCCCGTGCTGGGCGATGGGGGGCAATTGCTTGGCGTCGTGACGCGGCGCGACCTGCTCGCCACGGGCCTGGCAGACGACGTGACGGTGGCTGAGTTGGTCCATCGACCGCCGCTGGTGGTGCGGGAAGATCACAGCTTGCGTGATGCCGCCGACCATATGGTCGAGGCGGATGTGGGGCGCCTGGTCGTGCTTGGCGGTGAAGGCGGACAGCAAGTAGTGGGCATCATTACGCGTGGTGACCTATTGGCTGCGCACGCGCGTCGTCTGCGTGAGGCGCATCAAGCGAGTCGATACAGAGGCCGCTAGAGTCTGTTCAAGGTCTCGCTGCCGTCACAAGCACCCCTCCCCAACCCTCCCCTGCAAGCAGGGGAGGGAGTAAATGCGAGCCTGCTTTTGACTCCCCCCCTGCAAGCAGGGGAGGGAGTAGATGCGAGCCTGCTTTTGACTCCTCCCCCTGCAAGCAGGGGGGAGTAAGCGAGCATGCTCTTAGCTCCTCCCCCTGCGCGCAGGGGGGGGGCTGGGAGGGGGTGGCTTGCGGCCGCCACGGAGACTTTGAACAAGCTCGTAGGTCGTGGTCTAGCCGCTCCCTCATGCTTGCTGTCTCAGGCGCTCTGCTTGAGCGAGGCGATGTCGATCACGAAGCGGTACTTCACGTCGCTCTTCAACACGCGCTCATAGGCGTGGTTGATGTCCTTGATATCGATCATCTCGATATCGCTGACGATGCCGTGCTCGGCGCAGAAATCCAGCATTTCCTGCGTCTCGGCGATACCGCCGATGGCCGAGCCGGAGATCGAGCGACGGCCCAGCACCACCATGGCGGCCTGCACCGGCGGCTCGATCGCTTCGAGCAAACCCACCAGGCACAGCACGCCGTTGAGCGCGAGCGTGTTGAGGTAGGGATTGAGGTCGTGCTGCGAGGGCACCGTGTCCAGAATGAAATCGAACTGACGCGCCGCCGTGGCCATCTGTGCGGCGTCGGTGGACAACACCACATGGTCGGCGCCCAGCTTGCGGGCTTCGGCTTCCTTGCCGGGGGAGCGGGTAAACAACGTCACCTCCGCGCCCATCGCCTTGGCAAACTTCAGGCCCATGTGGCCCAGGCCGCCCAGGCCGACCACGGCTACCTTGCTGCCCTTGCCGATCTTCCAGTGGCGCAGCGGCGACCAGGTGGTGATGCCGGCGCACAACAAGGGCGCGGCGGCTTTCGGGTCGAGCTTGTCGGAGATGCTGACGACGAATTTGTCCGACACCACGATGCGCTCGGAATAGCCACCAAAGGTTGGCTGACCGTCATGGCGATCCGTCCCGTTATAGGTCCAGGTGGGGCCTTCCTCGCAATACACCTCCAGCCCCTCCTTGCACGCCGCACAGTGCTGGCAGGAATCGACCATGCAGCCGACGCCGACCATGTCGCCAACCTTGAACTTGCTTACCTTGCCGCCGACGGCGCTGACACGGCCGACGATCTCGTGGCCCGGCACCATCGGGTAAACGCTGCCATGCCATTCGTTGCGGGCCTGATGAATGTCCGTGTGGCACACGCCGCAATAGAGAATGTCGATCACCACGTCGTCGGGGCGCGGGTCGCGACGCTGGAAGTGGTGGGGAGCCAGTGGTGTGGTTGCCGATTGGGCTGCGTAGCCGAGGATGGAGAGGGCCATGCGTAACTCCTTGGAGAGCGGGGGATAGCGAAGGACTGGAGTATGCGAGGCGTGCTTCGGCCACGGGTAGCCGGATCCTGCGAGATCCTTGCCTGATCCTACGATGCTGCATGCCTCACCCTCGCCATCGGGCGGAGGAACAGGCAATCTAGCCGGGCCAGAAATATCAGCAAGGTCATGAATAACAAGCTTTCTTCCCATGCATTGGATTCGCGCCTCGAACAGGGGCGCGAGGAATTGACAGCGGTCGTTGAACGATTGACACCGGGCGAGGGCGTGCATGCCACACGCTGGCCGGCCTTGAGCCTGTTCCGCGCCGACTCGCCCAGTGTGCCTACCTGTGCGATGTACGGGCCGGGCCTGGGACTGGCTCTGCAGGGTGCCAAGCAGATCCTGCTGGGGCAGCAGACGTTCGTGCATGAACCCGCTTCGTACCTGGTGACCTCGGTCGATGTGCCGGTGTCGTCGCAGGTGCTACGCGCGACACCGGACGAACCGTGCCTGTGCCTGACGTTTCAGTTGGATCTGCAGCGCATCCGCGAACTGTTGCCCGAGGTCAAGGCGCCTCGCGCCGCACCGGTGTCGTCACGGGGCTTGGCGTGCAGTCCCCTGGATGGCGGTCTGCTTGACCCTTTGTTGCGGCTGGCGCGCCTGCTCGATGCACCAGATGACCTGGCCGTGCTGGGGCCGCTGATCGAGCATGAGTTGCTCTACCGCTTGCTGACGGGCGAGCAGGGCGCACATCTCGCGCAGATCGCGACCTCCGGTAGCCAGGGCCACCAGGTTTCGCGGGCCATCGACTGGCTGCGTCGCCACTACAACGAGCCGCTGCGTATCGACGACATGGCGGGGCGCGTGAACATGAGCGCGTCGTCGCTGCATCATCACTTTCGCGCGATCACGGCGATGAGTCCGCTGCAGTATCAAAAGCAGTTGCGCCTGCATGAGGCGCGCCGCCTGTTGCTGGCCGATCAATGCGACGTCGCCACGGCGGCGCATCGCGTGGGCTATGAAAGCCCTTCGCAATTCAGTCGCGAATACAGCCGCCATTTCGGCGCGCCGCCGCTGCGCGACGTGGCGCGCCTGCGCCTGGCCGATGCGGATGCGGTGGCCTGAGTCCATCGTGAGCCGGAAAGTCTGCGGCACGGCATTGCGCCATCCGCGTCACAGGTGACGCCGGGGACGATCTTGATCCGCTGCCGGTCGCCCGGCGCTGCTGACCCCTGCCTTACGGCACTGGTGACAGGCCCCCGGCTTGCCGCATCAATTGGGGTTCGCATATCGCGCGTATCCGGCCGCTTTCATCGAGAGCGGTGGTCGGGCAGCGCGTACCTGGCGAGTTTGCCGCTTCCCCTTGAAACGCTTCCGTGTGAGACGCCTAATGATTCGTGACTTGCCTGTTCGTGTAACCCGTGTGGGGCGACGTGCCGCCTGGTGTGCCTGTGTGCTGGCGGCCGGCCTGGCGCTGGCGCCGTGGACGGTCGCCGCTGCCGCTGATGCCAAGCCTGATGCCAAGCCTGCCGCTGCCGATGCGGGTGGGGCCGAGAAGAAGAGCGACATCGAGCTGCCGCCGTTGCCCGCGGACAAGACCATCAAGCAAAGCGTCAAGGTGGGTGGCCGCAGCGTGTCCTACGAGGCCACGGTAGGCGTGATTCCGGTGCGCAACGCCAAGGGCAAGAAAATCGCCGAGGTGGTCTACACCGCGTATACCGTTCCGGGCAACGATCCTCATCGACCGGTGACGTTCGCATTCAATGGTGGTCCGGGCGCTTCGTCGGTTTATCTCAACATGGGCGCGATCGGCCCCAAGCGCATCCAGTTTGGTGTGGATGGCGATGCGCCGTCGGACGCCGCGATCACGCAGGACAACCCCAACACCTGGCTCGATATGAGCGACCTGGTGTTCATCGATCCGGTCGGCACCGGCTTCTCGCGTTCGCTGGAAGACGAGGACACAACCAAGAAGGACTTCTATTCCACCGAGGCGGACATCAAGTATCTGTCGCGTGTCGTGTATGACTGGCTGGTCAAGCACGGCCGCCTGCGCGCACCCAAGTACGTGATGGGCGAGAGCTACGGCGGCTACCGCGCGCCGCGTATCGCCTATGCCTTGCAGACCCAGATGGGTGTGGGCGTGAATGGCCTGGTGATGGTGTCGCCTTATCTCGATCCGGCCGCCATCGGTGACGGCGACGCGCTTTCGCCGCTGCCGTGGATGATCAACCTGCCGTCGATGACCGCCGCCCACCTGGAAAGCCAGGGCAAGCTGACGCCAGCGGCGATGAGCGACGTCGAAAACTACGTGCGCACCCAGTACGTCACCGACTTCCTGGCGGGCCGTTCGGACCCGGGCGCGATCAGCCGCATGGTGCAGAAGGTTTCTGCCTATACCGGGCTTGACCCGTCGGTGGTGGCCAAGCTCGACGGCCGCGTCGATATCGGCACGTTCCTGCGTGAAGTGCATCGCAACGACAAGAAGATCGGCAGCGTGTACGACTCCAACGTAACCGCGTTCGATCCCTTCCCCGGTTCCGCCGAACGCCAGTCGGGCGATCCGATCCTGGAAGCGCTGCTCGCACCGACGACGAGCGCGATGGTGGACTTCGTTACCCGCGAAGTGGGTTGGAAGACGGATGCCCATTACGAGGCGCTGTCGTATGCCGTGAACAAGGCTTGGGACCGTGGCGATGCGAACGACAAGCCGGTGGCCGACCTGCGCAAGGCGATCGGCAACGATCCGAACATGAAGGCCCTGATCGTGCATGGCTACAACGACTTGTCCTGCCCGTTCTATACCTCGCAGCTGATCCTCAATCAGATGCCCGGCTTTGGTCAGACGCAGCGCGTGAAGTTGTCGGTCTATCCGGGTGGCCACATGTTCTACAGCCGTCCCGCCAGCGCCGCTTCGTTCAAGGCTGACGCCGCGGCGATGTACAACGCCAAGTAAGACACCTCAGCCTCTGGCCACTGCGTGTTTCGCAACCGGGTCGAGATCCGGCGAGGAGCGCGTTGGCTGGGGGCTGCTGCGATAGCCGGCGGCCATCGTCAGCTATCGAGGGTGTATGCGCTCTCGTCGTGATCGCGACGCCGGGGACGCAGGCAGAAACCCAGGTAAAGCGAGGCCATGGCCAGGCCTCGCCATAGATCGACACGGTCCCGGCCGCCAAGCGGCTGTTGCGTGCACACCGTATTGGCTCGGTGTCCGCAGGGTTCGCCAGCGATGTCCGCAGGCGCGGTCGACAGCTGGGTGAGTCGTAGAACCGAGATCAGGAAGAGCACGCCAATCGCGACCAACCCGACGGTTCGTATTCGGAGGACCTGGGATTTCATGGCGCCATGGTCCGTCTTCGCGCCATAAAAATGCGATATCGCATGCTGGCTTCCCCATATAATTTCCATAAAATTCGGTGCCCCGGGCCATGGCGGCGCCCTAAAGTACGCTCCGAAAAGACTCGAACGCCTGGCATGATCGGCAGCCGGATTCGCATCAAGGGAACATGATGAACCGCCTGCCAGGCCTGGATCTGCTGCGCGCGATTGCAATCGTATGGGTCATGATTTTCCACTCCTACTTCGTGGGAGGCTGGGGACACTTCGGTGGCGTGGAAGAGTACGGCTGGATGGGTGTCGACTTGTTTTTCGTCCTCAGTGGCTACCTCATCGGTTCGCAGTTGCTCAAGCCGCTGGCCGAAAACCGGGCGCCGTCACTGGTCGACTTCTATGTGCGACGGGCATTCCGCATCCTGCCGGCCTACCTGGTCGTGGTGGCGCTTTACTTCGCGCTGCCCGCGATTCGCGAAGCGCCTGGCATCCAGCCGCTGTGGCAGTTCCTGAGTTTCACGGTGAACTTGCTGATCGATGCCGAGCACAACCTCGCGTTCTCGCACGTGTGGTCGCTATGTGTCGAAGAACACTTCTATCTGCTGTTTCCGTTGCTGGCGTGGTGGTTGGCGCGCCAGCCGTCGGCACCACGGTTCATCGCCGTGTGCGTGGCGGTCATCGCTGTTGGCATGCTGATTCGTGGCTATGTGTGGCTGCACGAGTTGGCGCCGGCCAAGGCCGCCGGAGATGGCGCCGAAGCGCAGCGGCATTTCCTCGAAGGCATCTACTATCCCTCGTGGTCGCGCCTGGATGGTTTGCTGGCGGGCGTGGTCCTGGCCACCATCAAGGCTTATCGCAAACCGCTATGGGCGCAGCTGCAGCGTCGAGCGAACAGCATGCTGCTGATCGGCTTGGTCATCGCGGCCATGGCCAGCTGGCTGTTTCGCGATCGCACGGGTTTTATCCCGTCGCTGCTGGGTTACCCACTGCTGTCATTGGGCCTGGGGTTTGTCGTGTTGGCCGGAACGAGTGCGCAGGGCTTGCTGGGGAGGCTGAAGATTCCCGGCGCAGGCTGGCTCGCACTGACGTCGTACAGCCTCTATCTCACGCATAAAGCGGTATTCCATCTCGTCCGCGTGGCACTGGGCAAGCATCTGGATGGTCATGCCTTCGCCGCCTTTGTGGTTTACGCCGTGGCGGTGCTGCTGGTTGGTGCGCTGCTGCACTACGGTGTGGAACGTCCCTTCCTGCGCTGGCGTGACCGTTATCGCAAGCCATCCGGCAAATCGTCAGCTATCCCGACGGTACCAGCGTCATACGTCATGACTGAAGATACGCCCTAAGAGAACTTCGAAAAGCTCGTCATTCCCGCGAAAGCGGGAATCCAGTGCCATCGTGTTCAGTGGGTTGAAAGTCGCTGGATTCCCGCTTTCGCGGGAATGACGAGAAAAGCACGCGAGTGGTGCGCAGGCGCCGCGCGTTGGTTTGGCGCGGGACAGGGAGATCAACTCAGGGTCACAGCTAATTCTGCTCGTCCGGGGCCTGCACGCTATAGCCCTGGGCCTTGAGTTTGGCGAGGAAGCCGTCGGGCGCGAGTATTTGTTCCATCGACAGCAAGGCGACGGAACGATTGTTTCGAACGAGCGAGGATTCGGCAGCCTCCATCCACGCCTTTTCGATGCGTTGCGGCAGGTCGGGAATATTCAGCTGCTGCGCAAAATCGCCATTGATCGCGGCGACCACGCATGACTCGTAGGTCGTCCCCTGCGACAGGCTCTGCAGTGTCTTCATGTCTCCGGTAGCCCAGGCGTTGGCGCGCTTGGTGAGCGTACCCATGTCGTGCTCGACAAGGTGCATGGTCTGATCCAGGCAGGCGATACCCTGCTGCCTGCCCTGATCGGCCGTCTGGGCGAGTGGCGGCGCGTGCGGGATGAGCAGCTGATAGGTGACCGGAATGACACGGGTGCCGTGCTTGCGCGCCAGCTTCTGGACGATGGCGGCGACATCGGTTTCGTTGGTGAGGCCCGCCGACGCCAGCGCCGCTTCGTAGAGCTGTTGGGCGACGACGATAGGGCGCAAGTATTCCAGGGCGTCGTCATTGCCAAGGTACTGGCGCCTGAGCACCAGCCATCGATCGTACATGTCCGGCGGGAGCAGCTTTTGTAGCGTGGCGCCATCGGGGTTCAGGCGGGCGGAAGGCTGCAAGGCCAGCCGGTTGAAGAGGCTGGACGGCATCTTTAACTCGGCGGATGGCGGCTCAAGCAGTTCCTTGGCGCTCGCCAGGACCTTTTCAATCTGCGCAGTTTGCCACTGCGCCTGCTTAGGCAGGGGTGACAGTGTGCCTAGGACCCATAAGATGTGATCACCCCGGCGCACCCGCCAAAGCGCTGGACCCGGCTGCTGGCCGGTCACGGTAACGGCCTGAAGGCTGACGGCGCTGTCCGGCGATGGTGGCTTGATCGCACTGGCGGCGTTCGCGGGCGGCGCGGCTGACTGCGCCCATACGGGCATCGCCATGACCAGGGCGGCGACATAAATTGCGATCTTCCCTTGCATCGTGAGGCTCCTCGCGGTGACACGACGGCCCGTAGGCGCCTGAACGGCATCGCCATCGGCCATGCCTGCTCGTAGGCCAGATGGCGCCAGCGGCAGGGCGATCCGGCGCTGATGATAGAACACCACTCGCGTTCGCGGCACGATATGCGCCATGCCCGTAGCCCCGATGGTGAGGACCAACGCGGCGGCAAATTGCCCATTCGCGTAGGGCCGCGGCACCACGATGACTTGTGCCTGGCATGGATTCGATCAGGGCATTCAGAACCGGTCGGTGCTGGCGAGATAACGCCATTGACCCGGCTGGAGGCGCGACATCGGAATGCGGCCAACGCGGATGCGCTTGATCGCCAGCACCTTAAGCCCAACAGCGTTGCACATGCGTTCGACCAGGTTGGGCGAGATCCGCTTCAGCGCGAAACGCAGGTGGGATTCGTTCTGCCAGCTCACCTTGATCGGCGGCAACGCGTAGTTGTTGAAGATGAGCCCATGATTGAGCAGGGCGAGACCGTTCGGTGCGGGCTGGCCGGCCACTTCAACGACGATCTCCTGCTCAATGCGATCGCTGTCCTCTTCCAGTCGACGCTTGACCCGCCAGTCCTGCGTGAACACCAGCAGGCCGCTGGCGTGGTCGGGCAACGGCAGGGGTGATTCCAGTCGAGCGAAATGGCGCTTCAGCAGGCGCACGCCGGAGGCATCGTCATCGGCGTGGCTTTCCATGCTGATCAGGGCGCGCGCCTGGTCGGCGGAAAGACCGGCGGGCTTGTGCAATACCAGGGTGGCGGGTTCGGCGGGCTCGAGGTGCGCGTGTGGATCGATCTCGATGAGTTGATCCAGCACCTTGAACTGCGGCTCTTCCACCGTCTCGCCATTCACGCGTACCCAGCCGCCCTCGATGTACATCTCTGCCTCGCGCCGAGAGCACTGGGCCATGGCGGCGATACGTTTGGCGAGGCGGACGGGTTCGGTCATCGGGGGTGGCCAGGGGTGAGGATGCTTATTGTAGGCGGTGTTGCGACGACAACCATGAAAAGCTGCCAGCGCGCCATGTTTCGCACCGATGGCCAGGAGCGGCTTCAAGGCCGTCGCAGGGTCCGTTTTCGGCACAGGGTGGGTATGCTCCAGCGCAAGCGAGCCTGGCATGGGCTCGGTCGCCTGGTTCATCAACGGATAACGAAAGCATGCTCATCCACGGTCAATGCCATTGCGGGAACATCAGCTTTTCCCTGACCTGGGAGCCCGACCCCAGCGAGATTCCCGCGCGCGCCTGCGACTGCTCCTTTTGCACCAAGCACGGCGGTGTATGGACTTCCTGTCCGGGTGGCTCGCTGAAGGTCATGGTGAAAGAGCCGACGTGCGTATCCCGCTATACGTTCGGCACCAAGACGGCGGTATTCCACACCTGCTCCCGCTGCGGCGTCGTGCCGGTGGTTACCAGCGAGGTCGATGGCCGCCTGTACGCGGTGGTCAGTGTCAACGCGTTCGATGATGTCGACCCATCGCTGATTCGTCGCGTGACGGGAAGCTTCGAGGGTGAAGACAAGGCATCGCGACTCGCCCGTCGGCAGCGCAACTGGATCGCGGATGTCGCGTTCGTCGAAGCTGCCCGCTAACGGGATCTATGCATCGGATTCACCCGTGAAGTGACCGAGGATGCCGCCAAGGCTGCGCAAGTCCTGGCTGTTGTGCCGTGCGACGCGGTGCAGTGGCGCGGCCGAGCTACCGCGCAGAAATCCCAGCCAGGCAGCCGGTGCTTCGGAACCCGGCAGATCGTCTTCGCGCACGACGTGCAGCAGCTGTCGTTCGACGGTAGCGAGGCGGCAATTTTCCCATACGCCGCGCCAGCGTCGGCGAACGGGATGGAGCAGGTCGATGTGGGCCAATCCGTTTAACGGACATGCGCGCTGATGGAGACGAAAGCGCGTCTTTAGCAGCGGCGCGTCATAGGATTTGCCGTTGTAGCTGACCAGGACGGTGTCGGGACGCAGCCACGACGCGAAGCAGTCCAACATGGCGGCTTCAGCGGCGAGCGTCGTGATCAGCAGCTGGCGTTCGCGAAACTGGCCCTGATGCCAATCTGCCACGCCTATCATGAAAGCCCGTGTACCCGTGCCACCCGCCAGGCCGGTGGTTTCCGTGTCGAACAGCAGCAGTCGTTCCGGTTCGATACGTTCGCCGATGCGGGCAAACGAGGCATCGAAGGTGGAAGGCGAAGGCGGACAGATGCCGCTCGTTTCGCTCAGCTGCAAGCCCGCTGCAATGGTGCGGCCGGGCAAGACGTCCCGCTCCGCCGATTGGCGCGACAAACCGGGCTTGCGCTGCCGCACGCCGAGCAATTGACTCAAGCCCGCAGGAAGCGGGTCGGCGCGACGAAGTGGCATGGGCGTGACGCCAGCCTGGCGACGGAGGCCACGCAGTTTGTCCGCGAGTGCGCTCATAGGGCGACGACGAGATCGAGCACGCGCGTCGCCAGTGCCTTCAGCGGCGTGTCGTTGCGCTCGTCGGAAGCGAGCACCGGCCCCACGCAGGCAGGGCAGCCTGCGCGGCAATCGCATCGCATCACCAGCTCGCGCGCCAGGCGCACCAAGTCCTCGCGGCGCTCGTAGAGTGGCGCGCTCAAGCCGACGCCGCCGGGGAAGGCGTCGTAGAGATAAAGCGTCGGGATAAAGGGCCCGTGCGCGCCCGCATCAAGCTCACCCAGGCTGGAGCGCACTTGTGCGCGTCCATGGAGATCAGGCGTGGCGAACCATGCACCATCGCCGCTGCCTACCGCCTTCTGCAGATCGCGTGCCTCGGCCATCACAGCCACCGTCGCGACGATATGCAACGCATGGGCCGCGGCGAGGAATCCATCCAGCGCTTGCTGGCGATGGTCGAAGGCCTGGTCGAGTGCGCGCTGCGGCAGCTGCCACCAGACCGCGGTGGTATGGAGTTCGAGATCCGGCAAGTTGACCGGGCCGTAGCCGATGTTCTCGTGCGTGTAATAGCGAATCTTCTTGTAGCCGGCGACGCGCCGGGCCACATGCACCTCGCCGTGATGCGTGCTGCCCGCACCGGCCGGCGCGTTGTCGAATGCCTCCAGCACCTTGAGCTTGGTGTAGTCGATGGCGTCCGTGTAGTAATCGACGTTGGTGCGGGTGACATAAGCCTTGCGGCCGGTCCAGTCCAGGCGCTCCACCTGATATGGCACCGACTGGATCATGTGGATGGCGCCTTCGTATAAGGTCAGCGCGGCGGCGCTGAAGTCGACCTCGGCTACGACGGTTTGCCTTCCATGCGTGCGGTCGACGACGACGAAATTGCCGTCCGCCACGGAGCGCAGGGAAACGGCGTTGGCCGGATAGCTGTCCGCAATCCATTCGAAGCGAGCGCCTTCCTGATGCAGTACACCTTCTTCAGCCAGGACATGCAGCCACGGCGTGCTGTCCTGTGGCCCGAACAGTTCACCGCTATTGAAGGGGAGTTCGAATGCGGCGCAACGAATATGGTCAAGCAGGATCAGCGGCTGGTCGGGCGCGATGCGGGCATGTTCCGGCGATGCGCCCTGGAAGAATTCGGGGTGACGGACGAGGTATTGGTCGAGCGGGTCGCTGCTGGCTACCAGTACGCCAAGCGACGCCTGCTGCCGCCGTCCGGCACGCCCGAAGCGCTGCCAGGTGGCGGCCACGCTACCGGGGTAGCCGTTGAGCACCACCACGTCGAGCGCGCCGATGTCCACGCCAAGCTCAAGCGCCGACGTGCTGACGATGCCGTCCACCTGGCCGGCGCGCATCTCGCGCTCCGCCGCGCGGCGTTCGGTGGGCAGATAGCCACCTCGATACGCGCGAATGCGCGGCGGCTTGCGTGGGTCGCTATCGAACACGTCCTTCAGATACTTCGTCAGCACCTCCACCATCAGGCGCGATTGCGCAAAGACCAGTGTCTTCAGTCCGGCACGAATGGCCGTACGTGCGATGCGATTGGACTGGGATCGTGCCGATGCGCGTAGTCCGAGGTCCGGGTTCACCACCGGCGGGTTCCATAGCAGGACATGTTTCTCGCCCACCGGAGCGCCGCTTTCGGTAATCGCGGTGACGGCTTGTTCGATCAAGGCGCTGGCGTGCTCAGCCGGATTGCCGATGGTGGCCGAGCACAGGATGAATTGCGGCGAGACGCCGTAGAACGCGCATACGCGCTGCAAGCGCCGCAGCACATTGGCCACGTGGGAACCGAACACGCCACGATAGGTGTGTACCTCGTCGATCACCACGAAACGCAGGTTCTCGAAGAACTGCGCCCATTTCGTGTGATGCGGCAGGATGGCCTGATGCAGCATGTCAGGGTTGCTCACCACGATGTCGCCGTGCAGGCGGATGGCCTGGCGCGCGTCACCAGGCGTGTCGCCATCGAAGGTGAAAGCTTTGACGCCCAGCGAGCCCGCCTGGTTGAGCTCCAGCAATTCCGCCACCTGGTCCTGTGCCAGTGCCTTGGTGGGGAACAGGAACAACGCCTTGGATTGTTGCTGGATGGCGGCACTGATCACCGGCAGCGTGTAGCAGAGGGACTTGCCGGAAGCCGTGGGCGTGGCGACGACGACGTGCTCTCCCGCCGCCGTGGCCTGCCAGGCTTGGGCCTGGTGCGCGTAGAGGCGGTCGACGCCGCGTGCGCGCAATGCATCCATCAGCGGTGCCGGCATATCCGCCGGTAGGGGAGCGTACTCGCCGTCTTTTCCAGGTACCACGAAGGCACCGGTGATGCGATCGCGATAACGCCGCGCGAGTCGCCGGGCCAGTTGATCCCCTCCGCTGACCGGAGCGGCGAGCGCCCCATCCTGTCGCACGGCGCGTTGGGCCAGGGGGTTGGGTAAGGCGTTCATCAGCAGGCTCCGTCGAGGCCTGCATTGCAGCGGGCGACAGTCTCAAAGATTGAGACAGTCAAAAATAAGGTGTCTTCGAGAGTCCATTCAAAGGGCCCCGATTCGTTCCGAATGGGTCCAAAACGCCACGATCTCTCAAATCGGCATCCCAGCGAAAGCTGGGATCCAGTGACTTGCTTTGATTTGCCGACGCCTGTGCGGGCGAAAGACACTGGATCCCAGCTTTCGCTGGGATGACGATCAAGAGATGGGAGAGGCTGGCAGACACTTGTCCTCAGCGGAGCCTTCGAACTGGCTCACAGCTCCCGCACCACCATGAGCCGCACCTCAGTCATGTCCTCGATGGCGTAGCGCACGCCTTCGCGACCAATGCCGGAAAGCTTGACGCCGCCGTAGGGCATGTTGTCCACGCGGAAGCTGGGCACGTCGTTGACCAGCACGCCGCCTTGCTCCAGTTCGTTCCATGCGCGCATGGCATGGTCGAGGCTGTCGGTAAAGATGCCGGCCTGCAGGCCAAAGTCGGAATCGTTGACCATCGCGATCGCGTCGTCGAACGAGCGGTAGGGTGCCAGTAGCGCAAAGGGACCGAACGCCTCCAGCCGATTGGCCTTGGCATCGGTGGGCACGTTCTCCATCAAGGTGGCTTCCAGCATGGCGCCGTTGCGCTTGCCGCCACACAGAATCTTGCCACCACCCTTGCGTGCCTCCTCGATCCAGCTGTGCAAGCGTTCGGCCGCTGCTTCGTCGATCATAGGGCCGAGGAAGGTGTCCTTCTTCTTTGGGTCGCCGGCCTTGAGCTTCTTGACGGCGACAACCAGGCGCTTCTTCACTTCCTCATAGATCGACTCATGCACGTAGATGCGTTGCACGCTGATGCAGCTCTGGCCTGATTGATAGAGCGCGCCGAACACCAATCGCTCGATGACGTGGTCCAGCTTCGGTCCCTGGTCGGCGTCGACGATGCAGGCGGCATTGCCACCCAGCTCCAGCGTGACCTTCTTGTGGCCGGCACGCGCTTTCAAATCCCAGCCGAGCTGGCTGCCAGTGAACGAGAGCAGCTTGAAGCGCGGATCCTCCACCAAGGGTCCGGCGCGCTTGCCGTCGAGATTGAGCACGGAGAAGGCGCCCTTCGGCAGGTCGGTCTCGGCCAGCACTTCGCCGATGATCAACGCGCCGATCGGCGTGCGTTCCGCCGGCTTGAGTACGAAGGGACAGCCCGCGGCAATGGCGGGGGCGACCTTATGCGCTACCAGGTTCAGCGGAAAATTGAACGGCGTGATAAAGGACACCGGCCCCAGCGGTACGCGCTTGGTATAGCCGTGATAGCCATCAAGGCGCTTGGCGAGTTCCATATTGAAGGTTTCGCCATTGACGCGCACGGCCTCCTCGGCCGCTATGCGAAACGTCTCGATCAGGCGCGTTACTTCGCCATCCGAATCCTTGATGGGTTTGCCAGCCTCCACGCACAGCGCATAAGCCAGCTCCTCGCGTCGCTCGGTAAAGCGATCGGCACAGTGCTGCAAGACCTGCTGTCGCGCCCAGGGCTTGAATTCACGCATCGGGCCGGTGGCCTTTACCGCGGCAGCGATGGCCTTCTCGGTGGCTTTCGCGTCCGGCACGGCGACGCGCGTGGCCACCTTGCCGCTGTATTTATCCAGCACATCCATCATTTCCTTCGAGGTCTGCGGCTGGTTGGCGAGATAATAGGGATAGCTTTTCGCGAGCATATGAGACTCCACTTGATCAGACGGCTGCACTCAACCGGCGGATCTCTTCGTTGAGAATGGGGTGGTTGTCGGAATAGTCGATGACCAGGTCGATCAGGTGGACGCCGCCGGTGTCGAAGGCGCGCTTGAGCGTAGGCAGGAAGGCGTCGGCACTAGCCGGGCGATGGCCGTGCGCACCGTGCGCTTCGGCAAAGGCGACGAAATCGGGGTTGCCCAACACCATGCCGAAGTCGGCAAAACCCATCTCCGCCTGTTTCCAGCGAATCATGCCGTAGGCATCGTCGCGTAGCAGCAGGATCACCAGGTCGAGCTTGAGTCGTACGGCGGTCTCCAGCTCCTGCGCATTCATCATGAAACCGCCGTCGCCGCAGATGGCGAGCACTTTGCGTTCGGGATAAACCATCTTGGCCGCCATCGCCGAGGGCAGGCCGGCCCCATGGTGGCGAGTGCATTGTCGAGCAAAATCGTGTTTGGTTGGCGTGCGCGGTAATAGCGCGCATACCAGATCTTGTACATGCCGTTGTCCAGACACAGCACGCCATCGTCCGGCATATAGCGGCGGGTGTCGTCCACGATGCGCACCGGATGCATGGGGAAGCGTGCGTCGTCAGCGTGATCACGCAGCTGTTTGTGGAATGCCACGCGCACGCGGTCGAAGTATGCGAAGTTCCAATGTTCCTGCGGCACTAGCGCATCGGTCAGCCGTTCCACCGTGTGCGCGATATCGCCTACGACTTCGATCTGGGGAAAGTAGACGGCGTCCACTTCGGCCGAGGAAAAGTTGATGTGGATAACCGTGCGCCGGCCCTTGTGCATGAAGAACGGTGGTTTCTCCACCACGTCGTGGCCCACGTTGATGACGACATCCGCAGCATCAATCGCCCGATGCACGAAATCGCCATCGGAGAGAGCGGCGTTGCCCAGCCACAACGGGTGGTCCTCGTCGATCACGCCCTTGCCCATCTGGGTGGTGAAAAAGGGTATGCCGAGCTTGTCGATGAACGCGCGCAGCGCCACCGTCGTGCGTTGCCGGTTGGCGGCCGCGCCGATCATCAGGATTGGATGTTTCGCATTACTTATCGCCTCGGCCGCCTGCACCAGCGCCGCGTCATCCGGTGCGGGACGGCGGGCGTATTCCGTGGGCAAGAGAATCGGGTCGTCCACGTTGTCGCGCGCGATGTCCTCGGGCAGCTCCAGGTGCACGGCGCCGGGACGTTCCTCCTCCGCACGACGAAAGGCTTCGCGTACCCGAGCGGGAATGGTCGAGGCGGACACCAGTTGCCGGGTGAATTTGGTCAGCGGCTGCATCATGTCGACCACGTCGACGAGCTGGAAAAGTCCTTGCTTGGTTTCGCGGATCGGCTTCTGGCCGGTGATCATCAGCATCGGCATGGCGCCGAGCTGGGCATAGGCCGCGGCCGTGACGAGGTTGGTGGCACCTGGTCCCAGGGTGGACAGGGCAACGCCGGCCTCGCCGGTGAGCCGGCCCCAGGTCGCGGCCATAAAGCCTGCTGCCTGTTCATGGCGGGTGACGATCAGGCGGATCGACGATTCGCGCAGTGCTTCCACGAGGTCCAGATTTTCCTCGCCGGGCACGCCAAAGATGCTGTGCACACCCTCGGCTTCCAGGGCCTTCACGAACAATACCGCTGCCTTCATGCCGCGCTCCTCGGACGGAAGCGTGAAGGATGCGATACAAATCGTTCACGCCGCGTGAGGCTGCACACGACGTCTGCAGTGGCACAGCGTACGTGCGGCTGGCCTTGCGCCGTCAGCGTTCGGCGGACTCGTCCGCGACAGGCCGCGTTCCCACCGAGAGCGGCAATTCGCCATCGGCCAGACGGGCGCGCAAGGGCGTGCCGGTGGCGACGTTCTGTGCCGAACGAAGAACCTTGCCTTCCGCATCGAACAGGATGGCGTAACCACGATCCAGCGTGGCCAGTGGACTGACGGCATGCATGGCGCGGCCCGCCTGTTGCAGGGTCAGGCGGTCGCGCTCGAGCCGCCGTTCTATCGATTGGCGCAGACGCAGGGACAATTCGGTCACGCGACCCTGCAGCAACTGCAGCCGTAGGCGAGGATGCTGGGCCAACAGGCGAGCCTGCACGCGATCGAGTCGTGCGCGGCGTTGCTGCGACTGTTCGCGCTGAACGCCGAGCAGGCGGCGATGCAGATGCTGCAATCGCTCGCGGTCGCGTGCCAGGCGGGCCTGTGGTCGCTGCGCCTGCAGGCGCGAGAACAGGTGGTCGACGCGCTGGATACGCGATTGCAGTCGACGCTGTTCCAGCGTGATCAGGCGCTGTTGCAGCTGTTGCAGATGGCGCCGCAGCGCCAGTGCATCGGGTACCAGCAACTCGGCGGCGGCCGAAGGTGTGGGCGCGCGCAAATCGGCCACGAAGTCGGCGATGCTGAAGTCGATTTCATGGCCCACCGCCGACACCACAGGAACTGCGCTGGCGTGAATAGCCCGGGCCACCTGCTCGTCGTTGAAGGCCCAGAGGTCTTCCAGCGAGCCGCCGCCGCGCGTTAGCAACAACACGTCGTAGCGGCCACTGGCCGAAGCCTTGCGCAGCATGTTGACGATGGCCGGTGGCGCTTCGCGCCCTTGCACGGGAACCGGCAGCACATCCACCTCGGCCAATGGCCAGCGTCGCGACATCACGCTGAGCACGTCGCGGACGGCGGCGCCGGTGGCCGAGGTAATCACGCCGATGCGGCGCGCATAGCGGGGCAGGGCGCGCTTGCGGGCGGGGTCGAACAAGCCTTCCGCATCGAGTCGAGTCTTGAGTTGCTCGAACTCGCGCTGCAAGGCGCCTTCGCCGGCCAGCTCCATATGCTCGGCGACGAGCTGGAACTCGCCGCGCGGCTCGTACAGGCCCACGCGGGCGCGCACCAGCACGTGCATGCCGTCCACGGGCTTGAACTTCAGCCAGCCACTCTTGGGGCGGAACATGGCGCAGCGCACCTGGGCGCCACTGTCCTTCAGCGTGAAATACAGGTGTCCCGACGCTGGACGTGCCACGTTGGACAGCTCGCCCTCGATCCAGATCAACGGCAGCGCGTCTTCCAGCAGATCGCGCACCAGCCGATTGAGCGAGCTGGGGGTCAGGATGTGGCGCGGCGGAGAGCCGCCTTGATCGGAGATGTGGTCGTCGGGCGCGTGCATGGAGGCGCGAGCCTAGCATGATTAACGGCTAGTAATGCTTGCCCAACGGCTACTTGCCTAACTAATCAGATGTTTTTGATCAGGGATGTATTTGATCCAATTGTATCCAAAAGTTTTCTCCGCGTTTTGATCAATCGGGCCGACGGGCCTGGGGCGTCGCTGCGATGAGCGCTGACAAGAAAGCCCATTGAAACCTTTCGCGCTGGGTCACCTATTGTTCATTGTGCAAGTTATTGCGATCTGCAACTTTTTCGCCTCAGCTTGCCAGCTCGCTGCGCGCCAGGCGCGCGGGAAATAAGCACCGGCGGGCGATTCAGGACAGGGGCTTCATGATGAACACGCAGCGTCGCCTTGCTTTTTGGTTTGCCCTGCTCATGGTCACAGCTACCGGAGCGGTGCAGGCACAGAACCTGTCAGCGCCTATCGAAGATGAAGTGCGACAGCGGCTGCGTATGGGTGGCGAGATCAATCCGCTTCCGGAAAGTCCTTTCGGCGAGTACGTGAATTTATCCACTGGCACATTCGGCTTCGAACAGACGGACGTCGAGTTGAAGGGGCACGGCCCGGATATAAAACTCACGCGTACTTTCAGCGTGATGGATGCCAGCGCGCCCTATTGGCGTGCGTTCCAGGACTGGAGCCTGGAGATCCCTCGCATCGAAACGATCACCACGCCTAAACAGGGCGCGTTCTTCATCAATTCGTCCATGGGGAGGTGCACTCATATCGCCAGCGATGGCCCTATGACCATTACGCTTCCGCCTACGGGGCTTGGCTCCCTCATGGTGGGGCTCGATGCGCAGGCGTGGTGGTACGGATTTCATTTGCTCATGCCGGGGCAGGGGTCACTGGATCTGATTCTTCCGGGGGCGCAGAACACCCGGCCATTGCCACAGGTTACGTTGAGCGGCGGCCGCGTGGTGCAGGCGATCATGTTCACGCGAAACAACATCGCCATCGGATGTTTGCCCTCGACGGCCAATGGTGCTCCTGGCGAGGGTTTCCTTGCGATCACGCCGGACGGGACGAAGTATTGGCTGGATTGGCTCGTCTACAAGCGCATGCTTGACTATGGAAAGCCGCCCCAGTCCATCGTCCGCAACCTGGCGATGATGATGGTGTCGCGCATCGAGGACCGGTTTGGGAACAGCCTGATCTACAGCTACGACGGTTATGGCAACCTCACACGGGTCGCCGCGAGCGATGGGCGTTTGCTGGCGCTCAATTATCAAAACCATGGCACGACCAGCTTGCCGGGAATGGCAAATGGCGACCCTGACTACCGGGTGATCAGCGCCAGCGCCAGTGCATCGGATGGTACGGCAAGGGTGTGGAACTACAGTTACGACGCCAGCTCAGGTGCCTTGGCGCGCGTAGCCTTGCCTGACGGAAGCGAGTGGTCTTTTTCGCTGCAGGGTTTTCGCGCTATCGGCGGCGATCCCTCCAATTTGCGCATGATCAACTACACGCTGAGCGTTCCTTGTACGTACGAGCTGCATCCCGAGCGAGCCCTGACGCTGACGGGGACGATCACGCACCCTTCGGGCCTTGCGGGAACTTTCACCGCTCGCAACACCATTCGTGGCGAATCCTACGTTCCAAAATTATGCGCATATTCCGGATCAACCCCCTATCTGGTTTATCGGAACGTGATGTCATATTCGGCGCTGATTCAAAAGACTTTCTCAGGGGCGGGCATCTCCGCGCAAACATGGACCTACAGCTATTCCGCACCCAACCAAAGCTGGGACGCGGACGCTTGCGCCAAGAACAATAGCTGCGTCGGCACCAGCTATACGGACGTGACTGACCCTGAAGGTCACGGCGCTCGCTATACGTTCAGCAATCGCTTCGATGCCACCGAAGGACAGCTGCTAAGTACCACTCATCATCAGGGCGCGGTCGGCTCCGCCGTCATCCGCGACCAGCGAAACACCTATGCGGCTTACGGAACTGGTCCTTGGCCGTCCAACCTTGGGAGGTCGCTTGGGGGAAATGCGAACCTTGCTCTCGTCAGTTCGCTTACGCCGCTCAACCAAAGCCAAATCGTTCAAGACGGCGACACCTATACGCGCCAGACGCTGGCCTTTGATGAATTCGTCCAGCCCAGCCATGTGAAGCGCTTCAGCTCCATCGGTTCGCAGTCGGTCACGGAGGAAAAAACCACGTATCTCAACGATACGCGCCTTTGGGTGCTGGGCCTTCCTTCGCAGAGAAACAACCTCGGCACGGGTGAGGTTGTCGATAAATATGAGTACGACGCAGCCCAGCTCACGTTGGGCAAACGATGGCACTTTGGCCGCTTGGTAATGAGCTATGCCTTCGATGGTCAAGGCAACTGGCCAGCTATACCGACGGGAACAATCGCACGACAAGCTGAGCAACTACAAGCGCGGTGTTCCCCAGGCCGTCAAATATGCCGACGGTGCCACGCAAAGCCACAGCGTGGACGATTTTGGACAAATCCGAACCATCACCGATCCCTCGGGAAGTACGACCAGTGTCGACTACGACGCTGCCGGTCGGATCATTCGCGTCGTCTATCCTGCCGGCGACAGCGTGTCATGGGCGCCCAAAACCGTAGCCCATGAGTTCGTCGGTTCGGTAGAGCGCGGTATAGCAGGTGGTCATTGGCGGCAAACCGTTAGTGAAGGCGATGCCAGGCGAGTGACCTATTTCGATGCGATGCTTCGGCCGATCCTGCAAGATGCCTTCATAGCTGGCAATGGCAGCTCCCACAGCAACACACGCACCGATTACAACTGGCGGGGCCAGTCCACGTTTGCGTCCTATCCGGTCGCGGGTCAGCCTGATCGTGCCGCCATGACGAGTGGTATTACCCGTACTTACGATGCGCTAGGCCGCCTGAGTGCCGTCGGCGAGGACAGCGAACTGGGCTTGTCGGTCACCGGAACGAGTTCTGCCGGGCCTGGAGACTCGCGTGACCAACCCGCGTGGTCAAGTCACCACGACTTCTTACATGGCTTATGACGAGCCGCCTACGAATGGCGGACCCTCATTCAATCGCCGGAAGGCGTGAACACGGTCATTACGCGAAACATCTTCGGTGAACCTCGCAACGTTGCTCGCGAAGGATGGCCGCCATGACGTACTCCGGTACACCCGTCACTCGACCCACACCTGGATCGCTGCGAAGGTCGTCGCTCATTACCGGGTGGTCCATCACTTCGTCGCCTTGGGGTTGTGGCTATCCCTGATCCTGCCGGCTCCAGCTGGCGCGCAACAGCGGCGTTGCCGCCGATGTGCCTCCACGCGAGGTGCCATACGGTGTGAGCGATGGCAGCAATACGTAACGTGGCGCGCTTCAGCAAGGAA
>CAVXWA010000024.1:0-17300 GCA_963765335.1 uncultured Gammaproteobacteria bacterium | reverse complement strand
CGGGGATGACGGTGAGGGAGGGCGCGCGGGGCTGCGCGACCATCAACCGCTGACCAGCCCCTGACGGCGTGCCCTGCACCAGAATCTTGCCCAGCCCCAACGACTTGTTGCGCGGCTGCCGTGACAACCGCCCCGCCGCATTACGGGCGATATCACGATAGCGGGCGGCCAAATCAACCGGCATGGCCACGACGGTGGGCGTACCACCATCGGCTTGTTCACGGAGTGCGGATGTCCACGGCAATAGCCCAGTAAGCCGACCTGGCACTGCTCGGCCATGCGCGCGCCACCGCCCTCACCGAAGACGTGTTCCGCGAGCCGCAGTTCGAAAGCACGGAGCGGCCATGTTCTCGACCACGCCCAACACCGGAACCTCCACTTTCTCGAACATCTTCAGCGCCTTGCGCGCATCCAGCAGGGCGATGTCCTGCGGCGTGGTGACGATGACCGCGCCGGCCACCGGCACCTTCTGCGACAGGGTGAGCTGGATGTCGCCGGTGCCCGGGGGCAGATCGACGATGAGGTAGTCCAATTGCTCCCAGCGGCTGTCGTTGATCAGCTGCATCACGGCCGGGGTGACCATCGGGCCACGCCAGATCATCGGCGTCTCCTCGTCGACCAGGAAACCGATCGACATGGCCTGCAGGCCGTGAGCCTGCATCGGGATGATGGTCTTGCCGTCCGGCGATTGCGGCTTGCCGCTGATGCCGAGCATGCGTGGCTGGCTGGGACCGTAAATGTCCGCGTCGAGCACGCCCACCTTGGCGCCCTCCGCGACCAGGGCCAGCGCCAGGTTGGCCGAGACGGTGGACTTGCCCACGCCCCCCTTGCCTGACGCGACCACGATGATGTTCTTCACCCCGGGCAGCGGCGCCAGCGTGCCCTGCACCTTATGGGCATGCACGCGCGTGCCGATCGACACCGACGCAGACGCGATGGCCGGGTCGGCCTCGAGCGCCTGCTTGACGCGCGTGGTAATGGCATCGACGGCGCCAGCGGCGGGGTAACCCAGCTGGATGTCCACCGAAACGCGCTCGCCATCCACACCAATCGCGCGCACGGCGTCGACCAGCGGAGCGCCGGTGTGGGGATCATCAAGGGCGCCGAGAATGTGGCGGACCAGGGCTTCGCTCGCCTGCGTCATAGAGAATGTGGGCCGTCATGGGGGGTCTCTATTATGCCAGTCCACGCCGCCAACCTATCCTCGCCAGCCTTGCGCAATGCAGCTTGACGGCTTCGCGCGGCGTCGGTCAGGCTCCGGTCCATACTCTTTCGTACGGGAGATCGCTCATGAAGTCACTGCTCCGCCTTGCTGTTGCTACGGGTCTCTTGTTGGGCGCCGGCGCGGTGTTTGCCGCAGAAAACACCCCGGTGGGTACCTGGAAAACGATTGACGATGTCACCGGCAAGCCCAAATCCATCGTGCAGATCACCAATGACAATGGTGAGCTGAAGGCGACCGTGCTGCAGGTGCTGCAGTCCGACGAAGGCCCGCACCCGACCTGCAAGGCTTGCGATGGCGAGCGCAAGGACAAGCCCGTCGAAGGCATGAACATCATGTGGGGCGTGCACCAGGACGGCGATGTCTGGGACGGCGGCAAGATCCTCGATCCGAAGACCGGCAAGGTCTACAAGGTCAAGCTGCAGACCGAGGACAACGGCGCCAAGCTCACCGTACGCGGCTACATCGGCTTCTCGCTGCTCGGCCGCAGCCAGGTGTGGGAACGCCAGCAGTAACGGCGGCCAACGCCCTCTCCCTCCGGGCGACCCGAAGGTCGTCCCTGCGGGAGAGAACGCCGTAACAGCTAGCCCGGTGCGGCCTCCGCCCGATGCACGGCTACCCCGCGCGCGCTGAACGCGGAGCGCGTGGCGCGATCCGCCGAGTGCTCCACGACCAGATGTTGCACGCGCGACAACTCAGCCACCTGATGCGTGGCGACGGCGCCCAGCTTGTCGTCCGTGGCAACCACTACCGTTTCGTCGCTCGCCTCGATCATCGCGCGTTTGAACAACGCCTCTTCACTATCGAACCCCCACAGGCCGTGAGCCGCATCAATGGCGCATGCACCGGGAAACACAGGTCGGCGCGAATTCGGCGTACCTGCTCCACCGCCTGCGCTCCTACCGTGCCGCCGATGGCGGCGTCGATACGGCCGCCGATCAGCAGCACTTCAAAGCCTTCGCGATCCAATAGCAGCTGTGCGATATGCGGGGCGTTGGTAATCACGGTAAGCCTGGCGTCGCCAGGCAACACCGTGGCAATGGCTGCATTGGTGGTGCCTGCGTCGATCAACAGGGTCTGCCCTGCGCGTACCAGGCTCGCGGCCTTGCGCGCGAGCATCAGCTTGCGCGCCGAATGCTCGCCTCGGCGCTGCTTCAAAGGTGTCGGTGTCGCCGCGGGAAGCAGGGCACCGCCGTAGACGCGCTTGCAAAGCCCCTGCGCCGCCAGCTCGCGAAGGTCCCGACGAATCGAGTCCTCGGATACATCGAACGCAGCCGCCAGCTCGGCGGCCACGACCCTGCCGTCATGCCGCAACTTCGCAAGGATGCGCTGCTGGCGCTCCTGTGGGAGCACGCCGCTATCGGGTACCACCATTGGAGACTTAGCCATGGCGACGTTCACAAGTCGCGCCGTCCAACAGTCCCAGTTCCACCAGTCGCTGCTGCAAACCGCTGGCATCGCGAAACCACCAGCCATGCATGCCCAGCGCTTCTGCGGCAGCTACATTGCGCGCCGAATCGTCGATGTATAGGGCGCGGGCCGGATCGACGGCGTAGCGTTCCAGCAGGCACTGGTAAATGCGCGGATCGGGCTTGATCAAGCGTTCCTCGCCGGAAACCACGATGCCCTCGAACCACCGCAGGAAGTCGAAACGCTGCCGCGCGATCGGAAACGTCTCCTGCGACCAATTGGTCAATGCCAGCAAACGAACGCCGCGTTGCTTGAGCGAAGCCAGGATAGCCACGCTCTCCTCCATGGCACCAACCAGGGTCTCTTCCCACCGTTGATGATAGGCGTCGATCAAATCGGCATGCTGAGGAAACTCGCCGCGCAGCAAGGCGGTGGCTTCCGTCCACGGGCGCCCGGCATCCTGCTGCTCGTTCCAGGCGCTATTGCACACCTCGCGCAGGAACCATTCCATCTGCGCTTCGTCATCGAACAGCTGACGATAGAGCCGGCGCGGATCCCAGCCGATCAGGACATTGCCCAGGTCGAATATCACGGTGTCGACAAATGCATTCATCGCTGCACGATCCTCGCAGATAACCCCACCAGCACCAGCAAGCCCGCCACTGCGTCGAACACCAACAGCGCGACCCTCAGCTGAGCTTCGTCCAGACCGAGGCGCGCCCTGGCATAGGGCACCATCGGCACCCAGGCCGACATACCCTTGCCGACATCCAGAAAAATCAATCGCTTGGCCATCTTGCCGGCGGAATGCGACGGGGCATGGGCGCCGGAGAGGGCGGCCTCGGGGAGATTTTCACCTGCGCACCAGAGAATGGAGTAACGGGAAAGAACGTATCAAATCGTGCATAAACATGCAAACAAGCGCCTTGGAGACCATCCAAGCGGCTCTGCGGATCGCCCGGCTGCTTTTGGCCCGCCATTCCCCCGCGCACCAGGGCGTGCCTCTGCAGTGCACATGTCATAATGTCCGGCCCTCTGCAGCCGTCGCCGCCCATGAGCCGTCGCCTACTCGTAACCAACGCCCTGCCCTATGCCAATGGCCCCCTGCACATGGGTCATCTGCTGGGTTACATCCAGGCCGACATCTGGGTGCGCGCGCAGCGGATGCAGGGCAACGAGACCATCTATGTATGCGCAGACGACGCGCACGGCACGCCGATCATGCTGGCCGCCGAGAAGGCTGGCCTGTCGCCGGAAACCTATATCGAAGGCATCCGCGTCGGTCACGAGGCTGACTTCGCGGCGTTTGGCGTGGCGTTCGACCACTACCACTCGACCCATTCGGACGAGAACCGCGAGCTTGCCTCGTTGATCTACACGCGCCTGCGCGATGCCGGATTCATCGCCCGCCGCGATATCCAGCAGCTGTTCGATCCGGAAAAGGAGATGTTCCTGCCGGATCGCTACATCAAGGGCACCTGCCCTAATTGCGGCACCGCCGACCAGTACGGCGACAACTGCGAGAATTGCGGCGCCACCTACGCGCCCACCGACCTGATCCATCCGTACTCGGTGATGTCCGGTGCCACGCCGGTGCTGCGCGCTTCGGAACACTACTTCTTCGAACTGGGCAAGTTCGAACCACTGCTGCGCGACTGGTTCGGCGGCAAGCTTACCGACGGCCAGCCAGTCGCCAACAGCGGTGTCGTGGCCAAGCTGCGCGAGTGGCTCGATGGCGGACTGAAGGATTGGGACATCTCGCGCGATGCGCCGTACTTCGGCTTCCCGATACCCGACGCGCCCGGCAAGTATTTCTATGTGTGGCTGGATGCGCCCGTCGGTTATCTCGCCAGCTTCAAGGCGCTATGCAATCGCACCGACCTGAAGTTCGAGGATTTCCTGGCACCGGGCAGCCACGCCGAACTGCACCACTTCATCGGCAAGGACATCATCAACTTCCACGGACTGTTCTGGCCGGCGATGTTGCATGGCGCCAACTTCCGCACGCCGACGGCACTGCACGTCAACGGCTACCTCACCGTCAACGGCGCGAAGATGTCCAAGTCGCGCGGCACTTTCATCAAGGCGCGCACGTATCTGGATGCCCAGCTGCACCCCGAATTCCTGCGCTATTACTTCGCCAGCATGCTGAGCGATACGCCGGTGGACGTGGATCTGGACCTGAAGACCTTCGAGGAGCGCGTCAATTCGCACCTCGTCGGCAAGTGGGTCAACATCGCCAGTCGTACGGCGGGCTTTATCCACAAGTACTTCGACGGTCGCCTCGCACCCGCCTTCAGCCATGAAGAGCAGGATCTATGGCGCGAGCTGCTGTCCTTGTATGGCGACGTGCCGTCGCTGTACGGCAGCGGCGAGTTCGCCGAAGTGACGCGCCGGTTCGTGACCATGGCCGACATGGTCAACGGCTATATCGCCGCCAAAGCGCCGTGGGCCATCGCCAAAGACGACTCGCGCCGCGACGAACTGCACCAGGTGTGCTCGTTTGCCTTGGCTGCGTTCCGCCTGCTGTCGGGCCTGCTCAAGCCGGTCCTGCCGGCGACGGTCGAAGCGGCCGAGCGTTTCCTCGCTGCGCCGATCGGTGGCTTCGACGACGCCCGCGCCGAACTGCACAACCACACCGTCAACGCGTTCGAGCCCCTGCTCGGCCGCATCGATCCCAAGCATGTCGAGGCCATGGTGGAAGCGTCCAGGGAATCCCTTGGCGTAACCGAAACCAAGCCCGCCCCCGCCAAGAAATTCAAGGAATCCAGCAAGACCATGAGCGAAGCCAGCACCGCACCCGCAGCACCGTCCGTCGACGGCACGGCCATCATCGGCATCGACGACTTTGCCAAGCTCGACCTGCGCATCGGTAAGGTCACCGCGTGCGAATTCGTCGATGGATCGGACAAGCTGCTGCGCTTCGAACTGGATGCCGGCCCGCTCGGCGCGCGTCAGATCTTCTCCGGCATCCGCGCCGCCTATGGCGAGCCGGAAAAGCTGGTGGGCCGCAACGTGGTGTTCATCGCCAACCTAGCCCCGCGCAAGATGCGCTTCGGCCTGTCGGAAGGCATGATCCTGTCGGCTGGCGAAGGCGGTGGCGACCTGTTCCTGCTCGACGCAGACCAGGGTGCCAAGCCGGGCGCCACCGTCCGCTGATCCCGCAACGAACATGTCGCTAGCCGATCGCATCGACGCCTTGCTGCCGCAGACCCAGTGCGAGCAATGCGGCTATCACGGCTGCCGCCCTTACGCGGAAGCGATCGCGCGCGGCGAAGCGAAGATCAATCAGTGCCCGCCGGGCGGTGCCGCGGGCATCGTCCAGCTCGCGGCGCTGCTGGACGTGCCCGTGTTGCCGCTCGACCCCGAGCATGGCGTGGAAAGGCCACGCACCCTGGCCCGCATCGTCGAGGCCGATTGCATTGGCTGCACCAAATGCATCCAGGCGTGTCCGGTCGATGCCATTGTAGGTTCGGCCAAGCTGATGCATACGGTCATCGCCGATGACTGCACCGGCTGCGAGCTCTGTGTACCTGCCTGCCCCGTCGACTGCATCGTGCTCGAACCCATGCCTATCGCACAGGTGAACGACCCGGCACACGCGGATGCCGCGCGCATACATTTTCAGCAACGGGAAGCACGACAGGCGCGTGAACAGGCGCAGCGAGATGCTGAGCTGGCGGCGCGGAAGGCAGCTGTGGATGCTGTTGCCACCCAGAGCAACCCGGTGCTGGCCGCACTTGCGCGAGCACGCGCCAAACAACAAGGAAAACTTCCGTGAAACGCGCGGATATCGTCGAGTTGTTCACCCGTTTGCGCGAAATCGATCCACATCCAACGACCGAGCTGGTCTACACCACCCCCTTCGAGCTGCTGATCGCCGTGGTGCTGTCCGCGCAGGCCACCGATGTCGGTGTGAACAAGGCGACAAAAAAGCTTTATCCCGTTGCTAACACGCCGCAAGCGATCCTCGATCTCGGAGAGGACGAGCTCAAGCGCTATATCAGCACGATCGGCCTGTTCAACAGCAAGGCCAAGAATGTGATCGCGCTATGTCGCATTCTCGTCGACCTATACGACAGCGACGTACCCGATACGCGTGAAGCACTGGAAGCTCTGCCCGGCGTCGGACGCAAGACTGCCAACGTCGTGCTCAACACCGCATTCGGCCATCCAACTATCGCGGTCGACACACATATCTTTCGCGTCGCCAATCGCACCGGTCTTGCGCCAGGTAAGGATGTACGTGCCGTAGAAGACAAACTCGAGAAGGTGATTCCAGCCGAATTCAAGCAGGACGCGCATCACTGGTTGATCCTGCACGGTCGTTACGTCTGCAAGGCGCGCAAGCCCGATTGTCCTCAATGCGTCATCCGTGATCTGTGTCGTTACAAAGACAAGACAACTGCCGCTTAAAAATGCATGACTAGTGGCACGGGTCACGCTTTAAAGACCGCCAAACATCACGAATTCCTCAAGCTTTCACGCAGGTTCCTCAAGCTTGAAAGGGTGCAGAAGCCTAAGGTGAAGCCTCCCCCGGAAGCTCCCCGTTAGAGAGGTAACCACCATGAAACGCTTGATCATCCCCACTGTCATTGCATTCGGTGTTGCCTGCATCGGTCAGGCACACGCCGCCGTCGACACTTACACGGTCGACATGCCCGGCGGTTACGCCGTGGTCGGATTCGTTGGCACCACCCCTGGAGATTTCGAGCTGGCCCAACAGCAGGCGAATAGCTGGGAGAACCAGCGCCATCTCATGTTGAAGCCGCAGTCGATGAAAGCCGTGGCCATCGATCAGTCAGAAGGCGTGGCCTTGAACCCAACAGATCTTCGCAACGCCATCGTCGCTGCCGCGCAAACCAAGCCCCACTGAGGGCTACACGCAGCAGCGTAGCGTTACCAGCGGCGCCGTCCTTAGGCGCCATTACAGGGCGAAAGACGGCGGGCAGCAGCCCGCCGTCTTTCTTTTTGGGGAAACCACCCGCCAAGGCAACGATTGACGGGACGCATCTCACGCGCCAACGTGATGGCACCCGGCGCCCGCAACTCCGGCAAAAGATCCACAAAAGGATGGTTGCGGATCATGGCAACGGGCGATGGCTCGTGCCGCGCTCTCCCCGGGCCGAGACAGGTGTTATGGCATGCATATCCTGCTGGTAGAAGACGATGCCGAGCTGGGTGCGGCCATCAGGCATGCGCTGGAGCATCAGTCCTACGCGGTGACCTGGCTGCGCGACGGGCGCGAGGCCACGGAGGCCTTGCGTGGCGACCCGGTCGACCTCGTTCTGCTGGATCTGGGCCTGCCCGGCAAGGACGGCCTGGAAGTACTCGCCGAGGCGCGCCGCTCTGGTGTGAAAACCCCCGTACTGGTCATGACGGCACGCGATGCGCTTGAAATGCGCATACGCGGACTGGACCTGGGTGCCGATGATTACCTGGTGAAGCCGTTTCATCTCGGCGAGCTGGCCGCACGCATTCGCTCACTCACGCGGCGCACGCAAGGACTGGCCGACAACCTGGTCGAAGTGGGCGGCTTGCGCCTCAATCTGGCCACTGCCGAAGTGGAATTTCGTGGCGAACGGGTGAGCCTGACCCGCCGTGAATTCGGCGTGCTGCGCGTGCTGATGGAGCGCGCGGGACGTATCGTGCGCCGGGAGACGCTGGAAAACTCGGTCTATGGCCTGGACACCGTCGTCGAGCGCAATGCCATCGAAGTCCAGGTGCATTGGCTGAGACGCAAACTTAGCACCGACGTGATCCATACCGTACGCGGTATCGGCTACATGATTCCGCGCGAACCCAAATGACACCGCACACCGCCAGCCTTCGCACGCGCCTGACCTTGCTGATCATCGCCGTGATGGTGGTCGTGCTGATCCCGCTCGGCTGGATCAGCTATCGCCGCGAACTGCGCGAGATGAATGAATTGCTGGACGGGCGCCTGGCCCAGGCCGGCCGCACCCTGGGCACCCTCATCGCCCATGGCCAGCTGCCGATGCATGAGGCCGACCTGCCCGGCATTCCACAAAACGGCGATGCCCATCATCACGGCGTCGTGGTCTCGGTGCATCCTCACAATTACGAACCCGAGGTGGGTTTTCAGGCGTATGACCCGCAGGGCGAACTGATTGCCGCCACCTCGAACCTGGCCGACCTGCCGCCGCCCACCAGCGACGAACGCGGCTTCCGCGACATACAGCACGATGGTGGGCTGTGGCGCATGTTTACCATGCAAAACCGCGCCAACCTGGTCATCCGTATCGGGGAACGCTCCGACAACCGTCTCGATATCGCGCGCGGCCTGGTGATAGAACACACCCTGCCCCTCTTGATAGGCCTCCCGCTGCTCGCCCTGCTGGTGAGCTTCGCGGTCAAACGAGGATTACGCCCCGTCGCCTTGCTGACTCAGTTGCTGGACCGGCGCACCCCGGGCAGCCGCAAGCCGATGCCGCTCAACTACGCACCGCAGGAGATCAAGCCCTTGATCTCGGCGCTGAATCAGCAACTGGAACGCTTGGAAGACGCACTGGAGCGTGAGCATCGCTTCGCCACCGATGTGGCCCACGAACTGCGCACACCACTGGCCGCCACCATGATCCATCTGGAAAGCGCGATGATCGCCGACGATCAGGCCGAGATCGAATTCACCGTGCGCCATGCGCAGCAGAGCATGGCGCGACTGGGGCGCCGCATCGAACAGATCCTGGCGATGGCGCGACTCGAAGCAGGCGCGGCGTCGCAGCAACGCATCCGGCTGGATCTGTCCCGCATCGCTATCGAAGTCATCGAGGAACTGGCCCCATTGATTGCCGAGAAAGACATCGCGCTGAGTCTCAACCACGAGGACACGCCGCTGATGGTGCTGGGGCATGAGGTGGCATTGACCGCCATGTTGCGCAACTTGATCGAAAACGCGCTGCGCTACACCGAGGACGAAGGCCAGGTCGAGGTGGCGATCCGCCGCGAGGGACAACAGGCGGTGATCGATATCTGCGACAACGGCCCCGGCATACCGGAAGGGCGGCGACAGGCCGTGTTCCAGCGCTTCCATCGCGAGGTGGAAAGCGCCACCCGGGGGTTTGGCCTGGGCCTCAGTATCGTGCAGCGTGCGATCGAGCTGCACGATGCCTCGATCGAGCTGCTGGAGTCGCCGTTGGGGCGGGGCTTGCGGGTGCGCATTCGCATGGAAGCAGAGCCCAGCTGAGGCCACGGCCCGGACCCATCAACGCTCCCGCATCGTCATTCCAGCTTTGGCTGGAATGACGATGCGAGGGTGCTCCGCGCGATCAGGGCCTTTAGTCGCAGCCCAGCCCTCCTTCAGCCACCCAAAAGGTTTCCACAAGATTGCCTTGCGATCATGGCTGCATTGGGCCCCTGGCCTTGCATCGAGCCATGACATGAGCACTTGCCGCCGCACCCCAACCAGCGCTGGACCACCCCGCTAGCGCCCGTATCCGTCCCGCTCTTACCGATGTGACGGCATAGCCGTCGCGCCGCGGCGCCATCGCGCCGACGTATCACCGGAACTGCCCCATGCTTGGTCTTGTTCGAATCGCTTTAGCGCGACCGCTCACCTTCATCGTCCTGGCGGTGCTGATTCTCATCGCCGGCCCGCTGGCCGCGTTCCGCACGCCTACCGACATCTTCCCGAACATCGGCATTCCGGTGATCAGCGTGGTGTGGTCGTACAACGGCTTGCCGCCCGATCAGATGTCAGGCCGCGTCGTTTACTACTACGAGCGCCAGCTGAGCACCTCGGTCAACAATATCGAGCACATCGAATCGCAGTCGCTGCCCGGCATGGGCATCGTGAAGATCTTTTTCCAGCCCGGCGTGGACATCCGCACCGCCACCGCCCAGGTCACCTCGATCTCGCAGACCGTGCTCAAGCAGATGCCGCCGGGCATCACGCCACCGCTGATCCTCAACTACAACGCCTCCACCGTGCCGATCCTGCAGATGGCGTTGTCGAGCAAGGCGCTGTCCGAGTCGAAAATTCTCGACCTCGGCCTGAACCTGATGCGCCCGACCTTGACCTCGGTGCCTGGCGTGGCGGTGCCCACGCCGTATGGCGGCGCTCAGCGCCAGGTCACGCTGGATCTGGACCCCCAATCGCTGGCGGCGAAAGGCTTGTCCGCGCAGGACGTGAGCAACGCGCTGGCCGCGCAAAACCAGATCATCCCGGTGGGCACGGCCAAGATCGGCACCTACGAGTACCACGTCCAGCTCAACAACAGCCCCGAGGCGGTCAACGAGCTCAACCAGCTGCCGGTGAAGACGGTCCACGGTGCCACCATCACCATTGGCGAGGTGGCCCATGTGCGCGACGGTGCTGCGCCGCAGACCAACGTGGTACGCGTGGACGGCCATCGCGCGGTGCTGATGCCGGCGCTGAAGGTCGGCGATGCTTCCACGCTTTCGGTGGTGGCAGGCATCAAGCAGCTGCTGCCCCTGCTCAAGGAATCCTTGCCGGATACGCTGAAAATCTCCTTGCTCAGCGACCAGTCGATCTTCGTCAAGGCGGCCATCACCTCGGTGGCGCGCGAGGGCATCATTGCCGCGCTGCTTACGTCGGTGATGATCCTGGTATTCCTGGGCAGCTGGCGCTCGACGGTGATCATTGCGGTATCAATCCCGCTGTCGATCCTGTCGGCGCTCGCCCTGCTCTCGGCCACCGGTCAAACGCTGAACGTGATGACGTTGGGCGGCCTCGCCTTGGCCGTCGGCATCCTGGTCGACGATGCCACGGTGACCATCGAGAACATCAACTGGCATCTCGAACAGGGCAAGGACGTGCACAGCGCCATCATGGATGGCGCCAAGCAGATCGTGACGCCCGCCTTTGTCTCGCTGCTGTGCATCTGCATCGTATTCGTGCCGATGTTCATGCTCGACGGCATCGCCGGCTTCCTGTTCCGTCCAATGGCGCTGGCGGTGATCTTCGCCATGGTGTCGTCCTTCATCCTTTCGCGCACCCTGGTGCCGACCCTGGCGATGTACCTGCTGAAACCGCACCACGTCGAGACGGGTGCCGGCGATCATCCCGAAGATGCCTACATCAATCATCATGAAGGCGATCAACATCCGCCGCGTCGACGCAACGCGCTGGTCGCGGCCATGGTGTCGTTCCAGCAACGCTTCGAACATCGCTTCGCGCATGTCCGTGACGTCTACCACGCCACGCTGACCATCGCCCTCGCGCATCGCCGTCGCTTCATCCTGGGTTTCCTCGGCTTCGTCGTGGCATCGTTCGCACTGGTGCCATTGCTGGGGCGCGACTTCTTCCCCGACGTCGATGCAGGCTCCATTGCCCTGCATGTGCGTGCCCCCATGGGGACACGTGTGGAAGAGACCGCGGCCGAGTTCGATCACATCGAAGCGGCCATCCGCAAAGTCATCCCGCGAGATCAACTGGACACGGTGATCGACAATATCGGCCTGCCGCTCAGCGGCGTGAACATGGTCTACAACAGCAGCGGCACCATCGGTCCGCAGGATGGCGATATCCAGGTGGTGCTGAAGGAAGGTCACGCACCGACGGCCGACTTCGTGAAGCAACTGCGTGCGCGCCTGCCACGCGAATTCCCGGGTACGCAGTTCGCGTTCCTGCCTGCCGACATGAGCTCGCAGATCCTCAACTTCGGCGCGCCCGCACCGCTCGATGTCTCCATCGCCGGTCGCGACCTCGCCGCGAACCAGGCCTATGCGATGGCGATCATGAAGCACCTGCGCGAAGTGCCCGGCATCGCCGATGTACGCCTGCAGCAGAGCATCAGCTATCCGCAGCTCAATGTGCAGGTCAATCGCACGCGTGCCGACGAGCTGGGCATTACGGAGCGCGACGTCACCAACAGCATGGTCGCGTCGCTGGCTGGCAGTTCGCAGGTGGCGCCGGCGTTCTGGCTGAATCCGAAGAGCGGCGTGTCGTATCCGATTGTCGCGGCCACGCCGCAGTACAAGATGGACAGCATGGCCGATATCGCCAGCTTGCCGGTGACGCCGGATGGCAAGGGCGCCAGCCAGATTCTCGGCGGCATTGCCACGTTTACGCGCGTCCCCAGTGCCGCGGTGGTGTCGCACTACAACATCATGCCGTCGTACGACATCTACGCGTCGGTGCAGGATCGTGACCTCGGTGCGGTCGCCAGCGATGTACAGAAGGTGCTCGCGCAGTTCGCGCCGAGCCGCCCCCAGGGCACGGTGGTGAGCCTGCACGGGCAGGTCGGCACCATGAATGAAGCCTTCAGCGGCCTGATCTTCGGCTTGGTCGGCGCGATCGTGCTGATCTATCTGCTGATCGTGGTGAACTTCCAGTCCTGGCTCGATCCGTTCGTGATCATCACCGCCCTTCCCGCAGCGCTGGCCGGCATCGTGTGGATGCTGTTCCTCACCCACACCACCTTGTCGGTACCCGCACTCACGGGCGCGATCATGTGCATGGGCGTGGCCACCGCCAACTCGATCCTGGTGGTCAGCTTCTGCCGCGAACGCCTCGCCGAACACGGCGACGCGATGAAGGCGGCGCTCGAAGCGGGCTTCACGCGTTTCCGTCCGGTCTGCATGACCGCGCTGGCGATGATCATCGGCATGCTGCCGATGGCCCTGAGCCAGGAACAGAATTCACCCTTGGGCCGGGCCGTGATCGGCGGCCTGCTGTTTGCCACCTTCGCCACCCTGCTGTTCGTGCCGGTGATCTTCAGTCTCGTGCACGGTCGTGAACAGGCGCAGGCGACCCCCGATTCCCTGCTTGGAGATGCTGTCCATGTCGCATGACGCCCACGTTGCCACGCCGCAGCGACCACCGAAGCTGGGCCGCGCCCTGCGCATCGGCCTGGGCCTGGCCATTGTCGCCACCATTGCCGGCATGTCGGTACGCGCCTACGACTACCACCGCGTCGTGACATGGACCGACGCCCAAGTCGTGCCCAGCGTGCAGGTGATCGAACCGGGGGTCGGTACCGGCAAACAGGCGACCACCCTGCCCGGTCACCTGGATGCATGGATCAGTGCGCCCATCCATGCGCGTGTAGGCGGCTATCTGAAGAGTTGGAGTCGTGACATTGGCAGTCCGGTCACCGCCGGTGAATCCCTGGCAGAGATCGACACGCCCGAACTTGACCAGCAGTTCGAACAGGCCAAGGCTGGGCTGGCGCGAGCCAGGGCCAATGCGCGACTCGCCGCGTTGACCGACAAGCGCTGGAAGAACCTGCTCAGCTCCAATTCGGTGTCCAAACAGGAAGCCGATGAAAAGGCCGGCGAAGCCGAGGCGGCGGAGGCGAACGTACTCGCGGCGCAGGCGGATGTGGACCGTATCGCCGCGCTCGAAGCGTTCAAACACGTCACCGCGCCATTTGCCGGCACGGTGACGGCGCGCAATACGGACATCGGTGACCTGATCAGCACCAATAGCGACAACAGCGCGCCGCTGTTCACGGTCTCCGACACCAGCCGCATGCGCCTGTATGTGGAAATACCGCAGGGCTATGCCGATTCGATCAAGCCGGGCATGAGCGTGCAGCTTGACGTACCTGACCATCCGGGCGTGCAGTTCACGGGCCATCTGATCGGCAATTCCGGCGCGGTCAATCAGGCCTCGGGCAGCCTGCTCGCGCAATTCGAAGTGGACAACAGCGAGGGCGGACTGCTGCCCGGCGCCTATGCCGAAGTACATCTGCCGCTGAGCGACGCCAGCCACACCATGACGGTGCCGGCGACCGTACTGATCTTCCGCGCGCAAGGGCCCCAGGTTGCCGTGTTGGGGACGGATGGCAAGGCCGAGCTGCGTGATGTGCATATTGCGCTGGACTTGGGCGATCGCCTGCAGATAGACAAAGGCCTGCGCCCGGGCGACCGCATCATCAACCATCCGCCTGATTCCCTGATGCAGGGCGACCGCGTGCAAGTGGCGAGCGCCACCGACACGACTGACGGCAAAGTGAAGACGGAGTAGCCCATGGCCCTCGCACTCTCCCATCTTTCCTGCTCACTAAGGCGCCTGTTGCCGCTTGCGCTGGTCAGTGTGCTGCCCGCGTGTTCGTTGGCGCCGACGTATCAGAAACCGGATGTCGGACCGCTGCCCGTCGCGTATGCCGGCCAGACCCAGGACGGACTCTGGTCGCCCGCTAACCCAGCCGACAGCGCCTCGCGCGGACCGTGGTGGTCGGTCTATGGCAACGACGAGCTGGACCGATTGGAAAAGCAGCTCGACGCATCCAATCCCAGCCTGTCCGTGGCACTGGCGCGCTATGACGCCGCACGCGCCGTGGTAGGCGAAGTCCGCGCGGATCTCTACCCGCACCTGGGTGTCGAGGCCAGCACGCTGCGCAACCGCCAATCCGACAATCGTCCCCTGCGTGGCAGCGACCAGCCCAATGAGTACAGCGCAAACACGCTGGGCTTTGGTGCGCCCTATGAGCTGGACTTGTGGGGACGCGTGCGCAACGAGGTTGCCGCAGGAAAAGCCGACGAGGCCGCTGCGGCAGGCGATCTGGCCTCCGCCAAGCTGAGCCTCGAGGCGCAGCTGGCCGACCAGTATGTGCGCTTGCGCGGCTATGACGTGCAGGCACGCATTCTCAAGGACACGCTGGACGCTTATCGCCAGGGTCTCGATCTCACTCAGCGCCGTTTCGAAGGCGGCGTTGCCTCCGGGCTTGACGTCAGCCGCGCCAAGACCCAGCTGTCCGATGCGATGGCGCAGGTGTCCGAAGTGGAGGCGCAGCGTGCGCTCACCGAGCACGCCATCGCCAGCCTGACAGGGCAACCCGCGTCGAGCTTCTCGCTCGCCGCATCGGATGCACCGATGCAGGTGCCAGCCATACCGCTGGGCGTACCTTCCGTGCTGCTGCAGCGACGCCCTGATATCGCAGCATCGGAGCGTCGTGTCTTTGCTGCCAACTCAGAAATCGGCGTCGCGCGCGCCGCATTCTTTCCGCGCTTGAGTCTCTCCGCCGTATTGGGCTGGCAGAACACCGGCATGGGCAGCCTGCTCAGCGCGGGCAACCGCTACTGGGCACTCGGCCCTGATCTGGCCATGAGCCTGTTTGATGGTGGCCTGCGCCATTCCAAGGTTCAGGCGGCTCAGGCGAATCTCGACGCGGCGGCAGGTCAGTATCGGGAAACCGTGCTGGGTGCGTTCCAGCAGGTGGAAGACAACCTCACCCTGCTGCAGCAACTCGGCAAGGAAGCGAGTCAGGAAGACGACGCTGCCAGCGCCGCGCGCGATTCGCAGACCATCGCTACCAATCGCTATCGCGAAGGCGCGGTGAACTATCTCGACGTCGTCAGTGCGCAAACCGCCACGCTTCAGGCAGAACGCAATGCCGAGCAGGTGCGTACCCGCCGCCTGCAGGCCAGTGTGGATCTGATTCGCGCACTGGGCGGTGGCTGGGACAGCAGCGAGCTGCCCGGCAGCGATACCGCCATGAACCAAGCTGCCCCGCGGGCTCGCTAGCGAACTGCCCCGAGCCCAGAGCCCGTTCGTGGGGTATGAGGGGCCGTAGGACCTTCGAACGACCTGCTATGTGGTGGTCAGGAAAATCAGGCGACGCGCAGTCTCGTCGACGCGACCTCACCTCGCGCCAAAAAACAGAAACGGCGGGCATCATGCCCGCCGTTTCTCCATCCTTGGGTAGAACTCCCTTGCGATAACCGTACCGCTTAGAACGGGTAGTAGCGGAAGCTGGTGAAGAACATGTTTTCCTTGGCCGTCGGCGACGCTGCGCCGTTGACCAGCACGTTGTTGACGTAGCCTTGACCGGCGAAGGCTTCGCGCTCGGTGTGCGAGTACTGCGCGCCGAACTGCATGCGGCCGAACTTGCCCTGGTAGAACTTCCACCAGAAGCCCAGCGTGCCCTGCCAGACGTTCTTGCTGTTGCCTACGCAGGTAGCAGCAGGCGCGCCCTCGATGTTGCAACCGCTGTTGTTGTAAGCGGGGTTGCCCAGGCCCAGCGCAACGCCCTTGTACAGGAAGTCCTTCTTGTCCTGTTCTTCGCGGCCGCCGAACGCATAGACGTCGATGTCGGAATTGGCGTGCCAGGTCAGACCGGTCAACAGCATGTTCTCGCGGATCGGAGCGAGGTTGCCGTTCGGGCTGAAGGTCACGTCCGGCATGCCAGCGCTGCCGTAACGGCCAATGCCCTTGCCGGTCATGCCCGAGAACTGCCAGTCGAGCTGCTTGTCGATCAGCGGCAGGACCATGCCGATACCAACGCCGCCACCGTACGTGTCTTGGTTCGAACCGTTGTAGCGGTTATAGAACGCGCGGCCGAGGCCGAACAGTTCGTAATGACCGAAGCCCGGATCCACGGCCAGCTTCACGACCACATCGGGGATGTGGTTAAGCGACAACGTGTTGGCCGAATTGAAGTTCGAGCCGGCCGCAATGTTGTAGACCGACTGCACCGGCGCCTTGGCCTGGTTCGGGCTGGTGTAGAACGTGGTCTGCGGGTTCTCGAGCGAGACACCCAGCCACCACGTCTTGTTCCAATCCTTGACCAGGCGAATCTGCGGCTGACGCGTCCAGGTGAAGCCCGGGATGTACTGGGCATCGATCTGCGGCGGGGTCAGCTCGGTACGCGGCGTAATGCCCTTGCTGTTGAGCGTGATCAGCGACCAGTTCTGGCCAGCCAGCAGGTGCCAACCGCCATTGTCCCAATCCGACGTCATG
>CAVXWA010000023.1:0-16572 GCA_963765335.1 uncultured Gammaproteobacteria bacterium | reverse complement strand
ACCGGCACCGGCAAGACTGCGGGTTTCGTCCTGCCGATGCTGCAGCGGCTATCGACGAATCCGCCGCTGCACGCCGCCGCTTCGCGTAAGTCACCGCGTGCGCTGATCCTCACGCCGACTCGCGAGCTTGCCGCGCAGGTCGAGGCGTTCCCATCAAGACGTACGGCAGGCATCCGAAACTCACATCGATGGCCCTGTTCGGTGGCGTGGGGTTCGGACCGCAGAGTCGCGCACCTACGGCGCGGCGTCGACATCCTGGTGGCCACGCCCGGCCGGCTCTCGATCACTATGGCCAGGGCAACGTGAATTTTGCGCGAGTCGAGATCTTCGTGCTGGACGAAGCGGACCGCATGCTCGACATGGGGTTCATTCCCGACGTCAAGCGGGTCCTCGCGATGCTCCCGAAGCAGCGGCAAAACCTGCTCTTTTCCGCGACCGTTCGCACCGACCGATCAAGGCCTTTGCCGAGAAGCTCCTGAATCGGCCGCGCAACGATCGAAGTGACGCCGCCGAATTCGACGGTCGACATGATCGCGCAACGCGTCCATCCGGTGAATCGACGACGCCAAAAGAGCAAGCTGCTGCCGCGTGGCTGGTGCGGTCACAACCGCTGGCACAGGTCCTGGTCTTCACCAGGACCAAGCATGGCGCCGACAAGCTCGTTCGCTCGCTCGAGAGCGAGGGATCCGCGCGGCTGGCGATGCACGGCAACAAGAGCCAGAACGTACGCACGCGCGCACTCGCCGACTTCAAGGCCGGCAAGGTCGCAGTGATGGTCGCCACGGATATCGCAGCGCGCGGCATCGACATCGACCAGTTGCCTCACGTCGTCAACTTCGATCTTCCCAATGTCCCCGAGGACTACATCCACCGGATCGGGCGTACGGGACGCGCCGGCGCCGATGGCATGGCCGTGTCGCTGGTCAGCCACGAGGAATCGGGCCTGTTGCGCGATATCCGCAAGCTGCTCAAGCAGGACATCGCGATCAGCGACGTCCCCGGCTTCGAGCCCTCGCATCCGCTGCGCCTCGACGCCGGTGCACCGCGTCCGGTGCAGGGCGGCCAGGGCCAGCGCCCGCAGCGCCAGGGTCGCCCGCAAGGCGGTCGTCCGCAGGGCAGCAGCTATCGCCCCCACAATCCCGCTCATCCGCACGGCAGCAGCGAGCGTCCTGCCGAAGGCAACCGCAACCGTCAGCGCCGTCGTCGCCCGGCGGCGAAGGCCTGAACTGGCGCTTTCCCCCTCTCCCTTGCGGGGAGAGGGCTGGGGCACACAACACCCTATGTAGGAACGCACCCTGTGCGCGATAAGTGTTGCAGGGTTACTGCTTCGTAGGCTTTTCGCGCACAGGGTGCGCTCCTACAGGGGCCGCCCGGCGTTACTCGGCGCGAATACGCGAGGTGAGCACGTGGTCTTCCCACACGCCAGCGATCTGCAGATAGCGCTTTGCATAGCCTTCCTGCTCGAAGCCAAGATGCTGCAATAGCCGTGCGCTGCGCTCGTTTCGCGGCATGTAGTTGGCCATGACGCGATGCAGGTCGAGCTCGCCGAAAGCCCAATCCAGAGCTGCCCGTAACGACTCCCGCATCAGCCCCTGTCCTTGTCGATGCCCGGCGATGCTGTAGCCGAGATGGCAGGCCTGGAATGCACCCCGCACGACATTGGCAAAGGTAAAGCAGCCCAAGATCTCGTTGCCGGCCAGATCGAGCACGAAGAACGGATACGCACGATCGCAGCGCACCGCTTCACGCGAATCGGCCAGCGTCTGCGTGCAATGCCCCAGCGTGTAGTACGCCGAATCGCGCAATGGTTCCCACGGCGCCAGATAGTCGCGGTTCTGCAGCCGGTAACGCAGCAGCAGTGATGCGTCCGCCGGCTCCACCACCCGGATCAGCGTACGCTCGGTGGTGAACGGATAAAGCAGATTCACAGGCGCCCCAACGCCTCGGCGTGATGCCGCAGGTGATCCTCGATGAAACTGGCAATGAAGTAGTAGCTGTGGTCGTAGCCCGCATGCCGACGCAGCAACAGCGACTGCCCACCCTCGGCACATGCCTGATCGAACAGCTCGGGCTTGAGCTGGGTGGCGAGGAAGCCATCCGCCTCACCCTGATCGATCAGGATCGTGCCGCCGAACGTGTGCCGCCGCACCAGCTCGCACGCGTCATAGTCGGCCCAGGCGGCGGTGTCTTCGCCCAGATAACGGGAAGCGCCTTTTGTCCCCACGGGACCTGACTGGGCGCGACGATCGGCGCGAACGCAGACACCGAACGAAATTGCTGCGGATGCCGAAGAGCCACGGTCAGCGCACCATGTCCGCCCATCGAGTGACCCGTTATGCCTGCGCGCCCTGCATCCACCGGAAACTGTCGTTTGAGCAACGCGGGCAATTCGCTGGCGATATAGCTGTGCATGCGAAAACGCGACGCCCATGGTGACTGCGTGGCGTCGACATAGAAACCCGCACCTTCGCCGAATTCCCAGTCGCCAGTCGCGCCGTCGATGCCCGTATGGCGCGGACTGGTATCCGGCATCACCAGGATCAAGCCCAGCTCGGCCGCGAAACGCTGCGCGCCGGCCTTGATCGTGGCGGTTTCCTCCGTGCAGGTGAGCCCCGCAAGAAAGTACAGCACCGGGCACGCCTCGCGCGCTGCCTGCGGCGGTTGATAGACGGCGAAACGCATCGGCCCACCGCAGCTTTCCGAATGATGGCGATAGAAACCCTGTACGCCATCATGGCAACGCTGTTCGGAGATCGTCTCGATCTCGCTCATGGTGGTTCTCCCTGTCCTCGCATGGATCGCGATGATAGACGCGTTCAGCGCTCCTGATCGGTGGGCCGCATCAACACTTCGTTGATGTTGACGTGTGCGGGACGCGAGACGCAAAACACGATGGCGTCTGCGACATCGCTGCCCTGCAGTTGGCGCATGCCTTCGGCCCAGGCATTGATGGCGGCCTGCACCTCGGCATGGCCGATATGCTCACGCAGCTCCGTCGCCACCGCGCCCGGCTCAATCACCGTGACGCGGATGTTGTGCTGATAGACCTCGCGACGCAGCGCCTCGGAGAAAGCCACCACGCCGAACTTGGTCGCCGCATAGCCAGCCGCATTGGGGTTGGCGACACGACCTGCCGTGGACGAAATATTCACGATGTGGCCATCACGACGGCTGCGCATGCCAGGCAACGCGGCCTGGGTGGATGCGATCAGGCTGAGCACGTTGAGTTCAAGCATGCGCCGCCAGCGGCCCAGATCGGCATCAACCACCGGTTCCAGATACATCACACCCGCATTGTTCACGAGAATATCCAGCCGACCATAGCGTGCTTCGGTGTCGGCGACGACGCGTTGCGCTTCGGCTTCCGAGCTCAGGTCAGCCACCAGCACGGTGGGCTCAGCGCCCAGCGCCTCGAGCTTCACGGCCAAGGCTTCCAGTCGATCGCGGCGCCTGGCCGCTATGGCTACCCGGGCGCCAGCCTCGGCCAACGCCAGCGCGGTGGCCTCGCCAATGCCGGAAGATGCACCGGTGACCAGCGCGACACGACCGTCAAGACGTCCAGACATGAATTTTCCTCTACAGATGGGGGGACAAAAGCCCAAAAAAGACCGGCTTGGGCGGGGTAGCCTGCTACAATACCGCCATTCTCCCGCATGCCCACGTGCATGCCATGTCGAGGTTCCCCCATGTCCTCCCCGTCTTCCGATTCCCAGCCGGCAGCCGCCGGCTTCGCTGCGCTTGGCCTTCATCCGGATGTGCTGCGCGTACTGACCGACGTCGGCTACGAGTCGCCATCGCCGATCCAGGCCGCGACGATTCCGCCGCTGCTCGAAGGTCGCGATGTGCTCGGCCAGGCGCAGACCGGCACCGGCAAGACCGCCGCGTTCGCGCTGCCGATGCTGTCGCGCATCGATCTCGAGCCAGACGCAAGCCGCAGGCGCTGGTGCTGGCGCCGACGCGCGAGCTGGCCATCCAGGTCGCCGAGGCGTTCCAGCGCTACGCGGCGCAGCTGCCCGGCTTCCACGTGCTGCCGATCTACGGCGGCCAGAGTTACGGCCCGCAGCTCAGCGGTCTGAAGCGCGGCGTGCATGTCGTCGTCGGCACGCCCGGGCCGCGTGATCGATCATCTGGAGCGCGGCTCGCTGGATCTGTCCGAGCTACGATCCCTGGTGCTCGACGAAGCCGACGAGATGCTGCGCATGGGTTTCATCGACGACGTCGAGACGGTGCTGAAGAAGACGCCGCCGACGCGGCAGATCGCGCTGTTCTCGGCGACGATGCCGGCGCCGATCCGCCGCATCGCGCAGACGCTACCTGCGCGAACCGGTCGAGATCACGATCAAGTCGAAGACGACCACGGCCACCAACATCCGCCAGCGCTACTGGTGCGTCAGCGGCCTGCACAAGCTCGACGCGCTGACGCGCATCCTCGAAGCCGAGACGTTCGACGCGATGCTCGTCTTCGCGCGCACCAAGCAGGCGACCGAGGAGCTCGCGGAGAAGCTGCAGGCGCGCGGCTTTTCCGCCGCCGCGATCAACGGCGACATCGTGCAGGCGCAGCGCGAGCGCACGATCCAGCAGCTGCAAGGACGGCAAGCTCGACATCCTGGTCGCGACCGACGTCGCCGCGCGCGGACTCGACGTCGAGCGCATCAGCCACGTGCTCAACTACGACATCCCGTACGACACCGAAGCGTACGTGCATCGCATCGGCCGCACCGGTCGCGCGGGCCGCAGCGGCGAGGCGATCCTGTTCGTCACGCCGCGCGAGAAGCGGCATGCTGCGCGCGATCGAGCGCGCGACGCGTCAGCCGATCGAGGAGATGAAGCTGCCGAGCGTCGAGGACGTCAACGACCAGCGCATCGCGAAGTTCAAGCAGCGCATCGGCGACACGCTCGCGCCGGCGAGCTGGACGTGTTCCAGCAGTTGATCGAACAGTACGAGCAGGAACACGACATTCCGGCGATCGAAATTGCCGCCGCGCTGGCGCGGATTGCGCAAGGCGGCCAGCCGCTGCTGCTGGCGCCGCCGCCGAAGCGCGAGCACACCCCACGCGAGCACACGCGTGAGCACACCCGCGAATCGGGCAGCCATGATCGTGGCGAGCGCGAGCATCGCCCGCGTGACCGCGACCGTGACAGCGGTCCGCGCGAGTTCGTGGCGCGTCCGGTGCGTCCGCACCACACCGAGGAAGGCAAGCGTACCTATCGGGTCGAAGTCGGCCACGAACACGGCGTGAAGCCCGGCAACATCATCGGCGCCATCGCCAATGAAGCGGGACTGGAAAGCGGCTTTATCGGTCGCCTGAGCATCCGCGGCGAATACAGCCTGATCGACCTGCCCGACGGCATGCCGGCGGAAGTGTTCCAGCACCTGCAAAAGGTGTGGGTGAGCCAGCAGCAGCTGCGCATCAAGGAATGGGACGGCAACGACACCGGCGCCGAAGAAGCCGCTCCGCGCCGTCCTGGTGGCGGTTACCGTCCGGGCGGCTTCAAGAAGCCGGGCGGCGGTGGCGGCAAGCCACGCCCGCATGGCCATGGCGGCGGCAAGCCGCCGCGCCGCGCAAAGTAAGCCGGGACGCTCGACCGACCGTCATTCCGGCCCATGCCGGAATGACGGTCGGGTGGCGCGATCGTTCGAGTGGCGTGACTCATTGTTCACCATAAGCACGCAGCAATGTCGCCCAGCGCCCTTACCCTAGGGTGGTCCCCAAGGTGACCACCATGACCACCCTACCCAGCCTGTATATCTCCCACGGCTCCCCGATGACCGCGATCCAGCCGCGGCAGATCGGCGCGCGTCTGGCAGAACTGGCGCGCTGCCTGCCGCGCCCCAAGGCCGTTGTTATCGCAAGCGCGCACTGGCTCGCCCGGCAGCCGCAAGTCGGTGGCGCGGCGCGGCCGGAAACCATCCACGACTTCGCCGGCTTTCCACGCGAGCTGTTCGCCATTCAGTACCCGGCGCCAGGCGCTCCGGAACTTGCTGCGCAAGTGACCGAGCTGCTCGACAAGGCGGGACTGGCCACGACGCTCGACCCCACCCAGGGGCTCGACCATGGTGCCTGGGTGCCGCTGCGCCTGCTCTATCCCGACGCCGATATTCCGGTCGTGCCGATGTCCATCCAGCCCGCGCTGGGGCCGGCACATCAGTACGCCGTGGGTCGCGCCTTGGCGCCGCTGCGCGAGCAAGGCGTGCTGGTGATCGGCTCGGGCAGCATCACGCATAACCTGCACGACTTCCGCGCCGGCTATAGCGAGGAGCGCGAAGCTCCCTACGTGCGCCCGTTCATCGAATGGATCGAGCGCAAACTGGCGCAAGGCGACGTCGACGCCCTGCTCGACTATCGCCGCCAGGCCCCCTTCGCCGAACGGGCACACCCCACCGACGAACACCTGCTGCCCCTGTTCGTGGCACTGGGCGCGGCGGGTCCTCACGCCACAGCGGAGCGTATCGATGCCGGCATCGAGTACGGCCTGCTGGCCATGGACATCTATCGCTTCGATGGCCCAAGCGCCCCATCACTGCACGATGACGGTTCCGACCATCATCGGGTGAATCGAACAGTAGTACGCGTACGTGCCGGGTTTGGCGAACGTGACGGCATAGCTGTCGCTGGTATCCAACGCGTGCGAGGGAGCAAACATCCCACCCGCGCTGGTGATGAGGTGAGGTTCGTCATCCCGATTGGTCCACACGACACGAGTACCGACCGGCACCGTCAACGTATGCGGCGTAAAGGCAAAGTTGCGTATCTCGACCTGATACGTCGTCGCCTTCGTAGCGCCTGATACGCCTGCTGCCACGGCAGGCCCAGGCCATGACCACAGCAGCACGCGCCGAGTACAAGAGCCGCAAGCTGATCTTCGCCGGTTCATGACAAGGCCTCGTCGGTGACCGCAAGCACGTGCCCACCCTTCACATGGCGCACCTCACGGATGCCGAGGTAGCCATGCAGCGCATCCGACGCGATATCCTTCAACGGCCCCGGAGCCGGCCCCACGCCCGGCGCGGGTTGAGGATAGGCGGTGGAACGCGCCGTGTAGAACGTGATGTTGCCCTCCACCTTCTGCTGGATCTGGTGGATATGGCCATTGAGCACGCTGACCGAACCGAACCGGCGCAGGTATCCCATGGCTTCGGCGCTGTCGTCCGTACCCCAGCCCCACGGCGGATACAAAGGCCACAGCGGCATATGCGCAAACACCACCAGCGGCGTCTCGGCGGAACGGCCCGCCAGATCCTTTTTCAGCCACGCCAGTTGTTCCCGCACCCACAGTATCCCCAGCCCGCCGGCCTTGAGATTCAGCACATTGATCAGGCCGACAAAATGCACGCCGCGATGCCATCGAAGCTGTACCAGCCGCCGGACTGCTGCCGCTCGCCAAAGCGGCGGAAAAACTCGGCGCCGTCATCGCCAATCACATCGTGTTCGCCAGGCACGTAGAAGACCTTGTCGATACGCGCCTCGCGCATGAGTTCGGCCAGCGTGTCGAACTCCTCGGGTTTCGACAGATGGGTGAGGTCGCCCGTGTGCAGCATGAAATCCGGCCGCGCCGGCTGAGCATTGACCATCGCCAGCGACGCGCGAAGCGTGGATGCCACATCCATGTTTGGCGCCTTGTGAAAGCCGATATGCGAATCGCTGATCTGCACGAAGCTGAAGCTGGCGTCCGCCGCTGCCGCCGCGCCTCCATCACCCAGGGGCTGGGCATGCAGCACGCCGCCCTTCATCAGCCATAGCGTGCCCGCCCCTGCCCAGGCCATGCATGTGAGGAATTGGCGTCGGCCGCCGACTTCGTTGTCATCTGTGTCGCGCATGATCGGAATCTCCAGGCTGGGTGGCCCTGCGGCCATTCGGAATGCGGGCGTCGATCGAACGCGCCCCTCACCCTGCATTACCGGAAGACCCGCGGATCTATTCCCACCGGTACGCCGCTTGCACGCTAACGACACGGACTTGGAATAAAGTGCCGTTAACAGCGGTATACCTCTTATGCCCATCAACGCGCCCGACGGACCGCTCCGCCACGACCCAGCGAAAAGCACTCGCTTCGATTCGCTCGTGCTGCCGTATCTCGATGCCGCCTACAACCTCGCGCACTGGCTCGCCCACGACGATGCGGATGCCCAGGACGTCGTGCAGGAAGCCATGCTGCGGGCGCTTCGCTATTTCGACAGCTTCCATGGCGGCGATGCACGCGTGTGGCTGCTCGCGATCGTACGCAATACGTTCTACACGCTGCGTGCGAAGGCGCCGCAGGATGCGCTACACGCGACGCTTGACGACGATGCTCATCCACTGATCGACGAAGGTCCTTCCCCCGAGACGCTGACCTTGCTCGCCGTGGATGTGGGCGCGCTGCAAACCGCTTTGGAGCACCTGCCTCCGCCGCTGCGCGAAGTGATCGTGCTGCGCGAACTGGAGGAGTGCTCGTACAAGGAGATCGCCGCGATCACCGAGCAGAAGATCGGCACGGTCATGTCACGACTGGCGCGTGCCCGCGAACGGCTGAAAACCGAACTGACCTGCCGACCCAGGGAGGTACGTCGCCATGATGTGCGATGACGCCAGGCTACTCCTGCATGCCTATCTGGACGACGAACTCGACGCGGCAAACAGCGCGGCCGTCGCCCAGCATATGCAGGACTGCGCCGCCTGCACGGCCCGCTACGGCACTTACGCCACGCTGCACAAGGCGCTCGCGCAACCATCGCTGTACCGGCGCGCACCGGAGGCGCTGCGCCAGCGCTGGACTCAGGCCAGGCCCGCCGTCGCGGTGACCGCACCTCCACGCCGCCGCGCACCGCTCGCTTTCGCCATGGCCGCCGGCTTCGCGGGCGCGCTGCTGATCACCAGTCCGGCCTGGTTCCACGCGTGGCGGCAGCCTGCGCGGCGACGACCAGGTCGTAGCCGAGGTGATCTCGGACCATGTCCGCTCGCTGCAGGAGCAGCATTTGATGGATGTCGTGTCGACCGATCAACATACGGTCAAGCCGTGGTTCGAGGGCAAGCTGGATTTCTCACCACGCGTGAAGGATCTTGCCAGCGAAGGCTTCCCGCTTATCGGCGGGCGGCTCGATGCCATCGACGGCCACGGTGTCGCCGCACTGATCTACAAGCGGCGCCTGCATGTCATCAACCTCTTCCAGTGGCCTACGGATGCCCCTGCGGCCGCACAGGTGCAGACGCAACGACATGGCTATACAGTGATTCGCTGGAGCGCCGATGGCATGCAGTTCGTGGCGATCTCCGACGTCAATGAGAACGACTTGAAGCAGTTCGTTCTCGCTTTCCAGAATGAGGCGAGCGCCCCCAGCGCGCACTAACCCGCACGTGGATCAATGGTCAGATGACTGCGCCGCATCGGTGTCGGTTGTCTCAGGCCAGTCCGCCGACGTCAGCACGGGTAATCCGTGCGCGATGCGTGCCTTGTCGCACTGAAGACTGATCGCCCCAAACTCCCATGAGGGCTGCACCTCGCGACAAACCGACGGCCGCCCCTCGTAAATACCGCAATGCGCAGCCTCCCCCACCGTGCCCTGCAAGGCCACGCAGCGCGGTTTCGACGCCTGCGTGCCACGCATCACCAGGCGGTGCGGATCAAGCGTTTCGGTCAGCTCAGGGGGAACCACGCCGCCTAGGGACGCGTCCGCCTCTGACCAATGGAAGGCCACGCGGAAATAGGCGCAGCAGGCGCCGCAACGTAGGCAAGGATGCAGCATGCAATCGTTCTGGGGCACACCCCAAGGCGTGCAGCGCCGTCATTTTAGAACGACGAAGGCGCGCAGGTGGGGGCCTTCGCACGCCGGCGCCCATGGATCCGCTTACAGCGGGCCGGCAAACGTATTGCAACTGGCCATGTCCCCGCTTTCGAAACCGGCGCGAAACCACTTCACGCGCTGAGCCGAAGTGCCATGGGTGAAGGAGTCGGGTACCACCCGACCTTGTGCCTGCTGTTGCAACGCATCGTCGCCGATCTTGCTGGCCGCATTGAGCGCCGACTCGATGTCGCCCGGCTGCAGCCACTGCAAGCGCTGCTGGCTGTGATTGGCCCAGACGCCGGCAAAACAGTCGGCCTGCAATTCCTGCCGTACCGACAAGCCATCGGCACCTTCCATGCGCGCGCCGCGACGGCGCGCCTGCTCCACCTGGTCGAACACGCCGATCAGGTTCTGCACGTGGTGGCCGACTTCGTGCGCAATGACATAAGCCCGCGCGAAATCGCCCGCCGCATGGAAGCGGTTCTCCAGCTCCTGAAAGAATGCGACATCCAGATACACCTTCTGGTCGCCAGGACAGTAGAACGGCCCGACCGCGGTCGACGCCGAACCGCAGGCGGTATTCACGCCGCCACTGAACAGATCGAGCTTGGGATCGACGTATTGCTGGCCATGCGCCGCAAAGATGTCGCCCCAGGTCTTTTCGGTGGAGCCGAGGATCGCACTGACGAAATCCTTGGTCTGCGGATCGACCTGGGCCGGCTCGCCGGTGGGCGCCGCAACCTGGCCGCCGTTGTCCGCCTGGTTCAGCAGGGCCGTGGGGTCCTTGAAGAACACCACGCCCAGGATCGCCAGGATGATGATGCCGCCGATACCCATGCCGCGACCGCCACCGAAGCGGGGGCCACCACCACCGCCACTATCGACCTCGACGTTTTGACTGCGCTCGCCCTTTTGCCAATCCATATGACGGCCCTCGATCGCACACCACGGCGGTGACCGGATGACGATAGCGCCTCGCGCCCTCTCCCGCTATGTGCCCGCGCTGGCTACAGTGGACCACCTTTTCACGAGAGTCCGTCATGGCCCTGCATCTACCCGCCGTCGTTGTTCTGCTTACCATCCTGCTACAGGTCGGCACCATGTGGGCCACCGGCAAAGCGCGTGAAAAGTACGGCATCAAGGCGCCGGCGATCAGCGGCCATCCGGGCTTCGAACGGGCCTGGCGCGTGCAGATGAATACGTTGGAATCCACGGTGATCTTCCTGCCCACGCTGTGGCTGGCCGTGCAATATGGGTTTGCCCTGTGGGGCAGCATCGCCGGACTGGTTTGGGTATTTGGTCGCGTATGGTATGCCGTGGCCTATCTGAAGGACCCAGCCAAGCGTGGCCCCGGCTACATGGTGGCCTCCGCCGGATGGGCGGTGATGCTGGTACTGGGAGTCATCGGGCTGGTCCAGGCCTTGCTCGTCAGCTAGGCGCCAGCCGTTTGCGGCCTGGCGCTCCGGTTACCCGGCTTCTGCTCCTTCTCCCCTCCGGGCGACCCGAAGGTAGTCCCTGTGGGAGAGAAGGCTGGGATGAGGGGCGGGTGCTCGCGATTGCGCGTGGATCGAGCGTTATCGCCAGCTTGCCGCTTACGCAGCGGGCGTTTCGACTGCCTGCCGACAGCCGAGTCACTTTTCTTTTGCTGGCCCAAAAGAAAAGTAACCCAAAGAAAATGGCCTTAACAGCTCATAGCATTGCGCGGGATACGAGCCTGACGGGCGTGGTCAGACTGATAGGTTGCGGCCCATGGCGAGACACCGCCGCTACACCGCAACGCGCCGGTGCATAGAGGGCTTAAAAGCGTGGGCGGTTTGTTGGCCATGTGAGCATCGAGATACTGCAGGCGTTTCAACCGTCGGCCGAGCCTGCTTTAAGTCCTCACCGCCTTGGCGCGTTGCGGTGTAGCCGCTGTGTCTCGCCTTGGGCAGCCAACTATTTGCTCGCGCATACCTTCCAACGCTTCTATCCCACGGTGTGCTGCCAGCTCTTGAGGCCGTTTTCTTTGGGTTACTTTTCTTTTGGCCAGCAAAAGAAAAGTGACCCGGACCGCGGCAGCGGTTCGGAACGCCCGCTGCGTAAGCGGCATGCTGGCGATAACGCCCAGTTGTCGCGCTATAGGCAAGCTCCCGCCCCTCATCCCAACCTTCTCCCAAAGGAGAGAAGGAGCCACAGGCACACCTATTCGCCGACCGGCCTGACCTTGAGACGCTCGATGCGCGCGCCGTCCATGGCCATGACCTCGAAATGCAGTCCTTCGCTGGTGAAACTGTCTCCGACGCTGGGCAAGCGCCCCAACTGCTGCAGCACATAACCGGCCAGCGTGGAGAAACTGTCGTCGCCGCTGAGCTTGAAGCCGAGCATGTGCTCGACTCGCCGCAGGTCCAGGCTCGCATCCAGCATCCAGCTGCCGTCACTCTCCTGCACGAACGATCGATCGCCGCTTTCGTCATCCGGAAACTCACCGGCAATCACTTCGAGCACGTCGGTGGGCGTCAAAGCCCAAGCACGCTGCCGTACTCGATCACCACCAAGGCCACTTGCAGCGGCGAGCGGCGGAACTCGTCGATGAGGCGCAATACGCTGAGCGACTCCAGCACCGTGAGCGGTTTGCGCACGACGTTGTCGAACATCGATATGCCCGTGTTCGAGCAGGCTCGCCAGCAGATCACGCGACGAGGCCACGCCGACCAACTGGTCGAGATCGTCGCCCGCGACCGGCATCCAGGCATGGCTGGACGAGGTAACTTCGGCGCGAAGTTGCTCGGCGCTTTCACGCGGATCGATCGAGGTGATCTCGGGACGCGGCGTCATGATGGAACGTACCGGCCGGTGCGCCAGGTCCAGCACGCCCTGCACCATCGCCAGCTCGTCCTTGCCGAACATGGCGGCGCCGCCGACCGTGGTCGTGGTCGTGGTATGCGCGGTGTCCTTCTCATCGTCGCTGGCGGTGCCACCCGGCAGGTTCAGCACGGCCATCGCGGTGCGATCACGCAAGGTGCGCGCGCTGCTGAACAGGCTGCGTCGGCGATTGCGGCGCATGGTCCGGTTGAACACCTCGATCATGATCGAGAAACCGATCGCCGCGTACAGATAGCCCTTCGGGACATGGAAACCGAACGCTTCGGCGACCAGGCTGAAGCCGATCATCAGCAGGAACGACAGGCACAGGATCACCACCGTCGGTCGCGCATCGACGAAGCTGGTGAGCGGCTTGCTCGCGCTGATCATCAGGATCATCGCAATCACCACCGCGACCATGATCACCGAGAGGTGATCGACCATGCCGACGGCGGTAGATCACCGAGTCGAGCGAAACACCGCATCGAGCGCCACGATCTGCGCCACCACCAGCCAGAATCGGGCCGGAACACGCTCGGCCGCATCGTGATCGTCATCCGCCTCCAAGCGCTCGTGCAGCTCAACGGTGGCCTTGAACAGCAGGAAGGCGCCACCCAGCAAGAGGATGATGTCGCGCCACCGAAACGCGATACCCTGCCAGGCGATGATCGGGGCGGTGAGTTTACCAGCCATGACATCGCCCCCAGCAGGCTGCAGGCGCATGACCAGGGCCAGCGAAGAGGCGAGCACGCGGGCCTTGTTGGTCTCCCGTGCCGGTAGCTTGTCGGCGAGGATCGCAATAAAAATCACCGATCTGGGACGTCCAAGCACGATCTCAGCACCACCAGGGTCGCGGCGACCGGCGGAGGATGAAGGCCGTCGGCCGAGAAGCGAAAGCAAACATCGGGTCGGCACCGGAGCGCCCCGTTTCCTCCCTTGGATCGTGGTGCAACTATACAGGGCGACTTTGTGAACGCTGAGAAAGCCGCAGCCAGACCCTGCCCCTGCAAAGGGCACAGATTGCGCCCGTCCAGCGGCAGGGGCTAGCGTGGGGACGCCAGATGACGAGCGCGTTCGCGTCCTGGCAAAACGTACCTGGACGTCGCCCAGACCCACCATCGATCGATGCGAACCGTATCCGAACACGCCCCCCTTTCGCCACCGACCCCCGCTCTTACCGCCTGGCGCCCGGCGTCTGGTATGCCCTCGGCCTGATCGCCCTGTACTTTGCGCTTCGAGCTCTCCGTTGCCCGCCCCCGTCATCCGGTTCGCTGCGGGCCTCGTCGCTTTTGCGCGGCACGGCGGCGACATCGCCTCGATCATCCACGAGTGGGCGCGCGTGGCTGGCCCACTCGAACGCGAGCGCCATCGCCGTCATCGCCACCCTGCTGGTGGCAGTCGCCTGATCCTGCAGCTGGCGCGCCCGCTGGTGGCCGCAGTATGGGCCAAAGCCTGAACTCCCCGGTTTCGGCTCTTGCGCTTGTCGAAGCAGCCGGTCATGTATCTGCTCGGCCCTGGTACCTGGATGGCCACGCCCTTCGTCTGGGCGTCCTCGTTGACGGAGTGGGTGGCGCAGGGGCAGAATTCGTCCAGGACATCAGGCAGCTCGGGGCCCATATTTCTCCTGCCCTTGCGCATCCCTCTTGCCGTGCTGGTGGTGAGCATCGACCCCTCGTCGAAGCACTCTTGTTTCCGGCGTGCTGCTTTTGTCTGATCGCCCGTACCTGGGCAGTGGCTGGGCGATCGTCGTCACTGCCGTCTTCTTCGCCTGCGTCCATCTGCCTGACCTGTCGTTCTTCTGGTACCGCGCTGCCCAATTGGCCTTGCTCGGACTGCTGCTCGGCTGGCTGCGCGTGCAGTCGGGTTCGATCTGGCCGGCCGTGCTGGCCCACAGCACGAACAACCTGCTCGCCGTGGTGTCGTGGTTTGTCGATGACGTCGGCTGGTTAGGCTGCTATCAACGAACGGCCCGCAGCAGGCGTGCCGGTCTCGAAGATCGGCAGCCCCATGACATTCGGTCGGCTGCCGTCGAGGTGCTCGATCAATTTCGCGCCGTGCCCCTCGATCGCGTAGGCACCCGCCTTGCCGAACGCCTCGGCCGGAGTAGCCGATATCGGCCTTGATGGTGGCGGCATCCAGCTCGGGCATGCGCACGCGCGACACGCTGGTATCGCTCCACTCCCCCGCATGATTGATCAGCCACACAGTGGAAATCACCTGTGCACACGCCCCGACACCGGCGCAGCATGGCATGGCGCGGCTGAGTCCGCCGGTTTGCCGAAGACGTCATCGTCGAGCACCACTTCCGTATCGGCTCCGAGCACGACCGCGTGGCGTCCCCCGGCGCGGCAGTCTTGCAGCGCCTTCTTCGCGAGCCACGCGGCTCACGTACTTGGCCGCTGAGACTCCGCAAGCGCGCGCTGCTCTCGGGCACGTCCACGTCGACGGTGCGAAAGTCCACGCCGATCTGTTCGAGCAATTGGCGACGCCGCGGTGATTGGGAGGCAAGATCAGAGCATGGAGTGTCCGGAGCCGTTGGGAGATGCACAGCCTATTTTGGCGGTACGTCGCCCGTTTCGAGAAATCGCTCGTGCCAGGCCAACGCTCACGCCAGCAGATGCGGCGTGTGCTTGCCGCGGCTGTCGCGCAAGGCCCGTTCGAAGTAATCCTCAACAGCGCGCGACATGTGGGGATGCGCGCAGCGTTCGATGATGACCTTGGCGCGCTGCCGCGGCGACAGCCCGCGCAAGTCGGCGAGGCCTTGTTCCGTCACCAGCAGCCACGTCGTGCTTCGGTGTGGTCACATGGCTGACCATCGGCACCAGGCAGGAAATCGCGCCGTTTTTCTGGCGGTGCTGGGCGTGAGGAACAGGACAGGAAGCGATTACGCGCGAAGTCGCCTGAGCCACCGATGCCATTGATAATGGTTGCGTGCCTCACCCACGTGTGTGGAATTGACGTTGCCGTAAATGCGCCTCGACCATGTCATTCATGGCGATGCAGCCCGGCGTCGCACCAATTCTCCGGATGATTGGAGATTCCTGCGTGCGCAGGACGATGCGTTCCGGAAGAACTCGATGTCCGCCAGGAAACGTCGATACCCGCCGGACTGAGAGAGAACGAGGTCGCCGATGCACCGCTCAACACACCGTTGGCGAGCAGCTCGAGCATGCCATCCTGGATCACCTCGGTATACGCGGTCAAACCGCTGGAGCCGCCCTCTGCAAACCGGCAAGCACCGCATTCGCGATATTGCCGACACCCGATTGCAGGGCGAACAACTGCGGGCCGAGCGCCTGCGGATGCATATCACGGAAGAACTCGATCAGATGGCCGGCGATATGCTTCGACGTTTCATCGATGGATGCAAACGCGCTGTTGCGATCCGGCGCATGCGTCGCCACGACAGCGATGACCTTGGCCGGATCGCAGCGAAGATAAGGCGCGCCGATGCGGTTGTCTGGCTTGATCAACGGAATCGGCCTGCGGTGCGGCGGCAAAGCGGTTCCGGTAGTAGATATTCGTGCATACCGTCCATTTCGAGCGGCTGCCAGTGATTGACCTCGATGATGACCTGGTCGGCGAGATCCAGCCAGGGTCTTGTTGTTACCCACCGAAAAACACGGCAACAGGCTGCCATCGGGCAGGATGGCCGTCGCCTCGATGATCGCCCGGTCGAGCTTGCCGAAGAAACCAAACCACGCGTACTGCGCCACATGGCTGGTGGAATCGAGAGAATCCATTTCGCCGCGATTGATGCGCGCGGCACTCGGGATCGGACTGATACGGCAAACGCATGTCGATGCCATCGGCGCGCGCGAGCGCACCATCGAGCTGGCGCGGTTGAAGCACCGGTCAGCACGCGAACGCGGAACGGATCGCCGTGGCCATGCTTCGCCGTCATTCGATCGGCCAGGCCTTGGCACGGCCTTGGGATAACCGGCACTGGTAAAGCCGTCATGCCTATC
>CAVXWA010000022.1:0-19579 GCA_963765335.1 uncultured Gammaproteobacteria bacterium | reverse complement strand
ACCCAATTGGCGTTACCAGGCCACGCGGGTGTCGGAATTCTCTTCCTGCGCATCAGCGGCTGATGCGCAAGGGTGCCGAGCACTATCCCAGCGCCGACGAACTGCGCGCGCCGTTGGAAGCCGCTGGCCTGCAGGTCACCATTCGCCCGTTACATGGCCATATGCCTTACAACAACTATCTCGTGGTCGCGCAGCGAAAGCGCTGAGTAGGCGCAAAGGCTGGCCTGGAACGGTGCCTAGCGCGCGCGCCCTAGAGTGTCAGTGCGCCCGCTGGACGTCGCGCCAGCCGACTTCGACCCCGACGACCACCTCGCGTTGCTCGCCGTTCATCGACATCAAGCGGGTTCCGGCGTTTCAGCTATACTTCGCAGCGCGGCGATCGCCGCCGATCCCTTACCGAATCGGCAACGCGGTTCGATAGAAGCGCTCCGGGGTGCCGGAGCCTCCATGTCTTTTGAATCGCTGGGCCTCGCGCCCGCGTTGTTGCGTGCGCTTGCTGAACAAGGCTACGCCCAACCCACCCCCATCCAGGCCGCGGCCATTCCGATCGTGCTCGAAGGCAGCGACCTGCTGGCCGCCGCGCAGACCGGCACCGGCAAGAACGGCCGCATTTGCGCTGCCGCTGCTGCAGCACATCTTCCAATGGTCCACGCCGGCGCGCGCAACCGCCGCCCGCGTGCCCTGGTGCTGACCCCGACGCGCGAGCTGGCTGCCCAGGTCCATGACAACCTGCGTGAGTACGGCAAGCACCTGCGCATCACCAGCGCGACCATCTTCGGCGGCGTCGGCATGGGTCCGCAGGTGCAGGCCCTGCGTCGCGGCGTCGACGTGGTCATCGCCACGCCAGGTCGCCTGATCGATCACATGCAGCGCGCACCGCTCGATCTGTCGGGCATCGAAGTGCTGGTGCTGGACGAGGCCGACCGCATGTTTGACATGGGCTTCCTGCCCGATATCCGCCGCCTGCTGCGCTATCGTGCCGGCCAAGCGGCAGACCCTGCTGTTCTCGGCCACCATGCCCGACGACGTCGGCAAGCTGGCGCGCGAAATTCTGCACGACCCGCTGACGGTGCAGGTGAACACCTGCAGCCGCGTTGCCACCATCACGCACGCGCTGTATCCCGGTCGATGCACCGGCAAGACCCCGCTGCTGCTGGCGCTGCTGGCCGCACGACAGCCCCGCTAGACGCTGGTGTTCGCGCGCACCAAGCACCGCGCCGAAAGCTGGCCGAGCAGCCTCAGAAGTGCCGGCTGCGCGCCGCCGCCTTCAGGGCAACCTGTCCCAGAACCGCCGCATGCACGCGCATGGCCGGCTTCCGCGACGGCTCGTACCGATCCTGGTTGCCACCGACATCGCCGCGCGCGGCATCGATATCGACCAGTTGCCGATCGTGATCAACTACGACCTGCCCGATGGTCGCCGAAGACTATATGCACCGCATCGGCCGCACCGGCCGCGCCGGCGCCGACGGCATGGCCGTGTCGCTGGTGAGCCACGAGGAATCGGGCCTGCTGCGTGATATCCGCAAGCTGCTCAAGCAGGACATCGCGATCAGCGACGTTCCCGGCTTCGAGCCCTCGCATCCGTTGCGCACCGACGCCGGTGCGCCGCGTCCGGTGCAGGGTGGCGGTGGTCAGGGCCAGCGCCCACAGCGTCAGGGTCGCCCGCAAGGCGGTCGCCCGCAGGGTGGTGGTGGCTATCGCCCGCACAACCCCGCCCATCCGCACGGCAGCAGCGAGCGTCCTGCCGAAGGCAACCGCAACCGTCAGCGCCGTCGTCGCCCTGCTGCGAAGGCCTGAACCGTGCTTTATCCCTCTCCCTTCCCGGGAGAGGGATAAAGCACGACAACACCCCATGTAGGAGCGCACCCAGTGCGCGAAAAGCCTACAAAGCGAAGATGCGGCACTACGGCGGGCCAGGTCGCGCACTGGGTGCGCTCCTACAGGGGCCGCCAGGCGTTACTCGCTGCGAATACGCGATGTGAGCACGTGCGTCTTCCCACACCCCGGCGATCTGCAGATAGCGCCTCGCATAGCCTTCCTGCTCGAAGCCAAGATGCTGCAATAGCCGTGCGCTGCGCTCGTTTCGCGGCATGTAGTTGGCCATGACGCGATGCAGGTCGAGCTCGCTGAATGCCCAATGCAGGGCTACCTGTAACGACTCCGCATCAGCCCCTGCCCTTGTCGATGCTCGGCGATGCTATAGCCGAGATGGCAGGCCTGGAACGCACCCCGCACGACATTGGCAAAAGTGAAGCAGCCAATGATTTCGTTGCCAGCCACATCGAGCACAAAGAACGGGTACGCACGATCGCAGCGCACCGCTTCACGCGAATCGACCAGCGTTTGCGTGCAGTGCCCCAGCGTGTAGTACACCGAATCGCGCAACGGCTCCCAAGGCACCAGATGGTCGCGGTTCTGTAGCCGGTAACGCAGGAGCAGTGATGCGTCCGCCGGCTCCACCACACGGATCAGCGTACGCTCGGTGGTGAATGGATAAAGCAGATTCACAGGCGGCCCAACGCCTCGGCGTGATGCCGCAGGTGATCTTCGATGAAACTGGTAATGAAGTAGTAGCTGTGGTCGTAGCCAGCATGCCGGCGCAGCACCAGCGACTGCCCGCCTTCGGCACATGCCTGGTCGAATAGTTCGGGTTTGAGCTGGCTGGCGAGGAAACCATCCGCCTCGCCCTGATCGATCAGGATCGTGCCGTCGAAGGTCTGCCGCCGCACCAGCTCACACGCGTCATAGTCGGCCCAGGCGGCGGCCTCTTCGCCCAGATAACGGGAAAACGCCTTTTGTCCCCACGGGACCTGACTGGGCGCGACGATCGGCGCGAACGCAGACACTGAACGAAATTGCTGCGGATGGCGAAGAGCCATGGTCAGCGCACCATGTCCGCCCATCGAGTGACCCGTTATGCCTGTGCGCTCGGCATCCACCGGAAACTGTCGTTTGAGCAACGCGGGCAATTCGCTGGCGATATAGCTATGCATGCGAAAATGCGACGCCCACGGTGACTGCGTGGCGTCGACATAAAAGCCCGCACCTTCTCCAAATTCCCAATCGCCGGTCGCACCGCCGATGCCCGTATGGCGCGGGCTGGTATCCGGCATCACCAGGATCAAGCCCAAGTCGCCGGCAAAACGCTGCGCGCCGGCCTTGATCGTGGCGGTTTCCTCCGTGCAGGTGAGCCCCGCTAGAAAGTACAGCACCGGGCACGCCTCGCGCGCTGCCTGCGGCGGTTGATAGACGGCGAAGCGCATCGGCCCACCGCAGCTTTCCGAATGATGCCGATAGAAACCCTGCACGCCGCCGTGGCAACGCTGCTCGGAGATCGTCTCGATCTCGCTCATAGTGGTTCTCCCTGTCCGCGCACGGATCGCGATGATAGACGCGTTCAGCGCTCCTGATCGGTGGGCCGCATCAACACCTCGTTGATGTTGACGTGTGCGGGACGCGAGACGCAAAACACGATGGCGTCAGCGACATCGCTGCCCTGGAGTTGGCGCATGCCTTCGGCCCAAGCGTTGATGGCGGCCTGCACTTCAGCATGGCCGATATGCTCGCGCAGCTCCGTCGCCACCGCACCCGGCTCAATCACCGTGACGCGGATGTTGTGCTGGTAAACCTCACGACGCAGCGCCTCGGAGAAAGCCACCACGCCAAACTTGGTCGCCGCATAGCCAGCCGCATTGGGGTTGGCGACACGACCCGCCGTCGACGAAATATTCACGATGTGGCCATCACGACGGCTGCGCATACCGGGCAACGCGGCCTGGGTCGACGCAATCAGACTGAGCACGTTGAGTTCGAGCATGCGTCGCCAGCGGCCCAGATCGGCATCAATCACCGGCTCCAGATACATCACACCCGCATTGTTCACCAGAATATCCAGCCGCCCGTAGTGCGCCTCGGTGTCGGCGACGACACGCTGCGCTTCAGCTTCCGAGCTAAGGTCCGCCACCAGCACGGTGGGCTCAGCACCCAACGCCTCAAGCTTCGCGGCCAAGGCTTCCAGTCGATCGCGGCGCCTGGCCGCTATCGCCACGCGGGCGCCAGCCTCGGCCAAAGCCAACGCGGTGGCCTCGCCAATGCCGGAAGAAGCTCCGGTGACCAGCGCGACACGACCGTCTAGACGTTGAGACATGGGTTTTCCTCTGCAGAGGGGGGGACAAAAGCCAGAAAAAGGCCGGCTTGGGCGGGGTAGCCTGCTACAATAGCGCCATTCTCCCGCATGCCCCCGTGCATGCCATGTCGAGGTTCCCCCATGTCCTCCCCGTCTTCCGATTCCCAGCCGGCAGCCGCCGGCTTCGCTGCGCTTGGCCTTCATCCGGATGTGCTGCGCGTACTGACCGACGTCGGTTATGAATCGCCATCGCCGATTCAGGCCGCCACCATTCCTCCGCTGATGGAAGGCCGCGATGTGCTCGGCCAGGCGCAGACCGGCACCGGCAAGACCGCCGCGTTCGCGCTGCCGTTGCTTTCGCGCATCAATCTCAAGCCCGGCAAGCCGCAGGCGCTGGTGCTGGCACCGACGCGCGAGCTGGCCATCCAGGTTGCCGAAGCGTTCCAGCGTTACGCCGCCCATATGCCCGGCCTGCAGGTGTTGCCGATCTACGGCGGCCAGAGCTATGGCCCGCAGTTGCACTCGCTCAAGCGCGGCGTGCATATCGTGGTCGGCACGCCTGGCCGCGTCATCGATCATCTGGATCGTGGCACGCTGGATCTGTCCGAGCTGAAATTCCTGGTGCTGGACGAAGCCGATGAAATGCTCCGCATGGGCTTCATCGACGACGTCGAGAAGGTGCTGGAGAAGACGCCGCCCACCCGCCAGGTGGCATTGTTCTCGGCCACCATGCCGTCGCCGATCCGCAAGATCGCGCAGCGCCACCTGAAGGAGCCGGTGGAAGTGACGATCAAGTCGTCCACCTCCACGGCACCCAATATCCGTCAGCGCTACTGGTTCGTCAGTGGCATGCACAAGCTCGACGCGATGACGCGCATCCTCGAGGCCGAGCCGTTCGACGCGATGATCATCTTCGCGCGCACCAAGACGGCGACCGAAGAGCTCGCCGAGAAGTTGCAGGCACGCGGTCTCGCCGCTGCCGCCATCAATGGCGATATCGCGCAAGCGCAGCGTGAGCGCGTGATCCAGCAGCTCAAGGAAGGCAAGCTGGACATCCTGGTGGCGACCGACGTGGCCGCACGCGGCCTCGACGTGGAGCGCATCAGCCACGTGATGAACTACGACATTCCGTACGACACGGAAAGCTACGTGCATCGCATCGGCCGTACCGGTCGCGCAGGCCGCAGCGGTGAGGCGATCCTGTTCGTCACGCCGCGCGAAAAGGGCATGTTGCGTTCGATTGAGCGCGCCACCCGCCAGCCCATCGAAGAGATGAAGCTGCCGACGGTGGAAGCGGTCAACGACCAGCGCATCGCCAAGTTCAAGCAGCGCATCAGCGACACGGTGGCCCTGGGCGAACTGGAACTGTTCCAGCAGTTGATCGAACAGTACGAGCAGGAACACGACATTCCGGCCATCGAAATTGCCGCCGCCCTGGCGCGGATTGCGCAAGGTGGCCAGCCGCTGTTGCTGGCGCCGCCGCCGAAGCGCGAGCACACTCCGCGCGAGCACACGCGTGAACACACCCGCGAATCGGGTAGCCATGATCGTGGCGAGCGCGAGCATCGCCCGCGTGACCGCGATCATGACAGCGGCCCGCGCGAGTTCGTGGCACGTCCGGTGCGTCCGCACCACACCGAGGAAGGCAAGCGTACGTATCGTGTCGAAGTCGGCCACGAACACGGCGTGAAGCCGGGCAACATCATCGGCGCCATCGCCAATGAAGCGGGCCTGGAAAGCGGCTTTATCGGTCGCCTGAGCATCCGCGGCGAATACAGCCTGATCGACCTGCCCGATGGCATGCCCGCCGAAGTGTTCACGCACCTGCAGAAGGTGTGGGTGAGCCAGCAGCAGCTGCGTATCAAGGAGTGGGACGGCAACGACACCGGTGCCGAGGAATCTGCGTCGCGCCGTCCTGGTGGCGGTTACCGTCCGGGCGGCTTCAAGAAGCCGGGCGGTGGCGGTGGCAAGCCGCGTCCGCATGGCCATGGTGGCGGCAAGCCGCCGCGCCGCGCAAAGTAAGCTCGCTCGCTCAACAAACCGTCATTCCGGTTTATGCCGGAATGACGGGCAAGTGGCCCAATTGTTCGACTGGTGTGACTCATCGTTCGCCATAAGCACGCAGCAAATGCGCGCCGCGCCCTTACCCTAGGGTGGTCCTCAAGGTGACCGCCATGTCCGCCCTACCCAGCCTCTACATCTCCCACGGCTCCCCCATGACCGCGATCCAACCGCGGCAGGTGGGAGAGCGTCTGGCCGAACTGGCACGTACCCTGCCCCGCCCCAAGGCTGTCGTTATTGCGACCGCGCACTGGCTGGCCCGGCAGCCGCACGTCGGTGGCGCCAAGCGCCCGGAAACCATCCACGACTTCCACGGTTTTCCGCGCGAGTTGTTCGAGATCCAGTACCCGGCGCCCGGCGCTCCGGAGCTGGCCGCGCGCGTCACCGAGATGCTCGACAAAGCCGGTCTACCGACCACGCTCGATCCCACGCAGGGGCTGGACCACGGCGCCTGGGTGCCGCTGCGCCTGCTTTACCCGGAGGCCGATATTCCGGTCGTACCGATGTCGATCCAGCCCGCACTGGGGCCTGCGCATCAGTACGCCGTCGGTCAAGCCTTGGCACCGCTGCGTGACGAGGGCGTGCTGGTGATCGGCTCAGGCAGCATTACGCACAACCTGCACGACTTTCGCGCTGGCTATAGCGAGGAACGCGAAGCGCCCTATGTGCGCCCGTTCATCGAATGGATCGAGCGCAAGCTGGCCGAAGGCGACGTGGACGCTTTGCTCGACTATCGCCGCCAGGCCCCTTTTGCCGAACGGGCACACCCTACCGACGAGCACCTGCTGCCGCTTTTCGTGGCGCTCGGCGCGGCAGGCCATGCCGCAAAAGCCGAACGCATCGATGCCGGCATCGAGTATGGCCTGCTGGCGATGGATATCTATCGCTTCGACGGCGCAAGCGCACCGATCACTGCACGATGATGGTTCCGACCATCATCGGGTGAATCGAACAGTAGTACGCATACGTGCCGGGTTTGGCGAACGTGACGGCATAGCTGTCGCTGGTATCCAACGCGTGCGAGGGAGCAAACATCCCACCCGCGCTGGTGATGAGGTGAGGTTCGTCATCCCGATTGGTCCACACGACGCGTGTACCGACCGGCACCGTCAACGTATGCGGCGCGAAGGCAAAGTTGCGTATCTCGACCTGATACGTCTTCGCCTTCGTAGCGCCTGATAGGTCTGCCGCCACGGCAGGCAGGCCAAGACCACAGCAGCACGCGCCGAGTACGAGAGCCGCAAGCTGATTTCGCACGGTACTCATGACAAGGCCTCGTCGGTGATCGCGAGCATGTGCCCACCCCTCACATGGCGCACATCGCGGATGCCGAGATAACCGTGAAGCGCCTCCGGCGCGACCTCCTTGAGCGGCCCCGGTGCTGGCCCAACGCCAGGTGCCGGTTGCGGATAGGCCGTGGAACGCGCGGTGTAGAAAGTGATATTGCCCTCCACTTTTTGCTGGATCTGATGGATGTGGCCATTCAGCACACTGACCGAACCGAACCGGCGCAAGTAGCTCATGGCCTCGGCACTGTCGTCGGTACCCCAGCCCCAGGGCGGGTACAACGGCCACAGTGGCATATGGGCGAACACCACCAGTGGCGTCTCCGCGGAACGACCTGCCAGGTCCTTCTTCAACCACGCCAGTTGCTCTGAACCCAGCAAGCCAAGCCCGCCGGCCTTGAGGTTGAGCACATTGATCAGGCCGACAAAATGCACGCCGCGGTGATCGAAGCTGTACCAGCCGCCCGACTGTTGCCGCTCGCCAAAGCGACGGAAAAATTCGGCGCCGTTGTCGCCAATGACATCGTGCTCGCCCGGCACGTAGAACACTTTATCGGTGCGCGCCTCGCGCATGAGTTCGGCCAGCGTGTCGAACTCTTCGGGTTTCGATAAATGGGTAAGATCGCCCGTATGCAGCATGAAATCCGGCCGCGACGACTGTGCATTGACCATGGACAGCGACGCGCGAAGCGTGGACGCCACGTCCATGTTTGGTGCCTTGTGGAAACCGATATGCGAATCGCTGATCTGCACGAAGCTGAAGCTGGCATCCGTGGCAGCCGCTGCCCCTTCTCCCAAAGGCTGCGCATGCAGTACGCCTCCTTTCATCAACCACAGCGTGCCCGCTCCTGCCCAGGCCATGCACTTCAGGAATTGGCGTCGGCCGCCGATCTCATTGTGTTCGGTGTCTCGCATGATCGGAATCTCCAGGCTAGGTGGCCCTGCGGCCATTCGGAATGCGGGCGTCGCTCCAACTCGCCCCTCACCCTGCATTACCGAAAGACCCAGGGATCTATTCCCGCCGATACTCCGTTTGCACGCTCACGGCATTAAGGATGCTCTGATCAACTCTGCGCAGGCGTCATGATGTCCAGAAGGCCCGCAGGCGGTGTTGCGTGGCGCCGGGAAGACTGGCTGTCTTGCCAAGCCGCGCGGCACCGCCTGCGGGCCTTCTGGACATCACCCCTTCACTTTGAATTCAATCCGTTGGGGCCGGTCCTGTCTGTCCGCATCCCTTCGGTGCGCCGGCTCGACAGACGGCCAGTCTGCTTGCGCCGACGCCCCTGTGGTCTGCGAACAGACAGGACCGGTGACGCCTGGGCAGAGTTGATCAGAGCATCCTTAAGTTGGAATAAAGTGGCGTCAATCGAGGTATTCCTCTTATGCCCATCGACTTGCCCGACGGACCACTCGGCCACGATCCAGCGAAAAGCACTCGCTTCGAGTCGCTCGTACTGCCCTATCTCGATGCCGCCTACAATCTCGCGCACTGGCTCGCCCGCGACGATGCGGATGCACAGGACGTCGTGCAGGAAGCCATGCTGCGGGCGCTTCGCTATTTCGACAGCTTCCATGGTGGCGATGCACGCGTGTGGCTGCTCGCGATCGTGCGCAATACGTTCTACACGCTGCGGGCGAAGGCGCCGCAGGATGCGCTTCACGCAACGCTAGATGACGATGCTCATCCACTGATCGACGAAGGTCCCTCCCCCGAAACGCTGACCTTGCTCGCGGTGGACGTGGGTGCGCTGCAAACCGCATTGGAGCACCTGCCACCGCCGCTGCGCGAAGTGATCGTCCTGCGCGAACTGGAAGAGTGCTCGTACAAGGAGATCGCCGCGATCACCGAACAGAAAATCGGCACCGTCATGTCACGACTGGCGCGTGCGCGCGAACGGCTGAAGACCGAACTGACCTGCCGACCCAAGGAGGTACGTCGCCATGATGTGCGATGACGCCAGGCTGCTCCTACATGCCTATCTCGACGACGAACTCGACGCGGCAAACAGCGCAGCCGTCGCTCAGCATATGCAGGACTGCGCCGCCTGTACGGCCCGCTACGGCACGTATGCCACGCTGCACAAGGCGCTCGCGCAACCAGCGCTGTACCGGCGCGCACCGGAAGCGTTGCGCCAGCGCTGGAGTCAGGCCAGGCCCGCCGTCGCGGTGACATCGTCGCCACCGCGACGCCGCGCACCGCTCGCTTTCGCCATGGCCGCCGGCTTCGCGGGCGCGCTGCTTATCACCAGTCCGGCCTGGTTCCACGCATGGCGGCAGCCTGCCCTGGGCGACGATCAGGTCGTGGCCGAGGTGATCTCGGGCCATGTCCGCTCGCTGCAGGAGCAGCATTTGATGGACGTCGTGTCGACTGATCAACATACGGTCAAACCTTGGTTCGAGGGCAAGCTGGATTTCTCGCCACGCGTGAAGGATCTTGCCAGCGAAGGCTTCCCGCTTGTCGGCGGGCGGCTCGATGCCGTCGACGGCCACGGTGTCGCCGCACTGATCTACAAGCGGCGCCTGCATGTCATCAATCTCTACCAGTGGCCCACGGATGTCTCGGCAGCCACACCGGTGCAGACGCAGCGACATGGCTATACGGTGATTCGCTGGAGCGCCGATGGCATGCAGTACGTAGCGATCTCGGACGTCAATGAGAACGACTTGAAGCAGTTCGTACTCGCTTTCCAGAATGAGGCCGGCGCGCCAGTCACCCACTGATCGGCGCGTGGATCAGTGCCCGTGAGATACCTACGCGGCATCCGCGCCAGCTGTCCCAGGCCAGTCCGCCGGCGTTAGCACGGGCATTCCGTGCGCGATGCGTGCCTTATCGCACTGCGGACTGAGCGCGCCGAACTCCCACGATGGCTGCACTTCGCGACAAACTGACGGCCGCCCTTCGTAAACACCGCAATGCGCAGCCTCTCCCACCGTGCCCTGCAAGGCCACGCAACGCGGCTTCGACGCCTGGGTGCCACGCATGACCAGACGATGCGGATCAAGCGTTTCAGTCAGCTCGGGCGGAACCACGCCACCCAGCGACGCGTCCGCCTCAGACCAGTGAAAGGCCACGCGGAAATAGGCGCAGCAGGCGCCGCAACGTAGGCAGGGATGCAACATGCAGTCGTTCTAAGGCACACCCCAAGGCGTGCAGCAGCGCCATTTTAGAACGACGAAGGCCCGCAAGTGGCGGGCCTGCACATTACCGAGCTTGGGGCCAGCTTAGAGCGGGCCGGCAAACGTATTGCAGCTGGCCATGTCTCCGCTCTCGAAGCCGGTGCGGAACCATTGCACGCGCTGCGCCGAGGTGCCATGGGTGAAGGAGTCGGGCACGACGCGGCCTTGCGCCTGCTGCTGCAACGCGTCGTCGCCAATCTTGCTGGCGGCGTGCAACGCCGACTCGATATCGCCGGGCTGCAGCCACTGCAGCCGTTGCTGGCTGTGATTGGCCCAGACGCCGGCAAAACAGTCGGCCTGCAGTTCCTGCCGTACCGACAAGCCGTCGGCGCCTTCCATGCGCGCGCCGCGACGGCGCGCCTGCTCCACCTGGCCGAACACGCCGATCAGGTTCTGCACGTGGTGGCCGACCTCATGCGCAATGACATAAGCCCGCGCGAAATCGCCCGACGCATGGAAGCGGTTCTCCAGCTCCTCAAAGAACGCGACGTCCAGATACACCTTCTGATCGCCGGGGCAGTAGAACGGCCCGACCGCGGTCGACGCCGAACCGCAGGCGGTATTCACGCCGCCACTGAAAAGATCGAGCTTGGGATCGACGTATTGCTGGCCATGCGCCGCAAAGATGTCGCCCCAGGTCTTTTCGGTGGAGCCCAGGATCGCGCTGACGAAATCCTTGGTCTGCGGATCGACTTGGACAGGCGCGCCCGTGGGCGCGGCAACCTGGCCGCCGTTGTCGGTCTGGTTGAGCAAGGCCGTGGGGTCCTTGAAGAACACCACGCCCAGGATTGCCAGGATGATGATGCCGCCGATGCCCATGCCGCGACCGCCGCCGAAACGAGGACCGCCGCCTCCACCACTATCGACCTCGACGTTCTGACTGCGCTCGCCCTTCTGCCAATCCATATGCCGGCCCTCGATCGCGCACCGCAGCGGTGACCGGGTGACGATAGCGCCTCGCGCCCCCTCCCGCTACGTGTGTGCGATGGCTACAGTGGGCCACCTTTTCTCGAGAGTCCCTCATGGCCCTGCATCTGCCCGCCGTCGTTGTTCTGCTTACCATCCTGCTGCAAATCGGCACGATGTGGGCCACCGGCAAAGCGCGCGAAAAGTACGACATCAAGGCGCCCGCGATCAGCGGCCACCCGGGCTTTGAACGGGCCTGGCGCGTGCAGATGAACACGCTGGAATCGACCATGATCTTCCTGCCCACGCTGTGGCTGGTCGTGCAGTACGGCTTTGCTCTGTGGGGCAGCATCGCCGGGCTGGTCTGGGTATTTGGCCGCGTGTGGTATGCCGTGGCCTATCTGAAGGACCCGGCCAAGCGCGGCCCCGGCTTCATGGTGTCTTCTGCCGGATGGGCGGTGATGTTGGTGCTGGGTGTCATCGGTCTGGTGAAGACTCTGCTCGCAGGTTGAGGCACGCTGGGTCGCGCACTGGGTGCGCTCCTACAAAAAGCGCCCTTGTAGGAGCGCACCCAGTGCGCGACCCGGCCGTGCCGAGTCGACCATCAGTCGACCGGCGTGACCTTGAGACGCTCGATGCGCGCCCCGTCCATGGCCACCACTTCGAAGCGCAAACCTTCACTGGTAAAGCTGTCCCCCGCACTGGGCAGACGCCCCAACTGCTGCAGCACATAGCCGGCCAGGGTGGAGAAGCTGTCGTCGCCGCTGAGCTTGAAGCCGAGCATGTGCTCGACACGCCGCAGGTCCAGGCTCGCATCCAGCATCCAGCTGCCATCACTCGCCTGCACGAACGATGGATCACCGCTTTCGTCATCAGGAAATTCACCGGCAATCACTTCAAGTACATCGGTGGGCGTTACCAGGCCGAGCACGCTGCCGTACTCGTCCACCACCAGCGCCACTTGCAGCGGCGAGCGGCGGAATTCATCGATCAGACGAAGCACGCTCAGCGATTCGAGTACCGTCAGTGGCTTGCGCACGACGCTGTCGACATCGATTTGGCCGTGCTCGAGCAGGCTCGCCAGCAGATCGCGCGAGGAGGCCACGCCCACCAGCTGGTCGAGGTCGTCACCCGCCACCGGCAGCCACCCATGACTGGAAGACGTGACTTCGGCGCGCAGTTGCTCGGCGCTTTCACGCGGATCGATCCAGTTGATCTCGGGGCGCGGCGTCATGATCGAACGCACCGGCCGGTGCGCCAGGTCCAGCACGCCCTGCACCATCGCCAGTTCGTCCTTGCCGAACATGGCCGCGCTGCCGTCCGTGGTCGTGGTAGCGGTATGCGAGGTGTCCTTCTCATCATCGCCGCCGGTGCCGCCAAGCAGGTTCAGCACGGCCATCGCGGTGCGATCACGCAAGGTGCGCGCGCTGCTGAACAGACTGCGTCGACGATTGCGGCGCATGGTCTGGTTGAACACCTCGATCATGATCGAGAAGCCGATCGCCGCGTACAGATAACCCTTCGGGATATGGAAACCGAACGCTTCGGCCACCAGGCTGAAACCGATCATCAGCAGGAACGACAGGCACAGGATCACCACGGTCGGTCGCGCGTTGACGAAGTGGGTGAGCGGTTTGCTCGCGCTGATCATCAGGATCATCGCAATCACCACCGCGACCATCATCACCGACAGGTGATCGACCATGCCGACTGCCGTAATCACCGAGTCGAGCGAGAACACCGCATCGAGCGCCACGATCTGCGCCACCACCAACCAGAACCGGGCCGGCACACGCTTGGCCGCATCGTGATCGTCATCCGCCTCCAGGCGCTCGTGCAGCTCCACGGTGGCCTTGAACAGCAGGAAGGCGCCACCTAGCAAGAGGATGATGTCGCGCCACGAAAACGAGACGCCTTGCCACGCGATGATGGGCGCGGTGAGTTTCACCAGCCATGACATCGCTCCCAGCAATGCCAGGCGCATGACCAGGGCCAGCGAGAGGCCGAGCACGCGGGCCTTGTCGCGCTCCCGTGCCGGCAGCTTGTCGGCGAGGATCGCAATGAAGACGAGATTGTCGATGCCAAGCACGATCTCCAGCACCACCAGGGTGAGGAGACCGGCCCAGGCAGTAGGGTCGGCCAGCCAGTCGAAAGCAAACATGGGTCGGCACCGAGGCGCCAGTTTCCTCCTTGGAACGTGCTGCAACTATACAGGGCGACTTTGTGAACGCTGCGAAAGCCGCGGCCGGACCATGCCAAAGGGCAGGATTGCGCCGATCCGGCGGCTGGGGCTAGCGTGGGGACGCCAGATGACGAGCGCGTTGCGTCCTGGCGGAAACCATCTGGACGCTCGCCCGCAGGACCCACCATCGATGGATGCGAACCATCCGAACTACGCCCCCGTTTCGCCACCCTCCCCCGCTCTTACCGCCTTGGCGCCCGGCGTCTGGTATGCCCTCGGCCTGATCGCCCTGTACTTTGCGCTTCAGCTTTCCGTTGCGGCCGTTATCGGTCTCGCTGCGGGCCTCGTGGCTCTCGCGCAGCACGGCGGTGATGTCACCTCGATCATTACGAGTGGGCGCGCATGGCTGGCCCATTCGGACGGGAGCGCCATCGCCGTCATCGCCACGCTGCTGGTGGCAGCCGCCGCGATCCTGCATCTGGTGCGTCGCGGGTGGCCGCAGCTATGGGCCAAAGCCGAACTACCCGGTTTCGGCTTTGCCATGTCGAAGCAGCCGGCCATGTATCTCCTGGCCCTGGTACTCGGACTAGCCACGCCCTTCGTCGGCGGCATGCTGACGCAGTGGGTGGCGCAGGGGCACGAGGTCAGCCAGGACATCAAGCAGCTCGGCGCCCATATTTCCCTGCCCTTGCGCATCCCTCTCGCGCTGCTGGTGGTGAGCATCGGCCCGCTGGTGGAAGAACTGTTGTTTCGCGGTGTGCTGCTTTCGTCGATCGCCCGTTACGTGGGAAGCAGCTGGGCGATCGTGCTGACCGCCGTCTTCTTCGCCTGCGTCCATCTGCCCGATCTGTCGTTTCTCTGGTACGCGCTGCCCAACCTGGCGTTGCTGGGATTGCTGCTCGGCTGGCTACGCGTGCAGTCGGGTTCGATCTGGCCGTCCGTCCTGGCGCACTGCATGAACAACCTGCTCGCCGTGGTGTCGTGGTTCGTGATGGCGCCGGCCAGTTAGGCCGTTATCAACGAGCGCGCACGCAGCAGGCGCGCAGTTTCGAAAATCGGCAGCCCCATGACGCCCGAGTGGCTTCCATCGAGGTGTTCGATCAACTTCGCACCGTGCCCCTGGATCGCGTACGCACCCGCTTTGCCAAACGCCTCGCCTGTAGCGATATAGGCCTTGATGGTGGCGGCATCCAGCTCGGGCATGCGCACGCGTGACACGCTGGTATCGCTCCACTCCCCCTTATGACTGATCAACCATACGGTGGAAATCACCTCGTGCACGCGCCCGGACAGTCGCCGCAGCATGGCGGCAGCGTCGGCCGCGTCCGCCGGTTTGCCGAACACCTCGTCATCGAGCACCACTTCCGTATCGGCCCCAAGCACGACCGCGCTGGCGTCTCCTAGCGCGGCGAGCCCGGCCAGCGCCTTCTCGCGAGCCACACGACTTACGTACTCGCGTGGCGATTCTGCCAAGACGCGCTGTTCGGGCACGTCCACGTCGACGGTGCGAAAGTCCACGCCGATCTGTTCGAGCAATTGGCGACGGCGCGGTGACTGGGAAGCAAGATAGAGCATGGGATGCCTGGGTCCATGGGGAAATGTGCGGCCTATTTTGGCCGCATGTCACCCGTTTCGAGAAATCGCTCGTGCCAGGCCAACGCCTCGGCGAGCAGATGCGGCGTGTGCTTGCCGCGGCTGCCGTGCAACGCCCGCTCGAAGTAATCCTCCAACAACGGGCGATAGGTCGGATGCGCGCAGCGTTCGATAACGACCTTGGCGCGTTGCCGCGGCGACAGCCCACGCAAGTCGGCGAGGCCCTGCTCCGTCACCAGCACCGCCACGTCGTGCTCTGTGTGGTCGACATGACTGACCATCGGCACCAGGCAGGAAATCGCGCCGTTTTTCGCGGTGCTGGGCGTGAGGAAGCAGGACAGGAAGCCGTTACGCGCGAAGTCACCGGAACCACCGATGCCATTGATGATGCTGGTGCCCGCCACGTGCGTGGAATTGACGTTGCCGTAAATGTCGGCCTCGACCATGCCATTCATGGCGATGCAGCCCAGACGTCGCACCAGCTCCGGATGATTGGAGATTTCCTGCGTGCGCAGGATGATGCGCTTGCGGAAGAACTCGATGTCCGCCAGGAAACGCTCGATACCCGCCGGGCTGAGCGAGAACGAGGTGGCCGATGCACTGCTCACCACACCGTGGGCGAGCAGGTCGAGCATGCCGTCCTGGATCACCTCGGTATACGCGGTCAACCCGCTGAAACCGCCCTCCTGCAAGCCGGCAAGCACGGCATTGGCGATATTGCCGACACCGGATTGCAGGGGCAGCAGCTGTGGGCTGAGACGTCCCTTCGCAATCTCATGACGGAAGAACTCGATCAGATGGCCAGCGATGCGCTTCGAGGTTTCATCGATGGGCGCAAACGCGCTGTTGCGATCCGGCGCATGGGTCTCGACGACGGCGATGACCTTGTCTGGATCGCAGCGCAGATAAGGCTCGCCGATGCGGTCGTCCGGCTTGATCAACGGTATCGGCCTGCGGTGCGGCGGCAAAGCCGTGCCGTAGTAGATATCGTGCATACCGTCCATTTCGAGCGGTTGCCAGTGATTGACCTCGATGATGACCTTCTCGGCAAGGTCCAGCCAGGTCTTGTTGTTACCCACCGAAGAGGACGGCAACAGGCTGCCATCCGGCAGGATAGCCGTTGCCTCGATGACCGCCAGGTCGAGCTTGCCGAAGAAACCAAACCACGCGTACTGCGCGACATGGCTCAAGTGGATATCGAGATAATCCATTTCGCCGCGATTGATGCGCGCGCGCAACTCGGGATCGGACTGATACGGCAAACGCATGTCGATGCCATCGGCGCGAGCGAGCGCGCCATCGAGCTCAGGTGCGGTTGAAGCGCCGGTCAGCACGCGAACGCGGAACGGATCGCCATGGCCTTGCGTCGCCATCATTCGATCGGCCAGCGCCTTCGGCACGGCCTTGGGATAACCGGCACCGGTAAAGCCGCTCATGCCTATCGTCATGCCGGGGGCGATCAGTTCGGCGGCCTGGGCTGCCGTCATGACTCGACTGGCCAATCCCGCATGACCAATACGCTTATCCATGGTGATTTCTCCTGCGCACACTTCACGCATGCTAACCCGCCATGCGCCAAACCATTGCCCTACTTAGACAAAGGTCGGAGCTAGGAGTGCACTTATAGTGGCAGGTTGTATTCGCGAAAATGTTCGTCGCGTTTCCAGCCGAGCGATTCATACAATCGCTGCGCGGGCATGTTGGTATGTGCCGTGGATAGCGACATGCCTCTTGCGCCCATGGCGCGCGCAAAATCAGTTGCCTCGCGCATCAAAGCAACGGCGACGCCAGCACGGCGCGCGTCTGGCACGACGAAGAGATCGTTGAGCAGATAAGTGCGCCCGGCTCGTACCGATGAAAACAACGGATACAATTGGGTAAAGCCTATGCCGCGCCCTTCTTCGTCGATGGCGAGCAGCACGATCGAGTCCTGCTGTTGCAGCCGCTCACGCAGAAAGCGGCGCGCCAGCTCAAGGTCCGCAGGCTCTCCATAGAACTGACGGTAGCCGTCGAACAACGGCACAACGATGTCGAGATCGTGGATAGTCGCCTGGCGTACCGTGACAGACATGAGTCGTTTCCCGGAGCTGACAAAGGTGGATCGAGTATGCAACAGCACGCCGCACTTGGTAGGAGCGCACCCTGTGCGCGATCACGGCGTTACCGCTACGTCGGTTTGTCACTCGCCCTGCGGGCAGCGGGCGCTGTACAAGTCTGCAGTCGTGCCGGTTTATCGCGCACAGGGTGCGCTCCTACAATAGTTTTATCACGCGCGGTGGTAGGGGTGACCCGAAAGGAGCGTGGTGGCGCGATACAACTGCTCGGCCAATACCAGTCGCACCAACATATGCGGCAGTGTAAGCGGGCCGAGCGACCACTGCTGGTCCGAGCGCGCCAATACGTCCGGCGCATGGCCATCGGGGCCGCCAATGAGAAAGGCCAGATCGCGACCGGACATGCGCCACTTTTCCAATTGCGAGGCAAGCTCTTCGCTCGACCAGGTCTTGCCCCGCCCATCCAGCGCGACCACGTGGATGTCCCGCGGCAATGCCGCGAGGATAGCGGCGCCCTCGTCCTGAATGGCGCGCGCGTCATCGCGCCCCTTGCCGCGCGTGCCGGGCTTCAGTTCGATCAGCTCCAGCGGCAAGTCATGCGACAAGCGCTTGCGGTACTCGGCGAAGCCCTCGGCTACCCAGGCGGGCATGCGTTCACCGACGGCAATCAGGCGGGCGCGCATTGATATAGGCCAAAGAGGGAGAAAGCGAAACAGCACGCGCACGCTTCAGTAGCGGCGCGGCGCAAGTACCACCACCACGCGGGCGATTAGCCCGCGCTGACGGCTTCGATATGGGTGTCGCGGTCACCCACGGTCCACAGCCTTTCCAGGCCATAGAACTCGCGGATACGCGGCAGCATGACATGGACGATCACGTCGCCCAGGTCGACCAGCACCCATTCGGCTTCTTGCTCGCCTTCCACGCCCAACGGCATCACGCCCGCCTTCTTGGCGAACTTGACGACTTCGTCGGCGATGGATTTGACATGGCGCGCCGAGGTGCCTGAGGCGATAACCAGCAGATCGGCGATGGAGGTTTTGCCGCGAACGTCGATTTCTCGAATGTCCTTGGCTTTCAGTTCGTCGAGGGCGTCGATAACGTGCTGACGAAGGACCGCCGTGGTGGCGGATTTGGTGCTGCGCTGGAAGTCGGGATCGTAGGTGCGGTTGCCTCGATGCGGGATCGATGCGCGGGATGGCGCGGGGGCAGATAACGCCCTGGCCTGAAGGCCACGTCAAGCCATGCTCCAGCCGGCTTGGGCCACTCCACCCCTGGTACGCTCGCCAACCAGGTCACCGGCATGGCGCCAACCAGGCCCCCGGCCAATCCGCGCCGCTCGGCGATCGGGCCTCCACGCCCGGCACCAGCGGCCGGGCTACGCGGAGACTCTAGAGAGGCTCTGAAAAACCAAAGAGGGCATGGCGATCACACCATGCCCTCGACAGCGCTCTCCTCAAAACGGGGAGCCGAATCAATCAATCACGAAATCAGCCGCCGTTTGCCGGCGGTGTGGCGGGCTCCGTGGTCTTCTTCGGGTGCTGTTTCTTGCTGTGATGCGTGGCGCTCTTGGTAGCGTCACTGGACGCACCTTTCGCGTCGCTCTTCATCGCATCGCTGGAAGACTTCATCGCATCCGAGCTGGACTTCATCGCGTCCTTGCTGGCGTCCGTGCCGGACTGTGTCGGAGGCGTGGTCTGCGCCATGACCGGCGACATGGCCAATCCAAAGGCGACGGCGGTCGCTAGGGCGAGTACGGTGTAACGGGATACTTTCATGGGTACATATCTCCTGAATAGGTGGGGTAACCGTGCGACATCGCCGCACTTCCATGGAGCTACCGTTGCCGTCCATCCCGAGCGGCATCGGTGATCCGGCACCGAGTTCGTCGGTTCCGGCCACGCCACATCAGCAGTCCTGCCCGATGCGAACGGTTCGTCCCTGATCCGTGAAGGCACGTCCGACGAGCGCATTTCCTACCTCTGCGCCCGCCAACGGGACAAGGTTATACCTGTGCGTGGCATAGGGATGTGGTCCCACGAGACGGCCGTTCAGCGTCAATATCAACAGACGAGAGGCTCTTCCGTACGATTGCTGCGGTGCCGACTGAGATTGCCGGCGCGCGCCCGGTAACGCGCCATCGGGCCAGTCTCATGGCCCGTCAGACTCCAGGGCGTTGCCGCAGCTCGGC
>CAVXWA010000021.1:0-12175 GCA_963765335.1 uncultured Gammaproteobacteria bacterium | reverse complement strand
TTGCCCAGGGTGCCATTCAACATGGCCTGTTCCTGGGAGCCGCCAGTCTGGTCATGCGTGAGATTCAGCATGAGCGTCGGCGCATGCGACGTGCTGCCCAGCGGCAAGCTGAAGCTCGCGAAATATTGGTTGTCGTAGCGGCCGAGCGGATTCACGGAGCGAGTGGCGGACAAGCCAAAGCTGAGACGGTGGAAGTGATTGTTGTAGCCCACCTGGAATTGCGTATTGGTGCCGCTGCGGTTCCAGTAGTCGCTAGCGGCCACATTGGCATAAATCGAGCCGCCTCCTTGGCCCAGCTGCTGGCTTAGCGACAGCGTGAAATTGCTGCGCTGACGCTCGACACCGGTAGCGGCCAGAATGGGGTTGCTGGCAAACCCGCTGCCGCCAAGCGCAGCCTGCTGGGCTGGCGTGAGCACGCTCTGCACTGGAACGCCGTCAATCGTCGGCACCGCCTGCGGCGGTACGTAATCGAAGGCTTTAATGCCTTCGCGCGCATAGTCGCGAGCCAGCGCAGCCTGGGTGAGGCTGAGAAATCCGCCGGTCGAATAACGATAGGCGGCGACCGAAAACGTCGTCTGCGTCGACGGAATGATCTTGCTGTAAGTGACCCGCACACTCTGGCCTGATTGCGTCGAGTAGCCGGGGATATGGGCGTTGGCCTGGGTGATGTCCAGCGCCATCGCACCGAAGCGCGTATCGACCGCGGCGCCCACCAGTGCGGCCGCATAGCCCTGCGAACCGGCGATGCCTGCGTATCCGGTGATCAGGTTATTGAAGCCATGCTGCACCGTGGCCTGTAGCACGGCAGGCTTGTCGTGAATCGTCGCGTTGCGCAATTCACCCGCGGCGATGTCGAAGCGGGTGATGCCGGGCCGCAACAATTGCGCGACCGAGGCGTACGGCACCGTGAAGGTGTTCGAGCGGCCGTCCGCCTCGGTCACCGTCACTTCGAGGTTGCCGCCGTAGCCAGTCGGATAGAGGTCGTTGATCGTGAACGGGCCGGGAGCGACGGTCGCCTGGTAGATCTGCACGCCGTTCTGACGCACGACCACCAGGGCGTTGGTCTGAGCCACGCCACGTACCAGCGGGGCGTATCCCTGCAGCGACTGAGGCAGCATGCGATCGTCGGTGCCCAGCTGTACGCCGCGAATGCCGTAGCTGTCGAAGACGGCGCCGTCGGTAAAGCTGTCGCCGATGGTCAGTTGCGAGCGCAATGAGGGCAGGTCGCGCTGCAGGTAGGTCTGGATGCTCTGCCACTGGCTTCGCGAGGGCGACCGAGCGGTGGCCGATTCCCAGGTCATGGTGCCGTTCTCGCGCAAATGCCACGGGCCGACATTGAGTCCTGCGTTCACGCCCAGGTACGAGGTCGTCTGGCTCTGGCCCTCGCTGCTGCTGTGGTAGCTATTGAAGTTGTAGTTCAGCAGCGCGGCCGGCACGCCAGCATCCCAGTACTCCGGGCTCACGTAACCACGCGCTGTCTGGCCGAGATAGGCCTGCGGCACGCTGGTGTCCAGGCGCAGCTCCGACATATCGAACGTCATGGTGGCGCCCGGAATCAGGCTACCGATGGCGACGCAGGCGGTCGGATCGCTTAGGCGCGCGAGCGTTTCAGCGGACAGTTCGGCCGGGTGCAGCCCCAGTTGGTCGAGCAGCTTGCGGTCGACGCAAGGAGTGGCGCTGGCATTCGCGTCGCTAGCGGCAAAGCGCACGTCGGTGCGGCCGATCCAGGTGTTATTGAGAAAAATGTCGGTGTTATAGCTGCCCGGCATGACCGGATTGCCACGCTCGAAGCGTGAAAGATCCGTGGTGTTCTGACCAGCGCCGGAGAGTAGGGTGCGGTCGAAGTCTGCGTAACCGCCAGCGGCGTTGGCATCCGCTCCGCTCGTCGGCGAAGCACTGGCCGAAGCATCCACGGCAGCAGCCGGGGCGGCTGCGGCAAAGGCCAGAGCTGCGGCGATGGCGGTGCATAGAAACGCTCGCTGGCACGCCACGGGCCAGGGCATGCGCCGCTGGTTGGTGGCGCGCCGGAAACTCATGGCGATACGGTGCCCTTCAGGGACACGTCGGCACCGTAGTCATCGATGCTGTTGAACTGGATGGCGCTGCCGGCGCTCGGAACCTGCTTGAGGTCAGATATGGCCAGGCGCAGATCGGAAAGCGGCGCCACCATGCCAGTTTCGACCTTATGCGCGGTTCCGCCGACAGTGACCGTGATCTGTCCGATCGTGACGTGGAAGGGCGTGGGGTTGTGTGCGACCAGGACAGCCGAACCCGCTGCTTCGGTGGCCTTGAACGTCAACTGGCTGGGGGCCTTCAGCGGGTCACCCGGCAATCCCTCCGGGCGATAGAACAGCTTCAGCCGCGAACGAATCGCCAGCTGCAGGTAATTCTTGTCCTGGAACTGCAGGCTGTTGGGCTTGGGCGGAACTTCCAGCACATTGAGCCAGAACACCGTCTCGCGATCGGTCGGCAGAGGCTGTTCGCTGTGCGTGAACAGGATGCGCAGGCTCTGATCATGGTTCGGCTCCATGCGGAACAGCGGAGGCGTGATCAGGAACGGCGTGTTGACCTTGTCCGGTGTGGACTGCGGGTCGCCGCTGTCGACCCACGCCTCGATCAGGGCCGGCGACGAGTTCTGATTGGTCAGACGGACGGTGACCTCGCCCTGCTTGGCCGGAAAGATCACCCGGGTGCCGGCAATGATCACGCTCGCGTTCGACAGAGTGGCGAAAAGCGCACAGCCGGCGACGAACAGCGCTGAAGCCAGCGCACGAATCGGTTTATTCATTGGAGGAATACCGGATGCTTGTTGGGCGACTGCGCCGCGGCCGGTAGTCCGGCCGCAGCAGCGAGGCTTGCGGGTATTACTGGTAGTTGAGGGCGTACTGCACCGTGGTGCTGACGCCACCGACGGTCGCATTGGCCGCGTTGGCCACATAGCCGGCGTAATAGGCAAACGTTGAGTTGGCGGTCATGGTCTGCGTGCCGGCGCCCTGTGCGCCCGCTGCGCCCTGCAGCGTCAGTGCGCCTGCCGTGCCCTGGCTGGTGGACAGTGCGACTTGCACATTACTGCCGCCGCCGGTGGCGTTCTTCAGGTAACCGGTCGTCGAGTCAATCTGGGCGCCGGTGAAGTACGGGTACACCGCGGTGTAACTACCGATGGCCGTGCAGCCGGTCAGGACCATGTTGACAGCGGTCCAGCCGCCGGACGTGCCGACCGGGAGCATGGTGTTGATCAAGGTCGGAAGCGTGACCGTCGGGCTGGCGGAGCCGTTGACGGCCACGTTGCAGGTCGACGCGACAATCGAGCCATTGATGGTGATGGTGCCGGAGGAAGAGGCCGCGCTGGCGGTCTGCGGAGCAAAGGCCACGACGCCGAGCGTGGCAGCGAGCGCAGCGGAGAGAAGAAGCTTGTTCATGCGGATTCCTTTAAGCGTGTAGTTGGTTGGATCAAGTTTTTCGCGCTTCCGGACAAACAGGCGGGCGCCCCCGATTGCGCTGTACGGCCCCTGGTTTCGTGCCCCCTTTGGCTCGCCCCCAGATCGCTCACCAGGCCCAAAGCAACAGCCGTGCCAGCCTGTAGGAAGCCGCCCTCACGGCTTCACAACGGGCTTTTAATGCGGCTGGACTGCGACGGGCGGTCGGACGATTCCTATGTCGATCCGGGTCACTTCGGGCCCGAGATCAACGTAATGTGCAAATTGTGTCACATTTTTGGACGTTTCCTGTTGCCTTCGGTCTTAAGTTCCTGTGCGACTGGCCGATATATTTTGTGGAAATGTAAAGCCTGCTTGACATGAGTCGCGATCAAACCTAGCCTTGTGTCAAGGTCACTTGACATGTGGCCAGGGGAGAGGCGCATGGCACATCCTGTCGGCATATATCCGCACTTTTTGTCATTGCTGGGCGCGGGCGAGCGCGCGAACTCGCGAATCGGTGTGGCGCTACCGAGTCGCCGCCGCCCCAAATCTCACCCGCTGGTGGGCTCGCCATGAGCCCACCGTCAGATCCAGGGGTGACCCAGCCGTGGCCATCGATGCATACCTGGCCCGCGTGGGGGCGTTGGCTGGCGCTGGTTTTCACCTATGCCCTGTTTGGGCTCGGCCTCTGGGCGCTCGCCGACGGTGGTCATGTCTTGAGGGTGATGGGCCTGCTGGCCTTCGCCGTGGCCATGCCGCTGATGATTCACGTCGGGCGCGCGGTGATGAGCGAACGCAGCCGGGCGGTCGAGCGCCGCTATGTGCGGGAATTCATGCCCGCCATGATCGTGTACATGCTGGACATGCTCTATGTCTGGCCGCTGCAGAAGGCGATGGAGACGGGTTGGCTGAAAATGGCCACCGCCCTGCTGCCGGTCCTGCCTATCGCCTGGGTGATCGTTGCGTCGATCCGCTACGTACTGGGTGGCGACGAACGGGAACGCCGGCAGCACCTGGAGGCGCTGGCGATCGGCGTGGCCATCGTCAGCGTGGCTAGCATGGCGCTGGGATTCCTGGTGGCAGCGAAGGTGATCGTGATCGACGCGGGCCTGGCTCTGCTGCTGATCTACCCGGCGATCTGCCTGACCGCAGGCATCGTGCGCTGCCTGATGCTCTGGCGTGCCTGCGGCGAATGAACAACCGCGTACGCGAGCTTCGTACGGGCCGCGGCTGGTCGCAGGCTGACCTTGCCGAGCGGCTGGATGTGTCGCGGCAGACGGTCAATGCCATCGAGACGGGCAAGTACGACCCGAGCCTGCCGCTGGCATTCAAGATGGCGCGCCTGTTCGGCCTTTCCATCGAATCGATCTTCCAGCCTGACCCCACAAGCGACATCGCGGGTCCGGCGTGTGCAACCCATACGGAATGAGGGGCAAGAGATGCGGGCAATCAAGGGACGAACGGCTTTGCGGATCGGCGCTGTCGCGGTCGGTCTCGCGGCACTGGGCTGGAACCAGCTGCACCCGCAAGCCGCCATGGAACCGGTCGACGCGACCCCGATCACCGCAGCAAGCAAGCCGGTGGCTACGGCCAAGCCCCTGACGTGGCGGCTTGGCTCGATGACGCTGACGCCGTGCGAGTTGGGTCAGCCCAATAGCGGACTTTCCACCGCCGCGTGGTGCGCGCCGTTCGAGGTACCGGAAAACCGCGACGATCCGCATAGCCGCAAGATCAAGCTCAGGCTGGCCATCATCCGCAGCAGTGCCCAGGTGGCAAGCAAGGACATGCTGGTGATGCTGGCGGGTGGCCCTGGCCAGGCGGCGACCGAGTCGTGGCCCGGCGTGGCCGCTGCGCTGCAGCCGTTGACCGCCCATCGTCACGTGCTCTTGCTCGACCAGCGCGGCACCGGCGGCTCCAACCCGCTTACCTGCAAGGCGGAGGGAGATAACAGCGACGACCAGGATGATCTCGAATTCCATCCGGACAGGCTGCGCGCGGAAACCGAGCATTGCCTCAAGCAACTCGAAGGCAGGGCCGATCCGCGCTTTTACACCAGCACGATCGCCGTGCAGGACCTGGAAGACGTGCGCCTGGCGCTCGGTTCGCCCAGCTTCGACCTGGTCGGTGTCTCCTACGGCACGCGCATGGCGCAGCAATACGCCATGCGCCATCCCGATGCCGTGCGCGGCCTGGTGCTCGACGGCGTGGTGCCCAACGAGCTGATCCTTGGTCAGGACTTTGCGCCGAACCTGGATGACGCGCTGAAGGCGCAGTTCGCGCATTGCACCGCGGACGCGGCCTGCCACAAGCGTTTTGGCGATCCGTACCAGACGCTTTATCAGCTACGTGACGCCCTGCGCGCCAACCCGCACATGGTGAGCTTCCGTGACCCGCAGACTTACCAGAGCGTGCAGCGCGTGCTGAGTGAGTATTCGCTCGCCAGCGTCGTGCGCATGTTTGCCTACTCACCGCTCACGGCAGCCCTGTTGCCCTTGTCGATCGACGCCGCTGCGCATGGTGATGTCGGACCGTTGCTAGGCCAGGCGAAATTGTTGAGCGGCGATCTGTCGGACACCATGAATGGCGGCATGCAGTCGTCGGTGATCTGCAGTGAGGACGCCGACCTGCTGACCATGCGTCCGCAGGATGCGCACACGATACTCGGCACGCGCATGATCGAAACGCTGCAGGCCGTTTGCTCGGTGTGGCCCAGGGGTTCGCGCCCTGCCGATTTCCATGAGCCCTTGAAGACCGACAAGCCCGTGTTGCTGCTCTCGGGCGAATACGATCCGGTAACGCCGCCGCGCTACGGCGACGCGGTAGCCAGGAACCTGCCGCAATCGCGTCATCTGGTGCTCAATGGACAGGGTCACAACGTGATCAACGCCGGCTGTGCACCGCAAATCGTCAAGCATTTCATCGAGGGCCTCAATCCGAAAGCACTCGATGTGAAATGCCTCGATCGATTGCGGTCCACGCCGATGTTCATCGATTTCAACGGAGCTGCGCCATGATCGAGGTAAGGGATCTGCACAAAGCATTCGGCACGGTGAAAGCGGTGGATGGTGTCAGCTTCACTGCGCGCGACGGCGAGATCACTGGACTGCTCGGGCCCAACGGCGCCGGCAAGACCACCACGTTGCGCATGCTCTACACGTTGATGAAGCCCGATCGTGGCCAGGTGATCGTCGATGGCATCGATGCCGCCGCCGACGCACTCGCCGTGCGCCGCGAACTGGGCGTCCTGCCCGATGCGCGTGGCCTCTACAAGCGCCTCACGGCACGCGAAAACATCGACTACTTCGCCAGGCTGCATGGCCTGCCGGATGAGCTGTTGGCGAGTCGGCGCGACGCGCTGATCCGCGCGCTGGAGATGGAAGACATCGCGGACCGTCGCACGGAAGGATTCTCGCAGGGGCAGCGCGTGAAGACGGCGATTGCGCGTGCGCTGATCCACGACCCGCGCAACGTGATCCTCGACGAGCCCACCAACGGCCTCGATGTCATGGCCACTCGTGCGCTGCGCAAATTCATGCAGCGGCTCAAGGCCGAGGGGCGTTGCGTGCTTTTTTCCAGCCATATCATGCAGGAGGTGGCGGCGTTGTGCGATCGCATCGTGGTGATCGCGCATGGCCGCGTGGTGGCCGACGAATCACCAGCCGCGCTGCGCGAACAAACCGGTGAGGCCAATCTGGAGGATGCCTTCGTGAAGATTATCGGCAGCGATGAGGGACTCGCCGCATGAATGTCGTGAGCACGAAGATCGAACGAAGCCGCGCTTTTGTCACCGTGTTTCTGAAAGAGGTGAAGGAAAACCTGCGCGATCGCCGCACCATCATCAGTGCCTTCCTTACCGGTCCCCTGCTTGGGCCGATCATGCTGGTGATGCTGCTCAACATCACGCTCAACCGCGAGTTCAACAAGGCCGAACAGCCGTTGCCGGTGCCGGTGATCGGCGCCAATTACGCACCGAACCTGATCGCCGCGTTGAAGGCCGGAGGCATTGTGCCCACGGCGGCCATCAGCAATCCCGAAGTGGCGGTGCGCAAACAGGATGCGGATGTGGTGCTGCGCATTTCGCCCGACTTCGCCACGTCCTGGCGCAGGGGCGAGCCGGTGCAGGTGGAAGCGATCTACGACTCCTCGCAGCGAGATGCGAATACCGCCGTCGAGCGGGTCAGCCAGTTGGTGGAGAGTTATGCGCGCCAGCAGGGCGCGATGCGACTCGTCGCGCGCGGCTTGGCGCCCAGCACGGCGTGGCCGGTAACGGCGGCCAGGCGTGACCAGGCCACGGCACAGGCGCGCGCGGCATTGATGTTCTCGATCCTGCCGTATTTCTTCGTACTCACCGTGTTCATGGGCGGCATGTACCTGGCCATCGATCTGACGGCGGGCGAACGCGAGCGCCAGTCGCTGGAGCCCTTGTTCGCCAACCCGGTATCGCGCTGGAAGATCCTCGCCGGCAAGTTGGCCGCGATCTGCGTATTCTCGATCGCGAGCCTGCTTATCAGCCTGGCTGCGTTTGGCGTGGTGGGGCGTTTCATTCCCACCGAGAAGCTCGGCATGGAGTTGGACCTGGGCCTGCACTTCAGTGGACACGTACTGGTGTTGATGCTGCCGCTGATCGTGCTGCTGGCCGCGCTGCAATCGATGGTGGCGGCATTCGCCAAGAGCTACCGCGAGGCACAGACCTATCTGTCGCTGTTGATGTTCGTGCCCGTGCTTCCGAGCATCCTGCTGACCACCATGCCGATCAAGGCACAGAACTGGATGTATGCCGTGCCGCTGCTGGGCCAGCATCTGGGCATCATGCAGCTGTTGCGTGGCGATGGCATCGATCTGCAGCAACTGGGCCTTTGCCTGGCCGGCAGCCTCGCGGCCGCCGTGCTGGGCGTGCTGGTGACGGCGCATCTCTACCAGTCCGAACGGTTGGCGATCTCGGGGTGACACACTTCTTCCTCTCCCCTTTGGGGAGAGGACCGAGGCGAGGGGCGGGTGCTCGCGGTAGAGCTAAACAAGAGCCGGCTCTAAGAAAACACACCGCGAGATTGTCCCCTCACCCCAACCCTCTCCCCCGCGGGGAGAGGGAGCAGGACACGCGCTACCATGACGCTTTCCCCTCACCGAGAAAGCCCATGCGCCGCCATCTCCTCGCCTTGAGCCTCGTTGCCGCCCTGGCCGGTTGCAACTCGTCCCATGACAACGCGCCGGCGGCGCAATCTGCGGCGCCCGCAGCGGCTTCCACCGCGCCCGTGACGCCTCCGCCGCCGTCGACGGATGCGGAGAACGCGCAGCAGCGCATGGCCGCGTATGCGCCGGTCAAGCTCACCGCCGATCTCTCCGCTTTCGACGACCGGCAGAAGCAGATGATCGCGCTGCTGATCGAAGCGGCCGATGTCACCAACGACATCTACTGGCAGCAGTCCTGGGGCGACAAGGCCGCGCTTATGCGGCGCATTCCGGACGACGTCACGCGTCGCTTTGCCGAGATCAACTACGGACCCTGGGACCGACTCGACAACGACCAGCCCTTTGTGGCCGGCGTCGGCCCGCGACTGCCGGGCGCACAGTTCTATCCGGCCGACATGACCAAGGAAGAGTTCGAGAAGGCCGATCTCAAGGACAAGGCCGGGCTTTACAACGTGCTGCGCCGCGATGCCCAGGGCAAGCTGGTGACGGTGCCTTATCACGAAGCCTACAAGGCGGATCTTGAGCGTGCCGCAGGACTGCTGCGCCAGGCCGCAGCGCTTTCCGACGACAAGGAGTTCGCCGGCTATCTCAAGCAGCGCGCGGACGCCTTGCTCAGCGACGACTACCGCCCCAGCGATTTCGCCTGGATGTCGATGAAGAACAATCCCGTCGACATCGTGATCGGTCCCATCGAAACCTATGAAGACCAGCTCTACGGCTACAAGGCCAGCTACGAAAGCTATGTGCTGGTAAAGGACCAGGCGTGGAGCGCCAAACTGGCGCGCTTCGCCAAGTACCTCCCCGAACTGCAGCGCGAGCTGCCGGTCGATGAGAAGTACAAGGCCGAGAAGCCCGGCTCCGATGCCGATCTCAATGCCTATTTCGCCGTCTACTACGCGGGCGACGCCAATGTCGGCGCCAAGACCATTGCCATCAACCTGCCTAATGACGAAGAAGTGCAGCTGAAGAAGGGCACGCGCCGCCTGCAGCTGGAGAACGTGATGCGGGCGAAGTTCGACAAGATCATGCTGCCGATTGCCAGGGAGCTGATTGCGGACGACCAGCAAGCGCATCTCACCTTCGACGCGTTCTTCGAGAACACCATGTTCCATGAAGTAGCGCATGGCCTCGGCATCAAGGAGACGCTGACCGGCAAGGGGCTGGTGCGCGGTGCGTTGAAGGATCAGGCGTCGAGCTTCGAGGAAGGCAAGGCCGATATCCTCGGCCTGTACATGGTCACCAAGCTGGCCGAGAAGGGTGAGCTGGACAAGTCCAAGCTAATGGACAACTACGTCACCTTCCTCGCCGGCATCCTGCGTTCGGTGCGCTTCGGCGCCAGCGACGCACACGCCAAGGCGAACATGGTGCGTTTCAACTTCTTCAAGCAGCAGGGCGCGTTCTCGCGTGACGATGCCAGCGGCCGTTATCGCGTCGACTTCGACAAGATGACCGCCGCCATGAATGCGTTGTCGGCCAAGCTGCTGACCATCCAGGGTGATGGCGATTACGAGGCAGCCAAGCAGCTCACCGACACGATGGGCACTGTCGACGCGCAGCTGGCCGGCGATTTGAAGCGCCTGGATAAGGCGAAGATTCCAGTGGATATCACGTTCGAGCAAGGCCTGGACGTGCTTGGCCTCGCCAAACCTCAATAACGCCCCTGTAGGAGCGCACCCAGTGCGCGAAAAGCCAACGGAGCGGCGACGCCGTAAGGCCCGGTCGCGCACTGGGTGCGCTCCTACAGGAAGTTCCGCCGTTATGTCTTTCGCAATTCGCGACACAGTGTCACGTTCGGCCGATGAACGCATCGCCAGGCCATCGGGCATTGCGAAAAGGCCGAGTCTCACTGCCCAACCACATCTATCTGGTAACCACGACAACTGCGCGCAGGTGGCCCTTGTTTCGTGACTTCGACGCTGCGTGCGTCGTCTCCCGCTGCATGTTGGACCCACGCTGCTGGGGAGATGCCCGACTACTATGTTGGGTGTTGATGCCGGACCATTGGCATGGCTTGGTCGAGCTCGGCGAGCGTGACAACCTCTCGATCGTGATGAACCGACTGAAGGCATTCACGTCCAGAAGCATGAACGGCCCGGTGTGGGATCGAGGTTTCCATGATCGGGCGCTGCGGCGAGACGAAAACGTGATAGCGGTTGCGCGATACATCGTCGCCAATCCATTACGCGCCGGTCTGGTCCAGAATGTCATGGACTATCCCTACTGGCACTGCGTCTGGCTCTGAAACAGAACCTTGGCTGGAGGAGCGCACCCAGTGCGCGAAAAGCCAACGGAGCGATGACGCCGTAACGCCCTATCGCGCACTGGGTGCGCTCCTACAGGGAAGGTATTGGCGTATCCACGTTGTCGTCCAGATGGGCGCGGACCCATGCAGCCACGGCTTCGGCATGTTCGAGCTGCAGATGGTGGCCGCCGTCCATGTGGCTCACCACGATATCGTCCACGCAGGCGGCGCGCGCCTGCATCTGCGCCTCCGGAAGATAAGGCGCCTCCGGCTTCGCCAGCAGCAGCGCCGTGGGCGACTCGATGCCGCGCAGCAAGGCATGAATCTGCGTCTCCGCCAGCCGTACCGGCGACGCCCGGTTGAGGCGGGGATCGCTGCGCCATTGCCAGCCGTCGCCGGCCTCGCGCAATCCGCGCTCCACGATCGGGCGCGCCTGCGCCGCAGGCAGGCCGCTGGCGATGGTGCGCGCGCTGACGGCGGCGTCGATGGAGGGGAAGGCCCGCAACGCCCGGCCTGAGGCGGGAGCCACCGCGAAGGCGCTGCGAAAACGATGCAGGGTCTGCCGGCCATCGTCGCCCATCGGTCCCAGGCCTTCGATCAACAGCAGGCGTTCGACGCAATCGGGCATGGCTGCAGCCACCATCGATGCGATGCCGGCGCCAAGCGAATGGCCGAGTAGCTGATAGCGCGTCAGTCCAAGCGCATCAGCCGCCGCTAGCACGACGCCGACGTAGTCGATGAAGTGGTAGAGCGCGCCAGCGGGCAGATGATCCGAATGGCCATGGCCGGGCAGGTCGAGCGCGATGACTTGCCAGCGGTCGGCCAGCAAGGGCGCCAGATGGGCGAAGCTGCCGGCGTTGTCCAGCCAGCCGTGCAAGGCCAGCAGCGGCGGTGCATCTGCCTTGCCCCAGACTTGGGCGCGTAGGCGAAAATGCGGCAGGGCGATGTCCTTTTCGAGCGCTGCATTCATGCGGATTTACCTGAGGGTGAAGGGCTCTTGCCGGGGCGTGTCGCCCGCTAGGGATGCTCTGATCAACGTTGCGCAGGCGGCACCGGTCCTGTCTGTTCGCAGCCCACAGGGGCGTCGGCGACGGCAGACTGGCCGTCTGTCGAGCCGGCGCACCCAAGGGATGCGGACAGACAGGACCGGCCCCAACGTGTTGAATTTAAAATGATGGGGTGATGTCCAGAAGGCCCGCAGGCGGTGCCGCGTGGCTTGGCAAGACGGCCAGTCTTCCCGGCGCCACGCAACATCGCCTGCGGGCCTTCTGGACATCATGACGCCTGCGCAGCGTTGATCAGAGCATCCCTAGGTTGTCGGTGG
>CAVXWA010000020.1:0-155390 GCA_963765335.1 uncultured Gammaproteobacteria bacterium | reverse complement strand
TACACGGAACATCGTGGCTCAGGGCACCGAATGTCCCTTGCTCGCCGTCCAGATCGCATACCAGTCTTCCGCATCGAGCTGCACATCCAGTGCGGCGATGGCATCGCGCAGGCCTTCGATGCGGCCGGTGCCGGTGATGGGGTGCGGGCGTGACGGGTGGCGCAGCACCCAGGCGAAGGCGAGCGTGCTGAGGCTGATGCCGTAGCGCGTCGTCATCGACGTCATCTCCTCGCGCAGGCGCACGGCTTGTTCGTCGTCGCCGGTAAACAAGTGACCGCCGCCCAGCGGCGACCAGATCATTGGGCGCAGGCCAAGTTGTTGGGCCTGGTCGAGCGTGCCGTCGTCCAGCGCATCCAACTTCAGTGGCGACAGTTCTAACTGGTTGGTCAGCAGCGGGTGGTGCCGATGCAGCAGCGCAAATTGGCTGGCCGAGTAGTTGGAAACGCCCCAATGCGCAACCTTGCCCTCGCGGGTCATCGCGGCGAAGGTCTCAGCCAGTGCGGCGGCATCCATCAGATAGTCGGGGCGATGGATCAGGACCAGATCCAGCCGTTCCGTGTGCAGCTTGCGCAAAGACTGCTCCACCTGGGTGCGCACATAGGCTGCCGAGGTGTCGTAGTAGTTGATGCGATAAGGACGTTCCGCGGAACGCAGGCGGATACCGCACTTGCTCACCAGCTGCATGCGTGCACGCAGCGCGGGTGCCGCCTTCAAGGCCTCGCCGAATTCGGTCTCGGCGCGATAATCGCCATAGATATCCGCGTGATCGAACGTGGTGATGCCCAGCTCGAGCGCCTGCTCGATCCAGCGCACACGCTCTGCCACGCTGAGATTCCAGGTGGTGATGCGCCAAAGGCCGGCGACGATGGGGGAGAGTTCAGGAAGGGGCGACATCGGCTGATCGAGCGGGGAAAGACGCGCAGTGTGCCAAGCGCGCTGCGCGTGCGCCATAGGCTACGCACCGCATGAAGTTCAGCGCTTGGCCGTCGCTTGCTTTGCGTCGCCTAGCTCGCTGGCCTTCCAGCCGCCGCCGAGATCCCCGATCAGCGACACCGCATCGATGCAGGCGCAACTGCTGCACGCTGAGCGCGCTCTGCTGCGTTATTCAACTGGGTCTGCTGCGCTACGGCCACGGTCGTGTAGTCGACCGTGCCGGCCTGAAATTCGGCGAGGCGATCTCGGTCCCGCGGATGGCATCGTGCACGGCAGTATCGAGCGCCTGCGCCTGCTCGGCGAGAATGCGCAGCCCGGAAAGATCGTTCTCCACATCGCCGAAGGCGGTGAGCACCGTGTTGCGATAATTCGCGACGGCGGCCTCGTAGGCGGCCCTGGCGGCCTGAACCTCGGCATGGCGCTCGCCGAAATCGAACACCGTTTCGGTGCCGCTTGCGCCGATCGACCAGACATGATTGGCGATGTGCAGCAGACCGTCCAGCGGCGATTGCGAAAAGCCCCCCGGCCGCACAACGAGATCGTCGGGTAATAGGCCGCGACCGCGATACCGACGGCGGCGTTCTGCGCCTTCATGGTGCGTTCGGCGGCGGCGATATCGGGCCGGCGCTGGAGCAATGTCGAGGGCACACCGCTCGGAACCGACGGCAGCGTCGGCAGGCTCGCGCTGTGCGGAATATCCAGATCTTCGGGATTCTTGCCGACCAGTACGGCAATGGCGTGGGCATATTGGGCGCGCGCGACGCCGAGCCCGATGAGCGTCGACTGAGCGGTTTCGAGCGCGACCTGCGCGGTGATGACGGCCGGAGTGGGGCCGTCGGTGCCGACCTTGCCCTGGGCCTTGCGTCACCGCGCAGCGAATTCCGATAGGCATCGACGGTCTTTTGCACCAAATCGATATTGGCGTCGGCAACCCGCAGTTCGATAACGGTCGTGGCGAGCAACGTCTGCTCCGAGAGCGTGGCGTTGGCGAGCATCGCTTCGTCGGCCTGCGCGATGGCGGTGTTTTCCTCGATCAAGCGGCGCACCTTGCCCCACAGGTCGGGCGTCCAGCTCGCGCTGCCCTCGAGCGTCGCCGAATGATCACGTCACCGTCGCCGGATGTGCTGGTGGCGCTGCCGAGTCGTGCTGCCGCTGCGTGGCCGGGGTCGCCCGAGCGGCTCGCCGATCCCGAATGCCGATGGTCGGAAACAGTTGGCGCGCGCGCGACCTTCACCTCCGCCAGCGCCTCGAGGTAGTTCGCGTAGGTCTGGCGCACGGTCTGGTTCGAGACGGCGACCATGGGCTCGAGCTCATCGAGCAAGGGATCGTTGAAATCCGTCCACCAATCGCCCTTGGGCGCGGCGTCCGCCGGCGTGGCCGCCGTCCAGCCGGGCAGCTCCTTGTATTGTTGAGCCACCGGTACCGCTGGGCGATGGTAGTCGGGGCCGACCAGGCAGCCGCCGAGCAATCCGTATCGAGGCGGTCAGCACCTTTGACGCTGGGATCTTCATGGTCATGCACCCGCGCTCAAATCGGTGCGCCATGAGCAGTGCGCCGTCCGACTTTGCGTAGCCTTACGCGCAAACGGTCGAGATAGAGATAGATGACCGGCGTCGTATACAACGTGAACACCTGACTCAAGATCAGTCCGCCCATGACGGTGATGCCGAGGGGCTGGCGCAGCGATGCGCCCTGGCCGATGCCGATGGCGAGCGGTAGCGCGCCAAGCACGGCCGCCGCCGTGGTCATCATGATGGGCCGCAGCCGCACCACCGCGGCCTCGTGAATCGCGCGCTGCGCATCGATCTTCTGCTCGCGCTGCAGATGGATGGCGACATCGATCATCATGATGGCGTTCTTCTTGACGATGCCGATCAGCAGGATGATGCCGATGAGCGCGATCACCGAAAACGGCGTGCCGAAGATGAGCAGCGCCAAGGTCGCGCCGATGCCGGCGGATGGCAGTGTGGATAGAATGGTGATCGGATGAATGGTGTTCTCGTAGAGAATGCCGAGCACGATATAGATCGCCGCGAGCGCTGCGAGGATCAAGAGCGGCATCGTCGCCATCGATTGCGCGTAAACCTGCCCCGCGCCCGCGAAGCTGCCGTGAATCGAGGCCGGCATGCCGAGATCGCTGCATCGCCCTGATCGATGGCCGCGGCGGCCTGGCTCAACGAGCCGCCGGGCGGCAGGTTGAAGGAAATCGTCGCGGCCACGAGCCCGCTCTGGTGGTTGACCTGGGTGGCCGTGTGCTTGTTCACGTACGTGGCCAAGGCGGGCAGCGGCACCAGGGTCTCGGCCGCGGTGCTGTCCGCACTGCCGGTGGAACTTCCACCCTCGGCTGTTCGAGATGCTATTGGTGACCGCATTGGCCTGCGCATTGGCGTTGAGCGCATTGGTGTGCGACGGCGGCGCTTTGCGCGCGTGAGACCGCGGCGTAGGGCGTCACCCCGCTCACCGTGCCGCCTTGCGCCTGGGTCTGCTGCGGTGCCGCTCGGATTGCCGGCCGCGGTGCTGAAATACATGCGGTCGAGCATCTGCGGGTACTGCCAATACTTCGGTGCCACCTCCATCACCACGAAGTATTGATTGTAGGGGTTGAAAATGGTCGATACGGTGCGCTGACCGAAGGCATCGTAGAGCACATTGTCGATCTGGTTCGGCGCAAAGCCGTAGCGCATGGCGGTGGCGCGGGCGATGTTGACGTAGGTCTGCAGCCCGTTCTGCTGCAGGTCCGAATTCACATCCATCGAGTCTGCGTCGCGGTACTTGCCGAGCTCCGTCAAGCAGCCTGGGCGTCCAAGTGTAGAGTGCGGCGGTATCCTCGCTCGTCAACGTGTACTGATATTCGGCGGCCGACTGTCGGCCGCCGATATGCAGATCCTGCACGGCTTGCAGGAACAGTTGGCACCGGACACGCGGTTGAGCTGCGGCCGTAGGCGCTCGAACGACCTGCAGCGGCCGACAAGCTTGCCGCTGCGCGAGCGGCTTGAGGCCGACAAACACGTTGGCCGTGTTGAGCGCGCGCGTGCCGGTAAAGCCGATCACCGATTCGACGGCGGGATCCTTCTGCACGATCTGCTGCAGCTGCTCGAGCTTCTTCTTCATCGACTGGAAGGAAATGCTTTGGTCGGCGATGATCTGGCCGATCAGGAGTCCATTGTCCTGCTCGCGGAAAGAACGTCGAAGGCACGAGCCGGAAGAGATACGACATTCAGAACGATCATGCGCGATCAGCAAACCCACCAACAGGCGCATGATCGAGCACCGCGCTCGAGCGAGCGCGCATACGCGCTCTTGAACCGCTCGAACTGTGTCTCGGCCCAGCACGCCCACCTCCCCTTGGAGTGCAACCCGTGCGCCGCGCGAGCAAGTAGGCGCACATGGTCGGCGTGACCGTGAGCGAGATCAGCAGCGAGACCAGGATCGCAATCGAGAGCGTCACCGCGAATTCGTGGAACAGCAGGCCGACGATACCCGGCATCAACAAGATCGGTATGAATACCGCGATCAGCGACAGGCTCATGGAAATCACCGTAAAGCTGACCTCGGCGCTGCCGGCGAGCGCCGCCTCGCGCACGCTCCATGCCGGATTCGAGGTGCCGCACGATGTTCTCGAGCACCACCACCGCATCGTCGACGACGAAACCGGTGGCGATGGTGAGCGCCATCAGCGAGAGATTGTCGATGCTGTAGCCGAGCAAGTACATCGGGCCGAAGGTGCCCACGATGGACAGCGGCAGAACCACCGCCGGTATCAGCGTCGCGCGCGGCGATTGCAGGAACACGAACACCACGCCGATGACCAGCACCACGGCGATTACCAAGGCTGCGCTCGGTGTCGCTCACCGCCGCGGTCACCGATTGCGAGCGATCGAGGGCAATGTGCACTATGCACATTGGGCGGCAGGGTCGCCTCGACCGACGGCAGCACCTCTCTTGATCTGGGCGACGGTCTTGATGATGTTGGCGCCGGGCAGCGGATAGACGACCACGCCCACCGTCGGCCATGTCGTTGTAGAGACCCGCGTTGCGGATGTTCTCCGTCGGAGTCCATCACGGCGGCGACGTCGTGCAGCAGTACACGGGTGCCCCGTTGCGATAGGCGATGACGAGATCGCGGTAATCCGCCGCCTTGGTCGCTCTGGTCGTTGGAGAGCACCTCGTAGCGCTGATCGCCCTGATCGATGTGACCCTTGGCGCTGTCCGCATTGGCCGCCGCGATCGCGGCGCGCACGTCCTCGAGTCCGATGCCGTAGCTGCTCAGCTGGTCGGGCTCGAGTTCGACGCGCACCGAGGGCAGCGCGCTGCCGCCGAGCGTGATCTGTCCCACGCCGACTGATCTGCGAGAGCTGCTGCTGGATGACCGAGTCGGCCGAGTCGTAGAGCTGCGCCGGCGTCAGCGTCTTCGAGGTCAGCGCCAGGATGATGATGGGCGAATCCGCCGGGTTGTATTCGCGATAGGTGGGATTGTTGCGCAGTGTCGTCGGCAGGTCGGCGCGCGCGGCCTGGATCGCTGCCTCGACGTCGCGCGCCGCGCCGTTGATGTCGCGGTTCATGTCGAACTGGACGACGACCAGCGATGTGCCGACCGAACTTGGTCGAGGTCAGCTCGGTCACGCCGGCGATCGTCGCCAGGCGTCGCTCGAGCGGCTCGGCCACGGTCGATGCCATGATGTTCGGGGCTCGCGCCCGCCATGGTTCGCCTGCACCACGATGACCGGAAAGGTGACGTTCGGCAGCGGTGCGACCGGCAGATGGAAATACGCCAGCAGGCCCGACAGCGCGATGGCGATCGCGAGCAGTGTGGTCGCCACCGGTCGACTGATGAAGAGCGACGGGAATGTTCATGCGGCGTCTCCCCGGCAGCCTGCGCGGCGGTCCTTGCGCCGGAAGCGCTGCGACGAGCCGGTCGAACAACAGATAGATCACCGGCGTGGTGAACAAAGTCAGCATCTGGCTCACCAGCCAGGCCGCCGATGATGGCGAGTCCCAGCGGCCGGCGCAGCTCCGAGCCGGTGCCGCGTGCCCACGCAGCAGCGGCAGGGCGCCGAGCATGGCCGCCAGCGTCGTCATCAGGATCGGCCGAAAGCGCAACATCGAGGCCTCGAAGATCGCCTCCTCCGGCGCCTTGCCGTGCTTGCGCTCGGCTTCGAGCGCGAAGTCCACGATCATGATGCCGTTCTTCTTGACGATGCCGATCAACAGCACGATGCCGATGATGCCGATCACATCGAGGTCGCTGCCCGCGATCATCAACGCGAGCAGTGCGCCGATCCCGGCGGAGGGCAGCGTCGATAGAATGGTCACCGGATGGATGTAGCTCTCGTACAGCACGCCGAGCACGATGTACACGGTGACCAGCGCCGCCATCAGCAAGAACACCTCGCTCGACAGCGAGTCCTGGAAGGCCTGTGCGGCGCCCTGGAACGAGGTGGTGATCGACGGCGGCAGGTGCACCGCCTGCTCGGCCTGCTTGATCTCATCGACCGCCGTGCTCAGCGAGGCATCCTTGGCCAGGTTGAACGAGACCGTGACCGCGGGGAACTGCGCCAGATGACTGATGACCAGCGGCGACTTGGTGATCTTGATGTCGGCGATGCCGCTCAGCGGCACCTGGCCGGTACTGCCGGTCTGGGTGGGCAGGTACAGGTCGCCGAGCGACTCCACCGTGGGCAGGCTCTCGGGCTTCGCGACCAGGACCACGCGGTACTGATTGGACTGGTTGAAGATGGTGGAGACGATGCGCTGGCCGAGCGCATCGTAGAGCGCATTGTCGATGGTCGCCGGGGTAATGCCATAGCGCGCCGCCAGTTGACGATTGACCTCGACGTCGACGCTCAGGCCGTCATTGTTCAGATCGCTGGTGACGTCCGTGATCGATTTGATCCTCTTCATGCGCGCGATCAGCTCGGGCACGTATTGCATGAAGGCCTGCTGGCTTGGGCCGCGCAGCACGAACCGGTACTGATTCGGCGAAATCGTCGGTGTCGAGGGTGAGATCCTGCTCCGGCTGCAGATACAGCTTGATGCCCGCTACGTTTGCGACCTCAGTCCTGAATGCGCCTGGCGATCTCGGCGGCGCTCGAGCGCGCGATCGTCGTGCGCCTTCAGCGTGATCAGGAAGCGGCCGTTGTTGAGCGTCGTATTGGTGCCGTCGATACCGACGTACGAGGTGAGCCCGGTGACGTCCTGATCCTTGAGGATCGCTTCCGCCAGGACCTGTTGCCGATTCACCATCGCGCTGTAAGACACCGAGTTGTCGGCGATGCTGATGCCCCGGATCACGCCCACGTCCTGCACCGGGAACAGGCCCTTCGGGATGACGACGTAGAGGATGACGGTCAGCGCCAGGGTGGCGACGAACACGATCAGGGTCAGCGTCTGGCGCGCCATGACCAAGCTGAGGCCACGCTTATAGGCGGCCAAGGTCTGGTTGAACAAGCGCTCGCTGACTCGCTCGAAACGGCTCGGATGGCGATCGGCCTGCGCCCGCAACAGGCGCGCGCAAAGCATCGGCACCAGGGTCAGCGAGACGACGCCCGACAGCACGATGGTGATCGCGAGGGTGACCGCGAACTCGCTGAAGAGACGCCCAATCACGCCACCCATGAACAGCAGCGGGATCAGCACCGCGATCAGCGAAACGGTCAGCGAGAGAATGGTGAAGCCGATCTGCCCGGCGCCCTCCAGTGCCGCCTCCAGCGGCGTCCTGCCTTCCTCCAGATAACGCACGATGTTCTCGATCATCACGATCGAGTCGTCGACGACGAAGCCGGTGGCGATGATCAGCGCCATCAGTGAGAGATTGTCGATCGAATAGTTCAGCTCATACATCAGCGCCAGCGTGCCGATCAGCGACACGGGAACGGAGATGCTGGGAATGATCGTGGCCGGCACGTTACGCAGGAACACAAAGATCACCAACACCACCAGCACGATCGCCAACACCAGCTCGAACGCGGCGTCGGATACCGAAGCGCGGATCACGCCGGTGCTGTCGGTAACCACCTGCACGTTCATTCCGGCCGGCAGGGTCGACTCCAGCTCCGGCAGCTGCTTCATGATCTTGTCGACCGTGGCGATCACGTTCGCACCGGGCTGGCGCTGCACGTTGAGCACGATCGCCTGGGTCTTGTTGTACCAGGCGCCTAGCTCGGTGTTCTGCGCGGACTGGGTGACCCGGGCGACATCGCGCAGGAACACGGTGCCGCCGTTTTGATACGAGACCACCGTATTGAGGTAATCCTGCGGGTCCTGGATCTGGTCGTTGCCATTGATCGTGTAGTTCAGATACGGGCCATCGAAATTGCCCTTGGGCTGACTGACGTTGGTGTTCGCAATCAGCGAACGCAGGTCATCGATATTGAGTCCGTAAGCGGCCAGCTTCCTGGGGTCCGCCTCGACCCTGATGGCGGGAACATTGCCGCCCGCTGGCGTGACGAGACCGACGCCCGACACTTCGGAAATCTTCGCGCCCAGCCGGTTGTTGGCGACGTCCTGCAATTGCGTCAGCGACATCGAGTGGGAGGTGACCGCCAAGGTGAGAATGGGCTGGTCGGCTGGATTGACCTTGGCATAGGTCGGCGGCGCCGGCAGGCCCGAGGGCAGCAGACTATTGGAGGCGTTGATCGCTTCCTGGACGTTCTGCTCGGCCACGTCGAGGTTGAGCGCCAGATCGAACTGCAAGGTGATCACCGACGCGCCAGCCGAGCTGTTCGAGGTCATCTGCTGCAGGCCGGGGATTTGGCCTAGCTGCACTTCCAGGGGCGCGGTCACCGTGGTCGCCATCACCGTCGGGCTGGCGCCGGGATAGAACGTTTGTACCTGGATCGTGGGGTAGTCGACGTCGGGCAGGGAAGACACCGGCAGGAAGCGCACCGCCACGAGACCTACCAGGACCAGCGCGATCATCAGCAATGACGTCGCCACCGGCCTGAGTACGAACAGGCGCGAAATATTCATTGGATCGCGCGCCTGCCGATCACGATGACTTGGAGGCGGAGGCGTGCACCTGCTTGCCGCCCTGCTGCGTATTTTCCACTGACGACGCCGACGCTGGGGCACCCGCGTGAGCCGGCCGCGGCGTGGCGATCTTGATCTTGGCGCCGTCGCTCAGGCGGTCCGTGCCATCGGTGACCACCTGTTGACCCGCTGCCAGCCCCGACAAGATGACCGTATGCCTGCCGTCGCTGGGGCCAAGCGTCACCTTGTGCACGGAGACGCTCTGGTCGGCATTGACCAGATAGACGAAATCCCCCGGCGCACCGCTCAGCACCGCGGGCGTGGGTACCAGTACCGCGTTTTGCATCGTGTCGACCAGGAGCTGGGTGTTGACGAACTCGTTCGGGAACAGCACCTCGTCATCGTTGGGGAAGTTCGCGCGCAAGGTCACCGTACCGGTGCTGGTGGCCATCTGATTGCTCAGCGCGAACAGCGTGCCGGTCGCGAGCTGCCTGGTGTTGTTGCTGTTGTAGACCGTCACGGACAACTTGGCGCCGGCATTCACGCGCTGCAGCACCTGGTTCAACGAATTCTGCGGCACGGTGAATTGCACCGTCGTCGGCTTCATGGTGGTGATCGTGACGATGCCGGGCGAGGCCGATTGCGTGACGAAGTTGCCGGGATCGACCAGGCGCAGCCCGACGCGCCCGGCAACCGGCGCGGTGATGTGGCAATACTCGATGCTGAGTTCGGCCTGCGCGATATTCGCCTTATCGACCTTCACCGACGCTTCGTCCTGCTGGACCAGGAACTGCTGGCCGGTATAGACCTGTTCGGCGATCGATTTCTGCTCGTGCAGCTGGGTGTAACGGGCAAGGTCGGAGCGGGCCTGGGCCAGGCTCGCCTGATCCTTGGCCAGTTGGGCTTCGGCCTGCTGTTTGTTGATCTCATACTGGCGTGGGTCGATCTGGGCGAGGAACTGCCCTTTGCTCACGTCCTCGCCTTCCTGATAGCCCACTGCGGTCAGATAGCCGCTCAACTGCGGCAGTACATTGACGGTGGCGATCGGGGTCACCGTGCCCAGCGCATTCAGGATGACCGGCATCTTGCCCAGCGATGCTGTGGCAACGCTCACTACTTGCGGCGGGTTGCCCGGCTTGGTCTTGGTGCCGGTGAGTATATGCACCACCATCAGGATGATGGCGGCGATGAGGACGATGGCAGCGATCCACCGGCCTCGTCGTTTAGAAACGTGCCCAGCGGTTGTCGACGTGTCGGCACTCATACGCCATCTCCCAGAAGTTCATTCCGAAAATGCGCAAGACCAGCTAGCACACGCTGCTCGTTCGAAGCGTCGCCGCCTCGAAAGATGCGAGCTGCCGACAGCGAAAAACTGTCGTGACAACTTCAACGATTCTTGACCCCTGCGGTTGACGGCGAAGCGAGCCTTGCCGCCGCGCGCATGTCGTCCGCAGCCTCTGGCCCAGCTGTACGTGCTCGATGCGTCTGCCACCCGAGACTGATGGCATAGAGCTCGTCACGGATCAGTGATCATCCGCGACGCCGCCAAACGCACCCCTGGCTGACCTGGCCCAGCCCCATCGAGGGCAGGCCGCTTCCGGCGTTGCGGAGGCGAACGCTCAGACCATCTTGGCGCGGCGCCACCACGACGTGACTTTCTCCTCGCGGACCAGGGTGAACAACCCGGAGCCGAGGATCAGTGCAATGCCGATCAGCATCGGCCAGTCCAGATGATCGCCAAACAGCCAGTAGCCGAAGCCGATGGCCCACAGCATCTGGCTGTACTGGGTGGGCGCCACGCGGTTGGCGGGGGCGTGATGGGTCGCCAGCATAAGCAGCACGCCGGCCAGGCCGGCCAGCAGACCGTAACCGGCGAGCAGGAACCATTGATGAAGGTTGGGCCAGACGAAGGCCGGCAGCATCAACACGCCGCCGCTGACCAGCGGGCCGATCACGCCGGCGCCGTAGAGGCTGATGCGTTTCTCATGCGGGCCTGCCATGCGCAAGGCGACGACGGAAACGGCACCGGATAGGCCACAGATCATGGCGGCGAGATGACCCGGCCCCAATACCCGGAATCCTGGACGCAGCACCACCAGCACGCCGATAAAGCCCGCGATGACCGCGGACCAGCGCCGCCAGCCGACATGCTCCTTCAGGAAGATCACCGAAAGCAGCGTGACGAAGATCGGCAGCAGGAAGATCAGGGCGAACGCTTCGGCCATCGGCAACGCGGTGAACGCGATCACCGCCGCGATATTGCAGATGGCGCCGGTGATGGCGCGAATCCACCAAAGCCGCGGCTTGCGCGCGTGGAACACGTCGAGATAGCGATCATCCGCCTTGCGGATAAAGGGCAGGGCGCTGAGCATCAGCACGGCACCGAAGAACACCGCCTCGTAGGCGGGCAGGCTGCCGTGCAGCGATTTCACGAAGGCGTCGCTGATCGCATAGGCGGCATAGCAGGCGAATCCGAGTGTGACACCTTTGAGCATGGGGATTCCGGCTGGGGAGGCTCGCTATCCGTGCAAAAGCAGGGATCCCGTGCCTTAAGGATGCTCTGATTCACTCTGCGCAGGCGTCATGATGTCCAGAAGGCCCGCAGGCGGAGTTGCGTGGCGCCGGGAAGACTGGCCGTCTTGCCAAGCCGCGCGGCACCGCCTGCGGGCCTTCTGGACATCACCCCATCACTTTGAATTCAACATGTTGGGGCCGGTCCTGTCTGTCCGCATCCCTTCGGTGCGCCGGCTCGACAGACGGCCAGTCTGCCGACGCCTACGCCCCTGTGGTCTGCGAACAGACAGGACCGGTGACGCCTGCGCAGAGTTAATCAGAGCATCCTTAACGGCACGAATAGAGACACCGAGTCCCAGCCTGCGCTGGGACGACGAGGAGGCGCGCATGGTCCCATAGCCGCCCCCGGCCGCCTACCCCGGCCCTGTTGCACCTCGCCATGACCCGGCGGGGCAGGACCGCTAGAATGCCGGTTTGCCCTTCCCGCTACGGAACCGAAGCATGTCCGCTCGCCTGAATCCCCTCGATCTCTACGACGTCCGCTCGCTGCTTTCCGATGAGGAGCGCATGGTGCAGGACACCGTGGGCCGCTTCGTCGATGAGAAAGTGTTGCCGATCATCGGCGATTGCTTCGATCAGGGCCGCTTCCCCAAGGAGCTGGTTCCCGAGATCGCCGAACCTGGGCCTGCTGGGTGCCACGCTACCGAAAAGTACGGCTGCGCCGGCATGAACGGCGTCAGCTACGGCCTGATCTGCCAGGAGCTGGAGCGCGGCGATTCCGGCCTGCGCAGCTTCGCCTCGGTGCAGAGTTCGCTGTGCATGTATCCGATCTACGCCTACGGCACCGAAGAGCAGAAGCTGCACTACCTGCCGAAGATGGCGGCCGGTGAAATCATCGGCTGCTTCGGCCTCACCGAGCCGCACGGTGGTTCGGACCCCGCCAACATGAAGACCCACGCCAAGAAGGACGGCGGCGACTGGGTCATCAACGGCGCCAAGATGTGGATCACCAACGGCAACGTGGCGCACATCGCCATCGTGTGGGCGCAGACCGAAGAGGGCATCCAGGGCTTCATCGTACCCACCGATACCCAGGGCTTCACCGCGCAGGAAGTGCACAAGAAGATGAGCCTGCGCGCCTCGGTGACCAGCGCGCTGTTCTTCGACAACGTGCGCGTGCCGGAAGCCAATCGCCTGCCGAACGTGAAGGGCCTCAAGGGTCCGCTCGGCTGTCTTACCCAGGCCCGCTACGGCATCACCTGGGGCCCGATCGGCGCCGCCCAGGCCTGCCTCAAGGAAGTGCTCGACTACACGCAGGAGCGCATCCTGTTCGGTCGCCCGCTGGCCTCGAACCAGGCCGTGCAGCTGAAACTGGCCGAGATGGCCCGCCGCATCACCATGGCGCAGCTGCTCTCGCTGCAGCTCGGTCGTCTGAAGGACGCCGGCAACATGCAGCCCACCCAGGTCTCGCTGGCCAAGTGGAACAACTGCCGCATGGCCATCGATATCGCCCGCGAATGCCGCGACATCCTCGGCGGCGCCGGCATCACCACCGAGCATGTGGCGATCCGCCATGCGCTGAACCTGGAATCGGTCATCACCTATGAAGGCACCGAGACGCGTGCATCAGCTGGTGGTGGGTCGCGAGCTGACGGGTATCAACGCGTTTTAAGTGATGTACGACCTCCGCCAAGTCTCGTCATCCCAGCGAACGCTGGGATCCAGTGCCTTGGTTGCCCGAAAGAGTCGCTGGATCCCTGCTTTTGCAGGGATGACGGCGCGGGAAGGTTGTTGTTGCTAAGAGGCTGCATGGCATGAGCTGGCAAGACATCCGCATCGAAACCGATCGACTGATCCTGCGCCCACCGCGCCGCGACGATTTCGACGCCTGGGCCGCCAACATGGCCAACGAAGACGTCGGCCCGCTTCATCGGTGGCGTGCAGCCGCGTGCCGCCGCCTGGCGTGGTTTCCTCACCATGGTTGGCGCCTGGGCCATCCAGGGCTTTGGCATGTTCTCGGTGATTGAAAAGAGCAGCGGCCAGTGGATCGGTCGCATGGGGCCGTGGCAACCGGAAGGCTGGCCGGGCACCGAGGTGGGCTGGGGGTTGGCGCGGGATGCCTGGGGCAAGGGCTATGCGCTGGAGGGCGCCAGCGCCTGCATGGACTGGGCCGTCGACCAGCTCGGCTGGACCGACATCATTCACTGCATTGATCCCTCCAACGCCCCTTCGCAGGCGCTGGCACAGCGACTGGGTTCGCGCCTACTCGGCCCGGGCAAACTGCCGGCGCCGTTCGAGGACGTACCGATTGAGCTATGGGGCCAGTCGCGCGACGAATGGCGGCGCCGACGCGCATGAGTCATGTATCTCCCGCGCTGTATCGCACCTTGGCCCAGATCGTGCCCGATCTGTATGTGCATTGCGTCGATCCCTGGTGCCTGATCGGTAGCGCTGCCGCGCTGCTGGTGGGCGCGGATGTGGGCGTGGCGGACGTCGATGTGCTGGTGTCGCGCGACGATGCCGAACGATTGATGTCGCTATGGGCTTCACTGCGCGATGAGCACCACGCGCCCGCCGATGCGGATCGCTTTCGCTCGCATTTTGCGCGCTTTGGTTTTCCCGGCATGCCCGTCGAAATCATGGGTGGGCTGGAGCTCGGTGGAACGTCCGGTTGGCAACCCGTGAGCGCTGGGCGCCTGACCCTGGCTGGCGTCGACGGCCTGGCCGTGCCGGTGCCTTCGGTGACGGATCAGGTTCGCATCCTTGAAGGCTTTGGACGCGACAAAGATCGCCACCGCGCGGCCGCGCTGCGCGCTCTAGCTTCCTCTCCCCTCCGGGGAGAGGACTGAGGTGAGGGGCGGGTGCTCGCGATGATGTGTCTACAAAGCATGCTTCGAATGGATTTGGTCGCAAGATTGGCCCCTCACCCCAACCCTCTCCCCAAAGGGGAGAGGGAGCAAAGAGCTCCAGCCTGAACCGCTTCGCGCCCCATACTGGCGCGTGCGTCACGCCCAAGCCGATAATCCCCTGTTTGCCGCCTATTGCGGCTGATCGTCAACGAGACAAGCTGCCACCATGACCGCTATTCCGTACCCCATCACGGCACGCCACAAGGGTTTCAACCGCGCCGAGATCGTCGACCAGAACTTCACCGAGTTCGTGCAGCTATGGCAGGGCGAAGTGCATGCGCCGCGAGGCGATCATTCGCCGGTGTTGCCTGGCAGCTCGCTCGATGCGAAGGGCTTTCGCGAGTTGCTCGAATCGCAGTTGATCAGCCGCCACCTCGACCTGATGGCGCGCGTGCTGCGCGTACAGAACAAGGTCTTCTACACCATCGGCTCCAGCGGCCATGAAGGCAATGCGATGGTGGCGCGGCTCACCCGCCACACCGATCCGGCCTTCCTGCATTACCGCTCCGGCGGATTCATGGCCGAGCGCTTCCGCAAGCTGCCCGGCATGGACCCGGTGATGGATTCCGCGCTGTCGCTTCGCGGCCAGCAAGGAAGACCCGGCATCGGGCGGCCGCCACAAGGTGTGGGGCAGCAAGCCGTTATGGGTACTGCCGCAGACCTCGACCATTGCTTCGCATCTGCCCAAGGCGCTGGGTACCGCCGTCGCCATCGAGCAGGCGCGTCGCATCGGCCACAGACTGCCCATTCCCGACGATAGCATCGCGATCTGCTCGTTCGGCGATGCTTCGTCCAATCACGCCACCGCACAGACCGCGTTCAACGCGGCGGCCTGGACGGCCTACCAGAAGCTTCCGGCACCCGTCCTGTATGTGTGCGAAGACAACGGCATCGGCATCTCGGTAAAGACGCCAAGCGGCTGGGTGGCGAACAATTTCCGTCATCGCGCCGATCTCGATTATTTCTTTGCCGATGGCCTCGACCTGGCCGAGGGTTACGCCCAGGTGCAGCAGGCGGTCGAGCATTGCCGCCACACGCGCCGCCCGACCTTCCTGCATCTGAAGACCACGCGCGTGATGGGTCATGCCGGCACCGATTTCGAAATCGAATGGCGCAGCGTCGAGGAATTGTTCGCCGTGGAAGCCGGCGATCCGCTGCTGCGTTCGGCTGAGATAGCACTGTCCTCGGGGCTATATACGAAAGAATCGCTGCTCGCGTTGTACGAGGCCACGCGCAAGCGTTGTTTCGCAGCGGCAGAAGACGCCGATAGTCGCCCGCGTCTGACCTCGCTGGCCGATGTGATGAAGCCGCTGGCGCCGTATACGCCGGCTGCGGTGAAGACCGAGGCCGAGCGCACGGATTACCAGGAGCGTCGCATCGCCGCTGTTCGGCGGCGAAGACAAAGTTCCCGAGAAGCAGCCGCCACGTCATCTTGGCCATCCAGATCGGCCAGGCGCTGCACGACATGATGGCGAAGTACCCGGAATCGCTGCTGTTCGGCGAGGACGTGGCGCAGAAGGGCGGCGTGTATACCGTCACCAAGGGCTTGCACAAGGCGTTCAAGAACAGCCGCGTATTCAACACCCTGCTCGACGAGACGATCATCCTCGGTCTTGCCCAGGGCTACGCCAACATGGGCATGCTGCCGATCCCCGAGATCCAGTATCTGGCGTATTTCCACAACGCCTGCGACCAGATTCGCGGCGAGGCGGCGTCGCTGCAGTTCTTCTCGAACGACCAGTACCGCAACCCGATCGTGATGCGCGTGGCCAGCCTGGGTTACCAGAAGGGCTTCGGCGGGCACTTCCACAACGACAACTCGATTGCCGCGTTGCGCGATATTCCCGGACTGGTGGTGGGTTGTCCCAGCCGCGGCGACGATGCGGCGAAGATGCTGCGCACCATGATGGCCTTGGCCAAGGTCGATGGACGCGTCTGCGCGTTCCTGGAGCCGATCGCGCTCTACATGACCAAGGATCTGTACGAGGCCGGCGATGGCCAGTGGCAGTTCGACTATCCCGCGCCGGGTCAGGCCATGACCTTGGGCGAAGGACGCGTCTACCAGGAGCAGGCCAAGGATCTGGTGATCTTCACGTTCGGCAACGGCGTGCCGATGGCACTGCGCGCCGCGCGCACCATCGAAGCCGAGCTGGGCTGGCAGGTACGTGTGGTTGATCTGCGCTGGCTGGCGCCGCTCAACAACGCCTTCATCGCCGAGCAGGCAAAGTCAGCCAAGCGCATCATCGTGCTGGACGAAGGTCGCCGCAGTGCCGGCGTGGGCGAGGGCATCATTACTGCCATCGTCGAAGGTGGCAGCGGCGCTACGCCATTGCAGCGCGTCGTGGGTGAAGACACCTACACGCCGCTCGCGGGTGCTGCGTTGCTGGTGTTGCCGGGTGAGGCGGATGTCGTTGCCGCAGCACGCAAGCTGAGCTGATCGAGCGTGCGTGGCGATGTCGGGCCATCCGCATCGCCTTGCCTCCTTCGTTGCGTTCGGCAGAAGAGCCATCGCAAGGCTAAGGAGGGTTACGTGCGACACCGTTGGATCCTTGTACTGGGAGTGGCTGCCGCTTGCACAGCGTGCTCAGAGCCCCAGGGGCAGGCCGCCATTGCGCCGGCGTCCGCGGCCACATCGTCTGCCCTGCATGCCGCACCTGCTCCTGCGGCCGCGGCGGCGGATTCGGCCATCGCGGATGGGCCAGCGTATTTCTACGATCTGCTGCAACGCCGCGACTTCGCCAGCGCTTTCGCGGCGTTGTCGGGCGCTGATCAATTGCCCGAATGGCCCCATCAGGGCGGCACCTCCACGCCGGCACAGCGCGTCCTGATCAACGGTCGCACCCAGTGGCTCGTGGCAGCGTGCAAACCGCATGACTGTCCGTCCGAGCGCATCCTGGTGCTCTTTGACGAGAGCACGCACGCGATGTCAGGGGTATTTGCTCGGCGCAAGCCTGGGGTGGCGGACGATGTCGATAGCAATGATCAGGCGAATGACGATTTGATTTGGCTGGGGGCGCCGGATGAGGTGGCTAAGCGTTTGCTGCTGGAGAAGTTGTATTCGTCGGAGTAGGGGCGAGCTTTGTAAAACGCAGCACGCCCACCAGCTCCCTCACCGTCATCTCAGCGAAAGCGGGGATCCAGTGACTTCCGCTTTTGATCTACCGTTCCCGCGGCAGGGGAGCCTAGTCGCAAAAACACAACAAAAGAGCGAAAGGCACTGGATCCCCGCTTTCGCGGGGATGACGGTGAGAGGTAACCGTTTCGCTGAGGTGACGGTGAGGGGTAACCGTTTCGCTGAGGTGACGGTGAGGGGTAGCCGTTTCGCTGAGGAGACGGTGAGGAGTAACCGTTTCGTTGGGATGACAGCGAGGGGTAACCTTTTCGCTGGGACGACGCAGCCACGCTCAGCGTTCAAGCAGCGCGCCGCAGCCTCCAACACTCCGCCCCACCAATACACACCACCAACCACGCCAACCCACTCGCATAACCACCTAGCACATCGCTGAGATAGTGCACCTGCAGCAAGACGCGGCTAACGCCAATCACCGTCACCATGGCGATAGCGCCAGCGACGGCTGGGCGATGCCAGCGCAGCGGCAGTAGGTGCAACAAGACATAGGCGAGCATGCCGTAGAACACCATGGCGCCAAACGCGTGGCCGCTGGGGAAGCTCCAGCCAGACTCCGACATGAAGCCATGCACCGGGCGTGGTCGTTGGAACCATGCCTTGATGCCGCTGTTGATCGGCACGATGCCCGCCACCGCGATGGCCCAGCTGGTGGCCAGGCTCGGGTGTCGGTGTAACAGCAGAACGGCCAGCACGACGACGGAAGCCGCTGCCACGGTCCATAGATCGCCAAGATGCGTGATCGCGGCGATGATTCGTAGCGTCGTATCCGGCAAGTGTGCGCGCAGATCCGAGGCGAGTGCGGCATCGAAACCAGGCAACAAGCCCTGTGCTTCTGCACGAATGGCGATCGCAATGGCGACAAACAGCAAAATCATCGCCATCAGCAACATGGCCACGGTGCGTGCGCGGATGGCGACGGGAGCGCGGCCAAGGGCGATGGCGGCATCACGTAGTCGCAAGTTCCAGCGCCACGCCACGTCACCCACCAGCACGGCCACGAGCAGCAGCCCGGCCCAAAGCAGCAGGGCGTGCGTGGCAATCCATTCAACCAGGTCGTCCATACATGTCCTCAAGCCGGTAGGACATGATCCATGGAGCGGGGAGAGCCGTCGAGGGCATGGAGGCGTGACTTTCAGAGCTGGTCTAGCCGTGGTTTTGCCGCGATAGTGCGTTCTTTGCCGCCTATGGAGTCGACGATGTTCCAGCGAATCCGGTCCCCGCGCCTGGCGGGTTGTCTTGCACTGCTGGTGATGGCCGCGCCGATCTGGGCGCACCCCGCCGTGCCGGCAGCGATACCGACCGCGCCGCTGGCCAGCACGACCCAGCCGGCTTTGCCGGCGCAGCTGCAGGATTTTGGCGCCTATGTGGACAGCGCCCGCAAGCAATTCGACGTGCCAGGCATCGCCGTAGCCATCGTCAAGGACGGGCAGGTGGTGCTTGAACAGGGTTTCGGTGTGCGCGAACTGGGCCGGCCGGAACCGGTGGATGCGCGCACGCTGTTTGCCATCGCTTCCAACACCAAGGCCTTCACTGCGGCGGCACTGCAGATGCTGGCCGAGCAAGGCAAGCTCCAGATGGACGATCGGGTGATCGACCATCTGCCGTGGTTCCAGATGTCCGACCCTTATGTGACGCGTGAAATGCGCATCCGCGACCTGCTGGCGCATCGAAGCGGCCTGGGCCTGGGCGCCGGCGATCTGCTCTACTGGCCGCCGACGTCCTACTCCACCAAGGAAGTGGTCGAGCGACTGCGCAACGTGCCGCTGGCGACCAGCTTCCGCAGCGCCTATGCCTACGACAATATTTTGTTCGCCGTCGCCACCCTGGTGATCGAACAGGTGTCGGGCCAGCGTTATGCCGACTTCATCCGCGATCGGATCTTCAAGCCAGTGGGCATGGACGAAGCGCTGGTCGACATGACGTATCTGAAGCCGGGCATGAACGTGGCCATGGGCCACGCCAAGTTCAACTTCAGCGAGCTCAAGCCAGTGCCGCCGATGGCCTGGTCGAACAACCCCGGTGCCGGCGGCATCTACGCCAGCGTGCACGACCTGGCCAAGTGGATGAACGTACAGCTTGCCGGGGGCGTGTTGCCCAACGGCCAGCGGCTGTTCTCCGAAGACAGCCAGAAGCAGATGTGGTCCATGCTCACGCCGATGAAGATCAGCGAGCCGCCGGTGCCGGAGCTCAATGAGTCCCGGCCCAATTTCGCCGGCTATGGCGAGGGCTGGTCGCTTTCCGATTATCGCGGTCAGCGGCTGGTATGGCATACCGGCGGCTGGCCCGGCATGGTCTCGCGCGTCACGCTGGTGCCCGAGCTGAAACTCGGCATCGTGGTGTTGACCAACCAGGAATCCGGTGCGGCATTCAACGCGGTGACCTATCGCGTGCTTGATGCCTTCCTGGGCAAGGACAAGAAGGACTGGGTGGCCGCCTATGCCGCTGCCGTGAAGAAGACCGAAGGCAACGCTGACGACAGCTGGAAAAAGCATCAGGCCGCGCGTGACAAGGGCAGCAAACCGTCGTTGCCGTTGGCCGCTTACGCGGGCACCTATCGCGATCCCTGGTACGGCGACATCGTGGTGGACGCGGAAGGCGGCAAGTTGCGTCTTCGTTTCTCCAAGACGGCGCAGCTGGTGGGCACGATGGAGCCGTGGCAGCACGATACGTTTATCGTGCGATGGGACGATCGATCATTGAACGCCGACGCCTTCGTCAGCTATACGCTTGATGCAGACGGCAAGGTGCGCGAAGTACGCATGCAGCCCGTCTCGCCGCTGACCGATTTCAGCTTCGACTTCCAGGATCTGCGGCTTGCACCCGTCACGAATGCCAAGGCGACGAAGTCGGAGTGATCTTCGCCCAACATGTGGCGACAGGCCGACAGATGTCGGCGTGTCGCCATCCCAGACGGTGTGAACCCGGCCAGTGCCGGGGCCACGAAGATTCGAGCTATTCGTTTCCGCGCAACCTGAGCCATCCACGGAGAATGTCATGCGGACGTACCGACTCACCCTTGCCGTCTTACTGTGCTTCGGCCTGAGCATCGCGGGCTGTACACACAACGAAGCGCCGCCGGCGACCCGCGCTTTCCATGTCGAACTCGCGGCGACGGCGGGCGCGGCCAAAGCAGGGCGCCTGCTGCTGTTCGCGGAGGATGCGAAGACCGCGGAGGCATCGGCCAAGGACGGCAAAGTCGCCGAGGTAGACATCAACCAGCTTGATCCCAGCCAGGTGAGCATCGCGGCGCGTGAGGTAAGTCGGTTGGAGCAAGGGCAAGGCGTGGATATCGATACCGCTGCCCGGGCTTTTCCCGCGCCCTTCGCCAAATTGCCGCCAGGCGATTACTACGTGCAGGCGGTGCTCGACGTCGATCACAGCTACAACTACACCGGCCGTGATGGTGGTGACCTCGTCAGTGACGTGGTGAAGGTGCATTTGCCAGCCGCGTCGACGCCAACGTTGCAACTGACATCCACCTTGCCGATCCATGAGCTTTGGTCATTACCTGCCTCCGCAACTCAAGCTGTGCGCGATGCCTTGCCGGAAGCACGCAACCACGCCGAGGGCCTCGATTTCGTCAGCCTGGCCTTGTCTTCGTTCTGGGGACGGCCGATGCATATGCGTGGCTTCGTGCTGTTGCCGCCGGGCTATGACGCCAAGAGTGCCGATACTTATCCGGTGGTTTACCTCACTCACGGTTTCGGCGGCGGTCTGGGACATTTTGCGAATGGCATCGCCAGCACCTGGCTGGCGATGTCGAAGGGTGAGATGCCGCCGATGATCTGGGTGTATCTCGACGAATCGAGCCCCACGGGCACCCATGAGTTTGCCGATTCGGTGAACAATGGCCCTTGGGGGCGGGCACTTACCGAGGAACTGATTCCGCACCTCGAATCGACGTACCGCATGGACGGCGAGGCGACGGGCCGCTTCCTCAATGGCCACTCATCCGGTGGTTGGGCCACCTTATGGCTGCAGACGCGCTATCCCAAGGTGTTCGGTGGCACCTGGTCCACCTCGCCTGATCCGAGTGACTTCCGCGATTTCACCGGCGTGGACCTCTATGCGCCGCAAGCGAATGTCTATCGCCGGACCGATGGCTCGGCGTATCCGCTGATCCGCGACAACGGCAAGGTGCTTGCCACCTTCGAACAGTACGCCGAGATGGAGCGCGTGCTCGGCAGCTATGGCGGCCAGTTGGCTTCGTTCGAATGGGTGTTCTCGCCGCGCGGCGCGGATGGCCGTCCGCAACCGATGTTCGACCGCGACACCGGCGCCGTGGATGCCAACGTGCTCGCTTACTGGCGCGATCACTACGACATTGCTCACCGCCTGCAAGCACAGTGGCCGGAGCTCAAGCCGGACCTGGATGGCAAGATCCATCTCATCGTGGGTACGGCCGATACGTTCTATCTCGACGGGTCGGCGCATCGCTTGAAGGACGTGCTCGATGGCCTGCACGCGCAGTCGGACATCCGTTTCCTGCCGGGCAAAACGCACTTCGACCTTTACGCGAATGGCAGTGACCGCACGGGGCTACTCAAGCAAATCGCGTGGGAGATGTATGCGGTAGCGCGTCCGCATTCGACGCTGAAGCGCGCGGCTCCGTAGTTCCGCTAACGCTCCTGCAGCGGCGTGGCAGGAGCGCCAGGATAGTCAGTCGACGCATGCAATGGTTGCGTAGAAAGGGACTTGCCACGCAGTGTGAAGCCCTCTCTGCGCAAAACCAAACGCTGGTTCAACGCAGGATTTTTCGCGCCGTTTTCATCACTTCCTGCGGCCGGATTCATGCATCGTGCACCGTTGCAGCTCACATCATGAGAGCGTCGAAGGTGCCACCTTGCCGGGTGGCCGTCGACTTTCTTTCCCGGTGGAGAACGCTTGATGAAGAAGACCATGCTAGCCCTGTTCCTTGGCGCACTCGTGGCCTCTACAGCCGCAACCGCGGGGCCGTTCCAGGAAGACGTACATCATGATCATGCCTACGGCCATGACGATCACCGAAATGTCGTGGAGCATGACCGTGGTATGCACGAGGGGTGGTACCGAAAAGGCGGTGCGGTGCCGCCGGAGTATCGCGACCATCGCTACGAAGTGGACAACTGGCACGAATATCACCTGCGCGAACCACCCCGTGGCTACCAATGGGTACGTAGCGACAATGGTGAGTTTCTGCTCGTAGCCATTACCAGCGGCGTCATTGCCGACATCATGCTCAACCACTAACGATGGGCGGACCGCATCGTTCCATCGAAGCGATGCGGTCCGCCAAGGCGACCCGAAGCTCGCGGTGACGTGCCTGCGGCAATGAGCGGAAAGCGGTGCCTTGGCGGGCCGGGATTTGCGCAAGTTATTGCGACTCGGCCTCACGGGAGCTAAACACTGTTTGAGGCACGGTCACGACGCGCTGCGTGCTTGATGCATAGTCGGTGCTGCAAGCGTCTTCGCGCTTGGGGAGTGTCATCCGATGGATGCCTGGGACATCCATCTGCGGTGATGCGAGGAGGGGATGCGTGGCCGTTACGCACGGGCGCTTCCCCATGGAACAGACGAACTGCGCTGGAGGGATCGAGGATGAAATCGTACGGTTTGATCGCTGTATTGATCGCGGGTCTTCTTGCTGGTCCAGCCGTTTATGCACAGCAGACGTCGGCGCCGGCGGGGTCGACAGGACAGTGCAAGGACGGCACGTTTACGACCAACGCGACGAAGAAGGGTGCCTGTTCCGGCCACCAGGGCGTGAAGGAATGGTTTGGCGCCGCCAGCACAGCGGCAGCTGCCACGCCAGCAGCGGCCGCTCCTACTGCCGCCGCTCCTGCAGCCGCAGCAGCGCCCAGCATGACACCGCGCACCACCGCGCCGGTGCCCAACACCAAGGCGCCCTCGCCAGCGCCAGCTACTGCGGCGGCGCCGGGTGGCGGTCCAGGCATGGTCTGGGTCAACTCAAGCAGCAAGGTGTATCACTGCCCTGGCGACAAGTGGTACGGCAAGACCAAGGCAGGCGTTTATATGAGCGAGGCTGATGCCAAGGCCAAGGGCTTCCACGCCGATCACGGCAAGGCCTGTACGCAGTAATTCAGCAAATCTTATTGTCCAAGTCCCGAGGGCCGGCTTATGTCGGCCCTCTTTGCATCAGCCCCTGGTTGGCGTTGGAGACGTTTGTGAGAAAGCAGTTCAAGTATCTGGCCGCGGCGATCGCGTGTGTTTTGGCCGGCTCGTCCGCAGCAAAGGCAGATGACGCGCAGGTAGCGCGCGCCACGCTGGACAATGGTTTGCGTGTCGTGGTGGTTCGTGATGCGCTCGCGCCGGTGGTGACGACCGAGGTGAACTACCTTGCCGGTTCGGATGAAGTGCCTGCCGAGTTTCCGGGCACGGCCCATGCGGTCGAGCACATGATGTTCCGCGGTGGTCCTGGCCTGTCGAAGGATCAGCTGGCCGCCATCGCCGCCAATATGGGCGGTGCGTTCAATGCACAGACGACGCAGGCTTCCACGCAGTACTACTTTGTAACGCCGGCCAAGGATCTGGACATAGCCCTGCGCGTCGAAGCGCTGCGCATGCGCGGAGTCGATGTATCCCAGGCGGAGTGGGCCAAGGAGCGTGGTGCGATCGAGCAGGAAGTCTCGCGCGATCTGTCCAGTCCCGATTTCAAGTTCTACACGCAGATGCTCGCCCAGATGTTTGCCGGCACGTCTTATGCGCATTCGCCGCTGGGTACGCGCGACTCCTTCGACAAGACTTCGGCGGCGATGCTGAAGCAGTTCCACGACAGCTGGTACACGCCCAACAACGCGATCCTGGTGATCGTGGGCGACGTGGATCCGCAGGCCACGCTCGCCAAGGTCAAGGCCCAGTTCGGCGACGTGCCGCGCAAGGATCTGCCGGCGCGACCGACGTTTCATTTCACGCCAGTGCAGGCCAAGACACTGCGCTTGCCGACAGACAGTCCCTATGGCTCGGTCTACATCACGTATCGCCTGCCCGGTGCACAGTCCAAGGATTACGCCACCGCCCTGGTGATGGCCAGTGCGCTTGGCTCGCAGCGCGCCGACTTGTACGGCATGGGTATGGAGGGCAAGGCCCTGTTCGGTGGATTCGAACAGGAGGCCCTGCCCGAGGCTGGCATTGGTCTTGCCGTGGGCGTGTTCCCCGAGGGCTCCGATCCGCAGCCGGTGCTTCAACGCATGCAATCGATTCTTGCGGAGGCCGCAAGCAAAGGCATTGACCCCTCCTTGGTGGAGGCGGCCAAGCGCAAGGCGATTGCCGAGCTGGAGACCAAGAAAAATTCCGTCGAGGGGCTGGCCGGTGCGTGGTCTACCGCCCTGGTAGAACAGGGGCTGGATTCGCCCGACGCGATGAAGCAGGCCATCGCGTCAGTCACGCCGAACGCGGTGAATGCGCTGGCCAAGGCAAGCTTCGATCCGGCGCATGCGATCACCGCGATCCTTACACCGGAGAAGTCCGGCAAGCCGGGCGAGGGCAAGGGCTTTGGGGGCGCGGAGAGTTTCGCCAGCAGCCCGGACAAGCCAGCGCAATTGCCGACCTGGGCGGAGCAGGCTTTCGCCAAGCTCGACATGCCGAGCACGATGCTGCATCCGGTGACTTATACCTTGTCCAATGGACTGAAGCTGATCGTGCAGCCGGAGTCGGTGAGCGATACTGTCGAGGTGATGGGTAGCGTACGGACGAACCCCGATCTGCAGTCACTCAAGGGGCAGGATGGCGTGAGTGAAGTGCTGGACGGCATGTTCCAGTTCGGCAGCACGAGCCTTGATCGCATGCATTTCCAGCAGGCGCTCGATGTCCTCGGTGCCCAGGAGACGGCGGGTGCGAGCTTCTCACTGGGCGTACCCGCGGAGCATTTCGCAGAAGGCGTGAAGCTGCTGGCCGACAACGAATTGCATCCGGCGTTGCCCAAGCAGGCGTTCGCGCTGATGCAGCATCAGCAGGCGGGCATCTGGGCCGGCGAGGTGCAGTCTCCCGAGTTCCTGGATGAGCTGGGTCTCTACAAGGCGTTGTTGCCAGCGAGCGATCCGCAACTGCGGCACGCCACGCCACAGAGCGTGATGGGCCTGACCTATGACAACGTCAAGGACTATTACGCCAAGGTGTTCCGCCCCGACATGACCACGCTGGTCATCGTCGGCAAGGTCGATCCGGCGCAGGCGAAGGCCGTGGTGGAACAGGCCTTTGGCGCATGGACGGCCAATGGCCCCAAGCCGGATGTCGACTATCCCGCGGTACCTGCCAACAAGGCTGTCCAACTGCATACGCCGGACGCAAGTTCGGTGCAGGACAGCGTGCGCATGGCCCAGGTCATCGATGTCACCCGTGACGACCCGGCGCGCTATGCCTTGAACCTCGGCAACGAAGTGCTCGGCGGCGGCTTCTACGCGTCGCGGCTTTATCGGGATCTGCGCGACAGCTCCGGTCTGGTTTACACCGTCGACTCGGAGTTCGAACTGGACAAGCACCGCGGGCGCTACACGGTTTCGTTCGGCGCCGATCCGGGCAAGGTGGAAGGTGCTCGCGCGCTGGTACTCAAGGATCTCAAGCAGATGCAAAGCGAGCCGGTGGCCGACGCCGATCTTCTGCGCGCCAAGGGCATCCTGTTGCGGCGCGTGCCGCTGAGCGAGTCGAGCTTCGGCAGCATCGCCAATCAGCTGCTGACCTATGCCGAACGAGGGCAGCCGTTGGATCAGGGCATCGTGGCGGCAAAATATTATCTGGAGCTGACGGCGCCCGATGTGCAGCAGGCGTATGCCAAGCATGTCCGCCCAGAGGGTTTCGTGACCGCGGTAAAGGGACCTGCGCCGACCAGGTGAGGTATTTGCGTCAGTGCTCGCGCTTGGAGCTTGTTCGAAGTCTCGTGACTGTCGCGGCGACTTTGAACAGGACGCTTAGTCCAGCCGCTTATGGAACAACCGGATGGCCAGCGTCAGCATGACCGCGATAAAAGCGGCAAGTGCGAGGCTATCCGGCCACAGGTCGCCCAGCGGAGCACCGCGCAGCATGATGCCGCGAATCAGGCGCATGAAATGGGTCAGCGGCAACAGCTCGGCGATCCATTGCGCCGGCGGCGGCATGCCGGCGTAAGGAAACATGAAGCCCGACAGCAGGATCGACGGCAGGAACACGAAGAACGTCATCTGCATGGCCTGGAACTGCGATTTCGCCCGCGTGGAAATCAGCAGGCCCATCGACAGATTGGCCAGGATCAGCAGGCTGGCCGCCATGTAGACATCCCATAGGCTGCCGCGTATCGGTACGCGGAACAGCCACACGCCCAGCAAAAGCACCACGCTGGTCTGCACCAGGCCAATGGCGGCGTACGGCAGTACCTTGCCGATCATCAATTCCGTGCGGCTTACCGGCGTGGTGATGAGCAGTTCCATATTGCCGCGCTCGGTTTCGCGCACAATCGCTACGGCGGTGAACAGCACCATGGTCATGGTGAGGATCACGCCCACCAGCCCGGGCACGATGTTCACCGGCGAACGTCGCTCAGGGTTGTAGAAGCTGACCACGCTGATCGGCGTCTCGGTCCGCGCGTGGAAGTTGTCGGGCTGGTTGAGCGGGTATTGCGCCAGTTGTGCGGCGGCCGACTGCACCACATTGTCGCTGCCGTCCACCATCACCTGGATCGCCTCGCGGCCATCGAGTTTGCGGCGTTCGAAATCCGGCGGTACGGCGATGCCGACACTGATGCGGCCCTCGCGCAGCAAGTCGACCAGCTGCTGCGGGCTCTGCGCCGTCGCATGCAGTTGGATGACGCCGCTGGCAAGCAGATCCTGGATGGCAGCGCGTGAGCCCGAGGTTTGCGCCTGATCGACCACTGCAGCGGGCAGGTCGCGCAGATTGAGATTGATGGCGTAGCCAAATAGCAGCAGCTGCAGGATCGGCATGCCCATGATCATGGCGAGCGTGACGCGGTCGCGCCGCAGCTGGCGTATTTCCTTGACCATGATGGCCCACAGACGGCGCAGGTTCACGCGGGTTGCTCCTGCTGGCTGGCGTGCTTGCGGGTGGCGACGACGAAGACGTCTTCCAGATTCGGATCCACGCTTTCCACGTCGGTCGTTGCGTTGACGTGCCGTAGTCGGGATTTCAGATCATCGATGCTTTCGTTGTCCTGCCGCATCAGTACGCGCAGCTCATTGCCGATCTGCGCCACGCTCAACACGTCGGGCTGATCGTCCAACGCTTCCTTCGCTTTACGCGGGGATTCCGCGTGGATCAGGAAGGTGCGGCCCTGCAACTTCGCCGTGAGCTCTTTGGGCGTGCCGTCGGCAACCAGGTTGCCGTGGTCGAGGATGGCCAGGCGATGGCAGCGCTCCGCTTCGTCCATGTAGTGGGTGGAAACGAGAATGGTGGTGCCGCCGTCGGCGAGTTCGAACAGCTTTTCCCAGAAGTCGCGGCGCGATTCGGGATCGACTGCGCTGGTCGGTTCGTCGAGCAACAGCAGTTCCGGCTTGTGCACGATGGCGCCGGCCAGCGCCAGGCGTTGCTTCTGTCCACCACTGAGCGTGCCGGCGAGCTGCTCGGTGCGATCATCCAGGTGGTAACGCTTGCAGCAGATCGTTTACGCGCGCCCTGCCATCGCTGCGCGGCAGGCCTTGTACGGTGGCGAGGAACTCCAGGTTCTGGCGCACGGACAGATCGTCGAACAGGGAGAATTTCTGCGTCATGTAGCCGATGCGCCGCTTGAGCGCTTCCGCCTGTTGCGGAATGCGCAGTCCGAGCACTTCGATCTCGCCACCGGTAGGCGTCAACAAGCCGCACAGCATGCGGATGGTGGTGGACTTGCCCGAGCCGTTCGGACCAAGAAAGCCGTAGACGCAGGCGCGTGGAACATCCAGGTTCACCGCATTGACGGCGACCAGCGGGCCAAAGCGCTTGGTGAGTCCATGCGCATGGATGGCCATGTCAGTCATGCCCGTTTTTCCCCGTGAACTCCGCCGAGACGGGAAAGCCCTGGGGTAGATCCTTCGCATCCTGTCCCAACGCGATTTCCGCCAGATAACTCAGGCGCGTGGCGTCGTCACCGCTGAGTGCGAAGTAGGGTGTAAACGTGGGCTCGCTGCGGATCATGCGCACGGTGCCGCGAAAGCTGCGCTTGCCGTCATGCAAGGTGACTACGGCCGGGTCGCCGACTTTTACCGAAGTACGCAACGCGGCCGGCACGTAGACGCGTGCGTAGGGCGTGTCGCTGGCCAGCAGGATCACCAGCGGCGTGCCCGGTTGGGCCTGGTCGCCGAGCTTGTAGGGCAGGCTGTCCACGCGCACGTCGCGCGGCGTGATCAGGTCCAGTTTCTCCAGGTCGACGGTGCGCGAGTTGGCAGTAGCCTGGGCATTGGCGACCAAGGCTCGCGCCTGCGCGATGTCTTCGGCGCGTGAGCCGTTGACCAGTTGATCGAGTGCGGCGCGATCGGCGCCGACGGCTGCATCGGCATTGGCTGCGGAAGCGCGGGCGCGATCGAGATCGGCGGCCGACACGAATTGCTGCTTGGCCAGCGCGGACAGCCGCTGGTAGTAGGCGTTCGCATCGCGAGACTGGGCCTGTGCACCGACCAGGGTGGCACGAGCCTGGCGGATCTGTTCCTCGCGGGGCCCATTCTGCAGTTCGAGCAACGCCTGTTGTTGCTGTCGCAGGTCCGCCTCGGCCGATTGGAGCGCCGCTCGAGTGCGCGTCGTTTCCAACTGCATGATGCGTGTGCCGGCTGGCACGAACTGCCCCTCGCGCACGTCGATCTCCACGATGTGCTCGGCGGCCGGTGCAGGCAGGGTGATGCGGTCGAACTCCAAGGTGCCCAGGACGTGTGGCGGCGAGGGCTGGCATGCAGCCAGCAGGAGCGTGGCCGACAGCAGGAAGGGCAGCGAGTTACATCGCGGATGAGTTGAGCGATCAGCTTTCATGCTTGGAATCCAGTCCGTGGCCGAGTAATGCCAGGGCGTGATTGGCCATGGCATCGACACCCAGATCAGCCTGGAAGATCTGACGCCAGATCGGCGCACTGGCGGCGGGGAACAGGGTGAGGCCGATCAGTGACACCACCATCAAGCGCGGGTCGAGCTCGGCATTCAACAGGCCGCGTCGTTGGGCATCGGCAAAGCGCGATGCCAGCATCTGCGGCAGTTCGGGGCCGATGCGGGAGAGCAGCAACTCGCGCAGCGCACCGCCTTCGCACAGCACTTCGCGCACCCACAGCGAGGGGAACCAGGGATGGGTGGCGACCAGCCCGAACACGCCGCGCACAAAGTTGCTCACCAAGGCCTGGATGTCGTCTCCTGCGCTGGCAACGTGTCCGCGCAAGCTGATCACCGCCGGCATCAGGCGCTCCTCGAAAACGGCGTCGCGCAGGGCCAGCTTGCTGCCGAAGTAGTAGTTGAGCAGGGCTGGCGTCACGCCGGCATCGGCAGCAATGCTACGCAGCGAGGTGCCGGAAATGCCGTCGCGTACAAAGCAGCCCAACGCGGCGTCGATCAGGTGCGGACGCAGGTCGGGGCTGTCGAGTAACGGGCGACCCGGCGTGCGGGCGGGGGCGCGACGGCTTATGCGCCGTGGTTTATCGGTGCTCATGTCGGTAAATTAATCGTGTGTATAATTATTTGCAAGTGACGAACTAGCGCGGCTTATGGGCTTCGAAACAAAGACGGGCCGGCATCGCTGCCGGCCCGCTGGGTGAATCGCGGTCTGCTTGTCTAAGAGCGGGCTTAGCCGTTCGGTACCACCGGCAAGCTGATGAAGCTGGCATTGCCCGGCGTGTGCCACACGCGCTGCGTGGCCTTCTGATAATCCAAAGGCTTGGCCTGGAAGATATTCGGCACAAAGGTCTGCGGATTGCGGTCGTACAGCGGGAACAGGCTGGACTGCACCTGCACCATGATGCGGTGGCCCGGCTGGAACACGTGGTTGGCGGTCGGCAGGCCGAACGTGTACAGCAGCGGCTGGTCCGGCTGTGATCGCCTGCGGGTGCTCGAAGCTGGTGCGGTAGCGTCCACGGAAAATATCCATCGACACCGCCAGTTCGTAGCCGCCCATGGTCGGGCTTCGACGGCACCTTGTCCGGATACACGTCGATCAGCTTCACCACCCAGTCGCTGTCGCTGCCGCTGGTGGAGGCGTACAGGTTCACCTGCGGTGCGCCGCCGATATGCAGCGGCGCGGTCAGCGGCTCGGTGACAAAGGTGATCACGTCTGGACGGCCATCCGACGAAGCGCTGATCGTTCACCAGCCAGCGCGTCCACGCGTCGTGATCGGCAAAGTGCACCGGCCGCGGCTGGTACGGCACCGGCTTGGCCGGATCGGACACGTACTCGTCGTACTTGGCCGCATCGCCAGCCGGCGCGTTGAACGACAAGGTGCCGCCGGCACCGAGGTAAAGCGACTTCGGCTTGTTGGGGCAACCCTTGTCGCAGCTGAGCGGCCAGGACTTGTAGCGATCCCAGCGGTTTTCGCCGGTGTTGTAGATCAGCACGGGCGGCGTGTTGGCCTTCGGCGCACCGTCCACCAGGTACTGGTCGAAGAACGGCTTGCAGCACGTCGCGGCGAAACTGCAGCGCAGTGTCGCCGTCCCATTGCAGTGGGCCCAGCGAGGTGCCGTCGTAGTTCACCTGGCTGTGGCGCCACGGGCCCATCACCAGGAAGTTCTTGTCGTTGTTCTTGTCCTTGGGCTCGGTCGCCTCGTAGCTGTGGATGGCGCCCCACATGTCTTCCTGATCCCACAGGCCCTGCAGCCACATGGTGGGCACGGTCGAGCGGCTGCTCGGCCATGATCTTGTCCAGCGCCTGGTCCTGCCAGAACGCGTCGTAGGCCGGGTGTTCGTCGAGCTTGCGCCAGTACGGCAGCTGCTCGAAACCGTGGGCGCGCGCATAGTCGCCCGCCGATCCTGCCTCGAGGAAGTTGCTGTAGTCGTCGTAGCCCGCGCGCGGCACGCTGTCGCCTTTGCCTTTCTGCTTGGTCTGGCCGTAGATGTAGTCGAAGTTGGTCTGGCGATAGGCGCCGTAGTGGAACCAGTCGTCGCCCATCCAGCCGTCGACCATCGGGCTTTCCGGTGCCGCCACCTTCAGCGCGGGATGCGGATGGATCAACGCCATCACCACGGTGAAGCCCTCGTACGAGGAGCCGAGCATGCCGACCTTGCCGTTCGATCTCGGGCAGGTTCTTCACCAGCCAGTCGATGGTGTCGTAGGCGTCGGTGGAGTGGTCGACCTCGCTGGAGTTGAGCGGGCCGCGCAGCGGGCGCGTCATCACGTACTCGCCTTCGGAGCCGTACTTGCCGCGCACGTCCTGGAACACGCGGATATAGCCGCCGCGCACGAACACCTCATCACCCTGCGGCAGTTCGGCATTCATATGCGGCGCTTCGAAGCGCGCGGCGCGGCCGTCGGCGTTATAAGGCGTGCGCGTCAGCAGGATGGGGGCATGCTTGGCGCCCTTGGGAATCACGATGACCGTATGCAGCTTCACGCCGTCGCGCATCGGGATCATCACTTCGCGCTTGACGTAGTCGTAGCCCGCCGACGAAGGAGCCAGCGTGCCCTGCGGAATATCCGGCGTCAGTGGTGCGGTCTGGGCCAGGGCGAGGCCGGCCGCGAGTGCGGTGGCCAGGGCAGTGACGGCGAGCAGGGTACGGCGGATGCGCATGAAACCTCCGGACGGGCCGGTCGTTGCCACGACCGGCCCGGGCTGGGTTGGAAAGATGACCGAGGTGTTGCAGCCGTCGACTTTAAGCGACCGGCTGCGGTACTCCCACCATGACTTCCTGCATAGACGTCTCGCGGGGTGGCGAGTCAGTCGACGCGGCCGCCGGAGACGCCCGTCGCTTCGTAGTGGCGCATTTCCTCGATCCGCGGAACATAGACCCGGACGGCCGCCAGGAAGGGGGCGAAGTGCTCGCTGCGGCGAAAGCCCTGAAGATGGTCCTGGGCCGAGGTCCAGCGGATGCGCAGCACATAGTCGCCCGGCTCCTCCGCGCAGCGGTCGAGTGCATAACCCAGGCAAAAGGGGCTGGCTGCCAGGCTGGCGGCGGCGCGTGCATAATCGGCCTCGAACGCGGTGGCGTCGGCTGCAGGCAATTTGTAACGGATGTATTCGACGATCATGGCGGTCTCCAGGGAACGGGGGTCACGGGGAACTGGCCGGATCTTGGCGCGATGAGGCATCGCGCGATACGCACCAGGTGGTAACCCGTACGACTCGAGGATCACCAGACGGACCATGTTGAGGAGTCATCGTATGACCGAGATGGAAAACTCGTTCTATAGCTGCCCTGTCGAACTGGCCCTGCAGGCCATCATGGGCAAATGGAAGCCCGCCATCCTGTGGGAGTTGGCTTCCGGCGCGAAGCGCTTCAGCGAACTGCAGGCCGCCTTGCCCGGCATCGCACACAAGGTGCTCAGCCAGCAGCTGACGCGTCTGCAACGCGATGGCATGGTGATGCGCAACCACAGCGGCATGGACTTCCCTCCCGGCTACACGCTCACGCTGCTGGGTGGCACCTTGCGCCCATCGCTCGATGCGCTGGCGGAGTGGGGCAAACTGCACGGCGAACGCGTCAGCCCAAGCGCGCAAGAAGCGAAACGCAGCGCGTAGGAAAGGCGTGGGAGACGGGCGGCCCACCTAGGCGGTCCGTCATGAAAACCCGTACCCGCGACGGCTATTTGCAACGCGTCGATCGGGCCGTTGTCCTGCTTCAGGAAACGGTCGCGGAGGCCTGGCCGTTCGCTATGCGCAAGACGCGGCCATTACCCTTCGGACCATGGTTGATAGCTGCCGAATGACCACAGGTGGCCTTCCGGATCACGGCAGCTGTAGCCGGCGCCGCCGTAATCCTTCTCGGCGTATTCGTCGACGATCACCGCACCGGCGGCCTTTGCTTGTTCGTAGTGCCCCTTGCAGTCCTGCACGATCACATAGGGACATTGGGTTTCGCTGCCGCCGACCTGGTCCGGCTGAACGATGCGGCGTCCAAACTCGTTGTCGCGTACCGACCCCAACATCAGCATGCCGCCGCCATAGACGAGTTGCGCATGTGCCACACCACCTTCATCGTCGTCATAGACCGCGTGCTTCTGGAAGCCAAATGCCTTGCACAGCCAGTCGATGGCGGCGTGGGCGTCGCGATAGCGAAGGCCGGGGATGATGGTGCTGCCGATCGTGGTTTGGGTGGCCATGGCGGATGCTCCTTGGAGTGGACATGGGTGAGCTTATCTCGATGGCTGGACATGTCTTGTCGATTTTCTTAGTGGGGCGTTGAGATTGGGATGTTGGGGGTTGCAGGCGTCGTATGGTCGTTGCCCCAACGGGCCCAAGAGAAAGTAACGAACGGAGAAGGCCGGCGCCAAAAGCCCAAACCGCCGTTGTAGGAGCGCACCCAGTGCGCGATCACGGCGTTACCGCTTCGTAGGCTTTTCGCGCACTGGGTGCGCTCCTACAGGAAAAACATACGCAGCGTGGGCGTGCCTTGAGTCGCCTGGATGACAGTCTTATCGCTATCTAGCCCAATACGGCATCCACACCCCGCCTCACTCCAACGGCACATGATTCGGATACGGCCCCCGCGCCGCCATGAACGCCGTCGGCGTCATCCCCGAAAAATCCCGAAACTCGCGCACCAGATGCGCCTGGTCCGCATAACCACCATCGAACGCCACGGCGCTCCAATCCACCGACGAGCACCGATACACCGCATCGACCACGCCGCGAAAGCGCATCAGTCGGGCGTAGCGCTTGGCTCCCATGCCCACTTGTCGGCGAAATAGACGTCCAAAGCGGTATTCGGAAATACCGATGTCGCGAACCAGCGGGCCAATACGGGTCACTTGCGGCTGGCGGCCAATTTCACCGAGTGCGTGAAGCACTTCGGCTGCCAGTTGCGGCCGCCTCATGTGCGCCAGCAACCATTGTTCGAGTACAGCAAGACGCAGCCTGGCATCGGCTGTGTTGAGCAGGCGCTCCCGCAACTGGTGTGCGCTGCTGCCGAAAATATCCTCGAGGCCGATATCACGCTCCGCTAGTACGGCATGGTCCTCGCCGGTAAAGGCATGCGCGCCACCGGGGTGAAATACCACGCCCATCACGTGTACCTGTTCGGCGGTGTCGATGATCTGACTGCGCAGGCAGGGGCCACCAATGACGGAGGCGGGGGCGCGCGTGCAACGGCGTTCGGCGTCATCGCTGTAGACGCGGGTTTCGTCTTCGTGGAGGTTGATGATCAGGGCCGCGCCGGGCACCGGAAGCACCCGTTCGTAGTGATGCGCGGCGGGCGGCATCTCCCAATCCCATAGGCGGGAGATGAGGGCATCGAGCGGCGGCGCGGGTGCGACAACGTGGTGTCCCATCGACGGACTCCTGACGATAGCCGGAGTTTAGGCCGATGCGGTACGCCTGTCAGGTCTTGTTGCCCGGTACGACCGTGGGAGGCGTATGGGAATCGGTGTCGCTCTCGCGCGGCATCGTGCGAAGCACCAGGTCCTGTGGTGTGGTGAGTGGCTGATTGGCCTTGTGTAGGCGATCGATGATTTCGAACAGCACGTCGCTCTTCACATCGCCGGCATTGCGCGGGCTGCTCACGTAGGCCGTGCAGACGAACATCATCGAACCGGCGTCGACGTTGTCCAGCTGCACGCTGGGCGAGGGCGCGTTCAGCGTGGCCGGGTGATTGCGCAGGATGTCCAAGATGATTTGTCGAACCTTGGTGGCGTCAGAACTCATCGGCATCGGCAAGCGTATCTGCACGCGACCCAGGGCATTCGCCAGGGTCACGTTGCGGACGTTTTGCGTAATCAGTTGCGAGTTGGGCACGATCATGGTGGAACGATCGGAGAGCTGGATTTCGGTGGCGCGCACGTTGATGCGGCGGACATCGCCTTCCACACCCGTGATGCTGATCCAGTCGCCGACCTTCACCGGACGCTCGGCCAGCAGGATCAGGCCGGAGATGAAGTTCTGTACGATGGCCTGCAGGCCGAAACCGATACCGACGGACAGGGCGCTGGCCACCCAGGCAATGCTCTGCACGTTCACTTGCAACGCGCCCAGCATCAGCACGAAGACCAGGATGCCGCCGACATAACCCAGTAGCGTGACGATGGACGTCTGCATGCCTACGTCAAGCGAGGTCTTGGGCAGCAGTTGCTTGCTCAGCCAGCGCTTTATGATGCGAACGACGATGGCACCGGCCAACAACACCATCAGGGCGTTGAAGATATTGCCGGGATCGATGGGTAGCGAGCCCAGCGTGCGACCGGCAAACAGGCGCGAGCCGCGATCCATCAGGTCGGACACACTCGAGCCATAGGGGGCGAGCACCGCCGGCAGCGCGAGCATCAGCAGGAACGCTCGGGCCACACCGGACAATACGGTGGCACTTTGCTCGAGTCGTGGCGGCGAGATGCCAAACGTATCCTGCATGCGCGTGCCACTGCGCGAATCAGGCGAGAGCAGCGTCTCGCATAGATCGTTGATCAGATGCATCAACAAGTAGAGCGCGGCGATGACAAAGCCGGCGCGAAGCATCTGGCGCGCCACAAAGAACGCCAGCGCGATATAGCCGGCAGCCACGCTGATGAAGATCAGCAAGGTGCCTACGAAGGCCGCCGCCACCAACAGGCCCACCCACAGCGGACGCTTGGCCGGCGTGCCACCGCCAGCGATCAGGGCACGGCGAGCACGACCCAGGCGTATCAGTGCGGCGGCGAACAGGACCCCGATCAAGAGGGCGAAGAAGGCATTGGAGGCCACCGCCATGGCGACGCTGGCGCCGATGTCGTTGTTGACGCGTTCAAACACGCCCAGCAGCAGCGTGCTGTACGCAAGCAGCGTAGGGAAGGGCCATAGACGGCGGGCCAGGTCGTCCGAGATGGGCGGCAATCGCCACGAAGGGCGCTTTACGCTGATCAACGCGCGACCCAGTCCAGCCATGGTCGCCGAGAAGAACATCAGCAGGACGGTGAGGCGAGCGAGATCGTCCAGGTCCTGGTTGAACACGCCATTCCAGTTCACCGCCAGATAGACCAGCCATGCGGCGACACCGTAGGTGAGCGTCGTGCCTAGCGTGATCAGCAAGGCGATGGCGCTGCGGCGAAGGTGGCCGCCGGGCAGATGCTTGCTGGCGAGGTCGAGTATCTGGTGCTCCAGCAGGCGCCGCCCGGCCGCCAAGAGCAAGACAGCAGCCAGCAGGCAGAGGATGAACGGGGTTCGGTTGGGTAGCTGCCAGGCTTGCGCGAACGCGCCGATCAAGGTGGTGCCGAGTGCCGCCAGGTTGGCGCGATCATCGGCCAAGTTCTGACCCAGCTGGGACCAGAACGTCATGCTCAGCGGTGAGGCCGTTCGCTGGCTGATCTGCGCCTGGAACAGGCCCCGGCGCAGCGCGGCGATCTGGTTGATCAGTTGCTGGCTTTCCAGGCTCAGCGACTTCGCGCGAGTAATCTGGCCGGCCAGATCAGCCTTGTCCTTATTGAGTTGCTTGCGCTGGCTGGCGACTTCGGGCGTTTCGGCCGGTTCGCCCTTCGCCGGTGGCTTGCCCAGCACATCGAGCTTGGCCTGGATCGCATCACCCTGAGGTGTAAGGCTTGCGGTCAACTGGTCCGCCTGCTGCTGGATGGCCGACGCCTTGCTGCGGGCATCGGTCAGCAGGCTGTCCGTCAGCTTGGTCCTGTCCGTGATGCTTTGCTTGATCTGGTCGAGCTGGGCGCTGAGCTGATCGGGATTGACGGCCGCGACCTGCGGGATCTGGGCCGTACTCTGGGCGTCCTGTGCCCATGCGGGGGCGACGCCACTGGTGGCGAAGAGAAGGACCAGCAGGAAGCGATGCAGGATAGGCATGCCGGCATGATCCCGGCGCGCCATGGATGGGTCAATGCGTGAACATGAATGGATGCCTTGACGGCAGCGTCAGCGACCCCTATTCACGTTATCGCCATGGATCATGCATTACCGACAGAAGCCATACCCGCATGGGACGGAAACGTAGCCAAGGCGCGCGCTTTGCAGACCGAGCTCGCCGCGAAGGTGCGACTGGTCGACGATCATCCGCCGTTACGACTCATAGCCGGTGTCGATGTCGGCTTCGAGGAAGGGGGCGCAGTGACGCGCGCCGCTGCCGTACTGCTCGATGCAGTGACCCTGGCACCTTTGGCGGAAGTCATTGCACGACAGCCCACGCGCATGCCGTATATCCCAGGACTGCTTTCGTTCCGAGAGCTACCCGCCTTGTTGGAGGCCCTGCAACAGTTGCCCGCAACCCCCGACCTGGTCTTCGTCGACGGCCAAGGCATCGCGCATCCACGTCGTCTTGGCATCGCCGCACATCTGGGCGTGGTGACTGATTTGCCCACCATCGGTGTGGCGAAGTCGATCCTGATCGGTGTCCACGAGGACGTCGGCATGCTGCGGGGCGACCGCGTGCCTCTGCACTACAAGGGCGACGTGATTGGCTGCGTTCTTCGCAGCAAGAACAAGGTGCGGCCGCTGATTATCTCGCCTGGGCACAGGGTGAGCATGGAGGCCGCGCCAGACCTGGTGCTGGCGTGCTGTACGACATATCGGTTACCGGAGCCGACGCGCCTGGCCGACCGCCTGGCCTCGCGGCGCGACCGTCGCCGCTAGTCGGCGACGGTCGACGCGGGTCAGGCATCCTTGTTGCCCTGCGCGATGTCGTCGGCGGCCTTCTGGATGATGCCGAGCACGCGCTTCACTTCGGCGGTATTCCAGGGGCCGCCATGCATGAACAGCGCACGCTTGAGGTTATGCATCGCTTCGCGCAAGGCCATGGGTGCCGCGGCCCGCGCGAACATCTTGGCCGTATGTTCCATGCGTGACATCACCGCGTCGACGGCGTCCTTGTTAGTGGCGAGAAACGCCTTGCCTTCGTCGGTGACGGCATAGAGTTTCTTGCCGTCGCCGCTTTCCACGCTGGCATGCCCCATTTCCTCGAGCAGGGTGAGCGTGGGGTAGACCGCGCCTGGGCTGGGGGCATAAGCGCCATCGAACATCTCCTCGATGGTGCGGATCAGCTCGTAACCGTGGCGTGGCTGCTCGGCGATCAGCGCCAGCAGGATCAGCTTGAGGTCGCCGTGGCCGAACACGCGGCCGCCGCGGAAACGACCACCCATGCCGTCCCGGCCGCCGTGGCTCTCGTCGTCGCCGAAGCTACGTCCGAAGCCGCGCCCACGGCCCATGCCCATGGCCTCGCGGGCCCAGGCGTCACGGCCTTCGTGACGGTGATGAGGATGGTGCCGATCAAATAAATGACGAAATCCCATGAGATGACTCCGATATGTTTTAAGGAACAGTCTTAAGTAACAGTCTCAAGTAACGGTCTTAAGATATATCGTAAGTTCCCAAATGCAAGTCCAGCCGACCCCGTACCGCAGCTCTTGCTTGAAACGGCGGCGCAGAGCCTTCACGCAGTAACTACCCATCGCATGTTCCCCAAGGACGATCCCCATGGTGTTCCGCTGGTTTGAATCGCTGATCGACGCTTTCAAGGAGCCCGTCGACGGCATGCCGCCGCAGTCGGTGTGGCGCTTCTACGTGTTCTATCTGCGCCAGGTGTGGCCGGTGTTCGCTGCCGCGATCGTGGTGGGCTTCGGCGTGGCCATCGTCGAGGTGTCGCTGTTCGGCTTCATCGGCAGCATCGTGGACATGGCCAAAGGTGCGCCGGCGGCGGACTTCTTCCGGCAGCATGGTCGCGAGCTGCTATGGATGGGTTTCGTGGCGCTGATCGCGCGGCCCGTGCTGATCGGCCTGCACGATCTGTTGGTGAACCAGGCCATCGTGCCCAACCTGACCAACCGCATCCGCTGGCAGAATCATCGCTATGTGATCCGGCAAAGCCTGGGCTTCTTCCAGAACGACTACGCCGGCCGCATCGCCAACCGCATCATGCAGACCTCCGGCGCGCTGCGCGAATCGGCCGTGCAGATCGTCGATGCCATCTGGTACGTGGCCATCTATACCGGCAGCGCCATCGTGATGTTCGCGAAGGCGGACTTCTGGCTGGCCGCGCCACTGGTGGTGTGGCTGGCGGCCTATGTGCTCACGCTGGCGTACTTCGTGCCGCGCACCAAGGAGCGTTCGTGGCGGCAATCCGAGGCGCGCTCGCGCCTGATGGGCCGCATCGTCGATGGTTACAGCAATATCCTCACGCTCAAGCTGTTTGCGCATACCCAGCGCGAGGAGGCCTATGTGGCCGATGCCATGGGTGAACAGATCAAGCGCATGCGTTCGATGACGCGTCTCACCACGGCGATGGACATCTCCATCACCACGATCAACGGATTTTTGATCGTCGGCACGTCCGCGCTGGCGATCTGGCTATGGAGCCAGGGCAGGGTGACCGTGGGTGCGATTGCGCTGTCCACCGGCCTGGTCATCCGCATCAACAACATGTCCGGCTGGATCATGTGGGTGGTCAACGGCATCTTCGAGAACGTCGGCACGGTGCAGGACGGCATCGAAACCATTTCCAGGCCGCGTGCGGTACAAGACCAGGAAGGCGCGATGCCGCTCGAGGTGACCGAAGGCGCAGCGCACTTCGAGGACATCCACTTCCACTACGGCAAGACGGGTGGCGTGATCGCCGGGCTGAACCTGGCCGTGCGCGGCGGCGAGAAGATCGGCCTGATCGGCCCCTCGGGCGCCGGCAAGTCGACCCTGGTGAATGTGCTCTTGCGCTTATACGACCTGGAAGGCGGTCGCATCCAGATCGATGGCCAGGACATCGCGAACGTCACCCAGGAAAGCCTGCGCGCACAGATCGGTGTGGTGACCCAGGACACTTCGTTGCTGCATCGATCCGTGCGCGACAACCTGCTGTATGGCCGCCCGGATGCCACGGAGGCGCAGATGATCGAGGCAGTACGCAAGGCTCGCGCCGAGGAATTCATTCCGCAACTGGTCGATGGCGAGGGTCGCAGCGGCTATGACGCGCATGTGGGTGAGCGAGGCGTCAAGCTCAGTGGCGGCCAGCGCCAGCGCGTCGCGATTGCGCGCGTATTGCTGAAGGACGCGCCGATCCTGGTCCTCGATGAGGCTACCTCGGCGCTGGATTCCGAAGCCGAAGCGGCCATCCAGGAAAGTCTCGACCTGCTGATGCGCGCGCAAAACCGTGATCGCGATCGCCCATCGTCTCTCCACCATCGCACGCATGGATCGCCTGGTGGTGATGGACAAGGGCCAGATTGTGGAAACCGGCTCGCATGCTGAGCTGATCGCGCGTGGCGGCCTTTATGCGCGACTGTGGCAGCGGCAGACCGGTGGCTTCGTCGCGGCGGAAGATCCGGCCGAGGACAGTGCCATCGCATGAAGAGCATTGCGGCATCTTGAGCTTTCCTTGCCCCGCACTTCACGGGCGAACCTGCAGCATGACTACCTCCTCCCTTCATTGGAGCGGCGTGATGCCCAGTGGAAAAGCCCTGGCTCGTGCGCGCAAGGACAAGCACGAAGGTAAATCGGCCAGCGCGCAGGCCGGCGAATTCGTGCGTGAGGAAATCGAGCATAGGGGGGAAGGCGAGCATGGGCCTCGCTCCGTCAAGCAAGCCATAGCCATCGGCTTGTCCGAAGCGCGTCGCGCCGGTGTCGACGTGCCAGCCAAGAAAGCTGCGGCAAACAAAAAGATCACGCGCAAGAAACCAGTCGCCAAAAAAGCCGTTGCGAAGAAAACGGCGACGCGCACGCCGGCGACGCGTAGCCGTGCTTCCACCAACGCGTTGAAGCGCGAGGGTAGCGCCGCAGCCTCGGCCAAACAGGCCGCGCCCACCAAGGGTTCGGCAGGACGCAAGGTCGCCACGAAGAAAAGCTCACACGCCAAAGGCGCAACCGGGCGCTCAGCGGGAGCTACCCGGGCGGCGCGCACGCGTGCCATGCGTGCGCGCGAACGCTGATCAGCCGGCGTTATCCGACGGAGGTAAGACGTCCGGGGCCGGTGGCCCGAGGTCTTCCGGCGGCTTCTCCGCGGGCTCGACGGTAGCTGGAAACCCGGTCGTCATGCTGGGATACACGTCATCGCGCCGAATCAGTGCGTGATAGAGCGCAGCCCCCATATGCCCAAGAATGGTGAGGAAGAAGAGATAGGCAAGGTATTGGTGCGCCTCGCGCAGCCAGGCGAAAAGCACGGGGCTTGCGGGGAGAATCGCCGGCAGACGCCACGAGCTTCCGAGCATGACCGGATAGCCGCCGGCCGAAAGCATCGCCCAGCCGATCAGCGGCATGGCCAGCATCAAGGCATACAGCAGCCAATGCGACGCGTGTGCGGCAAACTTCATCAAGGCAGGCATGTCCGCGGGTAGCGCTGGTGGCCGGAAACGTAGGCGTACGGCGATGCGCAGCACGACCAGCACCAGGATCGTGATGCCGAGTGGCTTGTGGATGGCGAGCAGCCACTGATGCTTTGACGATACCGTCGAGACCATGCCCACACCGATGAACAACATCGCCAGGACCAGCACGGCCATGGTCCAGTGCAGCAGGCGCGCAAGCGGATGGAAAGCCCTGGGTGAAGTCATCACTTGGTCTCCGGCTTGGGCGTATCGGCATGGGGTACGCCGGGGAGCCGCGCTTCTTCGCGGGTGCGACGCAGATAGGAATCCGCGTAGGCTGCCGAGCGCGCCGGCAGCAAGGGATCATCGGAGATGATGATGCCTTCGGGGAGCACGGTCGGGTCGTAGTTGATGTCGCGGCAGGGGCCGCTGTCCTGCGCTTGTTCGCTTTCGATCACCAGGGTGCCGGCATCGATGGTGGTGCGGTCGGCCGGCCATGCCTTGGTGGCATCGTTGGTCGGGTCGCCGGGTGCGGCCAACGTCACCAGCAAACGCCAACGTTGCGGTGCAGCCGCCAGGCGCTGCTGCAAATCCTGAAACAGATAATTGTTGTCGTCGGCCTTCGCCGCGGTGCCGGCTTCGTCGCCGGCCTCCGGCACCAATGCGCCAGCGCACAGCGTGCTGTTGTCCGTGGGCGTCGACAAAATAGAACGCATTGAGCGCGTAGTAGCTATCCGTCGCAAAGCTTGCCGACTGCTTGCTGGCCTTGGCCCAGGCGAGAAATGGCGCGGTTTCAGGGTGCGACGCGAAGAACGCGCCTGCATGCGCCGGGTCCGGTTTGCCGGTAGCCGGATCAGGGCGGGTTGCCACGGTCAACTGGTTAAACGCGTCGGGATTCGAAACGACAAAGACGGGTGCGGTGATCATGCCCGTGCGCCACTGTTGGCCGTTGGGCAGGTTAAGACGCAGCGCCAGACTGCGAACCGGCGTGCTGCCGTCGGGCGCATACGGATTGCCGCCGGCGATGGAAAATCGACCTACCAACGGCGTTCTGACCTTCTCGAAGACGGATGCCGTGGAATACGCGGCCGCGGCTCCGTTGCCTTCGAAATAGCCGGCGACGCAGACGCCCTTGGCATGATTGCGGCGGTATCCCGGATACAGGCCGCTGTTGGTCTGCAAGGCGCTGACCATGCGCTGCGGTGTCAGGCGCTGCGGCGTGAGCCATCCAGCAACGTAGGCAAACGCTAGCGCCAAGGCCGCGACAGCAACGGCGATTGCACTCCAGCGCCAAAACAGGCGGGGCGGCGGTGACGTGTCGGACGAGTCAGGCATGAGGCGCTCCCGGCCAGGTAGTCGAAGGGGTGAACACCAGACTTCGTTTGATCGGACTCAACGGTTACGTGGATACGAATCCGTTCGCCAGCTTGAAACGCCGCCCCATGGTCGCCAACCAACGGGGCGCTTTATTTCAGGAGCGAAGCCAGCACCCATGGGCAGGGCAGTAGACATCGGCCAGGCTTTCCTTGGCCGATGTCACCCAAACGCATGAAACGGAGTGGCATGGGTGGCTTCCACCGAACGTCATGATGAGCCGTTTCATGGGGCAAGCGCGACTGGCTATTTGGCCGACTTAAGCTCGATCAGAATGACCTTCTCAGCGGTCGTGCCCACGTTCTCGTTGCTATGGGTAATAGGGGCACTCCACAACACTTCGCCCGGCTTGCGCGTGGACTCGGTCACTTTTCCGTCGGGTGTCGTGGTTTTGATCTTTCCACCGGTAACGAAGTAGACGACGTTTTCTGGATGCGAATGCATCGGGATGGATTCCCCCGGCTTCACGTTCACTTCCATCACTCTCACGTCCGCCTTGTCGATCAGCACCTTGGTGGTACCTGGCGACACGGTTGCCATGTCCTGGGCCATGACGGCTCCGGCACAGGCATAGACGAGAGCGACCAACACCCACTGCACATAACGACGGTTTACGACTGCCATGACACGTCCTCCACATTGTTGCCGAGGTCGTCGAGGGTCCTTGACGGCTGATCACGCGATCAGTGCCCGATTCACCGGGTGTCCTGGTGCAGGCGGCAGACTTCTTTCCGCCATGTTGCAGAGGGCCGTGATGAACGTCATGAGCGCAGCCGGCACCGCGCATACACGAACTTCGACGGCTACGCTGGTGCCCGGGCGGAGGCTTGCACAGCATGCGTGCTTGATCGAAGGAGAGGTGCCGATGCGCCAGACAGGCCAGCCCGGACGCCCGGCGGACGCTACGCGCTCAAAAGAGGGGCGTCAATCATGCAAAAGGAAGCTCTGGCAGCAGGCGCCGCTTGGGCTTGGGGGGACGAAGAACTATGGCGGGGGGCACCCGCGAGAGGCGCCGCTCAGTGACCGGGCATCGAGCGGTGCCACGGCCTCCCTGCGGCGAAGCACAGGGAGGCCGTGCTTGCGAGGCCTTACAGGCCGATCGCGGTTTCCGCCTTCACGTACGGCAGGCCGTGTGCCTGGGCGACCGGCTCGCAGGTCACCTGGCCTTCGGACACGTTGAGGCCGTTGCGCAGATGGACGTCCTGCTGCAGCGCTTTCTTCCAGCCGTTGTTGGCCAGGGCGAGGGTGAAGGGCAGGGTCACGCTGTTGAGCGCGAAGGTCGAAGTGCGGGCGACCGCACCCGGCATGTTGGCGACGCAGTAGTGCACCACGCCGTCCACCACATAGGTGGGGTCGGAGTGCGTGGTGGCATGCGAGGTTTCCACGCAGCCGCCCTGGTCGATGGCGACGTCGACGATCACCGAGCCCGCCTTCATCGTGCGCACCATGTCATGCGTCACCAGCTTGGGCGCGGCGGCACCCGGCACCAGCACCGTGCCGATCAGCAGGTCGGCGCGACGCACCAGTTCCTCGATGGCCGAGCGGGTGGAGAACACGGTGGAGATCGAGGTGCCGAACTGCGTGGCGAGACGCTTGAGCGCATCGGCCGAACGATCGACCACGGTCACCTTGGCGCCCATGCCCACGGCGATGGTTGCCGCGTGGGTGCCGGACACGCCGCCGCCCAGGATGACCACTTCAGCCGCCGGCACGCCGGGAACGCCGCCGAGCAGCACGCCGCGTCCGCCCTGTGCCTTCTCCAGCGCATGCGCGCCGACCTGAGGTGCGAGACGGCCGGCGACCTCGGACATCGGGGTCAGCAGCGGCAGACGAACCATTAGCCGCGGTGACCGTTTCGTACGCAATGCATACGGCGCCGGAGGCGATCAGGTCGTGGGTCTGTTCCGCATCGGGGGCGAGATGCAGATAGGTGAACAGGATCTGGCCCTTGTGGAGCTTCTTGCGCTCGACGGCCAGCGGCTCCTTCACCTTCACGATCATTTCCGCTTCGGCGAAGATCTTGTCGGCATCCTCGACGATGGTGGCGCCCGCTGCGACGTAGTCGGCGTCGGTAATCCCCGCGCCAAGACCCGCGCCTGCCTGCACCATCACCTGGTGGCCGTTGTGCACCAGTTCCTGCACGGACGACGGGATGAGGCCCACGCGATATTCGTGGTTCTTGATTTCTTTCGGCACACCGATGCGCATGACTTGCTTCTCTCGCTAGGGATGATGGGAGGGCTGCGTTTAGCAGCAACGCCAGGGCGGCAGTATGATCTAGGTATCAAGCAATTACTCGCGCATTTGGCTTGATTTCTAGCGATAATGTGGTTCTAAATTCGATTTTTATAGTAATTAATGGAATGTTATGCCAATCAGCGATCCAGCCCTTGATGACCGCGACAGGGCGATTCTCCAACGGCTCCAGCAGGACGGCCGATTGACCAATCTGGAGCTCGCCCACCAGATCAATCTATCCCCCTCGGCCTGCCTACGGCGCGTGAAATTGCTCGAAGAGCGCGGCGTCATTTCGCGCTACGTGATGCTGGTGGACGAAAAAATCGCCGGGCTTCCCGGCACGGCTTTTGTCCTGATCACGCTCGACCAGCAGGGGCGTGCGGCGCTCGATACGTTCGAGGCAGCCATCCAGCATCACCCCGAAGTCACCGAGTGTTGCCTGCTGGCCGGCGTCGCCGACTACATGGTGCGCGTGGTCTATGCGGATGCAGCGGACTTCGAGCGGATCCACACGGAAATACTCACCCAGCTCCCGGGTGTGGTGCGCGTGCAGTCGACCTTGGCGCTGCGCACCGTCATGAAGACGACGGCGCTGCCGGTGTGAAGTCAGCTGTCGATCCCCAGGCCGCGTCACCCCAGGCCTCGCGAACCGCTTGACTCTGGACCTTGATCAAGGGTCTAGACTTGTCGCATGGACACTCAAAGCGCACCCACACCCATGACCATCGGTGCCGTCGCCAAGCGCGTCGGCGTGGCGATCGACACCATTCGTTATTACGAGCGCGAAGGGCTGTTGCCCGAGCCGCTGCGGCGCGCGTCGGGCTATCGCAGCTACGACAACAGCGCGGTGCGGCAGCTTCGCTTTATCCGGCGGGCCAAGGATCTTGGCTTCACGCTGGAGGAAATTCGCGATTTGCTGGCCCTGTCAGCCGATCGCCAGCGTGGCGTGAAGGCGGTAAAGAAGCGCGCGCAGGAGCGCCTCGCCGCCATCGATGCGCGCATTGCCGAACTGACCCGCGTGCGCGATGGATTGGAGCAACTGGTCGAGGCCTGTCCCGGTCACGGTTCGCCGGATCAATGCCCGATCCTGCGCGCGCTGGCTGACGAGGAGGGCGAGGCATGAGCGTCAGCCAGCAAGGATGTTGTGGTTCGAAGGAGGAAGCGGTCGAGGCGGTGGAGAAATCCTGTTGTGGTAGCGCAACGCGTTCGGTCGCCCCGCACCAACACCACGAGCATGAGCACCACGCGGGTCATCACGACCACGCGGCGCACACAGGGAAGGACCCGGTCTGCGGCATGACGGTGGATCCTCGGGCCACGCCGCACCATGCCGAACATGGCGGCCAGACGTATCACTTCTGTGCGCCCCGCTGCCGCGACAAGTTCGTCGCCGATCCTGGGCGTTACCTGCAGGGCCGCCCCGTGCCCGCACCGGTTGTTGCTGGCGCCATCTATACGTGTCCCATGCATCCGGAGGTGCAGCAGGTCGGCCCTGGTCATTGCCCGAAGTGCGGCATGGCGTTGGAGCCGATGATGCCGAGCCTGGACGAAGACGATGGCCACGAGTTGCGCGCCATGTCGCGCCGCTTCTGGACACTGGCCGCGCTGACGTTGCCGGTATTCCTGCTGGCGATGGGGCCGCATCTGTTCGGCTGGCATTGGCCGGCGCCATGGGGCGGTACCGCTGCGTGGGTTGAAGCGTTGCTGGCTAGCGCCGTGGTGCTGTGGGGTGGCGCACCGTTCTTCGTGCGCGGCTGGCATTCGCTCAAGCCATGGTCGCCGAACATGTACACGCTCATTGCGCTGGGTACGGGCGTCGCCTGGGTGTACAGCGTGGTGGCGTTTCTCGCGCCGTCACTGTTCCCCGAAGGTTTCCGCGATATGCACGGACGCGTGGGCGTGTACTTTGAGTCGGCGGCCGTCATCGTCACCCTGGTCACGCTCGGCGATTTCCTTGAGCTGCGCGCGCGGCGTCGCACCAGTGCGGCCTTGAAAGGTCTGTTGGGACTCACGCCGAAGACCGCGCGCCGAGTGGATGCTGATGGCAGTGAACACGATGTACCGCTGGACGACGTGCACGTCGGCAACACTTTGCGTGTGCGTCCCGGCGAGAAGGTGCCGGTGGATGGTGTGGTGATCGATGGCAGCAGCCATGTCGACGAATCCATGCTCACTGGCGAACCGCTGCCAGTGGCCAAGAGCAAGGGTGAGCGAGTTACCGGTGGCACCGTCAACCAGGATGGCGCACTGCTTATGCGCGCCGAGAAGGTGGGTGCGGAAACGATGCTGGCGCAGATCGTGGCGCTGGTGGCGCAGGCGCAGCGCAGCAAGGCGCCGTTGCAACGCGTGGCCGATCGCGTCGCCGCCTGGTTCGTGCCGGCGGTGGTGAGCGTTGCCGTGCTGGCATTTGCTGGTTGGGCGCTGCTGGGGCCCGATCCGCGTTTGGCCTATGCGTTGATTGCCGCCGTATCGGTGCTGATCATCGCGTGCCCCTGTGCGCTGGGTTTGGCCACGCCGATCTCGATCATGGTGGCCAGCGGTCGTGCCGCGCAAAACGGTGTGTTGTTCCGTGATGCCGCTGCCATCGAGTCCTTGCGCGACATCGACACCTTGGTGGTGGACAAGACCGGCACGCTGACCGAAGGCAAGCCGACACTGAAGGACGTCGTAAGTTTGGGTGCGCATCCCAGCGGGCTGCTGCTGGCCATGGCCGCCGCGTTGGAGAAGCCGAGCGAGCATCCGCTCGCCCGGGCGATTCTTGCAGGTGCCGACGCAGCGGGCGTTACCGTGCCCCCGGTGGCGGACTTCCGCAGCTTGACGGGTGCGGGTGTGGAAGGTGAGGTCCAGGGCCACGCGGTGGCGTTGGGTAATCTGCGCCTGCTGTCGAATATCGGCATCGAGCCCGATGACACGGCACGTACTCGCGCTGACATGCTCCGGGCCGAGGGGGCGACGGTGATGTTCCTGGCCGTCGATGGTGCGCTGGCAGGGTTGGTCGCCGTGGCCGATCGCATCAAGACGAGCACGCCGCAGGCGATCCGCGATCTGCAAGCGGCCGGCCTGCACGTCGTGATGCTCACCGGCGACAACGCCATCACGGCCAAGGCGGTGGCGGGCGCGCTGGGTATCGACGAAGTGCATGCGGACGTGTCGCCCGTCGACAAGGCCGCGGTGGTCCAGCGCTTGCGCGCGGCCGGGAAGCGCGTCGCGATGGCCGGCGACGGCATCAACGACGCGCCAGCGCTGGCAGCCTCCGATGTCGGCATCGCCATGGGCAGCGGTACTGATATCGCCATGGAAAGCGCCCAGGTGACCCTGGTGAAGGGCGAGCTGACGGCCATCGTGCGTGCCCGGGCGCTGTCGCAGGCGACGGTACGCAACATCCGCCAGAACCTGTTCTTTGCCTTCGTCTACAACGCGGTGGGCGTGCCGCTGGCGGCGGGCCTGCTGTATCCGCTGCTGGGCATGATGCTGTCGCCGATGGTGGCAGCGCTGGCGATGAGCCTGTCGTCCGTGTCGGTGGTGGGTAATGCCTTGCGGCTGCGCCGGGTCCCGTTGTGATGATTGTCACCCGCGATGACTGACGGGTCTCTCTGCCGTGCACAGCGGGCGAAGCCGAAGATTCCTCCCGCACCAATCAGGTGTGGGAGGGAATCTCATGAACATCATCGACAACGCGCGCAGCACCTTGGAAAAGCACATGCCTCTTTTGCTGGGGCTGCTGGTGGCGCTGCTGGCGGCACGTGCCCTGAAGAAAATGTGCTGGATGGCATTCGGGATGTACTGGGCGTTGCGCGCCAGTGGCGTTCATTTGTGGGGTTGAGTCACCCGTCGGATGTTCCGGCCGTCATCCTGGCGGCTCTCAACAGCCGAAGGGCTGGTCAAGCTGGGATCCAGCGTTGTTGCTTCAAAATCTTCACTTTGGGCGAAAGGCCATGCGACACCGTGTTGGAACGAAGGCGACCCCTGGCGGGCCTTCATCGTCCTTATGTAGGAGCGCACCCAGTGCGCGATCGCGGCGTCACTGCTCCGTTGGCTTGTCGCGCACTGGGTGCGCTCCTACATGAGGCCCCCGATGGGTACGGTTCCTCAAAAAACTGAATTCCAGCTTGAACAGCCCTTCGGCTGTTAAGGGCTGCTGGAATGACGGTAAACAATCGCTAGATCCTGAAAGTCCTTGCCGGTGGCAAGCATGCTCTAAGCTGTGCACCCGTTTCACAGCCGGAAGCCGTTGGATGTCCGCCAGCCAGTCCCTGCTCGAGCGCTACTGCGCCGCATTCGACCGCGCCACGGGTCGACGAATCGGCGGCGGCCCAGCAGCCTTTCATGGAGCGAGGCTTCGCGCCGGGCGATGGGTTTTATTCCGGGGAGTCAGTGCTGCTGCCCGAGTAACGGGCGCATGACCCGCACACTCGACGAATGGCTGGCGTACCAGGAACGCGTCAATGTACGCAGCATTGAACTTGGCCTCGACCGCGTGCGCGCGGTATGGCAGCGCATGGGCGCGCCGGCGCCGGCGCGACGGGTCATCACCGTCGGCGGCACCAATGGCAAGGGTTCCACCGTGGCCATGCTGGAGGCGATGCTGTCTGCGGCAGGGCAACGCGTGGGCTGCTATACCTCGCCGCATCTGCTGCATTACCGCGAGCGCGTGCGCATCGACGGTGCCGATGCGGATGACAACTTGCTGATCGCGAGCTTCGAGCGCATCGAGGCGGCACGCGGCGATATCTCCCTCACGTATTTCGAGTTCGGCACGCTGGCGGCACTCGACTTGTTCGCACGTGCCGATCTCGACGTTGCCGTGCTTGAGGTGGGGCTGGGCGGTCGCCTTGACGCAGTGAATATCGTGGATGCCGATGTGGCGATCATCACTACCATCGATCTCGATCATATGGATTGGCTGGGGCCGGACCGCGACACCATCGGCGTGGAAAAGGCCGGTATCGCGCGCGCCGGCCGGCCGGCCATCATTGGCGAACTCGATCCTCCGGCAGGCTTGATCCAGGCGCTGGGTCGCGTCGGCGCCCGGATGGAGCGGGCTGGCGCAGATTTCACGGTCGAACGCCTGGCCAAAGGCTGGCGTTGGCGTCATCTCGACGGCAGCACGCTGGCGTTGCCTGCTCCTGCACTCGCCGCACCGGTTCAATATGCGAATGCCGCCGCCGCCATCGCCGCCCTGCACGCCTTGCGTGCCATCGATACGCCGTTGGCGGCCATCGACCTGGAGGCCGTGGCCTCGATCGGCTTGCGTACGGCAAGGGTGGCGGCACGTCTGCAGTCGTTGGGCGGCGATCCCGTCCTGGTCGTCGATGTGGGACACAATCCCCAGGCGGCTCGCGCGCTTGCCGACTGGCTGGACGCGCAGCCTGGTGGTCGCACGCATGCCGTCTATGGGGCGCTGTCCGACAAGGATGTGGGTGGTGTCATCCAGGCGCTTGGTTCGAGGATTGATCACTGGCACCTCGCCGGGCTGGAGCGCGACACGCCGCGTGGCCTGTCCGCAAGCGTGCTGGCGGAACAATTGAAACTGGCGCTGCCGCAAGCGCACTTCGACGTTCACGAGAACGTGTCGGCGGCGCTCGCCGCTGCGCGTGCAGCGGCGCAACCGGGTGAGCGTGTGCTGGCTTTCGGCTCTTTTTTCGTGGCAGCGGCAGTCCTTGCTGAATCGCAGTGACAGGTTTCGGCCAGACTGGCGACTCAGACAGGTATAATCGCGCCGTTCTCGCACCGCGCCCGCCTTGGAGCCTGTCTTGAAAACACGTCTGCTGGGAGCTGCCGTCCTTATTGCGCTGGCGGTCCTTTTTGTGCCGATGTTCTTCTCCAGCAGCCCGCCGAGCAGCAGTGCCGACGAATCGGTAAGCCTTGCCATCCCACCCGCGCCGGATCGGGATCTGCAGACCAAGACCATGAGCCTGACGCCGGGGGCCGCTGCGTCGTCCAGCGCAGCGCCGGCGCCCAAGCCGGCCATCGACGTTGCCAAGGCGCCGGCCGCGACGCCGGCGGCTGCCGATCAGCTGGCTACGGTGAATATTGGCTCCAACCGCCCGCGTGATGTGGAGATCGACCCCGCCGCAGGTCAGAAGCCTGAGCCGACGACGGTCACCAAGGGCGGCACGACGGTCGTGCAGCCGCTGATTCCCGCGCAAACCTCGGCCACGGCGTCCACGGTCAAGCCGACCAAGGCAACCGCCACCACGGCGGTGCCCGCACAACCTGATCCCGAGCCGGCAACGGCGGCAGCGACCGCCGCGCACGGCCAGTATTCGATCAATCTCAGCGCCTATGCGTCACCGGCCAGTGCGCAGGGCTTGATCCAGCGCGTGCACGCACTGGGTTACCCGGTGTCAGGTCGTGCCATCACCCAGGCCGGCAAGCAGCTGACCATGGTCACGGCAGGCCCGTTCGAGTCGCGCGCCGCGGCCGAATCCGCCCGCCTGAAGATCAGCCAGACCATTCCGGGCGCGCCCGCGCGCCTCGAAAGCAGTGCTGCCACGCCGACGCAGGACGACATGCCAGTCGCCAAGCCACGCCAATGCCGCCAATACGGCAGCCGCGTCGAGTGCGGCGGGCGCGGGCGCTTGGGCGGTGCAGGTGGCGGCGATGGGTAGCCAGGCCGATGCCAATGCGCTGCGCGACAAGCTGCGCGCCAACGGTTTCGATGGCTACGTCGATACGGTCAATGCCAGCGGCAAGCAGTTGTGGCGCGTTCGCGCGGGTCCGCAGACGCAGCGCGCTGACGCCGTGCGGATACGCGACCAGATCAAGACCAAGCTCGGTGTCGACGGTAACGTCGTCAGCGCTCCCTGAACATTTTGAACGGGTGACCCGGTGAATTGGGCCGACTACATCATCCTCGCCGTTCTTGGCCTGTCGGTCTTGATTGGTCTATGGAGAGGCCTCATTTCAGAGGTCTTAGGCCTGGTGGTGTGGGCGTTGGCGTTCTGGGTGGCCTGGATATTTGGTCCGAGCGTGGCGGGCTACTTCGAACACAGTATCCAGCTGCCGTCGGCGCGGATGCTGGTGGGTTACGGCATCTGTTTCCTCACCGTATTGATTGCAGGAGCGTTGCTGCGTTTCCTGGTGAGCAAGCTGGTCGAGGGCACGGGTTTGTCCGGCACCGACCGCTTGCTTGGGATGTTGTTCGGTTTCGCCCGTGGTGTATTGCTGGTGACGCTGGCGGTGTTTCTGCTCGGGTTTACCGCGGTGATTCGCGACCCGTGGTGGAACGACTCGATTTTACTGCCGCAGTTCAAGGGAGTGGCTGCGTGGCTGGGTGAGCAGGTGCCGGACAGTGTTCGTCACCACCTGAATCCCCCAGCGCTGCTGGATCATCTTCCCGCCTTGCCGGCGGTTGTGCCGGGCGCTTCGCCAGCGACTGAGCACAGAGCCCACCCGGCGGCCGCGTCCACGGCCGCTACTGCGACGACTTTCTAAATACAGGCAACAACCATGTGCGGAATCATCGGTATCGTCGGCACCACTGAGGTCGCCGCGTCACTCTATGACGGTTTGACCGTGTTACAGCACCGTGGCCAGGACGCTGCCGGTATTGCCACCGTGGATGGCGCGCGGCTGCGTCTGCACAAGGGCAATGGCCTGGTGCGCGACGTGTTCAGTCAAAGCACCATGACTGGTTTGCGCGGCAACATCGGCATCGGTCATTGCCGTTATCCGACGGCCGGTTCGGAAGGCTCGGCCGAAGCGCAGCCGTTCTACGTGAACTCGCCGTACGGCATCGCGTTCGCGCACAACGGCAATCTGGTGAACACCGAGACCTTGCGTCGCGAGATGTTCGAAGACGATCGGCGCCATATCAACACCGATTCCGATTCCGAAGTGCTGCTCAACGTGCTGGCGCACGAGCTGCAGATTCAGGACCGGATGGCGCTGACGCCGGACCATATCTTCAAGGCCGTTGCTGGTGTGCATCAGCGCGCCGCGCGGCGGCTACGCCTGCGTCGCGCTGGTGCTCGGCTACGGCCTGCTCGCCTTCCGCGATCCCAACGGCATCCGTCCGCTGGTGCTGGGTGAGCGCGATCACGTCGGAAGGGCGCGAGTACGCCGTGGCTTCCGAGTCGGTGGCCCTGGATATCCTCGGCTTCAAGCGCTTGCGCGACGTGGCGCCGGGCGAAGCGGTCTTCATCACCAACGACGGCCAGCTGCATGCACGTCATTGCGCGGAAGATGCCGTGCACGCGCCGTGCATCTTCGAATACGTCTACCTGGCTCGCCAGGATTCGATGATCGAGAACGTGTCGGTGTACAAGGCCCGTCTGCGCATGGGCGAAAAGCTGGCCGAGAAGATCCTGCGCGAGCGCCCGGACCATGGCATCGATGCGGTGATCCCGATTCCGGATACTGCGCGTACGGCGGCGTCGGCACTGGCCGAAGCGCTCGGCGTGCCGTTCCGCGAGGGTTTCGTGAAGAACCGCTACATCGGCCGCACCTTCATCATGCCGGGGCAGGGCGAGCGCGTGAAATCGGTGCGTCGCAAGCTCAATCCGGTGGAGCTGGAGTTCCGCAAGAAGAACGTGCTGCTGGTGGACGACTCCATCGTGCGCGGCACCACTTCGCGCCAGATCATCCAGATGGCGCGCGATGCAGGTGCCAAGAACGTGTACTTCGCTTCCGCCGCGCCGCCGGTGCGCTATCCGAACGTATACGGCATCGACATGCCGGCCGCATCGGAGCTGGTCGCCGCCGGTCATACCGAGAAGGAAGTGGAGAAAATGCTCGGCGCCGATTGGCTGATCTATCAGGATCTGGCCGATCTGGTCTGGGCCGTGCAGGACGGCAACGAGAACCTGAAGCAATTCGACACCTCCTGCTTCTCCGGCGAATACGTCACCGGCCTGGAAAAGCACTACCTGGAGCAGATCGAAATGCTCCGCTCCGACGACGCCAAGGCCTCCCGCCGCACGGCGTAAGCGCGGGGCAGTGAAGTTTTGTAGGAGCGCACCCAGTGCGCGACAAGCCAACGGAGCGGTGATGCCGTCAGGTTGCTGGTCGCGCACTGGGTGCGCTCCTACAGGGATAACAGACGCGTGCCATGACGACCGACCTCCACGCCGCCGCCAAGCGCTGCCTCGACGCCACCGACCCGGCCGAGAAACTGCGCCTGACCCACGCGACCTGGGAGGCGTTTCAGTCCGGCGCATTGCGCCCAGACCCTAACTCGCCGCCGCCCGAACCCATCGGTGCGCCCGGACGTCCTGCAAGGCCGCAACTGGTGCCTCAGCGCCAAGTGCCGCAACGTGGGCTGGGTACGCCCGAAGGGCGGGTTGCGCTGGTACATGCCGTCGCGCATATCGAGTTCAACGCGATCAATCTGGCTTGGGACGCGGTGTATCGCTTCCGCGGCAAACCGGAAGCGTACTACCGCGACTGGGCCAGCTGTGCCCACGACGAGGCACGTCATTTCGCCATGTTGTCGGCGCGCCTGGCCGAACTGGGCCACGCCTATGGCGACTTCGATGCGCATAACGGCCTGTGGGAAATGGCCGAGAAAACCGCCGACAACGACACCGCACGCATGGCGCTGGTGCCGCGTGTGCTCGAAGCGCGTGGGCTGGACGTCACGCCCAGCATGATCGAGCGCCTGGTCTCGGTGGGTGACACGCGTACCGTGGCGATCCTGGAAGTCATTCTGCGCGAGGAAGTGGCCCACGTGGCCGCGGGTACGCGCTGGTTCCGCCACTGCTGCGAGCGCGATGGGATCGATCCGCGCGAGGCGTTCATCGATCTGCTGCGGCGGTATATGGGGCGCACCTTGCGCGGCCCCTTCAATCGTCCTGCGCGGCTGGAAGCGGGCTTCGACGACGAAGAGCTGGACCGGCTGACCGCGCTGGCACTGGACGCCTGAGACGCTTGGCGGCGTGTGCAGGCCAATCGCCTGCATCAAAGCCCATTACATGGCATGCCCGTCATCCCAGCGAAAGCTGGGATCCAGTGCCTTTTTGCACGTCCATTAAAGTCGCTGGATCCCAGCTTTCGCTGGGATGACGATGCCTTGCGGCGACCTCGGTCCGGCCCAAGGCACTTGACTATCGATTAACCAAGTGGTTAATTGATGGTATGCCCATGGATCAAGACTCGCTCTCCGCCACCTTTGCGGCGCTCGCCGACCCGACCCGCCGCGCCATCCTGGCGCGGCTCGCCGAAGGCGAGGCCACGGTCGGTGACCTCGCCAGTCCTTTCAGCATCTCGGCGCCGGCCATTTCGCGACACTTGCGTGTGCTGGCGGACGCCGGCCTGATCGAACGCGAAATCGATGCGCGCTGGCGCATCTGCCATCTGCGCGCCGATGGCTTGCGCGGTGCGCACGACTGGCTGGAGACCTACCGGCGCCATTGGGAAGACAACCTCGATCGGCTGGTCGAATTCGTCGAACGCACGCATGGCGCGGCGACGCACGCTCCCCCCGTACGGAGAAAAAAGTCATGACTCAAGCTGCCACCTTCCAGCTGGAAATGACCCGCTTCATTCGCGCTCCGCGCGACCAGGTGTTCGACGCCTTCACCCATCAGGATGCGCTGGCCGTCTGGCATTGTCCGCGCGGCATGCACGTCTCCGAGGTGAGCGCCGATGCACGCGTGGGCGGCTGCTATCGCATCGCCATGACGGCGCGGGATGGAACATGTTTTGTCGTTGGCGGCGAGTATCAATCGCTTGATCGCGCGGATTTTCTCGCCTACACCTGGGCCTGGGAACGAGGCTCGATGCCGCCGGATCGGGTCACCCTGATCGAGGTGACGCTTACCGCGCGCGATGGCGGCACCGCCTTGCATATGCGGCATACCGGCTTCCCCGATGCGATGTCCCGGGATGGCCATATCCCGGGTTGGCAGTCGGTCTTCAATCGCTTGTCCGATTACCTGGACCCTGCCGGCACGGCGGGCACGTTGACGGTCATGGGCGACCCGCGCAGCAGCTATTGCCGTACCGTGCGCATGGCGCTGGCCGAGAAGGGCGTGGCCTATACGCTGCAGCCGGTCGCTCCGCACACGCCGGACATCGCCGACCATCATCCGTTCGGCCGCATTCCCGTGCTGCGCGACGGCGACCTGGAGCTTTACGAGACACGTGCCATCCTCGGCTATATCGACGAGGCCTTTGACGGACCGAGCCTGCTGCCGACGGGGCCGGCCGCGATCCGCGCGCGCGGCGAGCAGTGGATCAGCGTGATCAACTGCTACACCTATGACGCCATGGTTCGGCGCTACGTGCTGCAGTACATCTTCCCGAAGGGAGCCGATGGTCAGCCTGATCGCGCCGCGATAGACGCGGCCGTGCCGGAGGTCGATCGCCAGCTTGGGCTGTTCGATGATGCCTACGGTGCGCGTGATTATCTCGCCGGCTCGGCGCCTTCCATGGCTGACTATCTGTTGGCGCCGATCCTGTTCTACGTCGACGCGTTTCCCGAGGGCAGCGCGATGCTCGACAAGTATCCGAACGTGCGGCGCGCGCAGTCGGTGATGCGCGCTCGGCCCAGTTTCATAGCGACACAGCCATCCCCCGCCCGTTGACGATGGTGCGGGTCCCATGCATCCGTAGTTCCGGTGATTCACGAGGAGATCAAGCCATGAATGCGAAGTCTGGAAAACTCGTCTGGGTCGAGCACGCCAGTGCGGACCCTGGCCAAGCGCGCGCGTTCTATGAGGCGCTGTTCGGCTGGACCAGCTCAGCGATGGACGTGGCTGGCAGCAACTATCAGGTCATCAGCAATGCAGGGGAGGGCATCGGCGGCTATCGACCCGCGCAGGAGGGGGAGCCCAGCAACTGGGGTATTTATCTCAGCGTTGCGGATGTCGACAAGAGCTATGCGCAAGCCCTGCTGGCCGGTGCCCAGCCATGGATGCCACCGACCGATTTTCCGCCCGTGGGCCGTGGTGCGACCTTGCTCGATCCGGTGGGCGCGACGGTGTCGATCTGGCGTAGCGCGGGCGAAGATCGTGCCGATGCCGATGTGCCGCCGGGCCACTGGTGCTGGCACGAGTTGCAGGCAAGCGATCCGCTGAAGGCGCTGGCGTTCTACCAAGGACTGTTCGGTCTTACGCATGACGACGTACCGATGAGCGATGGCGCGTACTACGTGATGAAGAACGGCGATTACCGGCGTGGCGGCATCATGAAGTCGTTTATCCCCGATGCGCCATCCATGTGGCTGCCTTATGTGCATGTCGCTGACGTGGACGCCAGTACGGCGAAAGCAAAATCCCTGGGTGCCGATATCTGCGTGCCGCCCACGGATATCGCCGGCATTGGTCGCTTCTCGGTACTGCGCGATCCGCAAGGTGCATCGCTCGCGGTATTTCTTCCGATGAGACAGTGATTCAACGCATCTTCTGAAGAACCCCCACCCTGCGGGCGGAATACCGGCAGGGTGGCTAGCCGAGTGATTACGCGCGCGATGCGCCGGTAAGGCTGGCGCGGCCGAAACCTTGTGAGGCACCTGTGACCAGGGCCGTTTCATCCGTGAGCATTGTCACGACGTCGCTTCCATCCGCGCTAAATCCGCACACAGGACTCAGTCGGACTCTTCGATCGCGTCGACACGCGTCGCATAGAACGCGAGGTGATCCTTGATCGCGGAGACGGCGTCGTAGGGATGCTCATATGTCCACACCGCGTTTACCGTGCGATCGCCGCCGGATGGAATGCTGTAGTAGCTGCATTCGCCCTTATAGGGGCAGTAGGTGGCGTGATCGGTGCGTTCCAGTGACGCCATGTCGACGTCCTGGCGGGGCACGTACTGCACCGCGGGATAGTTGGCCTCTTGCAGCGTGAGCGCGTTGCGCGTGTCGGCAATGACTCGTCCGGCGACCTTCACGACGATGCGATGGGTGTTGCGCGCAATCGTGATGGGATGATCCGGTCCCGGGATCCTGACGACTCGGGCCGTACCTGGGCTGGGGAGTTCCATGGTCGTATCTCCTATGGCGATGGGGCATCGGTGCGCTGCGCCGCCTTGTAAAGAGAAAAGGGGCGCATAGGCCATCGATCGTGATCGTTTTGGGGTTCTTGGCAAGCCCGTCGGCAAGGGCGAGGGCCTAGTGATCCATGGTGCCGGTGAAGAGTTCGTTGAGAACAAGCGGAATTCCGCCGACCTTATCGAAGCGGCAACAGGCGAAACGAACGCCGCTGGTTTCGGCTTACGGATTGGGTTGATTTGATGGCGTGCCTGTCAGGTCGGGTACCCCTGTTGCCCGCATGCCGGCTTCATTACTCGGTGGTGAATAGATGTACACGCCTTAGTTCCTCCTTGTCAGTGTGGAAACAGATCCCGGCTTGGGCTGCGCAAAGATACTGAACAGGCTCATAGGACCTGTTCAATATCTCCGCCTGGCCAAGAGGCCCCCCCTCCCAGCCTCCCCCTGCAAGCAGGGGGAGGAGTTAAGAGCATGCCCGCACCTACTCCCTCCCCCTGCAAGCAGGAAGAGGAGTTAAGAGCATGCCCGCACTTACTCTCCTCCCCTGCTTGCAGGGGAGGGTTGGGGAGGGGGCTTGTGGTCACACGGAGACTTTGAACAGGCTTTAAGATCCCGTAGGGCATTCCGCCCCAGGCGCCGTTGCGAAAGCCATGAGCCAGATTGGAAAGCCTCCGTGCGATAACGGCGTCATCCTGTATGGCGGGGCGGCGAAGCCATGCTCCGACGCCTTCGCGGCACTGGACGCTGGTTGCCGCGGTTCTCGGATCCAGCCTGGCTTTCATCGATGGCACGGTCGTCAACGTCGCCTTGCCTGCCATCCAACGCGATCTGGGTGCCACGACGCCCGACGCGCAATGGATCATGGAGTCGTACGCGCTGTTCCTCGCATCGCTCCTGCTGGTGGGCGGCGTGCTTGGTGATCGGTTTGGGCGCAAGCGGATTTTCATGATCGGTACCGGTGTGTTTACGCTGGCGTCGATCGGCTGTTCGTTGTCGACGGCTATCGGTCCACTGATTGCCGCAAGGGCGTTCCAGGGCATCGGTGCCGCGCTGCTGGTACCGGGCAGTCTTGCACTTGTCAGTGCCACGTTTCCGCAGTCAGAGCGTGGCGCGGCGATCGGCACCTGGTCGGGATTCACCGGCATCACGGCGGCAATCGGGCCAGTCATCGGCGGGTTTCTGGTCGAACACTATTCGTGGAACTGGGCCTTCCTGGTGAATGCGCCGCTTGGCGTCGTGTTGCTGGTGATCTGTGCCGTGAAGGTTCCCGAGAGCAGGGGCGGGGAAGGTAGCGGAGCCATCGACATCACGGGCGCGGGCCTGGCAACGGTTGGGCTGGCGGGCGTGGTGTTCGCTTTCATCGAGGCACCCTCGCGGGGCTGGGCGGCGGCTCCTGTCTTGATGGCCGCCGTCATGGGCGTGCTGGCGTTCCTGCTATTCGTTCGCGTGGAGGCGCGCAGTGCCGCGCCGATGCTGCCGCTGGGATTGTTTCGCAATCGCAATTTTGCCGGTGCCAATGTACTGACCTTGCTGCTCTACGCGGCGCTGGGTGGCAGCCTGTTCTTTCTCCCGCTCAATTTGATCCAGGTACAGGGCTATGGCGCCACGGCAGCAGGTGCAGCGCTGCTGCCATTTATCGCCATCATATTCATGCTGTCCCGCTGGGCGGGAGGGCTGGTCGATCGGTTTGGCTCGAAGTTGCCACTCGTCGTGGGGCCGGTGATAGCAGCCTGCGGATTTGCGATGTTCGCTGTGCCCTCGGTCGGCAGCCATTATTGGACGGCTTTTTTCCCGGCGATCTGCATGCTTGGCGTCGGCATGAGTATCACCGTGGCGCCATTGACCGCCACGGTCATGAATGCCGTTGGCGAAGAGCTCGCGGGGACTGCCTCCGGCGTGAACAACGCGGTATCGCGTACGGCGGCCCTGCTGGCGATTGCCGTGTTCGGCATCGTCTTGACCCTGACTTTCAATAACCGCTTGAGCGAAGCGTTGGCGACCTTGCATGCGCCGACAGAACTCATTTCTTCCATCATGGGGCAACGCGAGAAGCTCGCCGGTATCGTCGTTCCGGACGGCTATTCCGCAGCGATGACGTCCGCGTTGAAGCGCGCCGTGGGTCAGTCATTTGTCGCGGGATTTCGCTGGGTCATGCTGATTTCTGCCGCCTTGGCGCTGTTCAGCGCCATCAGCGCCGGCGTGTTTATCAAGGGGAAGAATCCTTGACGCTTGGACTCGCCTCGCCGCCTACTGCCGCGCCTCGATACGCAGTCCGCGTGGCGTAAGCCATCGCTCGACGCCTTCGAACAGGCCTTGCACAAGCAAGGCAAGCACGGCGGACGGCACGGCCCCCTCCAGAATCAGCCCGATATTGTCCAGGCGGATACCGGTGAGGATCGGTTGGCCATAACCGCCGGCTCCAATCAGCGCAGCGAGCGTAGCGGTACCGACATTGATGACCGCCGCGGTCTTGATGCCGGCAAGGATCGATCGTGTCGCCATGGGCAGTTCAACGCGACGCAAGCGCACACTGCCTGGCAGCCCCAATGCCGCGGCGGATTCGCGCAGCTCGAGCGGAATGCCGATCAAGCCCGCATGCGTATTGCGCACGATGGGTAGCAGGCTGTACAGGAAGAGGGCGGCAATAGCCGGCCAGGTTCCAATGCCGAGCAGCGGTATCATGAAGACGAACATCGCCAGCGACGGCACGGTCTGCAGGATCCCGGTAAGGCCGATGACCAGCTGGCCTGCGCGTTTCCATCGCGCCGACAGAATGCCCAGCGGGATCGCCAGCAACACGGCCATGCCCAGCGACAGTGCGACCAATTTGACGTGCTCCGCGCTGCGCTGCCAAAGGCGCTGCCAGAACCCGCCATGGTCGCCAGCAGGTGCCACTGACAGAAAGCGCGCGGCGGCGTCAGTCTCGCTCATGCCATCGAGCTTCACCTCGGCATTCATGCGTTGCATCGCAGCTTCATTGATGCGCCCGCCAAGCTTGCGCAAAGCGGCGACGAAGGTGGGAGTGCTTTGTTCCAGTGCCAGGCGATAGAGGAAGACCGCCTCGTAGCGCGGAAAGTAGTGGCGGTCGTCGTTGAGCGTTCTCAGGTGGTAGTAAGGAATTTCGGCGTCGGTGCTGTAGAGGTCGATGGCGTCGACGGCGCCGCTGGCTACCGCACGATAGGACAGCGTGTGATCCAGTCCGCGCACTTGCGTCTGGGCGAGGCCATAGCGTTCGCGGACGCCGGGCCAGCCATCTGTGCGATCCATGAATTCGTTAGAGAAGCCGAAGCGCAGCTCGGGATGCATCGCCAGGTCGGATATCTGCGTAATGTGGAGCTGCGCCGCACGATGCTCCTGCATGCCGATGGCATACGTGTCGCTGAAGCCAAGCGTATCGGTGATGCCAACGCCGAGCGGTCTCAGTTTCTCGCGTAGCGCAGGAATGTCCGCGTCGGGGGCCACATCTTTCAACAGCTCGTGGGTAATCGTGCCGGTATATTCCGGGTAGGCATCGATATCGCCATGCTGAAGAGCGCTCCACAGGATGCTGGTGCCGCCCAGCTCCCTCTGGTGGCTGGCGTCGACGCCTGCTTGCTGGGCGTTGAGTCGCGCCAATTCGCTCAGAATGACCGACTCGGTAAATTGTTTCGAGCCGATGCGTACCGGCGCTGCCCATGCGAGCACGGGAAGCATGGCCAACACGGTGAGCAGCGCGCGCTTCATGCAGATGCCTCGGGCAAGTAGCGCTGCGCCCTTACGAAACGAGTGACGAACTCGTCTGCCGGTCGGTCGCAGAAATCGACCAGGCGGCCATCCTGCAGGACCTTGCCGTCGCGGAACAGGACCAGTCGCTCGGCAAACCACGCCGCTTCGGCCAGATCGTGGGTGACGACGATCACGGTCTTTCCCAGTTGGTCGAAGATGCGCTTGAGTTCGTCCTGAAGCTCATGCCGGACGAGTGGGTCCAGTGCCCCCAGGGGTTCGTCGAGGAGCAGGGCATCGGGGTTGAGCATCAGGGCGCGCATCAAGGCGACACGCTGGCGCTGGCCGCCTGAGAGTTCGGCGGGGTAACGCTCCAATACGTCGCGCGAAAGATGCGTAAGCTCGGCGAGTTCCCGTGCCCGGGCGTGGACTTGCGTGGTCTTCCAGCCCATATGGCGTGGCAGGAGTGCGAGGTTGCCCAGGACGGTTAGGTGTGGAAACAGGCCACCCTCCTGGATCACGTAGCCAACGCGCCGCCTCAGTTCCAGCACCTCGGTACGCAGAAGGATGGCGCCGCCCGTTTTGACCACACCCTCGTCGGGCCAATCCAGACCAAGCAACAGGCGCAGGACGGTCGATTTGCCCGCGCCGCTGCTGCCGATCAAGGCGGTCGTGCTTCCCGCGGCGAAGCTGAGACTGACCTCGTTGAGTGCGACGACGGAACCATAGCGCTTGCTCACGCGCTCAAGGGCGAAAGCGACAGGTAGCGCCGTATCAGCGCCGAACAAGGTATTCCCCGACGCGGCACGGCCATGGCCCGCATGAGTACTTCCGCTGGGATGGCCCGGCAGTCTTCGAAACGAAGCCACGGTGGCGGCGAGTGTGCGACATGGGTCAGGACTCTACCTTAAGCCCATGCAAGCAGTTACAACGTGTCGCTCTGGAGGCTGGTGGGCGATGCGGTGGGCGCGCAAGAGCTGCTGTCCTCACCTCCCGCAGCGCAGGGCTGACCATGGAACCGGCGAAACGGGAGGCTACCGCTACGGGAGCGGCGCCAATCCCCTAGGGCGGCTCGCATGGGCCACCGTGTCGTTTCTAACGAGCCCTTCGCTATGATCCATCAACTGGAGCTCGGGAGAGCGCCCCGAGGGGCAAGTATCGGCGATTTCGGCCCGAAGCCTGATGGAGCTTCCGCACGGTCTCTTTCTAGGTACACAACGAGGGTTACTGCATGAATAAGCGTCTTATGTACTCGCTGGCAACCGGTGCCATGATCATTTCAATGGCTACGGCGCCGTCGGCGTTCGCGGCCATAGGTCAAGGCACGACCGCACCCACCTTTACCGCCCAGGCCAGCAAGGCCGGGAAGGACTTCACGCTTTCACTGGCGGATGCCCTCAAGAGCGGACCCGTGATCGTGTACTTCTTCCCGTCGGCCTATACCGGCGGCTGCGATATCGAGGCGCATGCCTTTGCCACCGAGGCGGCGAAGTTTAAGGCTGCCGGCGCGACGATCATCGGCGTCTCTGCCGACAGCATTCAGCGACTCAATTCATTCTCGGCCGACCCGAACTACTGCGCTGGCAAGTTTCCGATCGCTTCGGACCCTGACGGCAAGATCGCTGCGTCCTACGATCTGAAAATGTCTGCTGCCGAACCGGATGCGAAGGACGTGCGAGGCGCGGTCATCGACCATGGCTTCATCTCGCGTACCACGTTCGTGATCGGGCGCGACGGGAAAGTCGCAGCGGTTTTCTCCTCGGAAGCCGACCATCTTCATCCGCAGGATCATGTAAGCAAGTCACTCGCCATCGTCGAGCAACTACAGTCGGGAAAGACCCCCTGAGAGGCAGCCAAATTTCGGCGCTTTGCATGCGGCAGGGACGCCGCCCAAGCGAATGCCGCCCTACCGTTACCAATGCATGAGATGGGGCTGTCCGCTTTCGACTGCGACTTCAACCGGTCAGCGGGGATGATGCGGGACACTAGGGATGCTCTGATCAACTCTGCGTAGGCGTCACCGGTCCTGTCTGTTCGAAGACCACAGGGGAGTCGGCGAGGGAAGACTGGCCGTCTGTCGAGCCGGCGCACCGAAGGGTGCGGACCGACTGGACTCACCCCACACTATTGAATTCAAAGTGATGGGGTGATGTCCAGAAGGTCCGCAGTCGGTGCGCGCGGCTTGGCAGACGGCCAGTCTTCCCGGCGCCACGCAACACCGCCTGCGAACCTTCTGGACATCGATGACGCCTGCGCAGAGTTGATCAGAGCATCCCTAGGCCAAGGGTGACGGCGCAATCGCCTGCGGTGCTACGTGAGTTAAGGCCGGGGCTACTTGGGTTTTCTTCGTCCCGCCGCGGATTCATATTGATCCGGAGCACGGGGATTAAGGCGGACTTAGTCCGCCAAAGCGTCAACGCGCCTCTTGGATGTGAGAGTCTCGGGCATGTCGGGGGCATCGGCTCGCCACAGCCGCAAGGCAGGCTTTCGACAGGCACAAAACCGCCATTCACCATGAATCCCTAAAGCTCATCGGCCAGCCCTTTATTCAGCTACGGAGCGAGACCCATCACATGGGCGTCACATTCCTCGGCGCCTTGCATGGTTTTGGCTAACGGCAGGTTCGATAGTCATGGCCGAAGGTATCGTCAAGCCCGCAGTCGAGAGTGTGGCCCACCAGCATTTGAACGAAATGCCTGGACGACACCGTGCATGATGGAACAAACAGGCGAGGGTTCGCGCGAACGCGTCTTGGGTCCCTGGCGTTTCTGGTCAAGCTGGCGTGTGGCCTTCCACAAATGTGATCGGGTTCACGCTTCTATTACCAACAGCGGATGGGATCACCCCATCGTCGCACGTATATTTGCGACGTTTACCGCCGCTCATCCGTAGTTTTCAGGGTTTCGACTGCTTTGGATAGCGCTGGCCTGGCCATCCCCGCAAGGGTCACCGGGAAAGGGACGATGCGTGCCATGCTCGGCCAATCCGCGGCGTTCCTCTCAGCGCGCGAAGAGTTGCGCCGCTATGCCGCGTGCGATGTGCCGGTGCTTATCGAAGGCGAGACCGGAACCGGCAAGGAGCTGGCTGCGCGCGAGATCCATTACGCAAGTTCTCGCTGTGATTGCCCGTTTGTTCCGGTGAATTGCGGCGCCTTGCCCGACAATCTGATCGAGAACGAGCTGTTCGGCCACGAGCGCGGCGCCTATACCGACGCCAAGAGTGCGCAGCCCGGCTTGATCGATCACGCTCGGGGCGGCACGTTGTTCCTCGATGAGGTCGATGCGCTGTCTGCCAAGGCGCAAGTGACGTTGCTGCGTTTCCTGGAGAACAGCGAGTTCCGCCCGATCGGCGGCGGCAACGCTCGCGTCTCCAATGCACGCGTCATCGCTGCCACCAATCGTAGCCTCCACCAGTGCGTGGCCGACGGTCAGTTTCGGCGGGATCTCGAGTACCGCTTGAATGCGTTGTACATCAGGCTGCCGCCGTTGCGTGAGCGAGAAGGCGACGTCCCGCTGCTCGCCATGCACTTCCTCAACATGGCGGCCCAGCGACTCGATGGCCCCAGCAAGACTTGGACGGACGAGGCCACGCAGATGCTGTGCGCCTACTCCTGGCCGGGCAATGTGCGCGAAGTCGAAAACGTGGCGCTGCGGGCCTACATGCGCACCGATGAGCCCGTCGTGGACGTGTCTGCGATCGCCGAGCTCGTCGAAATTGTCGGCGACAAAGACATCGAAGCATTCGGCGTGCATGCGACCGGCCCGATGGACATGCGCTACCTGGTGGCGAAGGGACATGCCATGGACGCCTTCGAGCGTCGCTACCTGACGCACCTGATGATGTGCACGAGCGGGAACGTCAGCTCGGCAGCGCGCCTTTCCGGCACCGAGCGACGGCAACTGGGCAAGCTATTGAAGAAGCATGGCATCGATACCCGGCGGTTCCGACCGCAACCGTAGTTTGCGTACGATCCCGAAGCCGCCCCTTGCGCGCGGCTCGCCAGATCCTTGCACGGCTTGAGCGCTCAGAGGGCAGCGCTCGCTTGTTCGCATGGGTGCGACCAGACCCACTTGCAACCTGAAACCGGGTCAAAGATGACCCGGAGCCAAGCTGTCAGATCGCGGCGCAGCGCGATCTGATGGCGTCTTCCCGCGCTCAACGAGTGGCATGCGACTTGCCTCGCTGTCGTGGTGGACCGTGGAGGCACCGCATGACTCAGCGGGAACCCAGCGATGACGCAGACAAGGATGAGGTGGCGAATGCTGTACTCACCTATCTGCGACGTCACCCCAATGCCGCCGACACCCTCGACGGCATCGTCAGCTGGTGGCTTCCACAACAGCGTTACGAGATCGAGCGGCAGCACATCAAACGGACGCTTGGCGGGATGGTGACGCGCGGGCAACTGCGCTGCGATCGCCTGCCCGATGGCGCCGTGCTTTACGCGCTCAATCATCCTGACCGCAAGCCGCCGGAATGAGGCTCGAACCCAGCCATTAACGAGGAAACAGTCATGCCTGTCACGTTGAGTTACCCGGGCGTCTATGTCGAAGAGATCCCCAGTGGTGTGCGTACCATCACGGGGGTGGCGACGTCGATTACTGCTTTCATCGGACGAGCCGCTCAAGGGGCTACGGATACGGATCTCAATGGTCCGGTGGTCATCAATAGCTATGGCGATTACGAGCGCAACTTTGGTGCACTCGATCCGAATTACCCTCTGGGCTACGCGGTCCGGGACTTCTATCTCAATGGTGGCTCGCAGGCGATCATCGTTCGCCTTTACAAGGGCGATGCCAGCACGGCCAAGGCGCAGCTTGCCATCGCGAATCTGCCGCTGGAGGCGGCGTCAGCAGGAAGTTGGGGCAATCAGCTGAGAGTTCGCATCGATAACCAGGTGTCGGCCGATGTGGCCGCCCTGTATGGGCTGACCGCGGCGGACCTGTTCAACCTCACCGTGCGCAACATGACCAGCGGGGCGCAGGAGAGCTTTCTCAATCTGAGCGTGAAGGAAAGCCCGCGGCGCGTTGATCGCGTGCTGCTGGCCGGGTCATCGCTCATTCGCGTGTCAGCCAGCCTCAATCTTCCGGCCACTACGGTGCCGGCGGCCATGCCAAACAATCCACCGACAGGCAAGACGGTATGGGATCAGGACGGTACCTCGGCGGGTGTGACGGGCCAGGCGGTCGACAGCGCGAACCTCGATCCGACCACTTACGAAGGCGACGAAAATGCCAAGACCGGCATGTATGCCCTCAAGAAGGTGGACCTGTTCAACCTGCTATGCATTCCCGCCGATGTGCGAGGCAGTGACACCGATAGCGGCGTTTACCAGCAGGCCTTGGAACTTTGCGTGGCCCGTCGAGCCGTGCTGATCGTGGATCCTCCCTCGGCCTGGAGCGGCCCAAGCAACGTCAATCTGTCGACACTCAATCTCAGTACCGTGTCGGCGCGCAATGCAGCCGTGTTCTTCCCGCGCGTGATCGAGTCGGACCCGGCGCGCCAGGGCCAGCTTGATACGTTTGTGCCGTGCGGCATCATCGCCGGTGTCATGGCGCGCACCGACAGCCAGCGCGGCGTGTGGAAGGCGCCGGCGGGTCTCGATGCATCGCTCAACGGCGTGCAAGGCCTGGCGACCGTGCTGACCGACGATGAGAACGGCATGCTCAATCCGATCGGCGTGAATTGCCTGCGCAGTTTTCCGCTCAGCGGCCCGGTGGTGTGGGGTTCGCGGACCCTGCGCGGCGCGGATCAGCTGGCGGACGACTACAAGTACATACCGGTGCGCAGGCTCGCGCTCTACATCGAGGAAAGCCTTTTCCGCGGCACCCAATGGGTGGTGTTCGAGCCGAACGACAATCCCCTGTGGGCGCAGATTCGGCTCAACGTCGGCGCCTTCATGCAGAACCTGTTCCGCCAGGGTGCCTTCCAGGGCAAGACACCCACGGATGCCTATTTCGTCAAATGCGATAGCGAAACCACCACGCAAAACGACATCAACCTTGGCATCGTGAACATCGTGGTCGGTTTCGCGCCGCTGAAGCCTGCCGAATTCGTGGTCATCCAGCTGCAGCAGATGGCCGGCCAGATCCAGACCTGAGGACAACGTCATGGCTCAGTTCAGCGTTAATGCGCAGCGCTTCGATCCCTACAAGAACTTCAAGTTTCGGGTGAAGTGGGATGGCCGCTATGTGGCGGGCGTCAGCAAGGTTTCCGGGCTCAAGCGCACGACGGAAGTGGTCAAGCATCGCGAGGGCGGCGATCCAAGCAGCACCCGCAAATCGCCTGGACGTACCGAATACGAAGCGATCACGATCGAGCGTGGCGTCACGCACGATCTCGAATTCGAAAAATGGGCGAACAAAGTGTGGAATTTTGGCGCGGGACTGGGCGCCGAGGTGTCATTGAAGGACTTTCGCAAGGACCTGATCCTGGAGGTTTACAACGAGGCTGGGCAGTTGGCGCTCGCCTACCGGCTCTTTCGTTGCTGGGTCTCCGAATTCCAGGCCCTTCCGGATCTGGACGCCAATGCGAACGCGGTGGCCATCCAGCACCTGAAGCTTGAGAACGAGGGCTGGGAGCGCGATGTCAGCGTGCAAGAGCCGACCGAACCCAGCTTCACGGTACCGGCGGGTTGATTCGTGCACACGCCGTCAGCCAGCGAGTTGCTGCAAGCATGGGAGCGGGGCGCGGAGTCCTCCGCAGCTGCGTGCGGGCTGTGGCTGCTTGATGCCAGTTGTGAGGACCTCGACGCCGAGTCGTTGCTCTCGCTTCCGCTGGGGCGAAGGGATGCGTTGCTGCTGGATTTGCGCGAACGTCTGTTCGGGCGCCGTATTGACGGCGTGGCCTGCTGTCCGGCTTGTGGGGCGACCGTGGAGGCCAGCTTCGATGTCGGTGCGTTGCGACAGGGGGGCCAGGCAGGCATCGGAACGACGGATGCCCACGGGATGTCGACGAGGGAGCTCCACCTGGCCGGTGCCGGCGGCCACATTCGCTTTCGCGTGCCGGACAGTCGCGACCTGCTGGCGATGCAGGCGAGCGACGACGTGGCATCCGCGCGGCGCCTGCTTATCCAGCGTTGCGTGATCGAGGTGGGTGGCAAGAAATGGGGCGAGGATGTCGACTCGCTATCCGAGGCCATGCAGCTCGCGTTAGCCCGTGCTATGGCCGACGCCGACCCGCAGGCGGATCTGTCACTGGAATTCACTTGTCCTGACTGCCGGCAGTCGTGGGAGCCGGTGTTCGATATGGCGCGCTTTCTGTGGCAGGAGCTTCACGCCTGGGCGCTGCGCCTGCTGCGCGACATCGACACCTTGGCGCGCACGTATCACTGGAGCGAGGCGGACATCCTGGCCATGAGTCCACGTCGCCGCCAGGCCTATCTTGAGCAGTGCGTGTCGTGAGGGACTTCATCGACAGGTTGGCGGCGCGCGCGGTAGGCGGTGAGCCCACGCTATCGCCGCGACTGCCCTCGTTGTTCGAGACACAGCGGGCCCCGCCGGTGGGTTTGCTTGAAGAGGCGAGGGAAGTCGCTGCGCCTGCTCCTCACGAGGCGATCGCGATGGAGCGTCATGTTGCGACACAACGGGATATTTCGGAGCCGCCTGCGATTCCCGACGTGCGGGTGGTGACGAAGTCGGTGTCTTCGATGGCGCAGGAAGAAGGACGGGCGGCGAAGCGGGTTGTCGTGGATACCAAACCCGCGTCAATGGCGCCGATCGCGCGTCCGAAGGCGGGCGATCGGGACCATCCGCAGCCTTCGCATTCGCCCCATGCTCCCGCACTTCTGCATAGCGCGGATCCGCCCGCGTTGGTGCAGCGGGAGCGACTGCGGGAGGTGATGTCTGTCACGGAGGGTCGCAAGGCTGCGGACGAAGGAACGTTGCTGGGGCCCGCCCAGTCCGTCTTTCGCACGGCACCTTCGGCGGTGACGGCTTCCGGTGCGCGCTCCCCGATGGGGCACGCCGCGCCGGCGATGCAAGCATCCGACATGCACGAGCCGGTCGTGCATGTGAGCATCGGTCGGCTGGAAGTGCGCGCGACGCCTTCGCCCGCCAAAAATGCGGCGCATCGCCAGGATGCGCCGCGATCCAGCCCGTTGGATGACTATCTGCGCCAGCGCGGCAAGGCATCGCCATGAGCAATGTCCTCGCCATTGCGGCGGTTACACGCACCTTGCGCAACCTGTTGTTGACGCAGATGCCGGTGCTCGACACCGACCTCAGCGACCTCGAGGTCACGTTGCAACCTCCTGACGTCGCGCGCAAGGGCATCAGCAAGTCGCAGCTCAATCTGTACCTCTACCAGGTGGTCTATAACGCTGCCTGGCGCAACCTGGACATGCCAGGTCGCACGCGGCCCGGGGAAACGGCTCAGCCGGCCCTGGCGCTGAATCTGCACTATCTCATTTCGGCATGGGGACGCGGCGACAGCGATACCGACGCGGTGAACCACCGTGTGCTCGCGGCCGCGATGAGCACCTTGCACGATCGGCCGGTGCTTGACGGCAACGACATCCGCAACGCGCTGCCCAACAACGACCTGGCCACCCAGATCGAGCGTATCCGCCTCACGCCGCTGCCACAAAGCGTCGACGAGATCTCGAAGCTATGGACGGCTTTCCAGACCAACTACCGCGTGTCGTCGGCCTACGAGGCGACCGTGGTGTTGATCGATAGCCAGGCACCAGCCACGGCAAGCCTGCCGGTGCTCAAGCGTGGCGCGCAGGATCAGGGCGTTTTCAGCTCGGTGTCCGCGGCGGCGGTACTGACGGCCCTCGCGCTCCCCCATCAGCAGACGGCCGCCCGCCTGGGCGACGACATCGTGGTGAGCGGGAACCAACTGACCATCACCAATGCACTGCTTCGCTTCAGCAGCCTGCGTTTGGATGCGCCGGTCGATGTGGCCCCTGTGCTGGGCGCTGCGTCGGGCACCGTGCGCGTCCATCTTGCCGATACGTCGCAGGATCCGGACGCAGCGTCGCGCTGGGCGCCGGGAATCTACACCGTGGCGCTGTTGCTGCAACCACCGGGTCTGCCGGCCATGATGAGCAACGAGCTGCCGCTGGCGTTGGCGCCATCGATCAGCGTCAACCCGCTGATTGCGCCGGTCGGCACGATCAATCTCACCATCGACTGCCTGCCGCGCGTCCGCGATGGACAGCGCGTGTTCCTGTTGTTCGGCGACCAGTTGGTGACGCCCCTGAACATCACCAACCCGGCGGATCTGCATCAACCCACGTCGATCAGCTTCAGCGTGCCGAACGTGGCCAAGGGCACGTATACCGTGCGTCTGCGGGTGGACGGCGCTGACAGCATTCCAGTGGACTTCAGCGGCAGCGTGCCCGCCTTCGACAATCATCAGCAGGTGGTAGTGTCATGAGCGACTACACCGCCTGGCTGGCCGCCAACGATCGATATCTCGCCACGGCGCTCGCCGGACTGCGGGATCGCTTGCAACGTGCCGCCTCGCAGGCGGCGAGCGCGGGTAACAGCGGCATGGGTCAGGCGGCACCTTCGGCGCCAGTCACCGGTGCACCACCGACGGCGGCCGCGGCGTCGAGCAGCAAGCACGGCTCCTGGCTAGGCTGGATGTTCGGCGCGCGCGCAGGTCGCGTCACTCAGCTAGCGCAGACTGCGGTACCCGCCGGCCAGGCATCACAGGCGGCTGACACCATCGCGGTCAAGGTGCCCAGCCAAGACAGTGCTGCCATGGCGTCCGGTGAGCCCGCTGGATTGCCCAGGGCGGATAGCAGTTCAACCATGGCTGAAGCGCCCGTGCCCGCCCTGGTGCTGCTGGCCCGACGGCTTGGCCTGACCGACTTCGAGCGCGACCTCCTGCTGCTTTGTGTCGGCATGGAGCTCGATACGCGCATGCCCGCCCTGTGCGCGCAAGCCCAGCATGACCCAGCCAAACCCTGGCCCACGTTTGCCTTGGCCTTCGCCGTGCTCGACCACCCGGCCTGGGATGCCTTGTCACCGGAACGGCCGCTGCGTTACTGGCGCCTGCTGGACATCCATCAGCCCGGCCCGCAGCCGCTCATCGGCGCCGCGCTGAGCGCGGACGAGCGCATCGTCAACTTCATCAAGGGCATGAATTATCTCGATGATCGGCTGGCTCCCTTGCTCGCCCCGTTGTCGCCGGCCGCGTTGCCACCCTCGCAACAAGCGGTGGCCGATCGCGTGGTGGATAACCTGCATCACGTGTCCGAAGGCGAGGCCTTGCCGGCGGTGCAACTGGTCGGCAGCGACAGCACCAGCAAACAGGCCATCGCTTATGCCGTGGCCTCTGCCTTGGGCGCGCGTGCCTATCGGCTGTCGGCCGACCTGCTGCCAGGCGCGATCGCCGAACAGGAGACCCTGGTGCGCCTGTGGCAGCGCGAAAGCCTGCTGCTACCGATCGCCTTGTACGTGGATGCTGCGGACACCGAGCGGGGCGATGCCGCGGCGGGGCAAATCAAGCGTTTTCTATCGCGCGCGGGCGGGCTCAATTTCATCGACACACGCGAGCCATGGAACAACGGCGCCGTGCACACCTTGAGCGCGGATGTCGCCAAGCCCACGCCGATGGAGCAGCGCAGTCTGTGGCAGCGCCTGCTGGGCGAGCGTGCCGGCAATCATCCGCAGCAACTGGCGGGCCATTTCGATTTCGGCCTGGGCAAGATCGAGCAGGTGGCGCACTCCGCTCTGGCCGCCACTGAGCAAGACACCAGTGCGCTGAGCCACTCCCTGTGGCAGGGCGCACTGGCCCGCACACGACCGGCGCTGGACCAGCTCGCCCAGCGCATCGAACCAAAGGCACGCTGGGACGAACTCAAATTGCCTGCCACCGAGAAGGACCTGCTGCGCCAGATCGCCGACCAGGTGGCCCAGCGCAGCACGGTCTACGATGACTGGGGCTTCCGCGAACGCATGAATCGCGGCCTGTCCATCAGCGCCTTGTTCGCTGGCGAAAGCGGCACCGGCAAGACCATGGCCGCCGAGGTGATCGCGAACGAACTGGGGCTGTCGCTGTATCGCATCGATCTGTCGGCGGTGGTGAGCAAGTACATCGGCGAGACCGAGAAGAACCTGCGCAAGCTGTTCGATGCCGCCGAGGAGGGCGGGGCGATCCTGTTCTTCGACGAAGCCGATGCCTTGTTCGGCCGCCGCAGCGAAGTGAAGGACAGCCACGATCGCTACGCCAACATCGAAGTGAACTACCTGCTGCAGCGGCTTGAATCCTTCCATGGCCTGGCGATCCTCGCCACCAACATGAAAAGCGCGCTCGACAGCGCGTTCCTGCGCCGCATCCGCTTTGTCGTGAACTTCCCGTTCCCCGGCACGGCCGAGCGCAAGGCGATCTGGGCCTCGGTGTTCCCCGCCAAGGCGGCCACAGCGGCGCTCGACATTGATCGCCTGTCGCGGCTGGCACTCACCGGCGGCAGCATCCACGGCATCGCCTTGAACGCCGCCTTTACCGCCGCCACCGCGGGCGTGCAGATCAACATGCCGCTGATCCTCGACGCCGCGCGCGCCGAATTCCGCAAGCTCGACAAGCCCATCAACGAAGCCGACTTCCGCTGGCTGGAAAGCGCCGGGGGCCAGCCATGAGCCTCGTGTTGACTGTTGGGCGATGGCGGTTGGCTTCCCCGATATCCGCGGCGGATCGCATGGATGTCGTATCGCACGACCTGGCTGACCCGATGGCATCGGTCTCCAAGGAGGAGGGCCCGCAGGCATGAGTGAACGCGCCGCCGCCGTTGTCGCACCCAGCAGCGCCATGACTGTATCGGCGCGCACGCCGGCCAAACTGGAGCGTCGCTGTGCCTGCGGCAACCACACGATTGGCGGAGCCGAGTGCGAAACCTGTGCGCGCGCCCGGAGCATGCTGTTCCGCAAGGCTGCTGCGCCGATCGAGGACGGACCGTTGCCGGGAACGGTCCACAGGACCCTGCGGCAGGTGGGGCAGCCGCTGCAAGCCGATGTGCGTGCCGATTTCGAGATTCGCTTCGGTCACGACCTGAGCAGCGTACGGGTGCACTCCGATGACAGCGCCGCGGCATCTGCGCGCGCGATCGGCGCGCACGCCTATACCCTGGGTTCGCACATCGTGTTCGGAGAGCGGCAGTATGCCCCGCACACCGCGCAGGGTCGCCAATTGCTGGCCCACGAACTGGTGCACACGCTGCAGCAGGAAGGTGCGCCACCGAGCAACCTCGACTCGGTCAGGATCTGCCACCCCACGGACGTAGCCGAACGCGAGGCTGACCGACTTGCAGCACATGCGCTCGCCAATCGAGCGGCCGTCGCCGTCGACCCTGCGCCACCGCAACTCATGCGCAAGGTGTCCAAGGATTTCGCCACCATCAAGAGCGATCTGACCTACGGGCTGTTCGACTGGGCGATTACCGACAAGGAAGCTCGCGAAGTCCTCGGCATCCTGAAGGCGCTGAGTGAGCAGGATCTAAAAGACACTGTCGCTGCGATGGACCGCGAGGGCATTACCGGCCGCCTGTTCGATGAGCTTCCCGCCGAGGACGTCAAGGCCAACAAGGATTTCCTGCACAAGGTGGCGGGTCTGCGCTCGTGGTCGGAGAAAGGTCCCGATGGCAAGCAGCGAACCCGGCAAGGCTCGTGCAACCCGACGCAGGCCCGCACCGTCGAGGCCGCCCACCTGCGCGGGGCCGATTGGCTTGATCAAGCCTTGGGCAAGCTCGGAGCACTCAAGACGGCACCGAAGGATGCGGCGCAAAAGAATGTCGCCGATATCTTCAACAAGTACTTCTTCAGCCTCGATCAGCGCGTGATCGATTACGTTTTTACGGTGTTGCAGGGGATCCGCGCCGACTTCCGTCGCTGGGAGTTGTTCAGGCTCGACTGTTTTGGAGACTGGTCACCCTCGTGCCATGCGGCCGGTGCATTCGCCAATACAGGGCCGCCGCCTTCAGTGACGTTCTGTCCGAACTATTTCGAGAACGATGCGGCGGGATCCGCACGCACCTTGATCCACGAAGTAGCCCATATCCAGCCCAATGTCACAGACATCACCGATCGCGCGTATCGCAGCGATCGTCTGGTGCTGGCATTGCGCCCGGAGGAGGCGCTCACCAACGCGGACTCCTATGCGCTACTTGTTTGGCATCTCGTGCAGGGGAAATCCGGCGTCTATGCCACCGTCGACGAGTTTCAGGATTGCCCTGACGACTGGAAACAGCTGCTGAAGAATGCAATGGCACATGCGGAGCGCAGCAATCGCAACGCGCAGGTCTGGTTCGAAGACATGACGCCGCCGACGTTGCCGCAGAAGCTGGTGGCGCAAGAACAGGGTTGGCTGGGCGGCAGCGACAGCAAGGCGATCAAGAACGCCTTGGACGCTTTTGACAAGGCGCATGACAAGTTCAGGGAATCCACCACCTTCGAGTGCGAACCCAAGGGTGGCGGCCGTTGCGACAACGCGATTTTCTATTGGTACTTCACTGGGCATCTCCATGTATGCCCGACGTGGCCAAAACTGACTGTCACGGAACGCGAAGTGCAGTTGCTTGCGGGCTTTTACGGCTACATCGGCGCTGGCTCAAACAGCGACGAGCGACTGCGGCTCGCGCGGCTGGCCAACAGCGTCTCGGCTCGTCATTGGGCAGCGCCAAGCGCGGCAGCGGTGCTGGGCGGCCCCACCGGGTGGACGGCGGACAGTATCCAGATCAACGTCGTGCCGGTACAGCCGACGGTGCCCAGGCGCTCGTACTACATGGAGAGCGCCACCCTGCACCAACGGATGTCGCAGGAGCTGGGCGTCTATCAGGGACCCCAATGCGGCAAGGGGCCCATCGCTTTCCAGCAGCGCCTCGAATTCTATGTGGATGCCGCCAATATACCTCGGCCGCGGCCGTTCCCTGTGCTGCAACTACAGGGCGAATTCACGTTGAACACCGCCGGCCAGAGTCCGAGCTGGCATTACGCGGATCAACGACCGACCTACCAGGGAGCGGGAACGCCGCTCAAACATCAGCTGCCCAATCCGATCGATCTTTCCCTCACTGACGACGGCACCCTGCACAGCCGCATCAGCATGGACGATCCGGGCAGCGGCGTCCGTCGTGTCTACGAGGACAATCTGCCGATCAAGGTCAAGGATCCCTGTCCCAAGGTTGCCACAGCCGTCGATCCACGGCCGTCAATACAGAAAGACGATCAGGCGTTCGCGAAGCAACTGGGAGATTTCGTCGCCGATGCGCGCAGCAGGATCGATGCCCTGCTGCAAGGTTCGCCGCCCAAGGGCGATGCCTGGGCAGTGCGCTCCAATCCCAATGTGCAGGCGGTGCAGACCTTGCTTGGTGATCTGGAAAGCGACATCAAGGGCGGGCACTTGCTGATCCGCTTCGATCAACCGGTCGGCACCCCGCAGTCGGCTCGCTACGACACGATCGACGATGTGATGCACCTGCAGCCACCCAAGGATGTTGACCTGGCGAAAGAAGTGGTCGACCTCGTACACGAATACACGCACGTACGGCAGGACCGCGCCGAAGAGGCTGCGCTGATCGCGCGCAAGGCGCCTGCCACGTTTGGCAAGGACGTCGACCTGGGGCATGAGATCGAGGCGCGCAAGGAGGAAACCTATTTCACGCGCTTGTTGCAGCTGGCCGGGATCAAGTTTGGTCCGAAGGCAGACATCTTCAATATCGAAGTCACCGCACGTGGCTTTGTGCGCGATTTTGAAGCGGAGCGTACCGGCAAGCCCAAGGAGCGGCGTGAAGCCGAGAAATCCGTGCGCAGCTCGATCGAATCGGCGTACCAGCAACAGTTCAAGGACAACGGTTCGTTTGGGGATTACCCGGTCGAGATCAGCGAGAACAGCCACGCCTTGCTATATGCGTCTTGGAGCGGAAAGGAGCCGCCGGTTGATCTTGGCGCGCTACCGGCGGACGTCGTCGATAACGCCGGCTTGAGATCCCATCTCTACCGAACCTTGAATAGCTACGCGGGCCGGCCCGACTTGTTCAGGGGACCGAAGAAGCAAGTCTACGAGAAGGTGCTGTTTACCGTGTTCTTCCGGCAGCAGCGCCTGCTGCAGTTCGGCTTCGAGAAGGACTGACGCCATGGACCTCCGGCGATCGATCTCTACGGGTTTCCTTCGTCGCGGCAATCGTGCGGGAGGCCGGCCATGAGCATCGTGTTGCACATCGAGCGCCTGGTGCTGGACGAAGCCGTGCTTGGCGGCGAGCGGGCAAGCAAGGTGCGCACGGAACTGGAGCGCGAGTTGGAGCGCCAGCTGTCGTCTCCTGGTGCCCTCCATGCGTTGCCCGGGATCGGCAGCGTGGTGTCACTGCCGTCCTGCGGGCTGCCCGACGCGAGCCATGTGCGTAGCAGCATCGGTGGACGTATCGCCGCCGCGGTCGGGCAGGGGCTCGGCGTTGGGGTCGCAGTGCATGGTGTCGATGTCTCCCGCGTGAACGGAGGACGCCATGGCTGAGCGCGCGACCAGCTTCGCCGCCAAGGCTGAAGCATCGGCTACGGCGGCTATTCCTCTGCTGCAGCGCAAGTGCGCCTGCGGCGCGCACAGTCACGGCCAACCTGAATGCGCGGAGTGCGCGAAGAAGCACGGCGACCTGCAACGCAAGCTCGCCATCGGTGCGAGTAACGATCCACTCGAAGCCGAGGCTGATCGTGTGGCCGATCACGTGATGGCGAGTTCGGCGGTGCCCGGCATCGGTTCCGCCGCGCCGCAGATCCAGCGTGCCAGCGGTGGCGCGGGTGCGGCTGGAATGGTTGTGCCGCGCAGCGTCGATGACGCACTTGCCGCGCGGGGCGAGCCGATGCGAGCCGAGCTGCGCCGCGATATGGAATCGCGATTTGGGCATGATTTCAGCGCCGTGCGCCTGCATACGGATGAGGCGGCGGCACGATCGGCGCGGGATGTCGCTGCCAGCGCCTACACCGTGGGAAATCATATCGTGCTGGGTAAGTGCGCTCCTTCCTTGCAGGCGTCGTCCGGCAGGCATCTGCTGGCGCATGAATTGACCCATGTCGTGCAGCAATCCGCGCTCACCGTGATCCGGCGCTGTATCGATCCCAAGAAGAACGATCCCATCTACGACTCGGTCGCCAGCGCCATCCGCAAGACGGCCGACTTCAAGGCCCTGGCAGCGCCTGACCAGGCCGTCGCGGAAGGCATCATCACCGACGCGAAGAAGAAGGCCGGTTGTCTCTATTACATCGGCGAGCTGATGGCGCTATTCACCACCAAAGAAAAGACGCCGGCGCAGATCACCACGGAAACGCAGGCTACGACCGTGGCCGAGGCGGGCAAGGAAAAGGCGCGTGTAGCCAAACCAGCGGAGGCCAAAAACCTCAACGTCGAGGAAAAGGCATCGGCGGATCCTGCGCGGAAATACGAGAAAATCAAGGGGAAATTTGGCGGCGGCACGTATGAGGTCGACCGACAGGACCCGAAGAACATCGTCGTTCGCGCGAAGGTCTTCCTCCACCCGACCGGAACTGGCACGGCCGCCGATGTGACGAACATAAAGTCGATGGAAGATGCGATCGAAAAGGCCGCTTCGCGCCCAGGCTTCACCGTCGACATCAGCTTCGTCGATGTGGCGGATGCCGAGACGTTCACGGCCGAAGTGGACCCGTCGAGGTGGGAGGACGCTACGAACTGGTCCGGCGGCGACCCGACGGGATTTGCACACGAATTGCTGCACATGTTTGCTTTCGAGATCGACCGCTACAACTACATCGAGGCGCATGCGCGAAACCCGTCGATGTTGGTGAAGGAACGCCTCGGTTGGTTTGCCGCGCAGTTGACCAAGCCCGCCGGCTGGGACAATCCAGATTCGCTGATGGGCTCTGGTCAACACCCGTTGGATGACGATGCATGCCGCGTGGCGGGGCTGGACGTCGATACCTGCGTTGCCGCACGCCGCAAACGCTGAGATCTATCACATTGCCAGGTGAGGAGTCGTGTACAGACAGCCAACCCATTCCGTGACGCGCGCCACGCCACCGCCTGTCGGCTCGCGGCTGCAGCGCAAGTGCGCCTGCGGCGCGCACAGTCATGGCAATGATCAGTGCCCTGAGAGCGAGGAAAAGGACCACACGTTGCACCGTCAGCTGAGCATCGGCGCAAGCAACGATCCGCTTGAGCGTGAAGCTGGCCGCGTTATGGGTCTATACCCACGAGGGGAGGGCGTGAGCCATGTCTGAGTGCAGAGCACGTGTTGAGGCGAGGCCGGTTCCGCGGCAGGCCGTCAGCAGCATGCTGTTGCGGCGCAAGTGCGGCGCCTGCGGCAAGCATGAAGGGGCCGGTGGCGAGTGCAGTGAATGCGAGAAGAAAAAGCTGCAGCGCAAAGGTTCGGAGCGCGCGGCGCCGTCGGCAGTACCACAGGCCGTGCATGATGTGCTTGGTTCCGCGGGGCGGCCGCTCGAGAGCGATACGCGCCGCTGGATGGAACCGCGTTTCGGCAGCGACTTCAGCCACGTTCGCGTGCATGACGATAGTAAGGCCGCCGAGTCCGCGCGTTCGGTGGGGGCGCTCGCCTACGCGGTCGGCCCTCACATTGCGTTCGATCACCACCAGTATGCGCCGGGGACGCCGGCGGGCCGCCATCTGTTGGCGCATGAGCTGGCCCACACGCTGCAGGACCCTGGTGCGTCAGGAATGCACGCGTCGCTGGCGATCGGGCAAGCGAATGACGCATCGGAGGTCGCTGCAGATCGGGCAGCGGACGCCGTGTCACGCGGCGAGCGGGTTGCCATGTCGCCAGCAGGTGGCGGTGTGGTGCGACGACAGATGCGCGGATGCTCGGCGACGCCCGGCGACAGTCCGGATGTGCGCAACGTTCATTGCCCTGACGGTGGCGACACCCGAGTGACCATGACGGCTACGGATGGGCCTATGGTTCCCGGCTTTCATGGCTCAGCGACACCTGGCGCCAACTTCCAGGATATCTGGCTGGATATCGAGTTGTGCAAGGGTGGAACCGAAGTGCACATCACGCCCAGTGTCGACATACCCCAGGCGCTCGCCTCGACCATCGCCAATATGGTGGCAGGATCCGATGCGCTGAAGGGTGTGAGCCTCTCGCCGACGCTGAAGTTCACGATCGTCCAGAACCAGAACTATACGCTGTCGATCGGTCCATCCGTCACGGTGGACCAGGGTGGCTTCAGCGGCGCTGGTGGAACGGTGAAAGTGGAAACCAAGGATAGGACGGTGACGGGGGGAGTCCATTGTGACCCGCGTGCAAAGTCATGCATGTTCACCCTCGAGCTGGGCGGTGGCAAGACGACCAAAGACGTCCACTGCGTCAAGAAAGGCAAGCAGAAGATTACCTATACGTGTGAAAAGATCACTCACGTGCCTGCGGTGCCGGAAGTGCCCGAGGAGAAGAAAACGGACGTCCAGACGCGTTACGTGTTCTTCAGGCACGCCAGGCACGATGTACGCAAGGATTTCCGCCTGCCGACCGATATTCAGACGCTGAACGAACAAGGTTATCGGGTCACGTCCATCAAGGGATTCACTTCGCCTGAAGGGCCGCGTGGTGCGGAAAATGCCCCGCAATTCGAAGGCAACTTGGCGCTGGCCATCGAGCGTGCGCAGGCCGCCTACGATTGGTTGAAAGATCCCAAAGTGTGTGGCGGCTGCGATCTGTCGGGCGCCAAGCAAAGTGGCGAGAGCGAGCTTCCACCCGAGCAGGGCAAGCAGGAGCCCGAGCCCAAGGGGCCGGGCATGGAGCGCGGCGCGGTGGACGAATTTCTCGGCAAGAGCGGCAAGGCCGACCCCTTGGCGCCCTCGGAGCCGGCGGAGCGTGCGAAGTTCGAACGCATGCCCTTCAGTCAGCAGCGCGATCAGGCGTTCGATCTGATGCGTCGCGCCGCCATCGTGCTGGAGCACACGCGTACGGTCCGCGAACGTCAGCCGGAAGTCCCGGCGAAGGATGTACCCAGTCCCGTCGCCTGTGATCCAAAGGTCTTGGAGGCCGCACAAAAATCATTTGGCCTGAATCCTCCAGGCCCCTTCAATTTCAACATTCCGGGGAAAAACTGATGGGTACGGCGCCATGAGTCACTTCTCTGCTTCGCCGCGCCTCGCCTGGGATAGCCCTGCGCCGGTCGAGGACATGCCATGAAAACCGTGGGCAAGTTGCTCAACTTCGGACATCTGCCATGAGCGCGTTTCCTGGTTCGCCACGCATCCTCAAGGGCGGCATCGTGCTTATCGATCCGGACAGTTCGGCGCTGTTGCGCGTGATCGCGCTGCAGTACAACCCCGATTCGATCACGCGCTCGCTGCAGGTGCAGTCGATCAGCGCGGATGGCGGCGATCGGTCGGAGGTATTGCGACTCAAGGGGCCGCCAGTGGAGACGATCAAGCTGGAGGCGGAAATCGACGCCACGGACCAGTTGGAGTTCCCTGACCAGAACAGCACGACGACGCAGTCCGGCATTTTTTCCCAGCTCGCGGCGCTGGAGACGTTGATTTACCCGACGAGTTCGCAGTTGAGCATGAATGACACGCTGTCCCAGATCGGCACGCTGGAAATCATACCCATGGAATCGCCGCTGGCGCTGTTCGTGTGGAGCCGATCGCGCATCCTTCCGGTGCGCGTGACCGAGCTGAGCATTACCGAAGAAGCGTTCGACACGTCGCTCAACCCGATTCGCGCCAAAGTGAGCCTTGGCATGCGCGTGTTGTCGGTGAACGACGTGCCTACGGGTCACAAGGCCGAAGGCCTGTTCATGAGTTATCTGCAGCAGAAGGAACGCCTGGCGGGATTGGCTCCGGGGCAGTTGTCCGCGTTGGGGCTGACTGGCGTGCCGTGAGTGGAGGGTGCCAGGAGTGGCAGGCGTTGGTAGATCGTTAGGTTAAAGCGGGCGGTGTTCAATCAGGTGGTTCCCTAGCAAGCCGAAGACGGGTGGCCTTATGGGTGCGAACTTTCCTCCAACCAGTCGCTACGCGCTGACGCCGACCTGCACGTTCATACGTGCGGACGGTACGCCCGTAACCTATCTCAAGCGTCGGTTCGTTCCGGCGCCGGAGAAGTTTTCGCTGCTCCAGTGGCATCGCGTGGTGCAGGGCGAGCGACTGGACAACATCGCGGCCCGCTACCTGGGCGATCCCGAGCAGTTCTGGCGATTGTGCGATGCGAACCGTGCGCTGCGGCCGGACGCGCTCACCGAAACGATCGGGCGACGCATCGCCATCACCTTGCCCGAGGGCATACCCGGAGTGCCCCATGCTTAAGGGCGTGCACTTGACCTTGCTGGTGGGGCCGGTGGTGCCAGTGCCGGTGCCGCAGATCGTGCTCGATGCCCTCACCCAGGTCGAAGTCGTGCAACCTGACGAAGCCGCAGGTGCGTTCACGCTGGAATTCACCCTCAGCGTGCAATCGCCCCTGCATACCTTGTTCTTGCTAAGTGGCGGCGGCGTGGTTCCGCTGTTGCGAGTCATCGTGGTGGTGACGGTCAACGGGATGCCGCAGGTGTTGATTGACGGCGTGGTAACCAAAACCCAGGTCATGCCCGGCGCGGATCAGCGCCACGCCAAACTGCAAGTGAGTGGTGACGATCTCACCACGGTGATGCAGAAACTCGAGTTCTCTGGCCTGGATGGCTTGCCGTATCCGGCCATGCCCGCCGAGGCCATCGTGGTGCTGTTGCTGGCCAAGTATGCGTTCCTGGGCATCGTGCCGCTGGTGATACCGAGCGTCGCCATCGATGTGCCCATTCCCACGGAACGTATTCCGACCCAGCAGGGCACGGATCTGGAATACGTCCGGCTGCTGGCGTCGCGCGTGGGCTATGTGTTCTATCTCGACCCCGGCCCTGCGCCTGGCATGACGACCGCGTATTGGGGGCCGAAGATCAAGGTGGGCGTGCCGCAACCCGCACTCAATGGCGACATGGACGCGGGCAACAATGTCGAAAGCCTCAGCTTCAGTTACGACGGCAACGCACGCACCTTGCCCATCGTCTATATCCAGAACCTGCAGACCAAGGTGCCACTCCCGCTGCCGATTCCAGATGTGGGTCCGCTCAACCCGCCGCTCGGCCTGATCGATCCACCGCCACAGAAAATACGCCCACTGCCCGAGACCGCCAAGTACTCGCCTGTGCGCGCACTCCTGCTCGGCATGGCCGAGGCCGCGAAATCGGGGGATACCGTCACAGGGCAGGGCACGCTCGATGTGACGCGTTACGGACGCGTGCTCAAGGCGCGCCAGCTGGTGGGCGTGCGCGGCGTTGGGCCCGCTTTTGACGGCCTGCACTACGTCAGCGAAGTGCGCCATACGATCAAGCGCGGCGAGTACAAGCAAAGTTTCAGCCTGTCTCGCAAAGGACTCATTTCCACCTTGCCCCTGGTGCCGCCATGACCAAGTACTACGGCAAATACCGGGGCACGGTGATCCAGAATGTTGACCCGGAACAGATGGGCCGCATTCAAGCGATGGTGCCGGATGTTTCCGGCTTGCTGCCATCCAGTTGGGCCATGCCTTGCGTGCCCATCGCCGGCAAGTCGAGCGGAACCTTCGTGGTCCCGCAGATCGGTGCGGGAGTCTGGATCGAGTTCGAGCAAGGCGATCCCGACTATCCCGTGTGGACGGGCGGATTCTGGGGCAGTGCCGCGGAAGTGCCTGCGCTTGCGCTTGCGGGTAATCCCGCCAGTCCGAGCATCGTGCTGGCATCTGCGTTGCAAAACATCATCGCCATCAGCGATCTGCCTGGCCCCACCGGCGGCATCATGCTGACCTGCACGACCGGCGCGATGATCGTCGTGAATGACATCGGCATCACCATTTCCAACGGCAAGGGCGCCTCGATCGTACTGACCGGGCCCACCGTCACCATCAACAACGGCGCGCTCGTCGTCACCTAGGAGAGATGCGTGATGCCCGGCTTTCTGCTTCATGTTGGCGCCAGCGTACTTTGCTCCCATGCAGGCCAGGCACAGGCGACGGTGCCCAATCCACGTGTCCTGGTAAGCGGTCAACCGACCGTGGCCATGTCGGGTCCGTGGATGGTGGCGGGATGTGCCCTGCCACCGCCGCCTGCCGCGAACGGACCTTGCGTGACCGCGCAGTTCGTGAGCTCGGCGACACGCGTCACCTCGAGCGGGCAGCCGCTGTTGTGCCAGGACAGTCAGGCGATCTGCGCGCCGACTGGCACGCCGCTGCTGATCGTCGCCTGCCAGACGCGCGCGAGCGCGATGTGAGGTGGTCATGGACACGCCGGTCTACATCGACTTCCCTTACCACTTCGACCGCCACGGACGCACGGCAAGCGCGGTATACGACGATCACGTCAGGGAGATGATCGAGGAGTTGCTGTTCACCAGCCCCGGCGAACGGGTCAATCGGCCGGATTTCGGCAGTGGCCTGCTGCAAATGGTGTTCGCGCCCAACAGCCCCGAGGTGGCAGCAGCCCTGCAATTCGCGTTGCAGGCCGCGTTGCAACGGTACCTGGGTGACGTGATCACGGTCAGCACGCTCGACGTCACCAGCGAGGACTCCACGCTGACGGTCGATCTGAGCTATGTGGTGCTCGCCACCGGCGACGCCCGCAGCGCCACCTACAGCCGGAGCGCGCCATGAGTGCCGTCCCATCGAGCGAGGGTCGCGCACCCATCGGCTGCCAGCTGCTGCCCTCGTGCGCCGAGGATGCAAGGCGCGAACGCATTCGCCTCGGCGGGACGTTGAACGGCATCGACTATATCGAGGTCGGCGATGATGGCGTCACCCTCTGCGTGCATTTGTTTGGCGAAGTGCCCGAGGGGATCGGTGTCGCCAATGTGCGCGTGAGCGGCGGCGATCGCATCGTCGGCCTGCGCGCCTTGAGCGTACGGGAAGAACGCGAGCCCGACCTGCACGACGATGTCTGCCTGCGCGTCGTGCTGGATCGCGAAGGTGACTACAGCCCGTATTGCCTGTGCCTGGTGGATGCGGCGTCCGGTGCCGACCCTGCGAGCTGGATCGCCTATCCGGGCTTTGATCCACGCTACGCCTGTGCGGAACTGCGTTTCCGCCTCGGCTGCGGCAGGGATTTCGACTGTGCCGTTGAGGTGCCGTGCATCAAGCCGATCGTGCCCTTGCCCGAGATCAACTATCTGGCGAGGGATTACGAAAGCTTCCGGCAGCTGTTCCTGGATCGCATGGCGCTGAATGTACCGGCGTGGCAGGAGCGTCACGTGCCCGACATCGGCGTGGCCATGATCGAGGTGATGGCCTATGTGGCCGACTACCTCTGCTATTACCAGGACGCTGTTGCCACCGAGGCCTATCTGCAGACCGCGAGGCGGCGCATATCGGTGCGACGTCACGCGCGCCTGGTGGACTACCGCATGCACGAGGGTTGCAACGCGAGGGCGTTTGTCACCTTATCGCTGTCAGCCGGCGAGGCGACCCTGGCGCTGGACAATCTGCTGTTGCTCGCGCCACCACCAGGGCAGGGCAATGTTACGCCGGGCGCCATCGACGCGACGCAGCTGGCGGCCGCCCGCGCGAATGGTGCGATGGTGTTCGAGCCGATGGCGCTGGATGGCGGTACGTCAATCACCGTGGTGGCCGCGCAAAGCGCGATCCGCTTCTATACGTGGGCTGGTGAGCTTTGCTGCCTGCCGAAGGGAAGCACGCAGGCGGTATTGATCGATGCCTCGCCCGCACCATCCCCGGTTCCTGCGTCGCCAGCGCCCTCCAGCCCACCAGCGCCCGCGACCGGTGCCGCACCTTCGCCGACGGCAGCGCCGCCGCCAGAGGGTCAGGTTTCGACGGCGGTCGGAGCCGTGGCATCGCCGACATCGACAGATCGCCCCAGCGCCGCCGCGGCCACCGCGGCCACCGTGCCGCAGCGTGTGTTGAAGCTGCAGATAGGCGATCTGCTGATCTTCGAAGAAGTGCTGGGCCCGGCCACCGGTAATCCCGCCGATGCGAACTCCATGCATCGCCATGTCGTGCGCTTGACCTCGGTCAACGAACTGCTTGACCCGCTCGATGGCACCCTGCTGCTGCAAGTGAGTTGGGACTGTTGCGACGCCTTGCCCTTCGACCTGTGTCTGTCCGTGCGCATGCCGGCGCCGGATTGCTCCTGGATTCACGATGTCAGCCTGGCGCGGGGCAATGTGCTGTTGGTCGACCAAGGCGACCACATACCAGGGCAATGCCAATGCGATGCGCTCTGCGTGCCGCCGGGCACCGCCGACGATGCGACCTATCCCGGCCTGGACGATGCGCTGGCCGCCGTGCCGGATGCCTGCAGTCGTTGCCTAAGCTTGACCGAAGATTGCTGGTTGGTTCCCGGCACGACGCGATACGGCTGTTGCGCCTGCGATGGCGCCGTGCAGGACGTGACCCTTCCGCCCGGCGATACCGGTCATGTACTGCAAGGCGCGCCACTGACCTGGGCCGAACCGCTACCGACGGGTCCCCATGCACCGGTGTGCCAGTTGCTGGCACGCGATCCACGCCAGGCGTTACCGCAGTTGCGCGTCTATGGCGGGCCCTTGGCCGACATACTCGTCGATGGCGTACCGATGGACGCCTACGGGTGGCAAGCGCAGGGCGATCTTCTGGAGAGCGGCCCCGATGATCTTCACTACGTGGTCGAGATGGATGACGACGGCGACGCCCACCTTCGCTTCGGCGATGGTGTACTTGGACGGCAACCCGATGCTGGTGATTTCTTCCGCGCGCTCGTGCGCGTTGGCAACGGGCCGGCGGGCAATGTCGGCCGGGATAGCATCGTCTGGTTTGCGCTGAAGTCGGACGTGCCCCCGGCTGGGATGGTGCCGCGCAACCCGCTGGCGGCAAGCGGTGGTACGGCCAGCGAGACCCTCGGCGAAGTGAAGCAATACGCACCAGGGGCGTTCCGCGCGAAGCCGTTGCGCGCCATCGTGGCCGACGACTATGCGCAATTCGCCGATCAACAGGCCGGCGTGCAGGACGCCGCGTGTCAGCTCGCCTGGACGGGCAGCTGGTATGAGGCCGACGTAGTCATCGATCCGCAGGGCAGTGAAGTCCTCGATCCCGCGCTTGCCAACAGCGTAAAGAAAGCCCTGTGGCCGTATCGCCGCATAGGTCACGACTTGGCCGTGCTTGGAGCGAATTACGTGCCGCTCATCATTGAGCTATCGGTCTGCGTGCTGCCCGATTTCCTCGTGGCACACGTCGAGGCGGAGCTCATCAATCGCTTCAGCGCCGGTCTTCGCAGCGACGGCCAACCCGGATTCTTCCATCCGGATCGCCTGACACTGGGTGAGCCGGTGCTCGAAAGTGCAATGCTGGCCGAAGCCCAGGCCGTCACCGGCATGGCGCACGTGGAGGTGGTCACCCTGGCCCGCGCGGACGGTGGCCAGCCAGGTGACGTGCCTGCGGACGGCGAGCTGCACCTGGCGAGCGTGGAAATCGCCCAGGTCGACAACGATCCTGACCATCCGGATCACGGAAGCATCACTTTCACCATGCGAGGTAGCCGATGAGTTGCTGCAGCGCCTGCGGTCAACATGCCTGTGCGTGCGGGTGCGGCGAGCCTGCGCGCACGCCCTTGTCGCTATACAACCGGCCGGGCTTGCCTAGCCTGACCTACCGCGTCGGTACCTACGCCGACTTCATGGCGACCATGCAAATCGACTTGAGTGCTGCTGCGTTGCCGGCACTGCAGGGCCTGCGTACGCGTGATCTCAGCGACCCTTCGATGGCTTTGCTGGACGCCTGGGCCATCGGCGCGGATGTCATCAGCTTTTATCAGGAGCGCATTGCCAACGAAGGCTACCTGCGCACGGCCACGGAGCGCTGCTCGGTACTGCAGCTGGGTCGCCTGATCGATTACCGCCTGCGACCCGGCGTGTCCGCGAGCGTCTATCTCGCCTACACCCTGAACAGCAACTCGCCCCCGGTCACCATACCCGCCGGTTCCAAGGCGCAGTCGGTGCCTGCGCCGGGCGAACAGATGCAGACCTTTGAAACCGGCGAACCGGTGGATGCCCGCAGCGAGTGGAATGCGTTACAGCCTCGCCTGAGCCGGCCGCAGGACATTCGCGCCCGCACATCGGCCGCCGATGCAACGCAGAGTATTCCGGTGGTAACGATAGCGAACCTGAGCGAGCTGTGGATCGCGGGCACGGACAAAAGCCTCAAGCAGGGCGATCGATTGCTGTTCCTGTTCGGCGATCTTGCTACGGGTGAACAAGCGTTGCGCGTGGTCAAGGCCGCGGAGCCGCAGCAGACCACGCTGGTCACCAAGGTCACCTTGCAGGCACTTGATCAAGCCACGGCAGCCATCATCGATGCCGCCGGCGTCGCCCTCGATGGTCTGGCGGCGTATACGACCGACCCGAACTATGCGACGTGGGAGAGTGCGCTCACCTGGGTACGCAAGATGCTGTTGTTGGGTGGTGACAACCGCGGAAGTTACGACCAGCTGGTGACCGATGCTTACTTTGGGCGCGATGAACCACCTCCGGGACCGCCCCCCATTGATACGTTCATTCAAGCGGTGAATAGTGCCTTTGGCGCAGTTGCGCCGCCGCCGGCGCCGACGTTTGGAGCATTGCTCGGTGAGCTGTTCCACGCCTTGAGGCTGGCGCCCAATGTGCAACCCGCGAGTAACCTGCGGCTGGCAAGGAATGCAACAGCAGCGCTCGCGCCAGCCAGCGATACGCGGCCCCAATTGCTGCTCAACTTCGAGCGGAGGCTGGGCGACAGCTTCTATCACGGATGGTCCGGAGTGCCGTTGGGAACACCCTCGCCAGCGCTCTCGGGCGTCTACGTGCTACGCACGCCGGCCTGTCTGTTTGGCTACAACGCCGTCGTGCCCACCGGCCTGCAGGCCAATACCGACCTGGCGACCAAAGCATCGTTGCCGTTCGTACCCGGCCCGGCCCCGGACTGGAGCCCGTCGACCCAGCACGAGCGCGCGGATGTGCTGCAGCTGGACAATGCCTACGACAGCATCGAGGCAGATAGCTACGTGGTGATCCGGCAGCCAACCGACGATCCGGGCTCGCTGCCGGTGGTGGCCAAAGTGCGAAACGTGAAGGTGCATCCGCGGACCGACTACGGCATGAGCGGCAAGACCACCGAGATCGCGCTTGCCAACGACTCCAATACGGCCTTGTGGGATATCTCCCAGGACACCAGCACAGCCAAGCTGCGCGGCGCGCAAGTCTACGCGCAAAGCGACGCGCTGGACCTGGCAGACGTACCTATCGACGACCTGGTGGGCAACATCAGTCCAGCCAACCTTCCTACCGACAACGCGACCCGTATTACCCTGGATGGCGCGTTGGACGGCTTCAAGGCAGGACGCTGGGTGATTGTCCAAGGGCAGCGTGCCGACGTGCCGGGCTCCAACCCTGTGACGGCCGCAGAGCTGGTCATGATCGCTGGTGTGGAGCAGGGCGCAAACACCAATCTCCCTGGCGATACCGTGCACAGCACCCTGGTGCTGGCGAACCAGGGGTTGGCGTACCAATACGTGCGCAACACTGTCAGCATCTACGCCAACGTCGTCCGCGCCACCAACGGCGAGACCCGCAACGAAGTGCTTGGCAATGGCGACGGTACGGTCGCGATGCCGAGCTTTGCCCTGAAGCAGTCGCCACTGACGTATGTATCGGCGCCCACGGTTGATGGGGTGCAAAGTACGCTGATGGTGGTCGTGAATGGCGTGCGATGGCACGAAGTGGAGAACCTCGCCAGAGCGGCGTCCGCTGATCGCAGCTTCGTGACGTCCACCGACGACAGCGGCAAGACCAGCGTAATCTTCGGCAACGGTGTGCACGGCGCGCGCGTGCCCACCGGCATCGAGAATCTCCTTGCCACCTATCGCAACGGCATCGGTACGCCAGGCAATGTGGATGCGGGCCAGATCAGCTTGCTGGCCACCAAGCCGCTCGGCGTAAAGGACGTCATCAATCCGCTGGCCGCGACCGGCGGTGCCGATGCCGAGACACGCGATCAGGCGCGGCGCAATGTTCCGCTGGCGGTACTCGCACTTGATCGCCTGGTCTCCGTGGCGGATTACGCCGACTTCGCCCGAACCTTCGGCGGCGTCGGCAAGGCCTCGGCGGTGAAGTTGGGTGGGCAGGTGTGGGTCACCATTGCCGGTGCCGGTGACGTGCCGATCGATGAAACGTCCGATCTCTATGTGAACCTGCAGCAGGCCATGCAACGTTATGGCGACCCATCACTGTCGGTGGGCCTCAACGTGCGCGAACTGATCGCGCTGACGCTTAGCGCAAAGATCGGGCTGCAGGCCGACTTCACCTGGGATGCCGTTGAGCCTCTAGTGAGATCGATCTTGCTCGATCGCTTTGGCTTCGAGCGCCGTGATCTGGCCCAGAGCGTCTATCTCAGTGAAATCGTTGCCTGCATGCAGGGTGTGCGGGGCGTAGCGTGGGTCGACATGGATGCGTTCGGCAGCCTGGACGAGGCTGCCATCCTGGCGGGTTTCGGTATCGATACTCAAACCAACGATGGCAGCGCGAATGTCGGCCGTCTTGGGTCGATGGCACCGGCGCCCGCGCCAGCCGCCGCCTCCGCGCAAGCGTCGGATGCCTTGAACTCATCGGTTCCCGTCCTGGGGACGCACTACGACGCCAACGGCGTGCTGCAGCCGGCACAGATCGCCTATTTCCTGCCCGACGTGCCGGACACCCTGTTGTTGCAGGAGGCTACGTCATGAGCGCGAACCCGGATCGCCTGTACGACTTGATGCCCGTCGTCTATCGCATGCGCGATGCGGAGATCGGCTATCCGCTGCGGGATTTCCTGCGCGTCATGGCGACCCAGGCCAACCTGCTGGAGGCGGACATCGCGCGGCTCTACAACAACTGGTTCATCGAGACCTGCGACGACTGGGTCGTTCCCTACATCGGCGACCTGCTCGGCTACACCCTGCTGCCGGAAGCACGAGCCCTGGGGGAGGATGGGGCGCCGGCCGCGAAGCTCGGCCGCGTGCTCGCACCTCGCGCCGACGTGGCAAACACGATCGATGCCCGGCGCCGCAAAGGCACGCTTGCCTTGCTCGACGACCTGGCGCGCGACGCCGCGGGCTGGCCAGCGCGGGCCGTGGAGTTCTATCGCTTGCTCGGCTGGGTGCAGCACCTCGACCACCAGCACCGGCGTCGAGGCGGTACTGCTGACGTACGCGACCCGGGCGTCATGCAGCGCATCAGCTGGGCCAACGGTGCCTTTGACTCGCTGGCACACAGCGTGGACGTGCGGCGCGTGGGCAGCCATCATCGCCGCGGTCGCTATGGTGTGCCCGATGTGGGCTTATTCGTCTTCAGGCTGCGCAGCTATGCGGTGACGACGACGCCGGCGTATTGCGTCGAAGACATCGGGCCACATTGCTACGCGTTCAGCGTGCTGGGCAACGATACGCCCTTATTCCAGCGTCCCGAGACGCCGCAAACAGCGACAAGCATCACGCAGGAAAGCCAGCTTCCCGTACCGCTGCGTCGTTATCGCTTTGCCGATCGCGGACCGCTGGCCGACTACGCGAGCGTGTCCGACGCACTCTACGGGGAAGGCAAGAGCGTGGCCATCTATGCGCCTGACTGGCCATCAAAAGGGCAGGGCCTGCCGGTGCCGCGCGAGGCGCTGATGCCGGCGGATTTGGCGGGATGGCACTACCAGATTCCCAAAGGGCGTGCGGCCATTGATCCCGAGCGCGGGCGCCTGATGTTTCCGGCCAATCTCCGCCCCAAGCGCGGTGTATGGGTGAGTTATCAGTACGGCTTCGCCGCCGATCTCGGCGGTGGCGAGTACGCGCGGACCACGCCCGAGCTGGAAAACGCCACGCGCTACATCGTGCATACGCTGTTGCCGAACAGCGACCCGACCCAGGGCGATCTGTTACAAGGGCATTTCGCCAGCATCGGTGACGCCTTGGCGGCGTGGTCCAAGGCCAAGGCGGCGACGCCAACGTTGAGAGCACTGGTCATCGAGCTGGCCGAGAGTGGCGTGTACGACGGCAACCTCGACCTGCAGTTGGCGGCGGGCGAGGCCATCCAGGTGCGGGCGGCGGACCGCACGCGGCCGGTACTCCGTCTGCTCGATGCGCGCGCCAGCCAGTCGGACGCACTTGGCGTGAGCGGCGGCGCCGGCAGTCGCTTCATTTTGGATGGGCTGCTGATCATTGGGCGAGGCATCGAGGTCCACGTACAGGATGAGGGCACGGAGTCATCCACTCCCGCGCCGGACCTATGCGAGATTGTGATCCGCCATTGCACCTTGGTGCCCGGCTGGATCCTGCAATGCGAATGCGACCCCAAGCGCCCAGGCGAGCCGAGCGTGACGTTGGATGGCACGCGCGCCTCGCTTCGCGTGGAGCACAGCATCATCGGGCCCATCTCGGTGATCAGTCCGCCTCGGCGCGGCGAACCACCGCTGGTGCAGTTGTGCGACAGCGTGCTGGATGCAACCGGCCCAGAGCGCGTGGCGATTGGCGCGCCAGACGAAGCGGTGGCTTATGTGACCACCAGCATTCGGCGCTGCACCGTCATCGGCGAAGTGCAGGTGCACAGTATCCAGCTGGCTGAGGACTGCATTTTTGTCAGCCTGGTGCGCGTGCTGCGCCGTCAACTGGGTTGCATGCGTTTCTGCTACGTGCCGCCCGGCTCACGCACGCCACAACGCTACCATTGCCAGCCCGACCTGGCGACGGCAGCCGTGCCATTGGCGCAGCGACCTGCCGAAACATTGCGCGTAACACCGCTACTTCGCAGCCTTCGTTATTCGACGCCCGACTATGTTCGCCTGCACGACCGTTGTTGCGACGAGATCCGCAGCGGCGCGTCCGACGGCTCGGCGATGGGCGTGTACCACGATCTGTACGAACCGCAGCGCGAAGCGAACCTCGCGGTGCGACTGCAAGAATACGTGCCGGCCAATAGCGACGCCGGCATCCTCTTCGCGAGCTAGGAGATCGACCATGAAGGGCGACTTTGCGCGAGTCACGTTCGATCCTACGAATCACCGGACCCGCGTGCTTCAGCAACAGGGCAGGGTGCTGCTGGAAGCGGATTGGAATGAGCAGGTCGGCATCCAGCTCCACCTCCTTCACACGCTGATTCGCGACCTGGTGGGGCCGTGCTGGGCGGTGGGCACGGGATTCCAGGTGACGGCTAGCCAGGGCAGCCTGTCGACGTGGCCAGTGACAGCGGGCCACTTTTATGTCGACGGTATCCTTTGCGAGAACGACGCCGACTGCACGCTAGGCGGCCAGCCCTATGCGCCCACGCCGGTTGACAGCGGCGGCAGCTGGAGTCAGCCGCCCGCGAGCTTCGCGCTATGGCTCGATGTGTGGGAGCGGCATCTATCGGCCATCGAGGCGCCATCGATTCTCGATCTCGCGCTGGATGGCGTGGACACGGCATCCCGCGCCCAGGTGGTCTGGCAGATTCGGTTGCTCGGTCTGGATGCGACCCTGTTGGATAACATCACTGCGGCGCTCAATACGCGTCTGCAGGCGGCCAGCAACAATACCAACGCGCAAACGGCCATCAACAATCAACTGACGCAGGTCAATTCGCTGCGGCAGGCCGTAGCCGCGGGTGTCGCAAACGGCAACAACCTGTGCCAGACGATCGCCGGCATGCTCGGCGCCCGCGCCACCTTCGCATGGCCACTCATGACGGCCCAATTGGGGCCGGCCCCAACGGATAGCGATCCCTGCATCATCGCGGCGGATGCCCGCTATCGCGGATGCGAAAACCAGCTCTATCGCGTGGAGATTCACCAGGCCGGCCTGGCCGGTACGATGGAAAGCGCGAATGGCGCGACGTTCAAATTTTCCCGGGAAGACGGTTCGGTGATCTTTTCGGTGTTGCAAACGGCCAGCACCTCCCAACCCGATGGTAGTGCGCAGATCGCTGTGACCGTGGCAAGCCTTGGCCGAGACCAGCGCCTTGGCCTCGCCGTCAACGACTGGGTGGAACTCGTCGACGATGACTACACGCTGGGGCAGCTGGCAAGCCCACTGCTTCAAGTCACCGCCATCGACGTGTCGCATGGCCTGGTCACTCTCGTTGCACCGAAGGGCGTTACCGCGTATGCGATCAGCAATAGCCCGCAGAAACATCCGCTGATGCGTCGCTGGGATCAAAAGGACGGTGTGAACACGCAAGGCTGCTTGCCGCTTACGGAGGGCGCTACGCTCGATCTGGAGGACGGCATCCAGGTGACATATTCTCCGGGCGGCGTCTACGCCACGGGTGATTACTGGCTCATACCGGCGCGTGTTGCGGGGAACGGCACGCTCGATTGGCCCCAGACCAACGGCCAGCCAAGTGCATTGAAGTCTCGCGGCATGCACCGCTATGCGGTGCTTGGCATCAGTCAAAGCGCCGGGTCGTTCTCCGAGTGCTGTTGTCGGTTCGATTCACTGTGTTCGCTGCTGCAGCGCTCGGCGAATCGCGTGGTCGCGAGCGATGCAACACCGCTGGCGAGTCCGCCCGCCGCGCCGCCGGCCAATCCACCCGTGGCGCCAGCGGCCAATCCAGTCGTAAAACCTGCAGTCACTGATGCGGCGACCGGCGCGCCCGTCAAGACCAAGTCGACCCGAACACGAGCGCGAAACGCATCACCGCCCGCCTAGAAGGTGGCGTATCCGTGGCACAAGGAATGAGCGCCATGGTGTGAATTGACGGTATCGGCAGTGATGGCCGTTCATCAAGCAGAAGGACGATGATCTATGTTTGGTTCCGCGATCCTCGACGTGGCGATCGGCATCGTCTTCATCTACATCATCCTTAGCATGATGTGCTCGGCGATTCGCGAAGGCATAGAGGCCTGGCTCAAGACGCGCGCCGCGTATCTGGAGCGAGGGATACGAGAGTTGTTGAGCGATGTGAATACGGGAAGCCTGACCAAGCGGTTGTATGAGCACCCCCTGATCGATCCTCTGTACTTCGGCGCCTATCCCACGAATCCACTTGCCGCGAACCCACGCTGGTATAGCCGCGGGCACAATCTTCCGTCCTACATTCCGTCGCGCAACTTCGCGCTTGCGCTGCTGGACATGGCGGCACGCGGACCATCGAATACCGCCCAGGCAGACGCGGGACCGATGCTTGCGGATAGCGTGGAACTCTCTTTGGCCTCGATACGCTCCGGTATTCAGACGCTTCCGAACGCGACCTTGCAACGCGTGGTCAGCATGGCAATCAACACGGCCGGCAACGACCTGGAAAAGACCATACGAAATATCGAGGCGTGGTACGACAGCGCCATGGACAGAGTGTCCGGCATGTACAAGCGTGCGAGCCAGCTGGTCATTTTCCTGCTCGGTCTCGGTCTTGCCGTCGGCTTCAATATCAACACGATTGCCCTGGCCGATTACTTGTACGGGAATCCCTCGGTACGCCAGGCTCTCGTTGTCCAGGCCGAGAGCATGGCGAAGAACTCGGTGGGCACCCATGAGGATTTCGAGCAGATCCAAAGCAAGTTGGCCCAGACGTCATTGCCGATCGGCTGGGCGCAAGAGGACGACAACCATGCCGCGCAAGACGCTGGGGGCGCTCCGTATGTTTGGCACATATTCGTGGCCCCTGCCTTGGGATGGTTGCTCACGGCCTTCGCGGTAACACTCGGGGCACCGTTCTGGTTCGATGTGCTCAACAAGATCATGACCTTCAGAACCAGCATCAAGCCCATCGCAGCAAGCGATCGGGGCGGCGCTAAGGTGACAGGTGATTCCAACGGCGCGGTACGCCCGGTCCATTCGCCTCAGCCGCTAGTGGCCGCTCCAGCCACCGCGGCCTCGGTTGGCGCAGGGAATGCGCAGCTGGATGGCTGCGGCGTCAGCCCGCTCACACCCACGTTGGACCAAGACCTTCCTTCCGCCAAGGGAGGAGTAGTGCAATGACCTTCAGTCTTCTTTGGCTGGAACCCGTGCTGCGTAACGCGGGGCTGAAAGTGGCCACCGTCGATGGTTGGGAAACGCGCGGGCGCGGTGACATGGGGCTGCTCGAAGGCGTGATGTGCCACGACACCGCCAACGCTGCGCCAGGCAACATGCCCACGCTGCGCACGCTGATTGAAGGCAGGCCGGATCTGGCCGGTCCGCTCGCGCAACTGGGGCTGGGGCGAGATGGCACGTTCTATGTGGTAGCGGCCGGTCGCTGCAATCACGCCGGTGAGGGCATGTGGCAGGGCTGTACGACGGGAAACTCGAGTTTCATCGGCATTGAAGCCGAGAACTCCGGTGTCGGCGAGCCGTGGCCGGATGTCCAGATGGATGCCTATCGTCGCGGCGTGGCCGCCCTACTCGCCAAACTGCAGCGCGCCTCCGACGCCTGTGCAGGGCACAAGGAATACGCGCTTCCCGCCGGCAGAAAAGTCGACCCGTCCTTTGACATGGTGGTATTCCGCCGATCCATCGCCGGCGTGATGAGTGGAAGCTTCCCCGTGCGTCCCCTGATACCGTCGGCCGAGCCGACCCAACCCGGCCACGCGCCGGGTCGCCCAACCTTGCGACGCGGCGCGACCGGTGACCTGGTCAGAGTCATACAGAGCAAAGTTGGAGCGAGTTTGGACGGTTACTTCGGCCCCCACACCGAGGCCTTGGTGCGCGAGTTCCAGCGCTCGCGCGGTCTAGTTCCCGATGGCATCGTCGGCCCGGCGACCTGGCAGGCGCTGGGCTAGTGCACTGCAAGCCACGCTGGCGTGCTCTCCGCATTCGCGGACACAGATTCGCGCCAATGACTCGCTTTAGCTCATATATGAGGCTTATGAGTCATTTCACCGGATAAAGAAAAAGGCCCTGAAAGCACGCTGCTAAGCGGTTTTCAGGGCCTTGAATTCTTCGAATTTTGGTCGGGGAGACAGGATTCGAACCTGCGACTTCTACGTCCCGAACGTAGCGCTCTACCAGGCTGAGCTACACCCCGTGGGAGCCGCGTATCTTAATGACCCTGCGCGGGCTTGGCAACAGGGACGCGCAAATTTTCCGACGCTGCGTACGGCGGTTGCCTCTGAGGCCTTGCGACTCGGGCTTCCGGCGACCTTCTGCTAATCTATACGGCTACGTCTGGCGGTGTACCGCCAGGCGGTGATTCGACGTCTTTACCATCGCTAAGCAGAGGATTTCATGGCGCTTACCCCGGCCCGCACCATGCCCGGCGTGCTCGAGCTGCTGCCGCTCGACCAGATCGCGTTCCAGCGCATGCTCGACGTGATCCGCCGCAACTACGAGCGCTTTGGCTTCCTGCCGATCGAAACGCCGGTGATGGAATTTTCCGACGTCCTGCTTACCAAGACCGGCGGCGAAACCGAGCGCCAGGTCTATTTCGTGCAATCCACTGGCGCGCTGAATGCCGAGAAGGGCGATGGTGTACCGGAGCTGGCCCTGCGCTTCGACCTCACCGTGCCGCTGGCGCGTTACGTCGCCGAGCACGAGCACGACTTGTCGTTCCCGTTCCGCCGCTACCAGATGCAGCGCGTATACCGCGGCGAGCGCGCCCAGCGTGGCCGTTTCCGCGAGTTCTACCAGTGCGACATCGATGTGATCGGCAAGGACAGTTTGTCGGTGCGTTACGACGCCGAAGTGCCGGCGGTGATCTATAGCGTATTCCGTGAGCTGAACATCGGCGCGTTCACCATCCAGCTGAATAACCGCAAGTTGATGCGCGGCTACTTCGAAAGCCTGGGCGTCACCGATGGCGAGCAGCAGACCCTGGTGCTGCGTGAAGTGGACAAGCTGGACAAGCGCGGCGCCGATTATGTGCGTGACACGCTCACCGGCGATGCGTTCGGACTGAGCGCCGAGACGGCGCAGAAGATCCTCGCCTTCGTGCAAACGCGTTCCAGCTCGTTGCAGGATGCGTTCGACAAGCTCGACGCGCTGGGCCCAGGCCCGGAAGCGATGGAGCAGGGCCGCGCCGAGCTGAAGGAAGTGCTGGGCATGATCCGCGATTTCGGCGTGCCGGAGTCGCACTACCTGTTGAATCTCTCGATTGCGCGCGGCCTGGACTACTACACCGGCACGGTCTACGAGACCACGCTCAACGATCATCCGCAAATCGGATCGATCTGCTCCGGTGGTCGTTACGAGAATCTGGCCGGGCAGTACACCAAGTCGCACTTGCCGGGCGTGGGCATTTCCATTGGCCTGACGCGGCTTTATTGGCAGCTGCGCGACGCCGGCCTGGTCGGCACCGCGCAGAGCACGGTCGACGTGCTGGTGACGCAGATGGATGCGGCACAGCTGCCGGCTTATCTCGCCTTGGCCAGTGAGTTGCGCGGCGCCGGCATCGCCACCGAAGTGGTGCTGGAAGGTGGCAAGCTCGGCAAGCAATTCAAGTACGCCGACCGTGCGGGCATCCGCTTCGTGATCGTGCTGGGCGAGGATGAGCTGGCCAAGGGCTTGGTCACGGTGAAGGATTTGCGTCGCGAGGATCAGTTCGAAGTGCAGCGCTCGGAACTCATCAAGACGCTACGCGTCGAGCTGGCCCAGGCCGAAGTCGGCGCCTGAAGAATCGTTGCCGCGCATCCCCATGCGCGGCAACGACGACATGACAATTCAATCGATGGCCCGTCCGGGCTCGGAGCAAGCATGACCGCAAAGACGATACTCCTGGACGGCAATAGCCTGACGCGCGAACAGCTGGTTGCCGTGGCCCGCCAGGGCCTGCGCGTAGAGCTGGACGAATCGCAGCTGGTGCGCGTGCAGCGTGCCGCGGATTTCCTCGCCGACAAGGTCAGCTGCGGCGAGCCGACCTATGGCGTCACCACCGGCTTCGGCAGCAATGCCGACAAGCTGCTCGGTGCGCATCGCCTGCGCGACGAGCTGCCAGGCGGCCATCCGGACAAGCCGGAAGGCACCCTGCTCGAAGAGCTGCAGCACAACCTGATCACCACGCACGCCGTGTGCGTGGGCAAGCCGTTCGCGCCGGATGTCGTGCGCGCGATGCTGGTGATCCGCATCAATACGCTGATGCGCGGTCACTCGGGTATTCGCGTGGAAACGCTGAAGGCGTTGACCTCGATGCTCAATGCCGACGTGGTGCCGGTGGTACCCGAGAAGGGCTCAGTCGGCGCCAGTGGCGATCTCGCACCGCTGTCGCACCTGGCCATCGTGCTGCTAGGTGGCGGCGAAGCGTTTTACCAGGGCGAGCGCGTGACGCGGTGCCGAAGCGCTGAAGCGCGCGGGCCTGTCGCCGATTCGCCTGTCCTTCAAGGAAGGCCTGGCCTTGAACAACGGCACGGCGCAGATGCTCGCTACGGCGACGCTGGCGCTGGATGAACTGGAACATCTGCTGGATCTCGCCGATCTCGCCGCGGCCATGACGCTCGACGCGTTCGCCGGCCGCAGCGGCGCATTGCGTCCTGAAGTGCATGCACTGCGTCCGCATCCCGGCCAGGTCGAAACGGCCGCGCATGTGCGCGAACTGCTCGAAGGCAGCACCCTGGTCGACATTCCCTACCATCTGGTGCCGCGCTTCAAGCACGTGGGCAGCCGATGCCTGGGTTGATCCGGCGGATCAGGCGCTCACCTTCGACATCGGTTGGGACTGGGTGCCGGCCAATCAGCGTCACGGTCGCGAGGCGTTCTACTCGCGCTTCCTGCCGTTCAAGGGTGGCAAGAAGCATCAGCCGCAGGACGCTTATTGCCTGCGCTGTATGCCGCAGGTGCACGGCGCCGTGCGCGATGCCTGGGCCCAGGCCTGCCGCGTGATCGATATCGAGCTCAACTCGGTGACCGACAACCCGCTGATCTTCCCGGACGCCGAAGACGCTCAGTTCATCGAAGAACAGGTGATTTCCGCCGGTCACTTCCACGGCATGCCGCTGGCCTTGGCCATGAGCTACGTGAAGGCGGCGATTCCGGTGCTTGCTTCGATTGCCGAGCGTCGTCTGAACAAGCTCGTCGATCCGGCCACCAACGACGGACTGCCGGCCTTTCTTACCGGCAACGAAGACGGCACCGATTCCGGCTTCATGATCGTGCAGTACACCGCCGCCGCGCTGGTGAACGATCTGGCCACGCGCGCGCATCCGGCCAGCGTGTATTCCGTGCCGACCAGTGCGAACGCGGAAGACCATGTCTCGATGGGCGCGAACGAAGCGCGCCACGTGCTGGAGATGATGGAGGATCTCGGCTACGTGATTGCGCTGGAACTGTATACCGCTGCGCAGGCGCTGGACTTCCGCCAGGCCATGCTCAACGCGGCACGCAGGCTCGCGGCCCGCGGCGATTGGCAGGCGCTGGCCGGCAAGGTGGCCAATGCACCGCGCGAAGATCACCCGAACTATGCGCAGTTCGTCACCGAAGTGCAGGAGCTCACCCGCGCGCTGGCCAACGTGGGCGACTTCCACGCCGGTTCGGCGGTGCGCGAGGCGCACGATGCACTGCGTCGCCGCATTGGCTTCATGGCGCGCGACCGCGCGATGGACGGCGATGTGCGTACCGTGTGCGAACTGGTGCGCGATCGCGTCTTCGCGCTGCGCAGGCGCTAACGGGTAACGCGCAGCAACTGGCGCGTTGCCCAGCCCAGCCACCACAGGATCAGTGCGATCAGCACTTTCTGTGTCAGGCCCGGCGGCGCATTCTTCCAAAGAGCCAGCAGCCACATCTGCGCGAAGGCCAGCCACGCCAGCACGACACCCATGCGGCGGCTGGCCTGCCGTTGTGGGTCTCGTTGCCAGCGTAGTGACAGCAGCAACATACCCATCACCAGGCACAGGAACGTGGTTTGCGCAGCCATGCTGTGGATCAGTCGTGCCAGGCTCTCGTGTGCGCTGTGTTCGTAAGTGGCGGTGATGGCCACGGCGGGTAGTGTCAGCGCGGCTATGGCAAACAGCGCGCTCGCAAGCCCGCTGCGCTGATGGGGAATGGTGACGCGATAGCTTGCCCAGGCCAAACACGCCAGCGAGGCAGCCATCAGGTAATACGCACAACGCAACCACGCGCCACCATCGCCAATGAGATAGGCGCTCAGCGGCATGGCGATCGGATCGAGGTCTGCTCGCATCCATTGCAGGACGCACGCTGTCAACGCGAAGTTGGCGATGGCGATGACGAGCAGGCCGATCGACAGCGACATCATGCGGCTGCGTGGGTTGGGCATCGTGAGGCTCGTGTCGCGTTATTTAGCGGGCGCCGCCGGGGCGTGATGATGATCGTGCAGCGGGATTTCCGGCAGCAGCAGGATCACCAGGAAAGCGCAGGCGACGATACAGGTGCCGACGACAAAGGTCGAAGCAATGGCATGCCGGTAGACCATCACGGCGGCGGCCTGGACCTGTGGCGAGAGCGCGTCCGCTGGCGCGGCGCCGCTTTCGGCGAGCATGGCGGTGGAAGGGGCATGAGCGCCGCCAAGGCTGCGTATCTGCCAGGCCAGGATGGCGCCCGAGCCTGCCACGCCCATCAGGCCGCCCAACGAGCGGAAGAAAGCCAACGTGGCCGTTCCCACGCCGCGATGGATGGGCGACAGCGCGTTTTGCACGGCGATGGTCATGTTGGGCATCACCAGTCCCAGGCCCACGCCAAGCGACAGCATGGCGGGTTCGATAACGACGAGTCCTTGCGACGTGCTTGCGCTCCAGGCAAGTACGCCAAAGGCGATCGTAGCGATCGCCAGGCCGGCTACCTGCGCTGGCTTGTAACGGCCCGAGCGCAGCAGCACGCGCCCGTTGAAGAGCGAGGCAGCCGCCATGCCGACCATCAACGGCCCGGTCAGCAGTCCGGAGCGTGCCGGGCTGACGCCCATCACCAACTGGAAGAACAGCGGGAAGAACAGGGTCGCGCCGAGCAAGCCCATAAACGTCAGGGCCAGCACCGTGCAAGCGATGACGAATAGCCGGTTGCGGAACAGGTCGAGTGGCAGCACGGGTTCGGGCACGTTCCTGGTGTGCCGCACGAAGGCCATGCCGAGCAGTGCCACGCACGCGCTGAGGCCGAGAATGGCAGGCGAATCCCACGCCCATGCCGAGCCACCCAGCGTCAGCACCAGCAGCAGCACAATCGTGCAGGACGTCAGCAACACCGATCCAAGATAGTCGATGCGTCGCTTATGCAGGGGTGCGTACTGGCGCAGCGTGCGACCAATCATCACCAGCGCCACGGCGCCGACCGGCAGGTTCACGTAGAAGATCCAGTGCCAGGACCACAAGTCGGTGATAAGCCCGCCGAGTATCGGGCCGACCACGCTGCAGATTGCGAAGACCGCCGCGATCGCACCCTGGCGACGACCGCGCTGTTTCGGCGGCACCATGTCGCCGATGATGATCTGCGCGAGTGGCAACAAGCCGCCCGCGCCCAGCCCCTGAATCGCCCGGAACACGATCAGTTCGGTGAGGCTCTGCGCGGCGCCGCTCAATGCCGAACCGAGCAGAAACGTGAGGATGGCCGCAAAGATCATCGGTTTGCGCCCGTACTGATCGCTCAACTTGCCATACAGCGGCATGGTCGCGGTCGAGGCCAGCACGTAAGCGGTCACCACCCAGGACAGATGGCTGATGCCGCCGAGATCCCGGACGATGCGGGGCAGGGCGGTGGCGACGATGCTCTGATCGATCGCGCCAAGCGCCAGCACGATGATCAGGCCGACAAAGACCTGCCGTATCTCCCGCTCGGAAGGGTGTTCTGCCGCGGTGGCGATGTCGCCCGCCAGGGTTGCATTGGCGTAAGTCTGTTCCGTCATGAGCCGATCTCGTTCAATGCAGTGATCGCCTGGCGGATCGACTCGCGTGATTCGGGTGATAGCTGGGCAAGGGCGCGGGCGAGGCTGTCGGTACGTCGCTTGCGCATCGCTTCGATCATGGCCCGCCCACTCGCGGTAACCACCAGGCCGACGCGACGCTTGTCTCCGGACGACGGCGTCGCGCGCTTGACCAGTCCGGCGGCCTCCATCGACTTGAGATGACCGCTGATGGTCGGGCTGCGCACGCGCTCCAGGTTCGCCAGCTCACCGACGCTAATGCCGGGGTGGTCGTGAATCGCCACCAGCAGCAGGTTTTGCAGTGGGGAGATCGGGGCGTCGTCGGACGAGCGCCTCAGCAGGCGAATGATCCGATGAAGCGCCGGCCGCAACTGTTCGGCGAGCGTCGATGCGTCGCTTGGGTCGGATGAGGACGCGGCCATAGGATCGCCAGGGATAATAAATAGGTAGGTTACCTATCTATTTGGTCTGGGGCAACGCGAGAAGGCGAGCGTCGCGGGATCTCAGGTGGGGTGAGGCAGATCTTTCCGATCTCGAAATCCGACCCGCATCGGCCGTAGCCATTACCGGCGTCGCATCAAAGTAGGAGACGCCATTGAGCAGGTTCCCAGCCAACGCCCATTCAAATCGCAGCGGCCGGGGCGGCAAAGGCGCGCGCCTGGCTTACGGCTGCTTCTTGGTGCTCTTCCTGGGCTTGGCGCCGGCTTCGCTTGCCGCGATGAGCTGCTGCAGATATTGAATGCCGTCCTCTTCAGGGAAGAACGCAACGACATCGGCTACGGACAAGCCATAGCGCTTCTGGATCGCAAGAAATTCGCTCTTGGCGAGGGCCAGGCGGGCGTCGTCCGTGAGCTCTTTTGGGGCCGCTTGGTGCTTGCGGTCCAGTTCGGCGAGTTCTTCCTGGAAGCGCCGAAAAGCGTCTTTGGGGACGGTCATAAAAGGTCTTGGTCCTGACAGGAAGGCGCATTGTCTCACGACGCCGCGGCCTGTCAGTTCGCTTTGCGCTGAACCGCATTTCCTAGGCCTTGCGCGCAGGTCACGCGGAAGTGACGCTACATCGTCAGGCGCCCACGGGAATGGCGACTCTTACTCGCAGGCCCTTGCCGAACGGCGAGTCGAGCAGTTCGATAGACGCGTTATGCATGCCGGCGGCACGCTGCACGATCGAAAGACCTAGGCCGTAACCCTCGCCGCGACTCGATGCTTCGCGATGAAATCTCCCGAACACCGCATCCCGACGTTCGGGCGGAATGCCTGGGCCATTGTCGATCACCTCCAGGGTCGCTTCGTGATCGTGTTGTTCGATGGCTAACTGGACCTGGCCTCCGGCCGGCACGTGGCGCAGTGCGTTCTCCAGCAAGTTGCGGAGCAAAGCGGCGAGTGCCGCATCGTAGCCCTGCACCAGCACAGGCGTATTCGACTGCGGGAAGCCAAGCTCCACGCCGCTGCCGGCGATCACCTGCGTCAATTCCTCGATAACCTCGCCGGCCACTTCCATGAGATCGACGGTGGCGAGTTGGCTGGAAGCGGCACCCGCTTCGAGTTTAGCCAGCGCAAGCAGCTGTTCGATGCGGCGCGCCAGCGTGCCCACGCTGTGTTGCGCGCCGGCGAGGCTGTCATGCACTTCCGACAGATCGTTCGTCGCCATGGCGCTCTCCAGATTGAGCATGATCGAGGCCAGCGGCGTCCGTAGCTCGTGCGCCACGTCGGCACTGAAACGTCGCTCGCGTTCCAGCGCATCCTCTTGCCGTGCCAGCTGCGCATTGAGGGCGGTGAGTACGGGTTGCAGTTCCTGCGGAGCGTTGTCCAGCGTAATCGGCTCGCGGCTGCCGGGTTCGCGTGACGCTAGCGCCGAGGCAAGCGCGACCAGCGGTCGCAGGCCCCGCGCGACGGACCAGCCGATCAGCAGCGCGAGCACGGGCAGGCCGAGCAGGAAGGGCAGGCCGTGTTCGAGCCATAGCGTGTTGATGATCTCGAGGCGAGTGTCATAGCGCTCGGCCACGCGGATCACCATGTCGTTGGACGTGTCCACGTAGGTGTAGACGCGCCAGATGTGGTGCGCCTTGCGCAGATCCTGGTAAGACGAACGATCCATCGGCGAGGGCGGCAGCGCCAACAGGTTGGCCGAGCCAAGGACCAGCTTTCCCTGCGGGTCAAATACCTGAAAACCGACCTCCGACTCCCAGGTGGGAACATCGCCGGCCGCCTGGATCACTTTTTTCTTCTGCACGCTCGCCAGTAGCCGCTCGTTGCCGATAAGCCCCTGGATACCCACGCGCTGGACCAGCGCGCTAATCGTATGGGCGGCCTGGGCAAGTCGCCCGTCGGACATTTCCTCCAGTTCCGCACTGGTGTGCGAGAAGCTGTAGATGGCCAGGGGAACCCACACGACGAGCAGCATCGCCACGATCATCCAGCGCAGTCGGCCGCGAAGGCTCTTGAAAGTCATTGCGGATCTCGCGGAATCATGTAGCCAAATGCGCGTACGTTCTGGATCGTCTCGAAGCTCAGCTTGCGTCGCAGCGAGTGCACCAGAACGTCCAGGGCGCCATCGCCCACGACTTTGTCGTTGCCGTAGAGCGAGTTTTCCAGGGCGTCCCGGCGGACGAGGCGGCCAGCGCGTTCCATCAATGCCTGGAGCAAGGAAAATTCGCGGCGGGTGAGCTCCACGCGCTTGCCCCGAAAGGAGACTTCGGACGTTCCCAGATCCAGACAGAGCGTGCCCACTTCGATCCTGTTCACCGCCAGGCCCTGCACGCGGCGGGTCAGCGAACGAATGCGCGCGCCCAGCTCGTCCAGGTGGAACGGCTTGGTGAGGTAGTCATCCGCTCCGGCGTCCAGGCCTTGCACGCGAGCCTGGACCGCATCACGCGCGGTCAGTATCAGCACCGGCGTCTTGATGTTGTTCTGGCGCGTTTCGCGCAGGACATCGAGGCCATCCTTGCCGGGAAGCCCAAGATCCAGCAGCACCAGGTCGGCTGATTCATCACGCAGGGCGGCCGTGGCCTGGCTGCCGTCGAGCAGCCACGTCACGGTATAAGAAAGACGTTCGAGCGCGCGCCGTATGGCGGCGCCCAATGACTGATCGTCCTCAACCAGAATGATGTGCACGTGTCCCCCGTCAATGATGCGATCGCGAAGCGCAGCGAGCGCATGACGCTCCGCCTGGACCGATTGTCTTGCAGGTTTGTGACAGGAGCGGGAAAACCGGCGTCACCGAGTGACTGCAAAAGCTTGCGACCGTGGCGGATCCGCTCGCGGAGTCCGCCACGGTCGTAACAGCCCGGATTCGTGCGGAGGTGCTCAGGGGTGGGGTGGCTCGAAAAACCGTCCTTTTTCCCGTCATTCCCGCGAAAGCGGGAATCCAGTGCCTTTGTGTTCCGTTGGTTGAAAGTCACTGGATGGCCAGCTTCGCTGTTGTAAAGCGCCTCCCGCTTGACCAGCCCTTCAGCTGTTGAGAGCCGCGGGAATGACGAGTTCTTCGAGGTTCCCTCAGGGGCCAGTGTGGCTGGCCGTCGCTGGCGTCATGCGCTTGATCAAATCCGCTGCACGAAGCTCTTCAGTCGCGGCCGCCAGGTCATGCCGCATGGCGGGGAGCTGAGCATGGCGCTGGCCAGGGCCTGGCCGACCATGCGACCGCCGTAGATGTCCTGCAAGGTGTGGACGTCCTTGCCTTCGTATGAAAGCGCATACGCACAACAACTTCTGCTGAGGCTTACTGGTCTTCTTGTCGGACACCGGCGCGCTAAGCCGCCATCCCCTCGGCCGTTTCCTGCTATTTGCCTGACGGACAGAGCCATCGTCGTGTGCGATGGTCATTCGGTCGTTGTGATTTTGGTGCGATGCCTAGTCACCAGCGACAGCATAGGAATGAAGTAGCGCGGGCCGTGTGAGCTAGAGACTCACACGACCCGCTAACCACAACCAACTAAAGAAAGGACAGTTGATGATGGCTACGCCAGATCATACGGAACACGCGCACGCTTACCAGCCCTCGGCCGCACGCCCCAGCAACCCACTCGGCCGTCCCTACTTGACGCTAACCCTCGCCGAAAATGCCAAGCAACGCCGGGTGGCGCGTCTCGGCGGCTTATGCCTTGGCATCCACGCCCTCTCGCGGATTCTCGCCAACAGCGATGCGTTTCGTGAATTGCAGACCAGCTGCGAATCGACCGAGCCCGGGCATTGGCCGCTCCAAGGGGATATCACCGAAGGTCTGTTCGCCGCGTTGTATTTCCTGGGCGAGGAGGCCGAAGCGCTGACTCAGGCCGTGCCGGACCATCCTGCCTTCGAGTAACGCGTTGCGGAGGGGCGGCGAGATGGCCGCCCCTTGCGCCGCCGTCGAAGAGTTCGAGCACATAATTCGTATGTGCAAGAGAAGTGCCTGGCAGAGGATGGCCTGCATCGGGCCCGGTTATGGATGACGACTCGCAACGTCGTCCTGGCGCGTGGCGCTCAACAACGGCGTCACGACTTTGTCGAGCCGGTCCTGCGTCCATGCGGGCTGTTCGTCCTTCCAGCCGTTATCGACGAGTTGTCCGTTGCGGTCGATGGTGAAGCTCACGGGCAAGTGCCAGATACGCCCATAGCCGGGCACGTGCGGATCACCCAGCAGCCCCACCGGGAAGTTCAGCGAGCTTGCCACCGATTTCACCTGATCGAGCTGGTCGGGCGAATCGAGACTGAAGCCGAGCACGACCAGGCCCTGGTCCGCATGCTCCTGCACGTAGCGCGAAAGCAGGGGCAGCTCCTCGCGGCAAGGCTCGCACCAGGTGGCCCAGAACGTCACGATCACCACCTTGCCGCGCAGATCGCGCAAGTCGATCTGTTTCCCATCCAGGGTATTCAAGGCAATCGGCGGGGCTGTCTTGCCCACCACCAGATCGTTGGCGAATGCGGGCTGTGCGATTGTCGCCAGCAATAGAATTGCGCATAGGTGACGTAGATAGTTAGCCATGACGTGGAATGTAAAAGAAGGAATGGAAGTGCCTCGTGAAGCGTTGCGGCAAAATCACGGCAACGCCACCCGAGTCGTGTCGGTGATTCAGGCTCAGAGTTTCATGCTGATGCCCACCGTACCGGTCCAGCGCGGAAACAGCTGGTAGCCCTGCAAATGACTGTAGACGGGCACCTGCACAAAGGCATAAACCTGCAGGTTCTCGCTCAGGCTGCCGCTGATCCCTGGGCTCAGGTAAGCCACCGTTCCCTCGGTGTCGGGCCGGTCTGCCAGTGCGCCCTGGTCCGCGCTTTTGTGGAACCAGTTGATCTGCACCTGGGGTACCCAGTTGGCATGGGCCTCGTAACGCAGCCCAAGGCTGACGGAAGCGAGATTGCCGGGGCGGAAATCGGCGCCCGGAGCATTCAGATTCTGCTTGATCGCCGCCTGGAATTGTCCGTTGACGAAGGCGTCGAAGTTCTGGCTCACCGGCTGGAAGTAGTACGCACCCGCAATCAGGTCGGTGCTGCCGGTGCCGGCTTGCAGGCTGGTATCCACCGACTGCCCCAGATTCGGGCCCGAGTTGAACGTGGTGGGGCGACCCACGAGATTGCCGTCATCGGTCTGGCCACCGTAATGGCCTGTCGGCAGCTTGATGCCAAATTGCACGCCGAAGTTGTGCGTGGGCAGGAAGCCCTGATAGCTGGCAAGCACCTTGGCGTCCCCGATGCCCGCAACGTGCGAGTTGCTGATCTGGTCGGGCGCGATCGCGGCGGGCGTATACGGCTGCAGCTGGGTGCCGTAGGTGGAGTGATCGCGTCTGACATAAGGCAGCACCAACGTCATGCCCCAGTCCGCGTTGAAGCGATAGGCGGCGGAAACGTTGTAGTAGCGATTGATGGTGCGTTTTTCGATTTCCCCGCCGCCCAGCGAGGGATCGGAGGGCTGGTTCACCACCTGTTCCGGTGTCGCCTTGCTGCCGCCGCTGCGCAGCTGGTCCTGATCGATATACGTGTAATCCACGTTGATGCGCCAACCAGACACGGTGGAGTACCCCGTGGCGGCATCCGTGCTGAGGGTGCAGCCGCAGGTAGCGCACGCATGGGCTGCCTGGGGAAGTAGGCCCATGGCCAAGAGGCCGGCCATCGCAGCCAGCGGCCGGGTCGTGAGGCGCAGCACGTGTGCTCGCGCGCAAAACGCGCGGGATCGAGATCCGGTGACTTGCCCTGGGGGTTGCTTGGGAGACGTGCTTGTCGAATTCATGGCGCGCATGAATGGGAATTCCATGGATAGCTGGCGACCATCGTGGCCGCGCGTAGATGGTCTCTCGGCTGCGCCCGGTCAGGGAGTGCGGCATGCGGCGCTCGGCAACGCGACATGGCACCCGCACGCGGGTATTCGCTCGAAAGAAGTGTAGACGCAGGCGGCAACCATGCCGCCTTGAGGTCTGCTGGCCGTTAGCCGATCAGCGGCGGTCCGCGGGGATGGGCGCTGAGAATCGGCGAGGCGTAGGCGTCATCCGCCATGGCCAACACTGGAGCGGCCGGGCTGGGAGCCGCCGGCAGCAGATGCAGCACCTTGCTGGAGGCGAGGAGCGAGTTGTGGTTAAGCAGGACGCAGTAGCCGCAGCGTTCCGTGGAATCAGCGGGGCCATCGGGCGAAGCCGGGTGCCCGGTTCCCGCCAGGTGGTGGGGGCAGCCGTCGTCCATGCCGGGCATGGAGCCCGGCATCGGCATGCTTCGCGAAATGGCCGGCATCACGACAATAAGCATCATGGCCAGCATCGCTAGCCATGCTACGAATTGACGAGGGGCCTTTCGTTGGAGCACCGGAATTTCCAGGGTACGAGTGCGTGTTCAGCGGCTAAATTTAGCACGAGTAAGGCAGCCACATCGCGGGTGAGACAACGCGTCATGCACGGCAAACCATGTCAGCAGACGCCGGGCCCGCATCTTGCAATCGATACGGGCTCCGCGCGCTCGAGCGGCACTCACTTCAATGGGACGGAGGCGAGCAAATCGGAAAGGCCGAGCCATAACAGCTGAACGCCGATGCAGAAGATCACAAAGGCGAACAGCCTCATGGCGACCTGGGTGCCAACGGTGCCAAGCAAGCGTTCCAGATCCCCCGCGAAGCGCACGCAGATGTAGACGCTCGCGCAAAGGATGATGAGTGCTGCGCCCACACCCAGGAAGTGGCCCGCCGAAGGTCCTTCTTGAGGTGAGCCCGTACCAAGCGCAATGGCGACGGCGATGGAGCCCGGGCCCACCGTGAGCGGAAGCGTCAAGGGATAGAACGCCTTGGAGGCCAGCGAGCCATCGCTCTTTTGTACCTTCAGCGCCTGCGTTTCGTCGCCGCTGTCCTCGTCATCCGGTTTCTGCAGCAGATTCCAGCCGGCCATGCCGATGACCAGGCCACCCGCCACCCGAAGCACCGGAATGGAAATGCCGAAGAAGGACAGCACGTAGGCACCGATCAACAGTGAGCCTAGCAAGATGGCGAAGCTGTTGGCGGTGATGCGCCAGGCGAGTTCGGCCCGGTCGGCGGGCGTCGCGTGCGGCATCAGGCTCAACACGATGAGTGCCGACGCAGGTGGATTGATGATGGGGAACAGGCCCGTAACGAGCAGCAGGACGGTCTGGCTGAATTCTTTCAGCATGGCGTATGGCCCTCGGGAAAGACGCACGAACGCAACTCAGAGTGTCCGCAAAGATATCGCGTAGCCGGAAACCAGCGCTACTCCTGTCACTCCGACGGGCGGACGATGGGGACATTCGGCAACGGTTTCCCCCCGAAACAGGGCTTCGCGGTCCTTTGGCGCGCAAGAGCAGGGGCAATGTTGCTTCCGGGACAGCCCGGACACTGATAGGCTGGCTTTTACTCTGTTGAGCGAGCTAAACCGCAATGGGTCAGTTTTCGCAAATCAACGCCGTGATCGAGGCCTATACCGACTGGGCCCGGCCATGGATGTTCTATGACAGTGTGGTCGCGATCGAGCGACTGGCTGACGACGAGCGCTCCCTGATTACCGCCATCTGGTCGGAAGGCTGCAACGAACGTCACTGGTCGGATGGATCCTTGCCTGAAGGGTCAGCTGCCGCCGAGCTTGCTCTGGAACAGTCGTTCCCCGCGCTCTCGGCGAAAGCGCGCAGTCGCGTTGTCCGCGCGGCCGCTTATCAGTGGAAATGACCCGAGCCTGATGTTCGCGCCGGCGTAGGGCGCCAAGCTCCACAGGCTTTCGCGCGTGGCCATGCGCGCTTTCGTTTGTCGCTGCTTCGTGCCCCACGCGCCACGGTTAGGGAGCACGGTCAGGGTCAGGCGTCTCGCCATCAGAGGCGTTGGGGCTCGTGGCGAGCAAGGCCCGATTGCCACCCCCCTTTTTTGCGTGATACATGGCATGGTCGGCTGCTTTCGTGAGCAGGTCGGGATCCTCGCTATGCGCGGGAAAGTTGGCGACGCCGATACTGGTTGATATGCGAACGCGCTGGTCGGCGAGATCGAAGGGCACGCTGAGAGCCTCGCGGATTCGCTCGGCGACGTCCATGCCTTGGCCGGGCGACTGGGTCGCGTTGAGAAGGACGACGAATTCGTCGCCACCGACGCGCCCCACGACATCGCACTCACGCAGACAGCGGCGGATGCGGGCCGCCACCTCGCAGAGCAGCAGGTCGCCAATGTGGTGTCCGAAGCTGTCATTGACCTGCTTGAATCTGTCCAGATCGATGTACAGCAGGGACACGTGACTCTGGTGGCGTCTTGCGTTGTCCAGCGCGATGTCGAACTGGCGGTAGAAGAGTTTGCGATTCGGCAGATCGGTCAAGGAGTCGTGCTGTGCGAGATGATGCAGTCGCGCCTCCGACAGCTTGCGCTCGACCGCCGCGGCAACCTGGGTGGAGACGAATTGCAGCAGCTCCTTGTCTGCCTCGGTATACCGTGTGGCATCCGAATAACTCTTTATCACCAGCGCGCCGACCGTGCCGTCCTTGGAGTTCAATGGCACACCCAGCCAATGCAGTGCGCGCTCGTAGGCGTCGGGAGAGTCATCTGCGCGTGGCGCCATGGAGGCGGAAGGACTTTGCATTGTCGGTTGCCCGGTTCGGATCACCTGGGCGATGAGCGTGCCGGCGCTCAGGTGTTGCGGCTGGAGTTCTTCTGTCTGTTCGTCGACTACGTACGGAAAGCTGATCTCACCGGATTTCCGGTCGAACAGGGCGACTGCGAAGTTCTCCGCAGGCACTAGCTCGCCGATGATCCGATGCGTCTGCTCGAACAGGGCGTGCAGGCTTTCCGCCGCGTGGGCCGCCTCGGCAATCGCGTGAAGCGCAGAGCGTAACGACTCGCCACGTTTGAGCTCGGTAATGTCGCGAGCGACGGCGATTCTGACCTGATCGGCTTCCGACCAGCGTGCCGACCACATGATATGGACGACTTCGCCATTCTTGCGAATGTAGCGGTTGTGGAAGTGTGACTTGTGATGTCCGGCCATGATCTCCGCAGCTGTGCGTAGCGTGATCTCGCGGTCCTCAGGATGCACCAGCTCGATCATCCGCCTGCCGATGACCTCCTCGGGCGTGTAGCCGAAGATGCGCTCAAACGCGGCGCTGACGAAGACGTAGCGCCCTTCGACATCGACCACGCAAATAGCGTCCAGCAACAGATCCAGAATCTTGTTCAGCGGCGTGAGTGCATTCGTTTCCATCGGACCTCGACCAGTGGCAAACACTTTTGGCATGCCCACCCAAGCGGAAGCAAGACTTGTGCCCCGAATCACGCGATACGCCAAGGCATTGAACCACTAGGGATGCTCTGATCAACTCTGCGCAGGCGTCACCGGTCCTGTCTGTTCGCAGACCACAGGGGCGTCGGCGACGGCAGACTGGCCGTCTGTCGAGCCGGCGCACCGAAGGGATGCGGACAGACAGGACCGGCCCCAACATATTGAATTCAAAGTGATGGGTAATGTCCAGAAGGCCCGCAGGCGCTGCCGCGCGGCTTGGCAAGACGGCCAGTCTTCCCGGCGCCACGCAACACCGCCTGCGGGCCTTCTGGACATCATGACGCCTGCGCAGAGTTGATCAGAGCATCCCTAGGGATCGGACATTGAAGGGCATGCTCCTGGGGGGCGGCAACCGGTCTGGCGCGTGGGATGGGATCTGGGGTCAGCTTGTGACGGAGGGCGACCGCAGCCTGACGAGCTGCCACAGTCTCTTGATCCCCGGAGACTGCCTGAGGGCAATCTAGCCTGCCCAGGTGGGCGCACATGGCCGGCCGACCGCATCCGGGAGGGATGGGGCGCCAGCCTGAATCGTGCCAGCGGGGAGGCGATTGAGGTGTCTTGCTGCGGCGCGCCATCCTGCGTATGATGCGCTCCACTGTATTAACGCATTAGTACATTATGAAGCGTCGATCGATCGATCCCGAAACCCCGGCCGAGTCCGCCGAACTCAGCTTGTGCGAGGCATTGCTGTCGCTGAAGAATGCCGGTGAGATGTCCGCGTTCCTGCACGACCTGTGCACGCCGGCCGAGCTCGAGGTGATGATCGACCGCTGGCGCGTGGTGCCGTACTTGCTTGACGGTGTCTCCTATCGCGAGATTCACGAGCGCACGGCGGTGAGCATCACCACTATCGGCCGCGTGGCGCGCTACATCAATCAGGGCAGTGGCGGCTATCTCGCCGCAGGCGCCCGTGCCGCCCGTCGTCGGGCGGCCAGCAAGAAGGCAAAGGCATGAAACCGCGGGACAGATTGCGTATCGCGATGCAGAAATCCGGCCGGCTCACGGAGCCTGCGCTGGAACTGCTCAATCGTTGTGGCCTGACGTTTCGTCAAAGCCGGGACAAGCTGTTCTGCTTCGGCGAAGGCGAGCCGGTCGATCTATTGCTGGTACGCGACGACGATATTCCGGGCCTGATCGCGCAGGGCGTATGCGATCTGGGTATCGTGGGGCGCAACGTACTCGGCGAATACCAGCTTACGGCCGGTCGCGAAGGCCCTGCCTTGTCCGAATGGCGCCCGCTTGGCTTCGGCCGCTGCCGCTTGTCCATTGCGGTGCCACAAGAGCTCGACTACCACGATGCTGCTCAGTTGAATGGCCAACGCATCGCCACCTCCTATCCTGGCCTGCTGAGTGAGTGGCTGCGCACGCGGGGCGTGCAGGCTGGCGTGGTCACCCTGGCCGGCTCGGTGGAGATTGCACCACGTCTGGGCACGGCCGATGCCATCTGCGACCTGGTGCAAAGCGGCGGCACCCTGGTAGCGAATCAATTGCGTGAGGCCGAAGTGCTGCTGGAAAGCGAAGCCGTGCTGGCGGGTCCGCAATCGCTACCGGCCGACGAGCGCGGCGACTTGATCGAGTTGCTGCTCAAGCGGCTGGATGGCGTGATCCAGGTGCGCGAGTCGCGCCTGCTCCTGCTGCAGACCTCGCGCGGGGCGCTCGATGCCGTCATCCGCCTGTTGCCTGGTGGTCCGCAGCCAACGCTGCTGCCCGTGGCCGGCCAGCCCGATCAGCTCATGCTGCAGGCGCTGTGTGCCGGCGAGGTGAGCTGGCGGCAGCTGGAAGAAATCAAGAAGGCGGGCGCACGCGAAATGTTCGTGCTGCCTGTCGAGAAGATGCTTGCGTGATGCGGGCGGAAGCGAGAGGTACGAAAGCATGAACCGCCTGGACTGGAATTCCCTGGATACAGCGGGGCAACGCGCAGCGCTGGAGCGGCCGCCGCAATCGCGTGCGGACAGCCTGCGCAGCGGCGTCGAACAGATTATTGCGCGCGTACGCGCCGATGGCGATGCGGCGCTACGCGAATTGAGTGCACGTTTTGACCGCTGCACGCTCGAGGCCGTCGAGGTCACGGAAGAGGAATTTCGCGCAGCCGAAGCGAAGCTGGCGCCCGAACTGAAGGCCGCCATCGACGAGGCTGCCGCGCGTATCGAGGCTTTCCACCGCGCGGCGGCACCCACACCCGTCGCGCTGGATACGGCCAATGGCGTGCGCGTGGAGCGCGTGCTACGCCCGGTCGGCCGGGTGGGATTGTATGTGCCGGCGGGTAGCGCGCCTCTGCCTTCCACCGCGCTGATGCTGGGTGTTCCGGCGCGCATTGCAGGATGCCGCGAGGTCGTACTGTGTTCGCCGGCTCGTGCCGATGGTGGTTGCGACGAAGCCGTGCTTTACGCGGCGCGGAGCAACGGTGTCCACAAAGTGTTCAAGCTGGGTGGTGCGCAAGCCATTGCTGCCATGGCCTATGGCACCGAATCGGTGCCCAAGTGCGACAAGCTTTTCGGCCCGGGCAATGCCTGGGTCACCGAGGCGAAGTTGCAGGTGTCCGCCGATCCGGACGGCGCCGCCATCGATATGCCGGCGGGTCCTTCGGAAGTCCTGGTGATTGCGGATGCCGAGGCCAATCCGATCTTTGTGGCGGCCGATCTGCTGTCGCAGGCCGAGCATGGCCCTGACTCCCAGGTGATCCTGTTGAGTCCGTCGGCGGCCATGCTCGATGCGGTTGCGGCGGAGGTGGCGCGTCAATGCGCGGCGCTGCCGCGTGCGGAGATCGCCGAGCAGGCGCTTGGGCAAAGCCGGCTTATCGCGGTGGATTCGCTGGCGCAGGCGATCGACGTGAGCAATCGCTATGCACCCGAACATCTGATCCTCCAGGTGAACAACGCGCGCCAATGGCTGGATGGCATCGAAAGCGCCGGCTCGGTGTTCCTGGGCGCATGGACGCCCGAATCGGTGGGCGACTACTGCAGCGGCAGCAACCACGTGCTGCCGACCTACGGTTACGCGCGTAGCTATAGCGGAGTGTCCGTGGCCAGTTACCAGAAACAGATCACGGTGCAGGAAGTATCGCCGGAGGGACTGCGTGCGATCGGACCTTGCACGGCCACGCTGGCCGCCGCCGAACAACTGGAGGCACACCGCAGGGCAGTGACCTTGCGCCTGGCAGCGCTGGAGGATGCGGCATGAGCGTGCTCGACCTGGCGCGCGCCGAGATCCGCGCCATGCAGCCGTACTCGTCGGCGCGCATGGAAGCCAGCGGCGGCAAGATCATGCTCAATGCGAACGAGTCGGCATGGGCGCCACCGGGCGACCATGGCTTGGGCTGCAATCGCTATCCGGATCCGCAGCCGCAGGCCTTGCTCGATGCGCTGGCCGCGCTCTATGGCGTGCGTTCCAGCCAGGTGTTGGTGGGACGCGGCAGCGATGAAGCCATCGACTTGCTGGTGCGTGCATTCTGCCGAGCAGGCCAGGATGCCATTGCCATCCAACCACCCACATTCGGAATGTATGCGGTGTGCGCGCGTATCCAGAACGCGGCGGTGGTCGAAGTGCCATTGAGCCCTTCGTTCGCGCTCGACGTGGATGCGCTACTCGCTGCGTTGACGCCCGCCGTCAAGCTGGTGTTCGTTTGTACGCCCAACAACCCCACCGGACAGCTGGTGGCACAGGCTGAGGTAGTGCGCCTCGCGCAGGCGCTCGCAGGTCGTGCCCTGGTGGTGGTCGACGAGGCCTATATCGAGTTCGCGGATGCCACCAGCGCGGCGGGCCTGATCGACCGTTTCGACAATCTTGCCGTGTTGCGCACGTTGTCCAAAGCCTGGGCATTGGCCGGTGCACGCATCGGCACCTTGCTGGCGAACGAGGAGGTTATCGCGCTGCTCCGGCGCATCATGCCGCCGTATCCACTGCCGCGCCCGTGTGTGGATCTCGCCTTGGAAGCGCTTTCCGAGCGTGGCCAGGCAGTGGCTCGCGAGCACATCGAGGTCGTGCGACAGCAGCGTCAGCGCATGGCGGCGGCTCTGGCGGCGCTCCCGGGTGTTCGCGAGGTAATCCTGTCCCAGGCCAATTTCCTTGCCGTGCGCTTCGATGATGCCGCTGTCGCGTACCAACGCTTGCTGGGCGCCGGCATTGTGGTGCGCGATGTACGCCGTTATCCCCAGCTAGGCGATGCACTACGCATCACCATCGGTACGCCTGAAGAGAACGATGGTGTTCTCGCCGCATTGAAGAGTCCGGCCATGGATGGCCGGGGTTTTGCCGATGGATCGGCAGCAGAATCCAATAGTCCGGCCATGGATGGCCGGGGTTTCGCCGAGGGAACGGCTACAGGTAAACACGCATGAGCCGCAAGATTCTCTTCATTGATCGTGACGGTTGCCTGATCGAGGAGCCGGAAGACTTCCAGATCGACAGCTACGAAAAGTTCGCCCTGTTGCCTGGCGTCATTGCGGCCTTGCAGCGCTGCGTGGCGGGGGGCTACGAGCTGGTGATGGTGACCAACCAGGATGGCCTGGGTACCGGCAGTTTTCCCGAGGCCGACTTCATCGGGCCGCACGAACTGCTCATACGCATACTCGAATCCCAGGGCATCCGCGTTCGCGAAGTGCTGATCGATCGCAGCTTCCTGCACGAGCGCAGGGACACACGCAAGCCGGGCATCGGCATGCTTCGTCACTACCTGGCCGACGACAGCTGGAGTCGTGCCGCATCCGCCATGGTGGGCGATCGCGACACGGACCTGCAGTTCGCCGCCAATATGGGCGTGCGCGGCTTCAAGGTGGGGGCGCACGGCTCGAACTGGGACGAGATCGCGCACCAGTTGCTCGATGCACCGCGCATGGCGACGGTGGAACGCAATACGCGCGAAACCCGCATCACCGTGAGCGTGAACCTGGACAAGTCTGCCGAGCCTCAGATCCAAACCGGCCTTGGCTTCTTCGATCACATGCTGGAGCAGATCGGCAAGCACGGCGGCTTTGCGCTGGCGCTACGCTGCGACGGCGACACCAACATCGATGAGCACCACACCATTGAGGACTGTGGCCTGGCGCTGGGTCAGGCGTTGAAGCAGGCGCTGGGCGACAAGCGCGGCATTGGACGTTACGGCTTCGAGCCGGAAGACCTGCCTCGGCAAGAAACCACGGCGCAGGCCCAGCATGAATTCACGTTGCCGATGGACGAAGCGCAAGCCAGCGCTGCGCTGGATCTTTCCGGGCGCCCGTACTTCGTGTTCGACGGGGCGTTCCCGCGTGAGCGTGTGGGTGACGTGCCGACCGAACTGGTCCCGCACTTCTTCCGCTCGCTGAGCGAAACCTTGGGCGCCAACCTGCACCTGAAAGTACGGGGCGACAACGCACACCATATGGTCGAGGCCTGTTTCAAGGTGGTGGCGCGCACGTTGCGCCAGGCTATCCGGCGCGAAGGCAATGAGTTGCCGAGCACCAAGGGAGCGCTGTAATGAGCGTGGTCCTGGTCGATGCCGGTGGCACGAATATCGGCTCGGTACGCTACGCGTTGCAACGATTGGGTGTCGATGCGGCGCTGACCTCGGACGCCGCGGCAATTCGCGCCGCCGACAAGGTGATCCTGCCCGGCGTGGGGGCGGCGGGGCCGGGCATGGCGCGCTTGCGCGAGCTTGGCCTGGTCGACCTGATGCGCTCGCTCACCCAACCGGTATTGGGCGTATGCCTGGGCATGCAGTTGCTGTGCGAACGTTCGGAAGAGGGCGATGTCGACTGTCTGGGCGTCGTGCCGGCCCGCGTACGCCGCTTTGTCGAACAACCCGGATTGCGCGTGCCGCACATGGGCTGGAACCGTTTGCAGCGACAGCGCGAGCACGCGTTGCTCGCCGGGCTCGGTACCGAGGATTGGGCCTATTTCGTGCACAGCTATGCCGTGCCCCATGGCGATTACGCGCTTGCGACCACGGACTACGGTGGCGAATTCGCCTCGGTGATCGCGCGCGACAACTTCCACGGTATGCAATTCCACCCCGAGCGTTCGGCCAAGGTCGGCGCACGCTTGCTGAAGAACTTTCTCGAGCTATGACTTTTTCTGTCATTCCGGCGATCGACCTGCGCGGCGGTCGTGTAGTACGACTGAAGCAGGGCGACTACGCCCAGCAGACCACCTACGAATTCGATCCGCGTGCGCTGGCGCTCAGCTACGCCGAGGCTGGTGCACAGTGGTTGCATCTGGTGGACCTGGACGGTGCGCGCGGCGGCAGCCTGGACAACCTGTCGGTGATCGAGGCGATGGCCGGCGCTGGCATGCGCGTGCAGGCTGGCGGCGGCGTGCGTGCCGAATCGGACGTACGGCGCCTGTTCGATGCGGGCGTGTCGCGCGTGGTGCTGGGTAGCCTGGCAATACGCGAGCCGGAACTCGTTGCGGGTTGGCTCGCCTCCTACGGCGTGGAGCGGTTCACGCTGGCGCTCGATACGCTGCAGAAGGATGGCGCATGGACGCTGCCTAGCGCGGGCTGGACCGAAGCGGAGTCGCGCACGCTCGACGAGCTTGCGCCCTGGTATGCCGCGCGTGGCGCGAAGCATCTGCTGTGCACCGATATTCAGCGCGACGGCATGCTGGCCGGCTTCAATCTCGAGCTGTATCGTTACCTTGCCACCGCCGTGCCATCGCTCGCCGTGCAGGCATCGGGCGGCGTACGTTCGCTCGACGATATTCGCGCAGCGCGCGAGGCGGGTGCGCGCGGCGTGATCCTCGGTCGGGCCTTGTTGGAAGGCCGTTTTTCCGTTGCCGAGGCACTGACATGCTGAGCCGTCGCATCATTCCCTGCCTCGACGTACGCGACGGCAAGGTCGTGAAGGGAGTTCGCTTTCGCGATCACGTGGTGATGGGCGAGATCGTGGATCTGGCCCTGCGTTATCGCGACGAAGGTGCCGACGAGCTGGTGTTCTACGACATCACGGCCAGTCCCGAGGGGCGCAGCGTCGATCGGGGTTGGGTCGAGCGTGTGGCGCGGGAAATTGACATACCGTTCTGCGTGGCGGGCGGTATCCGCAGCGTGAAGGATGCGCGTGCAGTGCTGCACGCGGGTGCCGACAAGATCTCGGTGAATTCGCCAGCGCTTGAGCGTCCGCAACTGATCGATGAGCTTGCCGCCGCCTTCGGCGTGCAATGCGTCGTCGTCGGTATCGATAGTTTGCGCGATGCGGATGGCGAATGGCGAGTACGCCAGTACACCGGCGATCCATCCAGGACCCAGGCGCTCGCCCGCCGCACCTTGGACTGGGTCATCGAAGCGCAGCAGCGCGGTGCCGGCGAAATCGTCCTCAACTGCATGGGTAGCGATGGCGTGCGCAAGGGCTATGACCTGGAACAGCTCGCGGCCGTTCGCGCGATCTGCCAGCTACCGTTGATCGCCTCCGGTGGCGCCGGTGCGCCCGAGCACTTCCATGACGCCTTCGCGCAGGCCGATGTCGACGGTGCGTTGGCTGCCAGCGTTTTCCACTCAGGCGCCATCGCCATTCCCACGCTCAAGCAGTGGCTGGCCGAGCAGGGTGTCGTTGTCAGAATCTAGGAGCGGGCCGTGGAGCAGGACACAGACCGAGTTGAAACTTCAACTTGCTCGGTTTGCGGCAGCCGTCACCCGTTCTTCTTCAAGAGGAAATGCAGATGGACCCGATCAAGCTCGACCCGACCCAGCTCGACTGGGCCAAAGGCGATGGCCTGCTGCCCGTCATCGTCCAGCACTGGCTGAGTGGCGAAGTGCTGATGCTGGGCTATATGAATACGGAAGCATTGACGGCAACGCTGGCGACGGGGCAGGTGACGTTCTTCAGTCGCAGCAAGCAGCGTCTGTGGACCAAGGGAGAGACATCCGGTCACGTGCTGGCGCTGAAGTCGCTGCGCGCAGATTGCGATGCCGACACGGTGCTGGTGCTCGCCGACCCGCATGGACCGACTTGCCACCAAGGTACCAGCAGCTGCTTTGGCGACGACGTGACGCCGCCACTGGGATTCCTGGCCCAACTCGACGCCCTGGTGGCGCGCCGACATGCCGAGCGCCCGAGCGGCAGCTACACCACCAAGCTGTTTGATGGCGGCATTCGCCGCATGGCGCAAAAGGTGGGTGAAGAAGGGGTGGAGACGGCACTTGCAGCGGTTGTGCAGGATGACGCGGCCTTGCTGGGCGAATCGGCCGATCTGATCTTTCACCTGATCGTGACGCTGCGCGCCCGTGGGCTGGGGTTGGGCGATGTCGCCGCCCTGCTGGCCGAGCGCCACGCGGAGCGGGCAGGCTGCTAGGGATGCTCTGATCAACTCTGCGCAGGCGTCATAACCTTCAGGGCATGTCGGTCCTGCCAGCGACGACGAATGGCTAGCGCCGCCTTAACAGGGACTGTGATTGATTCTGCATCGGGCACATTCACTCGTCGGGGTAGCGTCATGCGGGTCGCATCGGCCAGTTTCCTACTGGTACACGCGCACCAGGTTCGCGGGCGTCAGGTCGTGAGTGCCTTCCCAGGCGTTGGATCCGTCGTCTGTTTTTGCGGTTTGAATCCCTCTTTCAGCTGAGCAGTCCTGCACGGCGTGGAGCAAGCGACCTGCCTTGGCAGACCGCACGACTCCGCGTCCGCGACACGAGGAGCGACTTATGGCGGATATCGCTGTGATTGGTGGTGGCGCCGCGGGAGCGGCGGCTTTCGGCGAATTGTTGGCGCAATACCATGGCGGCACGGTGCATTGGATCGTCGGTCCGGAAGCGCCGGGGCGCGGCGTGGCCTATGCCACCCGCGACGACAGGCATCTGCTCAACGTGCGAGCGGCGAGCATGGGCATCTTCCTCGAGCAGGGCGAAGAATTCATCCAGCACGCATCGCGGCAGCTTGGACAAGTGAAGGGCACCGATTTCCTGCCACGCCGGCTGTTCGGGGATTTCATCCAGGCCCAGGTCGGCGCGCGCATCGATGCCGCCCGCAAGGCAGGGCGAAGTTTCCGGATTCATCCAGAGAGCGCTCACGAGCTCCTGCGCCGCCCCGAAGGGGGCTATGCCGTGCGCATCGATGCGGATCGGTGGCTCGAGGTCGGCCACGTCGTGCTTGCGGTCGGTGCGCTCGCGCAGCGACCGCTGCGGACGGTATCGCCAGCGGCATTGTCCAGCGGTGCCTATGAGCTCGATCCCTGGCGACTGGACTCCCATGTGAAGGCGCCGCGCCGCGTACTGGTCATCGGTACGGGATTGACGGCGGTGGACACCTTGCTGTCGGCGTCGATGCAATGGCCGAACGCCGAGCTCGTTGCGGTATCGCGACATGGACTGTTGCCATGCACGCATGCGCCCTTGCCGTTGGCGTCCTATCCGCAGCAGGAAGAACTCAACCAGGCCCTGCTGGCGTGCGATGGCGTAACGCCCATGGTGCGCCTCGTGCGCAAGGCCATGGAGGACGTGCCAGATGTCGATTGGCGCAGCGTGATCGACGGCATGCGTCCTATCAACGCGTTGCTGTGGCAGCAGTTGAGCAACGATCAAAGGCGGCAGTTCCTGCGTCATGCGCGATGGATCTGGGAGGCTTCCCGGCATCGCATGGCGCCGGCATCTGGCCAAGTCATTCATCAACTGCAGGAGGAAGGGCGCCTGCAGGTCCATGCTGCCCGCGTGCTCGAAGTGGATGGTGCCGCACCATTGCAGGTCACCTTGCGCGAGCGTGCGACGCAGCTGGTCAGTACGTTGGAGGCCGACCTGGTGATACAGGCGACGGGGCTCGATACCGCCGTCGCGTATGGCGCCCACGATCTGCTATCCCAGCTGTTGCGTGATGGGCTGGCCGTTGCCGACCCGCTTCAGCTTGGCGTGCTCGCCAGGGCCGATGGACAGTTGCTTGGCGCATCCGGCGAGCCGCAGCGAGGTTTGTACGCGATCGGTTCGCTCTTGCGCGGAAACTTGTGGGAGTGCACGGCGATGCCGGAGATACGCATCGCCGCGCATCGACTCGCGGCGAAATTTTCAGAGCAAGGTGCGGCTGCGCGAGAAAGCGTGGGCGATGGCCACAACGGCTGACGCCCGCGGCTAGCGGGGTGATGTTGCGCAAGGCGCCGACATGAGTTCATGCCATATTGCGATTTCGCATCGTCAGGCCTGGACGATAACCTGGCCGTTCGTTCATCAGCAGGAGGCGCCATGAAGAAGTTGATCACCGTGTTGCTGATGGCCGCAGGCATGCTGGTGACTGCGGCTGCGGCAGGCAAGGATGTCACCCTGCTCAACGTGTCCTACGATCCCACGCGCGAACTCTATCGCCAGATGAATAGCGCCTTCGGCGCGCAGTGGAAGGCGCAGCACGGCGACGCCGTCACCGTTCAGATGTCGCATGGTGGATCGGGCAAGCAGGCGCGCTCGGTGGTGGACGGCTTGTCCGCGGATATCGTCACCCTTGCACTGGCCTACGATATCGACGCGATCGCCGATCATGGCTTGATCGCCAAGGACTGGCAGCAACGGCTGCCGTACAACGCGTCGCCGTATACATCCACGATTGTTTTTCTGGTGCGCAAGGGCAACCCCAAGGGCATCAAGGACTGGGCGGATCTGGTCCGACCCGGTGTGCAGGTGATTACACCCAATCCGAAGTCCTCCGGCGGCGCGCGCTGGAACTTCCTGGCCGCCTGGGGCTACGCGCTCAAGCAGCCCGGCGGCAGCGACGCGACGGCCAGGGCATTCGTGCGCGATCTCTACCAGCATGTGCCGGTGCTCGATACCGGCGCGCGTGGCGCCACCAACACGTTTGTCCAACGCGGTATTGGCGATGTGCTGATCGCCTGGGAAGATGAGGCACTGTTGGCGCGCAAGCAGGTGGGCAACGACGCAGTCCAGATCGTGGTGCCGTCGATCACCATCCTTGCCGAGCCGCCGGTCGCCGTTGTCGACAAGAATGTGGACAAGCGAGATACGCGTGCGGTGGCGGAGGCTTATGCCCAGTTCCTGTATTCGCCGCAGGGGCAGGAGATTGCCGCCAGGAATTTCTATCGCCCGCGTTCAGCGGATGTGGCAAAGCAATACGAAAGCCAATTTCCGGCGACCCATACCTTCACCATCCAGGAAGTGTTTGGCGACTGGCGGCAGGCGCAGAAGAAGTTCTTCGACGAAGGGGCCGTCTTCGATCAGATCGGCCCGGGAAACTAGGCGACATGCGGCACCGGGTCCTTCCTGGTTTCGGCATCAGCCTCGGCTATGCGCTGGCATACCTGGGGCTGATCGTATTGCTGCCGTTGGCGGCGCTGGCCTGGAAAGCGTCGGGTATCGGCCTTGAGGGACTGATTCGTCTGCTCAGTACACCGCGCACGCTGGCGGCGCTGCGACTGAGTATGGGTGGCGCGCTGCTGGCGGCGCTGTTCAACGTGGTGATCGGATTGCTCGTCGGTTGGGTGCTGGTGCGTTATCGCTTTCCGGGACGGCGGCTGTTCGATGCGCTGGTCGATTTGCCGTTCGCCTTGCCAACCGCGGTGGCGGGTATCGCGCTCTCTACGCTCTACGCGCCGAATGGCTGGCTCGGCAAGTGGCTTGAGCCGCTTGGCATCAAGGTGGCCTATACGCCGCTCGGTGTATTCGTGGCGATGGTGTTTGTCGGCTTTCCCTTCGTCGTGCGGACGCTGCAACCTGTGTTGGCATCGCTGGAGCGCGACGTGGAAGAGGCCGCCGAGAGCCTTGGTGCGCAGCGCTGGCAGGCGTTTTTCCGTGTGATTTTGCCGATGCTGGCGCCGACCTTGTTGACCGGCTTTGCGTTGGCCCTTGCGCGCGCGATGGGTGAGTACGGCTCGGTGATCTTTATCGCCGGCAATATTCCGAAGCACTCGGAAATTGCGCCGCTGTTGATCGTGCAGAAGCTCGAGCAGTTCGACTACGCCGGTGCCGCCGCCCTGGGCGTGGTGATGCTGCTGCTTTCATTCGCACTACTTGTCATCGTGGCGCTGCTGCAACGCTGGAGCGGTCGCTGGGCGGAGCGTACCCGATGACGGCGCCGCTGCCTTCGCGTCCCGTTGGCTGGCCGCGCCGTCTTGCGCATGGCGCCTTGATTCTGGTTGCGCTGGCGTTCCTCGTGCTGTTTCTGCTGCTGCCGCTGGCGACGGTTTTCGTGGAGGCGTTCCGCCAGGGCGTCGCCGCCTATGTCGTTACGATCAAGCAGCCTGAGGCACTTGCCGCCATTCGGCTCACCTTGATCGTTGCAGCCATCGCCGTACCGCTCAACCTGATTTTCGGCATCGCCGCAGCCTGGGCCATGACGCGTTTCGAGTTTCGTGGCAAGGCGCTTCTAGGCGCCTTCATCGACCTGCCTTTCTCTGTCTCGCCGGTGATCTCGGGCCTGGTCTATGTGTTGTTGTTTGGCGCGCAGGGATGGTTCGGGCCGTGGCTCGATGCCCATGGCGTGAAGATCATCTTTGCCGTGCCCGGACTGGTGCTGGCGACCATCTTCATCACCTTGCCCTTCGTCGCCCGCGAGTTGATACCGCTGATGCAGGCTCAAGGGAGCGAAGAGGAAGAGGCTGCTCGCGTGCTTGGCGCGAGCGGCTGGCAAATGTTCTTTCGCGTGACCTTGCCCAATATCCGCTGGGCGCTGCTGTATGGCGTGCTGCTGTGCAATGCGCGCGCGATGGGTGAGTTCGGCGCCGTATCCGTGGTATCGGGCCATATCCGCGGCCTGACCACCACCATGCCGTTGGAAGTGGAGATGCGTTATAACGAATACGACTACGTGGGTGCATTCGCCGTGGCTTCGCTACTGGCCTTGCTGGCCCTGATCACGCTGGCAGCCAAAACCCTGCTGGAATGGCGCTATGGCGACGAAATTGCCGCGCACGCGCCCGGCGGTCATTAAGGAAGCGGCATGCCTTTGGAATTGTCCCATCTGAACCGCCGTTTCACCGAGTTTGCCGCGTTGGACGATGTCAGTCTGACGATCGCACCCGGTGAGTTTCTGGCACTGCTCGGTCCGTCGGGGTCGGGCAAGACGACCTTGCTGCGCATTCTGGCCGGCCTGGACTACCCGGACAGCGGCACGGTTTTGCGAGGCAAGGAGGACTTTCTCGCCACGCCGGCGCGGCAGCGCCGGATCGGCATGGTGTTCCAGCACTATGCGTTGTTTCGCCATCTCACGGTCACCGAGAACATCGCCTTTGGATTGCGCGTACGCTCGTGGCGGTCGCGCCCGTCGCGTGCCGACATACGCGGACGGGTGGATCGCCTGCTCAAGCGCGTGCAGCTGGCAGATTTTGGCGGCCGCTACCCGTCGCAGTTGTCCGGTGGCCAGCGCCAGCGCGTCGCGCTGGCGCGCGCACTGGCCGTAGAGCCCGACTTGCTGCTGCTGGACGAACCCTTTGGCGCGCTGGACGCCCAGGTGCGGGTGGCGTTGAGGCGCTGGCTGCGCGAACTGCACGAGGAGCTGCAGCTCACCACGGTCTTCGTCACCCACGACCAGGAAGAGGCGCTCGAACTGGCCGACCGCGTGGCGGTGATGAACCACGGCCGCATCGAGCAGGTGGGGCCGCCGGAAATCATCTATCAGCAGCCCGCCACGCCCTTCGTGTGTGAGTTTATCGGCAAGGTCAATCGATTCACGGTAACGCGGAGCGGTGAGGGATTCGCCGCCGCTGGCTGGGCACCCGATGGTGACCCGTGGGAAGGACGCTTTGCCGAGGCGCTGGCCTATGTGAGGCCCGAGCAGCTGCGCGTGGCGGTGCCATCGTCGCAGCCCGCGTGGGAGGCTCGCTTGCGTCATATCTATCTGGCTGGCAGCGTGGCCCATCTCGATCTGCACGTGCCTGCGCTGGATCAGGCGCTGGAGGCCGACGTGGCTAGCGAGGATCTGTCCCGCCTTGGACTCCATGCAGGCATGGAGCTAAGGGTCGCGCCGCGCAGTGCGGTGTTGTTTCCGCGTGACGCGAGCGGGGCGACGATCAACGAAGAGCGCTGGCTCTGGCACGCGGCTCACCGCGTACACGCCTGATCGAATCAGTGCGGCGCCGTCGGGCCCGCCGGCGTACCTGACGGAGGTGCAGGCTTGAACGCCACGGCTGGACCTGGCGTGATGTGCCTGCGCCATAGAGCCAGTTGATCGGCGATGCCGGCGCCCACGTCCATCTGTGGCTCGGATGGGGTGAGCTTGTCCTTCTGTTCCCATTGCGCAATTTCACCGGCGGCTTGCTTGAAGGCCTCCATGAAATCGGGTGTTCGATTCAGCGCATCGACCAGCCAGGCGCGACCGAAATAGGTGATGTCCGAATCGGAGCCGCAACCAAACGAGCTGCGGTCGGCGCGAGCCGCGGTGAGCACCAGCGTGCCAGGGCCATGCAGGGTCGGTACGAAACCGCCCGAATAGCAGGCGTTTACCACGACCACTTTCCACTTGAAGGGGCGCTTCTTCAGAATATCGCCGAGGTCGGGCGCTCCGATCTGGTCCAGCGGCAGCGGATCCATATCGACCAGCAGGCTGTGGTCTTCACCGCCGTGCGTCGTGAGGTAAACCAGCAGGATGTCCTCATCCGGCTTCATCACGTTGGCGAGGCCGTCCAGCGAGGCCTCCAGGTTGCTCCAAGTGGCCAGCGGGTGCTTCTCCAACGAGTTCGGATTGTTTTCCAGCACCAGCACATGGGTGCCTGCACCGAACCGCTCCGGGAAAAGCTTGGCGGCGTATTCGGCTTCGTTGCGGAACACGTCCTCGCCACCGTCGGCGCCGAAGGCAAGCACGTAAAGGTTGGGGCGGCCAGCGATGCGCGGTCCCAGGCGCGCCAGCGCCTTTTGCACCATGTCGTGCTGGCCATAGATCACCTGCTCAGGCGACGGTGCCTTGCTTGGCCAGTTGTCGGTGGCGTCAGGGGCGTCGTTGCCGTCATCACCTGCCGTCGTGGCGGCGGGGGCGGGCGCGGGGCGCACCTCGGCGACGCTGCTATGGCCGTCGGCTGGCTTGGCAGGGGCCGGCGCATGGTGCGCAATCCCCAGCATGAGCAGTACCCCGGCAGCGAAGGCGAGCAGGGCAGTGAGTGCGGTACGCATGGCGGAGGCTCGCGCGGAGGTCAGAGGACGATGGCGTCGAAGTCAGCATAAGCGGGATGGCGCGGTGCGTCGGGTATCGCCAAGGGCGCGCGCAGCAGCCAACCCGTGCGGAAGCCAGCGGCTTTGGCGGCATCAAGCTCTTCCACGATGTCGGAGAGAAACAGGATATGTCCCGGCTGCTCGCCGATGGCCGCGGCGATCTTCTCGTACGAGGCCGGTTCCCGCTTGGGGCCCGTCTCGGTGTCGAAGTAACCAGAGAGCAGAGGGGTCAGGTCGCCGGCTTCGCTGTAGCGGAACAACAGCTTCTGCGCGGGAACCGAGCCCGAGGAGTAGATATAGAGGTGAAGGCCGTCGGCGCGCCAGGCATGCAGTCTTGCCCCGACCTCCGGATACATATGGGCGCGAAAATCGCCGCTCTCGTAGCCGTCCTTCCAGATCATGCCCTGCAGCGCCTTCAGCGCCGTGGACTTGCGGTCCTGATCGATCCAGCCCAGCAGCAACTCGATCACCTCCTGCCGGGGCGCCTCGATAATCCCTGCCTCCTTGGCAGCCTCGTGCAGCCAGTGCTGCACTTCGGGCTTATCGCCATGGGTTTCCACGAACGCCGGCAGGCGTTTGTGCGCGTAGGGAAACAGCACGTCCTTGACGAAGCTGATCGAGCTGGTAGTGCCTTCGATATCGGTGACGATGGCGCGGATAACGGTCATGCGGGGAACCAGGGAGCGGGGGCCACCAGCTTACCCGCCACCACGGTCGCCGCCTACCATACCGCCTGCGACGTGGGCCTCAGGCCGTGGCGCGCGGCGTCATGCGGGGGAATCGTTCGGCGATATCCTCGCCGGTGAACTGGGCCACCCAGCCGTCCTTGTTGGTGAACAGTCGGATCGCCACGAAATACGGCGACTCGCTCATGTCGAACCAGTGGCGGGTGCCATCCGGGACACCGATCAGGTCGCCCTGCTCGCAGAGAATGTCGTAGACCTTGCCTTCCAGATGGAGCGTGAACTGGCCGGCGCCTGCGACAAAGAAGCGTACTTCGTCCTCGCTATGGGTGTGTTCGCTGAGGAACTTCTGGCGCAGGGTGGCGCGATCCGGGTGGTCCGGCTTGAGGCTGATCACGTCGACCGCCTGGTAGCCTTCCTCCGTCATCAAGCGATCGATATCCGCTCGATACGCCGCAATGACCTCGTCCTGGCTGGCGCCCGGGGCGATCGGCTGGCTGGCTTCCCATTGCTCGAAGCGCACGCCGACCTTGGCCAGCTGGTGGGCGATGTCCGCGTGATCGGTATGCACAGACAACGGCGTTTGCGGCTGGGTGTCGTTGAAGATGCGCAGGTGGCTCATACGGAAAGACTCCTCAAATCCATTTCGCAGCCAAGCAGGAATTCGAGTGCTTCCAGATGGCGACGTGTCTCGGCCATGTCGCGACCCCAGGTATAGATGCCGTGGCCGTTGATCAGATAAGCGTGCAGCGGTCGGCCACTGTCCAGCCAGGCATCGACCTGCGCAACCAATTCAGGCATGTGCTGCGTGTTCGGGAATACCGGGATCGCCAGCTCGCTGTCATGCGTGGTCTGGCCGGCGATGGCTTTCTGCAATTCCCAGCCCGCAAGCGTCACCACACCTTCGCGAGCGAAGAGGCGCGAAGCCACGCTCTGCGTGCGCGAGTGCGTATGCAGCACGACGTTCATTTCTGGCCAACGGCGATAGATCTGCGTATGCAAATCGGTTTCCGCGCTGGGGCGCGCCGACGTGCCAACGGCCTTGCCTTGCATGTCGATCAGCATGATGTCATCACGACCCAGGCGACCCTTGTCGCGGCCCGAAATTGTGATGGCGGCGTGATCGCCGTCGATACGCATCGAGAAATTGCTGCTGGTCGCCGGCGTCCAGCCGGCAGTGGCGAGCTCGCGCGCAGCATCGGCGATGGCATCGGCGCGCTGGGCAAACAGCTCGGGCGAAATAGTGGCGGGAAGAACCTGGCTCATGGCGAATGGACGTCCAAATGAAGGGGCACTATAACACGCCTGTTTTGTGCAGTGCGGCGAAAATGCGATTCGTTCTCACGATGCTTTTTTTGAGCTAGTAGCATTCGAGCAAGATCCGCCGCAGGTGTGGTGGATACGGGTGTTTCACTTGACGGAGAGTTCAGCCATGTCGCATGAAAAAGATATCGAATCGCGTCGTCGTTTTCTCAAGGCTGCTGCAGGGACCGCTGCCGCTGCCGTCGTGATCGGTGGCCTGCCGCGTTTCGCACGCGCTGCCGATTTGCCGCATCTGTCTGATTCAGATCCAACGGCCAAGGCACTCGGTTATGTCGAGGACGCCAGCAAGACCACGGATGCCAAGCGCAAGCCCGGCGACACCTGCGCCAACTGCCAGTTCTTCAGCGGCGGCCCCACCGGTTTTGGCCCATGCCAACTGTTCCCGGGCAAGGCCGTCAGCGCAAAGGGCTGGTGCGTCTCGCACGCCGTCAAGAAAGCCTGATCATTCGTTGCTCGTTGAAGCTTTGCAAGGCCGGCCTTGGTGCCGGCCTTTGCTTTTTCTAGTTCCGTCACTGATGCATGCAGCTTCAGCGCGAATGCGCGAAGCTTTTTGAAATCACTGAAGGGCAACTCCAACCGAAGAACTCGGTGAGTAGAAGATGCTGCCCAGACGCGTCAGGCCGAGGAGCTGACCCGCCTGACGCGCCGGGCGGCAATCCGGGGCCCACTGCCAAGTGATATACCCACGGAGCACAGATGATACTCCCGGCCAGGGGTTTTGGGGCCTCTACGGCCAAAAAAATTATCGAAAAAGTCTCGTTAAATTCAATGAATACAACGAGTTATGCCGGTATTCGAGACTTTACATCACGAATCATCACGCCGTGACGGCTATTCATCATCTGGGGTGTGAATAGCCTGTTCCCTGACGTTCGAAGGAATTGCCCGCCGTTGGCGGGCAATCCACCGTGGTTACTTATTCAGCTGGGCGCGTAGCCGGCTGTGGCGGATGCCGTAGCCGAAATAGATCGCGAACCCGCCCACGGTCCAGGCAATCATCAAGACCCAGTTGAACCAGTCCATGAAGTACAGCAGGGCGAGGCAACTGAGCACGCCGGCCGGGCAGATGACCCAGGCCCACGGCACGCGGAATCCACGCGGCAGATGCGGCGCCGTGTAGCGCAGGATAAGCACGCCGGTGCACACCGCGACGAAGGCGATCAGCGTGCCCATCGAGGTGAGATCAGCCAGCAGATCCAGCGGGAAGATGGCCGCGAGAATGGCAATGCCCGTGCCGGTGATCAGCGTGTTGATGTGCGGCGTGCGATGACGGGGATGGATACGACCGAACACCGGCGGCAACAGGCCGTCACGCGACATCACCATGAAGATGCGCGGCTGCGCGATGATCATCACCAGGATCACCGACGACAGGCCGATCAGCGCGCCAATCTCGACAATCCAGCGCAGCCAACCGAGTTCAGGGTGCACGCGGATCGCCGTGACCACCGGCTCGCTGGTGCCCAGCTGTGTGTAAGAGATCAGCCCGGTCAAAACGGCAGCCATGGCCAGATAGAGCACGGTACAGATCACCAGGGACACCAGGGTGCCGAACGGCAAGTCCTTTTGTGGGTTCTTGCACTCCTGCGCCGCGGTCGAAGTGGCTTCGAAACCGATATAGGCGAAGAACACCATGGCGGCGCCGCGCATGATGCCGGACCAGCCGTATTTGCCGGTCCCTTCGGACGCAGGGATGAACGGATGCCAGTTGGCCGGATCGACGTAACGATAGCCAGCCACCACCACCACGATGATCAGGCCAACCTTGAGTGCCACCATCAGCACGTTGAGGCCGGACGACTCGCGAATGCCGACGTAGCAAAGCCAGGTCAGTGCGGCCACGATCGCCACGGCGGGCAGGTTGATCAAATGTCCGGTGGTGACGAGATGCCCATTGGTATACGCCAGCGGCGCCTCGGTAAGCGCTTGCGGCAGATGGATGCCGATATTGTCCAGCAGACTGGTGAAATAACCTGTCCAACTGGCCGCCACCGCCGAGGCCGAGATGCCGTACTCGAGCACCATGTTCCAGCCGATGAACCAGGCCACCATCTCACCCAGCGTGGCGTAGGCGTACGAGTAGGAGCTGCCGGAGATCGGAATCAGCGTGGCGAACTCGGCGTAGCACAGCGCCGTGAAGCCGCTGCAGATCGCCGCCAGCATGAACGAGATCAGCACGGCTGGGCCGGCGTGCTCGGCAGCGGCCTGGCCGGTGACGACGAAGATACCGGTGCCGATCACGGCGCCGATGCCCAGTGCGGTCACACCCCACGGGCCGAGCGTGCGGCGAAGGGCGGGGCCGTGCGAGTCGTCGGCGTCGGAAAAGTCGGTTTTACGGGCGAATAACTGCTTGAGCATGTGGCAACAGCCTGGTGAAACGTTGGTCGTGGGGGCGGCACGCCGCCATCGGTCAAAACGAGAGGGCCGGCGCTAGGCCGGCCCTTCGTGTCGAATCAGGAGTTCTGCTTGCGCAGTTTGCTATGGGCGTAGCCGTAGCCGAAGTAGATCAGCATGCCGATCGTGGTCCAGCCGAGCATCAGCGGCCAGTTGGCCTGGAACGACTGCCAGAACAGATACAGGCAGATCAGCGAGCCGAGCACGCTGACCACCCAGATGCCGGGAACGCGGAACGAGCGCGGCAGGTCCGGCCGGGTATAGCGCAGGATCAGCACGCCGAGGCAAACCGTGGTGAAGGCCAGCAGCGTACCCATGGAGACCAGTTCGCCCAGGATGCTTACCGGGAACAGGCCGGCGAGCACGATCGCGGCCATGCCGGCGATGATGGTGGCGACGTGCGGCGTGCGGTGCTTGGCATGCACGCGCGAGATGGTCGGCGGCAGCAGGCCGTCCTTCGCCATGCTGAAGAAGATGCGCGAGGTACCCAGCAGCATCACCAGGATCACCGAGCTCAGGCCGGCCAGCGCGCCGAACGAGACGATCGCCTTCAACCAGTTGAGTTCTGGATGGATGCTTAGCGCCGTGGCCACCGGTTCCGGCGTGCCCAAGATGCGATACGGGGCGATGCCGGTCAGGGTCAGCGCCATCGCGATATACAGCAAGGTGCAGATAAACAGCGATCCCAGGATGCCGATGGGCATGTCGCGCTGCGGGTTCTTGGCCTCGCCGGCAGCCGTCGACACCGCGTCGAAGCCGACGTACGAGAAGAACACCAGCACGGCAGCGCGGAAGATGCCGCTGGTGCCGAAACGGCCCGGACCTTCCGCCGGCGGAATGAACGGATGCCAGTTGGCCGGATCGATGTAGCGGAAGGCGAATATCAGGAACAGCAGAATCACCACCACCTTGATGGCCACGATGATCGAGTTGACGAACGTCGACTGGGTGATGCCGCGATAGCACAGCATCGTCAGCGCGGTCACGATGAGGATGGCCGGCAGGTTGATGATGGTGTTGGTGCTGACCAGATAGAAATGCTCGGAGAACTTGGCGATGATCTGCTGGCCGACCTTCATGTGTTCGATCTGGCTGCTATCCATGAACGCCAGCGGCGCGGAAGCCAGGTTTTCGGGCAGCGACAAGGACAGGCCGGTCCAGTGACTGAGAATGGATAGGCATTCGTTGAAATAGCCCGACCAGCCCGCCGCCACCGTGGCGACAGCGAACAAGTATTCGAGAACGAGGTTCCAGCCAATGAACCAGGCGACGATCTCGCCCAGCGTGGCGTAGGAGTACGCGTAAGCGCTGCCGGAAACCGGAATCATCGCGGCAAACTCGGCGTAGCAAAGACCCGCGAAGGCGCAGGCAATGCCCGCGACGATGAAGCTGATGACTAGCGCCGGACCGGCATGCTCTGCCGCGGCCTGGCCGGTAATGACGAAGATACCGGCACCGATCACGGCGCCAATGCCCAGCATGATCAAGTGGCGCGCGGTCAATACGCGCTTGAGGCTGGCTTCGCCTTGCAGGCTGTCGTGGGGCAGCTCGCCCGCGTCGACGTGTGGCGACGCCTGAATCGGATGCGTCGCGAACAGGTTTTTCAGCATATCTCTCCCCTACAGCCTTGTTTTCGTTCTTTACCGCATATAACCGTGCCAGATGTCACGGTTGGCTCGTCGCTACCCCGGCAACGACGGAGAACCATAGCCCAGCGGGGTGCGGGCGTACAAGTTGCAGTGCGGACAGGTTTGGGCGTGCCGGCAGGGAGCCGACAGCGGCTGCCGATGCGGGATCGGGCGTTGTCTGAAATAATGTTCGGCCGCTTTGCCCTAAGCGGCGACAGCGTATGGATCGGAGCGAAAGCATGAGCGCGTTGCTGGCCCAATTTCAGCACTACACCCAACAGTGGCCGGACGAAGGGGACGTAGCGCATTTCGTCGATCTTCTCGCCATCGGCGAACGCAGCTTCATGCGGGAAGCGCGCGACGCGCATTTCACCGGCTCGGCGTGGTTGGTCAGTGCGGATGGCGAGCGCGTGCTGCTAACCCATCACCGCAAACTTGGTCGCTGGCTGCAGTTGGGCGGACATGCCGATGGCGACGCCGATCTGGCCCGTGTCGCGTTGCGCGAGGCCGAAGAAGAATCGGGTCTTGATGAACTGAGTGTTGAGCCAGAACCCTTCGATCTGGACCGCCACCGCATTCCTGCACGTGGCGATGAATCCGAGCACTGGCACTACGACGTGCGCTACGTGGTGCGCGCCGGGACGAATGAACGCTTCGTGGTCAGCGGGGAATCGAATGCGCTGGCGTGGCGGCCGATTCGCGAGATCGCAGACGATCCAGTCAGTGATGCCTCGTTGCGCCGCATGGCGGATAAATGGTTGCTGCGTCGCTGAGCAGACGCTTGGGGCCTGTTCAAAGTCGCTGTGACGAGGGCTAGATAGGCCTGAAACGTCACTATTCCTGAGACGTCATCCCAGCGAGCGCTGGGATGACGAGCAGCACGGGCGCAGACACTTGGCCGCCGCAGAGACTTTGAACCAGCTCTCAGCCTCAGTCGGCGTACCGCGCGGGGGCCGGGTTCAGATGCCCGCAATCCACGCATGTGCGCGACTCGATCGAGCGATAAAAGCGCTCGAATACCGGCGGAAAATCGTGCTCGATGCTGTCCAGCGTGAAGTACTCCTCGTACAGCTTGTGGTTACAGCGTTCGCAGAACCACATCAGGCCGTCCTTTTCGCCGGCCAGGCGCTGGCGTTCGATCACCAGGCCAATCGAGTTGGGCATGCGTTGCGGCGAATGCGGCACGCAGGGCGGCAGGTAGAACATTTCGCCGGCCCGGATCGGGATGTCACGCAACACACCCTCATCCTGCACTTTCAGCACCATCTCGCCTTCCAGCTGGTAGAAGAACTCGGGACCTTCTTCGTAGTGATAGTCGGTGCGCGAGTTGGGTCCACCGACGATCATCACGATGAAGTCACCATCCACGATGCACTTGTTGCCCACCGGCGGCTTGAGCAGGTGCCGGTGTTCGTCGATCCAGCGCTTCAGGTCGATGGGAGGCAGCAGGGACATGGGGCGTTCCGGCGGTAGAGTGGCGACAAGATAGTGCGGTAGTCGGTTACGGGGAAAGATGGCTAGTCGATCCAGCGGCCCTCGCGCACGATGGACTGTAGGCGGGCCAGCTGGGCCGGGACGTCCAGACCTTCGGCTCGGATCCAGTCCTCGTTGTAGTAGGTGTCGCGATAGCGGTCGCCACCGTCGCATATTAGCGTGACCACGGGGCCGCGTTCGCCACGGGCCTTGAGCTCGGTCATCAGCTGCAAGGCGCCCACCAGGCTGGTGCCGGTGGATCCGCCGCAGCGTCGGCCGAGCTGTTGCTCCAGCACGCCCAGTGCGGCGACCGAGGTGGCATCCGCTACACGCAGCATGCAATCGATCACGCCAGGCAGAAAGGACGGCTCGACCCGCGGGCGGCCAATACCCTCGATGCGGGTGCCCCTCGTCAGCTGCAGACTCGCGTCCCTGCTCACGTAGTAGTCGTAGAACACCGAGTACTCTGGATCGACCACGGCCAGACGCGTCGGCGCGTGATGCGCCGAGCGATAGCGTATATAGCGCCCGATGGTGGCCGACGTGCCTCCGGTGCCTGCGGGAACCACGATCCATCGTGGCTCCGTTTCGGGCTCGCCTTGCATCTGCCGGAAGATCGATTCGGCGATATTGTTGTTGCCGCGCCAGTCAGTGGCGCGTTCGGCATAGGTGAACTGGTCCATGTAGTGGCCGCCCAGTTCCGCTGCCAGCACCTGTGCGGCGCCGTAGACATCGGTGTCGTCGATGAAATGGCAATGGCCGCCAAAAAATTCGATCTGGGCGACCTTGTCGCGCGAGGTGCTGCGAGGCATCACCGCAAAAACGGCAGGCCGAGCAGACGGGCGAAATAGGCTTCGGAGATGGCCGTGCTGCCGCTGGAGGCTTCGATCACCGGGCGGTCCGCATCCAACCAACCGTTGCAGATGGCATAGAGGAACAGCGAGCGGGCCAGGCGATGCTTGAGACTGCCGGTGGGGTGCACCGACTCGTCTTTCAGATACAGGGGGATGCCGGGAAAGGCAGGTAGGTCCAGGCGAATAAGATGGGTGTCGGCCGAGCGATGAGCTTCGGCCTCGAGGAGTTGAATGGCGCGGCGGGTCCAGGCGGCATGCGTTGGACGAAGATGACACGCACGCCGATGTCGGGCCTTGATGTGGATCGTGCCGTTCCCCAGACTTCCTCTCCCCCTTGGGGAGGAGGATGTTTCAGTCGCGTCTGGCCTGGCAGCCCCCTGTAGGCGCCGCCGGTGCGCGACCGGATCCGCATGATCCTCGTCGTTCGCCTTGTAGGTTTTTCGCACACTGGGTGCGCTCCTACTGGGGTGTTGTGGTGGCCTGGCCCTTTCGCCGGAGGCAGGTGGAGCTTCGAGCGCCTGGATCGGGCAATCATCGGCGAGGTCGCGAGCACCCGCCCCTCACCCCAGCCCTCTCCTCTCGGCGGAGAGGGAGCAAAGTGCCTTAGACCTCCAGCGTCGCCAGGTCGCCCTTCGTCTTCCAGCCATTCCTTGCGATCGCTCGCGCGCTTCTTCGCCAGCAGCATGTCCATCAGCTTCGCCGTGCCGTCGTCGCCATCGTCGACGGTGAGCTGCACGAGGCGGCGCGTATCGGGATGGATCGTCGATTCGCGAAGCTGCGGCGGATTCATCTCGCCGAGGCCCTTGAAGCGGGTGACGCTGACCGCGCCCTTCATCTTTTCGCGCTGGATGCGTTCGAGCATCGCGTCGCTTTTCGTCTTCGTCGAGGCAATAGAACACCTGCTTGCCGACGTCGACGCGGAACAGCGGTGGCATCGCGACGAACACATGGCCTTCGCGCACCAGCGCAGGGAAGTGGCGCAGGAACAGCGCGCGACAGCAAGGTCGCGATGTGCAGGCCGTCGGAATCGGCGTCGGCGAGGATGACGACCTTGCCGTAACGCAGGCCCGAGATCGTCCTTGCCGGGATCGCAGCCGATCGCGACGGCGAGGTCGTGCACTTCCTGCGAGGCGAGCACCGCTGCCGGACTCGACTTCCCAGGTGTTGAGGATCTTGCCGCGCAGCGGCAGGATGGCCTGGAATTCCTTGTCGCGCGCCTGCTTGGCGCTGAGCCGCCGGCGGAGTCGCCTTCGACCAGGAACAGCTCGGTGCGACGAGAGGTCGCTGGAGGTGCAGTCGGCCAGCTTGCCCGGCAGCGCGGGGCCCTGGGTGATCTTCTTGCGCACGACCTGCTTGTCCGGCTTTCAGGCGCGCGCTGGCGCGCTCGATCGCGAGCTGTGCGATGCGTTCGCCCATCTCGACGTGCTGGTTGAGCCACAGGCTGAAGGCGTCGTGCGATCACGTCCTCGACGATGCCGGCGGCCTCGCGCGACGACAGTCGCTCCTTGGTCTGGCCGGCGAACTGCGGATCCTGCATCTTGAGCGACAGCACGAAGGAGAGGCGCTCCCACACGTCCTCGGGCGCGAGCTTGACGCCGCGCGGCAGCAGGTTGCGGATATCGCAGAACTCGCGGATGCGCATTGGTGAGGCCGGAGCGCAGGCCGTTCACGTGCGTGCCGCCCTGGGTGGTCGGAATCAGGTTGACGTAGCTTTCCTGCACCAGCTCGCCTTCCGGCAGCCACGCGAGCGCGACATCGAGGCCGTCGGCCTCGCGCTGCAATGTGGTGAACGAACAGTTCGGCGGGAATCGCTTCAGCGCCATCGAGCTCGTCGCGCAGGTAATCGCGCAGGCCGTCCTCGTAATACCACTCGATCTACTTCGCCGCTGGCTTCGTCGGTGAGCTTGCACGGTGAGGCCCGCGCACAGCACCGCCTTGGCGCGCAGCAGGTGGCTGCAGTTTCGGACAGCGAGAATCTTCGGCGAGTCGAAATACTTCGGGTCGGGCCAGAAGCGCAGCGTGGTGCCGGTCTTCTTCTTCGGCACCGTGCCGATGACTTCGAGATCGCTCGACGCGGTCGCCGTTCTCGAAGTTCATGCGGTATTCCTGGCCGTCGCGGCGGATGGTGACTTCGACGCGCGTGGACAGCGCGTTCACCACCGAAACGCCGACGCCGTGCAGGCCGCCGGAGAAGTTGTAGTTCTTCCGGAGAATTTGCCGCCCGCGTGCAGGCGCGTAAGGATCAGCTCGACGCCCGGAATGCCTTCGTCCGGGTGCATGTCGACCGGCATGCCGCGACCGTCGTCGCTGACTTCGACCGAGCCGTCGCTATACACGATCACGTCGAGTGACTTCGCATGGCCGGCGACGCGCCTCGTCGACCGAATTGTCGATGACTTCCTGCGCGAGATGGTTCGGGCGGCGTCGTGTCCGTGTACATGCCGGGGCGGCGCTTGACCGGGTCAAGGCCGGAGAGGACTTCGATGTCGGCGGCGTTGTAGCGACTGCTCATGCGGGAGGTTTCGACGTGGTCAGACGCGGGAGGATGGGTTGCGGGGGCGGGGACTCGGACCGGGCACAGCGGTCGTGCGGGTCATGCCCAACACGCCCGTCCTGGTCGACGAGGCGATGTGCGTGATCTCTGCCGGGGCCCACGCCAGCGAGGCCGACCTCGAGGCGACGGAGGCGCTGCTGCGGCCGGTCGGCCGCACCCTGCGCGTACCCGAGTCCCAGCAGGACGCCGTCACCGCGCTGTCCGGCTCCGGCCCGGCCTACTTCTTCTACCTGGTCGAGGCGATGATCGACGCGGGCATCCTGCTCGGGCTGCCGCGGGCGGTGGCCGCCGACCTGATCGTCCAGACAGCGGTAGGCGCAGCGACGATGCTGCGAGACTCCGGCGAGCACCCGCACCAGCTGCGCGAGATGGTGACGTCGCCGGCGGGCACGACGATCTCGGCGATCTACGAGCTCGAGAAGCATGGGGTACGGGCTGCCCTGCTGGCTGCCCTCGAAGCCGCCAGGGACCGGTCGAGGGAGCTGGCCGCCGGGCTCGAGTGAGTCGACCACGATCACCATGGCCGGCACCGGCCACGTCGATCTTCCGTTTCGGGGAGCGTGACGACGCCGGGTTGCCTACGCTGTTGAAGTGATAGCCGCCGCTCGTACCGTGACCAGAACTGCGGCCGGCGCCGTCGCGGTCGCGCTGCTCGCCGCCGGTTGCGGTGGCACCGCCGACAGCAAGCTCACCATCGTCAGCATCGCGCGCGGCCCGGTGAGTGAGGTCGTCCAGGCCCCCGCGACCGTCGTCGCCAAGGCCGCAGCCACGATGTCCTCACCGGCGTCCGGGCGGGTCGGCAAGCTCCTGGTCGAGGACGGCGCCGTGGTCAAGCGCGGCCAGACCGTCATGGTCCTGTCGTCACCGTCGGCCCAACTGCGGCTGACCCAGGCCGTAGCAGGCCGATGCCAAGGCCGCCAGCAGCAACCAGCCGGCAGCCGCCACCGACCTGACCGGGCTGCTGAGCGGCTCCGACGCCGCCGCCGACGAGGCCTTCAACGCCTCGGCGCAGGCCATCGCCGTGATCCCCGACCCGGCGACGAAGGCCAAGGCACAGACCCAGCTCGACCAGGCGAAGTCGCGGTACGCGAACAGCCGCTACCAGGCCCAGCAGGCCATCGACTCCCTGGACAACGGCATCGGCGGCATGTCCCGAGCGCTGTCGACCGTGGCACAGGCCGAGCGCACCCAGACCCAAGCGGCGGTCGTCCTTGCCCGGCAGGCGGTCGCTGCGCTGACGATCAAGGCGCCCATCTCCGGCATCCTGCAGCTGGGCGGACCGGCCGGCTCGTCCGGCTCGGGGATCTGTCCGGGGCGCTGAGCCAGCTGCCAGCCGGTGTCCAGAGCCAGGCCTCCCAGCTGCTGGGTGGCACTGGGTCGGACAGCTCGACGTCCTCGACGACGATCTCGCTGGGTACGCCGGTGAGCTCCGGCTCGACCCTGGCGACCATCACCGATCCCTCGGTGCTGACGCTGAGCGCCGACGTGGACGAGACCGACGTGCTCCTCGTACACCGGGGGGTCGGGGCGAGCGTCGAGCTCGATGCGGTGCCGGACGCGACCTACCACGCGGTCGTCAAGCTGATCGGACAGACTCCGACCACGTCGGCAGAGGGCGGCGTGACCTACCGGGTCCGGCTCTCCCTCGGCAGCGGCCGCAACGCCAACGGGACCAAGGCACCCCGCCCGCGGCCAGGCATGAGCGCCGTCGTCAACATGCTCGTGCGTCACGTCACCCACGGGGTACGGGTGCCTGCGGCCGCCGTGATCCACGAGGGCAACCGTGACTTCGTCTGGGTCGACGACAACGGCGTCGCGAAGAAGGCCTACATCGAGGTCGGTGCCCAGGGCGACGACCAGCTGCAGGTGCTCAAGGGCGTCACGGTCGGGCAGCGCATCGTCGTACGCGACGCCGTCAACGTGACCAAGGGCCAGAAGCTGCCCCGATGACAGTCCCAGCGCTCGAGGTGGTCGACGCCACCCGGGTCTATCGCCTCGAAGGTGTCGAGGTGACGGCGCTGGCCGGCGTCTCGCTGCGTATCGACCGGGGCGAGTACGTGTCGATCGTCGGTCCGTCCGGCTCGGGCAAGTCGACCTTGATGCACCTGCTCGGGGCGCTCGACCGGCCCTCGACCGGCCGGCTGCTGCTCGACGGCCGCGACGTGGACGGCATGTCCGACGGCGACCTGGCCGAGCTGCGGAACAAGACCATCGGGTTCGTCTTCCAGGCCTTCCAGCTGCTGCCGCGCACGTCGGCGGTCGACAACGTCGGCCTGCCGCTGGTCTACCGCGGCATGCGAAAGGCCGAGCGCCGGCGCCTGGCGACCAAGGCGCTCGAGGCGGTCAGCATGGGCCACCGGCTGGGCCACCACCCCGGCCAGATGTCCGGCGGGGAGCAGCAGCGCGTCGCCATCGCCAGGGCTCTGGTCGGCGAGCCGGCCGTACTGCTCGCCGACGAGCCCACCGGCAACCTCGACAGCCGCAACGGCGCGGACGTGCTCGCGGTGCTCGACGAGCTCAACCGCGACCACGGCGTGGCCGTCGTCATCGTGACGCACGACCGCGACGTCGCCGAGCGCGCACCCAGGCAGATCTTCGTACGCGACGGCCTGATCGAGCGCGACACCCGGCGCGACGACGCTGAGCAGGTGGCGGAATGAGGCTCTCGCGAGGCGTTCCGGGTCGCCTTCGGGGCGCTGCGGGCCAACCGGCTGCGCAGCGTCCTGACCATGCTCGGCGTGGTGATCGGGGTGGCAGCGGTCGTGGTCCTGGTGGCGATCGGGACCGGCGCCAAGAACGAGGTCGAGTCCGAGGTGCAGGGCCTCGGCTCCAACCTCGTGATCTTCGTGCCGGGCAAGTTCCAGATCGGAGCCGCGCCGACCGCCTCGCGGCTGCGACTCACCGACGTCACCGCCGTCGGCCAGGCGCTGAACACCCCGGACGGGGTCGCTGTCGACCTGCAGTCCGGGGAGAACGTACGAGCCGGGACCGCCAACGCCTTCGCGACCGTGAGCGGCACCAACGACGCCGTACCCACGGTCTTCAACGAGCCCATCGCACGCGGCGAGTACTTCGGTCCGGCGGACGTGCAGACCCGCCGTCGGGTCGCGGTCCTCGGCTCGGAGACCGCCCGCAAGCTCTTCGGTGACGTCGATGCGATCGGCCAGCGGGTCACCATCAGCGGCGTGCGGTTCCGGGTGATCGGCGTCTTTGCCTCGCGCGGTGCTGCGTTCGGCGTCAGTCAGGACGACGTCGTGCACATCCCGATCACGGCCGCTCAGCGGATCTTCGACACCGAACGCGTCGACGCCCTCGCGGTCACCGCTCCCAGCCGCAAGCAGATCCCGGCGATCGAGGACGAGGTCAAGGCGGTGCTGATGCAGCGGCACCCGGACCAGGAGTTCTCGGCGATCACCCAGGACCAGATCCTCGGAACCGTGGGCAGGATTCTCGGCCTGCTGACCGGGGTGCTCGCCGCCATCGCCGCGATCAGCCTGCTGGTCGGCGGGGTCGGGGTGTCGAACATCATGCTGGTTTCGGTACGGGAGCGAACCCGCGAGATCGGCCTGCGCAAAGCCCTCGGCGCCCGGCAGCGCGACATCCTCGCCCAGTTCCTGATCGAGGCGGTGCTGCTGACCACGATCGGCGGCCTGATCGGCATCGGGATCGGGCTGGGCGGGTCGATGCTGATCGCGCAGCTGTCCCGGGTCCCCGCGACGGTCGCCTGGTGGTCGCCGCTGCTCGCGGCGGGTGTCTCGGCGGCGGTCGGCATCTTCTTCGGTGTGGCTCCGGCCCGGCGGGCCGGGCGGCTGGACCCGGTCGTCGCCCTGCGCTCGGAGTAGCCGCTGCTGCGCTCGGACCGGCCGCGTGTGCGGTAACTCTTCCACCGGATCCGGTGGGAAAGTTTCCGCGGTGTCCGACAAATTCCGGGGGCCTGTGGAAAGTGAGGCCCCTTCTCACGGCATCGTCACGTAGCCTGAGGTCGACGCTCTCCCATCATGGGCGCCATCGGTCGGCTGGTTGGGATCAGGGACATGACGTTGGCAAGGACGAGCGCGCGGCTGCAACGTCCGCGAAGGGCCGCCCTGGCCGGTGCTCTCGCGGCGGCGCTGCTGGCAGCCATGGCAGCCGCCCCCGCCGCCAGTGCCGTGACCCCCAAGCCCGCGCCCAAGCCCGCGCCCAAGCACAAGGAATCCGTTGAGCACGCGCTCATTCACTGGATCAACGTCAAGCGCGCCGCGGCCGGTGTGGCGCCGGTCGTCAAGTCCGCCGACCTGACGGCGATTGCCCACAGGCACGCGGCCGCGATGGCCAGGGCTGGCAAGGTCTTCCACGATCCGCGCCTGTCGATCGAGGTGCACGGCTGGCTGCGCCTCGGCGAGGACGTGGGCAGCGCGGCTCGGCTGGTCGACCTGGAGAAGGCGTTCTTGAAGCACTCGCCGAGCGACGTCGACCTGCTCTCGCCCCGGTTCCGGCAGATCGGAGTGGGCGCCACCGCCCACAAGGGTCTGCTCTACGCATCGCTGATCCTGCGCCAGCCCTCGAAGCACTGAGCGCTCCGAGCCCCGGTCGGGCAACGGAAACGAGGGGTTAAGAGCGGCAATCCGGGGCGTTTCGCCCCGTCCCAGTGGTCCCTGGAAAGTTGCCCCTGCACACAGGTCCCGCGTGCCGCTACTCTGCGTACAGAGATCGCGTGCGACTTGTGGGGCCGGTGGGGAAGCCGGCCCTCGACACGCGCTGAAGGTGTGCTGAATGCCGAAGAGTGACAGGCCCCTCCCAGAGGTCAGTTTTCTGACCGTCAAGGAGGTTGCTGACCTGATGCGCGTGTCCAAGATGACCGTCTACCGGCTCGTGCACTCCGGCGAGCTGCCCGCGGTGCGGGTCGGCCGGTCGTTCCGGGTGCCCGAGCGAGCGGTCCACCAGTACCTCTCCGCCGCCTACATCGAAGCCGGCTGACCGAGCGGTTCGGCCGTACGACGTCATGCGGGTAAGGTGGGGGATCATCGCGGCGCCGGATTTCCGGTCCGCTTCGGCACGTTCTCGAAGAGCAGGTAGGTCGCGCTGTGGGCTCGGTCATCAAGAAGCGACGCAAGCGGATGGCGAAGAAGAAGCACCGCAAGCTGCTGAAGAAGACTCGCGTTCAGCGCCGTAACAAGAAGTAGGCGTCAACCGCGCCGGGCAGAAACCTGTCCGGCGCGCCGTTGTCCCTCCCAGCCGGTGCCCCGCGTCCGTCGCGTGGTGACCGGCTGGAATGCTGTGACGGGTCCGCCCAACCGACCCGGGGAGGAAGTGCATGACCGGCTCCATCGGTAACGCGATGTATCGCCCCACCAACACGGCCGTGCTCTCTGTCAGCGCCGTCGACGCCACCAGGGTCGTCACCTCGGCCGAGCTGGACGAGCGGCTCGAGACCACCTACCGCCGGGTACGCCTGCGCCCCGGTCTGATGGAGCGGCTGGCCGGCATCTTCGAGCGGCGCTGGTGGGCCGACGGGGTGACCTTTGCCGACGGCGCGGCGATGGCCGGCGACAAGGCGCTGGCCGAGTCCGGCATCGACCCCGCTCAGGTCGGCCTGCTGATCAACACCTCGGTGAGCCGAGCGCACCTCGAGCCGTCGACGGCGGTGGGAGTCCACCACGCCATGGGCCTGCCGACCTCGTGCATCAACTTCGACGTGTCCAACGCCTGCCTCGGCTTCGTCAACGGCATGCAGCTCGCGTCGGCCATGATCGACAGCGGGCAGATCGACTACGCCGTTGTCGTCGACGGCGAGGATGCCCAGACGGTGCAGGACGACACGATCGCCCGGCTGTCCAGCCCGAGGTGACCGCGCGCGACGTGATGTCCGAGTTCGCGACGCTGACCCTCGGCTCCGGCGCCGCCGCGATGGTGCTCGGCCCGGCCGACCAGCACCCCGAGGGGCACCGGATCATCGGCGGCGTCAGCCGTGCCGGCACCGAGCACCACCAGCTCTGCGTCGGCGACCTCGACCGGATGCGCACCGACTCCAGCGGCCTGATGGACGCCGGCCTCGAGCTCGCCGGCGGCCTGTGGGAGGAGGCCTCGGCCCACTTCGACTGGTCCGACCTCGACCGCTACGTCATGCACCAGGTGTCCGAGGTCCACACCCAGGCGCTCTGTCACCGGCGTCGGCATCGACCCCGACCGGGTGCCGCGCACCTTCCCGACCCGCGGCAACATCGGCCCGGCGTCGATCCCGTTCACCCTGGCCACGCAGGCCGGCGAGCTCGAGCCCGGCGACCGGGTCCTGCTGATGGGCATCGGCTCCGGCCTGAACACCGCCTGCACCGAGATCCTCTGGTGAGCTGGCCGCTCCGGCCAGCCTTCTCCCGCCCTTCCCGAGGCGCTGCCGGGCGTCGACCCGGCGTGGTCCCGCCTCGTCGAGCGCTCGACGCCGACGGGGTCGAGCGCACCTGGCACGTCCTCGACAACCGGGTCGGCGGAGCCGGTCGGGCACGCTGCTGTGCGTCCACGGCAACCCGACCTGGTCCTACCTCTGGCGCCGGCTGCTCGCCGCGGCACCGCCGGGCTGGCGGGTGGTCGCGCCGGACCAGCTCGGCATGGGCTACTCCGAGCGTACGGCGACCGCGGACGCTGGCCGCAGCGGGTCGACGACCTGTCCGGCCTGACCGCGGCCCTCGGCATCACCGGGCCCGGTGGTCACCCTCGCCCACGACTGGGGCGGCGCCGTCTCCCTCGGCTGGGCGCTCGAGCACCGCGACCAGCTGCGCGGCGCTCGTGCTCACCAACACCGCGGTCCAGATCCCCGAGGGCACCGCCGGTCCGGCCGTGATCCGGCTGGCCAGCACCGCGGCGCTGCGCGACCTCGCGTGCGTGCGCACGCCCGCCTTCGTCGAGGCGACCGGCGCGCCTGTCCGACCTGCCGGGCGACGTGCGCGCCGCCCTGCTGTCGCCCTACGCGACGCGCGGCCCAGCGCCAGGCCATCGGCGACTTCGTGGCCGACATCCCGTTCCGGCCGAGCCACCCGACCCGGCCGACGCTCGACGCGATCGCCGACGGCGCTGCCGGCGCTCGACGTGCCGGCGCTGCTGCTGTGGGGCCCGCGCGACCCGGTGTTCGGCGAGGCCTACCTCGCCGACCTGCGCGAGCGGCTGCCGCAGGCGCCGACGTGCACCGCTTCGAAGGCCTCGCCACCTGGTGATCGAGGACGAGCCCGACTACGCGAGCTGCGCGTCTGGCAGCTGGGTCAGCTGGCCTCGAGGCGCCGCCGGCCGGACCCGGCTGCGCCGCGTCGGATCGAGCCGGCCCGCCGCTCTGGGCGGCGCTCGACGAGCGCGCCGACGATCACGGCCCGGCCGTCGTCGAGGTCGGCGGCCGCACCGTCTCCTGGCACGTCTTCCACCGGCGGGTGGTCGAGGTCGCGGCCGGGCTGGTGCAGCACGGCGTTCGGCCCGGCGACCGGGTCGCGCTGCTGGTGCCGCCCGGCGCCGACCTCGCCCTCGCGGTCTACGCCGTGCTGGCGGGCCGGGGCGCGTCATCGTCGTCGCCGACAAGGGCCTCGGCGTGCGCGGCATGGGCCGGGCGCTGCGCAGCGCGCGGGTCGACCACGTCATCGGCACCGCCGAGGGGCTGGCCGCGCGCGAGGGCGATGCGGCTGCGGCCGGCCGGCCTCGGATCGCCGCTGGGCCGTCCGCACCGGCTGCTCGGCGCCGTCCGTGTCACTGGCCGACCTGGCCACGAGCTGGGCGCGAGCGCGGCGCGGCGATCTGCCCGAGCCGCCGGGCCGAGCGACGAGTGCGCGGTGCGTGTTCACCTCCGGCGCGACCGGGCCGGCCAAGGGCGTCGTCTACCGGCACGGCCAGCTCCGCGCCCAGGTCGCGCTGATCCGGTCGACCTACGCGCCTGACCGTGACGACCGCATCGTCGCAGCGTTCGCGCCGTTCGCCCTGTACGGTCCGGCGCTCGGCATCGGCTCGGCCGTGCCCGACATGGACGTCACCGCGCCGGGCACCCTGACCGCGGTCGCGCTCGCCGAGGCGGTCGCCGCGCTCGACGCCACCGTCGTCTTCGCCTCGCCGGCCGCGCTGCGCAACGTGCTCGCCACCGCCGACGAGCTGACCGCCAGCCCATCGCAAGGCGCTGTGGCGGGTGCGGCTGCTGATGTCCGCCGGCGCGCCCGTGCCCGGCCGCGCTGCTCGCGCCGGCTCGCGGGAGTGCTGCCCGGCCGCCGACCCGCACACGCCGTACGGGATGACCGAGGTGCTGCCGGTCACCGACATCTCCCTCGCGCAGATCGAGCGGCCGGCGAGGGCGAACGGCGTCTGCGTCGGGCCGCCGCTGCCAGGGGTCGAGGTGCGGCTCAGCCCGCTGGCCTCGGCCGGCGCCGGCCGATGGCGAGCTGACCGACGAGGCCGGCGTGCTCGGCGAGATCGCCGTCCGCGCCGCCACGTCAAGGACGCGCTACGACGCGCTGTGGGTCACCGAGCAGGCGAGCTCGCGCAACCCGGGCTGGCACCGCACCGGCGACGTCGGCCACCTCGACGACGAGGGTCGGCTGTGGGTCGAGGGCCGGCTGGTGCACGTCGATCGCCTCGGCGGCGGGCGTCGGTCACCCCGGTCGGGCTCGAGCAGCGGGTCGAGGCGCTGGCCGCGGTCGCAGCAGGCCGCGGTCGTCGGCGTCGGGCCGGCCGGCACGGCGCAGGTCGGTCCTCGTCGTGGTGCCCGGCGGTCGCGCGAGCGAGGCCCGCTGGCGCCCCGCGACGCTGACCGACGAGGTGCGGCGCGGTCGTGCCGGGCAGCGGCCGCCGTGCTCGTACGCGAGCGAGCTGCCGGTCGACATCCGGCACAACTCCAAGATCGACCGCCAGGCGCTGGCCGCGTGGGCCGCGGACGTGCTGGCCGGGTCGGACGCGATGAGGGTCCTGGTCACCGGCGCGAGCGGCATGCTCGGCCGGGCCACGGCGCAGGCGCTGATCGACCGGGGTGACGAGGTCACCGTGCTGCAGCGGCGACCCGTCCGGGCTGGCGTGCGCCGAGGTGCTCGGCAGCGTCGCCGACGCCGACGTCGTCGGCGCGGCCGTCGAGGGCCGCGACGTCGTGGTGCACCTCGCGGCCAAGGTCGACGTGGTCGGGCCGTGGGCGGACGTACGAGCAGGTCAACGTCGTCGGCACCCGTACCCTCGTCGACGCCTGTCAGGCCGCATCGGTGTCCCGGCTCGTCCACGTCTCGTCGCCGTCGGTCGCGCACGCCGGCAGCTCGCTGGTGGGGGTCGGCGCCGGGCCGGCCGACGTGGCCGGGGCCGCGCGGCAACTACGCCCGGTCCAAGGCGATGGCCGAGCGCATCGCCCTGGCCGCGGACGGTCCGGCGACCTGGCCGTGCGTCGCGATCCGGCCGCACCTGGTCTGGGGTCCCGGCGACACCCAGCTGGTCGGCCGCATCGTCGAGCGGGCGCGGGCCGGGCGGCTGCCGCTGATCGGCACCGGAGCCGCGCTGATCGACACGACCTACGTCGACAACGCCGTCGTCGGCCCTGGTCGCGGCGGTCGACCGGCTCGGAGGTGCACGGCGAGGCGCTGGTCGTCACCAACGGCGAGCCGCGCCCGGTCGCCGAGATCCTGCGACCGGCTCTGCGCGGCCGCCGGCGTGCCGGGTCCGCGCGGCCGGGTGCCGCTGTCCGTCGCGGCTCCGGTCGGCTCGGCGATCGAGGCTGGCCTGGCGGGTGCTGCACCGTACGGACACCCCGCCGATGACCCGGTTCCTCGCCGAGCAGCTGGCGACCGCGCACTGGTTCGACCAGCGCCGCACCCGCGAGGCGCTGCAGTGGCAGCCGTCGGTCAGCCTCGACGAGGGTTTCGCCGCGCTCGCCCGGTCCTACGCCGACGTCCTGACCCGCTGCCGCGAGCGATCGTTAGGGTACGAGAACGATCTTGCCGCCGGCGTGACCGCTGTCGTTGACCTCGGCGGCCTTCGCGGCCTCGCTGAACCGGAAGGTGCCGCCGATCGTGGTCGTCAGCTCACCGTTGGCCAGCTGCTCGGCCAGCCCGGTGAGGTCGACGTCGACACTGCCGCCGGTGGCCATCGCGACGCCGAGCGAGCGAGCGGCTCGGGTCAGCGATGGTGACGATCCGGTCGGTGCCGCCGCGCAGCTCGATCGACGCCGGCAGCGCGCCCTTGCCGGCGGTGTCCAGGACAGCGTCCACGCCCGTTCGGGCGCCAGCGCCCTGACCCGCTCGACCAGACCGTCGCCGTAGGTCGTGGCGATCGCACCGAGGGACCGTACCCGCTCCTGGTTCTCGGCGCTCGCGGTGCCGATCACGGTGACGCCGGCGCGGAGGGCGAGCTGGGTGGCCAGTGCACCGACGGATCCGCTGGCCCCGTGAACGAGCAAGCGTCTCGCCCGGCTGCAGGTTGAGCGGGCGCCAGCGCGCGCAGCGAGGTCTCCGCCGCCACCGGCAGGGTCACCGCGCGGACGAAGTCGAGGCTGTCGGGCAACCGGCCGTAGGTCTCGGACAGGGCGAGCTCCGCGTACGAGCCGGCCGGCTGCTTCGCCCAGCCGAACACCCGGTCGCCGATGGCCACGTCCGTGACTCCCTCGCCGAGCGCGTCGACGGTCCCGGCCAGCTCGAGGCCGAGGATCGCCGGCAGCGGGGTCTTGAAGAACTGTTCGTACGGAGCCGGAACGCACCTTGCCGTCGTACGGATTGACGCCTGCTGCGTGGACGGCAACCCGGATCTGGCCGGGGCCGGGCTCCGGCACGGCGGGCGTCCACCACGTGCAGCACCTCGGGTCCGCCGAACTCGTCCAGAACGATGGCTTTCATGCGGGGCCTCCTGTGCGTCGGGGTCAGGTAGTGGAGTCAAGCGATCCACCACCCAGCTATGCCCGTTCGCCGGGAGTTGATCCGGCTACGACGCGACCAGCGCCGAGGGCGGTAGCCGCCCGGGGTAGCGACCGGGAGCACGCGTAGCCTGCCGCCGTTCGCCGGCCACAGCCCGATCCCCGCTCGTCCTGGTCGGGCAACCCCACCCCGATCGCCAGCGACCGCCCGTCGGGGGTCCACGCCACGTCCGCCGCCTGCTTCTCGGCGGTCTGGACGCCGGGGACGCGTACGAGCCTGGCCGGTGGCGACCGTGGTCACCTCGACGTAGCCAGGGGCGGCGTCGAGCTTGCCCTCCGGATCGACGGCCGTAGTAGCTCACCGCGAGCTTGCGGCCGTCCCGGCTCATGGCGAACGCAGCGATATAGAAGTCGGGCGAGATGGGCACCGTCACCTCCGCTGGACATTGCGCACGTTGACGACGGTGAGGGCGCACAGCTCGGTGCAGAAGCGGGGGAGTCCAGCCGACCCAGTCGCCGTTGCGGCAGGACCGCGCCGACGACCGGTGATCGCGGCCGGGCAGGCGGAGCTCGGCCATCGGTCGCTCGCGGTGTTGTACGGGGTCGCATGGCAGACCTGGGGCATGGGTGCGCCGCGCCGGTCAAGCCCCTGGTGGCCGCTGGCTGCGTCCTGGTTCGTAGGTGCGCTCGCGGTCGTCAATGTGTTCCGCTTCCCGCTCAAGCAGGGCTAGCCTCGACCTGTCGAACGCTCGGGTGCCTACTGGACGTCGTGGATCATGAGCGACTGGCCACGGCCCTCGTGTCGGTGTCTCTGGCGTTCCCGTGACCGCCGCGCAGGAGCCGCGCTGGTTCTGGGCCTGCTGATTTACACCAGCCCGGCTCTGTGGAGCATTCTCGTCCGAACGACCAGGCCGCCCATTCGCCATGACCGGGGCTTCTACCTGGCGTGTGGTGGTGGGCCAGCGTCGCCCTGCTTCACCGCGTTAGCAGTGCGTTAGCGGACCGTCTCGCGGGCAGCGCCGGTGGCGGGTCTCGACGATCGGCCGCTCGTCGTCAGCTGATCCGGCAGAGGATCTCGCCGTGAACGACGACGAACCAGCCGTCCGGGTGCGTCCGCCCAGGCGCGTCCGCGCTGACGCCACCCCGTCAGCCCTGCTGCGTGTCAGGCCGGCAGCGATCGCCTGCTGCCGTACGCGGTGCCCTCGGTCCGGTCGGCCCACAGCGAGCCCCACCACTGCCGGTCCTCCGGCGTCGCGAAGCACCAGGTGCTGGCGCTCGCGGTCACGTCGGCCAGACCGGCCGCTGCGCCCAACCGAGCAGCACGTCCGCCTCGGCGGCGCCGTTGCCGCGCGGTGGCCCGGTAGATGTCCATCCACCGGTCCATCGCCGCCGCTGCAGGTGCCCTGGTCATGGCGGCGTAGTCGGCGTCGCGTACGGCGACCAGGCCGCCGGGGTGCGCGCACCCTGGCCATCTCGCGAAGCAGTCGCGACCGGGTCGGCGACGTGGCCTGCAGCACCTGCTGGGCGTGCTCGATGTCGACGCTGCGTCGGGCAGGTCGATGGCGTACGCGTCACCCGCGTACACCACGACCTCGACGCCTGCGGCCGCCGCCGCGCCCTGGCGTGTCCGGGCGCCGCCGCTGAGCAGATCCGCCATTGGACCCCTCCGGGTGGAGCGTGCCTCAGGTCCAGTACGAGTCAGCCCATGCTACGTCGAGCAGGTCGCCTGGTCGACCGGCTGCACCACGGCGCAATCCGCCGCCAGCGGTTCACGCGCAGGCCACGGATCGCTGGTCGGACCGAGCGTAGGTCACAAGCCCGACTCTGTGACGGTGTATGACACTGCTGCAGAGCGGCTGCGCTTGAGAGGCCCGCAGGTCATACACGCCCGGGAGGGACTAGCCGGCGGCGGTCAGGACCTCTACGCCGGTGTCGGTGACCACCATCATGTGCTCGAACTGCGCCGACCGCGACAGGTCGGCGGTGACCGCCGTCCAGCCGTCGTCCCACATCTTCATGTGCCAGTCGCCGACCGAGATCATGGGCTCGATGGTGAAGGTCTGGCCGGGCACGAGCAGCGTGCTGTGGACCGGCCGTCGTCGTAGTGCGGGATCTGCGGCTCGGTATGGAACTGCTCGCCGATCCCATGCCCGACGAAGTCGCGGATGACGCCGAAACCGTGGCTCTCGGCATGCTGCTGGATCGCCGCGCCGATGGATCGCACCTCGATCCCCGGTCGGACGGTCGCGATCGCCAGCTCGAGGCATTCGCGGGTCACTCGGACGAGCGAAGCCGTCACCGGATCGACCTCGCCGACACAGAACGTCGCGTTGGTGTCGCCGTGCACGCCGTCGAGGTAGATGGTCACGTCACAGTTGACGATGTCGCCCTCGCGGAGCCGGGTCGAGTCCGGGATTCCGTGACAGATGACTTCGTTGACCGAGGTGCACAGCGACTTGGGGAAGCCCCGGTAGCCCAGCGGCGACGGGTAGCCTCCGCGCTTGATGCACTCCGCGTGGGCTATTGCGTCGAGCTCGTCGGTGGAGACGCCCGGAGCAACGGCAGCACCGACGATGGCCAGCACCTCCGCGGCGGCGCGCCCCGCGACCCTCATCCGTTCGATCACCTCGGGAGACCGTCGGGCGCCGGACCCGCGGTCCTGCGGCTCTCCGCCGGGCAGGGACGGTAGGGCGGGCGGGGGATCGACGCGGGTACGGCGCGACGAGGGCTCAGCCGGCCGGGCCGAACGCGGCGAGCCGGCGCTTGGGGCACGGCCTTGACCGACGCGGCTTCAGGGTTGAGGTCACCGAGGCGGTGGCAGTTCTTGTACCGCCGTCCGCTGCCGCACCAGCAGGCGTCGTTCTTGGCCGGCAACAGCTCCGGTCGTACGGTCACAGCGGTCCTTTCCCCTGGAACAACAATGCGGCGTCCGAACGGCGCCGGCGCAACGCCAGAGCAGTCGACACCGCCCCGGCGATCGCTCCGACGGCTGCCGCGGACGGCACGCCCACCCTCAACGCCTTGCGCCCGCTCCGGTAGTCCCGGACAACCCAGCCTTGCTCCTTCGCCACGCGACGCAGCTCCGGATCGGGATTGATCGCGACGGCGGTGCCGACCAGGGACAGCATCGGGATGTCGTTGGCCGAGTCGCCGTACGCGGTGCACCGGGAGAGTTCCAGTCCCTCGCGCTCGGCGAGAGCCCGGATCGCTGCAGCCTTGGCCGGCCCGTGCAACATCTCGCCAACCAGCTCTCCGGTGTAGACGCCGTCCTTGCTCTCGGCAACCGTGCCCAGAGCGCCGGTCAGGCCCAGCCGGTTGGCAATGACGGAGGCCAGCTCGACCGGGGTGGCCGTGACCAGCCAGACCCGCTGGCCGCGGTCGAGGTGTCCTTCCGCGAGAGCCCGGGTGCCCGGCCAGATCCGCTCGGCCATGAGCTCGTCGTAGATCTCCTCGCTGAGCCGGACGACCTCGTCGACCTCCCAGCCTGAGGCGAAGGCGAGTGCCGCCTTGCGGGCTTGGTGGATGTACCCGACTGGCTCGCTGCCGCCGATCCGGAAGAGCGCCTGGCGCACGGCGAAGCGGCCCAGGTCGCGTGTGGTGAAGAACTTGCGAGCCGCCAGTCCTCGGGTGATGTGGAACATCGACGAGCCCATCATCATCGTGTTGTCGACGTCGAAGAAGGCGGCGCCGGTCGGGTCGGGCTCGATCGTAGGAGCCAGCGCTTGGACCGTTGCGGCGGCCGCTGAAGCCTCGCCGGCGACCGCGGTGCGCTGCTCAGGGGAGACCCGCGCCGGATCTGCCTCGCCGCGGCGACCCGGGAAGCGCTTCATCGATCAACCCTACCGGGGGGCCCTGCCGTCCGACGTGCGTTCTCGGCGGGCGCCGAGAGGGCTCTGGCAGCGATTAGGCAGAGTCCAGCGGCGGGGCATGGCTGAGCTGTCTTGCGGACGCACTGAGCGCGATGCTGGTCGCGGCGTGACTGGCCGCAGCGCTGCCGACCACGTGGCGAGACGAGCGCCGGAGTCGCGCCCGAGACAGAGCTGGCAGTGACCGCGGCTGGCACGTCGATCGGTGGAGAGCTGTCCCCCGATCCTGCGCTGGGGGGAACGTCCACCGGTACGACAGCGGGCGGAGGGTCGCTTGTGACGGTCGTTGCAGGCGGGTCACTGGGCGGGTCGGACGTCGCGGTCGGGGTCGGGGCGGGTGCGTCGGTGGGCGGGGCGGTGCCGGGTCGGTGGTCGGCGGTGCCGGGTCGGTGGTCGGCGGTGGGGTCGCGTGGTCGGCGGTGGCGCCTGCGTGGTCGGCGGTGCCGGGTCGGCGTGGTCGGCGGTGCCGGCGGCGCCGGGTCGGTGGTCGGCGGTGCCGGTGGTCGGCGGTGCCGGGTCGGTGGTCGGCGGTGCCGGGTCGGTGGTCGGCGGTGGCGCCTGGGTGGTCGGCGGTGCCGGGTCGGTGGTCGGCGGTGCCGGGTCGGTGGTCGGCGGTGCCGGGTCGGTGGTCGGCGGTGCCGGGTCGGTGGTCGGCGGTGCCGGGTCGGTGGTCGGCGGTGCCGGGTCGGTGGTCGGCGGTGCCGGGTCGGTGGTCGGCGGTGCCGGGTCGGTGGTCGGCGGTGCCGGGTCGGTGGTCGGCGGTGCCGGGTCGGTGGTCGGCGGTGCCGGGTCGGTGGTCGGCGGTGCCGGGTCGGTGGTCGGCGGTGCCGGGTCGGTGGTCGGCGGTGCCGGGTCGGTGGTCGGCGGTGCCGGGTCGGTGGTCGGCGGTGCCGGGTCAGTGGTCGGTGGCGTGGGGCCGGTGCTCGGGAGCGCCGGGTCAGTCGTCGGCGTGGGGCCGGCGCTGGGGATGAGAGGGACGACAGCGGCGGGGCCCGTGGTCGCGGGGGACGCGGTCGGAGCCATGGAGGCTGGCGGCGTCACCACAGGGCCGGGGTTGCTCGCCGACGGGCTGCAGCGGGGCTGAGCTGGGCTCTGCCGTGGCCGGCGGGGCACCGGGCGCTTGGTCAGGGTCGAGTGGTCCGCTGAGGCCGATCGCGCTCGATGGCGGGCAGGTCGTGGGCGTGCACGACTGCGAGCACAGCCGTCGACTGGGCGACGACCGTCTTGGCCCACGCGAGCGACTTCGTCGCCTTGTTCAGCGCTGTCCCGTCCAGCCGCCCCTTGATCTCGGCGAGCCCGGCGGCCTGGCTCATGGCGAACTTCTGGACCGCGAGCATCGGCCCCGGCCGCGGGTTGTCACGGAAGGAACGGGCCAGCAGGAACGAACCCTTGGCTGCCTCGGAGTCCATGTCAGCGAACAGTCCGACGACCTTGGACGACGTCGACTCCGCCAGCACGGTGTTGCCGCCGGCCGCCTGCGGGCCGGTCGACGGGCGCGATGCCGTACGCGGCGTTGTGCTGGGTCAGCTGGTCGATCTCGTGCAGACGGGTGCGGGCGAAGCCAGCTCGAGCGTGCCCCGGTGCTCGTCGGAGCCGGCCAGCGCGTACTGGACCGACTCGGTGCCCGCGCTTGATCGGGTAGAACGGGCTGCCGGGCAGCGAGTGCGAGGCCGCGACAGAGACGCCGGCGATGGCGACGATGCCGGCCGCGACGCCGCCGAGGGCGATGCGACCGCGGTGGCGGCTGGCCCAGCTCTTGGTGAAGCGGCTGTTGATCGGGACGACGGTTGCGCTCCGGATCCTGCGTCGGCGGTGGCCGCCTCCGCGAGCAGACGGGTGCGCAGCTGGGCCCGGAAGTCGGGGCGAGCAGCAGCTCCGGCACCTGCCTCGGGCAGTGAACGCAGCCGTTCTACGACTACAAGCAACCGATCATCGTCGCCGTGGAAGGTCGGAGTGCGAGGCCGTCGAGGGCGTCGGCGAACAGTCTGTGCGCGGCTGCTCATCGGACGAACCCTGCGGGAAGCAGCCGGGACAGGCTGCGGACGGCTCGGTACTGCAGCGCCTTGATGGCGCCTTCGTTCTTGCCCATGACGACGGCGGTCTCGCTGACCGACAACCCCTGCAGGAACCGCAGGGCGATGCATTCCTGCTGCTCGGCGCCGAGCTTGGTCACGGCCTCGAGCAGCACGCGGTGGTCGAGGGAGTCGAGGACCTGGTCCTCGGGACCGTCGAGCGTGCGGTCGTCGCGAACCTCCTGCACCTGCACCTCGAGCCGGTAGCGGCCCGACTTGTAGTGGTCGGCGACCAGGTTGCGAGCGATCGTGATGAACCAGGCGCCGATGTCGACGCCCTGCGAGGTGTACGAGGTGATCCGGCGCAGCGCCCGCAGGAAGGTCTCGCTGGTGAGGTCCTCGGCCAGGGCCTGTC
>CAVXWA010000019.1:0-52145 GCA_963765335.1 uncultured Gammaproteobacteria bacterium | reverse complement strand
TCGCCCTGCCCTAATGTCCGGAATTGGGCCTGCGGTCTCATGCCGGCGCCGCATCCACCTCCATGACGGGCAGCGAGCCGGCGATGGGAATATGCGCCATCGCGTGCTCGGTCAGCGCCGCCATGGTCAGGCTATTGACGAGCTAAGGAAATATTCAGACGGCCCATCAAGTCTGTAGGCCACGCGTGCGCAAGCGCGTGGCCTTGAACGTATCTCACAAGGCGATCTGCTTTTGCCCGGCCGCCTTAAGCTTTGCGTTGATCGCCGCCAGATCGGCATTCTTCAACTGCTTCCATGCGTCGAGCGTGGCGGTCAGTGTCTGCGCCAGTACAGCGTAGGACGCCAAGGCGTCCTTGCTGGGATCGGCATCGGCACCATCGACCGCTTGTTTGAGCTTGCCCAGGTTCATCGAGAGGGCACTCAGGCTATCGGTGCGCCGAGGTGGTGCACCCATGCTGTTGCGCGGATCGGGATGCAGCTCGACTCCGGACAGGTCCATGGTCTTGTCCCGCAAGCTCGCGATCTGGGTGTGCAGAGTGTTGTCAGCGTGCGCCTGCCGTGCGTCCAGCTCCTTGAGCAAGTGGGTGGCCTCGGTCGTGGCCGTCCCCGTTTGTTCGGCGGCTTCCTCTACCTTGCGTGCCAGCGCAAATTCGCGCTGCAAGGCGGCGTCGGAAACCTTCACACGAGGATCGACAAGCAGCCGCAATGGCTGTCGATAGCGCTGACCAGCGACATTGAGCTCAACGGTATAGTTGCCGGGTGCCGCCCACACGCCCAGGTTTTCCTTCTCGGGATCGGGCGTGGCGGCCACGGGCTGCGGATAGTGCAGATCCCACACGAAGCGGTGCATGCCAGCGGTCGTGGAAAGGCGTATCGGTTCGGGCACCCATTCCGGCGCGGTATCGAGCTTGCTCGAATCCGGCGGTGTGACCGCGTCGGCGCTACTGAAGCCGCGCACTTTGTTGCCCTTTGCGTCGAACACGGTCAGCGTCACGGTGCCCTTGATACCTTTGGGCAGTGCGTAGTCGATGACGGCACCGTCGGGCGGGTTGGTCGCCATCGGCTCGTCTTTCGGGAACGGCGTGCCGGTGAAGCTGGGCGGTCGCACGCGGATCGCGTCGGCCGGCTTGAACAAGGTGACCGCGCCGTCGCGCACGTCGTTGACCTGCTGCAGCGCCGTGACATTGTCCATGATCCAGAAACCGCGACCGTGCGTGGCGATGACCAGGTCGCTGCCATGCACGTCGATGTCGCGCACCGAGGTCACCGGCAGGTTTTGCTGTAGCGGCTGCCAATCCGCGCCATCGTCGAAGGACACATAGATGCCCTTTTCGGTACCGGCGTACAACTGGCCACGCCGCACGGGATCCTCACGCACGACGTTGACGAAGCCGCCGGCGGGAAGGCCGGCGTCGATGCGCGTCCAGCTGCCGCCGCCGTCGCCGGTGCGGTAGATGTAGGGCGTATCGTCGTCAAGCCGATGGCGATCAACCGCCAGATAGGCAACCTTGGCGTCGTAGTGGGACGGTTCGATGCCGCCGACCTTGGACCATGGCGTCAGCGTGTTGGGCGTCACCTGGCGCCAATGTTCGCCGTCGTCGTCGCTACGCCAGACCAGCCCGTCGTCCGTGCCCACCCACAGCGCCTTGGCGCTGAGCGGTGAGGGTGCGATGGTGTAGATCACGCCACGGCGCGCATCGATGTGATTATCGTCTGCCGCCGTGGTCGCGTCGAGATTGGACGGTATGCCGGCATCCTCGCGGGTCAAGTCGGGGCTGATCGCCGTCCAGTGATCGCCACCGTCGGCGGTGCGGAACAGCCGCTGGTTGGCGAAGTACAGCACCTTCGTATCACGCTTGGAGAACGTCAGCGGCAGCGTCCACGCGCCACGATAGTGAGCGGCGGGATAGGCCAGCGTGGGATCGACGTCACGCGTCTGCCCGCTATGCGTGTCGAGCTTGTCGACATTGCCGCCGTAGACGATGTCCGGGTCGTCGGGATCAGGGGCGATCATGCCGCTCTCGCCGCCGGGCGTAATCTCGTGAAACTGTGCCATGGTGATCCCATCACCGCCGCCACGGCTGGGTAGCGCCACCGCGCCGGAATCCTGTTGCGCACCGTAAACCCAGTACGGGAAGCGGTTATCCGTGCTGACGTGATAGATCTGCGCCGTCGGCTGGTTGAACCAGGTGCTCCAGGTCTTGCCGCCGTTGAGCGTGATCACGGCGCCCTGATCGGTACCCAGGATCTGTCGAGACGGCTCGGTCGGGTCGATCCACATCTGGTGGAAATCGTCGCCGGTTGGATCGCCCTTCATGGCGATGAACTGCTTGCCACCGTCGTCGGAGCGCAACACGATGGTATTCATCACGAAGACGCGATCGGCGTCTTTCGGATCCACCGTCAGGCGCGAGAAGTACCAACCCCGCTTCCAGATACGCTCGTCGTCGGAGAGGTGCTTCCAGTGCGCGCCGCCGTCGTCGGATCGGTACAGGCCGCCTTCGCCCTGCGCCGCGTCGACCAGGGCATACACGCGATTGGGCTGACTCGGCGCCAGCGCGATGCCAATACGGCCTGGATGTGCAGGAAAGCCGTTGCCTTGCAGCTGGTTCCAGTGATTGCCGCCGTCGTGCGATACATACAGGCCACTTCCCGGCCCGTTCGAAGGTGGATACACGCTCCACGGTGGGCGCCGCGTTTGCCACAGCGCCGCGTAGATCGTGTCAGGGTCGCCGGGCTTGAAGGCCAGGTCGATCGCGCCGGTGTCGGCATCCTTGAACAGCACCTTGTCCCAGTGCTTGCCGCCGTCGGTAGTGCGGAATACGCCGCGCTCGGCATTGGCGCCGTAGGCGTGGCCAAGCGCAGCGGTGAACACCACCTTGGGGTTACGCGGATCCACCAGCACACTGGCAATCTGCCGTGTGTCTTCCAGGCCAATATGGGTCCAGTGCTTGCCGGCATCCGTTGATCTGTACATGCCATCGCCATGGGCGATGTCCGAGCGCATGTCGGCTTCACCCGAGCCCACGTAGATCGTGCTCGGGTCGGATGGCGCCAAGGCCAACGCGCCAATCGAACCAGCCTGCTGCCCGTCGAAGATCGGCTGCCAGGTACGCCCCGCATCCTGGGTCGCCCATACGCCACCATCGACCGCACCGAAATAGAAATGGCGGCTGTCCCCGGGGATGCCGGCGGCCGTCAGCACGCGACCGCCGCGAAATGGCCCGATCAGGCGCCAGTGCAGATCCTGGTACAACGAAGGATCAATGGCCGCATGCGCGCTAAGCGCTGTGGAGATTCCAAGGGCAAGAACCGCAAGGCGGCGACGCAAGAGCATGGGCAATTCCTTAGTACAAAACGAGTCAAAGGGTTAAGCCGACGCTGACAACAACTGGCCAGGTCGTGAATAAATCAGGGCGCCGATGCGCCCCGATTCATGCCATCTTTCGAGTTTCACGTGAGCCGCCGTCTTCAATCGCGCTCTTGCTCCAGGCCCCGCATGGCCGCCTCCAGCGCCGCCTTGCCACCGCCCGCTGCACCGTCCTCCTCCGGCATCGTCTTCGGCACCGTGATTTCCTTGAGGTGCTTCGCGCTGAGCACGGCATTGGTCTTGCTCAGGTCGTTGGCGGTGAAATCGGCATAGGCCTTCTGCACGTCACCGAGCTCGCGCTTGAGCGCGTCGAGCGAAGCCAGCTGGTAGTCTGACGGTCGGCCCTCGTACGACATGATCGCTCCGTACAGTTCGTCGGTGTGTTCGCGCAGGCGCAACTCACCCGTGATCGCTCCGCCTTCGGTCGTCGCCACGATCTTCTTGCGAATATCGTTTGCCTTGTCGCCGAGATCGGCGAGCTGTTTGCGGGTAGCATCCTCAGCGGGCAGCGTGGCGGCCTCGGCCTCAGCGTCGTGGCGCACCGCGTTGATCCGTGCCACCAGGTCGCTCATGTCACCAAACAGCTGCTTGACCCGGTTAGCGGCGTCGAACTGCGCCTGGCGATCGGCCACGCTGAACTTGTCGCGGCGATCGAGGCCGACCTCGAGCTTGCTCTCGAACACGTCCTTGCCCTTAGTCATGCGCACCGTATAGATGCCCGGCGGCACGCGTGGGCCCTGGATCGAGTTGCCAGCGATCTGCGCTGCCGGAGGCACGCGCGGCGCCTTGGTCTGCATCGACCATTGGACCCGGTTGATGCCACGACGCACACTGGCCGGAATGGTGTCGACCAGGTTGCCCTTGCTATCCAGCACGTCGATCTTGAGCTTGCCAAACAGATGACGATCGCGCTGGTAGTAGGTGATGACCGCACCCTCCGGCGGGTTCGGGCCGACGAAACCGGCGTCTCCGCCCGGCCAGCCGCCAAACGCATCGATGCGTTGCTGAATCGGCCGCGAGGGCAAGAACATCGCTTCGCTGCCGAGGACCTTGGGATCGAGCGCGCGCAATGGCGTGATGTCATCCACGATCCAGATGCCACGGCCGTGGGTGGCTAGTACCAGGTCGCCATCGCGCGGCTGGATGGCGATATCGCGCACGGCCACGGCCGGGAAGTCCCCGCCCTTGAACTGCGCCCAGTTGGCCCCGCCATCGATCGAGATCCACAGGCCGAACTCGGTGCCGGCGAACAACAGATTCGGCTTGAGCGGATCCTGCCGGATGACGTGTACATAGCCACGCAGACCCTTGCTGTCCTGCCCTGTCACCAGGGGGGTCCACGATTGGCCGTAATCGGTGGTCTTGTAGACATACGGGTTCATGTCGCCGAAGCTGTGGCGATCGAACGCTGCATAGGCGGTGCCGGCCTCATGCGGACTCGCCTCCACCCATGACACCCAGGTGTCGGCGGGCTGGCCCTTGATACTGCCGCCTACCTTGGTCCAGCTCTTGCCGCCATCGCGGGTGAGCTGCAGATTGCCATCGTCCGTGCCGACCCAGATCAGGCCGGCCTGCTTCGGCGATTCGCTGATCGAATAGATCGTCGTATAGGTTTCCGCTGCGGAGTTGTCCACGGTGACGCCGCCGGACTTCTCCTGTTCCTGCTTTTTCGGATCGTTGGTGGTCAGATCCGGCGAGATGCGCTGCCAACTCTGTCCATGGTCGCGCGAGCGGAACAGGAACTGCGCGCCCATATAGATCGTGCCCTTCTCGTTCGGGCTCAACGCGATCGGCGTGTTCCAGTTCCAGCGCAGCTTCTCGTGGTAGTTCGCCTTGGGCTGAATATCGCGCGCTTCATGGGTATGCCGGTTGACGCGCGTGATGCTGCCGCCTTGCGTCTCCATATAGATGTAATCGGCATCGGCCGGATCGGCGAACATCCAGAAACCATCGCCACCGCAATAGTTCGTCCACTGCTGGTTGGCGATACCGCCGGGATAGGCGGAATCGCCGGCCCAGCAGGCGTTGTCTTGCACACCGCCATAGACACGGTAGGGATCGGCGTCGTCCACGCTCACGTGGTAGAACTGCGATACCGGCAGGTTGTTGCCCTTCCACCATTTGTTGCCGCCATCCGTCGAATACCACAGTCCGCCGTCGTCGCCGACGATGGTGTGCTGGGTATTGCGCGGGTCGATCCACAGCACATGCGAATCGCCGTGGGCGCCGCCACCGACATTGGAGAAACTCTTGCCGCCGTCGAGACTTTGGATCAGCCTGAGATCGGGCTTGAACAAGCGATCCGGGTTGTTCGGATCGACGATCAGGCTGGCAAAGTAGAACGGCCGCCATACCATCAACTGGCTCTTGTCACGCTGCTGCCAGGTCTTGCCGCCATCGTCGGAACGGTACAGCGCCGAATCCGGCGACTCGACCAGGGCGTAGACGATGGCTGGATTCGAAGGTGCCACCGTCACCGCGATACGGCCAAACGGTTGCTTCGGGAAACCCTGGTTGGCCGCGGCGGTGACTTCGGTCCAGGACTGGCCACCATTGGCGGAGCGGAACAGGCCGCTGCCGGACGGTGCGGTCGGTGATTCGCCGCCGGAACGGAAGGTCCAGCCCTTGCGACGGAAATCCCACAGGCCTGCGAAGATCACGTTCGGATCCTTCGGATCCATCGTGATCGAGGCACAGCCCGTGGAGAGATTCTTGCCGCTTAGCACCAGCTTCCAGTGCTTGCCACCGTCGCTGGTCTTGTACAGGCCACGATCGGACGAATCGCTCCACAGCTTGCCTGGAGCACAGGCATAGACGGTATTGCCGTCCTTGGGATCGATCAGGATCTTGGCGATCCGTTCGGAGCCCTTCAGGCCCATGTTGGTCCACGTTTCGCCGCCATCGGTGGACTTGTAGATGCCGTCGCCGATCGACACGGAGTTGCGCGTCCACGACTCGCCGGTACCGACCCAGATCGTTTCGTGGTTAGACGGATCGATCGCGATATCACCGATCGACTGCACCGCCTGCTTGTCGAATACCGGCTTGTAGGTGGTACCGCCGTCGCTGGATTTCCACACGCCACCGCTCGCCGCACCGACGTAGACGGTCAGCTTACCGTCCTTCTCCGGCACCGCCGCAAGCGCGGAGATACGTCCGCTCATGGCGGCCGAGCCGATGTTGCGTGCACCGAGGCCGGAGATCACGCCAGCGTCGAATTTGGCCGGCGCTTTCGCCGCGTCAGGTGCTGCCGCTTGCGCACCTGCAGCGAACGAAAATGACGAGAGCAGGACGATGGCGGGTAGCACCGCCAGCTTGCATGGAAGATGTTTCATGGCTTCGCTCCTGCAGCGGCGTGCACGGTCCCGGTAGCGTGCGGGAAGGCGAAGAGGTTGTCTTCCATCGCCACGTTGGCTACGGCCTTCTCGATCGTGATCTGCTGCTTGGCAAACGGGCCAGCCTCCTTGGTCGAGGAGGAAATAGAGAACGGGAAATACACGCCGTCGACCTGTTCGTAGTCACCGTAGTCGGTCACGGTCTCGACGTGGGTGCCGCGCACGATCTGGTCGGCGATCGTACGTATCTCGAGGTAGTGATCCGGATCGAGATAGACATACTCGATATCGCCGTTTTTCAGCGTGACCTTGAGCTTGTGCGCCTGGGTACCGTCGATGTCTTCGGTGCCGAGGTATTCGAGCCTGTTGCCCTGGGTCTTCCAGTCCACCAGCGGGCCGCCTATCGCCGCGTCGTCGGACAGGCTCTTGGCGTCGTCACCGGATATCGCCTCGGGATCCCGGCGCCCTTCGAAGGGGGAGATCTGCCAGGCGCTCTTACCGTCCCAGGCCTGGATCTGCGTCAGGCCCTGGATGGTGGCCTCGGTGCGCACCGAATCGGGCGCCTTCTTGTACTGGGCAAGGGCCAGCTCGAACTGGCCACCGACGCGCAGCTTGCCGTCGAGCTTGATCGACTTGATGGCGTGGATCTTGTCGAGCCCGCCACGGGCGTCGACGTTCCTGGCCACCAACTCATCGGCGGTCAAGGCGTGCGCCGACGTGGCCATGAGCAGCAGCCCGGCCACCAGGAACAACGATTGTGTAGGCATGAAACCAAACCTCCCGCTGATGAATCCTGCGCCAACTGGTCACACCCGGTCGCAGCGCGACCGGCCAAGAAGACAGATGCAAGGCTGGCGCCGCATCCCCTAGCGGCGCCGCTGACTCTGACACTACACAGGTCGCAGTAGCCGCACGATGGGACAGAAGTCATGGAGCTAAACGCTTGGCCTATGGCGGTGCGCTTGCCAATGCAAGATAAAGAGCGCTTTGCCTCGCCACCCTGGGTAGCCCTTGTCGATTCCAAATCACACCGCCCGGCCGCTGGTCCTGGCCCTGTCCCTGGCTTCCATGACCGCACTGGCGCAACAGACGCCCGATACGCCAGTCGACCATGCCCAGAGCTCGCCGAAACCGGCGACCAATCTTCCGGCCGTCGAAGTCAAAGGCCAGAGCTGGCGCCAGACCCTCAAGGCCAAGCTCGAGTACATGCTGGCCGAAGTCGACGGCACACTGATCACCGTGACCAAGAAGACCACGGTGACGCATCTGGACCAGCAGCCCACGGTGATAGGCAATAACCTCGATCAGCTACTGGCACGCACTCCCGGCATCCAGGTATCCCAGCAGCCCACCCCGACCCAGTTCAACCTGAGCTATCGGGGCCTTGGCAATCCGCAAGAATCCGAATACGTGCTGGTGATGCAGGACGGCATTCCGCTGGAAAGCGACTGGATCGGCTTTCCCACCTTGTATGCCATGCCGCTTACCCAAGGCCTCGCCGCCGTGGAGCTGATCCGTGGCGGCTCCAGCCTGTTGTATGGGCCCGAGCCCGCACCCGTGCTCAACTTTGTGTCGCGCCGTCCGGCTGCCGACGCGCCGTTGTCGTTCACCACCGAACAAGTGGTGGGCAATCACGGCTTGTACTCGACCTACAATGTGCTCGAAGGCAGCAGCGGACGCTGGAGCTACCGCGTCGACGCCGGCTATGTCAGCAGCGACGGCACGCGCCCCAACGCGGACTCGCAGATGCGTCAGGCGGATCTCTACCTCGCCTACCGCCCGACCGCGCAACAGCAGTGGTGGCTGGACCTGCACGTGATCGACGCGGCCTCCGGCGATGCCGGGCGGCTGAGCTACCCGCAATGGCAGGCCAACCCGCAGGCGACGCCTACGCCATACAACCGGGACTGGGTCGATCGCGACCAACTGGTGCTGGGGCATAGTCGCGAGTTCGGCGATGGCTGGCTGTTTACCGGCAAGCTGTGGTTCGCCTATCAGGACCTCGCCAGTCGTGCGGCCAACGGGGCGCTGCCGCCCCAGCCGCCACCGTCCACCACCACACTCCAGGACGAGCAATTCCGCAGCACCGGCCTGGATCTGCGCCTGCGCAAGCTGTGGGGCCAGGGCAATGCCTTCACCGTCGGCTCCACCTTATTCGACGGCAACGACCCGTTCCGGCAGTGGAGCAGCACCGACCTCTACGTCGACCGCGACGACCGCAGCGGCACGCCACGGCTGGTGCAGGCGCGCAGCTCGCATTACGCCTCGGTGTTCGCCGAGAACGTGTTCCGCTTGCCGCACCGCTTCCATATCGTCCCCTCGGTGCGACTGGAGCACGAACGGGTAGCGGTGGAGGAAACCGTCAAGCCGCCCTTCCTCCGCCGCCCGCTGATCAACGAGGCAGATGCGCGCACGGTGCCGCTGTTCGGACTGGGCATCGGCAACGACTTTGGCCACGGCAACGAGACCTATTTCAACGTGTCGCAGGGCTGGCGGCCGCTGCGCTACTTCGACATGGCCTCGCCGTTCGCCAATATCGTGCCGGGGCATGCGCCTGATCCGTCCAAGTCGCTGTCCTGGGAAGTCGGCGTACACGGCGTGCCGGCCACCGGCCTCTACTACGACGCGAGCCTGTTCTGGATCGACTTCAAGAACCGCATCGAGGCGCAGCACATCAACGCCACCGACGTGATCGAGGTGAACACCGGCGACACCCGCAGCCGCGGCATGGAGGGGCAGCTCAACTACGACTTCTTCGCGCGGACCTCGCTGGCTGATCACGGCGAGCACCTGGAGGGCTTCCTCAATGCCAGCCTGTTGAATGCCCGTTTCACCGCCAGTGCCATACCGGGACAAGTCGGCAAGATACCGGCCTATGCGCCGCGCTATCTGCTGAAGGCCGGCGTGACCTGGCGCGTCGAGCAGCGCGTCAAGCTCAGCCTGACTGCGGTGTCATCGGCCGCGCAGTATTGGCAGGATTCCAATCAGCCGCTGGGCAGCGGCAACACCTATCTGCCGGCACGGATTCCCGCCTATACCGAGCTGGATCTCGCGAGCGACTGGCAGCTCAATCGTACTGTCAAGCTGCTAGCGGGCATCAGCAATCTCACCAATCGCCAGTATTACGACCGGGTGTGGCAGACGGGGCTGGAGCCGGCGGCAGGACGCACCTGGTATACCGGTGTGAAGCTCACCCTGTGAGGGACGACGCGGCACGCCACCGCTCGCCCGTCCTGCCCTTCCCATAACGATGTCGCCACTCCGCCGCGAGAGCCGCCCCATGTTGAAACGCCATGCGCTTTGCCCTGTCATCGTGATGGCCGGCCTTTTACTGGCCGGCGCCAATCAGGTCCGGGCGGCTAACGCCACTAGAGGGCTGGGTTCGAGCGTGCTCGATTCGCTTGAATGGCGGCAGGTAGGACCGTTTCGAGGCGGCTGGGCGACGCTGGCGACCGGTGTGTCGACGCAGCCCAATACGTTTTACATGGGCACGGCCGGAGGCGGCGTGTGGAAGACCGGCGACGCCGGGCGCACCTGGCAATCGCTATTCGACGAGCAACCGGCCTCGCCCGTCGGCGCGCTGGCCGTAGCGCCGTCCGATCCAAACGTGATCTACGTGGGTACCGGCGAAGTGGCTGCCCGCTACGACGTCGGTGCAGGCAACGGCGTGTATCGCTCGGTGGATGGCGGCAAACGCTGGCAGCACATAGGTCTGGATGCGACTCGCCACATCGGCGCCATCCTGGTCGATCCCCTGCATCCCGATACCGTGCTGGTAGGAGCCCTCGGTCACTACTACGGGCCGAACCAGGAACGCGGCGTGTTCCGCTCCACCGACGGAGGCAAGACCTGGAAACAGACACTCTTCATCGATGCGGGTACCGGAGTGGTCGATCTGGCCGCCGATCCCGATCATCCCAACATCATTTATGCCGCGGCCTGGCAAGTGCGCAACTATCCGTGGTTGTCCTATTTCCAGCCCAACGCCGGGCCGGGCAGCGGGCTCTACCGCTCCAACGACGGCGGCATCAGCTGGAAGCGCATCAGTGGACATGGCTGGCCCAGCGAAACGCTCGCACGCATTGGCATCGCGACGGCGGGTCATGGTCGCGTCTATGCCGTGGTCAACGATGCGACGACGAAAAGCGAGAGCGGGCTGTACCGATCGGATGACGACGGCGCGACGTGGCACGCGACCAGTCACGAAAGCTGGCTCGCCAACGACTACTTCAGCCGCATCACCGTCGATCCCGGCAACCGCGACCGCATCTACTCCGCCGGACAGTCGATCCGCCGTTCCGATGACGGCGGTCAACACTGGACGGTCTTCAAAGGCGCGCCCGGTGGCGACGATTACCACTACTTGTGGATTGACCCGAAAAATACGCAGCGGATGATTACCGCCAGCGATCAGGGCGCGGTGATCAGCATCAATGGCGGTCAGAGTTGGAGCAGCTGGTACAACCAGCCCACCGGCCAGTTCTACCACCTTAGCGCCGATGAGCAGTTTCCATACTGGATTTATTCCGGCCAGCAGGACTCGGGCACCGTCGGTATCGCCAGTCGCAGCGACTATGGCTCGATCTCCTACCGCGACTGGCGTCCGGTCGGCGGCGACGAGCGTGACTACGACCTGCCGTATCCGGGCGACCCCAACATCGTGTTCGGCTCCGGCCTCGGTGGGCGCGTATCGCGCTGGGATCGGCGCACGGGCGTCGTGCAAAACGTCACGCCATGGCCGGTCAACAGCTACGGCGAGCGCCCGACCGACTTCAAGTACCACTACACCTGGATCACCCCGATCGCGTTCTCGGCCCAGGCTCCCTATGCCTTGTACCTAGGTGCGCAGGTGCTGTTCCGCAGTACCGACCAGGGCCGGCACTGGGATGTAATCAGTCCCGAGTTGAATGCCAGGAAGGATGGCGCAACGCATTGCGATGGATCCCCCACCACGGCACAAGCGCGCGACTGCGGCTATGGCGTGATCTATAGCATCGCGCCGTCGCCTCGGAGCAACGACGAAATCTGGATCGGTACCGACGACGGCCTCATCCAGCTCACCCGGGACGGTGGCAAGAGCTGGCACAACGTCACCCCAAAAGGCCTGCCCGAGTGGGCCCAGGTCAGTTCATTGGATGTCTCGTTGCTGCAAGCGGGCACCGCGTATGCCGCCGTGGATAATCACCGCCAGGACGATTTCAATCCGCACGCCTGGCGCACGCAGGACTACGGCGCCAGCTGGACCGACATCGCCGCGGGACTACCTGCAGGCAGCTTCGTCAGCGTCGTGCGCGCGGATCCCAGGCGCGCCGGACTGCTCTACGCGGGCACCGACCGCGGCGCCTTTGTTTCTTTCGACGACGGCACGCACTGGCAATCGCTGCAACGCAACCTGCCGACCGCCTGGGTCCGTGACCTGCTCGTGCACGGCAACGACTTGATCGCCGCCACTCAAGGCCGCGCGATCTGGATTCTCGACGACGTGACGCCCTTGCGCCAGGCTACCGCCGACACCGAACGCGCCGTGGCGCACCTCTATACACCGGCAACGGCACTGCGCGTGCGCGCAAACCAAAGCAAGGACACGCCACTGCCGCCTGAAACGCCGGTTGGCAAGAATCCACCTAGCGGCGCGGTGATCGACTACTGGCTCGCAGCCAACGCCAAGGGACCTGTAACACTCGACATCCTCGACAGCGACGGCAAACTCGTGCGCCAGTTCTCCAGCGCCGACAAGCCACCGACGCTCGACGCCGAACGGTACTTCGCCGACGACTGGGTGAAGCCAGGGGCCGCGCTGTCCGCGAAGGCCGGTACCCATCGCTTTGTATGGGATCTGCGCTATCCGCGCCCGCAGGCGATCGAGTACGGCTACAGCATCGCCGCGACCTGGGATTCGGACACGCCGGTGACACCAGAAGGGCCGCTAGCCTTGCCGGGCAACTATCAAATGGTGCTCCACGTGGACGGCAAGTCGTATCGCGCGCCGCTGGTCATCGCTCTGGACCCGCGCGAGCAGGCCAGCCAGGACGAACTGGCCGCCGGGCTCACCTACTCACGCAACATAGCGGCTGTGCTTCAACGCGTATGGCAAGCCTACGGCGAAGTGGAAGCCGTGCGCGATCAACTGGAAGCCCTGGATCACAGGCTTCGCAAGAGCGCCGCGCACCAGGCGCTGCTCCACAGCGCCGATTCGCTGCACTCGAAAACCACACCACTGGTCGACGGCGCGGGCGAAACGTCCCTCAATCTGCACGCGATCAGCGACGCACTCGCCGCGATCGCGACCGATGTCGAAGGCGCCGACCATGCGCCGACCGACGGTCAGCAACAGGCGCTCGCCCAGTACCAGACTAGCGTCGACCAGGCGCTCGCTCAATGGAACGCCATACGCACGGCCGATCTGGCGAAGCTCAACAAACAACTGCACCAGGCAGGCATCGCCGCGATCATCGTACCCGGTGATCCCGCGGCCGGTCCCGGGCGGACGCTTCAGAATGGTCAGACTGATTGATGTTAGGAATGGAGCACCACGGGACCCGACACGTACCGGCTATTCGGCACGCTCCATCGCCACGGCAATTGCGTTCCGACGCGGATCCCGACACGAGGTCGACCCATGAGCCCCTTGGGTGGTGCGATGCCGTCATCGATGATCGCAAAACCGTCGCGCGCTTTGACCAGATCAATGCCGTTTTGCGCCCCGGTGATGCCCATCGCTTGCGTCAGGCGTTCCGGCCCGCGACAGAGGTCGCGATCGTTGGTGCCAGAACGACGTGCATCCCGCATTTGATCCAGGCCATACAAAGGCTCAAGTGCCCGGATACCAGATGAGATGCCACTGATCGTCCACGCGCAAATGCACCAGGGTGGCGAAGTGGCCAGTGACATGAGGCCCAAGAAGCCGGAACAAATAAAGGTCACGGTCGGCCGTCGTGCGGGTTAGTCAGATTAAATGACGACGCTCATAGGGCCTGACTAAACCTGGCGGGTCTTACTGGCTGCGAGTGTGTTCTGGCCCGAGCGCCTATTAAAGGTCAGAAGCTGGGGCGTGCCCTACCCCCATAACTTGACCTAATCATGCTGCTTTTTTTGGTAACCATCGCGCGCGGATACGCTGTTGCACGGATATCTCCGGAAGGACGTCTAGTTGAGCCCGACCGAAGATAATCGCCGCCATAATACTAAGGCTGCTTAAGACAGATTGCTTCAAATAGCCCACATTTGAGCCCCAGGTCGTCCTTAGACACCTGCTGACCCGCTCCTACGTAATCGCACCGTGGCGACGTCATTGTTGTTGACATGTTTTCCCATTTCGAAGAGACAGATTGGTGCCGGTATCCGCGCACGACCACACCCAGGGTAGCGCCGATGCGGTGGCCACCCTGGTTGAGTATGGCGATTTTCAGTGCCCCGCTTGCGGCATGGCCTATCCGGTGGTGAAGCAGATCCAGCGCCGTTACGCCAGCAACCTGCGTATTGTGTTTCGCCACTTCCCGCTAAGCCAGGCTCATCCGTATGCGCACATGGCGGCCGAGCTGGCCGAGGCAGCAGCCATCCAGGGTCAGTTCTGGGCCATGCACGACTGGCTATATGAGAACCAGGGCGACTGGGTTGCCCACGACGCTGCCGGTCTGGAGGGAGGCGTGCGAGCGCTGGGCTTGGACAAGGCCGCCATGGCCGCGACGCTGCGCAACCCCAACATCGACGTCCACATTCGTCGCGACTTCATGGGCGGCGTACGCAGCGGCGTCAATGGCACACCCGGCTTCTACGTCAACGGCTACCTGTACCAGGGCGACTTCGATTCTCTGGCGCGCGGCATCGGCCGGGTGGTCGCGCGGCAGGCCTGACTGAGTGGCGCGCGTTCAGCCGAATTGAACGGAAAGCATCGAAATCGAGCCGCCATCCATGCCCTCGACTGGGAACGTCACCGCGTCGCCTTCGTCGCTTGCGCCCAGCACATATAGCAGCGGCAAGTAGTGATCTGGTGTGGGCACGAGACAGCTCCGCATCCGGACCCAGCGATTCGTAATTCACCAGCGACCGGTGATCACCCTGCAACATCAGCTGGCGCACCCTCTCCTCGAAACGCAAAGCCCAGTCAAACGGTTCCGCCGGATGACGACCCCAGGCATAGGTGTGCAAGTTGTGCACCACGTCGCCGCTACCGAGCAGGAGGATGCCCTCATCGCGCAACGGCCGCAGCAAGCGGCCCAACCCGTAATGAAAGGCCGGTGGCTGCGACTCGTCGATGCTGAGTTGTACCACCGGCACGTCGGCGGCGGGAAACACATGGCGCAGCACCGACCAAGTGCCGTGGTCAAGCCCCCACGAAAGATCTGTGTGCACGTCCAGTGGACTCAGCAGTTCACGCACCCGGCGAACCAGGTCGAGATCACCAGGCGCGGGATACTGCACCTCGAACAACTCGCGCGGGAAACCGCCAAAATCGTGGATCGTGCGTGGCGACGCCATGGCAGTCACCGCGGTGACGGGCACGTACCAATGTGCCGAGATGGAAATCACCGCGCGGGGCCGCGGCAGGCGCTGACCGAGCGCGACCCAGCCCAGGGTCCAGTCGTTGTCGTGCAACGCATTCATCGGATTGCCGTGACCGAAGAAAATCGTCGGCATACGCAAATTCATGACATGCCACCCCACGTAAAAATGAATGAGCTGTGCAGACAACAATGCCGAGCGTGGGAAAGATTTTACGATCGATAGTGCGCTGGCTATGCAAGCAGGACGCTGAGCATACACCGGGCATCATCAGCTCGACGTCGTCAGTAGTGGCCGGTATCCATACCATTTCCGTGCACTTATTGGATACAACCACCGCGTTACTCTTGCTTGGCCGGCGGGCCGTTTTTTTGGCTCAGATGGAAGGCTGTCAAGCGGCGCCTCTGGTGCGCGATTCGTCGCCTCCATGCTCAAGGGTTCTGCATGAAAATTGCACTGATCGGAGCCAGTGGCCGTGTTGGGTCGCGCCTGCTGGCGGAACTGCTCAGCCGCGGGCACAGCGTCACCGGCATCGTGCGCGACACCACGAAACTGGCGAGTCGGCCCGGGCTGGCGCTGAAGGCAGGTGATGCCACTCAACCGGCACAGCTTGCCCCGCTGCTTTCAGGCCATGACGTAGTCATCAGCGCCGCGCGTTTTCAGTCATCCAACCCGCAGGCACTGATCGCCGCGGTGAAGCAGGCCGGCGTGCATCGGCTGATGGTGGTAGGGGGTGCAGCTAGCCTGGAAGTGGCCCCCGGCCAGTCACTGTTCGACGCACCGGGCTTCCCCGAGGCTTACAAACCGGAAGCAGAAGCGGGGCGTAAGTTTCTTGATGTCCTGCGTGCGGAAAAAGATCTCGACTGGACCTACCTGTCGCCCTCTGCCGAGTTTGCGCCGGGCGCGCGGACTACGAAATTTCGCCTCGGCGGCGACCAGTTGCTCCACGACGCGAACGGCAAAAGCTCGATCTCAATGGAGGATTTCGCGATCGCCTTCGTCGACGAATTGGAGACGCCGAAGCATTCGCGGCAGCGTTTCACCGTCGGTTACTGACCGCCCCTCCAACTCTCGAGATCTTGCCTCTGCAGAAGGATCAGGTCATGAAGAAAACAAAACCTGTCCCCGACCACGCCGCCCTGTTGCGCAAGCAGCGCGCGCCGCTGACCGCACCCACCGACCTCAATGCCAAGGCCACCCGTGACGTGGCTGGCGCGACGAATGCCATCCTTGCCGACGTGTTTGCGCTGTACCTGAAAACCAAGAACTTTCACCGGCACATGAGCAGGCCGCATTTTCGCGACTACCACCTGATGCTCGATGACCGCGGCGACCAGCTGTTCGCGATGACGGACCCAATTGCCGAGCGTGTGCGCAAGCTCGGCGGCTCGACGCTGCGCTCAATCGGCCATATCGCGCGGTTGCAGCGCATCGACGACAACGATGCCGAGCACGCCGAGCCGAAGGACATGCTGGCCGAGCTACGTGAGGACAATTAGGCACTGGTTGCGCGCCTGCGCGAGGCACACGGGGTGTGCGATGAGCGGCACGACATCGCCACCGCCAGCCTGATTGAGGAATGGATCGACGAGACGAGAGGCGCACCTGGTTCCTGTTCGAGACCACCCGTCACGGCGATTCGACCGGGCATTGAAGGTCCCGCCGACATTTCAACCACACCACCTCATCCAAGGAACTCCCATGACCACGTTCAAAGTTGGCTATCTTGTTGGTAGCCTCGCCAAGGGCTCAATCAACCGTCTGTTGGCCAAGGCGCTCACCCGCCTCGCAGCCCCTGGACTGGAGTTGGTGGAGATCCCGATCAAGGACCTACCGCTGTACAGCTACGACTACGACGCCGACTACCCACCGGCGGCGCGCGCGTTCAAGCAGGCGATCGCCGACGTAGAGGCAGTGCTGTTCGTCACGCCGGAGTACAACCGCTCAATCCCCGGTGCACTGAAGAACGCGATCGACTGGGCCAGCCGGCCGTGGGGAAAAAACTCCTTCGCTAACAAACCTTCCGGCGTGATCGGTACGTCGCCTGGCTCGATCGGCACTGCCGTCGCCCAGCAACAGCTACGCGGGGTACTGTGCTACTGCAACTCGCCGTTGATGAACACGATCGAGGCGTATATCCATTTCACCCCGGGCTTGATTACCGAGGATGGCACGGTTACCAATAGCTCGACCGCCGAGTTTCTTACCAATTACATGAAGGAACTGCACGTCTTCGCCGAGCAGGTACTCACCGTGCTGCCGCGCGAAGGCTGAGCCGAGAGGGACGCGCCGCCCGGAGCGATCTTTCGCTTCCCATTACGTGGCTTTTCTAGCAGAGCGGACGCTTGAGCTTGTTGCGCCCCTCACTTCGGCGGAAAGTGACATCCTCAATCGTCACCTTAGTGCGCATGCCTCCGCTGCACTCGCGAAAAGTCACCCAAGCCACACCACGCCTACGCCAGGAGGCGTCACGTGAACACAAAAAGAAAGACTGTTTACGATCGATGTTTAGCGAAGCTGCAGAACCTGCTTCCCGAGCTCGAAACGCTATACACCGACATACATGCCCATCCGGAATTGTCGACGCAGGAGACGCGCACGGCAGCTATCGCCGCTGCCCACCTGGGCCAGGCCGGCTTCGAGGTGACGACCGGCATCGGCAACACCGGCGTGGTCGGCCTGCTGCGTAACGGCGACGGGCCGACCGTGATGTTGCGCGCCGACATGGACGCGTTGCCGGTCGCGGAGGCGACCGGTCTGCCGTATGCGAGCACGGTTACCGCGAAGGACAAGGATGGCCATACAGTGCCGGTAATGCACGCGTGTGGCCACGATATGCACGTCACCTGGCTGATCGGCGCCACCACCCTGCTCGCGCAGGCGCGCGAGCACTGGCACGGCACCGTGATGGCAGTATTTCAGCCTGCCGAGGAAACCGGCACCGGCGCGCAGGCGATGATCGATGACGGCCTGTTCGTGCGCTTCCCGAAGCCCGATATCGTGCTCGGCCAGCACGTGATGGTCGGCTCGGCCGGTACGATTAGCGGTCGCGCCGGCGTGATCACCTCAGCCGGCGACAGCCTGCAGATCCGCCTGTTTGGCCGCGGCGCGCACGGGTCGATGCCACAGGCGAGCATCGACCCGGTGGTGATGGCTGCGGCGACCGTGCTGCGTCTGCAGACGATCGTATCACGCGAGCTAGCCGCGACCGAAGCCGCCGTGGTCACGGTCGGCGCGCTGCAAGCGGGCACCAAAGAGAACGTGATCCCCGACGAGGCGCTGATCAAGCTGAATGTGCGCACTTTCGACGATGGCGTGCGCAAGCGCGTGCTTGCAGCGATCACGCGCATCGTCAACGCCGAGGCAGCAGCGTCGGGCGCGCCCAGGCCGCCGGAGATCACACCGCTGGATCACTACGCACTGGTTGTCAACGATGCCGACGCGAACCAGAAGGTCGGCGACGCGTTCCGTCAGTATTTCCCAGAGGGACGCGTCGAGAAAACGCTGCCAACCTCGGCGAGTGAAGATTTCGGTTGCTTCGGCGCGCAATGGAAGGTGCCCTCAGTGTTTTGGTTTGTCGGCGGTACCGATCCGGAGGTCTACTCGAAGGCGCGGGCCGCGGGCCGACTCAATGATCTGCCGACCAACCACAACCCACGGTTCGCGCCGGTCATTCACCCAACCCTGCGCACCGGTGTTGAAACGCTGGTCGTCGCCTCACTGCCGTGGCTACCGGTCAAGTAGCGATCCGATAGGCCGCGTAATCGTGGCGCTCTGCGCTGCCAGCCTGCGCTTATCTATACGAGACGAATTACCGGTCTGACGGTACAGTGTGTCGTCTGCACAGGGATATCTAAATGCCGACGACGAAACTGCTGCTGTTGATCGCCGATCTGATCGGCACGTTCGTGTTCGCGCTCAGCGGTGCGACGGCGGCGACGCGGCGCCAACTCGATCTGTTCGGCGTGCTGGTCCTGTCGTTCGCCGCGGCCAATGCCGGCGGCATCGCGCGCGACCTGCTGATCGGCGCGGCACCACCGGCGGCGATCAGCGACTGGCGCTACCTCGCCGCCTCGGTGTGCGCCGGGCTGATCACCTTCTGGTGGGCGCCGCTGATCGAACGGTTACAGAACCCGGTGCGCATGTTCGACGCGGCGGGTCTCGCGCTGTTCGCGGTCGCCGGCGCACAGAAAGCGCTTTCGTTCGGACTGAGCCCGGTGATGGCGGCGCTGCTCGGCATGCTCACCGGTATCGGTGGCGGCATGGCGCGCGATCTACTGTTGGCCGACGTGCCGATGGTGTTGCGCGCCGACTTGTATGCGGTTGCCGCATTGGCCGGCGCGGCGGTGGTCGTGATCGGCTCCATGCTGGGCTTGCCGATCGCGGCAACCATGACCGCTGGCGCCGTATTGTGCTTTGTCCTGCGCATGCTGGCGGTACGGCGCGGCTGGCAGCTACCGATTGCCGGCGGCCGCCGTGCGAAAAAGTCGGACGATACCCCACCCAAATCGTGAGAGGGTGGCTTCAACGACGTGGGGCTGCGCGGTTGAAGGAGGCGTCGACAGCTTGCCATGGGTCGCGGAAGCCTGAGCGCTTCCATGACCCTCTGGTTGTGGCTGGGGCGGCGCCTGATTTCCATGACGAACGGAATGACGGGCACGTCCGGGGAAGTGAGATTGAGGTTTGATTAGGTCGCGAGAGATCATGCGGTGTTCACGAGTCTTCACAAATTAGCCCATGACTGGACTAGCGGGCTCGCTTAACAGACTTTTTGCTATCTGCGCCCCGGGCAGCCGTCAGGTGAATATCCGCGATAACACGGGCTAATCGCACTCAAGTCAGCGCCCTCTGCTCCGGCAGGTGGTGGACGCGCCCTGATTGGCAAAATTTGCTGAGAAAACAAGCTAGCGATTACCGTTAGAATTCCGCCATGGTCACGCTGTGTTGCACTACCAAATTATTGAAGCGCCTTCGGCAGCCGGCCAGGCTGCCAGAACCTCCTGTGCCAACCAATCCACTGGGTGAGTGGTACGCGGATCTCGACTTCTTCGAGCGCAAGCCGTTCGTGACGCTGCTAAATGCCAGTACTGGTGCGGGGCTTGTGCTCGCGGGCCAAGCTGAATTCCTGAAGTGCCTGCACATTCACGCAGGGCAGCAGCTCTTCAAGCTCCTACTGCATTACGACTTCAACCCGGAATGGCCCCAGTGCAGCGCCGAATTGTCGGCTTGGGAAGCGCCGCCGACATACGCCAACACCAGTGATCGCAGTCTGCTGGGATCGATGAATCGGTTCAAGCTCGAAGCTTGGCACTCCTTCGCAGACAGGAATCGTTCGCTTCCCGAAATTGCCGCCAGTTGGTGGGAGGGGATCTTCGGTCATCCTTCACTCCCCAAATCGCATCGTGGAAGCGGGCACTATCATCGCCCATTGGACTTAGTCTTGGATAAACTCGCTCCGCCCGGCACTGTGCTCATCGAGGATGGCCACAGGTGGATTCATCCCTTCGTCGCTGCCAATGACGACGCTTAAAAATGATCAGTCAGCCATTTTCAGTGCAATAGCCTTTGGATCGGTTACTACGTGACTGAGGCGACGCCCCGTGCGCAAGCCACCCTCCGCACATACGGATCGGGTGTGTACCGGATCCATGCCGAAGGAAGCTCTGCGGACGGATCTTCCCTGTCATCCTGGCCACCCTTTTTCATTGATAGGAGGACTGGTGCTGCCTGGCCGCGCTATGTGGGGCGCGGATCCCGAAAGTTGCGCCCCTTCTTCTCCCTGCTCTGGATAACTTGACCTAATTTACGTCCCCCGCTTTCAGTAGCGGGACGAATTAGAGTCCAAGGTCAGGGGGTCCGAAACCTCTCAGGGCTTCACAAACCGATAGACAAAGCGATCGGTGTCGCCCTTGATGGACGGATCGAACACCTTGACCGAATGCGAATCGTCGTTGTTCGCGAGCATGGTGCTCTCCGCGTCCAGAATGAAGCCGGCCGTTTCCACCTCCTCGCGCACGGATGCAGGTTCGATCCGATGCAGCGACCGGGCCTCGCTAGTGCCCGCCCCGACGGCGGCCGTATGGTCGACGATCACATACGAGCCACCAGACTTTAGCCGCTCGTAGACGGCTCGATTGAAGTCGGCCGCCGTCGCGCCCCTGGCCTGGATCAGGTCGGTGTACAGGTCGTGGTAGAACAAGTGCAACCACAACACATCCGCCGGTTGCGTGACCTCCCGCATCGCCACGAGGTCCGCAGAGACGGCTTCGACGTTCTCCCGACCCGGCTCCTTCGCAAGCCTACGCATGTTGCCGAGCGGATCGTTTTTGAAGTGGGCGACTTCAGCCGGCACGAAGCTATAGACCCGCCCCTCGGGGCCGACGATGTCGGAGAAGCTTCGGGTCCAGTCGCCATCACCCGGGTAAACGTCGATGACGATGGCGCCTGAATCGACGCGTGCGAAACGGATCAACTCGGAAAGTGTGGATTGGCCGTACATGGAAATCTCCTTTGCGATGGGGTAGGCGTGCCCCACGGCTGGCCCCTCTAGAGGCCAGCCGTGGGACCGCGTCGGGGTCAGACCTGCGCCATGCCCCCGTCAACGGCGAGATCGATACCCGTGATGTAAGAACTTTCATCGGAGGCGAGGAACGCAACTGCAGCGGCGATTTCATCGGGCACGCCCCTGCGACCCATCGGGACCTGCGTGGCAAACTGGGCGGCTGCTTCCTTGGCCTGTTCTGCAGTAAGGCCCGTCGTCGTCTGCAGGGCCGGGGTATCGATGGGTCCAGGGCTCATCGAATTCACGCGGATCCCTCGGTCTTTCAGCTCCAGGGTCCAGGCGCGTGCGAGGTTGCGCACAGCCGCCTTGCTCGCCGCGTAGGCACTGAACCCCGGAAGCCCCAACACGTTCGACACCGAAGAGTTCAGGATGATTGAGCCGCCGTCCTTGAAGAGAGGAAGGGCCTTCTGCACCGTAAAGAACACGCCCTTCACGTTCACGTCGAAGGTCTGGTCGAAATGGGCCTCGGTAGCTACCTCGAGCGGTGCGATGGTCCCCGCGCCCGCGTTCGCAAAGAGAATGTCAATGTGGCCATGTTTCTCTTTCACGACGGCATAGAGCCGGTCCAGATCTTCCAGGCGCGACACGTCGCCTACGACCGTCGTCACGTTGCTCTTGATGAAGGCCGCGGCCTCCTTCAGCTCTTTCTCTCGTCGCCCCGTGATCACGACGTGTGCACCCTCGTCCACGAAGCGCTTGGCTGTGGCCAGGCCGATCCCGCTACTTCCGCCGGTAACGACCGCAATCTTTCCCGCCAATTTTTGTCCACTACGGTTATTCATGTGCTTTCCCTTTTTATATTTCATGGTTGACTGCGCCGTGCGGGCTCCGGATATCGAAGGGAGTGGCCGCCCAGGCGTAGCGCGTCAGAGTTGTGCCAGGCCGCCGTCGACGGCGAGCTCGCTGGCGGTCATGAAGCTGCTGTCAGGCGAGGCGAGAAAGGCAGCCGCCGCCGCGATCTCCGACGGATCGGCCATGCGCTGGAGCGGCGTCATCGCGCCATAGGCCTTCTGGCCCTCTTCGCCCAACGCCTCCTTCGCCAGCTCGGTCGCCGTCGCCCCAGGCGAAAGCACGTTCACCCGGATACCGGTGCCCTTCAGCTCCTCCGCCCAGTCTTCGCGAGGTTGCGCACCGCCGCCTTGCTCGCGCTGTAAGCGGTGAATGCCGGGGCGCCCGTGGTGCCGGCGCTCGATCCGGTCAGGATGATTGAACCGCCCTCGCCCATCAGCGGCAGCGCCTTCTGGACCGTGAAGATGGTGCCCTTCACGTTGGTGTCGAAGGTTTCGTCGATGTGCTCGGCGGTGATCTGACCGAGGGCAAGCGGGCTACCGGCCCCGGCATTGGCGAAGACGATGTCGAGGGTGCCGCGCTCGGCCTTCACCCCCGCGTAGAGTCGGTCGAGGTCGGCCTCATCCGAGATAGAGCCCTTCACCGCGCGGGCATGGGGCCCGAGGTCGGCAACGGCGGCGTCGAGCACGTCCTGCCGGCGACCAAAAATGAAGACAAAGGCGCCCTCTTCGATGAAGCGCTTTGCTGCGGCGCGGCCGATACCCGTGGCGCCCCCGGTGATCACGGCGGTCTTTCCACTCAGTCTGTTCATGTCGTGCATCCTTCGTTCCGTGTTTAATGTCCAGACAAAGATGGGTCGCTTGACGCATCAGGACAAATGACGAAATATCGCTTAATACGATCTATTTATTGGATGAGCGTGCTCGACAACGTCACCATCAACCAGCTGCGTGCGTTCGTTGCGGTATGCGATCAGGGAAGCTTCTCGGGTGCGGCGCAGAAGCTCAGCCGCGCGCAGTCGGCCATCAGCCACGCGATCAAGGCTCTGGAAAGCGCCTTCGATGTCGAGTTGTTCGATCGCGACACGCGCAAGGCGCAGCTCACTGCGGCGGGGCGCAGCCTCCTGCCGGACGCGCGGGCGGTGATCTCGCGCACGGAAGAAATGAAAACCCGTGCCGGCTCGATCGCCCGAGCCGGGGCACCCCAGCTCTCGGTGGCGGTCGATGTCTACTTCCCGCGCGCCCCGCTGATCGAGGGTTTGCGGACGCTGCAAGCAGAGTTCCCCACCGCCGCGATCAACTTGCGCATCACGACCATGCAGGGGGGCGAGAGACTGGTGCTCGAAAAGACGTGTGCGCTGGCCGTCACTGTCCAGAATGTGCCGGAGGTGAACCCGGATGCCATGGAACGCCACTGGCTGTGCGAGGCAGAGATGGTGACGTTATGTGCGCCATCGCATCCGCTCGCTTCGACACCGAAGCCCATACCGGTGGACGAGTTCGGTCGACATGTCCAGATTGTCGTGACGGACAACCAGCCGGAAGCGGAAGAGACCCAACAGGGCGTAGCCGGCAAGCGCCTATGGCTGGTCAACGATCTCGGCGCCAAGCGTGATCTACTCAAGGCCGGGCTCGGCTGGGGGCACATGCCGCGACACCTCGTCGGCGAGGACCTGGCGAGCGGCGAGCTCGTCGAACTCGAACGCCGCGCCTGGCACCTCGGTCCGCTCACATTCGTGATCTCGCAACGACGGGGTTATGACCTCTCCCCATGCGAGTCGCGACTGGTTGAGCTTCTAGGCAAACCTTAGCGAATCCCAAAGGGAGCCAGACGACGCCCCATCTCGGCCAAGGGCGCGAAAGCGTGAAGGCGTCGCGCGAGTGAGACGTCTATAAAACCGTTCGAAATCGCGAGTGTTTTGTTCCGCTCGATCAGCAAAGCCTAATCATTGAGTTCTTTGACGATGTAAAGGAGGCCATTGATCGCGGCAGTGTAGGCGTTGGCTAAGGGCTGATCTCAGTAACATTGCTGCCCTGATGCCCCCCAAGACTTCAATTGATCGCATGTGGGATATGGACCATCGTCCCTACGCTGTATTTCACCTCATGCAGCGTCACATCAGTCTGAACGACGCACGCCTTCGAACTCATCAAGAAAGGCAATGCCGAGCGGCGGGTCAAGGAAATTGCGAGCGCTGGAGGGATTTGAGCATCGTGCCGGTTGTTGCCAGTCACCGGTGCAGGTTGTGGCGCGCCAGGTCCGCTGGTGCTGACACCCACAAGTTCGACGTTGATCTTGAGGTTCAAGACATCGTTAGGAGTGGCTCTGCTGGGCTGCGCGAGCGCGAACGTCGCGGGTTGATGCTCTGGGTAGCGCAATGAAGGCTTGCTCTGGCATGACTTCGTAGGTCTGAAGAAACGACAGATACATCTCTACCATCCAGGTCCTCCCCCCCTCCTTCCCGCATAGGGATGAAGGATCTCCCCGTCCGCTCGGCGTCGATCAAAACGCAGTACTCCTGGACGTGGGTAGGGATGCGCGTGCAGCGCATCCATCATCCGAGTGACCGAATCTACAGGGCATGCACGAAAATAATGTTTCGATGTCGCGGCAGAACAATATCAGGGTGTCGCGGCAAGCTTGGGCCATGAAGGCGAAAGCAGTGGACAGATTGTCCGATGGGAAGCGACTTCAACCGCTCATCCCTTCCAATACTCCCCATACCGCTGCGATAGCCCTCCGCAGCTTCGACTGTGAGGGGCGTGTCCTGGATTTTGTGTAAACGGGCTACAGGCAGGACACTGCCATCTGACCCGGAGACACCATGAGTCCACGCAAGCACGAGGTACCCGACGAGCTGCTTAGCAGCCTGTTGGCCAACTACAAGAAGCCCGAAGACCTGATCGGTGAGAACGGCCTGCTCAAACAGCTGACCAAACTGCTGGTCGAGCGGGCGCTGGATGCGGAGATGGCCGAGCACCTCGGTCACGACAAGCACGAACCGGTCGCCAACGTGGCCGGCAACACGCGCAACGGGCGCAGCCGCAAGACCCTCAAGGGCGAGTTCGGCGAGCTGCCGATCGAGATCCCTCGTGATCGGCACGGTAGCTTCGAGCCACAGCTGATTCCCAAGCACCAGACCCGCTGGGCCGGCTTCGACGACAAGATCCTGTCGTTGTATGCGCGCGGCATGACCGTGCGCGAGATCCAGGCACATCTGGAAGAAATGTACGGGGCGGAGGTGTCGCCCAGCCTGATTTCCACGGTCACCGATGCGGTGGTCGATGAGGTCAAGGCATGGCAAGGCCGGCCACTCGACCCGGTGTATCCGATCGTCTACCTGGATTGCATCCACGTGAAGGTGCGCGAGGGCGCGGTGCGGGTCAAGGCGGTGTATCTGGCCATCGGCGTCACGATGGCCGGCGAGAAGGAGGTGCTGGGCCTGTGGCTGGCGCAAACCGAGGGCGCCAAGTTCTGGCTGCAGGTGGTGACGGAGCTGCGCAACCGCGGCGTGCAGGACATCTTCATTGCCTGCGTCGATGGCCTGAAGGGCTTCCCCGAAGCGATCGAAGCGGTCTTTCCGCACACCACCGTGCAGCTGTGTATCGTGCACATGGTGCGGCACAGCCTGAACTACGTATCGTGGAAGCGGCGGCCGGAGGTGGCGGCTGACCTCAAACGCATTTATGCCTGCGCCACTGCCGAGGAGGCCGAGCAACGGCTCGGCGAGTTCGAGGCGAAGTGGGATAAGGAGTACCTGCCGATCGGGCAGTCGTGGCGGCGTAACTGGCCGCGGCTGATTCCGTTCTTCGACTATCCGCCGGAGATCCGCAAGGTGATCTACACCACCAACGCGATCGAGTCGGTCAACATGAGCCTGCGCAAGCTGACCAAGAATCGCGGTGCATTCCCGAGCGACGAAGCCTTGGTGAAATTGTTCTACCTGGCCCTGCGCAACATCAGCAAGAAATGGACGCTGCCGATCCGCGACTGGAAGGCTGCATTGAACCGCTTTACGATTCAGTTCGAGGAAAGACTTCCTCAGCGGTAACCCAAACCCCGGTTACACAAAATTCTGCACACGCCCACTGTGAGCCTGCATTTGTTTGACGTGGCAGCTTCAAATTGGGCGCTGTTCGTCCCGGCGCACTTCTCGCGGAAGCCCTGGCAGCACGGGTGGTTATGGTTTGCTCCAATTGTTCATCGAGCACACGGTCAGACTGAGCTTTCGCCAATCGGGCGACTGTCGATTCCAGCTGTTCCAATCGCGCGTTGATGTGGGCCTTTGAAGGCGCGTTCATTGATTTTTCCTCTAGAGGACGCTCGTTGTTAGCAATGCAGTGCATCATCTTGAAAAGGGTTTTCCACGAGCTGAGAGATGCGGGCAATGCGGTCGCGCCACCTCGAGCGCGGATTAGCTCTCTCGAAGCCCGGTCAGTGCGGAGCATGCCTCTTCTACAATCAGCCTTCCCTGCTTCCTTTGCGCAGGATCGGAGATTCCGTCATGTTGCGGCTGCTCAGGAACCTGAAGTCGTCAGCTATCAGATGCTCCCAACCAAATTTCTTCGTTAGTCCTGGAAAATATTCATCCAGAAGTTCTTTAGTAGTCACACCTAGCAACTCAGATTAAATTTCGATGGATTTCGCGTGCTGCATCAGAGTTGCGACCAACCTCCGTCCACCGGAAGTTCGACCCCGGTCGTGAAGGTCGCGTCGAACGCCAGGAAGAGGACGGCCTTGGCGATTTCCTCCGACGTTCCGAAGCGCTTCATGGGAATCATGCCGATCGTCTTCTCCCTAACCTGGGCGGCTACGTTTTTATCGGGAAACACTTTGTCGAGGATCGGCGTGTCGATGGGGCCGGGCGATACGGCGTTGACGCGAATCTCGCGAGGAACCAACTCAGTAGCGAGCGTCCGAGCGAATGATCGCAACGCAGCCTTGGCGGCTCCGTATGTGGCTTGGCCGGGCAGTCCCTTGGCGTTGGCGACGGAGGCCGTGAGGACGACAGCGCCTCCCCGGTTGATCAGCGGCGCGAACTTCTGGACCGCGAAAAACGGTCCTTTGGCGTTGAGGTTGAACATCTCGTCGTAGATGGCCTCCGTCACGCTATCGAGAGGCGTTGGAATGCTGAACCCGGCGTTGACAAAAAGCAGGTCGATGGTGTCGAACTCGGTCTTCACCTGAGAGGCCAGGGTGTCGATGTCCGTCAACGAGCGCGCGTCGCTCGAAACCACGAGGGCATCATTTCCAAGCTCTTTCTGCGCCGATTCCAAGCCGGCCTGCGAGCGCCCCGTCACCAGGACCCGCGCGCGCCCACCGAGGAGGATCTTCGCCGTCGCGAGCCCCATGCCGCTCGTGCCGCCGATAATCACCACCTTTTTACCTTGGTACCGTTCCATGTGCATTCTCCTCGGAGGTTAGGGTTGCTTTGCTTATTTGGAACTGTTTGGTATAAAAATCAGGCGCAGAGCCTGCGGTCAAGGACGTTGTGAACTATTTATTTCAAAATAGCGTAAGAACCCGAGGGCGATCATGTAGCTCCGCAGTCGCCTGCTGACTCGGGTTGCCGGGATCAGTTCAGCCGCGATCGGGCTCTCCTTTAGGACACCGTTCTCAAGCTGCTGCGTAAGAGAAATCGACTAAATCAACGCCAGAGACATTGACGACGGCCTGCCAGGCGGATTCCTGGTTGGCGCCATCGAGGAGGTGCGGTTGGAGCTGCACTTCCATTGGGCCCGAGAACTTCCCTTGGGCCGAGGCGAAGAATTGCCCTGAGACGTCGGTTCCTAACTTCGACGCCTGGAGGTACCGACGGGCCGCGATCTCCGGCGTCTGATTCATGCCGGGAATGAGGTTCACGATTGGAATCATCAGATACTTCAACAACGGGCCAGCGTTTCGCGCCACGTTGGTGGCGTTCGACGCACCGGGCGAGACCGCATACACGGCAATGCCGGAGGGTAGCCGGCGGGCCAGCGCCGCGACCCACCAGGCGATAATGAGCTTCGCGTCGGCATACGCAGTGTTAGCCACATACTTCACGTGCGGCCCGTTGCGGATCAGGGCTTCAACAGCGGTGGTTTGATCGCCCCGGAAGTATTTAGCCGCGAAGGAGGGCACGTCGGTGTACTTGAACATGGGAACGCCCCCGCGGGCAGGCTCCGCGCTGGTGATAACAATCCGCGCGTTGGGGCTAACAAGGTTGGCGCGAAGCAACCCGACCGTCAGTTGATGATGGCCGATCAACGGGGCTTGAGAAGCCTCGATGCCCGCCGCAGTGAGCACACGATTCTTACCTGGAACCATCCCTGCATTGAGCAGCAGGAAATCGATTGGCCGACCTCGCTTGACGAGCTCGGCAAGCGCGGACTGAACGCTGGACGGCGTATCCAGATCCAGCTCCAACGGCGTGAAAACTTGTGTCTTGGCCTCGGCCGCGAGTTGAGCGGCCGCTTGCTGGGCCCCGACCAGGCTGCGCCCGGTGACGATGATCTCGCGCCAGTCCTCTCCGGCGAGCAGACGGGCTGCCGCGTGGCCGAGCCCGGAAGTGGCGCCGGTGACGAGAGCGATCGAATGTTCCATGGGCGGTTCCGTGGTGATGGGAAAGGTCGACGGAACCCCGCAAGGTAGGGGCCGCGTTGTCATTTTCGAACTGTTCGGTTAGATTATATAGGCCAAAGGTCGTGGTCAAGGAATTTTGAACAAAATGTTTCATAATGCCGCCAAGCCGCGGGGACGTCCGCGAAGCTTCGACGAGAGGGACGCTCTGGAAAAGGCGACCCGGGTGTTCCGGTCGAAGGGTTACGACGGCGTGACGATTGAGGATCTCGTCGAAGGCATGGGTGTGGGACGGCCGAGCCTATATGCCGTCTTCGGGGATAAGCGGACGCTATTCTTGCGTGTCCTTCGGGCGTACGCAGAGACAAAGGGCGCTCGCGCTGCGAAGGCGCTCTTCTCGCCACCGACTCTTCGCGACTCGCTGGTCAGCTTCCTGAGGCACGCCGTAGAAGCTGCGACCGAGGAAGGATCCGCCCCAGGATGTCTAATGGTGTGCGTCGCGCCGCTCGTAGACGACGCTGAGGTCAGGCAGTTCCTGAAAGATGCCGTAGCTGCCGGCGCGGCGCTTGTGGAACGCCGTTTCTGTGACGGAATCAGCGCGGGAGAAATCCCGCCTGACTTTCCCGTAGCCGTGCGCGCGAGTCAGGTGCTCGACCTGGGCCGCGGTATGACGATGCGTGCGCAGATGGGCGCGCCGCGCAAGACGCTCCTCGAAGATGCTGAGGCAGCGGCCGACTTAGTGCTCCTGTCGAGGCGTGGAATTGCGGCGCCGGAACGTTGATGCCGGATGCGTAAAGGTTCAGCTTTAAAGACATCGTGTCGGCTGCTCTCATTTTCTACAACGGAGCAAAGGCACTGCAGTCCTACATCTGAGCCGCAATCTCGGTTGCCCCCCCCCTAAGACCTAGAACACCGACAGCTGCATCGATCACGCCGACATCCCGTATGTCGACCGCCGGTGGTGCCGACGGCAGCCTGAACGCGTCGAGTGCACTGGCAATGTTCGTAAGGCTATGGACGTGTATCCGCTTCCACGACGACAAAAGGGTGTACCTGAAGGGGTTCCCCCTTCACCCCAACAGCCGGCACGTCAGTGCGCCGGACGCCAATCCGACTGGGCGGGCGCTTTCATTTGCTCAGGCGGTGTGTACACCTTCGCTATGGCGTTCTCTTTCCACCCGCCATCCGAGCCGGATGACTCCGACGCGACGCGACGCTGGTCTCAGAGCCTTCCTCGCTTCAGTGACATGAAATTGTGTCACTTAGGCGCACTTGTTGACCCGACGATTAGCATCTTCAAGCACCGTCCGGTTGACGCCCCGTATCGGTTGCGGATTCAGTAGTTCGAACTCCCAGCTCAACACTTTAATAGATTCGGCGCCAGCCTAGCACCTGCTCGCCGCCAGTGAGTGCGCTGGGACCTGTACTTCGACAGCACCTACCCATGGACACGCGGCGCCCTTAATCGCCGTAGCTTGCTTGAGGCCCGACAGGAGTGCGTCTCGTCTCTTTAGACTAAATCCGCGTCGATGCGCTCGATCAATCCGCTTGCGCTCACGGTGAAATCGAGTAGTCCGATCTCGTGGCCAAAGTCACCCGTGAAATCGACTCGGACCCTGGCGTGCCTGTCGTCCTTGCGATGCAGTGACAGCAGTTTGGTGACGGTGCGGTAGCCGATGAAATAGCGCTCGACATATGTCCGGATGCTGGCGTGCCCCTCGAAGCGATGCCCCATGGATGGATCGTCGATCACCGCATCTCCGGCGAACAATGCCAGGCTCGCGTCGACATCCGAGGCGTTGGTCGCCGCGATGAATCGCTCCGCGAGCCTGCGCAGGTTGCAGTGCTTTGCCATGTATTCAATCCTCGTATCGCAGACTTTGATTTGATCTGGCGCCGTTCCATCCATCAGATGACGTAGCCACCGGAGACTTCGATGGACTGCGCGTTCACCCACGCACTCTCGCGCGACAGAAGCGCCGCAATCACCTGCGCGACCTCCTCCGGCTCGCCAACGCGGCCGAGCGACGTCTGTGCTGCGAGCAGGGTTTCGAATTCCTCGTTCAGGCCCCCGCCAAGCCCCGTGCGGATCGGGCCGGGAGAGACCGCGTTGACCCGAATGCCGCGTCCGCCGAACTCCTTGGCCATGTAGCGCGTGAGCACCTCCAGGCCACCTTTGAACGAGGCATACGGCGCCACGCCCGGGGTTGCCACGCGCGTGGTGGCGCTGGTCAGGTTCACGATGGCCCCGCCGTACTCCAGCAGAGGCAGCAGCCGCTGGACGAGAAAGAATGGCCCTTTCAGGTGGACGTCGAACAGGCGGTCGAACTGCAGCTCGGTCACGGCTTCGATGGGGCTGAAAACGCCGTGGCCGGCGTTGTTGACCAGGCCCGACAGCGTTCTCCGCTTCCAAATCCGCTCCAACTCCTCTTCTACTACGTCGCGGAATTCGTCAAAGCTCGAAGTGTCGCGGACGTCGAGCGGAAGTGCGACGGCTTGTCCCCCTGCCTCCACGATGCTCCGCACCACGGCATCGGCGGCCGCGGGGTTCTGGTTATAGGTGAGGATGACGCCCAGTCCGCGCTTGGCGCATTCCCGCGCCGCGCTGGCGCCAATGCCGCGGCTGCCGCCAGTGATAACGATGACGCTCATACGATGGCTCCGGTTTTCGTGTGGAACAAGCCTAAGCCGTCAGCCTGGAAGGCACCTGCCCGTTCTTGGCGAAAACCCGCCTATTCCTGCTTTTTCGCTTGCGCCGGACCGGAGCCTGAGGTCTGATCAATGCCATGACATCCCCTCTCAACGAGCTTCGCCGCCTCGCGGCTTCGGCGAAAAACCAGCAGACGCAAACCGGCATTCCGCACGTGTCGATGGTCCAGGGGCGCATTCCCGAGCATGCCCTATCGGGAATCTACGAGCCCATGATCAATCTGATCCTGTGTGGCGGAAAGTCGATGACCGTCGGTGCGAGCACGTTGCACTACGACCCGGCGACCTATTTCGTCATGACGGTCGATTTGCCGGCGGTAGGCGTGGTTCACGCTTCTGCAGACGGAAGCCCATACCTGGCCATCGCACTGAGCCTGGATCCAACCGTCATCTCTCTTCTCCTTGACGATCTATCTGAGCCTGCTGATGCAGACCTCCGCGGCGCCCGTTCCGCTGCGTCGTTTTCGGTCGCGGCCGTCACCCCGGAACTGATGGACGCCTGGGTTCGCATGCTGCGGCTGATGGATCATCCCCGCGATATCCCCGCCTTGGCCTCGGTCTACGAGCGCGAAATCCTCTACCGGGTATTGCAGGGGCCGCACGGCGGTCTGCTGCGCGATGTTGCCACACCGGACTCGACCCTGGGGCGCATCCGGCGCTCTATTCAATGGATCCGTGAGAATTACGCCGACCCACTGCGCGTCGGTGCACTCGCTGAACTCGCCGCGATGAGCGAGTCGGCGTTTCACCGGCACTTCAGGGCCGCCACCGCGCTGAGCCCACTCCAATACCAAAAGCAGCTCCGCCTGCTGCAGGCCCGCCAGCTCCTGATTTCTCGAGGTGCAAGTGTCACCACCGCAGCCATTGAAGTGGGCTACGAAAGCGCCACGCAATTCAGCCGCGAGTATGCGCGCGCGTTTGGCTTGCCGCCGTCGCAAGACGCGGCGCGCATCCTAACCGAACGCGGGCGGAGTGTTACTTAGAGGTCGTTCGGAGCAAGGTGGGCACGGCGAAAAAAGACGAGTCGGTACGCGACTGCCCTACCCCTGATAACTTGACCTAATCACCCTAACCCTGCATTCGCTTTCGATCGTCGGCGCGCTCAACGGGTGGGCTAAGGGACAGCGCCACGTGGTCGGCAGTTTTTTTAGCGGCTCCAAATCGGCATCCAAGTCGGTGTCGCAGCACAAGCGCGCGAGCTTGCCCCGTAGTGGGGGCGCCTGAAGGCCGAATGGAATACCTGTATTGCGTCGGAAGCACACATTCTCAGCTTCTAAACAAACTTCTCCAAGCGCGTGGACGCCAAACGCACCACAATCCGAGTGCCGCCGATCAATGGTCGGTCGGTCAGACAAGCCACGCTGGCCTGACAGCCTAGTGTGAACTTGGCACGCCATCATCCACGGACAGCTATCAAGCGTTTAGCCCGACAACGTGCTGCGCCGCGTCAGCTTTGTGCCAAATGGCTGTCGACGATCAGTAGACCACTCGTGTTCACGACGTGAAAATCATTTTTCTTTTGAACTGAAATCTAACTGATCCTGAGTGCTTGCACGGATCAAGACAGGCAAGGTTCATTCCGTTCCAACTATTCCTTTACGCGTTCGGTACTGACGCAGCGCATCAATCAGGAACCGTCGAACAGACGTTTCGCGGCACGTAAGCCCTCTGCCCACCGGATGTAAACCAATTTGGCGTGCCATCTCGGAATGAGATGGGCTTCCTCTCCCGCTCCGCTTTTGCGCTTGGGCGTAGGCGTTTGCATGACATCACTGACCGAGGCGATCTATCTTGAATACGCAGTTGCTCCCCACAGAACCGTTGCCACGGCCTACGGCATCACCTCCCCGCAAACTCAAGCCCGACAAGAAGTCCCCGTTCGCCTTTTTGCCGCGCGTTGCCGGTTACGCATTCATGGCCTTCATCGGCTGGCTGCTTGTTTCGACGCTGTTCGAACCATGGATGTCCACTAGCGCGACGCGCGCCGTCCTCAATGCACCTGCGATTCTGATCACCACGCCAATCAGCGGAACGGTCAGTGCGCAGTACGCGCAGAACGGGCAACCGATCGCGCCAGGGCAGACCGTTGCCGTGGTGAAGAACAACACCGTGGCACGCGATGCACTAACTACGCTGCTCACGCAACGCCTGGAACTACAAAGTCACCTGGACGACCTCCATAGCCGCATCCAGTCCGACCAGCACATGCTCGACTACACCAACGGGCAATATGACAAGTATCAGCAGGCAAGCGTGGCGCTGCTTAAAAACTCCTACGCATCCATGCAGGCTCAGCAGGATGCAACCAATGCCAAACTCGAAGAGCTCGATGCCAAGTACGCGCGCGCCATGGCTCTTGAGCGCGATGGTGCCGTCAGCGCGGCTACGGTAGCTGCCGCCCGTTCCGAGGCCAATACCGCGCGAAGCGAAGCCGATGCACTGGACAAGAATGCGCAAAGCATCAGTGCCGGCATCGATGCCGCTCAACGCGGTGTGTACGTTTCCGCCGGCCAGGACAGCAACGGCCAGTTACCGCAGTTGGCACAGCGTCGCGCCGACCTGCAGAACAGCATCAAGGACGAGCAAGCACAGATCGACGCGCTGAACAATCAGCTCAACAATCTCAACCAACTGATCACGCACGAGCAAGACCGTGTGCAAGCCCTCTCTGACTATGCCGTCAAAGCCTATGCACCCGGTACCGCGCAGGAAGTCGTGGCCCCGATTGGCACGCAAGTGGCCGCAGGAGCGACCTTGGTCCGCGCCACCGACTGCCATAAAACCGATGTCGTGGCGGTGTTCCCTGCTCGCATGACGTCGCGCCTGAACATTGGCACCGAACTGAGCGTACGGGTCGACGAAACCAGTCGACCGCGCAATGCTCACATCACTCAGTTGCTGCCCAAGGCCACGGAATCCTTGCAAAACGGCTACAGCGCTCCGTTCCCTTACGCCGAAGACGGCTCCGTCTATGCACTCGCCCAATGGGATACCCAGAGCCCCGCCGATCCCGCGCCGCGATCCTGCACGCCAGGCCGTAGCGTGATGGCGAGCTTGCGTTGACGCGACAGCGAGGGAGAAACGTATGTCCACCCGATGGTATCTTGTTGCAAGCTTCGGCCTGATTTTTACGATGGTTGCATCTACCCACGCAACCGCAGCCGGCACGCTACAGCAGCAGCTTGCCGACAGCAGTTGCGGGGCCCTGCGCTCAGCGGCAACGGCGCAGCCAGGCAGCGGTCCCATGCTGCTGGCCAGTTACCCCAGCCTGACGCAAGGCGATGACGCGACCCGAGCGCTGCAGAACGTGGCCTTTGTCTACGACAACGCCCTCGCCGGCATCGCCCTCACTGCCTGCGGGGCCCCTGATCAAGCCCGTCGCATCGCCGATGCCCTGTTACTTGCTGCTGCCCACGACCCCAGCTTCAAGGATGGCCGCCTGCGCAATGCTTATCGGGCGGGCCTCGCCAATGCCGACAAGGTCGAGCTGCCGGGCTACTGGCAAAGTCGAGGCAACTACTGGAGTCAAGACCCTTACCAGGTGGGTACGGCCACCGGCAATGTCGCGTGGGCTGCCTTGCTGCTGCTGACTGTCTACGACAGCAGTCACGATCGTCGTTATCTGGATGCTGCCGTGGCGCAACTGCGCTGGATCCAGGCCCACGCCAAAGGCACTGCATCCCCCGAGGGCTATGAAGGCGGACTGTTCGGCTACGACAACGCTCAACGTGCCCAACATTGGAAAGCCACCGAGCACAATATCGACGTGTATGCGGCCGCCACCTGGGCGGGTCGCGATAGCGGCGACCCAGCGCTTGCGCAACAGGCGAAACTGGCGGGAAGCTTCGTCAGCGCGATGTGGGACGACACGCAACACCGATTCCTGGTCGGCACCCTGGATGACGGCAAGACGATTTCCCGCGACAAGTCCGGGTTGGACTCCCAGCTCTGGCCGCTGCTCGCGTTCAATCCCCACCCCGCACCATGGAATCAAGTCTGGTCATGGGTCGATACGCAGCATCGCTATGGCGAGGGCTATGGCTATCGACGCCAGCCTGACGGGATGTGGACCGAAGGCACAGCGCAGGTCGCCGCCACGCTACAGGACAGTAACAAACCGGTGCCTGACGCTCTGTGGCAACTGCTCGCCGCGCAACGCAGCGCCGACGGCATGCTCTATGCCACACCACAGACGCGAATCGGTACCGACTTCGCCATTGGCCCAACGTCGACGTACGCCGACTTCTTCTACTACCACCTGCCCCACCTTGGCGCCACCGCATGGGCTGCGCTGGCAGCCAAAGGCTGGAATCCGCTCACCGGCCAAACGCTCACCCGTGCAGGGGTCGTGCCATGACCACCGTGCCCGTCGATCAGATGAAGCTGCTGCAATTGCTTGCGCTTACCCTGCTGTTCGGTATTGGGATGGCGTGCTTCGCCAACCCGAAGCGGTCACTCCATCGACTTGTCTTTGGCGCGTTCTCCGGCGTCCTGCTACTTCGCTACGCCATATGGCGCAGCACTGAAACCCTGCCCGAGCCCAGCCACGGCTTCGCCAGCGTGTGGTCTTACGTGTTCTTCGCCTTCGAAATGGTTTCCATCGTTTATACGCTGGCAACCATCGTGGTCATGGTGCGCCGACGCGACTCACGCCCTTCCGCTGATGCCGGTGAAGCGCGTTTGCGCGTTGCCGGACACAACGTGCCCGCGGTGGACGTATTCATCGCCACCTATAACGAAGAGCTGCAGATCCTGGAGAAAACCATCGTCTCGGCGAAGGCGATCGACTACCCGCATGTCAACGTGTGGGTGCTGGACGATACGCGTCGCGACTGGCTGCGCGACTATTGCGCCCGGATGGGCGTTCATTACGCTCGCCGTCCCGACAACCTGCACGCCAAGGCCGGCAACCTCAACAACGGACTCAAGCTATCCGCACAGCACACCAATGCGCCCTACATTTTGGTGTTGGATGCCGACTTCGCACCGCAAAAAAATATTCTCTATCGCGTGCTTGGCTTGTTTGCCGAACGAAACGTGGCGTTGGTCCAGACGCCGCAGTTCTACTACAACGCTGATCCTATCCAGCACAACCTGGGCACCACTGACAGTTGGGTGGACGAACAGCGCGTATTCTTCGACGTATTTCAGCCGTCACGCGACGCCTGGAATTCGGCCTTCTGCGTCGGCACGTCGTTCGTGGTGTCGCGCGAAGCGATCACCGGGGTGGGCGGCTTCCCCACCGACAGCGTGTGCGAAGACATCCATACCACCTACGTGCTGCGGAGGCGCGGCCTCATCACCCGCTGGCTCAACGAGCGACTTTCGGTGGGCCTGTCTGCCGAAGGCTTGATCGAATACATCAATCAGCGCGGCCGCTGGTGCCTAGGCACCATGCAGGTGGCCCTGCTGAAGGACGGCCCACTGCGGGGGGGCGGCTACAAGTTGATTGACCGCCTGCACTATCTACACGGCATGCTGCACTGGATCGGCAAACCGTTCCTGTTGCTGATGTTGATAGCGCCCGTCCTCTATTGGTACTTCGGCATCGCCGCGTTCTACACCACGCCGCAACAGTTCCTGTATTACGGCGTGCCGGCGCTGGTCGGCTTCTGGTTCTACGGCCCGTGGATCACCGAGCGGAAGACGCTGCCCATCTTCACCGAGGTAACGCAGCTGGTGGCGGCCTACGCCGTGACCATGACCATGATTTCAGCCTGCTTCAAACCGTTTGGGCGTCCATTCAAAGTGACTGCCAAGGGACTGGATCGCAGAAAGGTGGTCGTTCACTGGAAACTTGCCGGTTTCTTCATCGCACTCATGCTGTGCCTAATGGCGGGCGCCGTGAACACCGTTATGACGGCGGAAATGAGCGGCGGCATCGAGTTCAACCTGGCATGGACACTGATGGCCTTGTTATTGGATCTGGCGGCGATCATGGCGTGCGTGGATTTGCCGCGACCTCGCCAGGAGGAACGCTTTCCCTTCACGCGTACCGCGCGCTGGCGACAGGGCAGTCACGAGCAAACCAGCCAGTTCATCGACATCTCGCTGGACGGTGCTGCCATACACCACAGCCCGGTGATGCCCACTCCAGGTGAAAGACTGGATGTGTATGTGCCGGAAGTGGGCTGGGTCCCCGCCAGGGTAGCCCGCCTCAGCAGGCGCCGCTTGTGTGTGCGCTTTGAGTCGGACGAGGCAACCCGGCATCGCCTGATCAAACTGATCTTCTGCCACGCCCCGCACAACATCGCCGTCAAGGCACATCCGCTGCGCGCCTTCGCCCAACTCATGCGCATGGCCGGTTTTGCCATCTTTCCTCCGCGATGAACCTGGAGATTCGCCATGAAACCGCTGCTCATTTCCGCCGCCCTTGCCAGCTGCCTGCTGGCCGGCTGCTCAATGGAGCCGACCTATCAACGACCCGCGATGCCTGTTCCCAACAACTTTCCCGCGAACACGCCAACAACGCCGGCGGCGGCGCAAGCGCAGGCCGACGCGGCGAACCTAGAATGGCATCAGTTCTTCAAGGATCCGGTGCTGCAACGCCTGATCGAGATCGCACTGGGCAACAACCGCGACTTGCGCGTAGCCGCCGCCAATATGGCCGAGGCACGCGCACGCTATGGGGTTGCGCGTGCCAGCCTGTTTCCTGAGCTCGATCTGCAAGGCTATGCCGGGCGGCAACGCCTACCAGCCATGTCACAACAGCCTGCCAACGGCCTGCTCGGCCCGATCCAGAATAACAATACCAAGGCCGCCACCTTCAACACGTTTCAGGTACAGGCTGGCATGACCAACTACGAGCTGGACTTCTTCGGCCATCAGCGTGCCATGGCGCACGAGTCCGGCAAACTGGCCGAGGCGAGTGCGGCCGAATACGAAGCCGCTCGCCTTGCGCTTATCGGCGAAGTGGCCAATGCCTATCTTGCCCTCAACGCCGACCGCGCCCTGCTGCAGTTGGCGCAACAGACCCTGGATACACAACAACAGCACGCCCAGGTGATGAACAAGGCGTTTGGCGATGGCGGCGTGTCGGAATTTGATATGCGCCGCTCGCAAACCCAGGCGGATGCCGCCCGCGTGGATGTCGAGAATATGCATATCCGCATTGCCAAGGACATCGATGCCATGGCGGTACTTATTGGCCAACCGCTGCCCGCCAGTTACAGCACACCGAGCCAGTGGCAGGATCCCCTGCTGACCGACGTGCCCGCCGGACTGCCCTCCTCGCTGCTCGACCGCCGCCCCGACATTATCGCCGCCGAAGACCGGCTGCGTGCGGCCAATGCCGATATCGGACGCGCCCGCGCCGCCTTCTTCCCCAATATTGCGCTCACCGCGGTGCTTGGCACGTTGAGCGGCGGCCTTTCCAGCCTATTTCATGCCGGTTCGGCGGCATGGAGTGGTGCAGTCTCCGGCACCATGCCGCTGCTGGACTGGGGCAAGAACAAGAACGAACTGGCCGCCAGCAAGGCCGGTTACACCGGCGCCGTGGCCATCTATGAAGGCACGGTGCAGGAGGCCTTCCGTGAGGTGGCCGACGCGCTGGCCGTTCGCGACCACATTGTGCCCGAGCTCAAAGCTCAGCAGGAGCTAGTGGACCAATCACAACGCGTTTATACGATTTCGCAGGTGCGCTTCAAGGAGGGCCTCGACGATTACATCTCCAGCCAGGATGCTCAGCGCTCGCTTTACAACGACCAACAAAAGCTGGTTAGCCTGAAGCTTGACCAGGCGGTCAACCAGGTCAACCTCTACAAGGCTCTGGGTGGCGGTTGGAATCAAGCCAACAATGACAACGCCACAGCCCGCGTGGCAGTGCCGACGCAACGGTCGCCCGTCAGGGCCTCTCCCTAAAAGACAAACCCTGACGTCATACGCCCCGCACAGGCTTTCGCAAGTGTCGCCATCGCGACACCCGCCGTGGCCGCCGCGACATCACCCTGTCCCCGTCGAAAAGATAGGCTCGAATCTACCTAGCATAAGACGCTTGGGATCGAACCGCGGCTCGCCGGGCATGTCCAGACGCCCGTCCTCATGCCTCTTCGCTTCGGCCGCGTAGAGGCTCGCCTTGCCAGGCTAGATTTGCCAGGTGAAGACGATTTTTTCACCCGCTTTCGCCGCGACGGCGTGCCGGAAGTCGGTCTGCTTACCCTCGGGACCGTAATCCTTTCAACTTTCGGCGATCTCCAGCCGACCATAGTCCTTGAAGACTTCGCCCCGTTCTCAGCCCATCGGCGATAGGCATCCATCCTGCCCAGGGGAACTGACCCGCTTAGGAGCACCCGTATTCGTGGGATGTCCGATATGCGTCGAAAGCGTCCTGCCCTACTCCCGATAACACGGGCTAAAGGTCCGTAGGCGGCTGAGGGACCACCCTTACTTCGGAGCGCCATGTGGAATGCCCTCCACGCAAATTCCATCCGACCCATCCAGCAGAGGCACGAGAAGAGCCGCGAATCACACCTTGCTGCGTCCGCTGCCATTGGCACGGAATATGCCCGCCTTGGACTGCTCGATGAGGCCACGACAACGCATGCGCGTGCGGCCCTCGACGATTATCTGACCCAGCGCATCCAGTTCCATGAATTCCATGACGGTGCACAGCTGGCACGGATCGAATCGAAGAAGGCCGTACTCCAGTCCGAGCGGTGGAGAACGGTCGAGGCACCGGCAAAAGAGCGGCGCGACGCGGTGCTCTCCCTGACCGCATCGGGCATGAATGACGTGCTCAATTCGGAAGGCTATACGCAGGCCGCATGGTGGCATCGAATTCCGACCCCGGCCCGGTTCCTGATGATGCTCATTGCCTTCATAAGCCAACTGCTGGTGGGCTTTGGCGGGTCGCGCCTGAAGGCGGAGCCGGAGCTGCTCTTTATCCTTCCCGTCTCGGTTTCCATCTCATTCATGCTGATCGCGGACATCGACGGCCCGCGCGGCGGCGTCATCCGCGTGCTGCCCTACAACCTGATTGCCGTCCAGGCTTCGTTGCAGCCACATTGACGTGTATTGATCGGCATCAGTTTCCGCGTATTGGGCTGTGCCATGGTTGAAAGCCAGTCGATCAACGGCGTCACGGGTGGCGGCTTGCAGAGCCACCCCTACACGGGCACATGGTCGGCGGGTCCCGAAGGGACAGGCGCATGCGTGTTCACATCGGTCATGGCCGAGCCACGATTTCGGTACGACGGCGTCCCGCCCCCCGACCTTCACACCTCATCAGCCGGGAGACGGTCATGAAACGCATCACCTCACATGAACTACCGGGCGGAGCAGCGGCCGTGAGAGCCGCCCCAACCCATCAATCCACCCTGGTTTCTCGTAACGAACGCCGGGCTGAGGGAAAACGCCTTCGCGAGAAGTGCCCGCGAGACGAGCACGGGCTATGGAAGCCGCCGGCCGATCGCCCGGACCCCGTCGAAATAGTGCGCAGGGCTGACGAAGGCCGCATACAGGAACTGGTCCCGTTACGCCATGGACGCATGGTCCGATCGCCATTTACGTTCTTTCGCGGCGCTGCGCTGAACATGACGCATGATTTGGCCACGCTGCCCACGCCTGGCGTGGAAGTGCAGTGTTGTGGCGACGCCCACCTGATGAATTTCGGCGGCTTCGCCACGGCGGAGCGGAATATCGTCTTTGGTGTCAACGATCTCGATGAAACGCTACCTGCCCCCTGGGACTGGGATCTCAAGCGGCTCACCGCAAGCTTCGTTGTGGCATGCCGCGATAATGGCTTGAGCGACATGGTCGGCAAGGATGCCGTGCTCTCGTGCGTGCGGACGTACCGCAAGAGCATGAAGGTATACAGCGAGATGAAGTCACTCGATCTCTGGTACCGGTCCATCGAGGCCGAGTCGCTGATCGCCTCCATCGACAGCGCAGGGTTGCGCCAACGCGTCATCCGCAGGATCGAAAAGGCGCGTGCCAGCAGTCTTGCGGAGGACTTGTTTCCGAAACTTGCGCTCGGGGCGGGAAAAGCGGCCACCATCAAGGATGAGGTTCCGACGATTTTCCACCCGCAGGGAACGAGTGCCGGCGCCGTCGATGCCTCTGTAACCAGGGGTTTTGACGCCTACAAGAAGAGTCTCACGCCATCCCAGCGCCTGCTAATCGATCGTTTCGAGGTCATTGACGCCGCCATCAAGGTTGTCGGCGTCGGCAGCGTCGGCACACGTTGCTGGGTGCTGCTGTTGACGGACGGCGCGGGCGACCCACTCTTCCTCCAGGTCAAGGAGGCGCGCGAATCCGTGCTGGAGCCCTATGCGGGCAAGAGCGTCTTCGGAAATCACGGGCAGCGCGTCGTGAACGGCTACCGCCTGATGCAGCCTGCCAGCGACATCTTTCTAGGCTGGACCAAGGGTGAGAACGGGCACGAACACTACGTGCGCCAGCTGCGCGACATCAAAGTCAAGCCGGCCGTCGAGACGTTCGGGAAATCCGAGATGGAGCTTTACGCCGGTTGGTGCGGCCAGTCGCTCGCCTTGTCGCACGCGCGTTCAGGCGATCCCTCTGTCATCAGCGGCTACCTAGGAAAGAGTGACGAGATCGACAACGCCATCGCCACGTTCTCACTGCTCTATGCCGAACAGAACGAGGCGGACTATGCGCTGTTCAAACGCGCGGTCAACAACGGTACGCTCAAGGTGACGTTCGACCCTCCTGAGTGAGAAGCCAGCGAAGTATCCTGACGCGAGACGACATTCTCGACAACATCACCCTCTGCCGGCTGACCAACACGGCGTATCTTCGGCTCGCTTCTACTGGGGATCGCACTTCAACTTCTACGCCGCCGCGGACGTTTCCGTACTGGCCGCGGTGAGTGCCTTTCTTGGCGAAAACCATGAGGTACCGCGAAGTTGGGCCGAGCGCGCGTATCACCACCTCATCGACTACAACCAAGTGGATAGAGGCGGCCACTTCGCTGCGAGGGAACAGCCGCAACTATTCGCACAAGTGGTTCGCGCGCCGTAGCGTGCACAGCCACCTGCCCGGGTGCACGGTCGTCAAACGGGATGAATCCCCGATCTCAGGTTTGCTGACTGGCGTCAGCAACGCAGCCGGTTGCCATCTCACAACCATCCGCCGAAACCCAGAGTGGACGCCGACGCCCTCGAAAATGCGTCTTCCTGTTGACGTGTATCAATTTTCCCACCGGGCACCCGCCTAGTCTCAGTAACGACATCGACACCCATGGTGTCGAAAGTGTTCACTCTTATGCAGCGCAGGGGGCATCATGTCGAAGGCATGGATACTGGTTACCGACGCCGCGCGGGCCCGGCTTTTCGAAACTGCTGAACGAAATGATCGATTGGTGGAAGTCGCCTGCTATGCCAATCCCGACCCTCGCGGTGAGCCGACTGACCATGTCCGCCGACGCATTCCTCGTGCCCACGAGAGTACAACCCCGTCAAACCACGCGATCGATCCACATGCGCGCCGCCACGATAAGAGTCTCCATCAGTTCGCGCACTCTCTAACGATGGCATTGAAGAGTGGCCATTCACACCATCATTACGAACGGCTCGTCCTGATCGCCCCGCCACGCTTGCTTGGCGCACTGCGCGAAAACCTGGGCGACCCCTTGGCTAAAGAATTATTGGTGGGCGAAATAGACAATGACCTTATCGATCTTCATCCGGACGAGCTTCTTGACCACCTCCATGCCACGTACCCGCGCGAATTTTGCGCCATACGCGCGCGCCCTTCCACCAAGGAAGGTGGCGCCATGCGCAATCCCGAATCGCGGGTATGGCTAAAGCCGAAACCGATTGCATGAGGCTCAGTTCGACATGGCATTCCATAATATCCGGGCGACTCTTCGCAAGTACGTCCAGGCGATTGGGTGTCGCTGATAACGACAGGAATGCACGGGAGGCATACCTAGGAGAGCTCGCCGCAGCGGAAGACCAAGAGCTATATAGGCAATTGGAAAGCGCGCCATCCGGCCTCACTGAGGGCGAAGCGCGCGCGCGGCTGGAAAAGATCGGACCCAATTCGGTAACTCGGGAGAAGGTACGCAGCTTGCCTGTGCAGCTCATGCAGAAGCTGCGCAATCCGCTCAATGCCCTGCTTTTTCTGATGGCAGTGGTGTCGACGTTCGGGGGAAATATCGCATCGGCCATCATCATCGTGGTGATGGTGGTGTTGAGCGTCTCTCTGTCTTTAGCGCAGGAACACCGGTCGAACCGTGCCGCTGAAGCTCTCCGGCGAATGGTGCACACCACCGTCACCGTGTCGCGCCGCACTTCGCCAGAGTCTATTGGGTCTGCGCCAGCGACGGGTCGCGAGGTGCTTGCGAACACGCACGACATTCCGCTGGAGGAGCTGGTGCCGGGCGACATCGTGCATCTGGCGGCTGGTGATATGGTGCCTGCAGACGTACGCCTGCTCTCTGCAAGGTGCCTGTTCATCAACCAGGCGCCATTGACCGGCGAGGCCATGCCCGTGGAGAAAGACGCCCGGGCCCCGCTGCCGTCAGAGGTCGATGTCATGCGCATCGCCAACATCTGCTTCATGGGGACCAATGTGGCCAGCGGCACGGCCGTGGCGATCGTGGTGCATACAGGTCCACGCGCCGTGTTCGGCGACATTGCACGGGCCATTGCCGGCGAACGTGCGCCGACCAGCTTCGATCGTGGCATCGCCGGTTTTACATGGTTGATGATCTGCCTGATCTCGGTAATGGCCCCACTGGTATTCCTGATCAACGGCTTTACGAAGGGCAACTGGCTGGAAGCGTTGCTGTTCGCTACGGCTGTGGCGGTCGGACTTACGCCGGAAATGCTGCCCACCGAAGTCACTATCAACCTCGGCAAGGGGGCGCTTGCCATGTCGCGCAAGCGAGTGATCGTCAAGCGGCTCGATGCCATTCAGAACTTTGGCGCCATGGACGTCTTATGCACCGATAAGACCGGCACCCTGACGCAAGACCTCGTGATACTCGAACGTCACGTCGACCTGGACGGTGACGAAAGCGAGAAGGTGCTCGACTACGCGTACCTCAATAGCTACTACCAATCCGGCCTAAAAAACCTGCTGGATGTCGCCGTTCTGAAGTTCACCGAGATACACACCAAGCTGCACGCCAGCGGTGGCTACCAAAAGGTGGACGAGATACCGTTCGACTTCGTGCGGCGTCGCATGTCCGTCGTTGTCGACGGCTCGGAAGGTCGGCTACTGATTTGCAAGGGCGCCGTCGAAGAAGTTTTCAACGTATGCACCCATGGTGAGTCCGGCGGTGTGCCATTCGACCTGGATGAGAGTCACTGGCACGAGCTGCGCCGCCGCAGCAACGACTTGAATGAAGACGGTCTGCGCCTGATCGCCATCGCCTATGCGCACGTGGACGCCCAAAAGACGGACTTTGCACTCGAGGACGAACGCGACCTCACCCTACTCGGCTATATCGCCTTCCTGGATCCGCCCAAGGATAGCGCGCGTGAGGCATTGGCCGAACTCGCCCGGCATGGCGTCGCCGTCAAAATCCTCACCGGCGACAACGACGTGGTGGCACGCCAAATCTGCAAGCAGGTCGGGCTGGCGGTAAGCGACGTACTGTTGGGAAACGATCTCGCCAAACTCACGCCGGAAGAACTCGATGCACGAGTAGAGACCTGCCAGCTGTTCGCCCGACTCACTCCCTTCCAGAAGGCTTCGGTCATCGAGGCACTGCGACGACGCGGCCACGTTGTAGGTTACCTCGGTGATGGCATCAACGATGGTCCTGCCTTTAAGGCAGCCGATGTGGGTGTCTCCGTGGATACTGCGGTGGACATCGCCCGCGAGACCGCCGACATCATCCTGCTCGAGAAGAGTCTGCTGATACTGGACGATGGCGTGATTGAAGGCCGGAAGGTCTTCGCCAACATTCTCAAGTACATCCGCATGGGCGCCAGCTCCAACTTCGGCAACATGTTCAGCGTGATCGGCGCCAGTGCCTGGCTACCTTTCCTCCCGATGGCGCCGCTGCAGGTCCTCACCAACAACCTTCTCTATGACCTGTCGCAGACAGCCATCCCCACCGACAACGTGGATCCGGAATTCCTCGAGGCGCCGCGGCGCTGGGGTATCGACAACATTGCACGCTTCATCATGTTCGTGGGACCGATCAGCTCGATCTTTGACTACGCCACGTACGGCATCATGTTCTTCATCTTTCGGGCCAACACGCCGGCGCAGGCGACGTTGTTCCAGACCGGCTGGTTCATCGAGTCGCTGCTGTCGCAGACGCTGATCATCCACATCATCCGCACGACACGGATACCGTTCTTGGAGAGCCGGCCCAGCCTGCCGCTGGTCATAACCAGTATCGCCATCTGCCTGGCTGGCATCTGGCTACCCTATTCGTCTTTGGGCTCGCTACTGGGGTTTGTACCGTTGCCGCCAAGCTACTGGCCGATGGTGACCATCCTTTTGCTGAGCTACATGTCGCTTACCTACGTCATGAAGCGGTGGTTTCACCGCCGCTTCGGCGTGGGTTAGGAAGCGGCAACATGACCATGTGTAATGAAGCTGCCGATGTACTCAACACGCTGACGCTCACGCAACTGCGCCACCTGTTGGCGCGGACGATGGGTGCCTAGACGACGGGCATTGCAGGCAATCGCATGAGTGGCAGCAGCGATGGGTGAGCATTGTGGCTTCGGATGGCGTCGGATTGGCCCCGGTCCAGTGCTGGCGGGAGCTTTGCTGCCCTGGGTTTCCGCCAAGACTGCCGAATCAACCACGCATCGATAGTCGCCGAAAAGAGCTAGAGAGACTCGAGATAGGCGGCCATATCATCTCGATCCTCGATGGAAAGCTTGCTGATGAATGGGTGCATAGCCGGATGCTGACGCAGATTGGTTTGCATTGCCCGCAGCTCGTGCTTCACGTAGACCGCGTGCTGCCCCGCCAGCCTGGGGTAGATTCCATTACCTTCGGCATGTATCCCATGACAACCTGCGCATCCCTGCGGCGTTTGTCCGATCTGTTGTTCAAACAGCATCTTCCCCTTCTCGGTCTGAGCGCGATTCGCCTTCGCCCCATGCGGCGGCACCTGATGCGCGTAATACCGCGCGACCGACCTTGTCGTCTCGTCATCGAGCCGTGCCGCCGTGCCCAACATGTAACCGTGCGCCCCTTTGTCACGGCGCGTCCCCGCCCTGAGGTTCTTGATCTCGTCAACGAGATAGGCTTCCTGCTGCGCGGCTAGCCTCGGCGTACTTGGCGAGACACTGTTGCCGCCGGGGCCGTGGCAGCCGGCGCAGAACTCGATAGTCCGTTTGGTGGCGACCTCCGCTTTGGCGGGGTGGTCTTGTGCGAAGGCGAGCGGCGCGATGGCAGCCACTGGTAGAGACAAAACCCATCCTGCCAGTTGTCTTGAGACAAGCCAGCAAAATGGAATGGTGAGTAGCTTGCGGCTGCCGTTGAGCATCCCAGTACACCGATAGCTTATTGATGGTGCCATCCGAACAGGCACGGAGGGCTCAGTGGCGCCGACGTCGCCCCATACCGATGACTCAACAGCGGCGACGGAAATCTTCGCCCCTATGGCTCCCCATCGTTTGCCATTCGCAATGCGCGCAGACCAACTTTCGAAGTCGGGAGTCCACGGCCCTGCCCCGCCGCCTTGAGCCGGGCCGCCTACGCGAGCAACGTTGAACGAATGATCGAATATCCAGGCCGGGCGACTTCAGGAAGCCAGGCAAAGCGCGACCAATGGCATCAGGTTGAACAGGAATATGCCAATCTTGTAAACGGCAAGGCCACTGTAGTGAATGGCGTCAAAGGTCTCGTCCGAAAGCTTGAACCAACGACCATGCAATCTATACATCCAATCCCTGGCGAACATAAACGTGCCGGCCCACACCAGGAGCACGGCGTAATTGAGGCCCAAGGACCAGAGGAGAACATCCTTGATGAGATTTGTCGTCATCATGCTTCGCCAACACCTCAGGCCACTCTTTAGGATGATTTGTCCGACAAGTCCTAAATTGCACCAGTCGTCGGCTCGACTAGAGCTAGCTTGTCCTTGACGCCCACAACGCCGGGGATGTTTTCGGCCAGCACACGTAGCGCATCACGCATGGCGTCACTTGTCACGACGCCGTCAAGATCAACAGTCCCCTGTACCACGGTGACCTGGATAGCCGAGCGGGTAATCCACGGATGCCTCAACATCTCCTGATCGATATGCTTCTGAATATCGGCGTCCGATATGTTGGTTGTCGGCTCTTCACCGGGAAGCTTGCTTAGAAACGCCCGCATCAGGTCTGCTCGACTGAGGATGCCGATAAGCCGACCCTGTCGTGTCACGGGCAGACGTTTGAAATGGTGCTTCTCCAGAAGAGATACAGCGTTGGCCAGCGGCTCCGACTCTTCGATCGTCAGCACGTCGGTCGTCATCAGATCCCCTATCCGACGACTATGAGTTCCAACATATTCTTGTGCCATGCGTCGAGGCCCGAGAAGAATTTCCACCCAGCGTGGGCGCTTGCGCTCGGTTTCAAGCTCCACCCGGCGCAGCAGATCACCCTCAGTCACTATTCCAACCAGGGCCCCCTGGGCGTCAACGACTGGGAGTCCGCTTACCCTCGCCCCCAGCATGATACGCATCACGAGCGACACCGTGTCCGTGACAAGCGCGGTGCGCACCTCGTAGGTCATCGCGTCACTAACGTTCATGATTCAGACCTCCTCTGACTCGATCGAAGTATTGATGGGCTCGGAGCCGGAAGGATTGATTCTTATCAATGTTTTAGCGGGATGTCCGCCAACCCGGAGGCTCCTCCAGGTCGCCTTGTTGTCGTCAGGCACATCGCTCGAGCCATGGTTTCCTGGTACTGACTGAGCGGCCAAGCCAGTCGCCCCATGGAACGCCTCAGCCGGAGGTCGGCCTCAACGTCATTTCTTTCGAACTGCGGGGTGAGTTGATCTTGGTCAACTTTGAACCATGGACAGGGGGCCAGTCTCTGCCGTGTTGCGATGCGCCGATGGGGAGAAACGTCAATGCTCAACTGTTTGAGACTTACCTATCGCTGGGCGCTGCTCGCGAGCCTCAGCCTGCTGGCATGGGGCGGAGTCACCGGCGCCGCATGGGCCCTCCCCGCTTACGCCCGGCAGACTGGGCAGGCATGCGTGGCCTGTCATGTGAGCTTTCCCGAGCTGACTCCTTACGGCCGCATGTTCAAGCTGAGCGGCTATACCATCGGCAAGCGCCAGGATCTCCCGCTGGCCCTCATGGTCCAGGTAGGTATTACCAGCGTCAAGGACAACAAAGACGACCAGGGCCAGAAGATCGTGCCCAAGACCAACCAGCCCGTGCTCTCCGCGGCGAGTGTATTTGTTGCAGGCAAGGTCAACGACTACATCGGCGGCTGGATTCAGTGGACCTACAACAACCTCGCGACAGACAGCGCGGGCGGCACCGTCGGCCACAGCGGTATCGACAATACCGATTTGCGCGTCGTTGGCCGCTCCGAGAACACCGATCAGACGGATATGCGTTGGCTCTATGGCCTCTCCATCCATAACAATCCGACCGTGCAAGACGTCTGGAACAGCACGCCAGCCTTCGGCTTTCCCTTCACCCTACCGCCCAATGCCATCAGTCCGTCGGCCGCGACCATCCTCGATGGTGCACTGGCACAGCAGGTCGCTGGCGTCGGCGGTTACGTCTACTGGAACCGCAGCGTCTACGTGGAAGTGACCGGTTACCAGACGGCCGACGGTTTCTTCTCGCCACTAAGGGCTGGACAACTCACGGATACACCCGGTGGCGTGGCTCGCCTCAATGGCGTCAACCCCTACTGGCGCATCGCCTACAACCACGAATGGGGTTTCAACTCGTTGATGGTTGGAACGTACGGCGCGCATTTCAAGATCTATCCCGACAACACGATGCCGTATACGCAGACCGATCGCTACACTGATATTGCGTTCGACGCGCAGTTCCAGCACATCAGCGATCCACACACGTATACGTTCCAGTACACCCATATCCATGAGACGCAGGACTACATGGCGAGCTACCCGGCCACGCTGGCCGGCAGTCCCATCGGAGTTGGCCCAACACCGGCCAACTCACGCGACACGTTGATCACAGACAAACTCAAGGGCACCTACTATTTCGAGCGCAAATATGGTGCAACCTTGGCTTTATTCCGGACCCACGGCACTACCGACGCGGGCCTGTATGGGCCGGGCTCGGTAAGCGGAAGTGCCAACGGAAGCCCCGACTCCGATGGCTATATCGTGGAGCTCGACTACCTGCCGATACAGAACCTTCGCCTGATGCTGCAGTACTACGGCTATGGCAAGTTCAACGGCGCGCGCCACAACTATGACGGATCGGGGCGCTCATCGGGCGACAACAATACGTTCTTCGCCAATGTCTGGTTTGTTTACTGATATGCGTACCGAGCCAGCTAGACCCACTGAGGGCAGACCATGACCCGCATCCACGCACGTTGCTTGTCGGCGTATGCCTTTCTATTGCTCTGTCTGTTCGCCACGCACGCCAGTGCGCAATCCACCACGGCCAGCGACGATGCCGCCGTCAAGCTAGCCAGTCAGGTTTGCTCGAGCTGCCATGGGCCCGGTGGCAATAGCACCTCTCCGACGTTTCCGAAGTTGGCGGCACAGCAGCAACCTTACCTGGCCGCGCAGATCCAAGCGTTCAAGAGTGGCACGCGCGGCGAACAGGAAGCACATGACTATATGCTTGGCATGACCACGCTGATCGACAACGATACGGCGGCCGCCTTGGCTCGCTACTTCGCGAAACGGCCGCCGCCACAAGGTGTCCCCGGTGATCCGGCGATGGTGGCCGCGGGGATGAAACTGTTTACCCAGGGCATTCCGGATCACGTGGCGCCTTGTGCCAGCTGTCATGGCGATCATGCCCAGGGCAACGGCATCTTTCCCCGCCTGGCGGGACAACACGCGCCCTATATCGTTCGACAGCTCAAGGTGATTCAGGCCAACCTGCGTAACTCGCCTGTAATGCACGGCATCATCAAGGACCTCACGCCGCAGGAAATGGAAGAAGTGGCTGCCTATCTGCAGTCACTCTGATGGCTGTGCCGACTGTGGAGGATGAAATGAAGGGGCCACTATCAAGCCAGCTCCTTGAGCACATGCATGCCTACTGGCGCGCCGCGAATTATCTTTCGGTCGGACAAATCTACCTTCGCGACAACCCTTTGCTAGAACTTCCGCTCAAGCCGGAACACGTCAAGCCACGACTGCTCGGCCATTGGGGAACCACCCCAGGCTTGAACTTGCTCTACGTTCACCTCAATCGCCTTATCAAGCAACGTGATCTGAACATGATCTTCGTCACCGGACCCGGGCACGGCGGCCCTGGCCTCGTGGCGCAAACCTATCTCGAAGGCTCCTATACGGAGCGCTATCCGGCCATCGAGCGCAGCCGCTACGGGCTTGTGCGGCTTTTCCGTCAATTTTCCTGGCCTTATGGCGTCCCCAGTCATGTTTCTCCAGAAACACCCGGATCCATCCATGAGGGGGGGAACTCGGCTATTCACTGGCGCACGCCTATGGCGCGGCGTTTGACAACCCTGACCTGATCGTCGCCTGCGTCGTGGGCGATGGCGAAGCCGAGACCGGGGCACTGGCGACCAGCTGGCATTCCAATAAATTTATCCATCCGGTGCGCGACGGGGTTGTGCTTCCCATCCTTCATCTCAATGGCTTCAAGATCGCCAACCCGACCCTGCTGGCACGCATCAGTGACCACGAATTGATCGACTTGATGCGCGGCTATGGGTATGACCCGTATGTCGTCCAAGGCGACGACCCTGCCGTCGTGCATCAGATCCTCGCGGGAACGCTTGATGTCGTGATGGACGAGATTGACCGAATAAAGCGTGCAGCGCTCTCTCGCCCCGGGGCCACGATCGAGCGTCCGTCTTGGCCGATGATCATCCTGCGTACACCGAAGGGTTGGACGGGACCGAAATTTGTTGACGGCCAACCCGTTGAGGGAACGTGGCGTGCACATCAGGTGCCCATTGCCAACCTTGAAAAGCCGGAGCATCTGGAGCAGCTCGAAGATTGGCTGAGAAGCTACCGACCCGACGAACTGTTCGATGCGACGGGGCAGTTGCGCGTAGAGCTGGCTGCACTTGCGCCAACGGGTCACCGTCGCATGGGGTCAAATCCTCACGCCAATGGTGGCGAATTGCTCTTGCCGCTGGCCATGCCGCACTTCCGCCATCATGCGCTCGCTGTGCCTGCACCGGGGGCCGTGATGGCAGAGTCGACAAGGATGCTCGGCCCGTTTCTGAAAGAAGTCATGCGACTCAATCTG
>CAVXWA010000018.1:0-394585 GCA_963765335.1 uncultured Gammaproteobacteria bacterium | reverse complement strand
AAACCCTTATTTCTGCCTAGGATAAACACATGTACATTGAGATTATCAGGAACGGGAACCTTATTCGGCTTATTGCAATGTTCGCAATAGTGAGGAACTGGAACAGGCTTGCTCTGCGTAGCCAGAGGCTTTACGATCTTCACAATGATGGTGTTGTCTTGACCACAATATGCACAGATAAATGTCAGTTCTTTCTCAGTCATGTTTCGCCTCCTGCTACTGATCTTGTTCGCCTGATAGTGTTGCCAGAGCGTCCTGAAACTCTTGCCACAAATCCGTAAAGGGAGCCTCTTATCTGATGCAACCTCTGGCGTTTCTCCCCGCTGACTGCTGCGGCATCCGAAAAAGTTCCCCAGGGATGCCTGCTCTGGCGGAAGTTGCTGTTGAGCTTTTGCAAGCTCTTCTGCCATTTGCTGACGCTGCTCTACTATTCCTCTGCAAGAGAGTAGAAGAGACGAGACCTGGCAAGTCTTCTATCTTGAGAGCACCCTCTTCATCAGTATTGTCTGTTTCTTCTTGCTCTACTGCAACCACCATCTGATCATAGGCATTGCGAAATACTGGCTGGAGCTTTTCTACCAGGGTCTGTGTATCCTCCCCATGCAGCCAGATAACGAGCACCTGCAAGAAGTCCCGTGCTCCCTCAATGGGCAGATCTTCCTTGAGCATCCTTTCGAGCTGGGTAGCCAATACCTTCTGCCGCCCTGCATCCCCTGCTCGCAGCGTAACAACCACCTCGCCACAAATGCGATTCAGTGCGTTGGCAAAGACCGCATCCGAACTCTCTCACCTTCAAGCTCTGCGAATGCCACATCAATCCCCACATCCCTGCAGCGTGCCAGCAGGACTCGGTACTCTTCGATACTCTCGCGAGCACTCTCATTCTCTTGTTGCATGGCCCATTCCTGCAACGTTACATCGATCTCTGGTTGGAGAAGTTCGGGATGTGCCTCCAGGATGCTTTTTGACTCCTCCCACGTTGGCGCTTGAATCAAATCGACCAAAGCCTGCATAATCTGTTGGCTTGCACTCCCTGGAGAGAAATCGGGCATCTGTTGGTTTGCATCCTCTGGAGAGAAATCAGGCAAAGGAAGATCGCCAGCCAAGGCCCTCCAGTGTCCAGTAAACGTCTCTTCATCCATCTGACTGCGTATTGATGCGATTAACTGTTGTACGGTGATACGAGAAGGAGAACGCAAAGCATCAAACAAAATGAAAGCCTGAATGGTATACTTCAATGCCTTCTCAGAGTCACCCTGTTCGTAGGCTAATACTCCTAATTGCCCTAGGGAGGTGGCTCGTCCGCTCTGGTCTCCCAGCCGCTCGAAGATCTTCAAGCTCTGCTCATAGAGCCCTCGCGCCTCCTTATAGTTCCCTTGATCCTGCGCTATCTTCCCCAACTGTCCTAGAGAGTTAGCCCGTCCCCCCTGGTCTCCCAGCCGCTCAGCAATCTGAAGGCTCTGCTGGTAGAGTTCTCGTGCCTCGTCATAGTTCTCTTGCAAGTAAGCCAAGTTCCCCAAATGGTGCAGAGAAGTTGCTCGTCCTCTCTGGTCCCCAAGCCGCTCGGTAATCTGAAGGCTCTGCTGGTAAAGCTCTCGCGCCTTCTCATAGCTCCCTTGATCCTGTGCTATCATCCCCAATTGTCCTAGGGAGCTTGCCCGTCCTTTCCAGTCTCCCAGCTGCTCTCTTATCTGCAAGCTTTGCTGGTAGAGCTTTCGCGCCTCGTCATAGTTCCCTTGCAAGTAAGCTAGGTCTCCCAACCGATGCAGGGAAGCAGCCTGCCCACTCTGGTCCCCAAGCCGCTCAGTAATCTGACGGCTCTGCTGGTAAAGCTCGCACGCCTCGTCATAGTTCCCTTGATCCTGCGCTATTGTCCCCAACCAATGCAGAGATGCAGCCCGTCCGCTCTGGTCTCCTAGCCGCTCCGCTATCTGCAGGCTCTGCTGGTAAAGCTCTCGCGCCTCCTCGTAGTTCCCTTGATCCTGTGCTATCATCCCCAACTGGTGCAGAGAGATTGCTCGTCCTCTCTGATCCCCAAGCCGCTCCGCTATCTGCAGGCTCTGCTGGTAGAGCCTTCGCGCCTCCTCGTAGTTCCCTTGATCCTGCGCTATCATTCCCCAACTGGTGCAGAGAAGTCGCTCGTCTGCTCTGGTCTCCCAAATGCTCAGCAATCTGCAGGCTCTGCTGGTAGAGCCTTCGCGCCTCCTCGTAGTTCCCTTGCTGCTGGGCTATCATCCCCAAATAGTGCAGAGAAGTCGCTCGTCCGCTCTCGTCTCCCAGATGTTCCGAAGATCTGCAGGCTCTGCTCGTAGAGCCCTCGTGCCTCCTCATAGTTCCCTTGCAAATAAGCCAAATTCCCCAACCCGTGCATGATGCCTGCTCGTCTGCTCTGGTCTCCCAGGCGCTCGAAAGACCTCCAGGCTCTGCTCGTAGAGCCCTCGTGCCTCCTCATAATTCCCTTAATTCCGACCTATTGTCCCCAACTGGTCCAAGAAGCGGCTCGTCCGCCCTGATCTCCCAGCTGCTCCGCTATCTGGAGACTCTGCTCGTAGAGCCTCTCGCGCCTCCTCATACCTCCCTTGAAACTAAGCCATCATGCCCAACTCTCCAGGGAGCGGCTCGTCCGCTCTCGTCTCCCAGCCGCTCTCTAATCTGGAGACTCTGCTGGTAGAGCCTCTTGCCTCCTCATACTTCCCTTGCAAGTGAGCCAGATCTCCCAACACGTTTCGAATAGTTGCGACGAGCCATTCATCACCCTCGCCTATATCGGCCAGGGTTGTCGTACAGAGTTCACGCAGAAGTGGATACAGCCCAAAATGTCTAAGGGTCTCTGCAATCTCTATCACCAATTCTCCAGCTTGCCGTACTTCGCCACTAGTTCGCAACAAACGATGTGCTTCCAGAGCATCTGCCAAGTCATGACTCTCATCACTTTCCATAATGCTCGTACCAGATCGCAAGCTGTTTTTGCGTCTGCCTACGATCTTGCTCATCCAGCAGATCTTTCCACATAGTGTCTCGTGATACTGTGCAAGCGATAGCCCGTTCCAATGGATCATACCGCAGCAAAGACCAGTCCAGCAGCGGCTGCCAGTCAGTACGCACCTGCCCCTAACCCTTGCTCAATAACAGCAAGCGGAAATGGCCGATGTAACACCCCCAGTCGTGCCAGCAAGTTCGAGACGACTCCGACAAACGGTTGACGGTTGCCTCAAGACCGCGAACTCTACAACCGGCGGTCGCATCTCTCGCCATTCCTCGGCAGTGCGCTGCTTGCGCTCCTCAGTGATACGCTCCTGGATATCATGGATTAACAGGTCTAAGCTCTGGCTGTCGGCGTTGATGCTGAGCAAGTCGTATACATACGGTAGGCCACCAAACTCGCTAATGAGGATCTGACGGACGGTCTCACCGAGATGGGCGAGGGTGGGATGACGCGTCAGTAACTGGTTGGTTTCGTAGGGGCTCAAATCGTCGAGGTCTAACCTCAGTAGATGGGCGGCGAATTTCCCAGCAGGGAGCAGGTCTTTGACTGCATAGCGTCCAGTTATGAGCACGCGTCCCCCACGTAGGTTGGTGAGCAGTTTCTGTAGGAGTTGCAGCAGGGACTCATCACGCAACGTTTGGTCCTCGTTTTGCACGCTCTCCAGGTTATCGACTACGAGCAGAAATGGCCCTGTCTGATTGAGGACGGCAATGGCTTCCTCGATTTTTGCTGTCGTGCTGAGTTTTGGGTCAGGCAAGGTCTGCTCCAAGAAGCCCGGTGCTCCATGCCGTTTGAGAAACTCTCCTATACGTTGTAAGAATAACTCGACACTTTGATAGCCAAGGCAACTGAGCGTGAGCGTTGCTTTGTATTTTCCCCCGTAGCGGGTGACCGCTTGGGCCGCCAGAGTGCTCTTGCCGACTCCTCCTGGACCTGTGATGAGAGCCAACACTGGCCCGTTGCCGGGCGCGTTCTCTAGCATCAGGCGAAGTGCTCGCAGTTCGCGGTGTCGCCCGACAAAGACTCCTGTCGGAGTTGGAAGATCGGCGGCAGCTCCCTGATTGGTGAGTAGTGGATCAGGAGAGCTTGGAGGTGTGCTGGCATCGAGCACGGGTGCAAGGCTGGCGGCACTGCCCTGCAAGATGGGGACCGCCCAGTCTGGGCGATCTGCTAGCAAAAGCGCCTGACGCACTTCGAAGAGGGCTTCAGCGAATCCTTGTCCTGCTGTGAGCCCTGTATACCAGGCTTCACTGGCACGCTGGCTTGACTCATAGGTGAAATTAGCCTGCTGGGCTAGCACAGCGGGAATGCCCTCTTTCACTAGTGTACCAGCAATACCATGCACATCCGTTCTTGCATTGCTTCTGCCTGTTTCACAGGCATGCAATATCACGGCATGTAAATTTCTGGGACGCAGGATGTCGGCAAGACGCACATCAGAAATCGACGAGATGTCCCCCCGCTCATCTTCCCATAGTAGCACACCACCAGTCTTTTCGTAGTACCCGCCATGGCCAATGTAGTGTACGATATGTGGTTTGAAGCGCATGAGGACTTGCTGCACACGCTTGGGCGTGACGATATCCTCCACGAGCAGGTGCAGTAATCCTGCTTCACGCATTTCGCGGGTGGCCTGTTCAACAGCTGCACGCTCGCTCTCAACGTCGACCCGCGAGTCTTCTTTGAGGCTTGGTGGCGAGGAGATGAGTAAGAGGACGCGCAGTGGTGACTGAATAGTTGGCACTAGCGTATCAGATGGAGTGAAGCGGATCAGCGGGCGGCGGTAGGCGAGAAATCCCTTCTCGGCAGGTTGCTCGGGATCACACAGCAATTCCCAGGGCAAGGCGACGAGCTTATCAGGTAGCACCAGCAGCAGGGGAGAGCGTCCTGAACGGAGGGCTTGGGAGAGTGCGTCACGTTGCTCGGCAGGGGCACTCTCTGGGAGCAATGCCTGCCAGAGCCATGTGCCTACGTTGCGTAAGAGTGCCTTCATAGGTCAATTCTCCTGAAGGATCGCTCTGGCCCGCTAGCACTGGACGAAGACGACGTAACCAATCACTGAAGGTGACATTGGCTTCTGGGTTCAATGTGACAGGATAGTGTGAGGAATTAAATGTGAGGGTGAAATGACCGGGACGTTGGTCCGTCGCTTCCAGGCGTACCTCAAGAGGGTTCTCTGGCATGCTCTTTCCTTTTTCTCTATTCCATTTTGCACAATCAAATGGTGGCAGCTTAGCACGTATCAAAATCTGAATAGATAGAACTATAGCTAGCCGAGTTCACACGAATCGCTTGCAGGCTATTGTATCAGAAGATCGAGAGTTTGCAAATGTTCGGTGCGGTCAAATGATAAAACAATCCTACGCACCCCATTTTTCTTGCAGCCAACGTTCATAAAGTGTGTGCTAGATAGAAATTGTTACCAATATCACAAAAAGTTTTCCGCATTGTATTGAATACGAAACTCAGAGTATGGTATCTTTCTTGTAGGGAAGTTAGACAATACGTAGAAAGGATATCACCATTTCCTTCTATTTTTTAAACTATCTCTCTACTGTAGCACAATACAAGTTACAGACTATTTGATAAGTCAGAGCTAGGAGAAAACCATGCAATGTCATAACTGCGGCACTCAACTATCTCCAGGGATACAATTTTGCCCTAATTGTGGAACAGCAGCACCAGATAATGTCGCTCAACCAGCACCGATTGATCCAACCGTGGTCGCATCTCCCTATCAACCATCCCCAATACCACCAACATCATATGGGGCTCCGCCGCCACCATCTTCCAACCCACCAGTTCCAGACCCATATGCTGGCTATAATAACACACCTCCAGCCTACAACACGCCAGGACAACAGCCCCCCTACGGCTATAACCCAACGCCACCGCCACCAGCACCAAACTCCTATCAACAATATGCGCCCGTTCCAAACTATAACCCGGCACAGCCATTTCCAATGCCCCCAACAGCCCCACCACGTAAAAGCCGGACAGTACCCATTATCGGTATTACTGCCGCAGTACTGGTCGTTATCGTTATCGGATTATGTGCCATTGTACCCAAATTGATATCGAAGCCAACAACTCCTGATTTAACTCGCAACCACTCAGAACTCAAACACACCAATAGTAGAGAGCACACCAACACCAACACCAGTTCCAACTACAAGCTCATCAACCACACCTTCTGGCAATACCATTGATTCAACTGCAGCATCCATCGTCACCGATGCTCATACAGCCTCCAGTGTCGATTAAGTTAGCGCAGCGCCAACAAACGTAACGAGTACATTCAAAACGTCCACAGACATTTACGTCACATTCAAGCTTAATACCAGTGCGTTCAACTTTAGCCAAAATACAGGCTACGTTGCAGTGAAATATTATGCAGATTTAACTGCTCTTTCTTTGCCTAATAATAATCCCCTTACCATTAACCAACCAGCGCCGGGAGGATTTTTCAAAGTACAATACTTCGTCACTGCACAAGGAGCAGCTGAACTCTACTGGTGCCAGGTCTCAGATTGTAGCGATGAAAAACTTGCCCAAGTCGTGACTTTCACCGTCACAAGCTAAGACTATTGCCGCACTATGGAGAACCGAAAGGGGTTATGCTACACGCTGCTATAACCCCAAACCACGCAGCTTCTCAACAATGCCAGGCAGGATCGAGATGACCCGATCGACGTCTTCCTCGGTATTTTCTTTCCCCAACGAAAGGCGCAGGCTACCATGGGACCATTCGGGAGCTAATCCCATAGCGACGAGGACATGTGATGGCTCCACAGAGCCAGATGTACAAGCAGAGCCAGATGAGGTAGCAATACCAAGCATATCGAGGTTAAGCAAAATTGATTTGCCTTCGACCCCTTCAAAGCAGAAGCTAGCATTGCTTGGGAGACGCTCGGTTGGATGACCAGTGAGACGACTATTGGGTATCTTCAGAATACCCTCAATCAAACGATCACGTAGAGCTTGAATACGGGGCCTGACATGAGGTGCTTCCTCATAAGCCAGACGAATAGCACTAGTAGCTCCAACAATGCCCGCAACATTCTCTGTACCCGCACGTCGTCCACGCTCCTGAGAACCACCTTGCAGTTGGGGAAGCATACGCGTGCCTTGACGCACATAGAGGATACCCACACCCTTAGGACCATAAAATTTGTGAGCCGAAAGTGAGAGGAGATCGACATTGAGGGCCGTCACATCAATCGGCAGGGTTCCGCCAGCTGCCTGTACAGCATCCACATGGAAGGGGAAGCTTTCTTGGCACGACAGATACGTCCAATCTCTGCAATTGGTTCGATAGTACCAACCTCATTATTAGCATACATGAGTAGAGCATCGGACCAGCTGCTGTTCCACGGCACTTCCAGCCGCCCCACGATGCCGATGATCGTGCTCGGCTTGGTGCCGTCGTCGACGTACAGCACCTTCCCCAGCCCGGAACCATCCGGGAACATCTTGTCGGCCAGCGTCTTGGTCACGATGATCTGCGATGCTGACACCACGCCCTGGGGATCGACCTCGGTGATTTCGTCGGCGCGGAAATTACGCCCCGCGATCAGCTTCAGGCCCATTGTGGCCAGGGCATGATCGTCAACGAAATATTGCGTGGTATGCGCCTCGGACTTCTTGGCATCCGGATTGGTCCGCACGCCGGTTGACCAGCCGCCGCCGCGCAAGGGATACGAATTGATCGAGATGGCGTCCTCGACGCCGGGCAGCTGCCGGATCGCCTGCAAGTCCGCGCGTACCAGCGGAGCGGTATTCTTATCGTCCGCGCCGACCCAGCGATTCTGCACGGTCAGGAGGTTCGTCTCGATCAGGCCGGTGGGACGAGCGATGCGATCCAGGCGTTGCTGAATGATGAACAGCGCATTGCAGACGATGGCCAGAGTCAATGCGATCTGCAGGGCGATGAGGATCGTGCCTGCCTTGTGACGCTTGAGTGCGGCGAGAATGGGCTTGATTTGCAGCATGGTCGTCGCCTCAGTTGGATTTCAGCTGCCAGGCGGGCTGTACTTGCGCCGCACGCCAGGTGGGATAGAACGCCGCCAGCACCGTCGCCAACACCGCCACCAGCAGGGTCAGGGCGATCAGGGACAAGTTGAGTCGGGCCAGTCGTGCGATATCCGGATTGAACACCAGGGTCACGCCGAACACGCCCACTCCGGTCAGCAGCAAACCCAGCAAACCGCCCGCGAGACCCACGGTGCCCGCCTCGATCAGGAACTGCGCATAGATCTCCTTGCGCGATGCGCCCAGCGCCCGCCGCACGCCGATTTCCGGCGCGCGACGCATGAATTTCGCCAGCAGCAGGCCGACGGTGTTGACCAGGCAGATCAGCAGGAAGCCGAGCGACACCAGTAGCGATACCTTGGCTTCCTGTGGCACGACCTTTTCGTGCTCCAGCCATTGCGGGACGTTGTATAGCCGCACGTTGGGCGCCCAATGGAAACGGCCGCTTCGCTGCTGCTCGGCGGCATAGCCGCGCACATAGTCACGGTAGCTTGCAGCATCGGCTTGAGCGGGCAGTTCGGCCCAATACTGGATCCACACACACTCGGAGCGGATCCACGCGTCCCAGCCTTCACCGGCGTGCTTATTGCAGTTGTTGTTGCCGTTGGTGGCCATCTTCAGATCAATGGCCCGCGTGAACGGAATGAACAATTGGACGGGGTCACCAAATCCCGAGGTGTTGACGGGATCGAAGAACAGCGGCTGTGGATCCCACGTGTCCATCACGCCGGCAATGCGGTAGCTGCGGCCGTCCAGGTTGATCTCTCGACCGACACTGTTGGCCCCATTGAACAGCTTGTCGTTGAGCTTGCGTCCAATCACGGCCGTCGCCGCATGCGCCTCGTCATCTGCCGGCTGCCAGCCACCGCCGTACAGGAAGGGAATGTCGAACATGGCGAAAGCGTCCGCGTACACCGCGTAGCTTTCTTCTCGCATCGGCAGCAGACTGGCATCGGCAGGAATCACCGAGGGCCCGACCGGATACAACGCGGTCTGCCGCTTGGCGCGGTGATCGCGCATCAAGCCCATGGCATCGGTGTAGCTCATGGCTTCGGGCGGCTCACCCTTGTTTTGCGCGGCATCCTCCGGCCCCCAGTTGTCGATCAATGGCACGAAGAGCTGAGACGATTTCTCGGGAATCGGATTGTTCGAGGTGGCGCGAAACACCGAATAAGTGGTCATCGATGCGGCCACGCCAAAGCCGATCGCCATCACCATCAACGCAGTCAGCAAGGGATTGCGACGCAAGCTGCGAAGGCCAAGCTGAATATAGTAAGCAAACATCGTTTTCCGCCCTGGTGGTGATGACGGCCTCCCGTCGGCACGGGAGGTCTCATGGGTGTACTGGTATCAGGCCGGCGCGTTGTTGCGGGCCGCGTGCACGGCATGGTGGAAGCGCGGGTCTTCCGCCAGATCCACGACCTGACCGTCGATGACGTGCACGTTGCGCTGCGCGCGAGCAGCGAGTTCCGGATCGTGCGTCACCATCACGATGGTGGCGCCCTCGCGATGGATCTCCTCGAGCAGCTCCATCACGCCGCGTGCCATCTGGGTATCCAGGTTGCCGGTCGGTTCGTCAGCCAGCAGCAGGCGCGGCGAGCCAGCCAGTGCGCGGGCGATAGCGACGCGCTGCTGCTGACCGCCGGAGAGCTCGGCCGGATAGTGCTTGGCGCGCGAGGCCAGGCCTACGCGCTCGAGCGCGTCCATGATGCGCTGCTTGCGCTCGGCCGCCTTCATGCCGCGATAGCGCAGCGGCACTTCGACGTTGTCGAACACGTTGAGGTCGGGGATCAGGTTGAACGCCTGGAAGATGAAGCCGATCTTCTCGTTGCGGATCTTCGAGCGGGCGTTGTCGTTGAGGTTGCTCACCTCGACGCCATCGAGCTGGTACTCGCCACCGGTGAAGGTTTCCAGCAGGCCGGCGATGGTGAGGAAGGTGGTCTTGCCGGAGCCGGACGGTCCGGTCACGGCGACGAACTCGCCTTCTTTCACGTTGATGTTGAAGTCGCGCAGCGCGTAGGTCTCGACCACTTCGGTGCGGTAGACCTTGGACAGGTGAGTCATCTTGAGCATGAGTGCTTCCTCGGTGGTGGTTTTTGCCCTTCCCCTTGCTGGCAGGGGGAAGCTGGAGGAGGTGAAGGCGTGCCACATGGCCCAACCCCACCCCAGCCCTTCCCTGCGCACAGGGAGGGAGAATTCATTAGTTGCTGATGGCGACGCGCGCGGCGCCCTTGAAGCTGTCGGTACCGGAGATCACGATGTTGTCGCCTTCCTTCAGGCCATCGAGAATCTCCACTTTGTCGATGCTGCTGGCGCCCACGCGGATCGGATGCTTCTCGGCAATGCCGTCACGCACGATGTAGGCGTAGCTGCCGCCCGATTCGTCGACGAACGAACCACGCTGCACCGTCAGCACGTTGTCGCGCTTGTCGAGCAGCACGCGCACGGACAGGCGCTGGTTCTGACGCAGCTGCTTGGGCGTCTCGCCGTCGAAGCGCAGGCGCGCCGCCACCTCGCCGTTGACCACTTCAGGCGAGATGGCGCTGACCAGGCCCTTCCAGGTCTTGCCGTTGCCGGTGATCTCGCCGGCCATGCCGATACCCAGGTCGCGCGCGAAGCTCTCCGGCACCTGCATCTCCACTTCGAGCGCGGTCAGGTCGATCACGCTGAGCAGCTGCGCGTCCTTGGCCACGGTGGCGCGTTCGGCGACGAACAGCTGGCCGACCTGGCCATCCACCGGCGACCGCACGTTGAGCTCGTCGACCTGGCGCTGCAGGTCCTTCACCAGCAGCAGCTGGCGCTCGTGCGCGAGTTTCTTGGACTGGACGTCGAACTTGAGGCTGTTGCTGTCGGTGCCCAGGTCGGCCTTGGCATGACTCATGGTGATCTGGCCTTTTCCAGTGCGTCCTTGGCCCGGTCCACCTGCATGCTCGGCACGGCGCCGCCCGAAGGCTTTCTGGTAGCGGGCCAGGTCGCGCTCCGCGGCCTGCTGGTCGATCTGCGCGTTGTCGTAGGCCTTCTGCAGTTCGCCGCGCTTCTTGCGCGCATCGATCTGGGCGCGCAGATAATCCACCTGCATCGCATCGGCAGCGCTCTGCTCCTGTGCCAGCTTGTTGGCCAGCTCGGGGCTGTCGATGGTGGCGAGCACCTGGCCCTTCTTCACGGCATCGCCAGCGTGCACCTTCAACGTCACCGCACCGCCGTAGGTGGCGTAGAGCGTCGGGCTGACGGCCGCCACGACCTTGCCTTCGGCGGCGATATCGCGCACGAAAGGACCACGCTGCACCGTGGCGAAAGCCAGGCGCGAACCGCTCACCGAGGCATCGGCCGAGAACAGGCGGCCAATGCGCGGAGCAAACAGCGCCATGAGCACCAGCACGGCCACGCCACCGCCGATCCACAGCAGGCGACGTTTGCGATTGGGTTTGACCTCGACCAGTCGGTCTTGAGCGGAGGTGTCGCGAATCATCGATGTGTCCCTGGCCGCGGACAGTGCGGCCCCTGGACCTATGACAGCAAACGGCGTGCCAACTCAAAATCGATGCTTTATTTGTGTATTTTCAATGTGTTATTTCATGCCACCAGGGCCGGACAGCTGTCCGCGGACAGCTGGACGGACAGACGGACAGACGGACAAGCGTCCGCGACGGCTTCACCCCAGCGCCGGCTCCAAGGCGACGGCGGCCGACCGGGCTACCTCGCTCGCTATCCCCCGCCCCAAGGCCGACACCTGCGCAAGCGGCACGGTCTCAAGGAGCTGCAGCGCACCCACGCGACGACTGCGGAAATGCACCAGGGTGGCGCTGGCCGCCCGGCACACCAGTCGCTCCGCGCGTAGCGGCGCCACGGGTAGCAGCCGGCTCTCCGCAAGCAAGGCATCCCAGGCGAGATAGTCCGTGTCCGGCAGCAGGTGCAGCCTCGCACATGGGCGACCTTGTGCATCCATGCAGTCGATCCATTCGCGTGGCCCTTCTGCGCCAATCATGCTGGCGGCCACGAGTTCCCGCGTATCGAACAGCGGCGCCAGCTCGCGCCGCGCCACCAACCAGCCGGTGGAAACCGGCTGGTCCGTTGGTGCCGGTCGCGGCGCCGGCAGATACAGCACGCTGCCCAGCAACGGCAGACGGGATGCCAGTTCGGCCCCCGCCATCGGTACCGAACAGCGGGTGATGGATCCAGCGTCGACCGCAGGACACATCGCGGCGAAGGCGTGAGTGAACCAGCCAAGCATTGTCATTGCTCCTTGCAGGGAGGCGACCCGGCTGGCGTTCCGCGGGAACGGCGTGGCGATAGGCCTGGAGTGAATCGCCGGCCATGGAGCCGGCATGGGGAGCGGGCTTCCTTGCCCACGAACCGCTCCTCGGGAGACGGCGATTTATTTGGTCAGGATCAGCTTGTCGTTGCGGGTAAGCCGCAAGTGGTATTCGCTGCCCTGATGCTGGATAACCAGCTCTCGCTCGCCATCCAGCAGCATCTGACTCGAGATGCGCCGCGCCGCCGGGGTGTCGGCAGCAGCGGCTGGCTTGAGGCTGAGCAGGCGAAACGGGCGAGCGGGCGCTGCAGCACGTTGAGGCGGTGACAGGACGGGCATCGTCATGATGGAACTCCGCGGTCGGAAGTGACCATCAGATGGTAATGATTCGCATTTGAGTGTCAACCCACTGATTCGCCGCACCCAGCTGTTGCTCAATGACCCGACGGACCAGGGTCCTTCGCCTCGGCTCGTTCCTTGGCGAGGCGCGCCTGGAGATTTTCGCGTCCGTTCTGGGCATAAGCGCGGCAGGCGTTGGCGTCGATGAGCGGATTGGGCCTGGTACCGGCATCGCGCCGCGCCACCCTGTCGAGAAAATCACTCTGGTCCGGATGAGGCGTGATCAGGATGTCGCAGGGCAGCGCGGCGATGGCGTCGATCCCGCGGCGATAGTCCTCGACGCGATGCGGATGCGTCGCGTCGTCGGTGAAGTGGTAGCCGTTCACGCTGTAGGGGTAGAGGCTGTCCGCATAAACCAAGTTCAGGCAATGACCGGCATCGCACGACTGCCAGCTCCACGTCGTACTACCCGGGGTATGGCCCGGCGTGTAGTGCGCGGTGATGGCAAGGTCGCCCACACGCACCACCCCGCCATCGGGCACCGGTGTCACCTTGGCAACCGGCGCAAACGGGGACGCATCACCGTATTGCGGATCTTCCGGATCTTTTCCGCCCAACATCAGCGCCTTCGCCCCGGCCACGCTCGCTTGCACGCGTGCACCACTGTCACGCGCCAGCGTGGCGATGGCACCGGCATGGTCAAAGTGCGCGTGCGTATTGAGGATCAACTTGATATCCGCCACGCGAAAACCGAGCGCCTTGATATTGGCTTCGATCTGCGGCGCATTGCGCTCCATCGGGGCGTCGATCAACACGAGTCCGTTCGGCGAGGCAATGAGGATCGCACTGAGCCCGTGCGTACCTACGTAGTACGTGTTGCCGTAGATGCGGAAAGGCTTTTGAGGCTGGCTCCACTCGGCCTGTTCGGCGTGTGCGAATGACATGGACAGCGCGGCCAGGCACGTGGAGAGGAGGATGGCGAGTGGCTTCATGCGGAGGAATCTCGTTTTCTGACGATATGTGTCGGCGGTGAGCGTGTTCCAGTGGCCATGCATGGTGACCGTGGCATAGGAAGCGGGAGTGGCCGGCCTAGGCGTTCGGGCGGGCGCAAAATGGCTTTATTGAGCAAGCAAGTCCCCGCTGTGCATGGCTTCCCTGTAGGAGCGCACCCAGTGCGCGACCATCCGCCAGGATTGCCGGTTTGCACAGCGCCAGCTGCCCGAAGGCCAGGGGCCATGGAGGGCCCGAGTGACAAACCGGCAGGACTGCCGGTTTGCACAGCACCAGCTGCCCGAAGGGCGAGGGCCATGGAGGGCCCGAGTGAACAGCCAACGACCGTGGTATCGCCGGGGTCGCGCACTGGGTGCGCTCCTACACAAGTGAAGGCCTCGGGCGCCTAGCGCCCCATCACCCCAACGCCTCATCGACCCGCTTGAGCACGCCTGCATCCAACTTCGCCACTACCTCCAGCGCCGCCAAATTCTGTTCCAACTGCTCCAGCCGGCTCGCCCCCAACATCACCGTCGACACATGCGGATTCACCAGACACCAGGCGATCGACAGCTGCGCCAGCGACACGCCCAGATCAGCGGCGATCGGAACGAGGCGGCGCACCTTGGCGATCTTGTCGCCGCCCTGCTCCAGGATCGCCTCGCGTAGCCACTCATAGCCCGGTTGCGCCAAACGCCCATCGGCAGGCACGCCATCGTTGTATTTGCCGCTCAGCAATCCCGATGCAAGCGGTGACCAAATCGTGGTGCCCATGCCGTACTTGTCGTAGAGCGGCGCGTATTCCTGCTCCACTCGTTCGCGATGCAGGAGGTTGTATTGCGGCTGCTCCATCACCGGTGCGTAAAAATGGTTGTCACGCGCCACCCTATGCGCCTCGAGAATCGCCTCGGCGGGCCACTCGCTGGTGCCCCAATAGAGCACCTTGCCCTGGCGCACCAGGGTATCCATCGCTGCCACGGTCTCCTCGATCGGCGTATCCGGGTCAGGACGATGGCAGAAGTACAGATCAAGATGTTCAACGCGCAATCGATGCAAGGCCTGGTGACAGGCTTCGATCACATGCTTGCGCGATAGTCCGCGCTGGGTTGGCAATGGATGTTCGGCCGCGCCAAAGAACACTTTGCTCGACACGCAGTAACTGTCACGCGGAAAACGCAGATCGGCTAGCACGTCGCCCATCAGGGTTTCGGCCACGCCATGGTTATAGGTTTCTGCATTGTCGAAGAAATTGACGCCGCGATCGTGCGCCATCGCCAGCAAGTCACGCGCCAGCGAGCGTCCCACTTGTTTGCCGAAGGTGACCCAGGCGCCAAACGACAAAGCAGACAACTGCAGGCCAGATTTTCCGAGACGTCGATATTGCATGGGGCACTCCAGTGACATGGGGATGGATCAGCATGCCAAGAGCATGCAGCCTGCGTCCATCATGGACGTTCCTGCGCTCTCCTATACGTCTCGCCTACGCGCCCCCGGCTAGGCTTGCGTGTCTTCGACCTTGCTTCCCATTCGCCAAAGGAACCACGCCATGTCACTCATGAAGGGTTGGGCAGTGCAAGAGGCGGGCAAGCCGCTGGTATTCACCGAGTTTGATCTCGGGCCGCTCGGCGTTGAGGAGGTGGAGGTGGCCGTGGATTACTGCGGCATCTGTCATTCCGACCTGTCCATGATCGACAACGAATGGGGCATGTCCCGCTTTCCCTTCGTACCAGGGCATGAGGTGATTGGTCGCGTCATTGCCGTCGGCTCCCATGCCAAGGGGGTCAAGGTCGGCCAGCGCGTGGGCATAGGTTGGACGGCGGAAAGCTGCATGCATTGCCACCAATGCCTGTCGGGCCACCAAAACCTCTGCCCCGAATCCGTGCCCACCATGGGCGTCCATCACGGGGGCTTCGCCGATAAAGTGCGCGCGCACTGGGCCTGGGTCATTCCGTTGCCGGAAAACATCCACTTGGCCAGCGCAGGCCCGCTGTTCTGTGGCGGCATTACGGTGCTCAAACCCTTCCTCGCCTACAACATCAGCCCCAGCGCCCGCATCGGCGTGGTCGGCATCGGCGGCCTTGGCCATATGGCGATCAAGTTCGCGCATGCCTGGGGTTGCGAAGTGACAGCCTTTACGTCCACTGCGGCCAAGGCGGATGAAGCACGGAGTTTCGGCGCACACCACGTTGTCGCCAGCCGCGATGCCGAGGCAATCAGCGCCATCGCCGGCTCGCTGGATCTGCTGTTGGTAACCGTCAATGTGCCCATGGACTGGAATGCGTTCCTGGCCACGCTTGCGCCGCGCGGCCGCATGCATGTCGTCGGCGCCGTCTTGGAGCCCATTCCCGTATCCGCTTTTGCGCTGATCCTTGGGGAACGCGAAGTCTCCGGCTCACCTACCGGCTCGCCCATCGACATCGCCACCATGCTCGACTTCGCTGCCCGCCACGACGTGCGTCCACAGGTGGAAATGTTCCCCATGGACCAGGTCAATCAAGCGCTCAAGCATCTTGCCGATGGCAAGGCGCGCTATCGCATCGTGCTGGAGGCGGAGGCGGGCTAGCGCAAGGATCGTGCTCGGACCAGGCAAGCCACGTCCCGCGAGGGGCTGGCTCCATGGTTGATGGAAACCCTGCCCGGCCAGCACTGCGTTTTGTCGCCCGCGGGCATCGGCATCGATGTCCGCGAGCGATGGGCGAAACGACCCTGCCCAACTTCTCTTATCGCGATGGCCTGGTCGCGCTCAGGGAAGCACATGGACCGCCGTGCGCCCGTCGAGGCCGTCGTCGGCGTCTGAACGCCATAGCGACTTGCGGATCCGGTCGCTCGTTCCCCACGTCTTCAGCGCCGCGAGGACCGCCTCATCCTGGGTGTCCTTCCTCACGTAGAAGTCCAGATAGCGGTGGTCCTCGCAGGAAACGTCGCAGTGGAAGCTGGAGAATCCCAAGGCCTGAATCTGGCCGAACTCGTTGAGGATCACCACCGCCGCGTCACCCCCGCGGTCATGTGATGGGACGGCCGCAAACAGGAAACGCTTGTCGTCCAGCACTACGACGTGTTCCGGCGCACCCCCAAGGGCCGCGAGCGCCTGTTCGCTCAAAGAACGATTGGAACGGAAGTAGTTGGCTTTCGCGCTGTTCGCGAAGTGTCCCAACGCCTGGGCAAAGCCGGAGGACTTCGCCAGTTCGTTGGCGTTGGGGCACGTCGACGGGTCGATCAACCTGCATGGTCCCGGAGGTAAGCTGCCCGCCGCTGAGGCCAACGATGGCGCGATCAGCACCGCGATCAGACATGCACTCTTGATAAGAAGCCTACGCATAACACCCCCTAGAAGTGAATCGAGAGCCTGGAACTGGCGTCGAGCCATGCAGCACGCGAGTACTACGCCAGTAACCGCTGACGCCGCCAGATGGCTGCAGCGTCAAAGTCCGGAAAATCGCTGTCCCCGATTTCAGCCACCTGGCACGTGAACGCCTGACATGGCGCTCCCGCAACCGCAGGATTGGACGCCCGATGTGCTCAAGCATGACGCACTGGCATGTGTACTGCCGCCATATGGCAGGCAAAAGTCAGTGCGCCGCGGACGTCCAAACGCCCCTGTCCCGGATGGGACAAGATGTAACACCGCAATGCATGACACGTAAAGGCTTTAGGCAGCGGATGCCGCCTGTGCAGGAATTATTCCTATGCTCCGTCTGCGCTGGTCTGTGGCTCAGGACACACAGCATCGGGATGATCGATGAAACTCGGGCTGGGCCCGCCGCCGTCGATGGAACGTGGCGACCATCGCGCCACTCGAGCTCAGGCGCGCGTTAGAGCCTGCACTACCGCCAGCACGATGGCGGCGAATACGCCAGCCACGACATCATCCACCATCACACCGAGGCCGCCCTTGAGGCGGCGATCCAACCAACCAATCGGCCAGGGTTTCCAGACATCGAACAGGCGAAACAGGGCGAAGCCGATAACGACACTCCACCAAGGCGCCAGCAGCGCTGGAATCAGGGCGATCCACAAGCCGACGAATTCGTCCCACACGATGCTGCGGTGATCGTCGACGCCGAGCGCGCGACCCGCGAGGCTGCAAGCCCATACGCCGATGGAGAACGCCACCAACAAGGTGAAGATGTAGAGCTGCAACGGCAGGGACCGCAACAACAGCCAGGGCAGGATGGCCGCCAATGAGCCGAAGGTGCCTTGCGCCACCGGCGCCAGCCCGGAGCCGAACCCGCAAGCGAGCCAGCCCGCCGGCGTGGCGAGCAAGCGTCGACGTTGTTCGGAGGTGAGGATCTTCTTGTCGCTCATGTGGCGAAATGATCCCAGCCGCGGCGTGTAATTTCCAGCCATTGGCCATGCTGACCGCGCACCCGCACGCCATGGTTTTCGACCATGCGGCCGATACGTGTGGCGCCACAGCCCATGCGTGCCAGATCCGTCTGCACGTCGGCCACCCGCGCAGGCGGCACCGTAAAGCACAGCTCGTAGTCGTCGCCGCCGCTCAGGGCGAAGTCGCGCGCAGCGATGTCGTCAAAGGCACCAAGCAGCATCGACGAGCGCGGCAGCAAGGCCGCATCGATCTCCGCCCCGAGCCCGCTCGCTGCGCAGATATGGCCGAGATCGGCCAGCAGGCCATCGGAAATATCGATGCAGGCGCTGGCCCGCTCACGCAGGGCGAGGCCTGCGGCCAGTCGAGGCGTGGGGCGGTTCAGGCGCTCAATCAGATAGGCCGCGCGACCGTCGCCTTCGTCGATACGGGCACCCTGCTGCAACAACTGCAGACCTGCGGCGGCATCGCCCAACGTACCGGTCACCAGCACCACGTCACCTGCGCGCGCACCGGAGCGCGTCAACGCCTTGCCCGGCGGTACGAAGCCATGCACGGCTACGCTGACCGACAGCGCACCGCGCGTCGTGTCGCCGCCGATCAGGGCCAGCCGGTGTGGCTGCGCCAGCAAGGCGAAACCTTCGGCGAAGCCGTCGATGAAATGCCGGACCTGTTCGGGCGCTTGCGTTGGCAAGGTGAGCGCAAGCAGCGCCCATGCAGGGCTCGCCCCCATGGCGGCGAGATCGGACAGGTTCACCGCCAAAGATTTCCAGCCGATATCGGCCGGCGCCGTGCCCTGCGGAAAATGCACGCCTTCGACCAGGGTGTCGATCGCGATGGCGATCTCCTGCCCTGGCGGCGGGGCCACCAGGGCAGCGTCGTCGCCAATACCCAGGCGCACGTCTTCGCGGCCTTGCGCAGTGCGTTCGCGGATGCGATCGATCAGGCGGAATTCCATCGCTTGCGACCTAGGGTTTAACGGCTGAAGACGAGCGTGGGACTGCCGTGATAGTTGGTTTCCTGCCACCGTCGAAAGCCGGCCTTCTCGGCTACGCGGATCGACGGCAGGTTCTCCGGCGCAATGATGCAGACCGCGCGCAGCGCGCCGACATGCCGATCGCCCCAGGCGGTGACAGCGGCGACGGCTTCACTCGCATAGCCCCTGCCATGCGCCGTCGGGGCCAGCACCCAGCCAAACTCCAGCATGCCTTCCAACGAAGGCACCAGATCACGCTTGAGATCGGCATAGCCGATGTCGCCGATGTAGCGGCCGCTGTGCTTTTCCTCGACGGCCCAATAGCCGTAGCCCAGCAGGCTCCACATGCCGGCGTACTGCAGCAGCCGCTTCCACACTTCTTCGGCGGTAAACGGGCGGCCACCGATATAGCGGGTGACTTCAGGATCGGACCAGATCGCCGTACAGGCGGCATGGTCGTCAGCGCGATGCGCCCGCAACCGCAACCGCTCGGTTTCGAGCACGGGCACCGAACTCTCGATCAACCGCCCGTTGGGGCCAGTCATCAGCCGCGCTTCTCGGTGGCACGCAAGGTGCTGGCCAGTTTGTCGAGCACGCCGTTGACGTAGCTATGGCCATGGTCGGCGCCAAAGCGCTTGGTGACTTCGATGGCCTCGTTGATGATGACCCGATATGGCACGTCCGGGCGGTACTTCAACTCATAAGCAGCCAGGCGCAGCGCCGCGCGCTCGATCGGGTCGATCTGGGCGACATCACGGTCCACGAACGGCTTGAGGCTGATATCGATCGCGTCGATGTTGCGCTCCACCCCGTGCAGCAGGTCCTCGAAGTATTCGAGGTCGGCCACTTCCATGTCCTGCTCGTGGCGGAACTGATCGATCACCGCGTTCATGTGGCTGCCGCTGAGCTGCCACGCGTACAGCGCCTGCAGTGCGCGCCGGCGGGCGCGCGAACGTGCAGCGAGATCGATGCCTTCGTGACGCTGCGGGGCCATCAGAGCTTTCCGTACAAGTTGACCATCTCGAGCGCGGCCAGCGCCGCATCGGCGCCTTTGTTGCCGGCCTTGGTGCCGGAACGCTCGATCGCCTGCTCGATGCTGTCGGTGGTCAGCACGCCAAACGCCACCGGCACGCCGGAAGCATACGCCGCCTGGGCCAGGCCCTTGGCGCATTCGCCGGCGACAAAGTCAAAATGCGGGGTGGAACCACGGATCACCGCGCCCAGCGCGATCACCGCCGCGTACTTGCCGGAGTTGGCGAGCTTATGGGCCGCCAGCGCGATTTCCCACGCGCCCGGCACGCGGATCAGCTCGATCGCGTCGTCTTTCACGCCATGGCGCACCAACACGTCACGCGCGCCGGCCACCAGTGGCTCAACGACAAAACCGTTGAAACGGCCGGCGACAATGGCAAAACGGCCTTTGGGCGTGGCGAAATCGCCTTCGATGATCTTCATGGGGTGCGCTTCCTGAGGGCTCGATGGCCCATGCGGGCCGGATATTTTACGGGATTTGGGGCAACTTGCCCGGATCGGGCCGGGAAACCGCCCCCGAAAGGTGGGGATGACCGGAAAACTGCAGGCTGGCCTGCCCGTTCGCCACCTGCAGCCGGGCCGGCACGCCGAACGGCAAGGTGAACTTGTCCGGCTCGTGGCCGAACGGCAGGCCCCGTACCACCGGCACCCGTGCCACCCGGCTGATCTGCCCGAACGCGGCGTCGATGTCGTAGCCGTTGTCGTAGCCATGTGGCCGGCATTGACTGAAATGGCCCAGCACCAGGGCGCGCTGGCGATCCAGTACCCCGGAAAGATGCAACTGATACAGCAGGCGCTCGATCCGGAACGGCGGTTCGCCCACGTCTTCGACGAACAGGATGCCGCCGTCGATGCGCGGGAAGTACGGCGTACCGATCAGGCTGCACAGCATGGCGAGATTGCCGCCCCACAGCGGGCCATGGACGTCCAGCTCGGTCGCCGTGTCCGTGGCCCAACTCGCCGAGGCCTCCGGCGCGGATACCGCGCGCCAGAAGTGCTCCCACATCAGCGGGTTCAGTTCCGGCGCACCAAAGTCCGGGCCCAGCATGGGGCCACCGAACGTGGTGAGGCCGCTCTTCACGTACAAGGCCATCTGGATCGCCGTGAAATCGCTATGGCCGACCAGCAGGGTGGCCGAACCGGCCAGCCGTTCGCGCAAGGCGCCGTAGTGGATATGTTCGAGCAGCCGGGTGGCGCCATAACCGCCGCGGATGGCCAGCGCGATATCGGGCAGGGACGGATGGATGGCCAAGGCATTGAGGTCCGCCACGCGCTCGGCGTCACTGCCGGCGTAGCGGTGTTCAACGCGGTCAAGCACGTCCAGTCCCTCCACCGTGCAACCGGCAGCGCGCAGACGCGCCACGCCCCGCGTCATGGCGTCACGGTCATGCGGGTAGCCGGAGGGAGCGATCAGGCGGAGTCGGGTCATGGCGCTCGGTCGTTGGGAAAAACCAGAGTATGGAGACAACGAAATGGCACCAGCATAGCGGCGACATGCAAAGCTTCTGTAGGAGCCCACCCAGTGGGCGACCCAGCGTCACCGCGTCGCCGCTTCGTTGGCTATTCGCGCACTGGGTGCGCTCCTACAGCGAGGTTTTTATACGTACTCGGTGACCTCGAGTCCAAAGCCGCCCAGGCCGACCATCTTGCGCGGCGTGCCCAACACACGCAGCTGACGGATACCCAGGTCCGCCAGGATCTGCGCGCCGAGGCCGAGCTGACGCCACTCCTGCTGCTGCACTTCTTCCGGTGCCTGGGTCACCGGCTGGCGATTGAGGCGGCGCAGCAAGGCGTCGGCGGTGTCCTCACCGGAAAGCACCAGCAGCGCACCCCGATCTTCATCGGCAATGCGGCGCAGCCCTGACGTCACGGTAAGGCCAAGATCGTCGCGCTGCAGATGCAGCACGTCCGAGAGCGTATTGCGCACATGTACGCGGGTCAGCACCGGCGCGCCGTCGTTCACCGTGCCGCGAACCAGGGCGAAATGCAGGCCGTGATGGATGGCGTCGCGATAAGCCACCAAGCGGAACGGGCCGAACTCGGTTTGCACGTCTTCTTCGTAGACGCGCTCTACGGTCTTTTCAGTTTCCAGGCGATAACGAATCAGGTCGGCGATGGTGCCGATCTTCAAGCCGTGCTTCTTGGCGAAAACTTCCAGCTCGGGGCGACGAGCCATCGAGCCATCTTCATGCAGGATCTCGATCAGCACGGCCGAAGGCTCGAGCCCGGCCAACGCCGCGAGATCGCAGCCCGCCTCGGTATGGCCTGCCCGCGTGAGCACGCCGCCGGGCTGGGCGGTGAGCGGGAAGATATGGCCGGGCTGCGAGAGGTCCTGCGGTTTCGCATCCGACTTCACGGCCACCTGGATCGTGCGTGCGCGATCGTGGGCGGAGATGCCAGTGGTCACGCCTTCCGCGGCTTCGATCGAGACGGTGAAGTTGGTCTGGTAGGGCGAGGTATTGTCGATGACCATGGGCCTGAGGCCCAGCTGGCGGGTGCGCTGCTCGTTCAGCGTCAGGCAGACCAGGCCGCGCGCCTCGCGCACCATGAAGTTGATGTCCTCGGGCCGCACCATCTGCGCCGCCATGATCAGGTCGCCTTCGTTCTCGCGGTCTTCGTCGTCGAGAATCACGACCATGCGGCCGGCGCGGATGTCTTCGAGGATTTCGGGGATGGTGTTGAAGCTCATGGGATCAGTCCGGAAAAAGGGTTGCTGTATCGATGCCCTGGCTCGTCATCCCAGCGAATGCTGGGATCCAGCGACTTCCATGCATGACAAAGGCACTGGGTCCCCGCCTTCGCGGGGACGACGGGCGTTACGCAAAACCATGTTGTTTGAGAAACGCCTCATCGAGCTTCGGCGCATCACCGCTGCCGATCAGCCGCTCGATATAGCGCGCCACCACATCCACCTCGATATTCACCGCATCACCTACGCGACGTGCGTGGAAGGCGGTGTGCTCCACCGTGTGGGGAATCAGGTTGACGCCAAAGCGATGACCGGCGACTTCGTTGACGGTCAGGCTGGTGCCATCAATGCAGATCGAACCCTTGGCGGCGATATAGCGCGACAGCGCGGCCGGCACTTCAAAAGTCCAGCGCAGCGAACGGCCATCCGGCGTGATCGATACGACTTTGCCCAGGCCATCGACATGACCGGACACCAGATGGCCGCCCAAACGATCGGCCAGGCGCAAGGCCTTTTCGAGATTGACCGGGTCGCCGGCTTTCAGCTTGCCCAGGGTAGTGAGCGATAGCGTCTCGTTGGAGACGTCCGCGCCAAAGCCCCGCGATTCCAGCGTGACGGCGGTCAGGCACACGCCGGACACGGCGATGCTGTCGCCCAGCTGCACGTCGGCAAGATCGAGATCGGCGGTATCGACATGCAGGCGCACGTCACCGCCACGCGGTTCGAGCCGCGCAATGCGGCCCACGGTCTGGATGATCCCAGTGAACATCAGCACACCTCTCTGGCGAAGGTGGCGACCGAACGGTAACGAAGCTGGTTGTAACGATGCTTGGACATGAAACGTTTCCCGCGTGGACAGCATGCGAAAAACGCCCCAAGGCGTCTGGCAGGCACACGCCCGCGAAGGCGTGCACCGTACCGTCTTCTCTCATCCGGACTATCTGGAGGCTGTCGCCAGCTTCCAACCGTCGGCTCCGGATTTTGACCGGATCTGCTGACCTTCCGGCAGGACCGGAAGCGCTCGCGGGCTCGTACCGGTGGCCTCTGGCCTTGGGTACCTACCGCCGGTGGGGAGTCTCACCCCGCCCTGAAGACGTCGTTGTGGTTTTGCCGGCGAACCGGCCGGGCAAGTCTACCACCTTCCCCGGCGACGCCTTGCGCAAGATCGTGCACCTGGCTGAACAATCTGTCTGGCCAGCCACCCATGCGGACTCACGCGCCAATGAGTTGCCCTGCCAGGCGCCGATAGTCCCGCAACACCTGATCCATCACCCGGCTCGTGCGCGCAGCGCTTTCCGCCGTGGATGGGCAGGTGCCGGCCTGACCGGTCAACTCGGCCACGATGGTTTCTACCAGCGGCTGCTGGATATGCAGCGGATTGTTTAGGCGCAACTCCTTGGCACCCTCGGCGTTCTCGACGCGGATCGGACCGTCGCCAAACGTGGCGAACGTGATCCGGCCGCGATCACCGATCACTTCGATCTGGTCGTGATGCTTGTAGCTGCCGAAATGCCACAAGCCGCTACCGAGCACCCCGTTGCCGAAGGCAAACGACATTGCCACAGTGTCCTCCACCGGATAGGCGCCGAGCTGATTGCTTGCGTGGCCGCTGGCCGAAGCGATGGGGCCAAAGAGCCAGTCCAGGATGTCCAGGGTATGGCAGCCGATATCCATGAAGATACCGCCGCCGGAAATGTCCGCACGCACATGCCAGGGCAGGTTCTCAGGGTCGTGATAGCGCGGATGATGCGGTTCGTGCAACACGGTGTTGACGATGCGCGGCTTGCCGATCACCTGCTGATCGAAGATCAGCTCGCGCACCTTGAGAAAGCGCGGCAGAGCACGGCGATAGTAGGCAACAAATACGGGTACATTCGCCTCGCGACCCGCACGGATGATCACCTCGCATTCGGCGGCATCCATGGCCATCGGCTTTTCCACGTAGACCGGCTTGCCCGCCGCAATGCTCATGAGCGCGTACTGCTGGTGCGTCGACGGCGGCGTTGCCACGTAGACGGCATTGACCTCCGGGTCGGCGATCAACGCAGCAGCATCGTCATACCAACGCGCCACACCGTGGCGTTGCGCATAGTCGCGCGCCTTGTCGCCGTCACGACGCATCACCGCTACCAGCGAGGAGTTCGGCGTCTTGCTGAAAGCAGGACCACTCTTTACTTCGGTGACATTGCCGCAACCGATGATGCCCCAGCGTATGGATGGCGTGGTCATGTGGTCTTGAACTCCTTGCCGAGGAACTGCTGGTGATAGGCGTGGAACATATTCACTTCCGGATGCTTCGCGCGCTCCACCAGATGAATGCGCAAGGCCTCGCGCACATTCGGCTCCAGCGATGACAAATAATCCAGCGTGTATTCGGTGTGATCGAGCACGCCGAAGTGACAAGTCGGCGGGCGCGTACTGGAATGGAAGCCGAGGTGGATGGTGATGCGGCGGTCCTTGAGCACGCCGCCATAACCGCGATGCACCGCATAGTTGTTGTAGAACACCGCCTCGCCCGGCCCCACCACAATCTGTTTGCCGCCGCTCAGTTCGGCAGCGTCTACCGGCGCCATCTTCTCCGTGTTGCCGAAAATCGCTCGCTCCTCCGAGTTGAGTTGGCGACGGTGGCTTCCGGGCACGATCCACAGGCAGCTGTCGGTGGTCAACGGCATATTCATCTGCACGTAGTTGTAGGCGTAGGCGTCACTGAACCAGCTTGGGTCGACCAGCTCATCGGGCACCTGCAGCACGTCGCGATGCCAGCCCTGCCGATAATCGACGCCGGCATCGCCGTAGAACAGCGAAGCGCCATCGATCACGATGCCGTCGCCGAGCAGATCACGGCACACGGCAAGCATGTCCGCGTTGCAGATGATGTCCTGGATACCTCGAATGGCTTTGCCCGGCTGCAGGAATTGCAGGTTGCTCATACGCTGGGCATCGCCCCGTTCGCGGCGTGACGCTTCGACGGCGGCAACATAACGGGCGACGCTGGCGTCATCCAGCATCTTGCGGATCAGGTAACCCTGTTCCCGGAACGATGCGCGCTCCGACTCCGTCAATACGCTAGCCTGCGGGGACTGCAGCTGTGCCATGCCTTATACCTTCGGTCTCGAATTCGAAAAAACGTCGCGCCTAAGCGACTGGCCGCAATAGCAAACGCAGATCGTCACCAACGGCGCGGCGATCGATCGTTTGCAACTTCCAGCGCGAAGCCATATCCGTCAGCGCAGGCAGCTTCAGCAGCGGCCGCGCCATGTCGCCGAGCAGCAAGGGCGCCACATAGATCAACAGCTCGTCGACCAGGCCCGCGGCGAATAGTGCGCCACACAAGGTGGGGCCGGCTTCCACATGCACTTCACTGCAATGGCGGCGTGCGAGTACGCCAAGCGCGGTCGACAAATCCAGCGCATCGCCCTGCTCCGCTACCGCCACATGTTCAATCGCCCTGAAGCGTTCGTCGCTCGCCTTGGCGTGCTCGCCGTGAAGCATCAGGGTTGGCGCGGCACCGTCCAGCACATGGCTACCCGCAGGCGTACGGAGTTGACGATCGAGTACAACACGCAACGGTGGCGTAAACGCCTCCCCTGCGGGCAGGCGCACATTCAATCGTGGATTGTCCGCCAGCACCGTGCCGGAACCGGTCAGGATCGCCGAGCTACGGGCACGCCAGCGCTGCACGTCTGCCCGTGCAGCTTCGCCGGTGATCCACTTCGACTCGCCGTCGGCAAGCGCGGTGCGGCCATCCAGACTCATGGCGAGCTTCACCCGCACCCAGGGACGTCCACGCTCGATGCGGCTGAAGAAACCGATATTGAGTTCGCGTGCGCGCTCGCGCATCAGCCCCGTCTCGACCACGATGCCTGCATCGCGCAGCTTGCCGATGCCGCGGCCAGCGACTTGCGGAAACGGGTCCTCGGCCGCGATCACCACGCGCGCCACGCCAGCGGCGATCAGCGCATCGGCACATGGCGGTGTGCGGCCATGATGTGCGCATGGCTCCAGTGTGACGTAGGCCGTGGCGCCAGGCGCCCGCTCGCCGGCCTCGCGGAGTGCGAACACTTCCGCATGGGGTTCGCCAGCGCGTTGATGAAAGCCCGTGCCGACCACCTGCTCGCCGTGCGCGATCACACAACCGACGCGTGGATTGGGCTGGGTGGTGAACAAGCCGCGCTCGGCCAGGCGCAGGGCCTGCGCCATGTGGCTGTGGTCGATGGCGGTGAAGGTGGACGTCATTACCGAGCCGTTTCGCAGTGCGGTGGCGTCAGTCTATGCGAAGTAGACCGTTGCCTCCTCTCCCCTTGGAGCCTGATTAGCGTCGAGTCTCAGCCATGCGACTTCCCGCTAGCCCCAAAAAGGTAGCGATCCTGTGTAGGAGCGCACCCAGTGCGCGATGGGTACACCTCAGTCCCCATCGCCAGCGTACCGCGTAGATGGCACGCTGGGGGCAGCGATGGGAACAGGGGCCAGTGCCGGTCGCGCACAGGGTGCGCTCCTACACCAAGCACGCTCCAGCTGAGATTCGACGCTAATTCGACCCGGAGGGGAGAGGGAGCAGTGCTTTAGGACTTCTTGCGCCGCGCGACACTCTCGCCCAAGAGCGAAAGCTGCAACGCCTCCAGCTCCGGTAAATCGCGCTCCAGCTTCTCGATTTCCTCGCGAAACGCCTGCACGTCCTCGAACTTGCGATAAACCGAGGCGAAGCGCACATAAGCCACCTGGTCGAGCTTCTTCAGCTCACGCATCACCAGTTCACCGACCTGTCGCGACGGCACTTCGCGCTCGCCGCAACGGCATAGGTCGTTGACGATCTCGCGCACGGCGGCATCCACCGAATGGGTCGGCACGGGCCGCTTTTGCAGGGCACGCTCGAAGCTCACGCGCAACTTGCGCTCATCGAACGGTTCGCGGCGTTCGCCGCTCTTGACGATGGTGGGCAGCTTCAACTCCGCCGTTTCGAACGTATTGAAGCGTTCGCTGCACTTGGGACACTCGCGGCGGCGACGCACCGTGGCACCGTCTTCGGTCAGACGAGAGTCGATGACGCGCGTATCTTCGTGCTGGCAGAAGGGGCAATGCATGGGTCAGCAGCGAGTATGCAGGAGTGGGAAAGGCGTGACCATGTCTTTGCTCTCCCCGCCCCTGCCTACTCGTGGCCGGTCTCAGCCGTAAACCGGGAACTTGTGGCACTGCGCCGTGACCTGCTCGCGTACGCGGGCGATCACCGCCTCGTCGTTCGGAGCGTCCAGCACGTCGCAGATCCAGTGGGTCAGCTCGACCACGTCCGCTTCCTGGTAGCCGCGCGTGGTGATGGCCGGCGTGCCTACGCGCAGGCCCGAGGTGACGAAGGGCTTGCGCGGATCGTTCGGCACGGCGTTCTTGTTGACCGTGATATGGGCCTTGCCCAACGCTTCTTCTGCGTCCTTGCCGGTGATGTCACGGCCAATCATATCGACCAGCATCAAGTGGTTCTCGGTGCCACCGGACACGATCTTGTGGCCGCGCTCGATAAAGGTCTTGGCCATGGCCTTGGCGTTCTTCACCACCTGTGCCTGGTAGGTCTTGAACGATGGCTCCAGCGCCTCCTTGAAGGCGACCGCCTTGGCGGCGATCACGTGCATCAGCGGGCCGCCCTGGATGCCCGGGAACACGATCGACTGCAGCTTCTTCTCGATCTCTTCGCCGGCCTGCCCCATTGAGGCATGGTTCGCCACGATGATGCCGCCGCGCGGACCGCGCAGCGTCTTGTGCGTGGTGGAGGTAACCACGTGAGCGTGCGGCACCGGGTTCGGGTACACGCCCGCGGCGACCAGGCCGGCGACGTGCGCCATATCCACGAACAGATACGCACCCACCTTGTCGGCGATGGCGCGGAAACGGGCCCAGTCCATCACCTGCGAGTAGGCACTGAAACCGGCCACGACCATCTTCGGCTTGTGCTCGACGGCGAGGCGCTCGATTTCGTCGTAGTCGACCAGGCCCTGCTCGTTGACGCCGTACTGCACCGCGTTGAACAGCTTGCCGGAAATGTTGACCTTGGCGCCGTGGGTGAGGTGGCCGCCGTGCGCCAGGCTCATGCCCAGGATGGTGTCACCCGGCTGCAGCAGCGCGAGGTAGACCGCCTGGTTGGCCTGCGAGCCGGAGTGCGGCTGCACGTTGGCGTAAGTGGCGCCGAACAACTGCTTGAGGCGGTCGATGGCCAGACGCTCGGCGATGTCGACATATTCGCAACCGCCGTAATAGCGCTTGCCCGGGTAACCCTCGGCGTACTTGTTGGTCAGCACGCTGCCCTGCGCTTCCATCACGCGCGGGCTGGCGTAGTTCTCGGAAGCGATCAGTTCGACGTGATCTTCCTGGCGACGCGCTTCGTCGGCCATGGCCTGGGCCAGTTCATTGTCATAACCGGCGATCGTCTCGTGCTTGGGGAACATCCTGGCCTCTACGGGTGGCGGGCGGGGGTCGAAGCCCGAAAGTGTAGCGCTGCCGGGCGTTTGCGGCCACCGGCCTGGGCTGGGAGTGCACCGCGTAGACCATGGCGTAGCTGATGATCATCAACCTCAGCCTGGCTCCCAGCTGGGCCGGCGACACCATGTTCCAGCCCTGCTGTTGGCTCGGATACAGCCAGGCGCGGTGCCCTGTGCCCAGGCTCTCGGCAAACCAGATGAACAGCGCCACCAGCACGAAACCCAGCAGCAGCGGCATCTGCCGGCGCTTTTGCCGGACCCGGAGGGGTACCCGGCAGCGCTTAAACAGACGAAGCTCAAACGGCCGGAAGTGGAGCCTGACGGCGCCGAAGGGCATCACGGACGCCGAGCCCTGACGATGGGCGGACAGGCCGCACGCTGGATTTGTCTTACGGACCGCCAAGGTCCAGCATGCTGGACCCTCGCCTATCGGAGTCTTCGCCATGCAACAGCGCGCGCTCGGTCGTGATGGTTTACGGGTATCTGCCCTCGGCCTCGGTTGCATGGGCATGTCCGGCATGTACGGCGCCGCCGACCGCAGCGAAAGTATCGCCACCATCCATGCCGCGCTCGATGCCGGTGTCGACCTGCTCGATACCGGCGATTTCTACGGCATGGGCCACAACGAGCTGTTGATCGGCGATGCGCTGGTCGGACGCGCGCGCGACAGCTATCGACTTAGCGTGAAGTTCGGCGCGCAGCGCGGCCCCGCCGGCGACTGGCTGGGCTACGACGCGCGCCCCGCGGCGGTGAAGACGGCACTCGCGTATACACTGCAGCGCCTGCGCACCGACTACATCGACATCTATCGCCCCGCACGCCTGGACCCCAACGTGCCGATCGAAGACACCGTGGGCACCATCGCCGATCTGGTCAAGGCCGGCTACGTGCGCCATCTGGGCCTGTCCGAGATGGGCGCCGACACGATCCGGCGCGCTCACGCGGTGATGCCGGTGTCCGACCTGCAGATCGAGTACTCACTGATCTCGCGTGGCATCGAGACGGCGATCCTGCCTACGTGTCGCGAGCTGGGTATCGGCGTCACTGCCTATGGCGTGCTCTCGCGCGGCCTGATCAGTGGCCATTGGTCCAAGGACCAGGCCACGGACGCACGCGATTTCCGCCAGCACAGCCCGCGCTTCCAGGGCGACAATCTTGCGCACAATCTCGGCCTGGTCGAACTGCTACGTGAGCTGGCCGATGCACGCGGCGTCAGCGTGGCCCAACTGGCCATCGCCTGGGTGCTGGCGCGCGGTCAGGACATGGTTCCGTTGATCGGTGCGCGTACCCGAGCACGCCTGGTGGAAGCGCTGGGCGCCTTGGATATCTCTCTCGGCGCCGACGATCTCGCAGCCATCGAGCGCGCCATCCCGCCCGGCGCGGCCGCTGGCGAACGCTACAACACGCAGGGCATGGCATCGCTGGATAGCGAGCGCTGAGCCGCCGCACCGGGACCCGGTGGCGCCGGCCGCCCGTGGCATCAACTGTCACCGGGATCGCCCAACAAGCCGCTATAATGAGTGGTTTACACCCACTCTGAATGCACCGCCTGCCCTCTTAGGCCGGTGTCGTGCACGCCGCCGGAGGCTCCATGCAATACATCTACACCATGAACGGGGTGAGCAAGATCGTCCCCCCGAAGCGCCAGATCATCAAGGACATCTCGCTCAGCTTCTTCCCCGGCGCCAAGATCGGCCTGCTGGGTCTGAACGGCGCGGGCAAGTCGACGGTGCTGAAGATCATGGCCGGCGTGGACAAGGACTTCCAGGGCGAAGCCCGCCCGCAGCCGGGCATCAAGGTCGGTTATCTGGCCCAGGAACCGCAGCTCGATCCCGAGAAGACGGTGCGCGAAGCGGTCGAGGAAGGCGTGTCCGTGATCCTGGACGCGCAGAAGCGCCTGGACGAGGTCTATGCCGCCTATGGTGAAGAAGGCGCCGACTTCGACAAGCTGGCCAAGGAACAGCAGGAGCTGGAAAGCATCCTGGCGGTGAACGACGCCCACGCACTGGAGCGCCAGCTCGAAGTGGCCGCCGACGCCCTGCGCCTGCCGCCGTGGGACGCCAAGATCGGCCCGCTGTCCGGTGGCGAGAAGCGCCGCGTGGCGCTGTGTCGCCTGCTGCTGTCCAAACCCGACATGCTGCTGCTCGACGAGCCGACCAACCATCTGGACGCGGAGTCGGTGGACTGGCTGGAGCAATTCCTGCAGGACTACCCCGGCACCGTGGTGGCGGTGACGCATGATCGCTACTTCCTCGAGCACGCCGCCGAGTGGATTCTCGAGCTCGACCGCGGCCGCGGCATTCCGTGGAAGGGTAACTACACTGATTGGCTGGAACAGAAGAGCGAGCGTCTGGCCCGCGAAGAAGCCGCCGAAAAGGGCCGCCAGAAGGCGCTCGCGCGCGAGCTGGAATGGGTGCGTTCGGCCGCCAAGGGTCGTCAGTCCAAGGGTAAGGCGCGTATCAACCGCTTCGAGGAACTGAACTCGGTCGAGTACCAGAAGCGCAACGAAACCAACGAACTCTACATCCCGCCGGGCGACCGCCTGGGCCAGGAAGTGATCGAGTTCAAGAACGTGTCGAAGTCGTTCGGCGATCGTCTGTTGATCGACGACTTGTCGATGAAGATTCCGCCCGGCGCCATCGTTGGCGTGATCGGCCCGAACGGCGCGGGTAAGTCCACCTTGTTCAAGCTGATCACCGGTCAGGAAACGGCGGACCAGGGTGAAGTGAAGCTCGGTCACACGGTGCAGCTGGCCTACGTCGACCAGTCGCGCGACAGCCTCGATCCGAACAAGAATGTGTGGCAGGAAGTCTCCGACGGTGCCGATATCATCACCATCGGCCGCTACGAGCTGCAGTCGCGTGCCTACATCGGCCGCTTCAACTTCAAGGGCACCGACCAGCAGAAGCTGGTGGGTAGCCTCTCCGGTGGTGAGCGCGGTCGCCTGCATCTGGCCAAGACCCTGATGCAGGGCGGCAATGTGTTGCTGCTCGACGAACCGTCGAACGATCTGGACGTCGAAACGCTGCGTGCGCTGGAAGACGCGATGCTGGAGTTCCCGGGTTGCGCGATGGTGATCTCGCATGATCGCTGGTTCCTCGATCGCATCGCCACGCACATCATCGCGTTCGAGGGCGACTCGCACGTCGAGTTCTTCCCCGGCAACTACAACGAATACGAAGCGGACAAGAAGCGCCGCCTCGGCGACGAAGCAGCCAGGCCGCATCGCGTGAAGTACAAGAAGCTGGCGTAAGGCCGCGTTTTGCTCCCTCTCCCCTCCGGGGAGAGGGAGCAGAGAGCGGCGACGAGGAGACTCCGATGCATTTCATGCAATCCCTGCAACAGGCATGGACCCGCAACAACTCATTGGTCTGCGTTGGCCTCGATCCCGAACCCGCGAAGTTTCCGCCGCACTTGCAGGGCGCCACCGACGCGGTCTTCGAGTTCTGCCGCGCCATCGTCGACGCGACGGCGGACCTGGTGTGCGCATACAAGCCACAGATCGCACACTTCGCCGCGTTGCGTGCCGAGGATGCGCTGGAGCGCCTGATTGCGCACATCCACGCCAAGCACCCCGGCGTGCCGGTGATCCTGGACGCCAAGCGCGGCGATATCGGCAGCACGGCCCAGCATTACGCGACCGAAGCGTTTGAACGCTACGGCGCTGATGCGGTGACGCTCAACCCGTATCTCGGGCGCGATTCCATCCAGCCCTTTCTCAATCGCGCCGACAAAGGCGTGATCCTGCTGTGCCACACGTCCAATCCAGGTGCCGCCGACCTGCAGGACCTGAAGGTCACTGACGAGGACGGCAACACCCTGCCACTCTATCAACACGTGGCGAAGATCATCGCGAACGATTGGAACGGCAACGGGAACTGCGCACTCGTCACCGGCGCGACCTGGCCGGAGCAGCTTCGCGAAGTACGTGCCCTGGTCGGCAACATGCCCTTGCTGGTACCAGGCATCGGTGCGCAGGGCGGGGACGTGGAAGCCGTGGTACGCAACGGTCGCAGTACCGATGGCACCGGGCTGCTGATCAGCTCGTCTCGCGCCATTCTTTACGCCGGCAACAACACAGATTTCGCCCAAGCCGCACGCACTGCCACGCTGGAACTGCGCGACAGCATCAACCGCTATCGCTGAACAAACCCGGCCCGGTTACGCCGGGCTCAGTCCGTTGCACTCGCAGGCTGTATCGCTTGCTGCCGTACCACTGCAGGCGAAAGCAGCCGCGTGCGCAAACGGCGCTCCGATGGGGCGGAGATAAAACGCTCCACCATCGCGCCCAGCAGCCAGCACAATGGCAGCGCGGGCAGGTACCACAGGAAGCCGAGCACCGGATCGCCGCCCATCGCCTTGTATGCACGCACGACCGCGAACACCACGAACATGTGGGTGAGATAGATCTCGTAGCTGAGCTGCCCCCATCGACGCAGCCAACCCAGACCTCGCAGCGCCGGCAAGCCCTGTCGCCAGTGGCAGGCCACCACCAGGCTCAACGACGACAGCGTCAATACCAGCATGGAAGCGTCGTGCAAACGCGGCCACAGCCAGCGCTCGGCCAGCAAGACCGCGAGCAGTCCAACGATGCCTATCCACTGCACAGCTCTCGCCACACCCGCTGGCGGTGCAGGCCAGCGCGTCGTCAACAGCGCACCGAGCACGCCCGTCGCGATCGCCGCCATGCCCGGCAGATAAGCCTTCTCCTGCCAGATCTCGTTGCCCTCGAGCGCTGCACGCGTGAACGGCAGCGATAGCGCCAGCACCGCGAGCATCGGCACGAGTAGCCAGGCGCGCCTAGTCAGCAGGCACACGATGGGGAAACCGATGTAGAACACTTCCTCGATCGATAACGACCACAACACGTCCCAGTTGCCCGGCAGGTAACCCGTCACGCCTTCGTACCAGTTCAAATGGAAACCCAGGGCAGCCACGATCGCGCGCGGCAGCGACTGCCCTTCGCGCTTGATCACGTAGTCGTCCGCGCCCAACAGGTGCAAGAGGCTGAGCACCGCCACCAGCAACACGAGACAGGGCGCAATGCGCGAAAAGCGCCGGGCGTAGAACGCGCGCAGATCGATCTGTGCCAGCGAGCCACTGCGGCGAAGCGCGTGGCTGGTGATCAGAAAGCCGGAGATCACGAAGAAGACAAAAACGGCCTCATAGCCGTTGTAGTTCAACGCACTCAGCAAGCGTGTCGGCAAGACATCCGCGAGCAGGCTTTTCTTGAGGGGAATGCGCAGGCCGATGTGATGCAGCACGACGAGCAGGATGGACATACCGCGCAGCAGATCGATGCCATGGTTGCGCGTATTCGTCCTAGCATTGCTCTGCATGATGCTCATCAACCCGGCTTATCCATGATTAAGTCGAACATCGTGCGCGATGGTTGCCGTCTACCGGGCTCGCAGTGGCGAAGCATGGGCGTTCAATGCTGCCAGGCCTGCCGCATCAGAGCCCCAACTCTGAGCTTGCCGATCTTCAGTGCGCGCCAGCGGAGGCCGGCGCCGCGGCCGGCAGGTCGCCAATCATCTGCCGCGCCAGCCCTTCGTAGTTGTAGTCGAAGTGGTGGTCGCCGGTCTTCTCGTAGACCTTGATCCACGCTGGCAGCTGGGGATCGGCGCAGATAGTGTCGTCCTTGTCCTTGATGCCGTAGTAGCACACCACCGGCGGATGGCCGTTCAACGCCAGCAGCGGCGGCATCGCCTCCGAATGATGGACTGGATTGATCCACTGGAAGAAGTCCTGGGTGTGGGTCTTCCACCAGCCCTCCTTCATATAGCCTTCCATTTCAATCTCGAAGTTCACGTCCCTGCTGGGCGACAGCATGACGATCTGGGCAATGCGGGCACGCCCCTCGGCGCTGAGATTGCCAACGATCGATGGCAGCACGTCGGCGCCGAACGAGAAGCCGATCAGCCAGATACGTCGCTTATCGCCCTGCGCCGTCATGCGTGCGATCAGCGCATCGAGGTCAGTCGCGGAGTCGGCGGCGGAACGCTCGCGCCAGTAGTACTGGAGCAAACTGATGCCGACCACCGGGATGCCGTGCGACGCCATGATCTTGCCCAGCGACTGATCCAGATCGCGCCAGCCGCCGTCACCCGAATAGAAGATCGCGACCACATCCTCGCGTCCCGCCGGCGGCGTGACGCCTGGCGCGACAGGCACCATCACGATCGATTCGTCCATGCTGGCGTGATGCCACGGCTGCCAGGCCCACAGCCCTACGGCCGCAGCCAAAACGAGAACCAACGCTACGTACTTCCAGAGTCGCTTCAACGGCGCACCATGCCCGAAAGTCCACCCGAAATGAGGCTCGCCACGTTGGCGAACACCAGCGGCAACGCAATGCCGTTAGGCACGGCCAGGTAGCGAGGTTCCCACACCGGGTCGAATTTGTCCTTGTACTTGTGCAGGCCGCGGAAGTTGTAGAAGCGCTCGCCGCGTCCGAACAGCATCGCGCCCAGGCGACTCCACAGCGGCGCGCTGCGTCGGTTCTGCAGACCGGATAGCGGCGCCATGCCGAGATTGAACCAGCGATAGCCTTCTTGCTTGGCCCATGTCATCAATTCGATGAACATGAAATCCATGATGCCGGACGTGCCGTCGGGCAGGTGACGCATCAGGTCCAGCGACGCCTCCTCCTTGCTATCGGTCAGGAACAGGTTGGAAAACGCCACCAGTTCCTCGCCCTGCCATACCAGGGCCATCGGTGTGCGCTCCAGGTAATGCGGATCGAACGTACCCAGCGAAAAGCCCTTCTCGCGCACGCCCTTGTCGCGCATCCACGCGTCCGAGATTTTCTTCAGGCGTGGCAGCAGCGACACCACCGCTTCCGCTGGCACGATCTCCAAGCGCATGCCTTCGCGTGTGAGCTTGTTGATGGTGTTGCGCAGGACTTTTTTCGACTTGCCATCGAGGTTGAAGCTGCTGAGCAACACTCGGGCTTCCTCGCCAATCTTCAGCAAGTTCATGCCGACTTCGAGGTAGAGATCCAGATCCTCGGGACGCACCTGGTAGAACAGCGGCCAGCCGCCCGCGCGTTCGCACTGGTCGCGGAACGTCCATACCAGCTCGCGCCGCGCCTCATCTGACTCGCCTACCGGATCACCCATGGCGACCCAGCTGCGGCCCTCCACGTCGTACATGATGAAGGCCTTGCCCTCGGGATCGAAGAGCAGCGTCTTGTCGCCCATCAGCGCCAGATGCGCCTGCGCGGACGAATACTGCTTGATCAGCGGCAGCGCCCGGTCCAGCTCCGCTTCGTTCGGCAAGCGCAAATCCGGTCGCGCCGGACGGATCAGGTTGGCCAGCGCAAACAGCAGACCCGCAGCCGCGGCACCCACCAAGGCGCGCAAGGCGCGCGGTGCACCACCGTGATAGAAGCTGAACTCCCACCACAGGTTGTTGCTGTATTCCACATGCTTGTAGCTGAAGCCGACCAGCCAGCCGGCACAAACGAGCACGGCGAGAATCGCGATGATCCAGCCCATCGAGAAGCTGGCACTGAACAGCGACGTGCGCCGGTAGAACAGCTGATGCGCAGGCGCCAGAGCCAGGGCCAGCAGTGACAGCAGGATGGCTTCTTCGTAGTCGATGCCCTTGAGCAGCGAGAGCACCGCGCCCAGCACCAGCAGCACGAGCGTCAGCACATAGGCCGCATCCAGCCGGCGCTGCAGGCCGCGCGCGAGAATCAGCAGCATCATGCCGACCACGCTGCTCAGGAAATGGGAGACTTCCAGCACCGCCAACGGCAATACATCGCGCAGGATCGCCATGCGCGTCGGCAGCGCGGAGGTGGCGCCGGAGAACAGCAGCACCGCACCTGAGACCATGGTCAGGCCGGCGAAGAACGGCGGCAGCAGCGCCGTGAACCATGGCGCCAGCAGTGCCTTGGTGCGCAGCCCGCGCGCCTCGCGCACCAGCACCACCAGGGTCGCGGCCAGCAACGGCAGGAAGTAGTAGATCAGGCGGTACGCGGCCAGCGCGCCAAGGATCGGCGCTTCCAGCCCCTGGTTACCCGCCGCGCCAAAGCCGGCCAGCATCACCGCTTCGAACACGCCCAGGCCGCCCGGCACGTGGCTGATCAGGCCGGCGATCTGCGCCAGCACGAAGATCGCCAGGAAATGTCCGAAGCCCGTATCCACCTGGTCGGGCATCAGCAGGTAGAGCACGTAGGCGGCCAGCCCCCAGTCCACCGCGCCCACCAGGATCTGGCGTGCGGCGACGCGCGCCGATGGCAGGCTCACCCGCCAGCGCCAAATGCGTAACGGACGCCCCAACAGGCGATTGCCCACCAGCCACAGCAAGGGGATCGCGGTGAGTACGGCGGCCACCGGCAATTGCCAGCTGGCCAAGGGCAACGATGGGGGCACCGGCACCAGCAATAGCGTCACGCCGGTCAAAGCGCACAGGCCGAGCCAGAAACTGAGCGTGCAATACAGCACGACCTTGGCCACCTCGGCGGTGGTCAGGCCGGCCTGGATATAGAAGCGGTAGCGGATCGAACCAGAAATCAGCAAGGCCATGCCCAGCGCATTGCTGAAGGCGTAACTGATAAAGGAGATCAAGCTGACCTGGGCGCGCGGCAGGCGCTTGCCGACATAGGCCAGCCCGAACCAGTCGTACAAAATCATCACGCCATAACTGCCCGCGGTAAGCAGTACGGCCAGCGCGACGCGATAATTCTCGAGACCGTGAACGTAGCGGGCCACCTCGCGGTAGCTCACCTCGCTGGCGAGGCGCCGCAGCGCCCACAGCGCCAGGCACAGCATGGCCACCGAAAGCAGGGGACCGGCCAACCGGCGCAGCCTGGCCATCAGGCCAGGACGAGCCAGCACGTCTCCGGAAATCGGGGCCTCCGCCCCAGTCTGCTCCACCACGCGTTTACCGCCTCCACATCGACCTGCACGCAGGACCTTCGCTGCGACCATTGGGGTGCTCTGAACCCGTTTCCACAGGCGCCACCGGCACTGTCTGCGCGCAGATCGCAGGGGCGACGGCGAAGGCAGGCTGGCTGCCTGTCGAGCCGGCGCACCGAAGATATGCGGGCAGACAGGGCCGGCCCCAACATGCTGGCTTCCCATGACGGGGTGATGTCTGGAAGGCCCGCACGCTGCGCCGCACAGCTTGACAAGACAGCCAGTCTTCCCGGCGCCGCACGGCACACCCTGCGAGCCTTCCAAACATCATGGCGCCTGTGGAAACGGGTTCAGAGCACCCCTAAGGATAGCCGGTCAAGGCGCGTTCCTGTTCGATCGTGGCATGCGGGAATGACAATTGGTCGCGGTCGCTTCAGGCAGGCCGCGACCCTGAAACTCAGGCCTTGCCGTTCAAGCCCTTGGCCATCCGGGCCACCCAGCGATACAGCACGAACACGATCGCTGCGAAGGCGATGCCGCCGACCCACTGAGCGGCGTCTGCGAAGCCGGGGCCAACCAGCGCTAGCGGCGCTGCCAGGTTGCTGAAGCCCAGCTTGTCGGCGAACGCGACAATGGCGGCAATCAGCACGCCGACAATGCTCTCGCCCACGATCAGGCCGGAGGCGAGCAGCACGCCCAGCTGCTTGGTGGTCTCGGGCTTGGCCGAGCGATCCGCGCGACGGTCGAAATACCAGCCGACCAGCGAACCGACCACCACCATCAGCGTGCTCACCGTGGGCAGATAGATACCCAGGCCCACCGCCAGCGGCGGCACGCGCATGCGCTTGGTAGTGCGCGCCAGGATCTCGTCCACCGCGATGATCGCCACGCCGATCCAGATGCCGGTGACGATCAGGCTCCAGTCGATGTTGTTGGTGATCACGCCCTGCGCCAGCGCCGAGATCAGGCCCGCCTGTGGCGCCGGCAGCGCATGGGCGCCCGCACCGGGCGCACCGACGAAGCCGTAGGCCTTGTTGAGCAAATCCAGCACCGGCGGAATCACCGCCGCGCCAGCGACCACGCCGATCACCAGCGCCACCTGCTGGCGCCACGGCGTGGCGTCCACCAGCTGGCCGGTCTTCAGGTCCTGCAGGTTGTTGTTGGCGATGGCGGCCACCGTGAACACCACCGAGGTGATGAACAGGGCGAATGCCACCAGCGCCTTGCCCTGTTCCGGACTCACGTAGGGCTTGACGAAGGCCACCAGCAGCAGTGCGGCGGCAATCACCACCAGGATGCCCACGCCCGACAGCGGGCTGTTGGACGAACCGATCAGGCCGGCCATGTAGCCGCACACGGTGGAGACGAAGAAGCCCATCAGCACGACGAAGGCCACGCCACCGATGGCGAGTACGCCGACGTGGTCACCCAGGCCGCTGATCGAACCGAAGTAGCCGAGCAGCCAGGCGATCGGAATGAAGCACGCCAGCGTGATGAGGCCGACGATACCGATCGGAATGTCGCGCTCGGTGCGCGGCAGCGAGTCGGCCTTGCCGGCCTTGCGCACGCGCGAGGCGGCCATGGCCGAAGTCAGGCCGCTGATCACCGGCTTGACCAGCTTGGCCAGGGTCCAGATCGCCGAGACGCCGATCGCTCCGGCACCCACGAAACGCACTTTGTGGCTCCAGGTGGCATTGGCCACGTCGGCCACCGCACCGGAGGCCTGCGCCAGCAACGAGTAATGCGGCACGCCCCAGCCCCAGCCGATCACCGCGCCGATGAGCATCGCGATACCTACCGACAGGCCCACCAGGTGACCAATGGCGAACAGCGCGAAGGAAAGGTTGAAATCGAAGCCGCTCACCGCGCCCTTGTTGCCGACGCGGAAGTAGTGCACCACGTCGCTCGCGAACACCTGGGTGGCCACCACCACGGCAAACACGGCCGACACGATCGAGCCCCATAGCACCGCCATCAGGCCGGCCTTGCCTTCCTCGACGCTACCGTCGCCATCCTCACCACCGCTGCCGACCTTCAGTACTTCGGCGCAGGCCAGACCCTCCGGGTAAGGCAGGTCGGAATTGGTTACCAGCGCGCGGCGCAGCGGGATCGAGTACATCACGCCCAGGATGCCGCCCAGCGCGCAGACGGCAAAGGAAGTCCAGAACGGGAACCCGGTCCACCAGCCGATCATGATCATGCCCGGCAGCACGAAGATGATGGAAGACAACGTGCCGGCCGCCGAGGCGATCGTCTGCACGATGTTGTTTTCCTGGATCGTCGAGTCCTTGAAGGCCCGCAACAGCGCCATCGAGATCACCGCCGCCGGGATCGATGTGGCGAAGGTAAGACCGGCCTTGAGGCCGAAGAACACGTTCGCCGCGGTGAACACCACGGTGATCACCACGCCGAGGATAAGACCGCGAAGGGTCAGCTCTTTGCGCGATTGGGCGCTGGGATGGTTGCCGCTCACGAATGCCTGCCCGTCATAGTGGTGGTTTCCTGCTGGCCGCCCGTGGGCGACATGGATGCGATTGCTGCCGGCGGCCGGCAGGACAGCGCGTAGATTTGCCAGATTTTGGAAGTTACGCAATGGGTTTTTTTCACCCTCTCCCTTGCGGAGAGGCTGCACGTGGGCTGGCAAAAACCTGGATACGCCTGATCGTCATTCCGGCGAAGGCCGGAATCCAGGGCCTTTGAACGAGGCAAACGGCCGAAGCGGAAAGTCGCTGGATTCCGGCTTGACCAGCCCTTCGGCTGTTGTGAGCCGCCGGAATGACGGTGAGGGGCATCGGCGCTTTGACAGGCCCATCCCCTCACCCATCCCCAAGGGGGGATAGGAAGTGAAATAGCCTACTCGTCCGCGCCCGGGTCCATCCCCGGAAACAGCACCTCGGTATACCCAAACCGGCTGAAGTCGGTGATGCGCGACGGATACAAGCGCCCGATCAGATGATCGCACTCGTGCTGCACGACGCGCGCATGAAAGCCCTCGGCATTGCGGTCGATCCGCTCGCCTTTCGGGTCCAGCCCCTGATAGCGGATCAGCGAGTAGCGGCTCACTACGCCACGAAGCCCCGGCACCGAGAGACAACCCTCCCAGCCCTCTTCCATGTCCTGCGAAAGCGGCGTGACCATAGGGTTCAGCAGGATGGTACGCGGCACGGCCGGCGCATCGGGATAACGCTCGGACTGGTCGAAGCCGAAGATCACCAGCTGGAGGTCCACGCCGATCTGCGGCGCGGCGAGGCCGACCCCGCCGGCATCGTGCATGGTGTCGAACATGTCGGCGATCAGCGAATCCAGCCCCGCGCTGCCGATCATCGCATCAGGAACCGGTGGCGCCACCCGCAACAGCCGCGCATCGCCCATCTTCAGGATCTCTCGGATCATGGAACGCCTCGCTTGGTCGCAGGTTTGCCGCCCAGCAGGCACTGGGCCGGCCGAAGCGCCAGTCTACCGCGCAGATAACGATGCCAGTGTGCCCCGCGCCGCCGGGGAGCATTCGACCAATGGCTAATGTTGGCAAGCGCATAATGGCATTGACCACCGGGTCGACCGGGGCGACCCTTGCTGGGGACTGCCCAGGAGCCATTGCGCATGCATACCGCCGTTGCCAAACCGAGTCCCGTCGGCAAGATCCTCTGGGCCGCCATTGCCATCGTCGGCGCCTGGTGCCTGGGCGTCGTCGCCCTGCGCCGAGGTGAGCCGATCAATGCCATCTGGGTGGTTGCCGCCGCCATCTCCGTCTTCCTGATCGGCTATCGCTTCTACGGCAAGTTCATCAACGACAACGTCCTGCGCATGGACCCGAGCCGGGCCACGCCCGCGGTCCTGCGCAATGACGGTCTCGACTACGTGCCGACCGACAAGTGGGTGGTGTTTGGTCACCACTTCGCCGCGATCGCGGGAGCCGGGCCGCTGGTAGGTCCGGTGCTGGCGGCCCAGATGGGTTACCTGCCCGGCACGTTATGGATCCTGTTTGGCGTGGTATTTGCGGGTGCCGTACAGGACTTCATGATCCTCGGTCTTTCGCTGCGTCGCGATGGCCGTTCGCTGGGCAATATGCTGCGCGATGAGTTGGGGCCAGTGGCCGGCGTGGTCGCCATGTTCGGCGTGCTGGTACTGATGATGATCGTGCTGGCGGTGCTCGCCCTGGTGGTGGTCAAGGCGCTGACGCACAGCCCCTGGGGCACGTTCACGGTGGCCTGCACCATTCCCATCGCGCTGCTGATGGGCATCTATCTGCGCTGGATTCGTCCAGGCCAGATCCTCGAAGTGTCGATCATCGGCCTGGTGCTGCTGCTTGGCTCGATCTGGTTCGGTGCGCACGTCGCGCCTCGCCGACGCTCGCCGCCGATGTTCAACTTCGACGCCAAGGCGCTCGCCTGGTTGCTGATCGGCTATGGCTTCTGCGCCTCGGTGCTGCCGGTATGGCTGCTGCTGGCGCCGCGCGACTACCTGTCCACTTTCCTGAAGATCGGCACCATCCTGCTGCTGGCGCTGGCCATCTTCATTGCGGCGCCGATGCTGCAGATGCCGGCTGTCACCAAGTTCATCGACGGCACCGGTCCGGTGTTCCAGGGCAACCTGTTCCCGTTCCTGTTCATCACCATCGCATGCGGTGCGGTCTCGGGCTGGCATTCGATCATCGCTTCCGGCACCACGCCCGAAACTGCTAGCCAGTGAAGGCGAGGCGCGCTTGGTCGGCTACGGCGGCATGCTGATGGAGGCCTTCGTCGCCATCATGGCGCTGATCGCCGCCGCGTCGCTGCACCCTGGCGTGTACTTCGCCATGAACTCGCCGTCCGCCTTGATCGGCACCACCGTCGCAGCAAGCCGCCACCACGATCAGCGACTGGGGTTTCGTGGTGACGCCCGACGAGTTGCTCAACACCGCCAAGAATATCGGCGAGACGAGCATACTCAGCCGCGCTGGCGGTGCGCCAACGCTTGCCGTGGGCATGGCTCAGCTACTGCACGGCATCATTCCAGGCGAAGGCATGATGGCGTTCTGGTACCACTACGCGATCCTGTTCGAGGCGCTGTTCATCCTCACCACGGTGGATGCGGGCACGCGCGTCGGGCGCTTCATGATCCAGGAGATCGCAGGCCTCGTGTACAAGCCGCTGCAACACACCGAGTCGTGGACCGGCAACCTGCTCGCCACCGCCATCTGCGTGGGTCTGTGGGGCTACTTCCTGTACCAGGGCGCGGTCGATCCGCTGGGTGGCATCAACACGCTTGTGGCCGCTGTTCGGCATCGCCAACCAGATGCTCGCGGCAGTCGCGCTGATGCTGGCGACCGTGGTCACGGTCAAGCTCAAACGCGAGCGCTACGTGCTGGTGCCGGGCATTCCCGCCACCTGGCTCGTCGTGTGCACGCTCACCGCCGGCTGGCAGAAACTCAGCGGTCCCATCAGCTTCTCTGCCGCCGCGCAGAAGTACGCCCAGGCCGCCGCTGACGGCAAACTGCTGGCGCCCGCCAAGGATGCCGCGGAGATGCAGCGCATCATCACCAACAACTATGTGGATGCCGCGCTAACCGGCATCTTCATCCTGTTGATCCTCACCATGCTTGGCTTCACTATCAACGCCATACTCAAGGCCTGGCGCGTCAATCACCCGACCGCGCACGAGGAGCCGTACGTCGCCTTGGGGAGCATGCCCACGCTGTGAGGGCCACGATCATGCATCCGAACTTCCAGGCCATACGTAAGTGGGCGGTGCAAACCGCCCGCCTCTGCTGCGGTGTCCCCGACTACGACGTCTATGTGAAACACCTGCGCGAACACCATCCGGAGCGCCCGGTGCCCAGCTACAAGGAATTCTTCCGCGAGCGCCAGATCGCCCGCTACAAGGGCACCGGCGGTCGTTGCTGCTGAGTCGCCGACGAGTTCCCAAAAAGGCCATGCCTCGAAGGGGGGCATGGCCTTTGTCGTTTCCATAAGCGCCATGACGGACGGCGCTGGGCTTTCCATGCCGTTCCCTTCATCATCGGGCCGTGAATATGCATCGCCCTGAGCCACACGTTTCACCATGACCGAACACCACCTCACCCAGCCCACCTCGGAAGTCGAAGCGCAGCACAGCATCGGCTTGCGCGTCATCGCCATCTACAAGGCGGTGAAAACCGTCTGCCTGATTCTCGTGGCGGCCTTCGCCTTTCATCTCGACCGTGAGCAGAACTTCGAGAAGCTGGTGCACTGGCTGGAACACCTGTCGCTCAGCGACAGCAATGGTTTGCGTTGGCGCTTGGTCGAGCTATTGCAGCAAATGGGCCCGAGCAAGTTCGTCGCGATCGGGCTGGTCGCACTGGCCTATGCGGCGATCTTCGCCACCGAAGGTACCGGGCTTTGGTTGCGCAAGCATTGGGCGGAATGGTTCACGGTTATCGCCACGGGCTCGCTGATTCCCATCGAGTTCTACGAGACGCTGCATCGCTTCAGCTGGTTGAAGCTGGGAGCGTTGGTGGCGAATGTCGCCATCGTGATTTACCTGGTGAGGATTGCACTGCAGCCGCGGCCGGCGAAGGTTCGCTGAGCGGTGGCTCCTTCTCCCCTTGAGGCGACCCGAAGGTAGTCCCTGTGGGAGAGAAGGTTGGGATGAGGGGGGGCTCGCGGTTACGCGACAACCGAGCCTCTCCGCTAGCGTGCCGCTTACGCAGCGGGCGTTCCGAACCGCTGCCGCGGTCCGGGTCACTTTTCTTTTGCTGGCCCAAAAGAAAAGTAACCCAAAGAAAATGGCCTGAAGAGCTCATGGCATGGCGCGGGATACGAGCCTGGAGGGCGTGGCCAGACAGACAGGTTGCGGCCCACGGCCGACACACAGCGGCTACACCGCAACGCGCCGATTCGCAGAGGGCTTAAAGCGTGGGTGGTGGGTGGCCATGTGAGCATCGGGCTACCGCAAGCGTTTCGATCGTCAACCGAGCCCGTTTTAAGTCCTCATTGCCTTGGCGCGTTGCGGTGTAGCCGCTGTGTCTCGCCTTGGGCAACCAGCTATTTGCTCGCGCAAACCTACCAACGCTTCTATCCCACGGCGTGCTACCAGCTCTTGAGGCCGTTTTCTTTGGGTTACTTTTCTTTTGGGCCCGCAAAAGAAAAGTGACTCGAGCGCCGGCAGGCGATCGAAACGCCCGCTGCGTAAGCGGCATGCTGGCGAAAACGCTCGACCATCGCGTGATCGCGAGCACCCGCCCCTCATCCCAACCTTCTCCCCAGAAGGGAGAAGGAGCAGAGCGCGGCACCCGTCGCATCCCACGACGAGAACATCGAGCTACACCTCGTGGTGCAAACCCTCAACCGTCATCCCACCGCGCCTCGGCGCCAACTCCACCAGATACATCGCCGCCAACACCAAGACACCACCAGCAAGCATCCGCCAGGTCAATTCGTCGCGGCCAAAACTCACCGCAAAACCCGCAGCAAACACCGGCTCAAGCGTCATCACGATCGCTGCGCGCGTCGGTGACAAATGCGCCTGTGCCCATGTCTGCACCAGCATGGCGCCCGCGCCGGCTGCCAAGGCCATGTAGACGACAGCCACCCATGCATCGCGATCGGGAGGCAGGACCGGACCGGCCGGCCAGGTCGCGAGCAGACAGATGGCCGCGATCACGATCACCTGCACGGTAGACAGCGCAAAGGCGCTTCCCGGCCGCGACCACGTCCCCAACCCGACGATGTGCAAGCCGTAAAGGGCTGCCGAGGCCAGCGTGAGCCATACGCCGTAGCCGATGCTAAGGCCATGCAAGGCGAGCAGGCCCAGGCCGCCTACCGAGAGCAGCACGGCAATCCAGGTGACGGGCGGCAGGCGTTGGCGCAATAGCACGGTGCCGAGCAGCGGCGTAAACACCACGTACATGCCGGTGACGAAGCCGCTGATGCTCGCCGATGTGTGCTCCAGGCCGGAGGTCTGCAGCAACTGCGCCACGCCGAAAACCGCGCCAAGCGCGATGCCCTGCCCCCACTCGCGCCGACTCAATCGCATCAATGGGCGGTGGAAGAACACCAGCATGGTGAACGCGGCGATGAGGAAGCGAACGGCCAGGAAGTCGGCCACGGGCATGCGCGCCACCAGATCCTTGATCAGGAAAAAAGTGGAGCCCCAGATTGCAGTTACAGAAATCAGCCCGACGGTAGCTAACGTCGCCGTGCGCGACGACGGAGCGCTCATGCGCCTGGTTTCCCACTGGCGAGCTTGCGCCGCATCAGGCGCAGCCATTGGCCGGGAATCTGCACCAAAAAATGCGTCCAGATGCCGAGCCACACCAGCGCCGACAGCCACGGCTTGCGTGCGGCTGGATCGAACTTGCGGAACCAGCGCCACATGCCGCGATGCTTGTGGCGACTGACGAATACAGGACGATGCCGGCTCGAACTGCCCTTGCCGTGCAGCACGCGCACATCCCCTGCCAGCATCACGCGGTAACCGGCGTCACGCACGCGGCGACACAGGTCCAGGTCTTCGCAGTGCAAGAAGTAGTCTTCGTCGAAACCGGCGAGATAGTCGAAGACGCGATGCGGCAACAGCATCAGCGCGCCTGACACCGCCTCCACCTCTACCAACGCTTGCGGTATCGGCCCTTCGATGTTGACGCCTTCACCAGCGCGCTTGAACAGAGTATTCAGGGCGCGACTTAACAGGGGATCACGACGATACGAGGCGGGGTCGGGCACACCGTTCTCGTCGCACACGACGGCGCCGATCACGCCCGCGCGCGGATGGGTGGCCAGCATCTCCAGCAGGCGCCGCAACGTGTCGGTGTCGATCAGGCAATCCGGATTGAGCACCAGCACGGACTTGCCATGTGCCTGCGCCACACCACGATTCACTGCCGGACCAAAGCCGAGGTTGGCGTGGTTGTAGACAACGTGCAGACGCGCATCGTTTTCGTACGCGCGCGCAATGGCCTGGGGAATGCCATCGTCCGAGGCATTGTCGACCAGGACGAATTCCAGCGGGACTTCGCATGCCAGCACGCGGCGCGCGCACTCGCGCAACGAGGGGCCGCTGTCGGCAGCCACCACGATCACGCTGACCGGCAGTACCGAGGACAAGGATGGTTGGGCGGAGTTGTTCACTGGATCCAAGTATGCGCGAGGTGTGGCGTGTCGAAGAGTGAAGAAACATGAGGCAAGCGCTTGGCTAGGGCAGGCGCCCATGTCCCAGCACCTCGTGCAGTGACGTGGGCACGCCGTCAGGGCTACGCGCCAACCAGGGTTGATCGCCTTCCCAACCGCATAGCTCCCACCCCGACAGGCGGTGCAAGCGATCGGCCTGGCGATCCCACAAGATGTCGCCGCGCCCTTCAGGCATGCTCGCCACGAACCAGCGTCCGACCGGGCTGAAACAGCAACGCGGACTCACCTTGTCGATCACCCGCCCCTTCGCGAACACGTAGCGCCCCTGATCACTTCCGCTGGTTTCGTAGCGCACCAGCTCCCCGCAAGGATCAGTCAATTCGTTGCCTGCCTCGCACCAGCCGGCGCGCGACAACTCAATGATGTGCGCCGGCGGCCCCATCGGCGCAAGCGCAATATCCTGCCAAGCGGGTGCAGGCGACGCATAGGGCGCACGCCGCACACGTCGATCCAGCAGCGACTCCATCAGCGCCACCAGCGAGAAGCCGACCAGCGCCCCCAACAAGGCCGCACCCCACGCCACCAGGTCGCCACCAAGCGCTCGCTGGACGGCAAACAGCAAGCCCGGCAAACCCCAACGCAAACCGCGGCGGCACAGTGCGGCGTAACGCACGATGCGCCGCGCAAACACGACAGCACCCACAGTCAGCAACAGCAACAGCGGCAAGCCCATCCACCAGGGACATAGCGCCACCAGACAGGCCCAGGCCAACGCCGGCAGCACTCGCACGAGCCAGCGTGCCACCGGGGTGGTCATGCTAGACCCGCGCGAATAGTACAAGCCACGCGGAGAACCAGCACAGGCTCCCAGCGCGGTCGCGAACCATCAGCCGCACCACACCCGTGCATTGCGGAACATGCGCATCCACGGCGAATCCTCGCCCCACTTCTCCGGATGCCAGCTCATCTGTACCGAGCGGTGCACGCGCTCGGGGTGCGGCATCAGGATCGTCACGCGCCCGTCCGCGGCGGTGAATCCGGTGAGACCGCCCGGCGAACCGTTCGGGTTCAGCGGATAGTCTTCGGTCGGCCTGCCACGGTTGTCGACATAGCGCAGCGCGCCGCCCGCCTTGGACGGACTGCACGCCTGCGGGAAGCTCACGCGCCCCTCACCGTGCGCCACCGCCACCGGGATGCGCGAACCCGCCATGCCCTTGAAGAAGATGCTCGGCGAATCGAGCACCTCGAGCGTGGCCAGACGCGCCTCGTACTGTTCCGACGTGTTGCGCAGGAACTTCGGCCAATGCTGTGCGCCCGGAATGATGTCCTTGAGCTGGCTCATCATCTGGCAGCCATTGCAGACGCCAAGCGCGAAGCGCGTGTTGTCGGCGAAGAACGCGCTGAACTCGGCGCGCAGGTAGTCGTTGTAGAGGATGGACGTGGCCCAGCCACGACCGGCGCCCAGTACGTCACCGTACGAGAAACCGCCGCAAGCGGCGAAGCCGCGGAAGTCGGCCAGCTTGATGCGGCCGCTGGCGAGGTCGGACATATGCACGTCCACCGCCTCGAAGCCGGCACGCGTAAACGCCGCGGCCATTTCCACCTGGCCGTTGACGCCCTGCTCCCGCACCACCGCCACACGCGGCCTCGCACCCTTGGCGATATACGGCGCGGCAATGTCTTCCGCCGGATCGAAGCTGAGCTTGGGCGAGATGCCCGGGTCGGCATCGTCAAGGCGCCATTCGCGCTCGGCATCGGCCGTCATCGGGTTGTCGCGTAAACGCTGCATGGCGTAGCTGGTTTCGTTCCACGCTTCGAACAGCGTGGTCCAGTTCCACTTGAATAGCGTGTCGCCGTTATGGAACAGCTTGATGCCAAGCTTTTCCTTGGGACGGCCAATGCGGTAAGCCATGCCCGTGAGGCCATGCTTGACCAGCAGCGCCTCGAACGCCTCGCGATTGGCGGAAGCCACCTGCATGACCGCGCCAAGCTCTTCGTTGAACAGTGCGCGCAGCGTCGCTTCGGCCCAACCATCGAGATGGATCTCGAGGCCACAATGACCGGCGAAGGCCATTTCCAGCAGGGTCACGATGACGCCGCCGTCTGAGCGGTCGTGATAGGCCAGCAGCAAACCACCCGCGTTCGCTTCCTGGACCAGATCGAACAGCGCCTTGAGGCGCTTCGCGTCATCGAGATCCGGCGGCACGCCGCCGCCACGGTTGAACACCTGGGTGAGCGCGGAGCCGCCCAGGCGGTCGCGGCAGGCACCGAGGTCAAGCAGCCACAATTCGGAATCGCCACGGTCGAGGCGCAGTTGCGGGGTCAGCGTGCGGCGTACGTCGGTAACGCGCGCAAAACCGGTAATCACCAGCGATACCGGCGACACCGTGCGCTGCGGCTGGTCGCCGTCCTTCCACACGGTCTGCATGGACAGCGAGTCCTTGCCGACCGGGATGGAAATGTCCAGCTCCGGACACAACTCCATGCCCACGGCCTTCACTGCATCGAACAGTGCCGCATCCTCACCCGGATAGTTCACCGCCGCCATCCAGTTCGCCGAAAGGCGCACTTCGCTTAGCGCAGCGATCGGTGCCGCAGCCAGGTTGGTGATGGCTTCGCCGACCGCGAGGCGGGCAGCATCGGCACTGCTGAGCAGGGCCACCGGCGCACGCTCGGCCATCGCCATGGCTTCGCCGGTGTAGCCGTCGAAATCGGTGATCGTGACCGCGGCATCGGCGACCGGCACTTGCCACGGGCCCACCATCGGGTCGCGGTGGTTGAGACCACCCACGGTGCGGTCGCCGATCGTGATGAGGAAGCTCTTGCTGCCCACGGTGGGCAGGCGCAACACGCGCAGCAGCGCCTCGTCCATGCCGATGCCGGTGAGATCCGGCACCAGGTCGACGCGCGGCTTCAGACGCGTGGCATCGCGATGCATGCGCGGCGGCTTGCCGAACAGCACATCCATCGGCAAGTCGATCACCAGGGTATCGGTGCGCGGATCATGCAGGACCAGCTGACGCTCCGCCGTCGCGTCGCCCACGACGGCATACGGGCAGCGCTCGCGTGCACAGTAGGCTTCGAATTCGGCCAGATCCTCGGCGCCGATCGCCAGTACGTAGCGTTCCTGCGACTCGTTGCTCCAGACCTGCATCGGCGACAGCGACGGGTCGTCGCACGGCAAGCGCGAAAGATCGATACGACCACCCACGCCCGCATCGTTGAGCAGCTCGGGGATGGCATTGGACAAACCACCCGCGCCCACGTCGTGAACGCTGACGATCGGGTTCTTGTCGCCGCGGCGCCAGCACGCGTCGATCACTTCCTGGCAGCGGCGTTCCATCTCGGCGTTGTCACGCTGCACCGAGGCGAAATCCAACTCCTTACTCGACGTGCCCGAGGCCACCGATGAAGCAGCGCCACCACCCAGGCCAATCAGCATGGCCGGTCCGCCCAGCACGATCACTTTGTTGCCCGGCTGCACCTCGCGCTTCTGCACATCGCTGCTGCGGATATTGGCCAGGCCACCGGCGAGCATGATCGGCTTGTCGTAACCACGACGAACACCAGCTTCGCCGGTTTCGTGCTCGTAGGTACGGAAATAGCCGCCCAAACAGGGTCGGCCGAATTCGTTGTTGAACGCGGCCGCACCCAGCGGACCGTCGCGCATGATTTCAAACGCGGTGGCCATATGCGGCGGCAGCGGGCGATCCACTTCCCACGGGCGCGGCGTGCCCGGGATGCGTAGATCCGATACCGAGAAGCCGGTGAGGCCGGCCTTGGGCTTGGCACCACGACCCGTGGCGCCTTCATCACGAATCTCGCCGCCCGCGCCGGTCGCCGCGCCAGGCCACGGCGCGATCGCGGTCGGATGGTTATGGGTCTCCACCTTGATCGCGTAATCGACGCGTTCCGGATGGGCACGCCACACGCCGTCCTTGTCGGCGAAGAAGCGCATGCCCTCGTACCCTTCGATCACCGCCGCGTTGTCCTTATAGGCAGACAACGTATGCGCCGGCGAATGCTGATGAGTGTTCTTGATCATGCCGAACAGGCTCTTTTCCTGTTCGTTGCCGTCCAGCGTCCAACTCGCATTGAACACCTTGTGGCGGCAATGCTCGGAGTTGGCCTGGGCGAACATGAAGAGTTCGGCGTCAGTCGGATCGCGACCGAGTTCGGCATACCGCTCGGCGAGGTAGTCGATCTCGTCGTCTGCCAGCGCCAAGCCCAGTTCGGCATTGGCCTTGGCGAGTGCGGCGCGGGCATCGCCGCCGAGGGCGATATGCACCAGCGGACCCGGCTGCCCCGCCAGGAACAAGCCCTGGGCGTCCCGCAGATGGGTCAGCACCGATTGCGTCATCGCATCGTGCAGCACCGTCATCACCGCGTCGTGCTGTGGCGAGCCGGCTTCGGGCAAACCGGCGACCTGCCAGGCCGTGCCGCGCTCGACGCGATGCACGTCAAAGCCGGCACCGTGCAGGATGTCGGTAGCCTTGCTTGACCAGGGCGAAATGGTGCCCAGTCGAGGCACGACCCAAAGCGAGGCCGTCTCCGGCACCGCATCCTTGGCCTCAAGCACCTCAAGCAAACGCCGGCGCTGTTCGCCCTCCGGCATCACCGCGGCATCGATGAAATAGACAAACCAGGAAGACTGGACGCGAGTGCCACGGCTAATGGCTTCCAGGCGTGCGTTCAGGCGTTCGAGGCGGAAAGGAGAGAGGGCGCTCTGCCCGTCGAGTGCGATCATTCGGGGAGGGGAGCTATGCGAAAACGCCTATTGTACCTGAAGGCAGGGCAAGGTTACCGCGACGCAGCATGAGCGTGGATTGAGGGAGGTTTCGGGCTTGGGCCGCCCAGCCGCTTATGATCATGGGTGACTGTCGCCTCTCCTCTGCGCTGCCGCCATCTGGCTCGCCTGCCGCGGGCTTCCGCTGCGCTGCCGGGCAGCGGGTTACTTCTCTTTGCGTGGCCACGCGCGTGCAGGAGCAAGCGCGAACGGCGAAGCCGGCCCGAAGGGCAGAGGGCAGGATGCCCGGAGTAAAGAGAAGTAACCAAGAGAAAGGCCACCCCGATGGCGCGCCTTCCGGGCTTGCGCCCTCCAGGTTCGCGGGCGGGTTACGGAGGTTTGTCGACAGGGCTTCCTGCCCTGACGACAAACTGGCTTGCATCCACGCAAGCCACCCTGCGGGCTTTTCCTCCACCCACCCGCCGCGCCATAGGGGACCTGGAGAGCGGAAGAGCAACCCCGAAAGCCAAATCAAAAGCCAAGTACGACTTGCCAAGCCGAGGTTGGCAAGCCGCTCTTGGCTTTGTTCAGGCGCGCAGCGCCCGCGATGAGCAGCGCAGCTGCTCGAGCCTTCGGCTTTTGACCTTTTGGGGCCCCTGTGCGGCGGTGAGGGTCGGACGATCAGGCCCGCCAGGGGGATCGACAGGGACGTCGATCCCTTTTCGTCAGGGCAGGATGCCCTGTCGAAAAGCCCGGCCGGCCCTCACGGACTTGCCGAGCTATCGGCTCGGCAAGCGCCAAGCGGGGTGCCCTTCTCTTTGGTTACTTTCTCTTGGGCACGCAAGAGAAAGTAACCCGGCCTCCGGCAGGAGGACGGAAGCCTGCCGCAGGCGAGCCCGATCGCGACAACGTCAAAACAGAGCGAACGAAGCCGGGATCACAAGCAAAAAAGAGCAGAGACACAAGGCAAGGGAAGACCCAGCCGACTCACCTCAAACGAAGACCGCTACCCATCAAAACCGGATCGCGCCGCCTCAGCCACCCGCCGCCTTACCCTTGTTCAACAACTCCAGCATCTGCTCCGGCGTCACATAGCCGCCCAGCATGGTGCCGTCTTCCGCGATGATGGTGGGCGTGCCGGTGACACCCAACTTCACGCCCAGCTCATACTGATCCTTGACCGGGTTGGCGCAGGTAACCGACTTGGGCGTCTTGCCCTCCTTCGCCGCGGTAAAGGCCATCTTGCGGTCGGCGGCGCACCAGACCGAGACCATTTCGTTGTAGATCTGGGTGTTGCGGCCGGCCGGATCGGTCACGCCATCGCGCGGCCACGCCACGTACTCCAGTGCAATGCCGGCCTTGGTGAAAGCTGCCACGTGTTCGTGCAGCGCACGGCAGTAGCCGCAGTTCACATCCGTGAAAACCGTGACCCGGTAGCGCGGATTGGCCGGACCAAACACGATGCGTGCGGATTCGGGCACCTTGGCCAGTTCGGCCTTGCGAAACGCCGCCCAGCCGGCCTCGCTCACATTTTTCTTGGCAGTCAAGTCGAGGAGATCGCCGTTCATCATGTACTTGCCGTCCGCGCTGACGTAAACCAGCAGTCCGGAGGTAATCACCTGATAGAACCCCGGCAGCGGCGCCGGCTTGATCGAATCGATCGTCGCCGTCGGCTCCACCGACAAGACAGCCTTGCGCACAACGTCCTCGGAGCCTGGCGAGGGACCTTCGCTGGCAGCACAGGCGTTGAACGCCAACCCGCCGACGCACAGCGCCAGCAACCATTTCTTGAACATCTCGAACCTCACGAGCATGCGCTTCCGCAGGCGGAAACGCGGGGAGCAGCCATTCTGGCACAGGCGACTGAATGGTTCCGTCAGGCGGTTGGCAGCCTCAATGCCTCCGATGACCTCACCCTCGCGGATGGTGCTGCGCGTGCAGGCGCTTCAGGCCTTCCTTCGCCACCAGGGTGTAGATCTGCGTGGTGCTCAGCGCACTATGACCCAACAGCATCTGCAAGGCGCGCAGGTCCGCGCCGTGATTGAGCAGGTGAGTGGCGAAGGAATGACGCAGCACGTGCGGCGAAATGCGCTTGGGCGTGATGCCGACCACCAAGGCATAGCGCTTCACCAGGGTCCAGAACATCTGGCGCGTCATGCCTTCGCCGCGATTGCTGAGAAACAGCGCTACGGGCTGACGTCCCCGAGCCAGAGCGGGCCGCGCGCCATGGAGATAGGCCTCGATACGCTCGGCCGCCACCTCGCCGATCGGCACCAGACGATCCTTGCCCCCCTTGCCGGTAACGCGCACCACGCCCTGGCGCAGGTTGAGCGATGCCAGCGGCAGCTCGACCAGTTCGGACACGCGCAGGCCCGAGGCGTACATCAGCTCCAGCATGGCCCGATCGCGCAGGCCCAGCGTCGAGGTGGCATCCGGCGCGTCGAGCAGGCCCTCGATTTCGCGTTCCGCCAGCGCCTTCGGCAGGCTGCGCGGCGTCTTGGGGCGCTCGATAAGCAGGGTCGGATCGTCGAAGCCCGGCTCGATGCGCGCGAGGAAGGCGTAGTAGCGACGGAACGCCGATTGCCGCCGCGCCAGCGAACGCACGGCGACCGCCTGGCTGCCGTGATAGGCGGACAGGTGCTGGCGTTGCGCGCTACGCAGGCCGAGTCCCTGCGTGGCCAGCCATCGCGCGAGCGCCTCGAGATCCTGGCGATAGGCTTCCAGCGTGCGATCCGCCAGGCCATCCTCGGACCAGACGCGCTCGATGAAGGCGTCGATGCTGCGGCGGTCCGCATCGGTAATACTTGGTTTTTCTTCCTGCATGGACGCGATGCTCGCCGCCGGCCACGTCGCGTGCAAGCGCTCATTAATTAGTGGCCTCTCCCCGATGACCTCCAGCACGCTTTCCGCCGATATGACCTGCCCGCTGTGGCGCCGCCTGATCGCGCTGGTCTACGACTTGCTGGCCGTCGTCGCGATTGTCATGGTGGTGGGCTACGTCTGCCAGCGCGTCACCGGCGGCACGCTGATCAGTACGGATGGTCATGCCCAGATCGCCTGGTGGTACCAGCCCTTGCAGGCCCTCGTGGTGTCGGCCTATTTCGTCGTGTCCTGGCTGCGCGGTGGCCAGACCTTGGGGATGCGCCCCTGGCGCATTCGCCTCACGGCCAGCGACTGCGGCCGCCCGACGCTGGCCCAGGCGCTGGTGCGCCTACTCGTGGCAGCCTCCCCCATGCTGCTGCTGGGGCTGGCGCCCTGGATTGGCACGCGCGGCGCCGTGTGGGCGGTCGTCATCGGCTGGGCTGTGTGGTTCGGCGTTGCAGCCTTTGATCCCCGGCGACGTGCCGTGCACGATCTTGTGGCCCGGACCGAGCTGCGTCGGATCGGCTGAGCCTCCAGCCCACGTCAGGCTTCGGCTGACAACACAACGGGCAGGCGGAATCCCGCCCTCTCGCAGCACATCGCGGCCGACCTGAGCCGCATCCACCGCGGCGGCTTGAAGTCGTTATGGGGTAGCTCACGGCGATCGATGCGAACTCGCCTAAGCAACTGATTCATCAGGCCTGAGACGATGCGGCGCCGCAGCACGACGCCCCCAAACCGGGTAACATGTCGTCTTTCCGAAACCCTCGGTCTTGCCCTGATGCTGTACCAGATCCACGAGTGGCAGCGCGCCATCCTCGGCCCAGTGAGCTACTACGCTGATGCCAGCGCCAAGATGTTCAGCGACCTCACCAGTCCGCTGTCGCATGTGCCGGGGGCACAGCGCTTCGCCGCTGGCTATGAGCTGCTGCACCGGCTGGGCAAGGAATACGAAAAGCCTGCCTTCAACCTGCCGCAGGTCAATGCGCATGGCGAGGAAATCGCCGTCATCGAGCGCGTGGTGGTGGACAAGCCGTTCTGCCAGCTCAAGCGCTTCAAGCGCTTCAGCGACGAACCGGACACCATCGAGAAGCTGAAGAACGATCCCGTCGTGCTGGTGGTGGCGCCGCTGTCGGGCCATCACGCCACCTTGTTGCGCGACACCGTGCGCACCCTGCTGCACGACCATAAGGTATTCATCACCGACTGGGTCGATGCGCGCATGGTGCCGACCAGTGAAGGCGCGTTCCATCTCGACGACTACGTGGCCTACATCCAGGAATTCATCCGCCACATCGGCGCGCATCGCCTGCATGTGATCTCGGTATGCCAGCCGACCGTACCGGTGCTGGCTGCGGTGTCGCTGATGGCTGCACGCGGCGAACAGACGCCGCTCAGCATGACCATGATGGGTGGTCCGATCGAGCCGCGCAGCAATCCGACCGGCGTGAACAGCCTTGCCACCACGCGGCCGCTGAGCTGGTTCAAGGGCAACGTCATCCACACCGTGCCGCCGAACTATCCGGGGCGTGGCCGCGAGGTCTACCCGGGCTTCCTGCAGCATGCGGGCTTCATCGCCATGAACCCGGGCCGCCACGTCAACTCGCACTGGGATTTCTACGAAAACCTGCTGCGTGGCGACGAGGACGATGCGGAGTCGCACCGCAAGTTCTACGACGAATACAACGCCGTGCTCGACATGCCGGCCGAGTACTACCTCGACACCATCTCCACCGTGTTCCAGCAATTCCTGCTGCCGCGCGGCCTGTGGGATGTGGCCGGCGAACGCGTGAAGCCCAGCGCGATCACCACCACCTCGCTGCTCACCATCGAAGGCGAGTTGGACGATATCGCCGGTATCGGCCAGACCGAGGCCGCCCACGATCTGTGCACCGGCATTCCCGCTGATCGCCGCTTGCACCGGGTGATCGAGAGCGCCGGCCACTACGGCATCTTCAGCGGCAGGCGCTGGCGCGAAGTGGTCTATCCGCAGGTGAAGGATTTCATTCGCAAGTTCGATCGCGCGTAGGGCTGATCGAACCGGCGCAGGGCGAGACCCCCGACTGAATGTAGGAGCGCACCCTGTGCGCGATCACGGAGCTACCGCTGCGTAGGCTCTTCGCGCACAGGGTGCGCTCCTACAGCAAGCGCGTCGGCTGGCTCGCAAACAACCTAGCCGCGCGCGAAGAAACCCCGGAAGGCATCCACCGTGCGGGCGACGCCTTCGTCATCGATGTCGAGATGCGTCACCAGGCGCAGCGTCGGCAGATAACCGATGCTGATACGCACGCCGGCCTCGCGCAAATGGACGTCCAGATCGCGCAGGCGATCGGCCGGCACGTCGACAAAAACCATGTTGGTGAAGTGACCCAACAGCTTGACGCCTGGAATCTCTCCCAGCCCGGCCGCCAAGGTAGCCGCACGCGCATGATCGTCGGCCAATCGCGCCACATGATGGTCCAGCGCATAACTGGCAGCCGCCGCCAACAGGCCCGCCTGACGCCAGCCGCCACCGGCGACCTTGCGCCAGCGGCGCGCTTTCTCGATCAGCGCTGCCGTACCCACCAGCACCGAGCCTACCGGCGCGCCCAGCCCCTTGGACAGGCAGACCGATACGCTATCGAAGTGCCGCGCGATTTCGCGAGCCGGCACGCCGCTGGCGACGGCCGCGTTGTACAGACGCGCGCCGTCCAGGTGCAGGCCAAGCCCGCGCTCGCGACTGAAGTCATGCGCGGCACGCAGATAGTCCAGCGGCAGCACACGGCCGTGCCAGGTATTTTCCAAGGCAAGCAGGCGCGTGCGGGCAAAATGGGGGTCGATCGGCTTGATCGCTGCAGCGACCTTGTCCAACGGCAGCGATCCATCCACATCGTGAGGAATCGGTTGCGGCTGGATCGAGCCCAGCACCGCGGCGCCACCGCCTTCGAACTTGTACGTATGCGCGTCCGCGCCTACCAGATATTCATCGCCGCGCTCGCAGTGCGCCATCAGCGCCAACAGGTTCGACTGCGTACCGGTGGGCACGAACAGCGCCGCCTCGAAGCCGAGCTCATCCGCCACGCGCCGTTGCAGCGCATTCACGGTCGGATCTTCGCCATACACGTCGTCGCCCACGGCGGCATCCAGCATGGCCGCGCGCATGGCTGGGGTGGGACGGGTCACGGTATCGCTACGCAGGTCGATCGGTTCCACGGTGGTTGCTCTTTCGGGGACAGACGAACAGCTTGCGCACTTGCCGGCTGCCACGCAAGCGCTTCCAGATCAGGGAACGGATGGCCGCACGGACCTACGCTTTGGCATCACTCACCCGGCTGAAGGGAGCCTCGCCATGAACAAGAACGATGTGATCAGGGAAGTAGCCGCGAAGACGGGACTACCGCCGGAGCGGTGCGAGGCGGCCCTAAAGGCTTTCGAAGCCATTTGCGGCGATGCCCTGACCAACAAGTTCAAGGGCATCAAGCACGATTACGGCCACGTCATGCACGAGATGGCCCGGAAAACCGGCCAGAGCGAACAGGAATGCAGAATCGTGATGAAGGCGTTCGAGGAGGTATTCGACGAAGCCGTGAGCGCCAAGCTCGGCTTGCTCCGAAAGAGCGCCTTGTAAAAGCCTGCTTAGAGTCCCTGCGAGGAAATCGCAAGATTGGACCCTCCCCCCGCCCTCCCCCAAGGGGAGAGGGAAAAGCAGCGATTAGCCGTGCTTGCGGAAGTACAGCCAGGCCACCAAGGCCAGCACGACGGCCGGCAGCAAGTTGGCGAGGAACGGCGGTACGCCATAGACGGTGCCGAAGTTCACCATCGCCTTCTGCAGAAAGTACCAGCCGATGGCGAGCAGCATGCCGATGAACATGCGCTTGCCCAGGCCGCCCGAACGCAGCGTGCCAAACGCGAACGGCATGGCGCACAACACCAGCACCAGCACGTTGAGCGGATAGAGCGCTCGCGTCCAGAACGCGGAGGCATACACGCCGGGGTTCTGATTATTCGCTTCCAGATAGGAGATATTGCGCCGCAGATCGCGCATCGGCAGGTATTGCGGCTGGATGACCGATTGCTCCAGCACTTGTGGATTCAGGTGCGAGTCCCAGCGCTGGCTGGGGATCGTGGTGCTATGCACGCCCTGCTCGTCGAGCGTGGAGCTGCGTACCTGGCTCATCACCCACTGCCGCCCGTCGTGCTCGGCTGTCTGCGCCCAGTCGAAGTGGGTCACTTGCCCATCGGGCGTGAGCGTGAACACGCGCACATCGTGCAACTGCACCGTTGCGTGCGCGCCATTGCGTTTGGCTGTCCAACCCTTGGCATTGATGATGCGATCGCCGTCGCGCGCCCACAGGCCGGACGCGCCACCCAGGCCCACGTTGTTGGTCTTCAGGCGCAACTGCATCGCCTGGGCCTGCTGGTCGCCCCAGGGCGCCGCGGTCTCGCCCAGGATCACGACGCCGACGATAAGGATGGCCACCACGCCCACCGCCGCCACCGCGATACGCAACTTGGAAAGGCCACACGCTCGCAGCGCGGTGAGTTCGTTGCTGCTGGCCAGACCGCCCAGGCCAAGCAGGCCTCCGATCAGCGCGGCATTGCCGAACATCTCGTACAGGCGACGCGGGAAAGTCACCAGCACGTAGACGACGGCATTGGTCAAGGTGAAGCCGTTCTTGCCTACGTTACCGAGCTGACGCAGGAACTGAAACACGGCGTCGAGGCCGGTGATCACCAGCCACACCATCAACATGGCGCTGAGAACGGTGATGCCAACCAGCCAGTCGACCCGCTTGACGCGCAACGCTGCGATCACGCGGCCACCTTGCGCGGTTTGCGCTCGACGTATTGGCTACGGAACATCCACGCGGCAATACCAAACACGATCAAACTCACCATCCACATCGGTCCCGCGTGATGCCAATGGCCCTTGATGATCTGGCCACGGCATAGCGCCAGCAGCAGGTAATAGAAGTAGAAACTGAGCACGGCCAGCAGCAGGCGGCCAAAGCGCGGCTCGCGCGGCGTCTGACGCGAAAGCGGCATCGCCAGCATGAGCAGCACCAGGGTCATCGCTGGCGCGACGGTGCGCCAGGCGAACTCGGCGCGGGCATCGGGCGTGTTCGTGTTCAGCAGCGCCATCGTAGTCAACGATGCGGCGGGATCTTCCTCGCTGCTGTCCGCCTGGACGCTGGACAGCGACGCGTCGTTGCGCTCGTACTTCATCTTGCGCCAGTTATCCGCGCCCAGCGGGATGTCGTACTGCCAGCCGTCCTTCAACGCCAGGAAGCGGTCGTTGCCGTCGCTTTCCTGATACAGCTGGCCACGCTTGCCGGTAACCAGCTTCACATGCGTCACTTTGTCCGAGCCGACACGCTCGGTCACGATGAACGTATTGCCGAGCTGGCTGCCATCGCGGCTCAGTTCATCGACGAAGATGATGCCGCCCCGGCCTGGCAACTCGGTGAATCGTCCGGCATCGAGGCCGGCGGCGATCACCGAACGGTTGGCCTCGGCCACCAGGGCGTCCGACGTGCGCACGGCCCAGGGCCCCAGCCATAGCGCCACCGCGCCAACCAGGACGGCCACGCTCGCCGCGAGTATCGCCATCGGGCGCAATAGACCGTCGGCGCCCATGCCCGACGAGGCGAGCACGTGCATTTCGCTCTCACGGTACATGCGACCCAAGCCAAGCAAAACACCGAGGAAGGCCGACAGCGGCAACAGCGTCGTGAGGCCGGTAAGCATGTTCAGACCCAGCACCTGGAACATCACGCTGGCCGGAAAACTGCCGTTGGCCACCTGCTGCAACACGTGCGCGAACTGCGTGCCGGACATGATGGCCAGCAGCACGATGGCGGTCGCGGCTACGTTCTGAGCCAGCTCACGCAGGAAATATCGATCGAGGATGCTCAGAAACGGTCCTCACGCACGTAGTAGCCCGCGGCGCGGGGGGCGCGCCTGAAGGACGGGAAACAACCGCTAAGTGTACGTGCTATCGCCCGGGTCATGGGGACAGGTTCTCGACATGCGATAAGATGAAGGGCTTGGCGCCGCACCTTTCGAGGCCGGCAAACCCCAAGTTTAGCCTGTCCGAACCTTTCCGGACCTTTCTGCAGGACATCATATGACTCTCCAGTTCAGCCTTGGCTCCGCCGCTCCCGAAACCGTCGATACCCCGTGCGTGGTGGTCGGCGTCTATGAGAACGGTGTGCTCACCAGTGCCGCCGCCCGCGTCGACACCGCCGCCCATGGCGCCATCAAGCGCCAGGTGGAGAGCGGTGACATCAACGGCAAGGCCGGCACCACGACGCTGCTGTATGCGCCCGAGGGCGTCACGGCCAAGCGCGTGCTGGTGGTGGGACTGGGAACGCAGAAGACCCTGGATGGTGCACGCTACCAGCGCGTGAACGGCGAAGCCGTCCGCGCGCTCGGCCGCCTGCCGATCGACAGCGCCGTGTCCTACCTCAGCGAAGTCGACGTGCCCGGCCACGATGCGATCTGGCGCGTGCGCACCGCCGCACTGGCCGCCGACCACGCCGCCTACCGCTACACCGCGACCTTCAAGTCGCGCGACAAGAGCCCGCAGCCGGAGCTGGGCGCCCTTACCCTGGCCGCCAGCCACGATGCGCAGCCCGGCCTCGACCAGGCCGTGGCTATCGCCGAAGGCGTGCGCTTTGCGCGTGAGCTGGCGAACCTGCCGCCGAACATCTGCAATCCGGCTTATATCGCCACCCAGGCCAGCCAGTTCGCCGAGCAGAACGACAAGGTCAGCTGCAAGGTGCTCGATCACGTAGCCATGGACGAACTCGGCTTCGGCTCGCTGCTCGCGGTCGGTCGCGGCTCGGCCAACAAGCCCAAGCTGGTGGTGCTGCGAGTACAAGGGCGGCGTCGAGGGCGACAAGCCCTACGCGTTCGTGGGCAAGGGCATCACCTTCGACACCGGCGGCATCAGCCTCAAGCCGGGCCCCGGCATGGAAGAGATGAAGTTCGACATGGGCGGCGCCGCCGGCGTGCTCGGCAGCTTCGTCGCTACCGTGAAGCTTGGCCTGCCGGTCAACCTGGTCTGCGTGGTGCCGGCCGTGGAAAACATGCCTGATGGCGACAGCTACCGTCCGGGCGACGTCCTGACCAGCCTCTCCGGCCTCACCATCGAAGTGCTCAACACCGATGCCGAGGGCCGCCTGATCCTGTGCGATGCGCTGACCTACACCGCGCAGACGTTCCAGCCGAAGGTGCTCATCGATGCCGCCACGCTGACCGGCGCCTGCGTCATCGCCCTGGGCAAGCACGCCAGCGGCGTGATGACGCAAGCACGACGACCTCGCCGCCGAGCTCATCGCCGCCGGTGAACAGGCGCTCGACCGCGCCTGGCGCCTGCCGCTGTGGGACGACTACCAGGTGCAGCTCGAATCGGGCTTTGCCGACGTCGCCAATATCGGCGGCAAGAACGCCGGTGCGATCACCGCCGGCTGCTTCCTGGCGCGCTTCACCGAAGGTCAGCGCTGGGCTCATCTGGACATCGCGGGCACCGCCTGGGACGAAGGCCGCAAGGGCCTGGCCACCGGTCGACCGGTGTCGTTGCTGGTGCAGTGGCTGATCGACCGCAGCGTCTAAGTTGCAGCTATCGTCATTCCGGTGAATGCCGGAATGACGATCCTCCTTCACTCGCCTCGGCTTTCCGTACATGCCTCGTGCCGATTTCTATCTGATCGACAAGCCGCGCTTTCGCGAGCAACCGCTGTTGCTGGTGTGCGAGTTGGCCAAACGCGCCTTCGCGTCGCAACAACCCACGCTGATCCTCGCCCGCGACTTCGCCCAGGCGGAGGCGATCGACGAGATGCTGTGGGCGTTCGAAGAAGACGGCTATATCCCGCACCAGCTGGCCGGTGACGATGACGATGCGAACACGGCCGTATTGATCGTGCCGCCGGGCATCGATACCGCCGACAGGCCCTTGCAGATCAATCTGCGCGAAACCTGCCCGGCCGGCCACTACGATCGCGTGCTGGAGGTAGTGGCTGCCGATCCGGCGGAGCGCGAGGGCTCGCGTACGCGCTGGGGCGAGTACAAGCGGCGCGGCTTCGAGGTGAACAAGTTCGATATGTAGGTGGCGTTGCTCGCTCGCCTGCGCTGTAGGAGCGCACCCTGTGCGCGATCACGGCATCACCGCTCCGTTGGCTTTTCGCGCACAGGGTGCGCTCCTGCAAAAACAGACCTGGCGCGCGAGGTTTTATTGGCGGCGACGTTCAGGCAAACCGTATCGTCACCAGGTCACGCCACATCGGCCGGCTCCGGCAACGGCTCCAGTTGCTCCATGATGGCGTCGATAAGTTGCTCGCCCGTGAGCGGCTTGCGCAGGAACCCATCCATCCCCGACGCGCGCGCAAGCGCCTCCTCGTCACCACCCGTGCGAGCGGTGATCGCCACGATGGGCACGCGCTGACCTGGTTCCTCGCGCTGCCGGATCAGTCGCGCGATCTGGAAGCCATCGATACCCGGCAGGTCCAGATCCAGCAGGATCACATCGCACGGCGCCTGGGCGAGTTCGGCCAGGGCTGCCAGTCCATTGACCACAAAGCGCACCTCATGACCTGCTCGCTCCAGCAGGCCACGAATCACGGCTGCGACGATCGCGTCGTCTTCGACCAGTAGCACGTTGAGCAAGGGTATGGGTGCACGTTCGCCTCGCACGATGGCTGCCTCATGCCATTCCGGTGCGAGCGGTAGTGGCAAGCGCACATGGAACGTGCTGCCGTAGGCCACCTTCGACTCCAGCTCGATACTGCCGCCCATCATCGCCACCAGTTCACGGCAAATGGCCAGGCCGAGCCCGCTACCCGCCCGCCGTTTTGGACCGATCGCCTGTTCGAAGCGCTCAAACAAGCGCGCCCGACTGGCTTCGGGAATGCCAGGACCGGTGTCGATGATGCTGAAACACAAGCCGTGCTGGGTGCGCCGCGCACGCAGCGTGACACTGCCGCGCTCGGTGAACTTCATGGCGTTATTCGCCATATTGAGCAACACCTGCTTGATACGTACGGCATCGCCAATCATGCGGTGCGGCAGGTCGTCGGCTATGTCCACGTCGAAACGCAGGCCCTTGGCATGCGCCTGACTCTGTTCGAGGTGAGCCACGTCGTTGACCAGCGAACGCGGATCGAATGGCGCGAGCTCCAGATCCAGTTTGCCCGCCTCGATGCGCGCCAGATCGAGGGCGTCGTTGAGCAACTTGAGCAGCATGCCGCCCGAACGCTGCATGGCTTCGGCGTAATGACGCTGGATCTGGCTAAGCGGTGTGCTCAACAACAATTCCGCCATGCCGATGACACCGGTCATCGGTGTGCGTATCTCGTGACTGAGCGTAGCGAGGAATTGGGTTTTTGCCGCGCTCGCCTGTTCTGCCAGACGACTGCGCTGCTCGGCCAGCTGGATCTGATGGCGATGTGCCAGCCGACGGCGCCACGCCTGCAATGCCAGCCAGATCGCGAGCACGACCAGCAGCACGTAGCCGCACCACGCCCACCAGCGCGCCCACGGCGGTGCCTGCACGTGGATCTGCAGCGGCGCCGACAGCCTTACCCATTCGCCATCAGCGCCTGCCGCCATCACGTCCAGCGTGTAGTCGCCCGTTCCCAGGCCGGCGAAGTCGCGTTCACCACGGCTGCCGGTGTCCACCCATCCAGCATCCACGCCAAGCAGGCGAAAACGGTAATGGTTGGCGACCGGGTCGATGTACGAGAACACACGCGACTCGACATTGAGTCCACGATCCTTCCAGCCGACGAACAGCTCGCCGGATGGAGTTAGCGGGATATCCTGCAGGACGCCGTCGCGAAGCACGCTGACGCGCGTGATCCCCACCTGCGGTGGCGTGACGTGCTCGTCGATGCGATTGGGATTGAAGCCCATCACGCCGCCGAGCGTCGGCGCGTAGATGGTGCCATCCGCAGAGCGTCCGAAGCCGCGCAGAAACTCGCCGTTGCTCAGGCCATCCTGCAAGCCGAGTTGGCGGAAACGGCCGCTGACCGGGTCGAAACGCCAGAGGCCATCGCGGCCGAAGATCCACACGCGCCGATGCCTGTCCACCGCCAGATCGACCACGTTGATCGACGGCCACCCATGCGCGCCATCGACCTTGCGGTCCAGCGCCAGACCATCGCCTTCGTAGTGATAGTGTTCGAGCCCGTCGGGTCGAGCCATCCACAGGCCGTCTTCGGTAAAGTCGAAGGCATCCACGGCCTGGTTGTTGTTGACACCCGGCACGGGCTCGAAATGATCGCGCGTGCGATCCAGGCGCAACATGCCGCCATCGCTGGCGTACCAGAACGTTCCGCGGTTGAGCGTTATCTGGCTGCCCCAACGAGACTTTTCGTCCGCCGGCAAGAACGGCACCGGCGAGACTTCCATGGTCTCCTGATCGACACGGAACAGACCCTCGCCAAACGTACGTGCATAGAGCTTGTCGTCAGGTCCGACCTCCACTTCGAGCGGATGCCGCATACCCTTGCTGCTCGAAGGCACCATATCGAGCTTGCCGTTGCTGTAGCGAAACAGGGCGCCCTGCACGGTGATCCACAAACGCGACTGCGCGTCCTGGGTCATCCCCAGCACATCGCCGCGCAAGCCGGACAGCACATGCTCGACCGCGCCGGTGGCCGGCCACAGTTTGTCCACGCGCCCATTGCGTTCGCCCACCCAGATCGAGCTGTCCCAGCCTCGGGCAATCGCGTGAGCCACCGAGTCGCGCAGGCTTAACTCATCGTCGGGGATATGGGTGAAGCGGCTGACGCTGTTCCAACCGGGAGCGAGATAGGCCACGCCGCCATCGAACAGGGCGATCCACAGTCCGCCCTCGTTGTCCGTATGGATTTGCCAGACCCAGGTGCCCGGCAGATTGCCGTAAAGCACCGGCTGGTTGATGACCCCTTGTAATGGCGCATCCTTGCCGTTTTGCAGGAACAGTCCGCGCTGGGTGCCCACCCACAACCGCCCGGCACCATCACGAACACTGGTCAGCACATTGGTTTCAGGAAGCTCGCCACGCCCGACCTGCCGAGCGACGTCATGACTGCCGACCACGAACAGGCCATGCGACGCCGCGATGCGTACCTCGTCGCCGTCCCCTTCGATGCGCCAGGCGTCCAGCGCCTGCCCGGCCCGATCCGTCGTAATCGCATGAAACACTCCGGCCGCATCGCGACGAAATACGCCGTTGTCGCTGCCAACCCACAGCTGCCCGCGCGCGTCCACGAACAGGGCGCCGACCGTCCCCAGCGCGGCCGGCTGGTCGCCCGCCGGCGGCACCACCACATGATCAAAGCCGCGACCATCGACACGCATGCGATCGAGACCCGCAGCCGTACCGACCCAGAGGGTGCCATCGCCGGTCTGCGCGATCGACCATGCCTTGTCGCTGCTCAGGCTCGACGGATCCTTCGGCTCGTGTCCCCAATGCTGGAACGCATCGGAGCGCTCGTCATAGCGATTGAGGCCTGCTTCCAGCCCGGCCGCCCACAAATGCCCGCCCCGGTCGAACACCAGTGCAGAGATGCCATTGTTGAACAGCGATTGCGGCTCGTCCGCCACATGGCGGAACACCTTGAAGCGGACCCCGTCATAGCGGGCGATACCGCTCTTGGTGCCAAACCACATCGCACCGTCCGGCGCTTGCGCCATGGTGTACACGCTGCTGCTGGGAAGCCCCTCGGCCGTGCCGTAGCGACGAAACTGCGGCGTTGGCAACGTAGCGGCGGCCGGAGGCGCGACTGTGGTGGTTGCCACCGCGGCCGTGGGTGTGCTTCCGAACAGGAAGACGCTGAGCAGCAAAGACGGCAGCATGGACTCCCCCCAAGTCGTTCGATGATGCCAGACCCGTCGCGGCAGAACGAGCCGCGACCCGGTGGGGACCGCCGACCCGGCCGTTGATCGGCGTATCCCTGCCCGGTGAACACGGCGCCACGCGCGACCCGCGCCCCGATGCCTCCCAGGCTCTACCATGCAGCGATGTCCCGACGACTACGCTGGCTGCTCGCTGCTATCGCCCTCGCCGCCCTGCTATGGCTGTTGCTGGCCATTGCCGAACGGGCACTCGCCCTGGCGCAGCGCTTTCTTGGCCTGCCGACCTGGCTGCAATGGACCTTGGGCGCCACGCTGGCCTTGTTCACCATCGCCGGGCTTGCCGTGCTTTGGTGGCTGGTAAGACCTCGGCGGAAGCGCAAGGCCGTACCCGCGCCCGATCGCGGCGCGCTGGAACGCCGCGTGGAACGCCTGCGCGAGCGGGGCGCCGATACGCATGCGCTCGGCGCCGAGCTGCTCGAACTGGATCGACGCCGCGCCACTGCCCGTGTTTATGTGGCACTGTTCGGCGAAATCTCTACCGGCAAGTCGACCCTGATCCGCGCGCTGTCGCCGTCGTCCGCGGCGCGCAGCGAGGTCCGTGGCGGCACCACGCGCCAGGTGGCCCACTACGACAGCGGGCTTCCGGATGGCCGCACGCTGGTCATCGCCGATGTGCCCGGCAGCCGCGAGGCCGATGGCGCGGCCCACGAAGCCCTGGCCCGCGACGAAGCATTGCGCGCGCATGCGGTCATCTATCTCTGCGCGGGCGATCTCACCCGCACGCAGATGGAGGAAGTGCGCTGGCTCGCCGACTTCGGCAAACCTTTGCTGTTGGTGCTCAACAAGGCCGATCAATGGAGCGCGCAGGAACTGGATCAACTTCGCCAGCGCTTGCGCGAGCAGACCAAGGGGCTGGCAAGTGCCGTCGTCGCGGTCAGCGCCGGTGGCTCCGAGCACTTCCAGCGGCAACTGGCCGACGGCGCCATCGAACAGGTGGAGCGCCAGCGCAAACCTGCGATCCGGCCGCTGCTCGAAGCATTGTCGCGCCTGACCGCCCCTGGTGCCGACAACCTTGAGCCGCAACGCGAGCATGCGGTGCTCGCCGGCCTGCACGAACGCACCGGCGCCCTGGAAGCCCAAACGCGTGCCGCAGAAAGCGAGCGCATCGTTCGCAAGTACGCACGCCGCGCCATCGTGGGCGCGATGGCGGCGGTGGCGCCCGGAAGTGACCTGATCATCCAGGGCGCACTGGCCGCCGCGCTGACGCGCGAACTGGCAGCCCTGTACGAGGTCCGCGTGAGTGACGTGCAGATCGAGGACTTCGTGCAGCAGGCCAAACTCACCCTGCGCACCGGCAGCTCCATCGTGCTCGCGATTGCGGGCAATGCGCTCAAGGCTTTCCCCGGCCTTGGCACACTCGGTGGCGGTGTGCTGCATGCGTTTGCCTACGCACTGATCTTCGACAGCATGGGGCGCGCCCTGGCCTGCTCGCTGGCCGAGCGCAAGGCGCTGGACCAGGACGATGCCAGCGCGCGACTCAAGACCCTGCTCACCGAGAGCGGCGGTTCCCGCCTGCGCCAATTGGCGACACTTACCATGGATACGCTGCGCGAGCGTGACGAGGGCCATGGACCCGCCGCCGGCTGATCGCAGTCGATGTGTCTCCATCCAGGAAACAATATGTTCCGTCGAGGCTGCTGGCATCGCCGCCGCCGTTCGTCCAGACTTCGGCACATGATCAGGTCGCGCCTCCAACGCTGGGCCCTGTCCCTGTTCGCCGGCTTGCTGCTAAGCGCTGGCGCGCTGGCAGCGCCCGTCACTTATCGCTATGACACCACGCATAGCCAGATCGTTTTCAGCATCGACCACAACGGTTTCTCGCGACCGTTCGGGCGACTGCATATCGCCCAGGGTTGGCTACGCTTCGATCCAGCGGACTGGAGCCAGTCGGCTACCGAGCTGGACATCGATCTGGCCAGCATCGACATGGGTGACGAGGCGTGGAACGCCGCGGTGCGCAAGCCCGCCTATCTGGATGCCGACCGCATGCGCTACGCGCATTTCGTCAGCACCTCGGTGGAGCGAAAGGACGATCAGCACGGCGTGCTGCACGGCAACCTCACGCTGCGCGGGGTAACCCGCCCCGTCGATCTTGCTTTCAGTGTCAATCGCATTGGCACCACCATCTACGGCTTGCGCACCACCGCTGGCTTTTCCGCCAACACCACGCTGAATCGCGATGACTTTGGCATCACCGCCACTCCGAATTCGATCGGCCATGGCGTCAGCGTGTGGCTGGAACTGGAAGCGATCCAGGACGATCACGTTCAAACCACGAAGGAATCACCATGAGTCTGCGCAGCACCCGTCGCCAATGGGGCTCGGTCGCCAAGTTTTTCCATTGGACTACCGCGCTGTTGATCATCGGCAACGGCATCTTCGGCCTGGCCATGGACCTGGCCAGGTCGCCGATGCAGCAGATCAACTGGCTGGCCCTGCACAAATCGATCGGCCTCACCGTGCTCGCCTTGTTGCTGTTGCGATTGCTTTGGCGCTGGGGCGACAAGCGCCCGGTGGAGGAACCCGCACCGCGCTGGCAAAAGATCGTCGCGCATGCGGTGCATGGCACGCTCTACCTGCTGATCGCCGCGTTGCCGCTTAGCGGATGGTGGTTCAACTCGATCGTGGGCAAGCCGCTGCAGTTCTTCAAGCTGTTCAATCTGCCGGCGCTGACGGCCGCTGATCCTGGCATGCGTCACACCGCGCACGCGTTGCACGAATACCTGTTCTGGATCCTCGTGGCCGTGCTGGTGCCGCACATCGCCGGCGCACTGAAGCATCACCTGCTCGATCGCGACAACGTCCTGCTCCGCATGCTCCCCTTCCGTCGCCTGCGCGAGAGCTCCCCCTCCCAAGGAGAACCCTGATGAAACGCCCCGCCCGCAAGCTTTTCGCCGCATTGCTGCTCGCCCTGGCCTTGCCCGGTCTTGCCAGCGCCACTGATTATGCTGTGCAGCCGGCAGCCAGCAAGCTTGGTTTCACCAGCAGCTTCCAGGGCCAGTCATTCGATGGCACGTTCGGCAAGTGGACGGCTGCGATCAGCTTCGACGCGGCCAAGCTCGCCGCCTCCAAGTTCGACGTCCAGGTTGATCTGACCAGCGCCAAGACGGGCGACAACGATCGCGACGGCGCCCTGCCTGGTCCGGACTTCTTTAACGCCGCGAAGTTTCCGCAGGCGCATTTCGTCACGACGGCTTTTCGTCAGAACGGCGCGCAGGTGATTGCCGACGGCAACCTCACGCTGCGTGGTGTGACCAAGCCGGTGAGTCTCAACATCACGTTCAAGCCGCAAGGCAGTGGCGCCACGCTGGATGTGAGCGGCTCGGTGAAGCGCCTCGATTTCGGCGTGGGCGGAGGCGACTACGCCGACACGTCGGTGATCGGTGCTGACGTGAAGATCAACGCGCATCTCGTGCTCGCCGCAAAGTAACTCGCCGAAATGGCGGTTGATACGCTGTGGCGACGCTTGCGTGGCTGGCTCAGGCCAGACGCGACCGTCGCCGCAGCGCCCAGTGATACCGCCCGCACGGAAACGGCACAGTTGCGCATGACAGCAAGTCTGCGCAGCCTGCTCGACGATCCCACGATTTCTCCCGCCATCCGCAGCGAGCTTGCTGCTGATTTCGGACGCATCGAAGCGATGCTCGCACGGCTGGAGCGCGGTGAGTTGCACGTGGCTGTATTCGGCCGCGTCTCCGCCGGCAAGTCCGCATTGGGCAACGCCTTGCTGGGACGCGAGGCGTTCGCCGTGGGCGTGCTTCACGGCACCACCAGCGCAGCCCAGCAAGCCACGCTCGATGAGGCGATCCAGGACGGCCTGGTGCTGATCGATACACCGGGCATCAATGAACTTGATGGCGAGGCGCGCGAGCGCCTGGCTTTCGATGTGGCCGAAGTCAGCGACCTGGTGATCTTCGTCGCCGATGGTGACCTCACCCGCGACGAGCTGGACGCCATCCACACGCTTGCCGCCACGCAGCGCCCCGTGCTGCTTGCCCTGAACAAGGCCGACCGTTATCGCGCGGATGAACGCGAAGCCCTGCTCGATCGATTGCGCGAGCGCACGCCTGGACTGGTACGGCCGGAGGATGTGATCGCTGTCACCGCGCGCCCCTCGCCCGAGCGTGTGCTGGATGTCGATGCGCTTGGCCGCGAACATGCACAGGAACAGCAGCGACCACCTGATGTCGCGGCGCTGCGCGAACGCCTGCTGGCCATCGCACAGCGTGAAGGCAAAACGCTGTCCGCACTCAATGCAGGCCTGTATGCGGGGCGTCTCACCGATCAGGTCAGTGCACGCATTGCCGCAAGCCGGCGCCAGCTGGCGAGCCGCCTGATCCGGCAGTACTGCATCGCCAAAGGTCTGGCGGTGGCGCTGAATCCGATCCCGGTGGCGGATCTGTTGGCCGCGGCCGGGCTCGATGCAGCGATGGTGGTGCAGTTGTCGCGCGCCTATGGTTTGCCGCTGACCCGCGCCGAATCCGGCCGCCTTGTCGCCGTCATTTCCGCGCAGCTCGCGGCCCTGATGGGCGCGATCTGGGGCGTGCAGTTGCTGGCGTCCACGCTCAAAGGCGTGAGTGCCGGGCTTTCCGTGCTGGTCACCGCCGCCGCACAAGGTGCCTTGGGCTGGTATGCCACGGTCTTGATCGGGCGCGCCGCTGAGCGCTATTTCGTCGCGGGCAAGTCATGGGGCGACCAGGGTGCCAAGCGTGTGGTCGCGGAGATCGTGGCTAGCCTCGATCGCGATTCGATCCTGCGCGAAGCACGCGAGGAGATTCTCCGGCGCCTCAAGTCGCGCTGAATTAAACCGTCATCCCAGCGGCTTGGGACAGGTAACGTTGTTAGCTGCCTATGCGCTCGTCGCAGAGACCTTGAACAGGATCTAGGGATGCTCTGATCAACTCTGCGCAGGCATCATGATGTCCAGAAGGCCCGCAGGCGGGGTTGCGTGGCGCCGGGAAGACTGGCCGTCTTGCCAAGCCGCGCGGCACCGCCTGCGGGCCTTCTGGACATCACCCCATCACTTTGAATTGAACACGTTGGGGACGGTCCTGTCTGTCCGCATCCCTTCGGTGCGCCGGCTCGACAGACGGCCAGTCTGCTTGCGCCGACGCCCCTGTGGTCTGCGAACAGACAGGACCGGTGACGCCTACGCAGAGTTGATCAGAGCATCCCTAGGAAACGCCGTCAAGAAACCGCCGCAGCGCTGCGGCATCGAACGGCCAATCCAGCTCGCGACCATCGTGATCATCCCGCAGCACCGGCACGCGGACGCCGTAACGCTCTTCCAACGATGCATCGTCATCGACCCAAACGCTGTCGAAATCCGGCGCGCGTGCCTCGGCCATCACGGCCAGCGCCTGGTCGCAGAGATGGCAATAGTCGCGTTGGTAGAGTACGAATCGCATCGTCATGGACGGCAGACAATACGCCAGGGTGCGATCGCCCGCGAGTATGTCGTGGCTGGAACCTATGCCGCGAGGCACCGACTGAGCGCACATGCGCGCTCGCCATACGCATGCGCACTGAAACGGCACCGCTGCGGCGCGGCAAGCATCGCGGCGCAGCCTGCGTAGAATAGGCGATCCTCCTCGCCCACATTGCGCAATCCATGGCTGTCAGCGTATTCGACCTGTTCAAGATCGGCATCGGTCCATCCTCCTCGCACACCGTCGGCCCCATGCGTGCGGCGGCACGTTTCGCCGAGCGCTGGCTGGAAGAAAAAGGCGTACTTGATCGCGTCACGCGCGTGCGCGCCGAGTTGTATCGGCTCACTCGCCATGACCGGCCGCGGCCATGGCACCGACAAGGCCGTGCTGCTGGGCTTCGAAGGCGCGCATCCGGACACGGTCGATCCCGACGGGATTCCCGAGACGCTGGCACGTATCCGCTCGACCCATCGCCTGCGCGTACTCGGCAAGCACGAGATCGAGTTCGAGGAAAAGCGCGACCTGGTCTTCAACAAGCGCCAGAAATTGCCGTTCCACACCAATGGCATGCGCTTCTCTGCCTACGATGCTGAAGGGCATGAACTGGCCACGCGTGACTACTACTCCGTCGGTGGTGGCTTCGTGGTGAATCACGACGAAGCGGCCGAAGACCGCATCGTGGCCGACACCACCGAGCAACCCTATCCGTTCTCCACCGGCGACCAGATGCTTGCGTTGTGCGAGAAGCACGGCATGACCATCGCCCAGTTGATGATGGAAAACGAAAAAGTCTGGCGCAGCGAGGAAGAAACACGCGCCGGCCTGCTGGTCATCTGGAAGGCCATGCAGGATTGCGTCAATCGCGGCTTGCGCTCGCCCGGCGTGCTGCCCGGCGGTCTCAAGGTGGTGCGTCGCGCACCGGCGATGGCCGCTGAATTGCGCAACGAACCCGAGGCGGCGCTAAAGGATCCGCTGACCATACTCGACTGGGTGAACCTTTACGCGCTCGCAGTGAACGAAGAGAACGCCGCGGGTGGACGCGTGGTGACTGCGCCGACCAACGGCGCCGCTGGCATCGTGCCGGCGGTGCTGCACTACTACCACCGCTTCTGCCCGAAGTCGGACGAGAACGGCATCGTCGATTTCATGCTCACGGCCGGCGCCATCGGCATTCTCTACAAGGAGAACGCCTCGATCTCCGGCGCCGAAGTGGGCTGCCAGGGCGAAGTGGGCGTGGCCTGCTCGATGGCCGCGGGCGGCCTCACCGCGGCACTGGGTGGCAATGTGCTGCAGGTCGAGAACGCCGCCGAGATCGGCATGGAACACAACCTCGGCCTGACCTGCGACCCGATCGGCGGCCTGGTGCAGATTCCCTGCATCGAGCGCAACGCGATGGGCTCGGTCAAGGCGATCAACGCCAGCCGCATGGCGCTCAAGAGCGACGGCAAGCACCGCGTGTCGCTGGACAAGGTGATCGCCACCATGCGCGACACCGGTCGCGACATGAAGGACAAGTACAAGGAAACCTCGCGCGGCGGGCTGGCAGTGAACGTGATCGAGTGCTGAGCCTGCACGTGCTGCCTCTCCCCTTGGGTGATCGGTGGGTAGTCCCTGTGGGACGCGGCGGGCGTTCCGACCTCCTGCGCGCGCGCCACGTCACGCGCTCTTACTCCTTCTCCCCTTTGGGGAGAAGGCTGGGATGAGGGGCGGGTGCTCGCGATCACGCGACAACCAGGCGTTGCCGCCAGCGTGCCGCTTACGCAGCGGGCGTTCCGAACCGCTGCGTAAGCGGCAAGCTCGCGACATCGCTCAGTTGTCGCGCTATGGCGAGCACCCGCCCCTCATCTCAACCTTCCCTCCCACAGGGACTACCTTCGGGTCGCCCAAAGGGGAGAGTGAGCCGAGGATTACCCCTTTCCACAACCGATTCAGCCACTTGCCTGCTGCGCCGCGCAACACCCCACGACTCCCGCCGGGCTGACAGCGCCGCGCCGGGTCTGTCATGATCCGCCCCTTGCGTCGCCCGGGTGGCGGCCCGTCGATCCACTGACCTCGGAACCCGCATGTCTTCAACCAGCCCCATCCGCCGCGATGTCGGTCCCTTCGCACTCATGCTTACCGGCCTGGGCTCGATCATCGGCTCCGGCTGGCTGTTCGGCGCCTGGCGCGCGGCCGGCCTGGCGGGTCCTGGCGCCGTCTGGGCGTGGGTACTTGGCGCGGCCATCATCATGACCATCGCGCTGACCTATGCCGAACTCGGCGCCATGTTCCCCGAGTCCGGCGGCATGGTGCGCTACAGCCATTACTCGCACGGCTCGCTGGTCGGCTTCATCGGCGCGTGGGCGAACTGGATCGCCATCGTCTCGGTGATCCCGGTGGAAGCCGAGGCGTCGGTGCAGTACATGGCCTCGTGGCCGTGGCAGTGGGCGCACGATCTGTACATCCACATGCCCGGTGGTCAAGGCGAACTGACGCCAGCCGGCCTGGCTATCGCCGCGGTGCTGGTCATCATCTACTTCCTGCTCAACTTCTGGAGCGTGAAGCTGTTCGCGCGCTCCAATACCGCCATCACCGTGTTCAAGCTGGTCGTGCCTGCCGCAACGGGTCTCGCACTGATCGCCAGCGGCTTCCACACCGAAAACTTCTCGGTGGGCGTGCATGGCGATGCCCATGCCCTCGACTTCGCCGCCGTGCTCACCGCCGTCGCGACCGCCGGCATCGTGTTCAGCTTCAACGGTTTCCAGAGCCCGGTGAATCTTGCCGGCGAAGCCCGCAATCCGGGCAAGAGCATTCCGTTCGCGGTGATCGGCTCGATCGCGCTGGCGACCGTCGTCTATATCATTCTGCAGGTGGCCTATATCGGCGCGGTGCCGCCGGACCTGCTGGCCAAGGCCGGCTGGCACGGTATCGATTTCCGCTCGCCGTTCGCGGAGCTGGCAATCCTCGTCAATCTGCACTGGCTGGCGATGCTGCTGTACGTCGATGCGTTCATCAGCCCCAGCGGCACCGGCATGACGTACACCGCCACGACTGCGCGCATGATCTACGGCATGGAGCGCAACGGCACGCTGCCGAAGATCCTCGGCCGCATTCACCCGAAGTGGGGCGTGCCGCGTCCGGCGATGTGGTTCAACCTGGCCGTGTCGTTCGTGTTCCTGCTGTGCTTCCGCGGCTGGGGCACGCTTGGCCGCGGTGATCTCGGTGGCCACCATCATTTCCTACCTCACCGGCCCGGTGAGCGCGATGACGCTGCGCCGCACCGCGCCGGACCTGCATCGTCCGCTGCGCATCATGGGCCTGCCGATACTCGCCGGCCTCGCCTTCATCCTCGCCACCGAGCTGCTGTACTGGGCGAAGTGGCCGCTGACCGGCGAGATCATCCTGCTGATGGTCGTAGCCCTGCCGGTATACCTGTACTACCAGGCCAAGACTGGCTGGCACGATTTCGCACGCCAGCTGAAGGGCGCCTGGTGGCTGGTGGTCTATCTCCCGGTCATCGCCGCGCTCTCATGGGCGGGCAGCGACCAGTTCGGCGGCAAGGGCTATCTGCCTTACGGCTGGGACCTGCTCGTGGTCGCCGTGTTTGGCCTGGTGTTCTATATCTGGGGCGTGAAGTCCGGCTGGCGCACGCCGTCGGTGGAAACGGCGGAAGTGGAAGCCCTCACCAATTCGCCTCACCATTGAGCATCCCTAGCTCGGGCAAACAGAAACGCGCGGTGATGAGCCGCGCGTTTTTTGTTGTGCGTCGCCGAAGTGCGGCGAATCAAACGAACCAGGAGATCACTGAGGAGCCAGTGCGAGCACGTCACCAAGCAGAGCCTGCGCCGTCACCTCCGGCCCCGCGCCCGGCCCCTGGATCACCAGCGGCTGGGTGTTGTAGCGCGTGGTGGTGAGGGCGAACTGGTTGTCGGTGCCATACAGCCGCGTGGCGGGATGATTGGCCGGTACTTCGACCAGACCGACGCGGGCACGTCCACGCTGATTGAGGCGCGCAAGAAAGCGTAGCGAGCCGCCGCGCGACTTCGCCTCCGCGTGGCGGGTGGCGAGCGGCTCATCCAGTTCTTCCAGGCGCGCGAGGAAGGTTTCCACATTCACCGGACGCAGCGCTTCTGGCACCAGGCTTTCCACTTCCACTTCGTCCGGGCGCAGCGCGAAGCCCGCGCAACGGGCGAGGATGAGCAACTTGCGCGCGACGTCTTCGCCGGAAAGATCCGAACGCGGATCGGGCTCGGTGTAACCCAGTTCACGCGCGCGGCGCAGCAGCGCCGAGAACGGCTGGCTGCCGTCGTACTGGTTGAACAGATACGAAAGCGATCCGGAAAACACGCCTTCCAAGGTGAGCAAGGCATCGCCGCAATGGCGCAAGCGACGCAGCGTGGACAGCACCGGCAAGCCCGCACCCACGGTGGCCGAATCGCCATAGCGGCCGCCCTGCGCCAAGGCGCTTTGCAGCGAGCGCCAGCCCGGCAGGTCACCACCGGCCAGCGACTTGTTGGCGGTGACCACGTGATAGCCACGCGCCAGCCAATCCGCATGGCGAGAGGCGAGCGCGCCGCAGGCGGTGGCGTCGATGATCACCTTGATCTGGGCATCGCTCGCATCGAGTGCGCTCAGCAGCGCCGCATCGTCGCGGTGGTCACCGTGGCTCCTGAGCTTTTCGCGCAATGCGCGATCGGCCAGCTGTTCGCTCTGGGTCTGCTGGCGACGCGAATTGGCTGCGCCCACCAGGCTGATCGAAGCTGCGGCCGGCGTGTTGAGCAATTTCAGGAAGGCACCGCCCACCACGCCCGTGCCGAGCAAGACCGTGGCAATGGACGACGGTACCTGCCGTTTCACTGCGGGTGCAGCTTCGTTGATCAGCACGGCGCTCATGCGCTCACCCTGCGCTTGGCATGACCCACGGCTTCCGCGCGGCTGAGCGCTGCATCGAGATCGCGCAGCAGGTCATCCCCATCTTCGATGCCAATGGAAAGGCGTAGCAGGCTGTCGGCGATACCGGCGGCACGACGCGCCTCCGGTGCCATGGAGGCGTGCGTCATCGACGCAGGATGCGCGATCAGGCTTTCCACCCCACCGAGCGACTCGGCCAGCGAGAAATAGTGCAGCCCCTCGACGAAGGCTTCGATATTGGACACATCGCCCCGGAGTTCAAAGCTGAGCATCGCGCCAAAGCCCGACTGCTGACGTGCTGCCAAGGCGTGACCGGAGTGATGCTCCAGGCCCGGATAATAGACCTTGCTCACAGCCGCATGGCCGTCCAAACGATCTGCGATGCGCACGGCGTTTTCCTGATGCTGGCGCAGGCGCACGCTCAGCGTGCGCAGACCGCGCAAGGTGAGAAAGCTGTCGAACGGTGCGCCGGTAAGACCATTGCAATTGCCCCACCACTTGAGCTGCTCGGCCACCGCGGGATCGCGCGCGACGACCGCGCCGCCCACGACATCGCTGTGACCGTTGATGTACTTGGTGGTGGAGTGCACCACCACGTCCGCACCCAGGGTCAGCGGCTGTTGCAGGGCCGGCGACAGGAAGGTGTTGTCGACCACCAGCAGCGCGCCGACGGCGTGCGTAGCCTGCGCCACGTGCCGAATGTCGGTGATGCGCAACAACGGGTTCGACGGCGTTTCCACCCACACCAGCACCGGCTTGCTGGCGAGGCCCTCGGCCAGCGCATGCGCGTTGGTGAGATCGATGAACTTGACCTGGAAGCGCCCCTTCTTCGCCCAGGCATCGAGCAGGCGCCAGGTGCCGCCGTAGCAATCGTGTGCGGCAAGTATGGTCGCCCCCGCCGGCACCAGTTCCAGCGCCAACGCCACCGCCGCCATACCGCTGGCGGTGATCACCGCGCCAGCGCCCTGCTCCAACTCGGCCAGTGCCTCACCCAGCAGGTCGCGTGTGGGATTGCCGCTGCGCGAGTAGTCGTAGGCACGCTTGCCGCCCAGGCCAGTGAAGGCATAGTTGGTCGACAGGTGCAGCGGCGGCACGACGGCGCCGTGTTGGGTATCGGACTCGATGCCTGCGCGCACGGCGCGGGTACAGGGGGACGGGGTCTCGCTCATGGGTCAATCTCCGTGCGTATGGCGCTGCCGTGGGCGGCAAGAATGTGGAAGAGGGTCAACAGCCGGCCAGCGCATCGCGCAACAGCGGCGCGAGGCGATCGGTTTCTTTAAGAAAGGCGTCATGCCCGTACGGTGACTCGACCACTTCCAACGTGGCCGGACCATGCAGTCGGCGCTGCAGCTCGCACAGGTCCGCCAGCGGCACCAGCCGGTCGGATGGAAAGCCGATCAGCGTCGCCGGCGCAGCGATCTGCTCCGGTGGCACGTCGTGCAGGTCGATGGATTCGGAGAGCGCAAGGAAGCGCTCGACATCGAAGCGCTCCACGAAACGGCGCCCCGCGTGCTCCAGATAGTCCTCCACCGGGAAATGGAAGCGGCCGTCGCGAAACTCCGGCGCCGCTCCGAAACGACGGGCGAACTCGTCGCTGCCACGGTAGGTGGTCATCGCCAACTGACGGGCCAGCGCCAGCGCCTGCTCGGGCTGGCCGCAATCCTGACCCAGTCGCACGATGCCGCGCTGTACCGAACGCTGTGCGGTCGCCAGCGGATGCGGACGATGTGCACCGGCCAGCAAAACCAGGCGTCCCAGCGCATACGGGTGACGTGCCGCAAACGCGAGCGCCGCCATGGCACCGTAGGACGAACCGATAAAGGCATGTACGCGACCGATACCGAGAGCATCCACCAGGGCAGCCAGCGCGTCGGCCTGGTCCTCGCTGGAAACCGCCTGCACGCCGTCGAGGTCGGCCGGGGTGATCCAGTCGATCGAGAGCACGCGATAGCGCTCCAGATCCAGCGGAAGCCCGCTACCGACCAAGGCCTGCCACCAGCCGGCGGCAGCTTCGCCGTCGAGCGCCACCACGTCGCGACTGGCCGAGATGCCGCCCTGTACGATGACCGTGGGGGCATCCGGTGCGCCACACCACAAGTAGCTCACATCGACCCCGCACGGCGCACTGCCGTACTTCGGGGTGATCTGGACACGACGCGTGCAGCGCTGGGTGGTGAGATCCGGCCGCATGGCTGCACCGGCCGCGGCAAGGGCGGAGGCGGTGGGCTGAGTGGATTGCGGCTGGCTGGACATCTTGCTCTCTCCGGTCGGCATCGACCTACGGACCGGAGAAGAGAGGAGAGCGCATCACAGCCGGCAACAGCGCGACGGTGCGGATCTACCCTCATCTCGCGGCGTGCGCCCTAAGCGCTGCCGCAGGAATTGGCACCGTCGCGGAACTGTCTCCGCAGGTTGCCCCGGCTTCAAAGGGCCTGTCCCTCCGCCGGTCTCGATGAGTTCGGTAGAATCTATCTTCGAAGTATAGTCATGTCAATAGACGTCTAAACGTCTAGGCGCATAGACCCCGATAATCCACGGTCGTTCACGGCCTTTCCACATGCCACAAAGCCAGGCCCAGACTTGCCTTGACCCTCATCGCGCCAGGGCACTGGAAGGCCCTGGCGCGGCACCAGAAAACTACTGCTTGACCGCCACATACGACGTGGTCCGCCCCTGCAATTTGTCGTCGTAGACCATTTCCATGCTCTTTCCGTCCGCGCTCAGGGTCGACTTCACCACGGCAATGACCTTGCCATTGCGCAGGTCGGTTTCCACGAGAGACTTGTTGCCGACCTGCTTTACCATCACCGTGGTAATACCCGGGTCGCCGTTGTACGGACCTGCGGTGCCATCGGTCTTGACCTGATAGGACTGCCCGGTCGGCGTGGTCATGCTCAGCTTGCCGCCGTCCTCCTTATAGGTGAACAGCAGGCCGTTGTCCGAAAAGCCCGAGATGTCGGACGTCACCCACGAGCCGGAAATGGCATGCGCGCCGGCTGGACCTTGCGCCACCTGCTTCATGTCACCCTTGCCGGTGACCGGGTCGCTACTGGTGTTGCTGCTGTCGGTGAAATCGAAATGGGCCGTCTTGCCATCAGCGGACACCGTCGTGGTCGACGTAGCCACGATCTTGCCGCCCTTCTTCTCGGTTTCCTTCACGGTATGGTCGTCCACCACCTGGACCACCATGATGTCGAAGTAGGGATGGCCGGCAACTTTTTGGTCCGTCCCATCCGCCTTGACCTTGATCGGCGGCGCGCAGGTCTTGCACTCGTACACGCCGCCCTGAAGCACGATCACATCAGGCTTCTTGGACATCTGCACCTTGCTGGTGTCGATCTTCCAGGTGCCATCGAAAGCGCTCTGCGCCATCGCACAGACGGGACAAAGCAGGACCAGCAGACCGATACACAGTGACTTCTTCATGGTTGCGACTCCCCAGATAGTGAGTGTGGCCAGGCATTGCCTTTCGCCCCCGAGCGGACGTCTATGTCACTTGAGCAAGATTCCCTTCCAAACCCAGCCCTTTGAACGTACGCCTGCCCCTCCTCCCTACGCAATCAGCTAAAAGAGTTAAAAAAAAGCCCGGATATCGCCGCCCGGAATTGCGACGCGGCACCCCGGCTGCAACACTGCATCGCACTCAGGCCACCCATCCGCGAAAACCATGTCCCTCGCCGCCAACCTCGTCGTCGCCCTGATCGCCCTGCTCCACGTATGGTTCCTGATCCTGGAGATGTTCCTGTGGGACAAACCTTCGGGGCGGCGCGCTTTCGGACTCACGGCCGAGTTCGCCGCACAGTCCAAGGTGCTGGCGGCCAACCAGGGGCTCTACAACGGCTTTCTCGCCGCCGGACTGGCCTGGGGATTGTGGCTGGGCCACAACGGCACCGATATCAAGCTGTTCTTCCTTGGCTGCGTGCTGATCGCCGGCGTGTTCGGTGGCCTCACGGCGAGCCGCAAAATACTCGTGATCCAGGCCCTGCCGGCCTTGATCGGCCTGGTATTGGTCGTGCTGAGCTGATCGCCCGGCAGGGGCGGGACCCCCGCATGTGATGCAGCGCTGTGCCATGCTTTTTGCCTGATCGCGAACCCGGACCACCCCATGAGCCCCATTCAACAGGAAGCGGTGGGCAACCGCTTCGATCCCCGCCTGATGCAGCACGCCCGCGAACGCACCTGGGCGGCACTACAAGGCATCCGCGAGCGCATGCGACCCGGCATCAGCGAGGATGAGGCCAAGGCAGAAGCTGCCGAGGTATTCCAGCGCGCTGGGCATGGATCGCCTGTGGCACCCGGTGATCATCCGCATCGGGCCCAACACCACCAAGACCTACCGCGAGCGCTCCGACGCCTCGGTGCGCCTAGGCCACAACGACATCTACTTCATCGATCTCGGACTGGTGTTCGAAGGGCATGAGGGAGACGTCGGCGATACCTTCGTGGTCGGCCATGCCCCCGAACTTCAAGCCTGCGCTGATGCCGCGCGAGCGCTGTTCCATGTGGTCGCCGAAGCCTGGCGTGAACAAGGTCTCAGCGGTGAAGCGCTCTACACCTTCGCTGAACAGCAGGCCGAGGCGATGGGCTGGCGACTCAACCACGAGGTGAAGGGCCATCGGGTCAGCGACTTCCCTCATTCGGTGCATAAGGCGGGTGATCTTGGCGAACTGGACGAGCGACCTTCCAGCGGCCTGTGGATCCTGGAGATCCAGATCGCCCACCCCAGCGAACCCTACGGCGCCTTCTACGAGGACCTGCTGAGCGCCGACTAGGCCCCATCCCGCGAGGAGGACATCCATGAAGAGTGACGGCATGACCACCGACGACCCCATCCTTGAGGGCGGCTGTGACTGCGGCGAGGTGCGTTACCGGATGATCGGCCCGCCCCTGTTCGTGCATTGCTGCCATTGCCGCTGGTGCCAACGCGAGACCGGCACGGCCTTTGCCCTGAACGCCATGATCGAAACCGAACGGCTGACCCTGCTCAAGGGCATGACCGAGGCCATCGTGACGCCCACGAACAGCGGCAAGGGCCAGACCATCATGCGTTGCCCCAACTGCCGCCTGGCCCTGTGGAGCCACTACGCCGGCGGCGGCAACGCGGTGGCTTTTGTGCGGGTGGGCACCCTGGACGAGCCGGACCGGATCTGGCCGGACATCCATATCTACACGACGACCAAGCAGCCCTGGGTGGTGATTCCCGAGGGCATGCCGGCGGTGGATGAGTACTATGAGGCCGACGAATATTGGCCGCCGGCCAGCCTGGAAAGACGCCGCATCCTGCGGGAAAAGCGGGCCCGGACCTAGGGAAGCCCCAGCCTTGGTACAATGGCGGGTTCGCAAGCCTGATACCCCGCCATGTCCACGCATCTGACCGAAACCCGCCGCCGCCGCACCTTCGCCATCATCAGCCATCCTGACGCGGGCAAGACCACGCTGACCGAAAAGCTGCTGCTGTTCGGCGGCGCGATCCAGATGGCCGGCTCGGTGAAGGGCGCAAGGCCGCGCGCCACGCGACGTCCGACTGGATGGCGCTGGAAAAGGAGCGCGGCATCTCGGTGACCTCGTCGGTGATGCAGTTCCCGTACGACGAGCGCATCGTCAACCTGCTCGACACCCCGGGCCACGCGGACTTCTCCGAAGACACCTATCGCGTGCTGACCGCGGTCGACTCGGCGCTGATGGTGATCGACTGCGCCAAGGGCGTCGAAGAACGCACCATCAAGCTGATGGAGGTGTGCCGCCTGCGCGACACGCCGATCATGACCTTCATCAACAAGCTCGACCGCGAAGGCCGCTCGCCGATCGAACTGCTGGACGAGGTCGAGTCGGTGCTGGGCATCGCCTGCGCGCCGCTGACCTGGCCCATCGGCATGGGCAAGCGCCTGAAGGGCGTGTATCACCTGCTGCTCGATGAAGTGCATGTATTCGAGCAAGGCAAGAACTTCACGCGCCAGGACTCGACCATCTTCAAGGGTCTCGATGCCCCCGGTCTCGCCGAGAAGATCGGCGCCGAAGCGCTGGCCGAACTGCGCGACGAGCTGGAGCTGGTGCAAGGCGCCTCGCACCCGTTCGATCTGCGACCAGTACCTCGCCGGCAAGCTGACGCCGGTGTTCTTCGGCTCGGCCGTGAACAACTTCGGCGTGCAGCTGCTGCTGGACTTCTTCGTCGAGCACGCACCCTCGCCGCCGCCAACGCGCCACCTTGACGCGCGAAGTGAAGCCCGAGGAAGACAAGCTCACCGGCTTCGTGTTCAAGATCCAGGCCAACATGGACCCGGCGCACCGCGACCGCATCGCTTTCATGCGCGTCTGCTCGGGCACCTATACCGCCGGCATGAAGATGATCCAGACGCGTACCGGCAAGGAAGTGCGTATCGCCAATGCACTGACCTTCATGGCCAGTGATCGCGAGATCGTCGAATCGGCCTATCCCGGCGACGTGATCGGCCTGCATAACCACGGCACCATCGGCATCGGCGACACCTTCAGCGAAGGCGAGATGGTGAACTTCACCGGCATTCCGAACTTCGCGCCGGAACTGTTCCGCCGCGCCCGCCTGCGCGACCCGCTGAAGATGAAGGCGCTGCAGAAGGGCCTCGCACAGCTGTCCGAGGAAGGCGCCACGCAGTTCTTCCGCCCGCTGATGAGCAACGACCTCGTGCTCGGCGCCGTCGGCGTGCTGCAGTTCGACGTCGTGGCCTACCGCCTCAAGGACGAATACAGCGTCGACGCCAGCTTCGAAACCGTCGGCGTTGTCACGGCGCGCTGGGTGCATTGCGACGATGCAAAGAAGCTCGAGGAATTCCGCGAGAAGAACGCCATGAACCTTGGCATCGATGCCGCCGGTGAGCTGGTGTATCTGGCGCCCTCGCGCGTCAATCTGCAGCTGGCGCAGGAGCGCTGGCCCCAGGTTCGTTTCTCGGCCACGCGCGAACACGCTACGTCAGTCGATCTCTGAGCAACCGCTAGCGGTCCGCGCGCCATTCCGGTGGATGGCGACATCGAAGACCGCGCCCAGGCTGCAACTCCAACGGATGGCGCTCCATGGAGCGCCATCGACGCGACGACATCGCGTCTCGTGAGTGATCGAGCCCCGTTAAGGATGCTCTGATCAACTCTGCGTAGGCGTCACCGGTCCTGTCTGTTCGCAGACCACAGGGGTGTCGGCGCAAGCAGACTGGCCGTCTGTCGAGCCGGCGCACCGAAGGGGTGCGGACAGACAGGACCGGCCCCAACGTGTTCAATTCAAAGTGATGGGGTGATGTCCAGAAGGCCCGCAGGCGGTGCCGCGCGGCTTGGCAAGACGGCCAGTCTTCCCGGCGCCACGCAACACCGCCTGCGGGCCTTCTGGACATCATGACGCCTGCGCAGAGTTGATCAGAGCATCCTTAATGCCGGCGCTGTAATTAGAAGGCGTCTCGCTGCTAGCCTACCCCTTCTTCCAGGGGGACTACAGCGCATGCAACAGGGACAAATCGCCTTTTCCACGCCAGCCTCTGCCACCCGTTGGCAACGCTGGATGGTGTTCTCGCCAGTCGCACGCATCGTGTTCTTCGCGGCACTTATGTTCGTGCTGTACAAGCTGACTTACGCGACCGTGGTCGGCCTGGGCGTGGCAGGCAAAGGCGCCGACCCGCTGGTCCGTTCGCTGGGCATCCTGACCATGTCGCTGGTGCCAGCGGTCGTCAGCTACTTCGTCCTGGTCAAGGCGGTGGAACGCCGGCCCATGCGTGAGCTCGCGTGGCGCGACCTGCCGAGCTGGGGCGCGATGGGCCTGGTTCTCGGCAGCATGCTATTCAGCGTGGTGGTACTGGTGCTCTGGCTGGCCGGCAGCTATCACGTCACCGGCACCGACCCCCATGTGAACTGGTTGCCTGCGGTGCTGGTCGTCGGTGTGGGCGCCGGCATCAGCGAGGAAATCATCACGCGCGGCGTGTTGTTTCGCCTGACGGAAGAAGGTTTGGGCACCTGGTGGGCGCTAGCCATTTCCGCCGTGTTCTTCGGTGCGGCACACATCTTCAATCCGGGCGCCACGCTGTGGAGCTCGCTGGCCATCGCCATCGAAGCCGGTGTACTGCTGGCCCTGCTCTATCACGTGACCCGCTCTCTATGGGCCTGCATCGGCCTGCACGCGGCGTGGAATGTCATGCAGGGCACCGTGTTCGGCATTCCTGTATCCGGTACGGCAGCACACGGCTGGCTGATTTCCTCGCGCACCGGCCCCGACTGGCTGAGCGGCGGCGTGTTCGGTGCCGAGGCTTCCGTCGTCGCACTGATCATCTGCTCATGCTGCTCCGCCGTGCTGCTCGCCATTGCGTGGCGGCGAGGCTCCATCGTCCCGCCCGCCTGGCGCCGTCGCGCAACCACCACCGCCCAGGTCACTGCAGCGTAGACCCGGCTACCGCCGGTCCTGGACTGCGGATGCTCTGGTTGCGCACGTCCAGGCCTGGCAGGAAGCTTCGGCCATCACGATTGACGACACACGCATGCCCCCAGCCAACGCAAATACTCCTGGCGCGCCCATCAACCGATGCCGTGCAAAATCCTGATTGCGATCGGCACACTGATCGCGCGCTCGAGGACAGCGGCAAGAACCGCTGCGTGATGGCGTCGCAGGTTTTCGCTCAGTGTCGATGGCGCGGCGAGACCCACATATCGATACGGGCGCGGAATACTTCCTCACCGACATCGTTGCGGACGTTGACCGTCACCGGCCATGCGTAGCCGTTGGCGGACTCGACCGCAGCGCTCTCAGGCTGCGCCAGCGCATGCATGGTTCCGACTGCCTTGGCTACGTACTCGACCGTCATGCCCTTGGGAATCCAACGCATGCTGGGTGGGATGGTGACATCCGTCATCACGCCCGCGCTCAATTCCGCGACGTTGCACAGGGCGATCGCATGCACGGTGCCAATATGGTTATGCACGCGACGACGATCACGGATGCGCACCTCGCAACGCCCCGGCTCCAGTGCCACGAAGCGCGGTGCGATGGTGGCGAAGTAAGGCGCCTTGAAGCAGATGAGGCGCGAGAAGATCCAACGTCCGCCCGGCAGTGAAGCAAGGCGACGGTAAAGCGACAGCACCTGGCTCATGCAAACTCTCCAGTCAGGACGGAGCAGACGCTCCGTCCTTGCCCCGCGATGGGAGCAATTACGCAGCGTCCGCCAGCTTCTTGTGATCCGCGCGGGTCACGGCCGCACGCAGTTCGGACGGATCGAAATCATCCACGGAGATGAACTCGAATACCCGCTCGCGCACACGCTTGAGCAACTCGAACTCGGCAGCGCTGATCACTCCCGCCTGCATGGCCTCCACCAACTGGCCGTTGTAGTCGTGCGACTTGAACTGGCCTGCCTTTTGCGCCTTGCCGAATTTGCGCTCGACCGGCTCAGCCGCGATCACATCCGGCAACAGCGCATTCATGCGGCCGACGGTGTTGTTGGCGGTCGGGGTGAGATAGGTCCACTCAGTGAGTCGATCGCGCGCTTCGTTCGGCGCCGTGATCAAGGCGGCCACGCGGCGACCGAGACGATCCGACGGCGGCACTTCGCGACGACCCGAGCGGGAACACCAACGCGCGCAGCAGCCATGACACCGGACGCACCGGGAAGTTGCGGAGCACGCCATCGAGCGCCATCTGCATGCGCCAGACGCACTCGTGGAACGCCCAGGCCAGCAACGGACTGATCCGCTTCCGGGCGACCCGTGATCTTCGTAGCGCTTGAGCATCGCGCTGGCGATGTACAGATAGCTACAGCACGTCACCGAGTCGGGCTGACAGCTTTTCCTTGAACTTCAGCTTGCCGCCGAGCACACCCATGAAGGTGTCGGCGACACAGCGCGAGGCGCCGAGTAGCGGTTGAGCTTGCGGTAGTAGCGGCGCGTATAGGCATCACCGGCGGTGTCGCCGAAGCGTGAGCCGGTCAGACCCAGCACGAAGCTGCGTACTGCATTGGAAATGCGCGAAGCCGATATGGCCGAACAGCGCGCGGTCGAACGTCTTCAGGCGATCGCCGTAATCGGCGATCGACAGCGCCTGCATTTCCTTCAGTACATAGGGATGGCAGCGAATCGCACCCTGGCCGAAGATCATCAGGCTGCGCGTCATGATGTTCGCGCCTTCCACCGTGATGGCGATCGGCGCACCCTGCCAGGCGCGGCCCGCGTAGTTCTTCGGACCCAAGCTGCACGGCCTTGCCGCCATGCACGTCCATCGCATCGCCTGCCACTTCGCGGCCCCAGCTCGGTGGCGTGGTACTTGGCGATGGCAGAAGGCACCGCCGGCTTCTCGCCGCGATCCACCGCGGCCGCCGTCGCGCGCGACAGCGCCGTGATCGCATAGGTGTAGACCGCCGATACGCGCCAGCGCCTCTTCGACGCCCTCGAAGCGGGCCGACCGCCATGCCGAACTGCTTGCGGATGCGCGCATAGGCGCCGGTCGCCGACCGCGGCGGCGCGCACGCCGCCGGTCGCGTTCGACGGCAGTGAAATCGCGCGGCCGACCGACAGGCATTCGACCAGCATGCGCCAGCCATGACCGGCCATATGCGGGCCGCCGATCAGCACGCGACATCGGCACGAATACGTCCTTGCCGTGCAGCGGACCGTTCTGGAACGGCACGTTCAGCGGGAAGTGCCGACGACCGATTTCCAGGCCCTTGGGTCGAACGCGGCAGCAAGCGCCAGCGTGATGCCGAGATCTTCCTTGTCGCCGAGCAGATGCTCAGGGTCGTACAGGCGGAAGGCCAGGCCGACCACGGTGGCGATCGGCGCCAGCGTGATGTAGCGCTTGTCGAACGTGAGCTTCATGCCCAGCGTTTCGACGCCATCGATCCACCTTTTGCACACGATGCCGTAGTCGGGGATCGAGGTGGCATCCGAACCCGCATACGGGCCGGTGAGCGCGAAACAGGGAATCTCTTCGCCGATCGGCAAGACGCGGCAGGTAATGATTCTTCTGCTCGTCGCTGCCGTAGTGCAGCAGCAGTTCGGCCGGGCCCAGCGAGTTGGGCACGGCGACGGTCGACGCCAGCGGTGGCGGACATCGTTGCCAGCTTCTGCAGCACCGCCGAGTGCGCCAGCGCCGAGAAACCCAGGCCGCCGTACTCCTTCGGAATGATCATGCCGAAGAACTTGTGCTTCTTCACGAAGGCCCAGACGTCCGGCGGCAGGTCGGCCAGTTCGTGGGTGATCTGCCAGTCGTCGATCATGCCGCACAGCTGCTCCACCGGGCCGTCCATGAAGGCCTGTTCTTCCACGCTCAGCTCGGGCTTGGGCTGCTTGAGCAGCTTCGTGCCAGTCGGGCTTGCCGGAGAACAACTCACCCTCGAAGCCGACGGTGCCGGCTTCCAGCGCGGTTTGCTCGGTTTCGGAGAGCTTGGGCGTCACCTTGGCAAATATCTTCAGCAGCGGTGCGCTGATCTGCTTGCGACGGAAGCCATCCATCAGCAAGGGCACGGCGATCGCCAGCTCGATCACCAGCAGGATGAACATCGTCCAGGGCGCGCCAGCCATCAGGCCGACCACGCCGGTGGCAACCACCGTGGCGATCGCCCAAGTGCGCAGGCTGCTGCGATGGTAGGCACAGGCGCCGGTGGCGATAAGCGCCGCCAGCAGAGTCAGGATCACGGACATCACAACACCTCGTTACGAATGACGGCTTTGCGGATCACAGGCATCACGCGGGCTCAAACGGGAACCGCATCGCTACGGTCCTGGGCGGAAAATTGGCCCACGAATCGTGCAATTTCGCGGGTGAATGCATCGTTGGCGTCGCCGGCCACCATATGGGTGGCTCGCGGCAATTCCACATGCTCGGCATGCGGCACCAGCTTCAGGAACTCGTCGACGTTGTCGCGCGACACCACATCGCTGCGACCGCCGGACAGCAGCAGCACCGGCACCTGAACTTTCGCGGCAGCGGCCATCAGACGTGGCTGGTAGCGTTCGCTTTCGCTGACGACGCCGCCGAGCAGAGCCGGATCCCAGTGCCAGCGCAAGCGGCCGTCGGAACCTTCGCGCAAAAGCGGGCGCAGTTGGTCTTCGGACTTGCGCCCCGCGCGATGCGGCATATACACCGCGATTTCCTCCGCCGCCTCCGCATAACTGGCGAAGCCATCCGGATGCGCCTGCATGAAAGCGAGAATGCGTTCGACGCCAGCGGTCTCCCAGCGCGGGGTGATATCCACCAGCACCATCGCGCGGAACGCCTGCGGATCCAGCTCTCCCGCAATGACCAGACCCAACAGGCCGCCCATCGAGGCACCCACCAGGATGGGCTTGCTCACCTCGGCATGGGCCAGCAGGCGCAGATCGCCGACGAACTGTTCCATGTGGTATTCGCCGCCTGGAAGACGATCGCTTTCGCCGTGGCCGCGGCTGTCGTAGGTCACGCAACGACAGCCCAGCGATGCCAGGGCTGCGGCCGTGCCGCGCCACGCGCCGCGCGTTTGGCCAAAGCCATGGGCGAACAGCAGGGTCGGGCTACCTGACGGATTGCGCACTTCGACCGCCAGCCCAAGGCCATCGGCGGCAGCGACACGTGTCACGATCTTCTCAACGGAGGAATTAGCTACCATACGCACGAGTATGTAATCGCTTTCCTATGGCGTCAATACGCACTGCAAGCAACCCTCCCACGGATTCAACCACTTGCACGGGCGCCGATTACAAAGGCGGCCAACTGGGGCTACCATGCGCGTATGAATGTAAGCGCCAAACCCGAACGCACCCGCCTTTCCGCCGAAGACTGGGAGGACGCCGCTCTCAGGCTGATCGCCGAGCGAGGCGTCGGAGCCCTGGCCGTCGAGGCCCTGGCCCGCCAGCTTGGGGTAACCAAAGGCAGCTTTTACTGGCATTTCCGCACCCGCGAAGCCCTGCTGCAGGCGGCCCTGGAGCGCTGGGAGCAATACGGTGAACGCGAGATCATCAGCCAGATCGAGGCGATGCCCGACCCGCGCGGACGCCTACCGGAACTGTTCCGCCGCGTGGCACATGAGCTGGCGCCGCACCGCGTCTATGCCGCCCTGCTGAAGGCGCTGGATCACCCCCAGGTGGTGCCGGTGATGGCACGCGTGTCTCAGCGGCGCATGGAGTTCCTGACCAATATTTATCGCGAAGCAGGCCTGCCGCCCGAGGAAGCGCTGAATCGCGCTCGCCTGACCTACGCGGCCTATGTCGGCTTCCTGCAGCTCAATTTCACGCTCGGCCTGCCCCGCATCAGCCATGACGAGTTCGACGCCTACGTCGAGCACATGATCAAAACGCTAACGCCGGGCTGAGCCTTTCTCTACATCGGCTTTGCCAAGCTACCGACCGACGACAGCGCCGCCATGCGGCGCTGTCGTTTTTTTGCCTGTCGGACAGTAAGCCCGACCACACTCGGAAACGGCGCTAAACCCTCGGCCCGCCTATAGTTTGCCTACAGGTACGTAGGTTTTTTGCTGCACGTCGCCTTGCAATGCCAGTGCACGCAAACTACCGTTTCTGCTCTTTTTTGGCTTAAGACCAGAGTGAGGAACGTGATGTCGAGCAAGTTGGAAGCGCTGCAACGCTGGGTTGACGAAGTGGCGGCGCTGACCCGTCCTGCGCAAATCCATTGGTGCGATGGCTCGGATGCCGAGTACCACAACCTGGTGCAGCAGATGCTGCAGACCGGCGACCTGATCGAACTGAACCAGCAGACCCACCCTGGCTGCTATCTGCACCGCTCCAGTCCGTCGGACGTGGCGCGCGTCGAACACCTGACCTTTGTCTGCACCAAGGACGAGGAAGACGCCGGCCCGAACAACCACTGGATGGCCCCGGCCGACGCGCACGCCAAGATGGATGCGCTATTCGAAGGCTGCATGGAAGGCCGCACCATGTACGTCATTCCGTACTGCATGGGCCCGATCGACTCGCCGCTCGCCCGCTGCGGCGTCGAGATCACCGATAGCCCGTACGTGGTGGCCAACATGCGCATCATGACGCGCATGGGCGCCGCCGCACAGGCGCGCATCGAGCGCGAGGGCAGCTTCGTGAAAGGTCTTCACTCCACCGGCGAGCTGGACCCTGAGCGCCGCTTCATCATGCATTTCCCCGAGGAGCTGACGATCAAGTCGTATGGCTCCGGCTACGGCGGCAACGCGTTGCTGGGCAAGAAGTGCCACGCCCTGCGCATTGCCAGCTACCAGGCGCGAGTCGGAAGGCTGGCTGGCCGAGCACATGCTGATCGTCGGCATCGAGAACCCCAGGGGCGAAACCCATTACGTCGCGGCCGCCTTCCCGTCCGCCTGCGGCAAGACCAACCTGGCCATGCTGATTCCGCCCGAGGGCTACCGCAAAGACGGCTGGAAAGTGTGGACGGTCGGCGACGACATCTGCTGGATGCGTCCCGGCGTCGACGGCCGTCTGTACGCGATCAACCCGGAAGCCGGCTTCTTCGGCGTGGCACCGGGCACCAGCGCGTCGACCAACCCGAACGCGCTGGCGATCGCATCGCCCGCGACACCATCTTCACCAATGTCGCGGTCACCGCCGACAACCAGCCGTGGTGGGAAGGCCTGCCGGGCACGCCGGTCACCGACTGGCAGGGGCGTCCGTACGACGCGGCCAATGGTCCCGCCGCGCATCCGAACTCCCGCTTCACCGTCAGCGCCAGGCAGTGCCCGACCTGGTCGCCGCATGCCGAAGACGCCCAGGGCGTGCCGATCAGCGCCATCGTGTTCGGCGGCCGTCGCCCGTCGCTGGTGCCGCTGGTATTCGAAGCGCGCGACTGGACCCACGGTGTTCTCGTGGGCGCGGCCATGGGCTCGGAAACCACGGCCGCCGCGACCGGCGCCGTGGGCGTGCTGCGCCGCGACTCGATGGCGATGAAGCCGTTCTGCCGGCTATCACTACGGCGACTACTTCCGTCACTGGCTGTCGTTTGACCAGCCCGGCAGCGAAGCTGCCGAAGATCTTCCACGTCAACTGGTTCCGCAAGGGCGAGGACGGCAGCTTCCTGTGGCCAGGCTTTGGCGACAACCTGCGCGTGCTGGAATGGATGATCGATCGCGTCGAAGGGCGAGCCAGCGGCAAGCAAACTCCGATCGGCACCGTACCGGCGGCAGGCGAACTGAAGCTGGATGCACTTGCCCTTGATCGCCAGACGCTCGACGCGCTGCTGCATATCGACCAGGCCGGCTGGCAAGCCGAGTTGGCCGATATCGGCGAGTACCTGCACAGTTTCGGCGAGCGCATGCCACAGCAATTACATGCCGAGCAGCAACGCGTCGCCAAGGCGCTGGCTGATGCCGTGGTGACGCCGCGCGCCGCTACCGCACGCTGAGCCACGCCGCCCGCCAGCCGCGGAAAGCGGCTGGCGGGCGTTTTTGCATGGCATCGTCTAAACCTTGCCACGCAGCCGCGCATCCAAGCTGGCAAGATGATTGCTACCTGCCCAGCCAACGGAAACGCAATGCCGCCTGCACCCGCCGCGGATCCTTCCGATAAGGATGACGTGCACGCGGCTGCCGCGGGTGACCGGCAGGCTTTTCAGCGGCTTTATCGCCTGCACGTAGGTCGCGTGTACGGCGCCGTCTACCGGCTCGCCGGTTATGACCACGCCCGCGCGGAAGATCTCACCCAGGACGCTTTCGTACGCGCCTGGCAGAAGCTCGCCGGCTTCCGCCACGAAAGCGCCTTCGGAACCTGGCTCTATCGGCTGGCGGTCAACGTTGCGCTGATGGATATCCGTGCACGTAGTGCGGATCCGGTCAGCGTGATGGACGAGGACACCATCCCCGATCACGCTGAAACGCCGTTCTGCGCGGCGGAACGCGAAGAGCTGGAACGGGCCATCGGCAAGCTGCCGCCACGCGCGCGCGCCGTGCTGGTTTTGCATGACATCGAAGGTTGGCGGCACGAGGACATCGGTGCCGAGCTTGGTATGGCGGTCGGCTCGTCAAAGGCGCAATTGCATCGCGCACGCGGCCTGCTGCGCAAGATTTTGGGAGAACGCTCATGAACGAATTCGAATGGCTCCGCCAGACCCGCGCCCTGCGCGAACCGGTGACGCCAAGCCGTGACCTATGGCCCGAGATCGAGGTCGCGCTCGACCCGGCGGACAACATCGCGCTTCCGACGCGCCGACCATCCCAGCGACGCCAAGCCTGGTTGCTCGCCGCCAGTTTTGCGGGCCTGTCGCTGTTCGCCGGGAGCATCGCCGTGCATTTGCGTGATCAACCCCTGAGCACGGCCACCGAAACGACGCCGGATGTGGCGCGCTGGCATCCTTCCGATCCGCGCCTGGCCGGCGCCGCCGTACAACTGGATGCAGCAAATATGGAGCTGCGCCAGGCCATGGAGCAGGCGCCCGATTCACCCGCGTTGCAGCGCTTGCTGTACCGCACCCAGAAACAGCAATCGCAATTGCGTCAGATGGAACACCAGGCTGGTTGAGTCCAGCGGAGCCTTCAGCATGAAAACCGCACGCATCATTCCACTCCTGCTCTGCCTGTCGATCGGCCAGGCACTGGCCGATACGCCCATCAACCTCAGCCATGACGCCACCCCTACCGTTCACGTCAGCATCGGCAACATCAAAGGGGCGGTTACCGTCACTGCATGGGACCGCGACCAGGTGCAGGTCGGCGGTCATCTTGGCGAGGGTGCCAAGCCGCTGACTATCGAAGGCAGCAACAGCGACCTGACGATCAAGGTGCAATCGCAGGGCAAATCCGGCTGGCTCAACTGGAACAGCGATACCTCGATGGGCGGCACCACGCTCGATGTGCGCGTGCCCAAGGGGGCCTCGCTGGACGTGGACGTGGTGAGCGCGCCGATCAGCATCGACGGGATCGATGGCGGCAAGATCAAGATCAATGCCGTCAGCGGCAAGGCACGCGTGAATGCCCGCACGCCCTCCGCCGAGATGGAGACCGTCAGCGGCAATATTGAACTGGCCGGCCACGCGGATCGCGTCTCACTGCAAACGGTCAGCGGCGACATCCTCGCGCCCGGCGTAGGTAATAACGCGGAACTACAAACGGTGTCAGGTCGCATCCGCGTCAGCGGCGGCCCATGGCAGAAGCTCAACCTCAGCACGGTTTCCGGCGACGTCCAGCTCTCCGGCGGCCTCGCGGCGAGTGGCACGCTGGACGTCGACAGCATGAGTGGCGACGTGCAGCTGCAGATTCCCGCCAATACCTCGGCGGCGATTCACGCCAACACGTTCAGCGGCGACCTGCGCAGTGATTTCGGCACGGTGAAGAAAGCGGAACACGGGCCCGGCAGTGCGCTCCAAACCACGATCGGCTCGGGCAGTGGCAAGATCGCCATCGAGACCTTCAGCGGCGACCTGCGCATCCGTCAGCAAGATTGACGAACCGCTGCCAACGCAACGAGGCCGCATGGCGTCATGGCATGCGGCCCTTGGCTTGATCGGGACAGAACTACAAGCGGGATGCTGCGCGCGTACGGCGCGAATCGCCGCGACGAAGACTACAAGTCCTGGTGATACTGCACGTACGGCGTGCGCGACTGGTCAGGCTCGGGGCCGACCGGGGTGTTCACGGCATTACCCGACGACCACACGTTCTGCGCACCGATGCTCAGTTGACCCTGCCACGGCAGACGCCAGGTCACGCCCAGGTCGATGCTGCTCCAGCGACGATCCGGGTTATATGCCGCGCCCGGCACAGCCGTTTCAGGCTGCATGACGCGACCAACGATGCTGCCGCTCAGCGGGCCGCGATCGACACCGAAGCTCACCGCTTTCTGATCCAGCGTGTTGACGCCCAGCAGGTTGCCCGGCAGCAGGCGCACGCGCCCCACACTGGCACCGAGGTCGATGCCGCTCTTGCTATCGAACGCCAGTCGGCCGCGCGCGTTGAGCTGCGTGCTGCTATCGAAGCCGGACAAGCCGTTGACACCAGGTACAGCACCAGGCAACAGGCGCGGAAGCGTCGCGCCATTGGGAATGCTGTCGGAACCCAGGCTCAGACCCAGGCTGTAACGGCCAGCGTCGTAAGTGGCACCGACTTCGGTGCCGATGACGCGCGGGGCCTGATTGTTGGCCCAATTGTGCTCAGTCACGCCGGCGTGTGCCTGCAGATTCGGACCCAGCCCATACTGCAACTGGCTGGATAGCACCGTAGCGGCATCCACCGCGCGGAACTGCAGCGGCGCATCCGCGCGCTGGGCCGCCGTCAACGTGTCATTATCCGCTTTGAGGGCCAGCCAGCGACCATCCGCACCACGCCACAGAGGCACCGCCACGCCGGGGCCAATTTGCGCCATCTGGTCAGGCTGCTGCATGAGCAACCGCCCTGCCATGTCGTAGGGATCATTGGCCGCAGACTGTCCTGCCGCGATAAACGGCATGAGCAGCAAGGGCAATGACAACAACCAACGACGCATGGACGCGAGTCCCCGGCAATACGGACGAACGGGATGGGTCGCCCCCTCCCAGAGACGATCGGCTATCAAGATATCACGTTTTACTTTTTACTAACACCTCAAATGCCCCCTGAAGGTGTGACGGAACCTACGAAATCACCATTTTTTGACATCGGACCGAGGAAAGGGTTCCTCGGACCCGAGTCTTGGCCTACCGCAAAACCTTGGGGCAGCCGTTCAAATAAATCAGCGCGCGACAAAGCTGAATGGAGGCGATATATAGTCCCCCTCGTCACCATGCGCGAATTCGCCTGCGACCGATGACTTCGGCTTCCACCAGCAACACACTCGTGCCCTGGCCCGCGGACGGTAACGTTGCGGCCATGCACGCGGCCGTGGAGCGGTTGTTCCGCGCCAGCGATGCTGCCAGCGTGCTCGAGATCTGCGAGGCCATGCTGGGTGAACTCGGCATCGGCGGGCGTCTGCATTGGCGCCTGATCGGTGACGAGCCTTCCAGCATCGGCGGCGCCGCCCAGCTGGACCTGGCCGAAGATCCGCAGGGGCTGCGCACCCTGGTGCTGGAGCTGCCCGATGCCGTCACGCCGGATTCGCTTTACGATCATCTGGCCTGGCTCGGCCGACTGTCCGCGTCGCGACTGCGCCAGCTGGCCGAAACGTCGCGACTGTATGAGGCCATTTCGCGACTCGCGCTAGCCGAGCGGCTGCAGCGCGCGCTCTACGCCATCGCCGACCAAGCGAGCGGCGAGCACAACATGACCGAGATGATGCATTCGCTGCACGCGATTCTCGGCAGCCTCATGTATGCGGAAAACTTCTATATCGCGCTGTACGACGCGGCCACGGACAGCGTGCGCTTCCCGTATTACGTCGACACCATGGACAAGGAGCCACCCTCGCCCGACGAGAGCGTGCCGCTGCAGGAAATGCGTCACAGCCTGACCTGGAACCTGTTGCAGTGCGGCCAGGCGATCATGGGTTCGGTCGCCGAGCTGACCCAGCAGTTCCAGGGCCGATTTGTGCTGTTGGGCCCGGTGTGCGAGCACTGGCTGGGCGTGCCGCTGCTGCGCGATGGTCGCGTGGTGGGCGGCATCGTGATGCAAAGCTATCGCGAGGACACGCATTACACCCAGCACGACCGCGAACTGCTCAGCTACGTGGCCAAACATGTGCAGACCGCACTGGAGCGGCGCGAAGCGCATGAAGAGCTGGAACGGCGCGTTTCCAGCCGCACGGCTGCGCTGCGCGAGGCCAACCGGGTCCTGCGCCAGCAGGTACTGCAGCGTCAGCGTGGTGAGCGGCTGCAAGCGGCGTTGTTCCGCATTGCCGAACTGGCCAATGCCTCCGAAAGCCTGGACAACTTCTACGCCGCGGTGCATCGCGTGATCGGCGGCCTGCTGTATGCGCGCAATTTCTACATCGCGCTGCTGGATGAAGAGCAGAAAACGCTCAGCTTCCCCTACTCCGTGGACGAATTCGACACCATTCGGCTGCCGCGTGCCCACGGCCGCGGCGTGACCGAGTACGTGCTGCGCCACGCCAAACCGCTGCTGGCCGACCCGGAAGAATTCGAGCGCCTTTCGCGCATGGGTGAGCTCACCCATCGGGGCTCGCGTTCGGTCTGCTGGCTTGGCGTGCCCCTGGTCTGGGGTGACCGCGCCATGGGCGTGCTGGCCGTGCAGAGCTACTCGCCTGAGCATACATACGATGTGCGCGACCAGGAGTTGCTGACCTTCGTCGGCTACCACGTGGCCAATGCCCTGCAACGCAAGCACACCACGGAATCGCTGAAGCAGGCCTATGCGAGCCTTGAGCGCCGGGTGACCGAGCGCACTCGCGCGCTGGCGCTGGCCAATCGCGACCTGCGCGAGCAGATCGCCGAGCGCGAGCGGGTCGAGCGCCGCCTGAAGTACGAAACGCTGCACGACTCGCTGACCGGCTTGCCTAACCGCACCCTCCTGCTGCAACGCATGGAACAGGCGCTGCAGCGCTACCACAGCGATACGCAGGAACTCTTCGCCGTACTCTTTATCGACCTGGACCGCTTCAAGGTCATCAACGACTCGGTGGGCCATCTGGTCGGCGACGACCTCCTGTTCCAGGTGGGTGGGCGCATTCGCGCCTGCCTGAAAACGCGCGACGTGGTGGCGCGCCTGGGTGGTGACGAATTCGCCGTGCTGGCCGAAGGCATCACCGATCCGAAGATGGCGTTACTGATTGCCGAGCGCATCATTGACGAGTTGCAGACGCCGTTCCGTCTCGGCGCCAAGGAGATCTTCACTTCGGCCTCGATCGGCATCGCCCTGCCCAGTCCGCATTACCAGCGCCCGGAAGAGCTGCTGCGTGACGCCGATGCCGCCATGTACCGGGCCAAGGACGAGGGCCGCCACCGCGCGGCGATATTCGACGATCGCCTGCGCCGCGAGGCACTATCCCTGCTGGAGATGGAGGGCGACCTTCGTCGCGCCTTGAGTCGCAACGAGTTCGTGCCGTTCTACCAGCCGATCGTGGAGCTCCAGAGCGGCCGCACGGTGGGTTACGAGGCCCTGCTCCGCTGGCGCCATCCCGACCGCGGCCTGCTCACCCCAGGCGACTTCCTCGCCGTGGCCGAAGAAAGCGGCTGTGCGGAAAGCATCGACTGGCAGATTTTCGAACAGGTGTGCGCGCAGGCCGAGGCGCTGGCGGGCCCCGATGGATTCGTCAGCATCAACGTCTCGGGCCGTCACTTCCGCTCACCGGACCTGGACCGCAGCTTGCTCGACCTGATCGCATCCCATCAGGTGCCACCACACTGTCTGCGCATCGAAGTCACCGAACGCGCGCTGCTGGAGAACGCCATCCAGGTGAAGCGCATGCTCGACAATCTGCGCTCACATGGCGTCAGCATCGCGCTGGACGATTTCGGCACGGGCTATTCATCGCTGAGCTATTTGCACCAGTACCCTATCGAAACACTGAAGATCGACCGCTCGTTCATCGTGGAACTGCCGCGCGAGGGCGGGCACGGCACGGCCGTGGTGCGCGCAATCCAGGCGCTGGCCGATTCGCTGCAGATGCAGGTGATTGCCGAGGGCATCGAGGAAGAAGAGCAGCGCGATGCCTTGTTGCGCATCGGCTGCCGCTATGGCCAGGGCTTCCTGTTCGCCACGCCCAAGTTGGCCGAGGTGTGGTTGCTGCGCGAACATCACTTCGCGCTGCCCTGAGCCGCCTGTTCCATATCGCCAGCGTGCCGGTTACGCGCTTTGACTCCTTCTCCCCTGCGGGGAGAAGGCTGGGATGAGGGGCGGGTGCTCGCGACAACGCGACAACTAAGCGTGGCCGCCAGCTTGCCGCTTACGCAGCGGGCGTTCCGAACCGCTGCCGCGGTCCGGGTCACTTTTCTTTTGCTGGCCCACGCGCGCGCAGGAGCGCGTGCGAACGGCGAAGCCTGCCCGAAGGGCGAAGGGCAGGATGCCCGGAGTCAAAGAAAAGTAACCCAAAGTAGTGGCCTAAGAAGCTCATAGCATTGCGCGGGATACGAGCCTGAGGGGCGTGGCCAGACAGATAGGTTGCGGCCCATGGCCGATACACAGCGGCTACCCCGCAACGCGCCGAAGCGCAGAGGGCTTAAAGCGTGGGTGGTGGGGTGGCCATGTGAGCATCGGGATACCGCAAGCGTTTCGACCGTCGGCCGAGCCTGTTTTAAGTCCTCACCGCCTTGGCGCGTTGCGGGGTAGCCGCTGTGTCTCGCCTTGGGCAACCACCTATTTGCTCGCGCAAACCTCCCAACGCTTCTATCCCACGGCGTGCTACCAGCTCTAAAGGCCGTTTTCTTTGGGTTACTTTTCTTTTGGGCCAGCAAAAGAAAAGTGACTCGAGCGCCGGCAGGCGATCGAAACGCCCGCTGCGTAAGCGGCAAGCTCGCGATAGCGCTCGACCATCGCGTGACCGCAAGCACCCGCCCCTCATCCCAACCTTCTCCCCGAAGGGGAGAAGGAGTTAGAGCGGATGATGATTACTGCGCCGTGGTCGGCGCGCTCGCCGCGGGACTGGCGCTGAGCAAGTGCTCGGCGTCGATGCGGTCGAACGTATAGCGCTGCGCGCAAAACTCGCAGATCACCTCGATCTCGCCATCGCGGTCTTCCAGTGTGGCCTCGACCTCGTCGCGCCCCAGCGCGCGCAGCATCGATTCCACCCGCTCGCGCGTGCAACTGCAGCCGAACGCCAGCGGGCGTGGCTCGAACAGACGCACGGACTCCTCGTGATAGAGCCGGTACAGCAGCTGTTCGGGCGCCGTGCTCAACAACTCCATGTCACCTAAGGTGGCGGTGAGATGCTGGATGCGCGTCCAGGCATCTTCATCCTCCACCGCATCGTGGCCACCCTCGCCGGGCAGCTTCTGCAGCATCAGGCCCACCGCATGCTCGCCATCGGCGGCCAACACGATGCGCGCAGGCAGCTGCTCGGACTGGCTGAAGTAGTTCTCCAGCGCCGAGGACAGGTTGGGATGCTGCAGATCGACCAGGCCCTGGTAACGCTGGCCGCGTTCGGCATGACCGATCGTGATGGCCATGATCGCCTTGGGCAGCACAGCCAGGTCCAACAGCTCGGGCAACGGATCGTTCCAGCGCGCCAGACCGCGCAGGCGGCCCTGATCGGTGCATTCGGCAAACAGCATGCGCAGCGGACCGCCGCTCTTCAGCTCGACCGATAGCGCACCGTCCAGCTTGATATTGCCGGTCAGCAGCGCGCTGGCCGCCATGGCCTGGCCCAGCACCGAGCGCAGGGCGGCCGGATATTCTGCACGACCCGCTATCTCGCGCCAGGCCGGCCCCAGCCGCACCAGTACGCCACGCACGCCGGCGCGCTCAAGCATAAAGCGGTGCAGCACATCTTCGACAAGCACGGTTTCCACGGATAGACCTCCCAAGAACAATCACACTAGGTGGGGGCGTTGCCGCTGCAGCTCAACGGCCGGCCATCCTGCACAGGGGGCTGCCGCTTACGGGCACTTATACTGCGCACGACCCCACCAGCAAACCATCATGACGCCACGACGCCCGTTCCTTGCCCGCCTGCTGCGTTCTCTCATCATCATTCTCGTGTCCTGGTTGGCGCTGAGCTGGCTGGCGGTGCTGGTGCTGCGATTCGTACCGCCATGGACCTCGGCGGTCATGATGGAGCGCCGACTGGGCGCGCTTATCCACGGTGAGACTGGCTTCCAGCTACGCCAACGCTGGGTGCCATGGTCGCAGGTGTCGACCTATGTTCCGCTGGCGATGGTGGCCGGGGAGGACCAGAAGTTTCCGTTCCACCATGGGTTTGATTTTGACTCCATCCAAAACGCCATGGACGCGGCAGACGAGGGCAAGCGCCTGCGTGGCGCCAGCACGATCAGCCAGCAGACGGCCAAGAACCTGTTCCTGTGGAATGGCCGCAGCTTCGTGCGAAAGGGCCTGGAGGCATATTTCACGGTACTGATCGAGCTGACCTGGCCCAAGCAGCGCATTCTTGAGGTCTATATGAACATCGCCGAGCTCGGCAACGGGATATACGGCGTCGGCGCGGCCAGCGATGCGTTCTTCGGGCAACCGCCATCTCGCCTCAGTGCGGCCCAGGCGGCGCGGTTGGCAGCCGTGCTCCCGAACCCCCGCCTCTTGCATGCCGACAACCCCAGCGCCTATGTGCAAAGGCGTGCCAACTGGATCCAACAGCAGATGGCTCAGCTAGGAGGCCCGGACTATCTGCAGAGCCGCCGGCCACCGCGCGTGCAACGCCAACGTTGAGGCTCGCCGCGGCGCCGCCACTGCACTAGCATGCAGCGTCCTTCTGAGAATCCTTGGCGCCGCCCATGCCCCGCCTAACCGTCGTTGTGCCTGCCCACAATGAAGTCGCCGTACTAGAAGCCTTCCACGCCAGGCTCGGACGCGTGCTTGCGGAGCTGCCGCTGGATAGCCACGTGCTGTACGTCGACGATGGAAGCACCGACGCGACTTGGCGACTGATCGAAGAACTGCTGGCCCGTGATCCGCGCGTGGGGGCTATCAAGCTTTCCCGCAACTTCGGCAAGGAGGCGGCGCTTACGGCGGGTCTCGACCACGTCGATGCGGACGCCGTGGTGGTGATCGACGCGGACCTGCAGGACCCGCCGGAACTGATTCCCTCGCTGGTGGAACGCTGGCACGCGGGCTTCGACGTGGTCTATGCCACCCGCACCGCCCGTGCCGGCGAAACCGGCTTCAAGCGCCTCACCGCGGCGATGTTCTACCGCGGCATGGAACGCCTGTCGGATACGCCGATCCCGCGTGACACCGGTGACTTTCGCCTGCTGTCGCGCCGGGCACTGGAGGCACTGCGTCAGCTGCGTGAACGCCAGCGTTTCATGAAGGGGCTGTTCGCCTGGATTGGCTATCGGCAAACCGCCGTGCACTACCTGCGCGAGTCTCGCCAGGCCGGCACGACCAAGTGGAATTACTGGCGACTGCTGCAGCTGGCCATGGAGGGTGTGACATCGTTCTCCACCGCGCCGCTGCGGCTGGCCACCTGGGTTGGCCTGTTGTCATCGCTGCTGGCCTTTCTTTATGGGCTGTGGGTGTTCGGCAAGGCCACCTTGCTCGGCGACCCCGTACAGGGCTACCCGTCCTTGATGGTGGCGATCCTGTTCCTGGGTGGTGTGCAGTTGCTGGCGCTGGGCGTCATCGGCGAGTACCTCGGCCGTAACTACGCGGAGAGCAAGCAGCGACCGCTGTATTTCATCGAAGAACAGCGGTCCCCTCGGGCGAAATGACCACCTCGCGGCGCCTGCCGCGCCCGTCTTCAAGTCGTCTCTACCAGCTTCACATCACCCCAACACCATGTCCCCCGCAGCGGCGCTAGACTCACCGCATGCGGCCCGTCCGCGGTCGCGTGGGAGGTTCAAGCATGCGTCAAGTCAAGCATTTGCTGGAAGGCAAGGGCAACGACATCTACAGCATCGCACCGGATGCCCCTGTGCTCGATGCGATCAAGCACATGGCGGAACGCCGCGTCGGCGCGCTGCTGGTGATGCGAGGCGAGCGACTGGTTGGCATCCTTTCCGAGCGCGACTATGCCCGCAAGGTGATCCTGCAAGGTCGGTCCTCCGCCCAGACGGCCGTCTCGGAGATCATGAGCAGTCCGCCGCTCACGGTGGGGCCCGATACCGATGTGTTCGACTGTATGCGCCTTTGCACCGACAGCCGCATTCGCCACTTGCCCGTGGTCAGCGGTGAGCAGGTGATCGGCGTGATCTCGATCGGCGATCTGGTGAAGGAAGTGATCGACGCCCAGGCCGAACAGATCGAGCAGTTGCAGCGCTATATCACCAGCTAGCTAGCACCAGCTGATCGAAGCAGGCTCTCAAGCTTCGGCCGGTCGCGCCTGCCCCGCATTCGCCGGCACATCCTGCTGCTCCGGCAGCAGGTCTGGCGAGCGACCTGCACGCGCGGCCACCCAGGTGGCCAGTGCGGACACTCCCGCACCGATCGCCGCCATGCCACCCACGGCCACGCCGAACTTGCCCAGCACGGTCACCCCGCTGGTGACCACGAAGTCGCCGAAGCGCCAGATCGCCGTCTCGACGAAATTCTTGCCCTTATAGCGCGTCTCTCGCGGCACCCGCGTATACAGCGCATCGACCGCCGGCTTGGTCATGCCATAGGCAAAACCCCGCGTGCCGATCAGCGTCACCGACAGCATCGGCACGGCGAAGCCAAGCAAGGAAATGTTGCCGTGGCTAAGCATCACCAAGGCACCGAGCAACACCAGATTGACCAGTGACGGCACCACCAGCCCCCACGTCGTGCCCTGACGAATCAGCAGCCAGCGGGTGAACGTGAGCTGCAGGATCACGCCGAGCACATTCGCCGCCAGATCCAGATCGTTGTAGAAGGACGTGCGTGCGATCTTGTCTGGCAAATGGGCCTTGGTGTAGTCCGCCATCAAAGCGTAGGCCAAGGTGCCGATGCCGTCGCCCAGGACCATCAGGATCGCCATGTAACGCAGGAAAGGCCGCGTCCACAGTTCCCTGATGCCGGCCCAGAGCGAGCCACCGATGACTTCATCGCGCTGCATCGGTGCGCGGCAATCAAGGCGCGATGAGAGCGCCAGCAGCAACACGAGGGCGGCCAGCAGGGCGGCCGCCGACACCGTCAGCAAGGGCGCCACGCCGATCGTTTGCACCAGCAGCTTGGTCACCAGCGGTCCGAAGATGGCGCCCGCCATGCCGCCCAGCGCGATCAACGGAAACACACGACGCGCCTGCACGCTGTGGAAGATGTCCGCCATGAAGCTCCAGAACAGCGACACCACGAACAGGTTGAACACGCTGACCCAGACGAAGAACACCACACCCAGCTGGCGTGCACCAATGCGGTCCTGCGCCACAAAGGCGGGCACGAAAGCGAGCAGGCAGGCGACGAAAAAACTGTACGTCCAGCCAAGCAGGCGCCTGCGCGGGAAATGCGCCACCAGCGCACCGAACACCGGCGTCAGCAGTAACATCACGGCGAACACGCTGCCGTAGAACAATGGCAGCGACTGCGAGCCGACGGCACCACTGAGCTGGTCCCGCACCGGCCGGATGATGTAGTAAGCCGTCATCACGAAGAAGAAGGCGATGGCCGACAGGGTCGAGGCGAGGCCTTCGTTCGCTGCGGCGGATCGAGGGGTATTCACCGGGGTTTCCAGCGTGGGTCGCGCACAGACTAGCATGCGACCATGACGGGCATGGACAGGGGAACGGCGTGACTTACGACTACATCATCGTGGGTGCAGGCTCGGCGGGCTGCGTGCTGGCCCATCGACTTAGTGCACACGCGGGCAAGCGCGTGCTGCTGCTTGAAGCCGGTCCCAGCGACTGGCATCCGCTGATCCACATGCCGGCGGGCATCGCGCGTCTTGCCAACCATCGTCGACTCAACTGGAACTATCGCACCGAGCCGGAACCGCAGTTACTCAACCGCTGTCTGTGGTGGCCGCGTGGCAAGACGCTCGGCGGCTCCAGTTCGATCAATGCGATGTGCTACGTGCGCGGGGTTCCCGGTGATTACGACGCATGGGCGCGCGTAACCGGCGACGCGCGCTGGTCTTGGTCGCAGGTGCTCCCCTGGTTTCTGAAGAGCGAAGACAACAGCCGTGGCGCCAGCCCACTGCACGCCGCCGGTGGCCCGCTCGGCGTCAGTGATCTGCGCTACCACAACACCTTGTCGACGGCCTTCATCGAAGCGGCGGCCAGCGCCGGCCATGCGCGCAACGACGACTTCAACGGTCCACGGCAGGATGGCTTTGGTCTCTATCAGGTCACTCAGCGCGGTGGCGCCCGCTGCTCCACCGCTACGGGTTTTCTGCAGCCCGTGCGGCAGCGGGAGAACCTGGAGGTGCGCACGAAGGCCGCCGTCGCCCGCGTCGTCGTCCGCAACGGCCGCGCCGTCGGCGTGCAGCTGCAGGGCGGGACGGCGTTGCTTGAGGCGGGCGAAGTGATCCTTGCCGGTGGCGCGATCAATACACCGCAGCTGTTGATGCTCTCGGGCCTGGGCCCCGCCGATCATCTGCGCGAGCACGGCATCGCGGTGGTGGCCGATATGCCCGAGCTAGGCGCCAACCTGCAGGACCATCTGGATATCTGCACGCTCGACGGCAGCACCCAGCACATCACTTACGACCATCTCAACGAACTCGCGGCGGGTTGGCGCTTCCTGCGTCATCGCGATGGGCCGGGCAGCTCCAACGTGGCCGAGGCCGGCGGTTTCGTGCGTAGCCGTCTGGCCACGGACGAGCGCCGCGACGTGCAGTTCCATTTCGTGCCCGCGCTGCTCGATGATCACGGCCGTCATCGACTGCCCGGTTACGGTTACACGGTGCACGCCTGCTATCTGCATCCACGCAGCCGCGGTCGGCTGCGCCTGCGTTCGGCCAACCCGGCGCACCCCATCGCCATCCACGCGAACTATCTCAGCGATCCGGAAGGTCACGATCTGCAGCGGATGATCGAGGCCGCGCGTCTCTCTCGCGACATCCTGGCCCAAGCCGCTTTTACGCCTTACCGCGGTGCACCGGTATTTCCCGAGCAGGCGATAAGTACCGACGCCGAATACACCGATTTCATTCGTCGCAAGGCGGAGACGATTTATCACCCGGCCGGCACCTGCCGCATGGGCAACGATGCGCACGCACCGTTGGATAGCGAGTTGCGTGTGCGCGGTGTGGATGGCCTGCGCGTCGTTGATGCCTCGGTGATGCCTAGCCTGCCCAGCGGCAATACCAATGCGCCGGTCATCATGATCGCCGAGCGCGCCAGTGCCTTGATCCTGAACGAGACTTTGAAGGGATAGGGCCAGCACCTCCGCTCTGGCAGGCAGCCTCTTAACGCTCAGGCGGCAACGAGGACTTTCGGTCTGACCTGAGTTACTCTCGCCCACGCGTCACGGAGGGATCCGACTCGCATCCACCTGGCCCGGCCCGTCCGGCGCCGTTCTAGTTCCAACGGTGCCCAGCAGGCTCCACCAAAGCGTTCGAGTAGTATGACGTTACGCACGATTCCCCTCTTGATCGCCGCGGCGCTGTGCCTGCCCAGCGCGCCCGTGCTCGCCAGTCCGTTCGATCCCCCTGCGGCACAGCCTGTCAGCGCCTCCGCGCAGACGCCCGCCCTGCCCGCCGATCGCATCAAGGAAACGCTGGACGCCTATCAGCAGTGGCTGCAGAAACTGGATGAGCGCAATTCGGTGGCGGGCCTGGCGACGGCCGTCGTGGTGGGCGACAAGGTCGTGTTCGAGGACACCATTGGCTACGCCAATGCCGCCACACGCGAGCCGGTGACGCCGGAAACCGTGTTTCGCCTGGCATCGCTGTCCAAGGCATTTGCCACGGCACTGACCGGCGTACTGGTGAACGAAGGCAAGCTGGATTGGGATACCAAGCTGGCCAGCGTACTGCCGTTCTTCAAACTCAAGGACGACTCGGCGCAGCAGCAGGCGACCGTGCGCGACATTCTCGGCCAGCGCGTGGGCCTGCCCAAGAACACGTACGACACCATGCTCGAGGAGAACATCCCCTACGAGGAACTGGTGCGTAAGCTCGACGAGGTCGACCTCACCTGCGGCGTGGGCCAATGCTATGGCTACCAAAACGTCGCCTTCAGCCTGATCGGCGACGTGATCTACGCGCAGACCGGTGACTTCTTCAACCGCCAGGTCGACAAGCGCATTTTTTTCCCGCTGGGCATGAAGACCGCCAGTTATGGCCGCGAAGCCTTGGAGGCGAGCAAGAGTTGGGCGCGCCCGCACCGCCCCAACGGCAGCGGCTGGACACCCTTCGAACCGAAGGAAGCCTATTACCGCGTGGCTCCGGCCGCCGGCGTAAACGCCAGCCTGCGCGACATGGAGCAGTGGCTGATTGCACAGATGGGTGGGCGCCCCGACGTGCTGCCGCCCCAACTACTGGAAACGCTGCACTCGCCGGAAGTCGCCACCCCGGTCGAATTGCGCTCCACGCCATGGCGACGCGCGCGCCTTAGCGACGCGAGTTACGCCCTCGGCTGGCGCGTGTTCGAATACGGTGGCGAAACCCTGGTCTTCCACGCCGGTGCGGTCGAGGGCTATCGCACCATGATCGGCTTCTTCCCCAAATATCACGTCGGCGTGGTGACGCTGTGGAATTCCGCCGGCCCCGTTCCCTCGGGCCTCATGCCCGAAGTCCTGGATGGCCTGCTCGGCCTGCCGCATGTGGATTGGGCTGGCCTCGATAGCGATGCGCCCGCAAAGGCGGCCGCAACCTCCAAAGGCAAGACACGCAACAAGACCAAGACCGCGGCGAGCGGTCACGCCACGAGCCGCTGATTCATCCTGCGGATCACCCCAGCCCGGAAGCAAAGAGGCGCTGCATGGACCCATGCAGCGCCTCTTTCGTTGGTACCGGCCGCACGCCCGTGCGGCCCGCTACCGATCAGTTGAGCTTGAAGACGATGCGACGCTTGTCCTGCGAGGCCACCGGTGCGCCATTCTGGGTCGCCGGCTGGTACTTCCAACGGCTCACTGCTTCGACCGCTGCGCGATCAAATACGTGACGTGGCTCCGCATCCACCACCTTCACATCATCCACGTTGCCCTCCGGCGTGACGGTGAAGGTCAGCTCCACCCAGCCCTCCTGATTGGATCGCATCGCCGTCGTCGGATAGCGCGGACTGACATTTCTCACGAGCACCGCACCATGTGAGCCGCCTGCACTGGAGCCTTCGCTCGCCGCTGCCGCCGTGCTTGCCTGCGACTGACGCGCCGACTCGGACGGTGCCTGCTGTTGCTGAGCGAGGCGTGCTTGCGCGGCCTTCTGCTGCTGTTCGGCGAGCGCCTTCTGCTGCGCCTCGGCCACCTGGCGATCGGCCTCGGCCTTGTCGGACACGGCCTTCTGGGCAGCCAGCTGTGCCTGCTTCTCCTTGTCGGAGGCCAGTTGCTGTTCGCGATCCTGCAGCTTGCGCTGAGCGTCCAGCTTCGAACGCAGGATGGTCAGCGTGTAGTTCGCCGGATCGGCCTTGGCGAGCAGATCGATCTGCCGCTGGGCCTCAGTGAAGTCGCGCTGGTTGATCGCCTGCTCGGCGACGCTGGAACCGACCGGAAAGGTTTCACGCAGTGCATCCGATGCGACCTGGTTACCCGGCTGCTTCTCCAGCACCTTGAGATAGAACTCGAAGGCGTTGTTGCCGGCGGGCGCCAGCAGGCGCTGCTCGTTCACCGCCTTGCGGGCTTCGGACAGCAGCTGATTGGTACTCATCGCCGCCACGTTGACTGGCGGCGGAGGCGCTTCATGGCCCGCCACCACGGGGGTCGACGGATGCGCCCCCGCGTCGGTGTCGGTCAAGTCCTGGTGCGGCTTGATGATAAGGAACCAAGAGGCTGCCGCGAGCACGGCGACGACGGCAACAATGGCGATGGCGGCTGGGCGAACGGCCCCGCGCGCACGGCGACGCGCATGACGTGTATATCGGGTATCCATGGTCTCTCACTGAGTGTCATCAGATACCCGCGCTTTTTCCCCCTGTGAATCCAGGAGCGGGAGCCTCCCCAGGCTCACCGCGGCGCGGATGTACGAAAGGTAACCGTAATGTGGCACCACGGCAAATCGTGCGTAACGTCACGTCGCGGAGACCAGGATCGCCCTGGTGTGTCACGACCGCGTCATCGTGGTGATATCCGAGTACGCCTACGACTTTTTCGTACCCCGGAAACGAAGCGTCCCGGCATAGGCCGGGACGAATCGCGCTTTCGAAGACTCTCCCCGCGCTGGGCACCGCGGGGAGAAAAGTCGGTGAAGCTAGTTATGTAAGTTGATACTTACTTCTTCGCGACCTTGGCGGTCTTGGCGGTCTTGGTGGCTTGGTGGTCTTGGTGGCTTTCACCACCTTGGCGGCGGCGGCCTTCTTCACGGTCCTCTTGGCGGCCTTCTTGGCAACCTTCTTCGCGACCTTCTTGACAGCGACCTTCTTCACGGCAGCCTTCTTGGCGGCCGCCGGACGCTTCTTGGCGACAGCTTTCTTGGCGACCTTCTTGGCGGCAGCCTTCTTGGCGACCGGCTTACGGGCAACCGGCTTCTTCGCGGCGGCCTTCTTCACGGCGGTCTTCTTGGTCGCCTTCTTGGCGGCCGGCTTCTTTGCAGCGGCTTTCTTGGCAGTGGCCATAGTTCGTCTCAGCTCCTCATCAGTTGGCAGTGGTTGCCCAGTAAAAGCATGTAGGAACGCCTCCACAAGCAGATCGCTATTGGTGGCGTGCCGAAGATTGTTCACCTGACGACGGGTGCGTTCGTCAGAAAGGGGCCTTAGAACGTGCAGTGGAATCGAGACCGTGATCTTGCGAACTGCGCCGGCCTTTTCTCCATGCTCGATATAAGGCGGTATGAATTTCGATGTTGCCATAGCACCCGTTCTCCGTGTTCCGATGCGAAAGCTATTCCTGAAGATTTCAACTGTCAATTGATTTTAGCTACGAAATCAATTCGTTTCATCCACCCCCGGGAGGGTCCAAACCCCCACCGGATAAGGCCTGAGGGGGGTCGAAGGGTAATTAAGATCAGACGTCCATACCGCTAAATTTAAATACGACCATATAACGCGTTAATGTAATAAAACCGCTTAAAACAAGGCGTTTTATGCTACGCCGCAACATTACGCCGACATACTCATTCAGCACGTATCCCAGTGAATTCATAGGGTAAGTTGCGTGCCAAATGAGGGGCTCCAGAATGAACAGAACACGACTGAAATCGTCCGTTCGCCCACCCCCGGGAAGAGGCCCCCGCACCCCTCCATCGGACACCGAATCGGTCGCGAAGGCCCTTCGTCCGAACCTGGCACGCTTCGGCGAACCCCTTCCCGATCTACCTCATGGACATCTATCGGCATAGCCGTCGGTAACTTTTGCGGCCATCAAATGGCCGCCCCTCCAGCTGCCGATATCACCCCATGATGCGCTTGCGGGGTTTGGTGCCGGCGAGTGCATTCCTCGCGAACTCATCATGCCGTCGATGCGGTGGCACCCGGTGATGTCAGTGCCATGTGATGAGGATCGCGGATGCCTCGCCGCTTAAAAAGACGCCGGCCGCTTGGTGGCGGCCGGCGTCGGGTAAAGCAGCGAAAACGGGACTTAGTGGTCTTCGCTCTCGATCAGCTCGGCATAGGCATCGGCGTCGAGCAGCTCGTCCAGCTCGGCCCGGTCGCTGGCGCGAACCAGGAAGATCCAGCCGTCACCGAAGGCGTCTTCGTTGATCGTTTCGGGCTTGTCGTTGAGGCCTTCGTTGACCGCCACGATCTCGCCGGACACCGGGCTGTAGATGTCAGAAGCAGCCTTGACCGACTCGACCACGGCTACGCCGTGGCCTGCCTGCACGCTGGCGCCGATCTCCGGCAGCTCGACGTACACCAGGTCACCGAGCTGGCCCTGGGCATGGTCGGAAATACCCACGCGAACCAGGCCATCGTCTTCGACGCGGGCCCACTCGTGGGACTTGAGGAATTTCAGATCGCCGGGAATCTCGCTCATGATCGAATCCAGTCGTTGATATTGGGTCGGGGATGGAGCGGCAATTCTAGCCGCTTCATTCTTGTGGCAACACCGGTCGTGGTGTTGCCGTCGAGGTCAGATGCCTTCGCAAGGCTTACCGTCACGAACGAACGGGTACTTCACCAGACGCACCGGCACCTCGCGTCCGCGGATGTCCACGCGCACGTCGCCCGCCTCACCCGCCGGAATGCGTGCGAAGGCGACGGCCTTGTTGAGCGTCGGCGCGAAACTGCCAGACAGGATCTCGCCGGCACCGTTTGCGGTGAGCACAGGCTGGCCATGCCGCAGCACACCCTTGTCGTCCAGCACCAGGCCGACCATCACGCGCTTTACACCTTCGGCCTTCTGCGCCTCCAGCGCCTTGCGGCCGATGAAGTCGCGACCTTCGTCGAGTGCGATGGTCCAGCCAAGGTTGGCCTCCCACGGCGACACCGTTTCATCCATGTCCTGGCCATACAGGTTCATGCCCGCTTCCAGGCGCAGCGTATCGCGGGCACCGAGGCCGGCCGGCGCGACGCCGGCGGCGACCAGCGCCTGCCACAACGCCACGGCGTGCTCCTGCGGCACGATGATCTCGAAACCGTCCTCACCCGTGTAACCGGTACGGGCCACGAACAGCGGCATGCCATGCGGCCCCTGCGCAGCGGCGGCGGCGAACTTGCCCAGCTTGCCGATACGCTCGTGATCGATTTCGGCCAGCAGGCCGATGGTCTTGGTGCGCGCGTTGGGACCCTGCACGGCGATCATGGCGAAGTCCGGACGCTCCTTCACCTGCACGCCGAAGGCCTTGGCCTGCTGTTCGATCCAGGCCAGGTCCTTCTCGCGGGTGGAGGCGTTCACCACCAGGCGGTAGAACTCGTCGCCCAGGAAATACACGATCAGGTCGTCGATGACGCCGCCCTGCTCGTTGAGCATGCACGAGTACAGCGCCTTGCCATGGACCTTCAGCTTGTCGACGCTGTTGGCCAGCAGGTGACGCAGGAACTCCCGCGTACGTGGACCATGCAGGTCGACCACGGTCATATGCGAGACGTCGAACATGCCGGCATCGCGACGCACGACGTGGTGCTCCTCGATCTGCGAGCCGTAATTGATCGGCATGTCCCAGCCACCGAAATCGACCATGCGCGCTCCGAGCGCGCGATGGGTGTCATTAAGTACGGTCTTCTCGGTCATCGCAGTCGTGCTCTGGGGAAAACAGCATTATCGCCGCGGGAACAAGGCATTCCAAGCCGAGCGACGCCGGCTTACCGTGCGTCGCCGTATCGATGACCGCGTCGTGCAACGCCGTACTCTACGCACCCGTGCATTTAGCGCGAGTGATGCGGCCCCAACCCCGCGAGCAACTGCTCCACCACCTGCTCGGCCAGCTGTTCGGGGCGCAAGCCGGCGGTGCGCAGGTGCAATTCCGCCTGTTCGGGTGCCTCGTAGGGCGAATCGATACCGGTGAAGTTGATGATCTCGCCGGCACGGGCCTTGCGGTACAAGCCCTTCGAATCGCGCCGCTCGCACTCCTCCAGCGTCGTGTCCACGTAGACCTCGAGGAACTCGCCGCCGTCGAACAGGCTGCGGGCGAACCGACGTTCGCTCTGGAACGGCGAAATCACACAGACCAGCACGATCAGGCCGGCATCGACCATCAGATGCGCCACCTCGGCCACGCGCCGCACGTTCTCCACGCGCGCCTCCGCCGTGAAGCCAAGATCCTTGTTGAGGCCGTGGCGCAGGTTGTCACCGTCCAACATATAGGTGTGGTAGCCGAGTGCGTGCAGACGGCGCTCGACCAGGTTGGCCACGGTGGACTTGCCCGCGCCCGACAGGCCGGTGAACCACAGGCAGCGCGACTGCTGCCCCTTGCTGGCGCTACGAACATCCTTATTGAGGTCGGTGTGTTGCCAGTGCACATTGGCGGCGCGGCGCAAGGCGAAGTCGAGCATGCCGCAGCCGACCGTGGCATGCGTCTGGCGGTCGATCAGGATGAAGCCACCGAGTGTGCGGTTGTCCGCATAAGTCTCAAAGGGTATGGCGTGGTCCAGGTCGATATTGCAGTAGCCGACCTCGTTGAGGTCGAGCCGACGCGCGGCCAGCTCGGCCTGGGTATTGACGTCGACCTTGTGCTTGATCGTGGTAATCCGCGCGTTGACGGTACGGGAACCCATCTTCAGCCAGTAAGCACGATTGGGCAGCAATGGCTCATCACCCATCCATAACAGATGCGCGGCGAACTGGTCCGCCACCGGAGCCGGCCGAGTGGCATCGGCGATCACATCGCCGCGACTCACATCGACCTCGCGATCCAGGGTCAGCGTCACCGCCTGGCCAGCCATCGCCTCCCCCAGGTCGCCATCGGCCGTGACGATGCGTTCGATGCGCGCCCGCCGCATGGCCGGCTGCACGACGATCTCACTGCCCACCGCCACACGGCCTCCACAGATCGTACCGGCATAACCGCGGAACGAGGCATCCGGCCGGTTCACCCACTGGACCGGCATGCGGAAGTCGACCGCCTGCGTGGCCACCGTATCAGCCGACTCCAGCAACTCCAGCAGGCAGGGACCGCGATACCAAGGCATGCGCGTGGAACGCTGGCCGACGTTTTCGCCGCTCGGGGCGACGACGGGCAGGCAGTGCACGGTGGTGATACCCAGATGCGCGGCCAGTTCGCGGTATTCGTTCGCGATGGCCGCGTAGACATCATCCCGGTAGTCGATCAGATCCATCTTGTTCACCGCCAAAACGACCTGGCGGATACCCATCAGCGCGCAGATATAGGTGTGCCGTCGCGTCTGCGGCAGCAGTCCCTTGCGCGCATCCACCAGCACCACCGCCAGCTCGGCATTCGAGGCGCCGGTGGCCATGTTGCGCGTGTACTGCTCGTGCCCCGGGCAGTCGGCCACGATGAAACTGCGCCGCTGCGTATGGAAATAGCGGTAGGCCACATCGATGGTGATGCCCTGCTGACGCTCAGCATCGAGACCGTCGGTGAGCAGGGAGAAGTCGAGCTGATCAGGCGCATCGGCGTGCAGCTTGCGGCTGTCGCGAATCAGCGCGGCGACCTGGTCCTCCGGCAACATGCCGGCGTCGTACAGCAGGCGGCCGAGCAGCGTGCTCTTGCCGTCATCGACGCTGCCGCAGGTGATGAAGCGCAACAGGTTGGTCGTGTCCTGAGCCGCCGGGGCGATTTCCATGGTTGTCATCAGAAATAACCCTCCTGCTTCTTGCGCTCCATGGACGCGCTGGCGTCATGGTCGATCACGCGCCCCTGGCGTTCGGAGCTGCGCGACGTCGCCATCTCGTCAATGATTTTGTCCAGGGTGTCGGCGCTGGATGCCACCGCGCCGGTCAGCGGGTAGCAGCCCAGCGTGCGGAAGCGCACTTCGCGCATGGCTACCGCCTCACCCTCGCGCAGCGTGAAACGGTCGTCGTCGACCATGATCAACGCGCCGTCGCGCTCTACCACCGGCCTCGGCTTGGCGAAATACAGCGGCACCACCGGAATGCCCTCCCGGCGGATGTAGTGCCATACGTCCATCTCGGTCCAGTTGGACAAGGGAAACACACGGACACTTTCGCCCTTGTGGATCTGCGTGTTGTAGGTGTGCCAGAACTCCGGGCGCTGGCTTTTCGGGTCCCAGCGATGCTGGGCATTGCGGAAGGAGAACACGCGCTCCTTGGCGCGCGACTTCTCCTCGTCGCGCCGCGCACCGCCAATGGCGGCGTCGAACCGGTATTTGTCCAGCGCCTGCTTCAGGCCCACCGTCTTCATGACATCGGTGTGCACCGCCGAGCCATGCACCAGCGGCGAAATGCCCTGGCGCACGCCGTCTTCATTGATGTGCACCAGCACTTCGACATCACCGGCAGCCGCCACCTGGTCGCGAAAGGCGATCATCTCGCGGAATTTCCAGGTCGTATCGACATGCAGCAGTGGCATCGGCGGGCGCGCGGGATAGAACGCCTTGCGCAGCAGATGCAGCAGCACGGAGGAGTCCTTGCCGATGGAATAGAGCATGACCGGGCGCTCGAAAGCAGCCGCCGTCTCTCGAAAAATATGGATGCTCTCAGCCTCAAGTGCATCCAGGTAGGACATAGGGGACATAAATTGCTTCGCTGGCCTCTGGCTTGATCGCCCCGGGGTAGCGGCAGATCATCCGTGGAAATCTAGCGAAAGTCACCTGAAGGAACACGGTCACCCACCGCAGACAGCAGGAAAACGCGCCAGACGATCCGCCCCGACCGGCGTGATCTTTTCGTCACCTCCCTGGCGCAACACTTAAGATCGGCCTCATGAGCACATCGATGGCGACGGGAAGCGCACAACTCGATGCCACGGCGACGCCACCCTGCCTGCGCGTTGCGGGCGACTGGACGCTGGCCCATTACGCTGATCTCGAGCGGGTCGTTGGCCTGATCAAGACGCCGTTGAGCAGCGACACCGCCATCGACCTGGGCCAGCTCGGTTCGCTGGATACCGCCGGCGCTTCCTTGCTGGTCAGCCTGTTGGGCGCAACCCGGCTGGGCGACCTGGCGCACGAGGCACCGGGGATGTCGGCGGCCCGCCGCGCCCTGTTGCAAACCGTGGGGACGGCGCTGGCCGGCTACCGCGAGCCGAGCCGCAAGACGCCTCAGGGCAATACCGTCACGGACCTGCTCGCGCGCATCGGCGCCGCGATGGAGACGGTCTGGCAACAGCAGCTCAAGCTATTGGGCTTCGTCGGGCTCACCTTGCAGACGCTGGCCCAAACCATTTGGCGACCACGCCGCTGGCGGATCACATCGCTGGCGGCGCATATCGAGCAGACCGGCCTGGATGCCGTACCCATCGTCGTTCTGCTCACCTTCATGGTAGGCGCGGTGGTGGCCTTCCTCGGCTCCACCGTACTGGCCGACTTCGGCGCGACCATCTACACCGTCAACCTGGTGGCGTTCTCCTTCATGCGCGAATTCGGCGTCCTGCTCACCGCGATCCTGATGGCCGGCCGCACCGCCAGCGCCTTCACCGCCCAGATCGGCTCGATGAAGGCCAACGAGGAGATCGACGCGATTCGTGCCCTGGGCCTGGACCCGATGGAACTGCTGGTCTTGCCCCGAGTGCTCGCGCTGCTGGTATCGCTGCCCATGCTCGCCTTCCTGGCCACGATCGCCGGCCTGATCGGCGGCGGCATGGTCTGCGCACTCGTCCTGAATATCTCGCCGATCATGTTCATCAACGTGGTCAAGACCAGCATCGGCGTGCAGCATTTCCTGGTGGGTATCGCGAAGGCGCCCGTCTTCGCTTTCCTGATCGCCGTGATCGGTTGCCTTGAGGGCTTCAAGGTCACCGGCAGTGCCGAGTCGGTGGGTGAGCACACGACCTCGAGCGTGGTGCAGTCGATCTTCGTGGTGATCCTCATCGACGCCCTTGCCGCGCTGTTCTATATGGAGATGGGCTGGTGAGCGCGGCGGCCACCCAGCCGCAGGATGATGTGATCCAGGTCCGTAACCTGGTCAACCGCTTCGGCACCCAGACCGTGCACGAGCATCTGGACCTGGACGTGCGCCGCGGCGAGATTCTTGGCGTGGTCGGCGGCTCCGGCACCGGCAAGTCGGTGTTGTTGCGCAGCATCGTGGGTCTGCTTCGCCCCACGTCGGGCAGCGTCCATGTCTTTGGCGAGGATCTGCTGAGCCTCTCGCCCGAGCGCCGCTCGCTGGTGGAACGTCGTTTCGGCGTGCTGTTTCAGAACGGTGCGCTGTTCTCCTCGCTCAATGTCGTCGAGAACGTCGCCATGCCGCTGATCGAGCATGCCGGGCTCGCACGCCCCGATGCCAAGCAGCTGGCTGGCGTGAAACTGGCGCTGGCCGGTCTACCGGCGGGTACCGAAGCGAAGTATCCGTCGGAACTGTCGGGCGGCATGGTGAAGCGCGCCGCGCTGGCGCGTTCGCTATCGCTCGATCCTGAAATCCTGTTTCTGGATGAACCTACCGCCGGATTGGACCCGATCAGCGCGGCCGCGTTCGACCAGTTGATCCTGACCCTGCGCGATGCACTGGGGCTTACTGTCTTCCTGGTCACGCATGACCTCGACACGCTCTACACCACCTGCGACCGCGTTGCCGTGCTGTCGCAAAAGAAGGTGCTGGTGATTGGCCCCATCGACGTGGTCGCGAAGACCGACGACGCGTGGGTCCAGTCCTATTTTCACGGTCCGCGTGGCCGCGCCGCCGAAGATGCGCGTGCCGCCGAACTCTCGCACGAGGTGAAGTGATATGGAAACGCGAGCCCATCACGTACTCATCGGCTTGTTCACGGTCATCGTGGTGGCCGCGGCACTGCTTTTTGCGCTATGGCTGTCCAGATCCAGCTCGGACCGCCAATTCGTCCAGTTGCAAATTGTCTTCAAGGAGGCGGTGACTGGCCTCTCGCAGGGCAGCGCGGTGGAATTGAACGGCATCCGCGTCGGCGAAGTCATTCAACTCAGGCTCGACCCCACGGACTCTCGCAGGGTGCTCGCGCGCGTCCGCCTTGGCGCCGACACCCCGGTGCACCAGGACACCCGCGCGGTGATGGCGCTGACTGGCATTACCGGGCTTTCGATCATCCAGCTCAGCGGCGGTTCGCCGGGGAGTCCCCCGCTGGTGGGACGTGACGGCAACCTGCCGGTGATCGTGGCCGACCCGTCGCCGTTGGCCCGCCTTCGCGCCAACGGCGGAGACCTCATGATCAGCATCAACGAGGTTATCGAACATGCAAACGAGCTGTTGTCGACGCAGAACATCGAGCACATCAACAACACGCTCGCCCACATCGACAAAGCCACCGGCGCCATCGCCGACCAGCGCGACGATATCCGCCAGCTGCTGCAACAGTTGGCCCTGGCGAGCAAGCAGGCCAACGCGACCTTGGCACAGACCGATCAGCTGATACGCAATGCAAACGGCCTGGTCGACAACCAGGCACGCGCTACCCTCGACAGCGCGCAGAAGTCCATGGCGTCACTGGAGCGATCCTCCGCCACCATCGACCAATTGCTCAACGACAACCGCGCGGCCATCAACGGCGGCTTGCAGGGCCTTAGCGAGCTTGGCCCGGCCATCCGCGAGTTGCGCGATGCGGCCGGCACGATGCGCGGTATCTCGAGCCGCCTGGACGATAACCCGGCGCGCTTTCTGCTAGGCCGTGACCGTAGCAAGGAGTTTGTGCCATGAGGCTTTTCGTCCGCTTTGCGCCGGTGTTGACGGCCGTCATGCTGCTTGGTGCCTGCTCGATCTTCCCCAAGCCGGAACCGCAGGAAATCTATCGCTTGCCGAGCACCCCGCTGCCGCACGCCGATGCGCAGCCCGTCAACTGGTCGTTGCGCGTCGATACCCCGCAAGGCGGGCGCATGATCGACAGCGCGCGCATCGCGGTATTGCCGCAGGGCGACGTGGTCACCGTGTACCGCGGCGCTCGATGGAGCGACCCCGCGACGACCTTGCTGCGCAATCGTCTGATCGACGCCTTTCACGACGATGGACGCATTGCCGCCCTCAGCAGCGACGACTCCAGCCTGCAGGCCGACTACATTCTTACCGGCGACATGCGCGCGTTTCAGACCGAGTACCAAGGCGACCATCCTGTCGTGGTCATCCGCTTTGACGCACGCCTGATCAGCAACGCCGGCCTGCGCATCGTCGCCACGCACCGCTTTGAGGTCACCCAACCGGTGAACGGCTCGGCCGTGCCGCAGGTGGTGACCGCCTTTGGACAGGCCAGCGATGCCCTGGCGGCGCAGCTGGTGTCATGGACGCTGCAGCAACCCGCACGCAATCGGTCCATCGCCAACTAGCCTCAGCGAGCAGCAACAAACGCTTATTTCGCAGCCACCTGCCGAAAGGTGAGGTTGATCCGCGGCCCTACCGCGCTCGTCGTCTTGGGCAGATCGTGCACATAAAGATGCTGCGTATCCCCGGCCATGCGCAGCAAACTGCCATGTCCCAGTTCGACCGCATGCACCTGGCGCTTGCCTTCGCCGCGTTTGGCACGCAGCCGGAACCGACGCACCGCTCCCAGGCTCAATGACGCGATCACCGGCTGCCCGCCCAACTCCGGCTCGTTGTCGCTGTGCCAGCCCATCGAGTCCTGGCCGTTGCGATAAAGGTTCGCCAGCACGCTATTGAAGTGCGTCGCACAGGCTTCTTCCAAACGGGCCCGCAGGGCCGTCAGCGTTGGAGTCCATGGGTGAGGTTCAAAGCGCGTGCGCGAATAGACGTAGGTGGCGTCCGGGTCGCCGATCCAGCAACTCAATCGGGGCGACTCGACCTCGCGACCGTAGATGCGAATCCGATGAATCTCCCAGGCAATGGTGGCCAGAAGGTCGGCAAACAGCTCATCCGCTTCGGCCGACGCCAGCCACGGTGACCACAAGGACAGTTCGGCACCTGGCAGCGGCAATCGCTGCCAGTTACAGCGAGGACTCCTCATCGAACAGGCTCACCCGAACATCTCCCTACGGTCCCACCCGGCTCACCGGTCAGACAATGGCCGGATACGCGGGCTCGACATCCAGCGTGGAGGCGCACACCGATGCCAGTTCCAGCAGGCGCAGATCGGAGCCACGCGCGCCCACCAGCTGCAGGCCGATCGGCATGCCGTTGGGCAAGTAGCCCATCGGAATGCTCACGGCGGGGCACCCGGCCAGGCTGGCGAAACTGGTGAGGTCGGCCTGGGAATCCGGCACCGGACCATCCAATGGGAACGCGCCCTGCGGCGTGGTGGGCAAGACGAGTACGTCGATCTGGGCGAACAGTCGACGCATCTTGAGTGTGGCCGCATCCAGCACGCGATCGGCAGCGGCGTAATCCGCCGCGGTCTTGGCAGCGGCATAGCCCAGCAGGCGGCGAAAATGTTCGGATACGCGATGGTCGGTGTCGGCAAGATCGTCGGCAAAGGTGCCGAGCATCTCTGCCTCCATCAACAGCAAGCCTGCGCGTCGGGTACGCGCGAAATCCCAATCGGAGAAATCGACGGTCCGGCGCTCGCCCAGCTCTCGCGGCCATTTCGCCAGCGCCGCCTCGAATACGTCGATCACCTCAGGCTGTACGCCAAGCCCGGCCAGATTCGGCAACAGGCCCGCGCGCAGGTTGCCCGGCTCCCAGTCCGGCGGCGAAAGCGCCACGCGCCGACGACGCGAGCGCGCGTCGTCGGCGTCATAGCCAGCCAGCACCTGTAACAGCACGGTGAGGTCGTCGGCGCTGCGCGCGATCAAGCCTACCGTGTCCAGCCGCCGCGCTGCCGGCACGACGCCGCGCGCGGAAATTTCACCATGGGTCGGCTTGATCGCGTACACGCCGCAATAGCTGGCCGGGATACGGATCGAGCCAAGGCTGTCCGAACCCAGGGCGGCCACCGCCAAGCCAGCAGCCACAGCCGCCGCCGCACCGCCCGATGAGCCGCCAGCGGTATAGCCGTGACGATGAGGGTTATGCGTCGGCCCATAATGAGGGTTGTCGGTGACCGCCCCCAGCGCCCCTTCATCCATATTGGTCTTGCCGACCAGGAGCGCGCCGGAAGCGCGCAGCCGCGCCACCACGTGCGCATCCTCCATCACCGGCTTCAAGCGACCCGCCAGCCCTGCGTGTGTAGGCCACCCCGCGAAATCGAAATTGTCCTTGAGCGCCACCGGGAGACCGTCGAGCCTGCCGATGACCCCGTCGCGTCGACGATGCTGGGCTGCCAGGGCCTGCTCCTGCAGCATCGCCGGACTCAGGCTGACGTAGGCATTGAGCCTGGGATTGTTCCGCTCGATGGCCTCCTGATAGACCTCGGCCAGCGCCTGGGGCTGCACACGCCCCGCGGCCAGCCAATGCAGGAGCTGGCACATGGTGGCCCGACGCAGGTCGAGATCGCTGATCGGGGGCTGCTGACTCATGGTCTCGTCCTTGGCGCTGACTGCAGTGGATTATCCCCTTCGTTGATGAAGGGTTTGCAAGGATATGTCCCGCGCCGTTGCCCGGCACGGCCCGAACCCGGACAATGCTGGATTGCCCGTTCCGTACGCTACGGAACGGTTCCGTGCCGCACTAGCCAGATGGAGCCCGCCATGAGCGAACGCGAAACAATGGAATACGACGTCATTGTCGTCGGCGCGGGCCCCTCAGGCCTCTCGTTCGCCATTCGCCTGAAGCAGCTCAAGCCTGAAATAAGCGTGTGCGTGATCGAGAAAGCCTCGACCATCGGCGCGCAAATCCTCTCGGGCGCAGTGATCGAACCGCAGCCGCTGGACGCACTGCTGCCAGGCTGGCGCGACAATCCGCCGCCCATCTGCGTACCGGCCGGCGAGGACGAGTTCTGGCTGCTCAGCAAGACCGGCGCGCGCAAGCTGCCGGTGCCGCCGGGCATGAACAACCACGGCAACTTCATCGTGTCCCTTGGCGCGATGTGCGCCTGGATGGCGCCGCAAGCCGAAGCGCTGGGCGTGGACGTGTTCCCCGGTTTCGCCGCTGCCGACAACATCTACAACGACGATGGCTCCGTCGCCGGTGTGCGCATCGGCGATATGGGCGTGGCCAAGGACGGTTCGCACAAACCCGGCTACACCCAGGGTATCGACATCAAGGCCAAGGTCACCGTGCTCGCCGAAGGTGCGCGTGGCAGCCTGACCAAGCAGCTGATCAAGCGCTTCAAGCTGGACAAGGACAGTGACCCGCAGGGTTACTCCATTGGTATCAAGGAGCTGTGGCAGCTTCCCGCGGGGCGCGTCGTGCCCGGCAAGATCGTGCACAGCTTCGGCTGGCCGGCCGACAGCCACACCTATGGCGGCAGCTTCCTGTATCACCTGGACAAGGATCGGGTCGCGCTCGGTTACGTCAGCGGCCTCGACTACACCGACCCGAACTACCAGCCGTGGGAAGCGTTCCAGCAGTGGAAAAACCACCCGTCGGTGAAAGCGCTGCTGGAAGGCGGCACGATTCTTTCTGCAGGCGCACGCGCCATCGTCACCGGCGGCTATCAGTCGCTGCCGAAGCTGGAAATGCCCGGCGCCGTGCTGATCGGCGACACCGCCGGCCTGCTCAACGTGCCCAAGATCAAGGGCACGCACCAGGCGATCAAGAGCGGCATGCTCGCCGCCGAGCACCTGGCCGCGAACGATCTCAATCCCGCCGGTTTCGATGCCAAGCTGCGCAGCTCCGACGTGATGGCCGAGCTGAAGCGGGTGCGCAACATCAAGCCCGCGTTCAAGAAGGGCCTGTGGTTCGGCATGCTCAATGCGGCATGGGAAACGGCGACCGGCGGCGCGTCGCCGTGGACGCTCAAGAACAAGGCGGACTGGTCCTCGCTGCACAAGCTCGGCGAGTGCGAAGAGCCCAAGCGCGACTACGTCCAGCGCGAACTACCGCCGCGCGATCGCCTCGCCGGGGTGTATTTCGCCGCCACCGAACACGACGAAGACCAGCCCATCCACCTGCACGTGGCCGACACTTCCGTGTGCGTCACCAAGTGCGCGACGGAATACGGCAACCCCTGCACCCGCTTCTGTCCCGCTGGCGTCTACGAAATCGTCGACGACGAAGCAGGCAAGCGACTGCAGATCAACGCCGCCAACTGCGTGCACTGCAAGACCTGCGACATCAAGGACCCGTACGAGATCATTACCTGGGTAACGCCCGAGGGTGGTTCGGGTCCGAATTACCAGAATCTGTGAACGGGAGTATTGCGCTGTCCGCTCGACTGACCTGGCGCCTCAAACGCCTGAACTACGTGCTGCAGCGCTTTCGCGGCAGTGTCGCCCTGCGTGGATGGCGCGGCACGCTGGCCCGCGTGCGGCAGGAGTTCGAAGACCGACCCGCCATCGACGATTCATTGGACGTCGAACCGCTGGATGTACCGTTCACCCCGTTCGCGCTGCCGGTAGCCGAGACCCCGTCGGTCTCGGTGATCATTCCGGTCTACGGTAAGCTTCCCTATACGCTGGCGTGTCTGCGCTCGCTGCGACGCCATGCTCCTACCACCGCCTTCGAAGTCATCGTGGTGGACGACGCCTCGCCGGACGACTGCGCCGCCACACTTGGCCGCATTGACGGTCTGCGCCTTATTCGCAACGAGAGCAATCTAGGTTTCGTCGGCAGCTGTAACGCCGGAGCCACCGCCGCGCGCGGTGACTACCTGCTGTTCCTCAACAACGACACTCAGGTCACGTCGAATTGGCTGGATGGGCTGCTCGCGTGTTTCGCCGAGCGTGCGGATTGCGGTATCGCCGGTAGTCGATTGGTTTATCCCGACGGACGACTGCAGGAGGCCGGCGGCGTAGTGTTCGCCGACGGCCGCAGCTGGAACGTGGGTCGCTTCGAACAGCGCGACGTGCCGGCTTGGCGTTATCGACGTGAAGTCGACTTTGTCAGCGGTGCCTCACTGATGATCCGCCGCGAGGTCTTCCAGCGTGTCGGCGGTTTCGATATTCGCTACATGCCCGCGTACTACGAGGATACCGACCTTGCATTGGCTGTGCGCCCGATCGGCTTGCGGGTGTATTACGAGCCGGCCAGCACGGTGATCCATTGCGAGGGCATCAGCGCCGGCACCGACCTACAGTCTGGGATGAAGCGCCATCAAGTCACCAATCAGGTGAAGTTCGCCGACAAGTGGGCGCTGGCGCTGAGCGATCAACCGCCGGTCGGAACCCTACTAGAGCGCGCACTTCGCTGGCGCCGTCGAGGGCGCGTACTAGTCGTCGACAGCATGACGCCCGACCCAACCCGTGATTCCGGTTCCCTGCGTCTATGCACCATTCTAAAGCTGCTGGATGCCCAGGGCTGGAGCACCTGCTTCCTGCCCGACGACGGTCGCGCCAGTGATAAGGAAATTTGCGCACTCGGCGCGCTGGGCACGGAGGTGCTGAACCGCCCGTGGGTGCCCAATCTGCCGCAATGGCTGCGTGAACACGGCGGCGAGTTGCATGCCGTCATCCTATGCCGCCACACAGTAGCCGGCCAGTACGCTTCGCTTGTACGCAAGCACGCGCCACAGGCGCGCCTACTGTTCGACACAGTCGACTTGCACTTTCTCCGCGAGCAACGTGCAGCCGAGCTCAGTAACAACGCCACGATGGCTCGCCAGGCCAAAGCCTCACGGCGTAGCGAGCTATCCTTGATCGAGCAATGCGACGTGACTTTCGTGGTGAGTCCGCACGAACAGGCCTTGCTCGCGCACGAACTGCCTCACGCAAAGGTCGAATTGCTTTCCAACATCCATGATGTCCACGGATGCGGTAAACCCTTCGCGGATCGGCAAGATCTTGTATTCATAGGCGGATTCGGCCACCCACCCAACGCCGATGCCGTCCGCTGGATAGCGAAGGACATCCTGCCGAATCTACGTGAGCAATGGCCGCAGGTCCGCATCCATGTACTAGGGGATATCCCAGATGCAGCCCGTCGTGAACTGGCTACGCCCGGCCTGGAACTGCACGGCCGAGTGACCGATCTCTCCCCATGGCTGGAGAACTGCATCGCCTCGCTAGCGCCGCTGCGTTTCGGCGCTGGAGTCAAGGGAAAGATCAACATGGCAATGAGCTACGGCGTGCCGGTGGTCGCCACGCAGCTCGCAATTGAGGGCATGCAACTCGTTGACGGCAAGGATGTCCTTGTTGCCAATGATGCTTCGACCTTCACCGCTGCCTTGATGCGCTTGACAGGCGATGCAACGCTTTGGTCTGCGCTGTCCGTCCACGGCCTAGGCAACGTCGAGCGTCATTTCTCCCCAGCCGCCGCTGCCGCCACCCTGCGCCGGGTGCTGGATTGAGATTTCCCCTTAACCTCCTGGACGCCCAGAGTGGAAGCAGGCAGCCCGGCCTCCATTCGTACCCGGATGGAGCATCGGCTAGAATGGCCCTCTTGCATCCACCCACTTAGCGCTCTCCCGGCGTCCGGTCATAGGAACAGCAGATGAAGATTCTTGTCGGCTATAAGCGTGTCGTGGACTATAACGTCCGCATCCAGGTCAAGCCCGATGGCACGGGCGTCGTTACCGATGGCGTAAAGCTTTCCGCCAATCCGTTTGACGATATTGCGTTGGAGGAAGCCCTGCGCCTTCGCGAGAAGGGTGTTGCCGAGGAGGTCATCGTTGTCGGCATTGGCCCCGCAGACTTGACGGCTCACCTGCGCAACGGCCTGGCCATGGGCGCCAACCGTGCGATCCACGTTGTCACCCCCGATGCCATACAGCCGCTCACCGCCGCGCGCGTGTTCCTGAAGCTGGTCGAGAAAGAACAGCCGGGCCTGGTGTTGCTGGGCAAGCAAGCCATCGACGACGATGCCAACCAAACTGGTCAGATGCTGGCTGCGTTGTGGGATCGCCCGCAGGCGACGTTTGCCAGCAAGGTCGAGATCGCCAATGGCAAGGCTACGGTAACTCGCGAGGTCGACGCCGGCCTGGAAACCATCGAAGCCGAGCTGCCCGCCGTGATCACCACGGACCTGCGCCTCAACGAGCCGCGCTTCATCAAGCTGCCCGACATCATGAAGGCCAAGTCCAAGCCCATCGACTTGATCGAGTTCGGCTCGCTGGGCGTCGAGAACAACGCTCATCTCAAGACCACGCATTACGCCGCGCCGGCCAAGCGCAGCAAGGGCGTGATGGTCAAGGATGCGGCCGAACTGGTTGCGGCGCTGAAGCAGAAGGGTCTGCTTTAAGCAGCCTCGAGGAGACAGGACATGAGCAAGATTCTCGTTATCGCCGAACACCTTGGCGGCAAGCTGAACCCCTCCACCGCACGCGCCGTGAGCGCTGCGGCCGCCGTGAAGCCGGAAGCCATCGATGTACTGGTGCTGGGCGATCAAGTGGACGCAATCGCGGCCGACGCAGCGAAGATCGACGGCGTCAGCCGCGTGCTGACAGTCGCTCGCGCTGAGAACGCGCATCCGCTGGCCGCCGTGCTGGCGCCGCAGATCGCCAAGGTCGCGTCGGGCTACAGCCACGTGTTCGCGCCGTCCACCACGTTCGGCAAAGATGTCACCCCCCGCGTTGCCGCCCTGCTCGGCGTGGCGCAGGTCAGTGACGTCATGAGCGTCGAAGGCAGCCACACCTTCAAGCGCCCGATCTACGCCGGCAACGCCATCATCACTGTCGAAGCGGATGCCAGCTTCGCCGTAGTCGCGACGATCCGCACGGCATCGTGGCCTGCAGCTGCCAATGGCGCCAACAGCGCGCCGATCGAAGCACTGTCCATCGACGCCATCCTGCCGACCCACACCCGTTTTGTGGAATTGCAACAAGGCAAGAGCGACCGACCCGACCTGCAGAGCGCCCGCAAGGTCGTCTCAGGTGGCCGCGGCGTGGGCTCGAAAGAAAACTTCGACATCATCTACAAGTTCGCCGACAAGATTGGCGCCGCCGTGGGCGCCTCGCGTGCCGCGGTCGACGCCGGCTATGTACCCAGCGACATGCAGGTCGGCCAGACTGGCAAGATCATCGCGCCGGAGTTGTACGTGGCCATTGGCATCTCCGGCGCCATCCAGCACCTGACCGGCATCAAGGACGCCGGCACCATCGTTGCCATCAACAAGGACGGTGAGGCGCCCATTTTCGAGGTCGCGGACATTGGCCTGGTCGGGGATCTATTCAAGCTCCTGCCGGAGCTGGAAGCCGCCCTGGGCTAGCCGAGCCCGATGGTAGCGCGGCGTGAATACGCCGTGCTACCGCAGGATTTTCCGCTTGAAGTTGCACCACCTCGACCGACGGCCACCTTGAAATGCGAAAATCATGGGGACGGCCTGTGTGCCGCATAGTAATATTTCGCCCTTCAAAGGCGTGGATTTCTGTAGGCACAGCGCCGATTGAGTCCGCGGCATTCCAGGGGGCACGACGTGGCACAACTTTTCGACTCGGAACCTGCGATGGACCGCACCGACCTGCCGCTCTGCGTCGACCTGGATGGAACGCTCATCCGTTCTGACCTGCTTATAGAATCGGCCCTGGCCTTGATCGCCCACAGGCCACTGATGATTTTCGCCATGTTCACGTGGCTGCTGCGCGGTAAAGCGCATCTGAAGAGAGAAATCGCGCGACGTGTCGTGCTGGACTCGTCCGCCCTGCCCTACAACGAGCCGCTCATCGCGTGGTTGCGTGAGCAGCGCAACAGTCGCTCCATCGTTCTTTGCACTGCATCGGATGGCGCCCTGGCTGAAGGCGTGGCGACGCACGTAGGGGTATTTGATGATGTCCTTGCAAGTGACGGGCATCAAAATCTTGCAGGAGCAAACAAGGGAGCGGCGCTCGTAGCGCGTTTCGGTGAGCGCGGATTCGACTATGTCGGCAATGCCGCCGTTGACTTGCTGGTCTGGAAGCATGCCCGCTCCGCCATTGTGGTGGAAAGTGGCTCGATGCTTTCACGAGCGGCAGAGAAACACACCCCAGTCGAACGTCGCTTCGTAACGCAACGTCCTGGAGTACGCACTTGGATGAAGGCGCTTCGCGTTCACCAGTGGATCAAGAATGTTCTCGTCTTCCTGCCGTTATTGGCAGCTCATCGCGTATTTGACGTCGACGCGGTCGTGCGGTCGCTGCTCGCCTTCGTCTGCTTCGGACTGTGCGCCTCCAGTGTCTATCTAACCAACGATCTGCTCGATCTGCCTGCCGATCGACTACATCATCGCAAGCGGCATCGCCCGTTTGCGGCCGGCACGTTGCCGTTGATGGCAGGTCCGGTGATTGCCGTGGCGCTGCTCGTTGCAGGGTTCGGATTGGCTTGGTTCGTATCTCCAGCGTTCATAGCCGCGCTCGGCGCTTACTACGTTCTTACCAGCGCCTACTCCATCCATCTCAAGCGAATCATGATGCTCGATGTCGTCGTGCTCGCCATGCTTTACACGATACGAATTCTCGCCGGCACCGCGGCCATTCTAAGCAAGCCCTCGTTCTGGCTGCTTGCATTCTCGATGTTCATCTTCCTCAGCCTGGCAATGGTCAAACGGTATACGGAACTGTTGACGCTGCAGCGTAGCGGCAAAGTAAAGGCCAGCGGGCGCGGTTACGATGTCGACGACATTCCACTGATTCAATCGCTGGGCGGATCGAGCGGCTATCTCGCCGTGCTAGTTCTCGCGCTTTATGTGGACAGCACGGCCAGCGAGTCCCTCTATCATCATCCTCATCGACTGTGGATGCTCTGTCCGCTGCTGTTGTACTGGATCAGTCGCACCTGGGCCATTGCGCATCGCGGCGTGATGCATGACGACCCCGTGGTATTTGCCGTCATGGACAAGGTGAGCCGGATCGTTCTGCTCATAGGCGCCGCTATCGTGGTGTCGGCGATCTGATGAGTGCGCCAGGACGATCCTGGGGACGCTACCCCCACACGATGGAGCAGGTCGTGCCTGTCACTGACAGGCACGGCCTGATCCAACCGAGCGACGTCCCATGCCTGCCCTATGGAAACGGACGCAGCTACGGTGACAGTTGCCTAAATGACGGCGGCATTCTCCTTCAGACTCTGGGGCTTGATCGCTTCATCGCATTCGATCCGGCGACGGGCATCATGTCCTGCGAGGCCGGTACGCTCTTTGCCGACATTCTCGATCTGGTTGTGCCACAGGGATGGTTTCTTCCCGTCACACCTGGCACACGATTCGTCACCGTTGGCGGCGCCATCGCCAACGATGTCCATGGAAAAAACCATCATCGCGCCGGAACCTTCGGGCACCATGTACGCGAGTTCGAACTGCTTCGCACCGATGGCAGCCGAATGCGCTGCGCCCCGGAAGAAAATCCCGAATGGTTTGCAGCGACGCTCGGTGGCCTGGGTCTCACCGGCCTGATCACTCGCGCTACCTTTCAGCTGCGCCGAATCGCCAGCCCATGGATGGTCACGGAAAGTCACCGCTTTCGCGATCTGTCCGAGTTTTTTGCGCTCTCCACAACGTCCGACCGGGACTACGAATACACCGTTGCGTGGATCGATTGTGCCGCGAAAGGGCCTGCCCTCGGCCGCGGACTGTTCAGCCGCGCAAACCATGCCCCGGCGCGACCGAGCGAGCGGCCCAGCGCGCCCAAAAGGCGCCTCAGCGTGCCAATGACGCCCCCGGTTTCGTTGATCAATCCGCTCAGCCTGCGCGCGTTCAATCAATTTTATTTTCACCGCCAGCGCAGCAAGGTCGTACATGCCATTACGCACTACGAGCCGTTCTTCTATCCGCTAGACAGCATTGGCGCGTGGAACCGCATCTACGGGCCTCGCGGGTTCTTGCAATATCAATGTGTGGTGCCGCCCGGAGCTGCTGAAGTCACGATCGCCAAGCTGGTCCGCATTATTTCGGCGGCAGGGGGCGGCTCATTCCTCGCCGTGCTCAAGCAGTTCGGTGAACGCGTATCGTCGGGCATGCTTTCGTTTCCACGACCGGGCGCCACGCTGGCGCTCGACTTCCCCTTCCACGGGACGCATACACTTGATCTGCTGGACCGGCTGGATGATGTCGTCGCCGAGGCAGGTGGTGCGGTCTATCCCGCCAAGGACGCGCGCATGTCAGGTGCACGCTTCCGTCAGTATTTCCCCGCATGGGAAACCTTCAGCAATTACATCGACCCGCGCTTTTCGTCGAGCTTCTGGCGAAGAGTGGAGAGCTGATCATGCAGAAAATTCTTATCGCCGGTGCAACCTCAGCGATCGCCGAAGCAACCGCGCGCCTCTATGCAGCGCGTGGCGCACGCTTGCATCTGTTAGGTCGCAACGCGGTGAGGCTCAAGGACATCGCCGACGACCTGCGCGTACGGGGGGCCGTTGAAGTCACGACCGGCATTCTCGATATGAACGATGTCGCTGCGCACGGTGCCGCCATTGAGCAAGCCACAGCCGCTCTGGGCGATATTGACGTCTTCCTGGTGGCGCATGGCACCCTACCCGATCAAACCGCTTGCGAAGCTTCCGTGGAGACCACTCTGCGTGAATTCGCCACCAACGGCACGTCGACGATCGCCTTCGTCGCCGCCATCGTGCCGTACATGCAGGAGCGTCGTGCAGGCACCATCGCGGTGATTTCCTCGGTCGCGGGCGATCGGGGCCGGCAGAGCAACTATACCTACGGTGCTGCCAAGGCAGCGGTCAGCACGTTCCTCAGCGGCCTGCGCCAGCGTATGGGGCCCCACGGCGTCAATGTACTTACCATCAAGCCGGGATTCGTTGATACACCCATGACTGCCTCTTTCAAGAAGGGCGCACTGTGGGCAAAACCCGAGGCCGTCGCCGCCGGCATTCAACGCGCCATCGATCGTGGCGCCAGCGAAATATATCTGCCGCGATTCTGGTGGGCCATCATGTTCGTCATCCGCCATATTCCGGAATTCATTTTCCGGCGCCTGAAGCTTTGAACGTGTCGCAAGCAATGAATTCCATCGAGAAGAACGCGCGTATCGTTATCACCGGCGCAGCGGGCCTGGTTGGCCAGAACCTCATCGTCGAGCTCAAGAGCCAGGGTTATACGAACCTGGTGGCGATCGATAAGCACGCCTACAACATGGGCATCTTGCGTCAGCTGCATCCGGAAGTCGTCACTGTCGAGGCCGACCTTGCCATCCCTGGCAATTGGCGTGATGCATTTGCCGGCGCCAAATGCGTTGTGCAACTGCACGCACAGATCACCAGCAAATTCCACGAGGAGTTCGTGCGTAACAACGTGGATGCCACGCGGCTCGTGCTTGAAGCGATCAACGCCCATCAAGTGCCCTACCTCGTGCATATCAGCTCGTCCGTCGTCGTTTCAGTTGCGAACGATGACTACACGAATACGAAAAAGGACCAGGAAGCGCTCGTCGTAGCAAGCGGGATCGCTCACTGCGTGCTGCGCCCGACCCTGATGTTCGGGTGGTTCGATCCTAAGCATTTCGGCTGGCTTTCACGCTTCATGGCAAAGACACCCGTATTCCCGATCCCCGGCGATGGCAAGTACATGCGCCAGCCACTCTACGAGCGCGACTTCTGCCGATGCATTGCTCGGTGCATCGAGACGCAGCCAGTTGGCACGATCTACGATGTCGTAGGCGATACGCGCATCGATTACATCGACATCATCAAAACCATCAAGCGCGCCAAAAAGTTGCGAACGCTGATTCTGCGTATTCCCTATGGCGTCTTTCACGCCTTGCTGCGTATATACGCGCTGTTCAGCGGAAAGCCTCCCTTCACAGCGGCGCAGCTGAAAGCTTTGACCGCGGGAGACGACTTTCACGGGGTAGACACATTCGACACGTTTGGCGTTCGCCAAACGCCTTTCGAGGATGCAGTTCGCGAAAGCTACTGCGACCCGCGCTATAGCCAAATCGTTCTTAAACGTTGATTGTCGGAGTTCGTCATGTCTTCCAAGCGTTTTGCCGTGCTCGGCGCCGGCCCCATGGGCCTCATGGCTGCCATGGAACTACTCAAACGCGGCCACCAGGTCGACATCTACGAGCGCGATGACCGTATTGGCGGCATGTCTGCGACGTTCGACTTCGATGGGCTCGAAATCGAGCGCTACTACCATTTCATCTGCAAGACGGACTACCCGCTGTTCGAGCTTCTTGATGAACTGAAGCTATCGCATACCCTGCGCTGGACAGATACAAAAATGGGCTTCTATTTCAATGGACGCCTATACAAATGGGGAACCCCATTCGCGCTACTCGGCTTCGATGGCCTGGACATCATCAGCAAGGCGCGATACGCGCTGCACGTGATGTATACCAAGAGCATCAAGGACTGGTCGGGGCTGGACAAGGTGAGCGCCACCGGCTGGATCCGGAAATGGGTGGGACAGCGCGCCTACGACGTATTATGGAAAAGCCTGTTCGAACTGAAGTTCTTCGAACATACCGAACAGCTGTCCGCTGCCTGGATCGGCACACGCATCAAGCGCGTTGGCCTGTCTCGCAAAAACCTAATGCAGGAAACCATGGGCTATCTGGAGGGAGGCTCAGCCACCATTCTGCGCGCGATGGAGCAATACATTCTCGATCGTGGCGGCCGCATCCACCTCAAGGCCGGCATCGATCGCGTTGTTACGCGTGATGGACGCGTTACCGGCATCATGGTCGGCGGGGCTGAACTTCCAACCGACGCTGTTCTATCTACTGCGCCCATTCAATACGTTCCCCGTATTGCCCCTGACCTGCCAAAAGCATTTTCGGATCGCATTGATGCGATCAAGAACATCCCTGTCGCCTGCGTCATTCTTAAATTGAGTGAGCCGCTGAGCGAAAATTTCTGGATGAATATCAACGATCCGACCATCGAAATTCCAGGCGTGATCGAGTACTCCAACTTGAACAGAACGAGTACGTCCATTGTTTACGCCCCTTACTACATGCCCAAGACTCATCCGAAGTGGGGCTGGAGTAACGAAGAACTGATCGAGGAAGTTCTCGGCTACTTCGTCAAGCTCAACCCCAGCTTTACGCGCGAGCGGGTACTTGCCAGCCACTGCCATCGATATGAATTCGCACAGACAATATGCCCTCCGGGCTTTTATGAAATGCTGCCGTCCATGAAAACGCCTATCGATGGGCTATATATGGCTGATACCTCGTACTACTACCCTGAAGACAGGTCGATTTCAGAGAGCCTGAAGGTCGCCCAGGATTTGGCGCAAGTTGCGCTGGATGCGCACGCATGATCAGAAGTGAACGGCACTGATGAAAGCCATAGCCAATAACCAATTCGCCAGATTTTTACTGACCGGAGGACTTGCCGCCGGCGCGAACTTTCTGTCGCGTATCTTGTTTAGCCAGTTCATGCCCTACTTGCCAGCCATCGTACTGGCCTTCATAGTCGGATTGGCAACGGGATTCCTTCTGATGAAGGCTTTCGTGTTCTCGGGCGGTACGGCTCCGCCGGCGCGACAGGCATCGTATTTTGTACTTGTGAATATGGTGGGGCTCGTGATCACGATCGTGGTCAGCATCGGCGTCTCGAAATTGGCCTCATCGGTTCTGGCGGATACAAACGTGGCAGAGGCCATCGGCCACTTGGCCGGCGTTGTTTCTCCGGTACTGCTGAGCTTCTACGCCCATAAAAATCTAACCTTTCGGTGACACCATGACGGACCTCGCGTCGCTCTACCGCTTTCGTTTCAAAGAAACTGACCTTCCCGGCAAGATGCGTATTTGGCAGACACTTTGCCATGGCTTCTTCCAGCAGTTCGTCGCTACCGATTCGACTGTGCTCGATGTGGCGTGCGGCTATGGTGAGTTCATCAATAACATCCGGGCGAAGAAGAAGCTCGCCATCGACTTGAATCCCGACACCAAGCGATTCTTGAGCAATGAAGTCGCGTTTTATCAAACTCGCGCTGACGAAATGAAGGACATCGCGAGCAATAGCGTCGATGTGGCCTTCACCTCGAATTTTCTTGAACATCTTGAGTCAAAGACAGCCTGTGATGGCGTGCTGCGTGAGGTATTGCGTGTCCTGCGCCCCGGAGGCAAGTTCATCGTCATGGGGCCGAACATTCGCTACCTGGCTGGGCAGTATTGGGACTTCTACGATCATCATCTTCCGCTGTCCCATTTGTCGCTTGAGGAAGGTCTTGCCATAAATGGGTTCCGCGTGACGCGGAATATTGCCAAGTTCCTGCCCTATACCACCCGCTCCGCCCTGCCGCAGCACTCGCTGCTTGTGAGCGCATACCTAAAGGTTCCATTCGCATGGCCAATCTTGGGTAAGCAGTTTCTTTTGGTCGCCGAAAAGCCGGTTATGGACGGTGCTTCACCGTGAGACCTTTGATGGAAACCATGTCGCGATGGGCTTTGCGCATCGCCATGATCCTCTTCGTGCTGGTCGGCATATTGATCGCCTGGCCGGAGCCTCGGGCAAGAATCTTGGTCCCGGGCGACGCCTGGGAAATACAGGGGGGATTCTTTCCCCTCGATGCTCCCAGCAAGGAACTCCGTGCCAGTGTGGCGAATGATCCACAAATGCGTTTCTGGCGGTCATGGAATCCTGCCTCCGGGAGTCAACCGGGCCTTGCGCGCAGCAAGCCATTTGCTTCACGCAAAATCATCGTAGTCCCCTACATGGGTTTCTCGGGAGATCCCGGGATCGGCACCTACCTGGAATGCATAGAAACTGGACGCCGACTGGTTTTAGCGACAGGACGTACTAATACGCAATGGTCTGAAGTATTCCTGAGGCCACCTAGCAACTTTTGCGCGAAAGAGGTGCGTATCGTCGCCGAGACGCGCAGCACCCAGGGTTATGTCGCCATCGGTTCGCCCTATACCGTTTCATGGCTCTCGGTTTTCAAACAATCGGCTTTGCCAACCCTATGGTTTCTAGTTCTGGCGTGGGCCGTCATTGGCGGCTGGTTTTTGGCCTTGACGCAATACGCCTCTGCCAAACGCTGGAAGGTTGATCCCGTTGCAGTCGGCCTGATTGGCTTGGGGCTGATTGGTTACGCGCAGTTCTTCATCTATTGGTTCTTTCCTGAAGTCGGCGCGCCACTGTCGTTTCTGCTCACATTGCTCGGAGTGATATGGACGAGTTGGAATCTGAGAAACCGTAGACCTCTTTTGCCGCCATCGGCGCAACGCGCCCCAGACCTTCGCTTGGCGCTTGGTCTCTGGCTACTCGTTGCTACGACCCTATTGGCTTTGGCGCTAATCGTCGATGACGGCGCTGGCCCCTGGGCTATGAACGCACGATTCACACCTGCCCGCTGGTCAACCGACAATCAGTTGCCTGGCATCATCGCGAACATTTTGGTTTCAGCAACGCACCCGGGTTCCATCGAAGGTTCGACATGGACTATCGCAGACCGTCCGCCGCTAGCGTACGGCTGGCATGCAACGCTGCATGAGGTGTTGCAATACTTTACCCAAGCCAATGACGGCCAACATCTCGTCTACCTCTATCAGCTGGCTATCGGCATCGTTCTCAACACGACTTGGGTGGCTCTGCTCGCTTTGCTGGTCCCAAGGCTGGGCCTGTCTCGACGCAAAGTGTTGCTGGTCGTCATAGTAGCGACCCTATCCCCGTTCTTTATTTTCAATAGTCTGTTCATCTGGCCGAAGCTGCTCAGCGGAACGTTCACACTGATGGCTGCGTGGATACTGCTCGGCATGGACAGTAAGACAATGCGTCTTCGCGATGACAATCGTGGATTGGTTGCCGCAGCTGCTCTTTCGGCCCTCGGCCTCATGACCCACGGGAGTAGCGCGTTTGGAACCCTTACGGTCATCGGATTCGCCTGTCTATACCGTGGCATGCCTTCGCTCAAGGGGGCACTGGCCGCTGCGATTGCAGCGGTTGCGATCATTCTTCCTTGGAGTCTTTGGCAGCACGTTATTCAGCCCCCTGGCAACGCTTTGATCAAGTACGCTTTTGCAGGAACATTTGGCTTCGGTGAAGAAAAAATGAGCGTATTGGCTACGATCATCCGTAGCTACCGCGATCTAACTCCTGAGGTATGGCTTGCTAGAAAGTTCGATGGTTTGCTGAGTCTCGTATTTGGCCTTCGTAATACCTGTGCCCTTGGTGAAATTGCTGTGAGCCAATCTTTCATTGATAGCTGGCGAGCTTCGGATTTCTCAAACGTCATGCCTTCGCTAAACTTCTTGCTGCTCGGTTTCGGAGCGACGATCGTCAACAAGATCCGCCGTCCAGATGACCATATCGTCCAAAGTTGCGTCAAACTCATTCTGTTCGCTTTGGCAGGCTTGGCTCTCACTTGGATAACAACATGGGGCTGCTACATCATTCATGTTCAGTCTTACCAGCTACTGATGGCACTTCATCTGGCTCTGATCGTCGCGCTATTGACGGCCGGAAGATGGGGATGGTTAGCCCTCGCTCTCAGCGCCATGTACGGGCTAGTGGTATGGATACTTGAGCCGCTTAAGCATTTTCCGCGCTTCGACTACGTTGCCATTGCGTCTGTGCTCGTATGCATCTTCATATGGCTGCAAATGTTCCGAGCGTCCCGCAGCACCGAACTCGAGGCTTTGCCTTGAAAACTCGTCCAAGCCGCAACGACAAAGCACGCAAGATCATCAACGTCGAAACGTCATTCCACGTGGTGCCCGCTGGCCATGGAGTGACACTTTCCAGATGCTGCCTAAGTTGAAATCATGAATCCTTAGCGTTACGTTTTGCCGGTAGATGGGTATGTAATGACCCAGCGCTTTCTGCACAGATCAGGTCGCCAAAGCATAAGCCTCGGTAGGTGTCTTCATGCCCAGCGCCTCGTGTGGTCGCCGATGCCGTAACTGGCAAGTTGCTGGATTTCGAAGCTATGACGATGTGCACACTGTTCTTTTGAGCGTTCGAATCAAGTGCTCGACCATGCCGCTCTGCTGGGAACAATTTCGGTGTGTTGGCACGGATTTTCACAAGCCATCTAGGACATCGGCATTTCACGTCTAAATCGTGGCTTACAGCGCCAGCTTCGTTAAGCCTGTGACGCCCGCAACATCATGTAATCGAAAAATGCAGAAGGGCGGCGTTGTAAGAGCGCCGCCCTTCTGCATCCCACCGGATCCGAACGTTTCGATCCCTGATTCGGAAGCTCCACACGCTAGGCGGCCATCAGCAGTTTCGGCCCGATCAATAGTAGACCGAGCAGCCAGCCACCGCTTGAAAGCGGCGCCCTTGTGTTGTGCTCGCCAATAGGCGCTCGTAGGCCTCGCGGGTAGGCAACGCCTTGCTGAGCTCGTTGGGGCACTCAATCACCGCGCCGATCGTCATTCCGTCCGTGTAAACGCCGGGATTGCTCAGCATCAGGTCCAGCTTTTTGACGGCGGAGTCGGGACGCTCAGCGTCTTCGATTTTCCAATCCGGCACGAGCATCGCTTTGCGCACGGCGTAATACGGCACGTCTGATGCCCAATCCAGACCAAACCCGAGGATCATCTCTTTTTCGCTGGTATTTTCGCGAACGAAGCGTGCGAGCTGCAGTGCCCTCATGTTGCTCATGTCTTTGACCATGTCTTGGTAAAAGTATTGATAAAACCCCCAGACTTGGCTCACGCATATGGCAATCATCAAGGCTAAGCTGGTTAGGGCCGGCGCCTTTTGGGTCACACGCCAGAAAATGAAGGCCGCAGCTAGGACCAGGAAGATATTATTTGCGTATTGGTAGTAGTGATGGACGATATGCAGGTTGGTAAATACCAGGAACGGCAGCAGATACAGTGCCACGAGCGCCAGAATCGGCAGCAAGGCACGATATCCAAGACTCAATGCCGCTCCCAGCGCAAGCCAGGCCAGATCCCTTGACCCGAGCGCTTCGTTGGGCGCGCGCCCGAGGACCACGTCCTGCCACAGGTCCGCACTCAATTTTTGCCGCAACGATCCGAAGTTCCACCTGGAAAGATTATCGGACGTGAGTACGAAGCCATACATGGTCTTAACTTTCAGACCATCCGAGTAGCTTACCCACAGAACCAGCGCACAAAGGGCGATAGCAAACGACAACGCAGGCCATGCATAACGCTTGACCCAGGGAGACAGGGCGAACGTTGTTCGAAGACACCACATGTCATACGCCACCAAGGCTGCGCCGGCGACCGCGAATCCAACGAACGTGGTGATTTTGATGGTGGCGGCGAGTGTTGCCGTGACGATCAAGATCACGGCTTCGCGAGCATAGGGACGCCGCAGATAGGACAACAGGCTACTGGCGAACCACACCGACATGAATAGCGCCAGAGACTCCATCATGAAGGCGCGCGACCAGAACAGATAAGTCGGCGAAAGCAGCAGCATCCCGCTTGCGATCAATACCAGCCGTTTGTCGCCGCCAAAATGGCGCAGGATTTTTGCCAACGGCCACAAGGTCAGCAAGAAAAAAAATAGGCTGACTAGCCTACCGGCCTGGTCCAATGTAATCGGTAGTAAGGTTGAAGCCCCAGCAACAATCCACTGATAGACCGGCAGCTCAAATGGCACAGACCAAGGCGCGCCCAACACAGGCGTCTCGTACGCGAGCGCCGGCCCACCCTTTGCAATCCAGTAGGCGGAAATTGCCGTCTGGGTCTGTCTGAACCCGTATTGGTCCAGCACAGGCTGAGACCAGCTACGCACCAATACGAAAACCGTGGCGACCACGCCCAGCAGCACCAAGAAAATCGCGGTACGCAGCAACACCTTTTCACGATCGATCATCATCTAAAAATCCCTTTGATATTGGCCCGGGCCCTTCCGACATTTCGGCCCGGCATATCCCTGGCACACTAAGCTGCTTCAGCCCGCGATGGCAATCTTGCGTCCGTTATCGCATATCCGCAAAGCCCCAGAACTGCGGTAGACGATATACACGTGATAGTTGCCGTCCGGCAGCATTTTGACGTCCAGGACTTCGCTGAAGCCAGAGAGCGCCAATGCGCGGACGCCACCAAAGGCCTGCGCGACATCGATCCGTTGGCTCCAGTGATTCAGAGGCGCGTGCCACGTCCTGCTCTTATCTGCACTCTCGAATGCCACGACGGCGTCGCCCGGAACAACCTTCAGCGCTGGATCGATCAACCAGCCGCCCACCTTGAGTGGCCGGGATTTCGGTAAGGCACCGGCCACATCGAATGACCCGTCATTCAAGCTATCCATATTGCAGCCATCGGCTGGCGAGGAGGTCTCGCTCTTTTGCCTTAAGAACTCCTTCAGAGAAGTACTGGCGACCGTCGGTGCGCTAATCGCCACCTCCCTATGGCTGACCTCTGCAGTGGCGCTCTGCTTAGACGCATATTGAGGTACGTCGGGCGCATGACATGCCGATACGGAGCAAGCCAAAGCCAAAATCAGGCAACAACGCCAGTATTGATTAAAGGAACGAATGGGACGCGCAAACATTTCTTGGTTCCGTGATTTATGGATAGCGCCGTCGCACGAAAGACCACACAGCGTGCAAATCGAAAACCCGAGGGTGCGAATGGACACTCTGCCCAGGATTCCCGGACGAACCAGCTCGTCTATCTAGCGTGCAGCCATTCCCGGCCAGCGCTCATCGAAGGCCGGTTTGCCAATGGCAAAGACGTCCTGATGATCGGCCCAGGCGCGTTCGCGATAGAGCAACAATCTGACGTCCGGGATTCGCTCGATATCTGCGATGGTCACCGATGGCTTCGCCAGTGAAATACCGTAGGAACCATGAAGATACTCATGGCTCTCTACAGTGCGATAGTCGCAATAGCCATAACCGGACTCCCGATAACCTCTGAGCACCTTCCGCCAGCTGCCGGCGGCGATGTACGGGTTGACGGTATGAACGTACTCGGACCAGCGCCCATGAGTCGTTCCTACCAGAATTCCTTGTGGGCTAAGGAACTTCGCCAGATGACTCAGCCATGCCTGCGCGAGGTCGCGGGATATATGTGTAAACAGAGAGCCGACCCAGATCAAATCATAGGTCGTGTCGAAGTTCATTGAAGTCAGGTCTTCCTTCGACCGAAGCGGCCTTGCCCCAAAAGTTTCCGCACAAAACGCGAGACCCGTTTCGTCCAGATCGCAGGCATCGAATTGTGCATCTGGAAACAACTTCACCAGATGCCGCAAGACGCGGCCGTGCCCACAGGGGAGATCCAGCACACGGCCGATGCGGTCGATACTGCTAGACAGCCACGCCAGCACGATGTTGTCGATCGCGCTGGCGCCGATCTCGAAGTACCACTGGTTGAACATGGTCTCCGACCTGGAAATCGTGCGATCGACTTCGCCCTCCCGATACTGCTCAACGACATTGCGCCACTGTCTTTAGAACGCCCATACCTCTCCCCCGGGTGTGTACGCTTAAGCAACTCTCGACATTGAGCCAGCATCCTTCAGATGGACTCGACGAGAGCGACGAATCAGCAAATCACTTGAATCCCTTTGCCCCGATCAAGGCAAACCGTCTTCACGCGGAAAACGTAAGCCGTCGCTTGGGGGCAGACCGTAGGCTCGCGCAGCGACGAGCCGGTCGGCAACGTCATCGACAGCGCTTATCGCCTGCGCATGACGAAACAGGCCTGGTCGTACCGCGAGCCATCGAACGAGTGGTATGCCAGATCAAACCATTCCGCAAATCGCACCTTCACATAGTCAGGCGGGATAAAAGTTTCGCCATAGAAGGATTCGTTGCGCACGCCACCACCGCTAACGCCTTGCGATGTGGCATGAACGATCTCCCCTCGCGCGTAGCGTTTCCGTGCATCATTGATATCGGGAAAGAGTGAACCCAGTGCCCTTGTATAGCCCTCAACCTTATCTTGTTGCGCCGCGGCCCACTCGAGATAGCTGAAGAAACTGGAATGTCTTGTGGTGAAGGCGAAGTAGCCACCGGGACGCAGGATGCGGGCGAACTCAGCCACCCAGTTCAAGCATGCGTCTTCGGACAAATGCGAGAACACTGAATATGCCGTCACCAGATCCATGCTTTCGGCCTGGATGGGAGACGGAGGGAAGGGATTGCACACGTGGAAGTTGTTTGAATGAAACAGCTCGCGCGTCAGCTCGATGAACTCGGGATCGACATCGATACCGTGGATGTGATCAAGGCGAACATCATTGAGAAAGAGCCTTGCAACTCGCCCCCAACCGATACCGAAATCCATGACGTTCCAGGTCGGCTCTATCGAACCGCCACCGCGCTTCACGCCTTCCAGGGTGTCTTCATAAAACGCGAATGCCTGCTTCAAAGCCGCTTCGCCAGATAGCCCGGTGGTATTACGCTGTAGTTCTTCGGGTGGAAACGCTGGCATGCGATCCCCAAAAGGACTCTGCAGATTCTGCCGAGACTGGCTGCTGATCACATGATCAATCCATTGCGAACGTTTCATCGACTTCGACATGTTCCTCCCTTCTTCCTCTGGAATTTGGATTACAGATGCGGCGCTGGCAGAAATGAACGCCCCGGGCCATTCGGGCAGTCAGCCACTCTCTCTTACGCTACCACATCAACAATGACGAAATTAATTGCCCGCGCCGTTCGAACTTAGTCGCACTGTGAGGAGGCTAAGAAGCATTTGGCTGTCAATGCTGCTGAAGCCATGCCCACGTCCGGGTAACGCCTGCGTCGATACCAACACCTGGCGCCCATGAGAACGTGCTCCTGGCCTTGCTCACATCAAGGACGACGCGTCGAACATCAAACGCGCGCGCTTCGACATATTCGACGGCCGGGTTCGTATGCGTCACCCGACGTATTGCCCCAACCACATCGTTTATCGAATGCCCAGTGCCGCTCCCCACGTTAAAGACGCCGGTTGCTGCACCGCGTCCGGCTCGCACGGTGAGCTCAACAAGGTCTTCTATGAAAATGTAATCGCGGACGACGTCACCGTCGCCCCAGATCGTCAGCTGCTCACCCCTCAACGTCTTTCCCAGGAAAGCAGCAATCAACCCCTGAATTCCTGCAGTTCCCTGCCTTGGTCCATAGGGATTGGAAGGCCTCAGGATAACTGCCTGAAGCCCATACAGAGCCTCGTACATCTGCAGGTACTTTTCGATCGCAACCTTGACGACCCCATACGAACAAATGGGATCGAGCGGATGATCCTCCGAGACGGGCACGGTGCGCGGATTTCCATAGACCGTTCCACCCGACGAAAGAAACACGATCCGCGGTACCGACTCGCTACTCGCATCGCTTCAGCAGGTGCAGCATCCCCACCAGATTTTGCTCTACGTCGGCCACGGGATCGAGATTGGAGCTGCTCGGCACCGTCGTACTCGCCGAGTGATACACCACATCAATACCCTGCAGCACCTCAGCAAGCACCTTTGCGTCGGTAACCGCACCTTGCCGGTAACTGATTCCCGACCAATCAAAATCCTGCCGCGGTGCGCCGATATCCACGACGCAGACGTCGTCGCCTTCCTGCTTCAATCGCTGGACAAGGTTTGAGCCAATGAAACCGTTTCCTCCGATGACCAGGGCCCTCATGGCGCCGCCCTTCCGGCTAACTCATGAATTCCCGGCAACTGGCTGGCCGCGAGCGCAATCCACGCAATCACCCACCCTCTCACCAGGGGATAGTGGCTGTATAGCGGCAAGAACCCCATGTCAGGCCCCGAGCCACGGTAGCGCGGCAGCACACATCTCAACGCTAGGAGCCTCTTCCGTCGCCAGACCTAGATGATCGTAGACGTGCTGGGCGTATTTCAACGCGCAGGCACGCTGTGCCGAATTGGGGCCGTATTCGTCCCGTGCCATCTTCTGGACTCTTAGCACTTCAAGCAAATGAGGCAACTGATTCGCCCCCTGGGTGACGCTCTGCGAATGCCGCCGATGCTCGTTAAGCGATTCAGCGCAAAAAGCAATTTTGCCGTGCGCAAGAATCCTTAGATAGGTCACCCAATCGCCAGCTATCTTGAAACTGAGAATTTCATCCAGAGATTCACGTAATGCCCGAGCGACCGCGTCACGCCGGAACAAGACCGCGCTTACGTTTGGAATGGTGTTTTTGATGGACAGCGCCCTGCGCACTTCTTCGTCACCGCGTTCTATGTACGAAGTGCGCCAGATCTGGGTGTCGATATCACGACAGTACTCAAGGTAACTATCGGCCACAACATGGCCATTCTCGTCAAGCTGCTTGGATTGACTGAACGCCATGACGACCTCTGGATCGATCAGCATGGGGCGCAACGTTGCCGCGAGAAATTCTGGATTGGCGGCGTCGTCAGCTTCAGCGATCCATACGAAATCGCCCTTGGCCAATTCGACACCCTTTAGCCATTGCCTGAATACGGATCCTGAGTTGGTTTCGTTGCGAATCACCTTGTAATCGCTACGAAGCGACGATCTCAACGTATCAAGTACTTCCAGGCTGTCATCGCTAGAGACGTCGTCAAGAACGATCAGCTCGTAGATCGGTACTGACTGTGCGTCAATCGAGCCAAGCCGTAAAGGTAGGTAGCGTGCGTAGTTATAGTTGGGCACGACCACCGATATCTTTGGCTGCGGCAATCCCACCGCATCGAGGAGATCGAATATGTAGGAACGGAAGGAATATTCCTGTTGCACGAGATCCCGGCCAATCTGCCCCAGCGACGAAGCAAGTTTCGGTTGCATCAAGATGCCAAGAAGCGCGTCTGCGAATGCGCCGGCATCAATCTGGTCGACCAGGACGCCACAACCCTTGCTCAGGATCTCCTCACTTCCACCGGTACCTGAAAATGCGACCACTGGCGTGCCTACCGAAAGCGCTTCCAGTACAACCGACGGAAATGGATCTTCACGTGACGTGAGCGCATAAGCGTCGGAACCGGCGTAGTAGACATCGGTGTCAAAGTCCAAGCCCGGAAAGTGAAAATGGCCCTCTTGACCGCCCTTTGCTATGGCGAGGCGGGCAGATGCCTCCATGTCAGCGTCGAAGTGACCCACCCAGACGAAATGAGCGTTTTGCATCTGGTCAAGGATACGCATACCCATATCGACGAACAGGTCGATACCCTTGCGATGATCGCCGTAGCCAATCGCCAGCACTACCTTGGCATCACTAGTGACGCCGAGGCGCTCCCTCAGGAGACGTCGAGGTTCGTCGCGATTGATGCGCCCGCGAAAACGGCTGCGCGTAAACAAGCCTTGCGGCTTGAGCAAGGCCTTCTGGTCATCTACAGCGGCAAAAAGTCGAAAACCATCCCGCACCTTTTCGGCGGGAAAGATGATCTTGCGAGCACTACTGACCATCGCCTTGACGTGCGGTTGCAAGCCTTGGCGCTTGATCACTCCGGGCATTTCATGCACCAGAGAGACGACGTCCATGCCGGCTTCATTCAAGGTCTGTGCAAACAACCCGGCCACGGTCGTGTTGGCGATCGCGTGATGGGCATGCTCGGCCAGATCTCGTGCGAGCGCCTTTGCCTGGCTTCCCCGGTGGTCGGCACGAACGAGCTTGTGGACCTTGCCGTAAAGTGCAAAACGCTCCTCGAGAATCCCTTCGCCGAGAATCACAATGTCAATCTGAAATCCGAAGGACTCGTGCAGTTCGCGCACGATGTGGAGCGCGAGATATTGAGCGCCATGCGGGTGCGCATCGTGCGTTACGACGACGATACGCTTCTTTTCTGCCACGCCACCCTTAAGAGTAAGTGCGTCACGCGTCGCCTGCAGATAGGCATATCCATGCTTGCGATCAGGCTCCAGATAGGCGCCCTCTGCCCATTCATTCCATGCGTTGACGAACACCAGCCGTTCACCCTGCACCGGGTGCTTGCGGGCATAGTCAATGGCGAACCGCAGCCATTCTCCGTAGCGCCGTGGAGAAGCGTGCGCAACGGTGTAGCCGCGCCCGGGCTTGCGAGCCTCGTTGTCCCAAGATGGAAAAACCCCGCGGATAACGTCAAAACCGTTCGCAACATAGGCGCGCGCACGATCCATCACCGCTCGATAGTCGATGATGTATCCGGAGTAGTCAGGATTGAGTACCTGCAATGTTTCGTTGATCGGCTCAAGCCCACCGGCCAACTTATGAGGTGGGAATTCGATGGCGGCATCGAAGCCGAAGACGCGCGGATCCTCAACGTCGAACTGAACCATACAGATGAACAGTTCGCCGATTCCTGCCTGACGACAATACTCACGCCAGCGCTCAATCGTCGCTCGCGCGTCCGGCAGGATCGACGGACGATACATGATGACGAGCGGCTTACCGCCGACCCGGATGTATCGCTTGTCTTGCAAAAGAGGCGCAAGCTCGCGGATGAAGTCGATGTCGTCCTCCGGCGAATGATTCTGCGCCATGAGCACTTCACTGTCCTGCCCGTCCCAGCGTCTCGTCCAGTTCTCGTTGGCCCAGCAGATGCAGAACGGGAAATCGATGTCATTCGCTGCGACGAACTGTTCCAGCGGCCGCTCAAGCAAACGCTTTCCGCCAAACCAGTAATAGTGAAAACAGAATCCACCAACACCATAGAGCCTGGCCAGCTCTACCTGTCGCTTCATAACATCTACAAGGCGCAGATCGTAGAAGCCGAGCTCACCGGGAAGACGTGGCTGATAGTGGCCAACAAACTGCGGGACGGCCTTGGACACGTTTGTCCATTCCGTAAAGCCGCGCCCCCACCATGCATCATTCTCCGGAATGGGATGAAACTGCGGCAGGTAAAAGGCGATCACCCGGGTGTCGATCTGATCGTACCGGAGCGGAGACTCGCTGATGGGAACGTATTCGGATACGTCGCTGGCGAGCGCTTGCCGAAAGACGTCCCTCAGATAGGCTTTCGAGCCATCTAGCGTTGCTGAGCGCGCATCTGACAATGGAGAAACGCCATATTCAGGCAGGCCTCGATGGGCGCGAAATGCACGCCAAGCCTTGTAGCTCTTCGTGTTTTTTAGCAACGGGGACATGCCACGAAAAATCATGTCCTTTAGCGCAAGCTTGCCTTGCTGGGAGATGGGCAGTGCGCGGTAGACGTCCTTTGCCTTGCCGCCGGCATAGCTTCGAATCGAATGACCCACGAATCCTTTCCTGATGTTCCGCAGAGGTGCGGTAATCTTCCAGCTCCTTGAGTTCAACATGTCCTGAATCACCTGGTCGCGCTCAAAAACCGGCCTCGCTGAGCGAAGCAATGCTGATACTCGTGCGATTGACGTCGTCCTCGTGGTCCTGATGGACGATGCGCAGCTGCTTTTTTATTCTCTTGAGCGATATCACTACCTTGCTTAGCTCGGTCTCAACGGTCAAATGCCGGGACTCTGAAGCCGCAAAGTGCGCTGCCAGTGTTCGATCAACGGCATCGAATCTCTCGGAGAAATGATGTTCAACCTCCTGCAGTCGACCAACCTCGTTCTCCAGAAATTGACGAACCGCCGAAGCCATTGGCTCGCCCGCCGCAAGGAGATGTTCTGCCCCGCTTGCTCGGACCTCCGCATCGCCAGCACGCTTCTCCGCCGCGCGCTGCCGCCCCGCGATGTCCTCGACGGCTGGTCCATACAAGTTGACAACGTCTTCGAACTCTTCGGCAAGAAGATTGAGCTGATCCCAAGCGGCATGGGTTCGCGTAATACGCAGGCATTCCTGATAGATGCGGACGACGAGTCTTGGCAAGCTCTCGTCTTCGCCTTTTTGTATCGCGGATGGAGCACGATGATGGCGCTCGCCGGCGTCCAGAAAATCGTCGACCTGGGCGGCGACATCGACAAATGCATGCGGCCATACCACATCCAAGTCGCTGCCAACACGCGCCATGGTGGCCTGCCAGTCAGCAAGCAGTTCATCGTAAGTGATCATGGCGCGACGAATGCCGTGCGTCGCCAGAAGGGGCTCCACCATATATTGAGCCCACAACAGTGCCGCATGTCCACGTGACCATTGGTCTCTCGTGCGCAGTGATTCCGCCACTTCCAGCGGGTTGCGCACAACGAATAGCGCCTTGGTCTCGATATCAAGCTCGGCCAAGGCCTCGAGCCACAGCGGTGCGAACAGACACATCCGGGGATCCTTGATCGCCCACAATGTGCTATCGGCGAAGTCCTCGGTAATGAGCTGAACGATTTCGCGCACTGCTTGGCGGGCAGAAGGATGTTCGGTCCAACCCTCCGGCAGCTTCGACATGTCGTACCACGAGCGCGACAGCCCCTCGAACAGGCGCTCGTGCAGGTGAACCGCGCGCACGCTTTCCCAGAATCCCTTTGCGTTGTCGGATCGGGGAGCATGGAGTTCGTCATTAAGATCCGCGCCCAATAGATTCACGACTCGCGTGGTGGCCGACGTCCCACTTCGGTGCATACCGAATACCAGGATGGCTTCGCGCGTTTTTTGGGTCGCTGTCACTTCAGTACTTCCTCTGATTTACTTACACAAACCTTCGACCGAATATCGAAGTCAATCACGCCAGTTGCGAGTCGCTGTGGCTCGGGCATGACGCGAAACATCGCCACATCGATGTGCCTATTCAAATAGACCTCACTTTCCCCCAACTGACCCAATACACCAGCGTTGAGAAAATAGGCACCCGGCGCGAGCATGCATCGAAACTCAAACCGGACCTCCAGGGCGGTGCCAGCCTCGACCAACGGTATCGAGTCTTGACGCAGTGCAGATTGCCCACCACCGAGTTCCAGGCCCGTGACGTTCTTGATGAGCATGCCGAAGCGCACTGCCGCGGCAACTTCATGAAAATGGGCCCTATACACGTATTCGTAGGTTTCGCCGGCCCGAAGCACATTCACTCGCCGGTGCTTGCGCGTCTCGATATGCGGATCGTGAATGGCCACTCCAATCGCGTCATATTCGAAGGTGCTCTTGGGTAAGAGGCCTTCGTCGAAGTAGGCCTCCCCGTCTGCCTCGAGCGACTCCGCTGAATCGCTCGCCGCGTCCGCCTTCGCCATACTCGCTTCCTCGCGGTCAACGGCGGACATATTCGTGTCCACTTCGGCGTCTTGATCCTCTTCGCGATCATGGCGAACCGATTCGCGGATTGCCTCAACCCGCTCCGCGGGGGCGTAGAGCATCTTGTGATACCGCGAAATCACAAACTTAGGTGAGCCCTGAACGAGCAGTTCACCCTGATCAAGCAGCAGCGCCCGGTCACATAGCTCCGACACGACACCAGCGGAATGCGATACGAAGAGCACAGTCGCGCCGTTATCGCGAATTTTATGAATGCGGGCAAAGCACTTTCGCTGGAATGCCTCGTCGCCGACCGACAGGGCTTCATCGACAATGAGGATTTCGGGCATGACGTTTATCGCGACCGCGAATGCGAGGCGCACATACATGCCGCTCGAGTACGTCTTGACGGGTTGATCGAGGAACGGGCCGATCTCCGCAAAGGCGGCGATGTCATCGAAGCGCGACTCAATCTCTTTGCGCTGAAGCCCTAGCACCGCGCCGTTGAGAAATACATTCTCGCGCCCAGTAAATTCGGGATTAAATCCTGCCCCAAGCTCAAGCAGGGCGGCAATTCGGCCGGTCACCTCGACAGACCCACTGGAAGGAGTCAGCGTCCCGCAAATCAACTGCAAGAGCGTCGATTTTCCCGATCCGTTGCGGCCAACGATGCCAAGCGTCTCACCGCGGGCAACCGAAAAATCGATGCCCTTAAGTGCCTGGAACTCGCGGAACCAACGTTGCTTGGGCCCGGGCGCCAGCATTTGCATCAAGCGGTGATACGGCTTTTCGTAAACGGGAAAGGACTTGGTCAGGGCGCTGACGCGAATCGCAAGGTCAGAGGACATCGCCAAACCCCCGACGCGTCGCGCTAAAGCAGGCAAAGCCTGCGTAGGCAACCAGAAGCGCGCCAGCCGTGTACAACCCCAGCCCAGACCAGTTGGGGAAATGCCCCCACAAGGCAACTTCGCGGGCCTGGTCGATGATGAACGTCAACGGATTGAGTTGGAACAAAATGCGGTATTGCGCGGGCACGGATGCCAACGGAATCATTGCAGATGACATAAACAGCAAAGCGGTCGCCAGCACTCCTGTAATTTGCCCGATGTCACGCAAATACACGCCAAGGGCGGCTAACAACCAGGAAATGCCGAGCATAAGCACGGACAGGGGCAGAAGAACGATCGGGAGGAAAATGATGGTCCAGGCTATCGCTCCCTCCAGCGCGAGCCGCAGCACGATGAATACAAGCGTATTCATCAATGCATGGAAAAGCGCGGACATGAGCATAGGCCACGGAAGGATTTCCAGTGGAAAGATAACGCGCTTGACGAAATTTGGCTGCGACGTCACCAGATGCGGCGATCTGTTGAGGCACTCGGCAAAGAAGCCATGCACGATCAACGCAACGAACAAGATGATCGAGAAATGGGCATTACCGCCTTCGACTTGGGGCCACTTATTCTTCATGACAAAGCCAAATGCGAAGGTGTAGACACCCAGCATGAGGAATGGGCTTATCAGCGCCCACAGAAGACCGAAGCTCGCACCACGATAACGGCCAAGAATATCGCGCTTGGTTAGTTCTAGAGATAGCGATCGATGCTGAAGCAGGCCTGAGAACGGGCCCAGCAGGCCGGCACCAACTGAACTTGTCGGTTGAATCATTGAAACTGAATCTCCTAATCGACGCAGGATTCCCCGCCGACGCGTACTCTGATCAGCCCAGCGCGCGGGCTAGCTCTTCCTGGAGGTCGCTCAAGTTTTCTACCCCTACAGACAGGCGTACCAATCCATCACTGATGCCTAGGCGCTTGCGGTTGGCCGGGGGTACCGACGCGTGGGTCATGATCGCCGGGTGCTCGATCAGACTTTCGACCCCGCCGAGTGACTCGGCCAGCGCGAAAAGCTCGCAGCGCTCGAGCATGCGGCGCGCCTTTTTCAGGCCACCCTTGACTTCCACGCTGATAATGCCGCCAAAGCCGTCCATTTGTTTCTTGGCCAACGCATGTTGCGGATGACTTTTTAGACCCGGATAAATCGCACGTTCGATGCCTGGATGCTTTTCGAGCCACCGGGCCAACTCCAGGGCGCTCTCGCAATGGGCACGCATGCGCAGATGCAGGGTTTTCAGGCCACGCATGGCGAGGAACGAATCGAAAGGTCCTGCGATGGCACCCACTGAGTTCTGCAGGAATGTCATTTGATCGACGAGCTTGTCATCGTCACCCGCCACCACAATGCCACCAACCATGTCGGAATGGCCATTGAGGTACTTGGTTGCCGAATGCAGGACCAGATGCGCTCCGTATTCCAGTGGCCGCTGCAACATGGGGGAACAGAAGGTGTTGTCCACGACCAGAATCAGCCCATGCTTTCTAGCGAACGCACCAAGTTTGGCGAGATCGACCAGTTTGAGCATCGGATTGGTGGGCGTCTCAGCCCAGATCATGCGGGTATTGGGTTTTAACGCCGCTTTCAACGCGGCCAGATCGTTTAGATCGATAAAGGTGAAGTCCAGCCCCGCCGATCGGCGGCGTACGCGCTCGAACAGGCGATACGTACCGCCGTATAAATCATCCATGGCGATGACGTGGCTGCCGCTATCGAGCAGATCGAGGACCGTGCTGGCCGCAGCCAGCCCCGACGCAAAGGCATACCCCGCCTTGCCGCCCTCCAGGTTCGCCACGCAACGCTCGTAGGCCATGCGTGTGGGGTTCTGCGAACGCGAGTACTCATAGCCTTTGTGCACCCCTGGGCTGGCCTGCACATAGGTTGAGGTGGCATAAATTGGCGTCATGATGGCGCCCGTCGCAGGATCGGGGTGTTGGCCCGCGTGAATGGCACGCGTGCCAAGTCCCAGCTGTCCGGAATTCTTTTTTGCCGCCATATCCATCCCTTAACTAGATGTGACGGCCAGAAAATCGTCAGCCGCCACCAAAATGAGGCTCTATCTTAACCAAGAAACCCGCACGGCCCGAAAACGGAGAGCGCAACCATACAGGTTCGGGCCAGGGCTACGCCGCAATTTTATGCCTTGCGGGGCCGGCCAGGCGCTAAACTAGCTGGTTTTTCCGGGGCAGCCAGACATGACACAATACGGGGACTGTATCTGGCGGCTACCAAAGGATCTATGAAGACACTGCTCGTTACCGGCGGGGCCGGCTTTATCGGCGCGAATTTCGTGCTCCAGGCGATTGCGCGAGGTTTGACGGTAGTCAATCTTGACAAACTCACGTACGCCGGGAATCTGGACACCCTAAGCTCCATCGAAGGCGATGACCGGCACATTTTCGTCCAGGGCGACATTGGTGACCGAGAACTGGTAGCAAAGTTGCTGGCGTCGCACAGGCCCGATGCCATCGTCAATTTCGCCGCTGAATCGCACGTTGATCGTTCCATTGATGGCCCCGCGGCCTTCGTCGAGACCAACGTGGTTGGTACGCTGGGACTGCTCGAATGCGCGCGCGACTACTGGCGCGGCCTGGATGAGGTAACTGGCAAGGCGTTCCGCTTTCTGCACGTGTCCACCGATGAGGTTTATGGCTCGCTGGGTACCGACGGCAAGTTCACCGAGCAAACGCCTTACGCGCCAAACTCCCCCTATTCCGCGTCGAAGGCTGCGTCTGATCATCTGGTCCGCGCCTTTCATCACACCTACGGCCTGCCCGTACTGACCACCAATTGCTCGAACAATTATGGCCCGTACCAATTCCCCGAGAAGCTGATTCCGCTGATCATCCAGAAGGCCCTGGCCGGCGAGGCCTTGCCGGTTTACGGCGACGGCCTGAATATCCGCGACTGGCTCTACGTGGGCGACCATTGCACGGCCATCCAGCGCGTGCTGGAAGCCGGCCGCGTGGGCGAGACCTATAACGTGGGCGGCAATGCAGAGCGCGAGAATATCGTCGTCGTAAAGACCATCTGCGCACTGCTGGACGCCCGCCGTCCGCTGCCCGATGGCCGCAAGCGCGAATCGCTGATCACCTTCGTCAAGGATCGTCCGGGCCATGATCGCCGCTATGCGATCGACTCCAGCAAGCTGCAGGACGAGCTTGGCTGGCGGCCTTCGCAAACGTTCGAAAGTGGCATCGAGCACACCATCGACTGGTATCTCTCGAATCAGGCATGGTCCGACCGCGTACTCGACGGGAGCTACCGCATGGAGCGTCTGGGCTCATGAACACGACCAAGGGCATCATTCTCGCTGGCGGCTCCGGCACCCGGCTTTATCCGATCACGCAAGCCGTCAGCAAACAGCTGTTGCCGGTCTATGACAAGCCGATGGTGTACTACCCCCTCGCCACGCTGATGCTGGCAGGCATTCGGCAGATACTGATGATCAACACGCCCCATGAGCAGGAGCTGTTTCAGCGTCTGCTCGGCGACGGTTCGCAGTGGGGCATCGACATCACGTATGCGGTGCAGCCATCGCCCGATGGCTTGGCCCAAGCGTTTGTCATAGGCAAGAACTTTGTTGGAAGCGATCGGAGCTGCCTGGTTCTGGGCGACAACATTTTCTATGGCGTTGGGTTGACCGAGCGCCTAAAGCGGGCCGCCGCACGCGAGCACGGCGCGACTGTATTCGGCTATTGGGTACGCGATCCGGAACGCTATGGCGTGGCCGAGTTTGATGCCCAAGGCAAGGTCATTGGACTTGAAGAGAAGCCCGCCAAACCGAAGTCGCACTATGCAGTTACGGGCCTCTATTTCTACGATGGCCGCGCATGCGACTTTGCCTCCGAACTCAAGCCATCGCCTCGCGGCGAACTCGAAATCACGGATTTGAACCGCTGCTATCTCGATAACGGCTCGCTGCACCTGGAGCAGCTCGGCCGCGGCTATGCGTGGCTCGATACCGGCACACACGAATCACTGATGGAAGCGGGCAATTTCATTCAGACCATCGAGCACCGCCAGGGACTGAAGGTTTGCTGCCCCGAGGAAATCGCCTACCTCAGTGGCTGGATCGACGCCGAGCAGCTCTTGCGCCTAGCGGCACCGCTTTCCAAGACGGGTTATGGCCAATATCTGCGCAATTTGACCGAGCAAGGCTACGTTCGATGAAGGTGATCGAGACATCGTTGCCGGGAGCCGTGGTCATTGAGCCACAGGTATTCGGCGACGCGCGCGGCTTTTTCTACGAGAGCTACAACAAGGCCAAGTATCACGAAGCAGGCATTACCGCGGAGTTCGTGCAGTCCAATGTCTCGCGCTCCGCCAAAGGCGTACTTCGCGGTCTGCACTATCAGTGGCCCAACCCCCAGGGCAAGCTGGTAAGCGTGCTCGAAGGGGAGGTATTTGACGTGGCGGTCGATATCCGCCGCGGTTCGCCCACGTTCGGGCAATGGACCGGGGTCATGCTGACTGCCGACAACCATCGCCATTTCTGGATTCCCGAAGGCTTTGCCCACGGCTTCTGTGTGCTATCCGATGCAGCGACCTTCTCTTACCAGTGCACGGCGCTCTACGACCGCATCGGTGACGCCAGCGTGCGCTGGGACGATCCGGACATTGGCATCGACTGGCCGGTCCGCCGGCCCCTGTTGTCAGAGAAAGACCAGAAAGCCCCGCTGCTGAAGGACGTGGCGGCGGATCGCCTGCCGGAGTTCCTTCGTTGAAGATCGTCTTGCTCGGTGCCAATGGTCAGCTCGGGCGCAGCTTCCTGCTTGAACGCGGCCTCGCCGGCCTTGGCACGCTGATACCGGTAAGCCGCGACGGCAAGCTGGTCGACGGCGGCCATGGCGAGGCGGGTGACCTTGGCTCCCCCACCGGCATTCGCGAACTGCTTGAGCGCACGCGGCCCGACATCATCGTGAACGCGGCCGCCTATACGGCGGTCGACCGGGCCGAGCAGGAAGAAGACCTTGCCACACGCGTCAACGGCACTGCACTGGCCACGATCGGCGAATGGGCCGCTCGAAACCGGGCGCTCGTGGTGCACTATTCGACGGACTACGTATTCGATGGGGAAGCCCGACGCCCCTACCCGACCGACGCACCCACTTCCCCGATCGGGGCATACGGCCGCGGCAAGTTGGCGGGCGAATTGGCGCTACGCGCCAGCGGCGCGCACCACCTCGTTCTCCGTACTGCATGGGTCTATGCGGCACACGGGCATAACTTCCTGCGTACCATGCTCCGCCTAGGGGCTGAACGCGACCACCTGCGCGTGGTCTCAGATCAGCATGGTGCCCCCACGTCCACCAACCTTATCGTGGCTGGAACGGTGGCCGCGCTGAAGCGCTGGTTGGCGTTGCCGGAAACGGCACGCGGCGAACTCGAAGGCACCCACCATCTTGTCGCCAGCGGCGAAACGACATGGCATGGGTTCGCCTCAGCCATCTTCGATCAAGCGGTGGAACACGGCCTGCTTGCCCGCAAGCCAGACGTTCAGGCCATCGGTACCACTGACTTCCCGACTCCGGCGAAGCGCCCGGCCTATTCGGTGCTGGACAACACCGGGTTCCAAAGACAGTTCGCCTTTACGCTCCCTCATTGGAGCGATGGTCTTGCCGAGGTCATCGGCGAGCTCTCACCCAAGAGACCCTGAAAGCCATGTTGATTCCTCTCATACTCAGCGGTGGCAGTGGCACTCGACTGTGGCCGGTGTCGCGCAAAAATTTGCCCAAACAGTTTCTGTCGCTGACCGGACAAGGCACTTTGTTCCAGCAGACGCTAGAGCGCACACGCCTGCTGCAGGACGTGACCGCCCCCATCGTTGTTGCCAGTGAGGATCATCGCTTCCTGGCCGCCGAGCAGCTTTTGGAATCAGGCGTCGAAGGCGCCACGATCGTGCTTGAACCCCTGCCACGCAACACGGCGCCGGCTATCGCGCTGGGCGCCCTGCAGGCGATCGAGCGTGATCCGGAAGCGATCCTGCTGGTTTTGCCCGCCGATCACTTGATCGGCGACGCAAAGAGCTTTACCGACGGTGTCCAGAGAGCTCTGCCGGCAGCTCGCGAGGGCTGGCTGGTCACCTTCGGCATCCGCCCAGACCGCCCCGAAACGGGCTTCGGATACATACGCCGGGCGGAGTCGCTTGGCCAAGACGCCTACCGCGTCGATCGATTCGTCGAGAAGCCCGCCTTCGCCACTGCCGAGACTTATCTCGCCGAGGGTGGCTATGACTGGAACTCCGGCATGTTCCTGTTCAAGGCCTCGCGCTACCTCGAAGAGTTAGCGGAACATGCACCGACGATGCTCAGTGCCGTGCGCGCCGCCCATGCATCAGCCAAGACGGATCTGGATTTTGTGCGTATCGATGGCGACGCCTTCGCCAAGGTGCCCGACAACTCGATCGACTATGCCGTGATGGAAAAAACCCAGCGAGCAGCGGTGATTCCCGTCGCCTGCGACTGGAGCGACATCGGCTCATGGTCCGCCCTCTGGCTTGCCGGAGCGCGTGACGCAGAGGGTAACCTGCGCGAGGGCGACACCATAACGGTGGATACCCGAAATTCGCTGCTGCGTTCGCACGACCATCATCTGCTGGCCACGGTGGGCGTCGATAACCTCATTGTGGTCACGACGCCCGATGCCACCCTGGTCGCGCATCGCGATGCCGCGCAGGATGTGAAGCGCGTGGTCGACGAACTCAAGGCTGCGGGCCGCACCGAGCATTCACTGCACCGCGTGGTTCGTCGTCCCTGGGGTAGCTACGATTCGCTCGAATCCGGCGAACGCTTCCAGGTAAAACGTATCGTGGTCAAGCCTGACGCAGCACTGAGTCTTCAGAAGCACCACCACCGTGCAGAGCACTGGATCGTGGTGTCCGGCACGGCGGAAGTCACCTGTGATGACAAGGTGTTTCTGCTCGGTGAAAACCAAAGCACGTATATCCCGCTGGGCAGCGTCCATCGGCTGCGCAACCCTGGCAAGGTACCTTTGGAGATCATCGAGGTGCAATCAGGAAGCTATCTCGGAGAGGACGATATTGTTCGCCTCGAGGACGTCTACGGCCGCTCCTGAGCCACCGCCGCAACCTGCCGGCGCTTGCGATCCGATGAGCCCCGGACTCGGTCTTTTTGGGGAATATTGCCGCTAAAATGGCCTGAGGGGGAAAGGGGAGCGACCACAGCGTGCGTGGCAATCCTTCGCCACCGCTGTATTTCATCGTCCGTTTGACGGAAAAGCCTGATGAACACTCGCCACTCCCCTATGGCCACCGCTGCGGCATCCGCGAACGTCCGCGTGCTGAGCATTGTCTCCACCCTGTATCGGTCCGAGTCCTACCTGGTGCGATTCATCGAGGCTTGCGAGGCGGCGGTCGCCTCGTTGGGCATCGACGATTATGAATTCGTCTTCGTCGACGACGGCTCGCCCGACCATTCCGTAGCGCTGTTGCGATCACTCCAGCCGGAAAAGCCCCGGATCCGCATTGTCGAGCTGGCGCGCAATTTCGGGCATCACCAGGCCGCGATTGCTGGATTGCATCACGCAAGGGGCGCGCGCATCTTCCTGATCGACTGCGACCTGGAGGTGGACCCTGCCGTGCTCGTCGCTTTCTGGGGAAAGTTTGAGCAATGCGATGCCGACGTCGTCTATGGTTACCAGGAAGCGCGCAAGGGGGGGCTGGTCGAACGGGGAGCCGGTGGCTTGTTCTGGCGCCTGTTCAACTTGATGAGCGATACCCCCGTCCCGGTCAACCTGGTGACTGAGCGCCTCATGACGCGTCGCTACGTGGACGCCCTGCTGTCGCTCGATGACCGCAACATCTTCCTTGCCGGCATGATGGCCTGGGCAGGATTCAGCCAGGTCGGCATGCCAGTGACCAAGTTACAACGGCAGGGGCGATCGACCTATACCTTCGCCAAGCGCCTGAGGCTGCTGGTGCGCGCCATCACCACGTTCTCCGCCAGACCGCTCTACGCAAGCCTCTGGGTGGGTATCGCCGCGCTCGCCGTATCCTGCACCCATGCGGCCTACATCATCGTGGGTAAGCTGATGCATCCAGAATCGACGCTAATTGGTTTCCCCTCGATCGTGGCTCTGCTCACAGGCATGTTCGGCGTCATGATGCTGGCGCTCGGCGTCATCGGGCTATACGTCGCGCGCATCTTCGTGCAGACGCAGGGGCGCCCCGTCTTCATCATCAAGCATATCGACTGACTTTGCTGGATACCTAAACGCACATGACCATCGATCAGGATCGCGACGCCTACGTTCCCGGCTTTGCCTACTACGGCGACAATATTCTTCTGCTCAAGGCAACGCTGGAACAGATCGTCCGTCGTACGCGCGATCTATCGTCCATTCGCCTGCTTAGCCTTGGTGTTGGACATCGTTTTGTGGTGAAGGGTCTCTTGGACAGCTTGGGAGACCGTCTCGCGCGCCACGTCATCATCGAAGGGTCCGCGGAAATCATCGACCTCTTCAACCAAGAGATGGCGCCGCCGGCCAAGCTGGAACTGGTCCAGTCCTTCTTCGAAGACTTTCACACCGATGAACGCTTTGATGTGATCGAGATGGGCTTCATCCTTGAGCACGTCGAGGACCCGGGTCTCATCCTGCAGCGGTTCAAGTCGTTTCTGGCACCCCATGGACGCATGATGATCGCTGTTCCCAATGCGTTCTCCTTGCATCGCCTCATCGGCCAAGGGGCCGGCTTGATGGATGATCTCCACTCGCTGAGCGAAGCTGACCGCGCTCTTGGACATCGGCGTTATTTCGATCCTGCACAACTGGACGCATTACTTTCGGATGCTGGCCTGGACATCATCGGCCGCGCTGGACTCATGCTCAAGCCGTTCACGACGGGCCAAATCGATTCGCTTCAGCTCAGTGACAAGGTGCGGGAGGCCATGAATCAGATCGGCTTCGACCTTCCGGACATTTGCAATGGCCTTTTCGTCGAAGCTCGTCCATGCCGCTGACCGTTCTAGTCGTCGCGGGAGGGGGATTCCAGGGTGAATCCCTCGTTTCTACCATCCGGGCAATCCCGGACACCCGGGTTATTGTGGCGGACACCATTGCCGACAATCTCGGACGCTACTTCGCGGATCGCTATCTCGTGTCGCCAGCGGCTGCCGATCTGGAGCAATTCGCGCAGTTTCTCGAAGAAACCATCCGACGCGAGCATGTGGACCTGGTACTCCCCTGCTCCAACCTGGTGATCAAGCCGCTTGCTTCGTTGCGCAATCGTATCGAGGCCGCTGGCGCTCGCCTGGGCTCGCCAGGAGGGCGGTTGGTCGATGTCCTGCTGGACAAGCAGTTGACATACGAAGCCCTGCTGGATGCGGGCGTGCCCGTGCAACGTCCTGTCCCACTGTCGCTGCATGGCGAGCTACCGCTGTGTGGCAAGCCACGGAACGGATGGGGTGGGCGCGACATGCTTGTCGTACGCACCGCCAGCGAGCTGGCGACGCTCGATATCGATAGCCTGGCGAGGAGTCATTGCTGGGTACCCTGGGTCCGGGAATTCGACGAATTCTCGGCCGATTTCGCCATCGATTTTGACGGACGAGTCTCGCCCATCACGTTGCGGCGACGAGTCCGAACATCTGGCGGGTTCGCGGTGATCAGCGAATCCGTATGCGATGCCTCTCTTGAGAAAGCTGTCCAAGATACTTCGCAGTGGCTGGCTTCGCAGAATGGCAGCGGTATTTTCAACGTCCAGGTACTACGGCTACCCGACGGAACACTTTACGTCTCCGACATAAATCCTCGCCATGGAACATCGAGCTGCCACGCACATGCGGAAGGAAACGGACTTGTCGCCTTCTTGATGGGCTTGCCACATCGTCAGCCCTCGCGGCCCGTACGAACGGTGCGCACGCTGGGTCAACACAGTATGCCCATGCCCATCGACGGTCGCTGGGATGGCGTCGTGTTCGATCTGGACGACACCCTAATCGACCATAAGCGCTGGCTAATGGACAAGATGGCGGTCGCTGCGTCTGCCCTGTCCTGGCTGGTTGCTCCCGAGCGACTGCTCCGGGCGACCTATGCCATCGTCGAGGAGGGACACCACGATCGACTCATCGACATGCTTGCCAGCCGGCTACAACTGGATCACGCGCATGCAGAGCTGCTCGCAGCATACCGGGCCGCAATGCCGAACCGGGCAACACTCTTTGCCGAGGTCCCCGACGTGCTGTCCTCACTCAGGGCCGCGGGCTTTCGCATTGCATTGCTGACCGACAATCCTCCGGCCAGCCAGCGCGCCAAGTTGGCGACCATTCCAGAGATCAGCAGCCTCTTCGACACGATCGTGTTCAGTCGTGAGCACGGCGGGGAAAAGCCGGATACGAACGCATTCCTGGTGACTTCCCAGCGACTTGGACTGGCTCCCGAATCACTGCTCATGGTAGGCGACAATGTTGCTCGTGACGCATTGGGTGCGGTGCAGGCGGGCTTTGATTCGTGCCTGTTGGTTTCGCGCCCGGGCGTACGCCATCACCACAATCACGAGTTGCTGCAGCACTACTGGCCAGAGGTATGTCAGCGCAGCTGGACTGCCCCTGACCTGCGCGTCCTGGCCACGCTGGGTCGTGTCTCCTCAAGGCCTTGACCCATGCGCGTTGCGATCATTCAATCGAGCTACATCCCCTGGAAGGGCTATTTCGATCTCATTCGTGCCGTCGATACCTTGGTCTTCTTTGACGACGTGCAGTTCACCACGCGAGATTGGCGCACGCGAAACAGGATCAAGACAGCGAACGGCCTGCAATGGCTGACCATTCCCGTGGGGAACAAGACCGACCACCTTATTCACGAGGTCCAGATCTTTGACCACAGCTGGCAGCGAAAGCATTGGGCCAGCATCGTGCACAATTACTCCAGGGCGCCATTCTTCAAGCAATACGAAGCTCTATTTCGGGACATATACCTCGGAGTCGAATGGCGCTCGCTCTCGGCGCTTAACCAACACCTCACGCGCCTCATCGCTACTGACCTACTGGGCCTGAAAACCGAGTTTCGTGACTCACGCGAATTCCAGGTCAGCGGTAGAAAACAGGACCGATTGATCGAGCTACTTCGCTGTATAGGTGCGACACACTATTTTTCCGGCCCTTCGGCGAGAAACTATATCGACTCACGCAAATTTGAAGCCGCGGGCATCGAGTTGACTTTCCACGATTACCCAAACTACCCCGAATACCCGCAACTGTATCCTCCCTTTGAACAGGCAGTCACCGTGCTGGACTTGCTGTTCAACGTGGGACCCAACGCCGCGCACTACATCTGGGGATGGCGCGAGGAGTAGCCAATGGCTTATATCTGCATAGCACTGACCGTTCTTTTCACGGTTTATGGCCAGCTTGTGCTCAAGTGGCAGGCAACGCTAAGGATCCAGCAATGGGGTCAAGCGGAGCCGTTGCGGTACGTCGTGAGCATGCTGCTCAATCCGTGGGTCATTAGTGGCCTGGCAGCGGCCTTCGCCGCCTCTTTATGCTGGATGCTCGCAGTGTCACGCATGGACTTGAGTAAAGCCTATCCGTTCATGGCACTCAATTTTGTCCTTGTCGGTCTGGCCGCGGTCCCGTTATTCGGGGAAGCTTATAGTTTGCCCAAGATGCTGGGGCTAATTTTGGTCGTGGTCGGCATCATTGTTTCCAGCCAGGGTTAAGACGTGATTCCTTTCAATAAACCGTTCATGACGGGCAAGGAGCTCTCCTACATCGAGAGGGCCCATGCCAACGCGCACCTTTCTGGTGATGGCCCGTTTACCAAGCAGTGCCATGCATGGCTGGAACATCGCATCGGCTGCAAGAAGGCCCTACTCACGCAATCATGCACCGCGGCACTCGAGATGGCGGCTTTGCTCCTGGATCTGCAACCGGGAGACGAGGTGATCATGCCTTCGTTTACGTTCGTTTCGACGGCGAACGCGTTCGCGCTTCGGGGTGCCGTGCCGGTTTTTGTGGATATCCGTCCAGACACCTTAAATATTGACGAACGTCTGATCGAGCGCGCCATCACTCCGCGAACCAAGGCCATTTGCGTCGTGCATTACGCCGGCGTCGGCTGTGAAATGGACGTCATCATGGAGCTTGCGGAGAGGCATGGCTTGCTGGTCATCGAAGATGCAGCGCAGGGCATCCTCTCGAGCTATCGCGGACGTCCGTTGGGCAGCATTGGGCATCTCGCGGCACTGAGCTTCCACGAGACCAAGAACATCATCTGTGGTGAAGGTGGTGCCTTATTGATCAACGATCAACGTTTCGTCGAACGCGCGGAGATCATTCGCGAAAAAGGGACCAACCGCAGCCGCTTTTTCCGTGGACAGATCGATAAGTACACCTGGGTAGATGTGGGCTCATCCTACTTGCCGAGCGAGATATTGGCGGCATTTCTCCTAGCCCAGCTTGAGGACGCGGAATCCATCACCAGTCGACGTCTGGCGATCTGGGATCGTTATCTAGCCTGGTCGAAGGCACAGGGGATCAGTGTCCCGGCTATTCCCGATGCCTGCACCCACAACGCCCATATCTATTATCTGATGCTGCCAAGCCTTCAGCATCGCACCCACTTCATCAGCCAGATGAAGGAGGCCGGGATCCAGGCCGTGTTCCACTATCTTCCGCTTCATTCGTCTCCGGCAGGATTGCAATATGGACGCGCCGACAGCGCTCTGCCGGTGACCGACGAGGTCAGCGACAGGCTTGTGCGGCTACCGCTATGGCTTGGGGTCGAGCAACAACTTGACCAAATCCTCACTAGCGCCGAGCGGATTCTCCAGGGCAGCGAATAGGCACTCGTGCAAATGTCCCTATCAAAGGTGTCCATGAATCAAGTCGGCCGATTCCAGCAGTACTCTGAAGCCAGCTGGAAGCATTCGCTTATCCCATCCGCGGGATTGGCAGCGCTTATCACGTTGGCGGTGTTCCTGTTCGATGGCCACTATGGGTCCTTCCTGGCCGATGAGGGATATCTCTGGTACGGCGTTAGGCGAGTCCTCGCCGGGGAGGTTCCGGTACGGGACTTCATGGCCTATGAAGTAGGCCGCTATTACCTTTCGGCCGCGGCTCTGGGGGCGGTGCACAATGACGGCATCCTTGCGCTGCGCGCCAGTCTCGCCATATGGATGGGAGCTGGCCTTGCCATTGCAGTTGCGCTGGTCGCTCATGCCTGGCGCGAGAACCGCTGGACACGCCTGTTAGTCCCGGCACTCCTGATCGCCGTCTGGATGATGCCGCGGCACAAAATCTTCGACATAACGATTTCGATCGTGCTGCTCGCAGCGATCGCATATGTCTTGGCGCGGCCCCGCCCGGGCAGAATGTTCGTCCTCGGATTGACGACCGGCGTGGCTGAACTGATCGGCCAGAACCATGGCATCTACGCCGTTTTCGCCGGCCTGCTGACCTGTATCGTGCTGGCGTTTTCGCCGCATCAGGATTTTCAGCGGTTCCGGCTAGTGTGCGTCTACGCAGTGGGGGTCGTCGTCGGCTATCTGCCCGCTATAGGCTTCGGCGTGCTGGTGCCAGGCTATTTCATGGCAAACGTCGAAATGATGAGGTTTCTCCTGGTCGATAACCACGGGACGAATCTCGCCTTGCCCGTGCCGTGGCCGTGGCGGCTGACAGACGCGGGATTCCATCTCGACCGGTTCACCCTGGGCATCTTTTTCGTTGGCTTTGTGGCCATGGCCGCCATAGGCGGACTGCGTGTCCTGCAGCTGATTCGCCGGCGGAGTACAAGGCAGCATGCCGTATTCACGGCGGCGATCATCGTCCTTATTCCCTACACCAATGTCGCCTTTTCGAGAGCGGACGCATCTCATCTCGCTCAAGCGATCATTCCCGCCCTCATTGCGGCGCTGACGCTCCCATACGTGACCTCTTCAACCAAAGCGCGACATCGGTTGATCTGGCCTGCTCTGCTGGCTGTGATGTGTTTTACGGCCGCGCTTCCGCTGCATCCCCGGTATCAGTCGGCTATCAGCGGTCATTGGCAAAGCATCCGTGTCGGCACGGATACGGTCCAAGTCGATCCACGCGATGCCCTCCTGCTGAGAACAGCGGACGAGTTGATCCAGACCAAGGAGCTCAAGCATAGGCCGGTTGTCGCTGTGCCGATGTTTCCCGGATTAAGTGCCGCCCTCAACGAGAGGAACCCACTTTGGGAGGTCTATCCGCTATTTCCTCGGGGCCACGCTTTCCAGGACGCCGAGATCGCCAGACTAAAGGCCGCTCCACCGGGCCTGGTCGTGGTTTCGGTCGCGCCGCTGGATGGCCGGGCGGAACTTGCCTATCCAGTCACCCATGCTGATCTCTACGATTACCTTATGCAGCACTACCAGCGAGTGTCGGTACCGGGTGCGCCAGCAGACCTGGAGTTCTACGTCGCTCGCGAGAACCCAGCGTCGAACCATATGGGAACCAGCCCCCAGGGTTGAACTTTGCCCGCCATGACGATGATCCGCGAAAGACAGCCGGACGACGGGGGTTTCCTCGTGGAACGCTGTCCTCTCACCTTTGACCACGACACTCTGGAAAGATGAAAGCACTCGAAGCCGCGGGTCCATCCTCCCAAACGAGCCGGATACATCCTCTCGCCTCATTCCGATTCGCACTACTGCTATACGGTGTGATCTTTCTCATCGGTTTTTGGGCGGTGATCGTCCAGGGTAGGGTCATCATCGCTGACCGCCAGGGCATAGAGTTCGGCCTCTCCGACCCCAAGGGCACGCACCTGGAGAATCGGAAGTTCAACGACGATATCAAGGGCTACATCCCGGATGCCGCCGTGATCCTCAACGGCAAGCGCTCCACTTGGATCACGACCTGGAATCCGTACAACGAGCTCGGTCGTCCCGTTTTTCACCAATCGATACTCAGCCCTACCTTCCTCCCTACGCTCCCCTTCACGTGGATCGTCAAGGATCCTTCCAGGCTCGTCACTGCAGTGGCCCTGCTGGCTTCCTTCTTGGCCGGACTATTCGCGTTGCTGTTTGCTCGCGAATTCGGGCTGGGACCTTGGCCGTCACTGTTTGCGGCCATCACACTCGGAACCGGTCATACGCTCATTTACTGGGCGACCTTTCCGATGTTCGCCTCGACTTATGCCTGGGCACTCGCCTTGTATTGGGCGATGACGGTCTTCTCGCGCAAAGGGGACCTGGCTAGCTGGAGCTTTTTGGTTTTCGCCATCTATGCCCTATTGAGCACGGGTTATCCGCAGATGGTGATTTATCATCTGTATCTCGGTGCCGGGCTGGTCATTTATGCCGCCCGCCAGCAGATAAAACTCCGCGGCTGGCGCCACTACGGGGCCCGGCGCCTGTTTCCGATGGCAGCAGGAGCGGTGTTAGGCATTGCCCTGGCGCTACCCACCATGCTCGATACCTTCGTTGCAGCCATGGCGTCTGCCAGGCTGAGGCCCGATATTTCGTTCTTTCGCGCCGTGCTGCCGGACGTTTCGAGCGCCGGCAGTATTGCCACGCAACTTGCGCTATGGGCGTTTCCGCAAGCCTATGGCAACCCCTCGTCAGCAGACTTCATCGCGCTTTATGGAGGGCTTAGCCTTACCCCTGTCGCACTCTTTTTCGTTTTAGCTCCCGATGTGCGTCGAACCTGGGGCTGGTGGCTATGCATTGGCGTGCTCTCGCTATTGATCGGCTCGGGGACGGTTTTCGCCTTCGCGGTCAGCCATCTCGGCATGAATATTTCCCGCACCACTCCCATTGCGATAGCCGTCATACCGCTGACAATGATCGCGGCGACACAACTGGACACCTTGCTCAAGGCGAAAGGCCGCGCCGGCCAGCAGGGACGCCGCTGGCGCTGGCTGTTAGCTGGAGCACTGTACCTGGCGACCCTGATGGTTGCATTTGCGATTCATCCCGTCATGCCAGCTAGAACCTTGATGATCGCAGGGTATGCAGCGATTCTGCTGACATGCCTTGTAGCGGCTGAACGTACTCGTCCAGAGCTCGTGATCCTCGCGTCCGTTGTCTGGCTCGGCGTCGTTGATCGCGACATGTTGCTTACGCAAGCGAAGTCCGACGTCGTCCTGTCCTCTCCTTTCGTACATGCCTTGATGGAGCAGACAGAGGACGGAAGCCGCTACGCCATGTTGGAGCCCCTGTCGGTGCTGCCGCCCAACCTCAATGCGCAAGTCGGGCTCGCCTCGCTTCACTCGTACAACAGTCTGTCGCCGCGGAGTTATCACGCGTTTGTGCAACGACTCGGCGGCGAGTCATCGGTATACGGCCGAGAGAGTTCAAGCATAAGCGCAACCGCTCTCGCTACAACCGAATTCAAGTTGGCCAATATCGGTGCCTTGGTCGCGGCTCATCCTCTATCGTCGAACGGACTGGTTCTCGCCGGCACATATGACGGTCTATGGGTTTATGGCGTCAAAGAGCGTTGGGGACGATTCATGCGCCTAGACTTGCCTGTCATGGACGTTGCGAACAATGCCGTAGAGATCGACTCATCCGATCAGGTCGAACCCAACGCAGCCAGCGCCATCCTCGACCGCGGTGACTTCCTGAAGATCAAGCTCAATCAAGCATGGGATCGCCCGAGCCTGCTCGTCGTAAGCCAATCCTTCAACGACGCATGGCGTGCCGCAACCAAGGACAGCGGGCACACAGTGAGACTGCATACGCTCCGCGTCAACGACGCGCTCCAGGGCATCATCGTGCCGCCCAGAGTGCAGACGCTCGAGCTTTCATTCAAGCCGGCTGCAAGGTTCGCTTGGGTCTCACTGGTGGCGCTAGTGCTGCTGATGACGATCAACCTCGCGTCCTGGTGGCGCAATCTGGACTGCGGCCGGCTTCATCATCCCACCTAAACTCGGTGTCTGTGAAACCGGCCGCAGTCCAATCAGAGCAATTTTTGGGAGCAGCTTCCCGAAGGTGGCAAGCAAGAACTAGAGTCAATTGCCCTTCGGCTACTTGCCGAGTCGACGACGCCGCCAGAGGACAGGGTAGAGCCCGTAGCAGCTGCGATTTCGGAGTCCGCGGTCGATACCCCGATCAGTGCCGACAGGTAGCTCAACCGTCCAACCGACTCTTCTTGACCATGGACCAGATGTGCTTAGCCAGGAACGGCTTGCCGCGCACGGTCAGATAGCCTCTTTGTTGAAAGAGGCGGGCGATCTGGACATGGCTCCAGCCTTCCTGCGTCAGAGTGGCGATCTCGCCGAGCAGAAAGCGCTGGTAATGGGCGTAGTAGCCCGAGGTGTCCTTGGGGACTAGGACGGAAACCGAGGGTGGCAAGTGCCGGGATAGCTCCCGGCACTTAATAACCAAATCATTCCACCGTCACCGACTTCGCCAGATTGCGCGGCTGATCGACGTCGGTGCCGCGCAGTACTGCCACGTGATAGGCAAGCAATTGCAGCGGCACGGTAAACACGGCGGGAGCGATGAAGTCGCCGCCACCGTTGATGCGCAGTGTGACGCCACGAGCGTTGTTGCCTTCCAGGCAGGCTTCGCCATCGGCAAACACCAGCAACTCGCCGCCGCGCGCACGCACTTCCTGCAGGTTGGACTTGAGCTTGTCCAATAGCGGGCCGTTGGGGGCTACAGCGATCACCGGCATGTCTTCGTCGACCAGCGCCAGCGGACCGTGCTTGAGTTCGCCGGCGGGATAAGCCTCGGCGTGGATATAGGAGATTTCCTTGAGCTTGAGCGAGCCCTCAAGTGCTACCGGATACTGCGCGCCGCGCCCGAGGAACAACGCATGCTGGCGATGAATCAGATGCGCCGACAACTCGATGATCTGCGGCTCCAGCTTGAGTGCATCTTCAAGGGCGCGCGGCAGGTGCTGCAGCTGCGTGCACAAATCCACATAGCGCGCCCGATCCAGGCCACGCTTGTGCGCCAGATGCAGGGTAAGCAGGGCCAGTGCCGCCAGCTGGGTGGTGAATGCCTTGGTCGATGCCACGCCAATTTCTGGGCCGGCACGCGTCATCAGCTTGAGGTCGGCCTCGCGCACCACGGATGATTCGGGCACGTTGCAGATGGCCAGCGTGCCGAGATAGCCGCGCCGACGCGATTCGCGCATCGCAGCCAGCGTGTCGGCCGTTTCGCCCGACTGCGAGATGGCGATGAACAGCGTGCCATCGGGCACCACGGCCTCGCGATAGCGATACTCACTCGCCACTTCAACACTCACTGGCAGGCGCGCGTACTCTTCGATCCAGTACTTGGCCACAAGACCGGCGTGATAGCTGGTGCCACAGGCAATGATATGCAGGCCGCGCACGCGATTCAGTAGCTCGTCGCCATCCACACCGAAGATATTGGGCAGCACGCCATGCGGACCGATGCGCGCCTCAAGCGTTGCTGCCACGGCATGGGGCTGCTCGAAGATCTCCTTCTGCATGTAGTGGCGATACTCACCACGTTCCACCGCATCTGCCGACAACTCGCTTTCGTGCATGGAACGCTCGACGCGCTGACCATCGAGGCCGAAGATCGCCACGCTGTCGCGCGTGATCTCGGCAACATCGTCCTCGTCGAGATAGATGATCTTGTTGGTGACCTGAATCAGCGCCTGCGCATCCGAGCCAAAGAAGTGCTCACCGATGCCCACGCCAATCAGCAGCGGCGCACCGTGGCGTGCACCGATGACGCGACCTGGCTCCTTGCTACTGATCACAGCGATGGCGTAGGCGCCCTCGAGTTCACGCACCGTCGTCGTCACCGCATCGCGCAGGCTCAAACCCGATTCGATGTGTTCGTTGATCAGGGCGGCCATCACCTCGGTATCGGTCTCCGAGGTAAACACATGACCACGCGCCTGCAGGTCGGCACGCAGGCTGGCGTAGTTCTCGATGATGCCGTTGTGCACCAGCGCCACGCTGCCGGCCATGTGTGGATGCGCGTTCGCCTCATTGGGCACGCCATGCGTGGCCCAGCGGGTGTGCGCGATGCCGGTGCCACCGGGGAAGGGCTCGGCCAGATACAGCGATTCCATTTCGCGCACCTTGCCCTTGGCACGTACGCGGCGAATCTCACCCTGATCCAACACGGCCAGACCGGCCGAGTCGTACCCGCGATATTCCAGCGCCTTCAGGCCGGCGATCAACAGCGGCGCCACATCACGCTGGGCGGCAGCAGCAACGATTCCACACATCGGGTGTTACTCCTTCAAAACGGGTGCGATCCAGTCGGCCGCGAACGGCGACTTTCCACGCACGCGATTTCAACAAACTTTCATGGCAGCGGGCGGGCAATCCGATGATTCATCCTGGACTCGCCTCAAGCCGCCATTCAATGCACCTTGCGGCGTAGATAGTTCAGCAGATCGATCCGGGTGATCAGGCCCAGGAACTGCTCGCCATCGACGACGATGGCCACGTGGCCACGATCGAATACCGGCAGCAACGCTTCGATCGGCGACCGCACGTCCAACATCTCCAGGTTGCTGGTCATCGCGGTCGACACGACGTCACGGAACCGGGTCTCGTCCGAGTGCACATGCATCAGCACATCGGACTCATCCAGGATGCCTACCAGGCGATCACCGTCCATCACCGGAAGCTGGGAGACGTCGTACAGCTTCATGCGTGTATACGCTGTCATCAGCAGTTCGTTCGCCCCGATGACCACGGTGTCGCGCTGCGCGAACGGGCGCAGCAACAGATCGCGTAGATCACCATACTGCTCGCGCTCGAGGAAGCCGTTGTCGAGCATCCAGTAATCGTTGTACATCTTCGACAGGTACTTGTTGCCCGTGTCGCAGACCAGGGTCACCACGCGCTTCGGCGTCGGTCTGCTCGCGGCAGTAGCGCAAGCGCCGCCGCCAGCAGGGTGCCGGTGGACGAGCCGCCGAGGATGCCCTCTTTCGCCAGCAGTTCGCGCGCCACCAGGAAGCTTTCCTTGTCGGGGATCGCATAGGCCTTCTTCACGCGGGTGAAGTCGCTGATGCTCGGCAGAAAGTCCTCACCGATGCCCTCGACCATCCAGCTGCCGGACTTGGTCGACAGCGTGCCTTCGTTGATGTATTGCGCGAGGATCGAGCCGACCGGATCGGCCAGCACGAACTCGGTGTTCGGCGAATGCTGCGGCGAAGAACTTGGACAGTCCGCTGAGCGTGCCCGACGAGCCGCAACCGACCACGATGGCATCGACGCTGGCCGTCCAGTCTGCTCGAAGAATTTCCGGGCCGGTCGTGGCGATATCGGCGCGCGCGGATTGTCCAGGTTGCCGAACTGGTTGATGAAATACGCGCCCGGCGTCTCGCGCGCGATGCGCTCGGCCATGTCCTGGTAGTACTCCGGATGGCCCTTGGCGACGTCCGAGCGGGTGAGCACCACTTCGGCGCCCATGGCCTTGAGGTTGAAGATCTTCTCGCGGCTCATCTTGTCGGGCACCACCAGGATCAGGCGGTAGCCCTTCTGCTGCGCCACCAGCGCCAGGCCGAGACCGGTATTGCCCGCGGTGCCTTCGACCAGGGTGTCGCCGGGACGAATCTTGCCGGCGCGCTCGGCGCCCTCGATCATCGAGAGACCGATGCGGTCCTTGATCGAGCCGCCAGGATTGGTGCTTTCCAGCTTGAGGAACAGCTCGACAGGGTCCGACATCCAGGCGCTGCGCGCGTACCATCGGGGTACGTCCGATCAGTTCGAGGACACTCTGGTGGACCGTCATGGGGACTCCTTGCAGAAAGCACCGGCCGCGTCATCACGACCAGAAGGGGCTCTGATGATAACCGAGCCGTGGCACCCCCTTCCCCCATGCCAGAAACGGAGCGGCCCCGGAAACCGTTCCCTTGCGGGAGGTACCGGGGCCGCGTTCATGCGAAAACTCGCAGATTTAATTGATGCGGTGCGCGTGATTGTCCCACATGCGCTGGAGCCGCTCCTTCGCGTGGAGTTTCTCCTTCTTCATGCCCGATAACGTCATGTCATCGATGGGAAGCACGCCAATCTCGGCGTCGTGCACCTTGCTGTCGAGCTCTTGGTGGTGTTGGTAGAGCCGACGAAACTCCGCGTCGGCCTTCATCAAGGCTTCGACATCATCACGCTGCTGGTTTTCAAACATGATTCGACCTCCTCTGGAGAGAACGACGGGCGACCCCTGGGGGCGCCCTCAGACGCTGAAAGACATGCACACACTCGCCATCCATGCCGGTTAATCGGGCCATGGACTTCGATGTTGGGGAAGGGTAGATGCATGATTCCGGTCAATGACCCAGGGCGCGAAGTGCGCCCTGGGAACTCGACCCTACTCCCCGGATCAGGGTCATGCAAGCGTCACAAAGGGACTAGATCGCCAGCCTAATATTCGCAAAAAAAGCTGATAGAACAGCCTTTTGCACGAATTCAACAAAGACTTTCCGGATCTTGAACGAAACGTCGCAGCAAGCTGCATCGCCTTGCCTACCGAACGAAAGTACGAAGGCCGACAGGATCAATCTGTCGGCCTTCGTACGAGCTCGCCTCGAGGGCTTGGGTGGTTACTTGCCCTGGTCTTTCTTCGAGCTGCTGTCGTCAGAGGACGAACTGTCGCCCTGCATCTGCGCACGCATCGCGCGCGCCGCCTGGGCCGCCAGGTCGGCCTGCTTCTTGGCGGCATTGGCGACCTTGGCCTGCGCGGCGGCGAGCTTCTTGGCCTGCAGCGCCTCGGCCTGCGCCTGGGCGGTGGCTTCGGCGCCCTCTGCCTGCTGGCGTGCGGCCTCTTCCTGCGCCATCTGGTACTGCAGGCGCTGGCGATCCAGCTCACGTCGAGCCTGATCGGCCTCGCGGCGGCTGCCGTCGAGCAGGATCTGGTCGTGCTCGCGGTCGAGCTGGTTGACCTTCAACTGCGCGTCCTGCAGCTGTGCGGTGGCACGGGCCAGGTCGACCCGGCGCTCGGCCAGGTAGAGCGCATGGGCACGGTCGTGGGAGCGAGCCTGAGCCAGCTGGTTGATGGCGTCGCGGGCACGCGCCTGCTCGGCTTGGGCATAGCTGCCCAAGGCCGGGTCACTGGCGAGCTGGTCGAGGCTGCTGTTCAAGCGGGCGATGTCCATATCGTCCTTGTTGCTGGCGTGAGCCATACCCACGGCGGCCATGGCCAGCACGAGCGCCGAACAACGGAGGGCCAAGGTTTTCATGGATGACCTCCCTGGTCAGTGGTCGACTGGGGTACGGTCTGGAAACCCTGCCCCTGGGGGATGGGCTCGGCCAGCGAGGAAGCAGCAGGTGCCGGCATGTCCGTCGGAGTCTGCTGCTGGACCGGAAGCGCCGGGTTCTGGCTCTGGTCCTGCTGCTGCTCATGGCTCAGCGACTGGTCGATCTGATCGCGCAGCTGGCGGTTGGCGTCGCCCTTGCTCTGGATCTGTGCCCGGGCCGCCGCGAGACGGGCCTTGGCGCGGGCCAACTCGGCATCCGCACGGGCTTCGTCGGCCAGGGTGGCCGCATCGTCGTACTTGCCCTTGGCCAGGGCGGTCTGGGCCAGCTGGAACTTGTTTTGCGCAAAGCCCAGGTCCACCGGCGCGTAATCGGCGGCGCCGGCATCGCGCGCCGCCTGCAGTTGCACCTGGGCCTGGTTCATGATTCCGTCCGGCGGCGGCGTGGAGGCGCAGCCGGAAAGCGCCAGCGTCAATGCCAGCGTCAAGGTCGAAACCGCCAGGCGAGCACCCCTAGGGCGCCCGAACAGCGGGAAAAAGATGTGCACCATCACTCATTCCTCTCGGAGTGTCGCAGCGTATTGTGGGCGGGCATAATCCACTTTAGCAATGCGCGCGAAATTCAGGGGATTCGAGTGGACATTGGTTACTTCCTCAAGCTAATGGTTGACAAGGGCGCGTCGGACATGTTCCTGACGACCGGCGCACCTGTGAACATAAAAGTCGAGGGCAAGCTGTACCCGCTGGGCAATACCGGCCTGCCTAGCGGCATGGTCAAGAAGATCGCCTATTCGCTGATGGACGAGGGCCAGGTGCCGCAGTTCGAGCGGGACCTGGAGCTGAATATGGCGCTGGCGGTGAAAGAAGCCGGCCGCTTCCGCATCAACGTGTTCAAGCAGCGTGGCGAAGTCGGCATGGTGATCCGTGCGATCAAGAGCGAGATTCCCAGCGTCGACCAGCTGCAGCTGCCGGGCATCTTCCGTGAACTGATCATGGAACCGCGCGGCCTGATCCTGGTGGTCGGCGCCACCGGCTCCGGCAAGTCGACCACGCTGGCGGCGATGATCGATCACCGCAACCAGCACTCGTCGGGCCACATCCTCACCATCGAGGATCCGATCGAATACCTGCACCGCCACAAGACAGTCGATCGTCAACCAGCGCGAAGTCGGCCTGGACACGCACAGTTATCACGAGGCCCTGCGCAACGCGATGCGCGAGGCGCCGGACGTGATCATGATCGGCGAGATCCGCGATACCGACACCATGGAAGCGGCCATCGCGTTCTCCGAAACCGGTCACCTGTGCCTGGCGACGCTGCACTCCAACAACGCCGACCAGACGCTGGAGCGCATCCTCAACTTCTTCCCCGAATCGGCGCACAAGAACGTGCTGATGAACCTCGCGCTCAACCTGCGAGCGGTGATCAGCCAGCGCCTGGTGGTCGGCAAGGACGGTCGCCGCCTGCCGGCCACCGAGGTGCTGCTCAACACGCCGCTGATCCGCGACATGATTCGCCGCGGCCAGGTGCACGACGTCAAGGAAGCGATGGACCGCAGCCTGCAGGAAGGCATGCAGACGTTCGACCAGTCGCTCTACCGCCTTTACAAGAGAAGGCCGCATCGAGCTGGACGAGGCGCTCAACAAGGCCGACTCGCGCGATGGCCTGGCGCTCAAGATTCGCTTGTCCGAGGGCAGCGGATCGGAGAGCACCGAACTGGTCGGCAACGATCCGTACGGGCTGGGCTTCTAAGCAACGAGGGGCGACGAGAGCCGCGGCGATCGCTCAAGCTCCCGTCTCCCGGGTTTGCTGTCATTCCGGCCAAAGCCGCCGGAATGACAGCTTACGCATCGCCCTAACTCGCGGCAGGCGCGTCTGACTGCGCTTCCGGCGCCGCTTTCTGAAACGCCTCCAGCGCCTGACACGCGGCATAAATACGCTGGATCGTCGGGAAGTCGTCCAGCGACAGTTTCCAGCGCACGGCGTTGTAGACCTGCGGTGCCAGGCAGGCATCGGCCATGGTGGGCTTATCGCCATGGCAGAAGCGGCCGGTCGCGACGTTACCAGCCAGCATCGCTTCGAGCGCCCTGAGCCCCCCCCCAATCCAGTGCCGCGACCACACGCCCTTGGCGGCGTCGTCAGCATCGAACTGCGTCACAAGATGCTGCAGCACCCGCAGATTGCCCAGCGGATGGACATCGCAGGCCAGCACCTGGGACAACGCCCGCACGCGGGCACGACCGGCCGGGTCGGCGGGTAGCAAGGGTGGCGTGGGCCGGGTTTCGTCGAGGTATTCGATGATCGCCATCGACTGGGTAAACACCTGCCCGCCATCGATGAGGCAAGGCACGAGCTCCTGCGGATTCAAGGCCCGATAGTCCGGGGCATGCTGTTCGCCGCCGTCCCGGACCAGATGCACCGGCCGCGACTCGTAGGCCAAGCCCTTGAGATTCAAGGCAATACGAACGCGATAGGCGGCACTCGAGCGCCAGTAGCCATACAAGACCAGATCCGGGGTCATGCGCGTGTCCTTTGCGGGCAGTGAAATATTAATGGCCTAGGATACCTGTCGCGTGGTTTGCATCGCCGGCGGTCGGACAGGACAATACGCGGTTCGCGCCTCCGGGCGTCCGTTTCCACGAATCCAAGCAAGGGAGTTCCGCCGTGTCCGTCACCCGCATGAGCGATCTGGAGCTGCGCGGCAAGCGCGTACTGATCCGCGAAGATCTGAACGTACCGATCGAGAACGGCCGGATCACGTCGACCCAGCGCCTGGAGGCTGCCCTGCCGACGCTCAAGCTCGCTCGCGACGCGGGTGCGAAGGTCATGGTGCTGTCGCACCTGGGCCGCCCGAAGGAAGGCCAGTTCGATGCCGAATCGTCGCTCGCGCCGGTCGCCGCCTGGTTGAGTGACAAGCTCGGCCAGCCGGTGCGCCTGGTTGCCGACTACCTCGACGGCGTCGATGTCGCCGATGGGGACGTGGTGGTGCTCGAGAACTGCCGCATGAACGTCGGCGAGGGCAAGGACGACGAGACGCTATCGAAGAAGTACGCCGCCCTGTGCGACATCTTCGTCATGGACGCCTTCGGCACCGCGCATCGCGCACAGGCCTCCACCCACGGCGTGATCAAGTTCGCCCCGATCGCCGCCGCCGGTCCGCTGCTGTGCGCCGAGCTGGACGCGCTGGGCAAGGCGCTGGAGCATCCGGCCCGTCCGTTGCTGGCCATCGTCGCCGGCTCCAAGGTCTCCACCAAACTCACCCTGCTGGAAAACCTGATCGGCAAGGTCGACCAGTTGATCGTCGGTGGCGGCATCGCCAACACCTTTATCGCAGCCATGGGTTGGTCGGTCGGCAATTCGCTGTACGAGCCCGACCTCATCCCGGCGGCCAAGAAAGTCATCGCCGCGGCCAAGCGTCGCAATGCCGATGTGCCCGTGCCGGTGGACGTCGTGGTGGCTCCGGAGTTCTCGGCCCATGCGTCGGCCACGGTCAAGCCGGTCGACGAAGTGAAGGACGGCGAGCTGATCCTGGACATCGGGCCGGAGACTGCGCGCCGCTACGCCGAGATGATCGCCAAGGCCGGCACGGTCGTTTGGAACGGTCCGGTCGGCGTGTTCGAGTTCGACGCCTTCAGCGCAGGCACCGAAACGCTGGCGCGCGCCATCGCCGCGTCGCCCGCCTTCTCGATCGCCGGCGGCGGCGACACGCTTGCCGCGGTCGACAAGTACGGCATCGAGAAGGATGTCTCGTACATCTCCACCGGTGGCGGCGCCTTCCTCGAATTCCTCGAAGGCAAGGAGCTGCCGGCCGTGGCCGCACTCAGGGCACGTGCGGGTCACTGATGCTCTGTCTGTTCGACCTCGACGGCACGCTGATCGATTCGGAGCTCGGCATTCTCGGCTGTGTACGGCACGCCCTGACACAGCTGGGCGTGCCCGCGCCTGCCGAGATGCGCCACTGGATCGGTCCTCCGCTGCGGCACAGCTTCGCGCCGCTGCTCGATCACGATCACGACCGCATCGAACAGGCAGTCGAGCACTACCACGATCGCTTCCACACCATCGGTTGGCGCGAGCACACGGTGTATCCCGGTATCGAAGCGATGATCCGGCAGCTGCAGACAGCCGGCCATCAGCTTGCCGTCGTGACCAGCAAGCCTGAGCGTCACGCGCGACCGATCATCGAACACCTGCCATTCGGAAACGCCTTCAGCCGACTTTACGGGCCCGATCCGTCGAGTCCGCATAGCGAGAAGGCGGCGATGATTGCCGCCGCGCTCGCGGACTTCGACTGCAGCGCCGGAACAAAGCGTGATGATCGGCGACCGCCACTTCGATATCGACGGTGCCGTCGCCAACCGCATACGTGGCGTGGGTGTGCTGTGGGGGTTTGGTAGCCGCGAGGAACTTGAAAGAGCCGGCGCCCATGCGGTTGCGCAGGATCCGGAGCATCTTGCGACGCTGCTGGTCGCCTGAGATCTTTTGGTAGGAGCGCACCCAGTGCGCGATAGCCTACGAAGCGGTAACGGCGAAGCTCTGCGGTCGCGCACTGGGTGCGCTCCTACACAGGGAAGCCCGGCATAAAAAAACGCCGCGATGACCGCGGCGTTTTTTTATGCTGGGGGATTGGGCAAGCACCCGCCCCTCACCCCAGCCCTCTCCCCATCGGGGAGAGGGCGCAGCACTTAGGCAATAACGCGCTTCACCGCATCGACCACATGGGCCACGGTGAATCCGAAGTGCTCGAACAGCTGCGGCGCCGGTGCGGAGGCACCGAACGTGGTCATGCCGATCACATCGCCGTCCAGGCCCACATACTTGCGCCAGAAGTCGGAAGTCGCCGCCTCCACCGCCACGCGGGCACGGCACCAGCCCGGCAGCACGCCTTCGCGGTATTCCAGCGGCTGCGCATCGAACACTTCCGTGCACGGCATCGACACCACGCGCACCGGCACGCCCTGCTGGGCCAGCACCTGTGCAGCTTCCGTCGCCAGGCCCACTTCCGAGCCCGTGGCGATCAGGATCGCCTTGAACTTGGTGTCCTGCGGATCGGACAGCACATAGCCGCCGCGGGCAATGTCAGCCACCTGCTGCGCGCTGCGCTGCTGATGCTTGAGATTCTGACGTGAGAACACGAGGCAGGCGGGATTGCCCTTGCGCTCGATCGCCAGCTTCCACGACATCGCCGATTCCACCGCATCGCACGGACGCCACACCTGGTTGTTCGGGATGTAGCGCAGCGAAGCCAGATGCTCCACCGCCTGATGGGTCGGGCCGTCTTCGCCCAGGCCGATCGAGTCATGCGTGTACACGTGGATCGCGTGCGCCGGGATCAGCGCGCTCATGCGCACCGCGTTGCGCGCGTAATCGGAGAACACCAGGAAGGTGGCGTCGTACGGAATGAAGCCGCCATGCAGCGCCAGGCCGTTGGCGATCGCGGTCATGCCGAACTCGCGCACGCCGTAGTAGACGTAGTTGCCCTTGCCATCACCGCTGTTGCCGTTGGCGGCATCCACGCTGCCCTTCCACTTGGTCAGGTTGGAACCGGCCAGGTCGGCCGAACCGCCGATCAGTTCCGGCAGCAACGGCGCGAACGCCTCGATGCTCATCTGCGATGCCTTGCGCGATGCGATTTCCAGACCGTCGGCCTGCAGCTTGTCGACGAAGGCCTGCGACTTGGCCGCCCAGTCGGACGGCAGTTCGCCGGACATGCGGCGCTTGAACTCAGCGGCCAGCTCCGGATGCGCCGACGTGTACTTGGCCAGCGCGTCGTGCCAGGCCTGCTCGCGCTCGGCGCCAGACTTCTTGTGATCCCAGCCGGCGTAGATCTCGGCCGGCATCTCGAACGGCGCAGTAGCGCCAGTCCAGCGCGTCACGGGCGCCGGCGACTTCGTCCTTGCCCAGCGCCGCACCGTGGCTCTCTTCCTTGCCCTGCTTATGCGGCGCGCCAAAACCGATGATGGTCTTGGCGCAAATCAAGGTGGGCTTGTTCGCTCTGGCTCGTCGCCGCGCCAACGCCTCCTTGATCGCATCGGCATCATGACCGTCGACGCCGCGGATCACGTTCCAGCCATAGGCCTCGAAACGTTCCGGCGTGTTGTCGGTGAACCAGCCGTGGACTTCGCCGTCGATCGAAATGCCGTTGTCGTCATAGACCGCCACCAGCTTGCCCAGCTTCCAGGTACCGGCCAGCGAAGCGACTTCGTGCGAGATGCCTTCCATCAGGCAGCCGTCGCCCAGGAACACATAGGTGTGGTGGTTGACGATCTCGTGGCCCGGACGGTTGAAGTGCGCGGCCAGCACTTTCTCGGCCAGCGCAAAACCCACCGCATTGGCCAGGCCCTGGCCCAGCGGACCGGTGGTGGTTTCCACGCCTGGCGTTTCGCTGGCTTCCGGATGGCCGGCGGTCTTCGAATGCAGCTGACGGAAGCGCTTGAGCTGCTCCATCGGCAGGTCGTAACCGGTCAGGTGCAGCAGCGCGTACTGCAGCATCGAGCCATGGCCATTGGAAAGCACGAAGCGATCGCGGTTGAACCACTTCGGATTGGTCGGGTTGTGCTGGAGGAAATCGTTCCACAGCACTTCGGCGATGTCCGCCATGCCCATGGGCATGCCCGGATGGCCGGAGTTGGCCTTTTCCACGGCGTCCATGGCGAGAGCGCGCACGGCATTGGCGAGTTCGCGGCGGGTAGTCATCTAGAGATTTCTCCGGGGGCTGGGCGGCAGCTAAAAACGCTTATTGTCGCCGATCCGCGCGCGCCGTGTCGCGCGTCGATTGATCGGAGGCCATGCCAGTTTCGTGATTAACTGAAGCTTAATACTACACTAACAAGTATTGAAACTCTTCAGCCCCCTCCCCATCTAATCCCCAGCACCGTCACAGACTGGTGCACGGGCCGCGTATGACCGAACCCCCGGCGATGCGGCCTGAACTTATAAGACGAAGAGGAATCCCCCAAAATGAAGAAGACACTTTTTGCTCTGGCCCTGGCTACCGCTGGCGTGGTGGCTATTCCGGCTGCTTTTGCTCAGGACGCTGCTAATCCGACGGCTCAGCAGGGTTGGTATGTAGGCGCGAACGCCGGCTATGCCGACGTGAGCCGCGGCGCCTACGACAATGGTGAATTCGCCGGTGGCATCAAGGGCGGCTACCGTTTTGCGATCAACCCCTCGACCTCGGTGGGTGCGGAAGTGGGTTATGTCTACCTGGGCCGTGTCAGCGCTCAGAACAGCTACTCACAGAACTTCGCCGGTAGCAATGACAAGTCCAAGCTGCAGGGCGCTACCGCTGGCTTGAACCTGCGTTACAACTTCAGCCCGAGCTGGTACGGCGAAGTCCGTGGCGGCGCCTTCTTCGCCAAGGGCGAGGGCCTCACCGACGACCGTTACAACCCGCAGTTCACCAGCTTCAACAGCACCCGCTACTACGCCGGCGCGGGCGTTGGCTACAACATCGCGCAGAATTGGAGCGTGGGCCTGAACTGGGACTACTACGACGGCAGCCAGAGCGACAAGAACATCCACCTGCCGACCAACCTGTACAGCGTCAGCGCGGAATACCGCTTCTGATCGACCTGTCACAGGGCAAAAAAAACGGGCGCCGCGAGGCGCCCGTTTTTCTTTGGTTTTTCGCGCCGTACGCTCCCGCCACGTCACTGTAGGAGCGCACCCTGTGCGCGACAAGCCTGCGCAGCGGCTACATCCACCTCTGCGATCGCGCACTGGGTGCGCTCCTACAAAGGGGCTGCACGTCTACGCTTACTTGGCGTTCCACTGACCCAGCGCGGCCTGGCCATTTTCCCGGGCGCGCGCGGCGACGGTCTTCTGTGCCTCGGCGAAGTTGGCCTTCATGTCCTTCGCCCACAGCTTCAGCGCGGCCTGCTGCATGGCGCGGCCGTACGAGAAGCTCAGCGGCCACGGGTGCGGGCCCATGCGGTTCATCGCATTGAGATGCGCGGTGGACTGCTCGTCGGTCTGGCCGCCCGAGAGGAACACGATGCCCGGCAGCGTCGCCGGCACGGTGGTCTTCAGCACGCGCACGGTGGCTTCGGCCACTTCCTCGACTTCGACCTGCTCATCCGCATCCTTGCCCGGGATGACCATGCTGGTCTTCAGGATGGTGCCTTCCAGCATCACGTTCTGCTCGTACAGCGCATTGAACAGGCTGCGCAGCACGGCTTCGTGCACTTCGTAGCTGACTTCGATGCTGTGGTCGCCGTCCATGATCACTTCCGGCTCGACCATCGGCACCAGGCCGGCTTCCTGGCACAGCGCGGCATAACGGGCCAGCGCGTGGCAGTTCGCCTCGATGGCGGTGGAGCTGGGGTTGTCTTCGCTGATGTTGATCACCGCGCGCCACTTGGCGAACTGCGCGCCCAGCTTGCACGTATTCCTGCAGGCGCTCGCGCAGGCCATCGAGGCCTTCGGTGATGACGTCGCCCGGGAAACCGGCCAGCGGCACCGGGCCCTTGTCGACCTTGATGCCCGGGATGATCCCGTTCTTCTTCATCACCTGGGTGAACGGCACGCCGTCCTTGGTCGACTGACGAATGGTTTCGTCGTACAGGATCGCGCCCGAAATGTGCTCGGACAGACTCGGCGCGGTGAGCAGCAGCTCACGGTAGGCACGGCGGTTCTCTTCGGTGTTCTCGATGCCGACGGCCTCGAAACGCTTCTTGATGGTGTTGGTCGACTCGTCGATGGCGATGATGCCCTTGCCGGGCGCGACCATCGCCAGGGCGATGCTTTCGAGGTCTTCGATGCTCATGACAACTCCGGATACTAGGCGGTGTGGGCCGCACAAGGTTGAGCCGCCCGCGAGGGCGGCAAGGCTCAAATTTCGCAATTATATGCCATAAGGCCAAACAGGGTCCGGAGGGGCCCTGGATGGCTCTGTAGCGCGCCGTGCGGCGCTTAAGCCTGGTCGTAGCCCGGCAGCTTGCAGGCGGCGACGATCGCCTTGCGCTGCGCCTCATCGGCCGGCAGGTTGAACGGCACGATGAAGTAGGTGGAGACCGGCTCGCTGCTGCGATTGGTGAGCGACGGGCCGTAGCGGAAGTTGTTCACCACGCTCTTGGCCACCGCATCCAGGCCGCTCGGTGGCACGACCTTGCGCACGGTAACGTTCTGCGGCACGCCGTCGGAACCGATCAGGTAGCTCACCGCCACGCAGCCCGGCTTGTCCATGTTGCTGCCGCTGTTGGGAATGTCGGCATCGACCTTGGTGTTGAGCATGATCCAGTACGACTGGATGTGCTCCGGCCCCACCATGCGCGCCTGCGACTGCGCCAGCAGCGGCGCCGCCCCGAAGATGGCCAGCGCCAGCAGCAATGCCTGGGTACAGCGTCGTGACGTCGTGTTCATGGAAAACCTCCTGGGCCTGCATGGGGAAATGGGTCGCCCGAATTCTAGCCGCATGCAAGCACCACGGACGTCATAGATCCCGCAGGCACTCGACCACACCCTCGGCGCCCACCGAAAGCAGCTTGAGGGTATTGGTACCGCCGCCCTGGCCGATGTGGTCGCCATGCGTCAGCACCACGCGATCGCCCTCGGCCAGTCGGCCCTGGACAAACAGCTGGCGCACCGCGTCGCGGGCCGAACCGGCCGGTGTCTGCGATACGTGGGTGAATTTCACCGCCGTAACATCGCGGAAGATCGACATGCGGCGACGAGCGTCGTCGAACGGCGATAGTGCGTAGATGGGCACCGCACTGCGATAGCGCGACAGCCACTGTGCGGTGGCGCCGGATTCGGTCAGTGCCACGATGGCACGCACACCCAGCTGCGCCGCCAGCACCATCGCCGCCAAGGCGATAGCCTGATCAGTACGATCCAGGAGATGGCTCTGCGTGGCCGGATCTTCCTTCGGCTCGAACTGACGCTCGGCACCCAGGCAAATGCGGCGAAGCGCAGCCACCGCCTTGTCCGGATGCGCACCTGCGGCCGACTCTTCGGACAGCATCACCGCATCGGTACCGTCGATGACGGCGTTGGCGACGTCCATGACCTCGGCGCGAGTCGGAATGGGCGAGCGCACCATCGACTGCAACATCTGCGTCGCGGTGATCACGGCGCGATTGCGCTGCACCGATTCACGAATGATCTTCTTCTGCAGGCCAGGCAGCTCGGCATCGCCGATTTCCACGCCCAGGTCGCCACGCGCCACCATCACCACATCGGAGGCGTCGATGATTTCGCCCAGCACCGGGATCGCGTCTGCACGTTCGATCTTGGCCACCAGCGATGCCCTGCCACCGGCCTCTTCCAGCAGGCGACGCGCTTCGTGCATATCAGCGGCCGAGCGTACGAAGGACACGGCGAGGAAGTCGGCGCCGATCTCGGCAGCCAGCTTGATATCGGCACGGTCCTTGTCCGACAGCGCCGATACCGAAAGACCACCGCCCTGGCGATTGAGGCCTTTGCGGTCGGACAGGCGGCCGGCGATCTGCACGCGGCAATGGATCTCGGCACCCTCGACTTTTTCCACGTCCATGGCGACCAGGCCATCGTCGAATAGCAGCACGTCGCCGGCCACCACATCGTTGGGCAAACCGTAATAGCTCACACCCACGCGGGTCGCATCGCCCAGCGGCGCATCCGGACGGCAATCCAGTACGAAGGCGTCGCCGACGCGAAGCTCAATGGGACCGTTGGCAAAACGTTCAACGCGAATCTTGGGGCCCTGCAAGTCGGCCAGGACACCTACTTCACGACCGAGCTTGGTCGCCGCCTCACGCACGGCGACGGCGCGCGCGCGGTGATCGTCAGGCTGGCCGTGCGACAGGTTCAGGCGAACCACGTCCACGCCTTCGGCGATGATTTTCTCGAGCATGCCAGGCGCGTCGGTAGCGGGACCGAGGGTGGCAACTATCTTTGTGCGGCGCAGCGGATTTTCGTTTGTCATGCTTCGAGGCTAGCAGAACTGACAGCTTGCGCCAGGGGGTTTTTCAGGGCTTTTTTGCCGCCATTAGGCAAGCTCAACTGGACTGCTTGTGGCAAGCGGACCACCACGAGCCACTGGTATTACCAATTGACAAGGAAGTTAACGTCAGCGACATGAACTGGTCTTCTTCATAGACGTCGAAACGCCCAAACACTGGTGTCATCCGAAGCCCATCGGGAATCCACTCCGGGGCAAGGCCTGGGTCAGCGGCAAGCCGCCCGAGAAGACCGGAGCGAGTCGCTCTTTCGCGCAAGGATTGATATGCTGCCGTGCAGCAAATTAGAGCTTCAGAACGGCGTGCAGGGATCGCCAATCAGGACAATACGTACTGGGAACCAAGCACACGAGGCTCCACGGAAGCTAATAAGGCTCCAGCCTCCGTTGTTCCTGTTTGAGCAAGCGTTGCGCATGCTCCCGACGCGAGCGGATCGGCGGTGCCACGCACACGCGACGGTGCAGCTTTGCATCGTGGATCGCTTTGAACGAATAACGCCTGGCCCGGTTTCAAAGGCCGCGCAAGGCATCCTCGTCAGCCAGCGGAAAAGATACGAGGAACATCATCGCCAGAAACAGGACTGGTGGGACCATCACGATGGCCAGGGCCGATCGATATCAAGGCTGAGCTAGCAAACGTACGCTAGTGCATTGCTAGCCAAGCCAACGACAGCGTAGCGGACAAGCCGGATTCACCAACCGGGGCTAGCCATGTCCGGGCGTTCTCACGTCCAGGGAAAGACGCGAGCGGCCAACTAGCGTCGCTGATCTAGCCCTTCATCGTTATGCGCGCGAAACCCCGCCGTCGCCGGAAAGATAACGGGCTTCGAGTTCGAGCAAATCTTTTTTCCTGTCCTTGATCTTGCGCGCAGGCACACCGAAATAGATCGACCACGGCTCGGTGCTCTTGGTGACCATGGTCATCGCTCCCACCGCGGTTCCTTCGCCAAGCGTGACTCCGGGGAGAATCATCGACGAAGCGCCGATGATGCTGTGCCGGCCGACCACAATCTTGGCCTTGGTTTCGCGCTTGAACTCGTCGGGTACGGTCGGATTCGTCAGGGTCCGTCCTGAATAATCATCGCTCTGCGTGAAAACCTGGCTGCCGTACGCCAAGCCTGAAAAATCCCCCATGACGATGCCTTCTTCTCCACCAGCAAGGTTCGCAAATACCGCCAGGTGAACGTTACGGCCGATCGTGAGTTTTCCAGACAGGACGCAAAAGTCGTCGATCCGGACATGGTCGCCCAGTTCGATTTGCTCGGGATTGTAGACACTGGCCTTATCGCTTATGAGGACGTTCGTGCCGAGGGCCTTGAAGCCCATGGCTTCGAGAACCGACCGAGGGTGATAACTCATGTTGGCATTTACCTATGCACATTGTTCAATGTCGGCTCAGTCGGAAGTCCCGACACGCACGTGTCGGGGCGTTTCCTGGCGCACGATATAGAGGGGACGTCGCCTCGACTCGTCGAATGTCTTTCCGAGATACACACCCAAGACACCGAGCAAGCTAATGATTATGCCACCAAGGAAATATAGGGAAACGATCAAGCTGCTCCAGCCTGTAATGGGCACGCCGTAGACCAACTGGCGGTAGGCTACATAACCACCGTAAGCGAATGCCGCCAACGAGATAAGGAAGCCCGTTTTCACCGCCAGCCTCAAAGGCTTATCGGAATGGGCAATAATGATCTCGGTGGCCAGCCGCCACAATTTGGCAAGCGAATAAGAGGTTTCCCCGGCGAATCGGTCACTGTGCACGACATCAACACTTGTCGTGGGAAAGCCAACCCAGGCGACGAGTCCACCGAAGAATCGCAGCCGTTCCCTCATCAACTTGACGCTCTCGACCACTCGGCGCGAGATAATGCGAAAGTTCCCAACCTCGCCGTCGTAATCCAGATCGGCCAAGTAGCCAAAGACCCGATAGAACGCGCGCGCGGTCAGGCGCTTGATTGGCGAGTCCTTACGCCGGCCACGCCTGGCCAAAACCACGTCGTACCCTTCCAGCGCCTTGGCGTAGAGCCTGGGGATCTCGGCCGGACTATCTTGCAGGTCGCAATCCATGACGACGACCCAGTCGCCGTCACAGTGATCGAGCCCAGCCGTGATGCCGTAGTGTTGGCCGAAATTGCGACTGAATTGCAGGCCGCGGACGCGAGGATCAGCGCTAGCCAGCCTTGCAATGATCTCCCACGAACGATCGCCGCCGCAGTCCTCGACCAGGACGATCTCATAATCGTCAGTGATCGATCCAAGTGCGGCCGTGAGCTGGCGATAAAGCTCGTCCAGGCATTCCTGCGCCTTGTAAACCGGTATGACAACCGAAATGTGAGCCATGATGGAGTCCGGTCGCGTCGACCAAATCAGTGGGCTCCCGGCGCGACCGATGGATCGGCGACGGGAAGGAAGGGACACCGTGTGCCGCCGAATTTGGGCGATCGCTTGAATCCCCCGCAGTGATAGCCAGGCTCGACTGCACGCGACCGCAAGAATCTCAGGCCGCGACCATCGAGAGCATGATCCTGGACGCGAGGGCTTTCCGACAAGGCGCGGGCAATCATGCGCAGCGCAACGCCCATAGGCCCAGGAACTCGCCTCGTGTCTTGACCAGCTCAGCCATCGCTGGGCATGGGAGAAGTACTTGGGTATGCGTTCAGGGGTAGCACCACCGACGATTCGACCATTGGTTTAGCCCCTTGCTCCACGGCACGTGATGCTACGTCATGGCAACCAAACAAGAAGCGGCTCATAAATGACGAGCGGCACTGGGTTGATTCACGAGCCAATAAAGATATCGCCTTAGTTGAGACGCCGCAATGTGGCGGGTTCTACCTCGTTTCCACGGCGCGTTGGGTGAGCGCTCAAAGGCCTGGTCCTGGGCATCAAGCCCTGGCTGGACGATCGGGTTGTGGATGCGTTGGATGTAGTCGATCGCATCGTCCCAAGCCTCAGCCAACGTCCGGTAGCCACGCCCACCCCTGTCAACAAGCGCCTAATGCGTGCGCTCAGTATGACAGCGCAAGGTTTAGCACGTCTGCGAGGCGACGGCCCGCTTCGCGCAAGCGCCGTTCGGCCACGGGCAGTTCCTTGTTTACATAGGCCTGGTCGATCTTGTGCCCATCCGGATAGATGTCACGCGAGATGGCGCAGGACTCTTCAGCCCACTGCGCATAGACGTTGTCCAACGGCGGAATCGGTGGCGGCAAGTCCACCGGGCCGCGTGCGTCGAGCTCGTCCGCGTAGGCCTTCCATTCCAGGCCGCGCGTCTTGAGCAAGCCGGAATCCCAAACGCTGTGCAGGTTCGTGCCCTTGCCGTTGAACTGCACCTGGTAAGCGTTGCCGCCCTTGTCGTCACGGGAGCCGCCGTGCAGTGGCTGATGTTCGTCGCCGATGAAATGCACCACGAACTTCAACGCCTCAAGTCGCACCGCATCGGGCTGGCCCTTGTCGCCAAGTAGCTTGACGTAATGGTCAATGCCAGCGACCACGCAAACGCCATCGCGACAGTCGCGCGGCGGTTGGTAGTCGCAGTCGCCCGAGGTGAAGTCGATGTAGTGCAGGCCGCGGGTCTTGTTCCACAGCTCGGCCTGCTTGGGATCGTTGCGAATCTCATCCGGCCAGCTGGCGATATCGGCCAGCGAGCGCGTGTGCTCGGGAGCCAACAATCGCTCCACCACAGCCTCTGCCGTGGGGCTCAACTGACGCTGCGCCAGATCCGCTACGACGCTATGCCCCAACGGACCCCAAGCCTGGGCGGCAGGTGCCAGAGCAAGGCAAATCAGTACCGCAGCAGCGGATCGACGAAAAGAAGCCATGGCACGGGTGACCTTGGGTAAGAGGGCCGCGGAGTGTGCCACAGCCCCATGACAGCTTGCCGCAAGGCAACGGATCATGCTGCAGCGGGCCTTGCCAACAACTGCCCTGCCCCGTCGCGTACCGCAACGTCCACCGCTATGCCTTGCCGCACGCTCTCGGTAACGATGCAGAAGTCCTCGAACTGGGCAAGCACGCGATCCAGGTGCTCGAATGTCGCGGCCGCATCGGCCAACTGCAAGTCCACTGCCATATGAGTGACGCGCCAGCGGCCATGCTCGTTGCGCGTCAGCGTCGCCCTGGCATGCGCGCCCAAGGTTCCCGGAGCATTCTTGTATTTGCGCAACGCGAACAGCAGGCTCGCCGTCAGGCAGTTGGCTACCGCAACGGCCAGCAATCGCGAAGGATTGGGACCGGCGTCATGGCCCAATGGAGCGTTTTCATCGGTAATCAGGTCGGGGATCGAGGTGTCATCGAAACGGACACGGAACTCGTAGTCGGCAGTCTGCTCCAGGGAAATCTCGATGATCTGCTGCGTGTCGCTCATGGCGCTTTTCCTTCCTGGTTGGCTGACCTCAGACCGTCGATTCAAGCGCTTCGGAACCCTCCTGAACAGCCCCAGATGAGGCCGCCCCCCGGTTCAGGCTAAAATGACGGCTTTACGGCGGCTACCGGCCGCCACTTTCGTCATCTCACCCCGGAGGACGCTGTCCCATGGCAATTAAGGTCGCCATCAACGGTTACGGTCGCATTGGCCGCAACATTCTGCGCGCGCTGTACGAAGCCGGTCGCACCCAAGAGATCCAGATCGTCGCGATCAACGACCTCGGCGACGCCGAGACCAACGCGCACCTGACCCAGTACGACACCGCCCATGGCAAGTTCCCTGGCACCGTGTCGGTGGAGGGTGGCGACCTGATCGTCAACGGCGACCGCATCAAGGTCTGCGCCGAGCGCGATCCGTCCAAGCTGCCGTGGGGCGCCCTGGGCGTCGACGTGGTGCTCGAGTGCACCGGCCTGTTCACTTCCAAGGCCAAGGCCAGCGCGCATCTCGCCGCCGGCGCCAAGAAGGTGATCATCTCGGCCCCGGGCGACAAGGACGTGGACGGCACCTTCGTCATTGGCGTTAACGAGGACAAGCTCACCTCCAAGTTGGAAGTGATCTCCAACGCCTCGTGCACGACCAACTGCCTGGCCCCGCTGGCCAAGGTGCTGCACGACAAGATCGGCATCGTGCGCGGCCTGATGACCACCATCCACGCCTACACCAATGACCAGGTGTTGACGGATGTGTACCACTCCGACCTGCGTCGCGCTCGTTCGGCCACGCACTCGCAGATTCCGGCCAAAACCGGCGCCGCCGCCGCGGTAGGCCTGGTGCTGCCGGAGCTCAACGGCAAGCTGGACGGCTTCGCCATGCGCATCCCGACCATCAACGTGTCGGTGGTCGACCTGACCTTCGACGCCGCCCGTGCGACCACCAAGGAAGAAATCGACGCCGTCATCAACGAAGCCGCCAACGGCGCGCTGAAGGGCATCCTGGCGGTCAACACCAAGCCGCTGGTCTCGATCGACTTCAACCACAACCCGGCCTCCTCCACCTATGACGCCACCCAGACGCGCGTCATGGGCGGCACGCTGGTGAAGGTGCTGAGCTGGTACGACAACGAGTGGGGCTTCTCCAACCGCATGCTTGACATGACCATCGCCTTGATGGCAGCCAAGTAAGCCTCGTTATCAAGCAGTACAAAAAGGCCGGGCAATGCCCGGCCTTTTTCTTGCATCGGCAGGATGCCCACCCTGCGGGCAAAGAAGTCGCTCAGCCTAGCGAGGCAAGGGCTGCATCGTAGTTCGGCTCGTCCGCGATCTCACGCACCAGCTCGGTGTGAACCACGTTGTCGTTCTGATCCAGCACGACCACCGCACGTGCGGCCAATCCGCCCAGCGGACCCGACGCGATCGCCACGCCATAGTTCTTGAGGAAGTCGTGGCCACGCAGCGTGGACAACGTCACGACGTTATCCAGGCCTTCTGCGCCGCAGAAGCGCGCCTGCGCGAACGGCAGGTCGGCAGAAATGCACAGCACCACCGCGTTATCCAGCTGGCTGGCCTTCTCGTTGAAGCGGCGCACCGAGGTGGCGCAGGTGGGCGTGTCCACGCTCGGGAAGATATTCAGCACCTTGCGTTTGCCGGCGAACTTGGCCAGCGTGACATCGGCCAGATCCTTGCCGACCAGAGAGAACGCAGGCGCATGATCGCCCTTGGCGAGAAAGTGGCCGTCGACCTGGACCGGCTGGCCCTTGAGAGTAACTTGGGACATGGGACACCTCGTTGGATGGGGCCTACAAGTAGAACATGCGATTGACCCAAAGCACGATAGCAAACCCTGCTCCTCATGGCTGGACGGAACACCGCCCGGTTTGACCTGAGTCATGGCGAAGAGCCACGACGTCATTGACCAAGACCCGGCCACCCACGATCACACCATGGCCGAAACACACGCACTCACGTTCTTTATCGCCAAGGCACTCGTGGCAATGGGTGTAGGCGAGGACCTGTCGATGGCGCCGCCCTCCTTTCAGGGTCTGGCCCATAAGCTGGCCGCTGTGCGAGCTGACGCGGGCCATCTGTTCGCAGCGATTCAACGCGAGAACCCCTATGCGCCCAAAGCGCCTGCGCGCTTGCTGGATACGCTGTCCGCCATCCACCAACGATTGCAGGCGGATGGCGATGCCAACGCGCCTTCCATCCCCGATCTGGCAGGTGATTGATCAGACCTTGGCGAACACCAGGCTCGCATTGGTGCCACCGAAGCCGAAACTATTCGACATGACCGTGCGGAGCTTGGCTTCTCGCGTCTCGCGCAGAATCGGATAGCCTTCCGCTCGAGGGTCCAACCTGGCGATATGTGCGGAGCCGGCCATGAAGTCACCGTTGAGCATGAGCAGGCTGTATATCGCCTCGTGCACGCTGGCTGCGCCGAGCGCGTGGCCACTGAGCGCCTTGGTTGAAGACAGCGGCGGTATCGCACTACCAAACACCTCGCGTACTGCCGCCAGCTCGACGATATCGCCCAGCGGCGTGGCGGTGCCGTGTGTATTGAGGTAGCTGATGGGCGCATCCGCGCAAGCCAGCGCCATGCGCATGCAACGCGCCGCACCTTCCCCAGACGGAGCCACCATGTCGGCACCGTCGGAGGTCACACCGTAACCCACCAGCTCGGCATGGATAGGCGCACCACGCGCCCTGGCGTGCTCGTATGACTCAAGCACCAACATGCCACCGCCGCCACCAATGACGAACCCATCTCGCGCGGCGTCATAGGGGCGCGAGGCAGTCTCCGGCATATCGTTGTAGCCGGTGGATAGCGCACCCATCGCGTCAAATTGCGAGGTCATCCCCCAATGCAGCTCTTCGCCACCACCGGCGAACATCACATCCTGTGCACCGTGACGAATCAGGTCAGCGGCCGCGCCGATGCAATGGGCCGACGTGGCGCAGGCCGCGGCGATCGAATAACTCAATCCAAGTATGCCGAATGCCGTGGCGAGTGAAGCCGATACGGTCGAGCACATCGTGCGCGGCACCATGCAAGGACCGATCTTGCGCACGCCCTTTTCCTGCAATAATTCGGCTGCCTCGATCTGCCAGCGCGCCGACCCGCCTCCCGAGCCCGCGATGACGCCGCAACGAGGATGGCGGATCTGCTCGATAGCCAAGCCGGCATCAGCGATGGCGTCACGCATCGCGATATAGGCATAAGCCGCAGCATCCCCCATGAAACGGCGCAGCTTACGGTCGATCAAAGCGTCGAGATCAATCTGGGGCACGCCGGCCACGTGGCTGCGCAGACCACGCATGGCGTACTCGGGCACCGCTCGAATACCGCTGCGCAGATCGCGCAACGCACGTGCGACGACGTCGCTCGCGTTGCCCAGGCAGGAGACGATGCCCAGGCCGGTCACCACCACGCGCCGCATTAAAAGCCCTCCGTCGAATCGAACAAGCCGACGCGCATATCGGTCGCCACATAAATCTGGCGATCGTCCACCAGCATCCTTCCGTCGGCGACCACGAGTGCCATCTTGCTGCGCATCACGCGCCGGATATCCACCTCGTAACGCACGAGCCTGGCGCTGGGCAGGACCTGGCCGGAGAATTTCACCTGCCCCACGCCCAGCGCCCTACCCCGCCCCTGCACGCCAAGCCAGGGCAGAAAGAACCCGCTCAGCTGCCACAACGCATCCAACCCAAGACAGCCCGGCATCACCGGATCGCTATCGAAATGACAGGCAAAGAACCAGAGGCCAGGGCTGATATCCAGTTCGGCGTGTAGCGAGCCCTTGCCGAACTTGCCGCTGTGGTCATCGACATGCGTAATGCGATCGAACATCAACATGGGCGGCGATGGCAACCGGGCATTACCTGGGCCAAACAGCTCGCCACGCGCACAAGCGAGCAAGTGCTCGCGATCAAACGAGGATGGGTAGGACATCAAGGCACTCACAGGAGGGATAGGACATGAAAGAACTCAGAGTTATGGCTCTGCGAGTCTGTGTGCACAATCCTTCATTGGCCCTGATGTGGATCAGGTTTTCACATCAAAGCCTGTCAGCCGGGACGACGGCTCCAATCAGATGGTTCGCGAGTAGCGCCGTGCATCCGACGGTATCGACAGATACGCGTCGAAGCACATCGCGATGCTCCGCAACAGCAACCTGCCGCGCGCCGTCACGCGAATGGTGTCTGTGTCCAACGTCACCAGATCATCGGCAGCGAGTTTTCGAAGACGCTCAATCTCTGCTGCGAAGTAGTCGCTGAAGTTCAGCCGATGAAGTGCGCTGAAGGCGGGAATGGACAGCTCGCCATGACACATCAGCTCGCCGATCAAGGAGCGGCGTATCGAGTCGTCCTCGTTCAGCATCAATCCGCGCACCAGGGGCAGACGCCCTGCATCCAGCGCCGCGTAGTAGCCCGGGAGGTCACGGGCGTTCTGGCTATAGGTGTTGCCGATACGACCGATCGAGCTCACGCCAAGGCCGATGATGTCGCAGTCGCCGTGAGTGGAATAGCCCTGGAAATTGCGTTGGAGCGTCCCCGCACGCTGGGCAAGCACCAACTCGTCACCCTCACGCGCAAAATGATCCATGCCGACATAGACGTAGCCGGCACCACACAGCTTTTCCAGCGCTCGACCGAACAACGCGAGGCGGGTGGATGGATCAGGCAGCTCGCCACCGTCAATCTGCCGCTGTGCCTTGAACAGATTTGGCAGGTGCGCGTAGCCGTAGACCGCGACCCGATCGGGCGATAACGCGATCACTTCATCCAGGGTGCGATCGAAGCCCTCCGAGGTTTGGCGTGGCAGTCCATAGATCAGGTCGACGCTCGCCGAGTCGAAGCCCGAATCACGAGCCACATCCAGTACCTCGCGCGTCTGTTCGACGCTCTGGATGCGATTGACCGCTGCCTGCACCACAGGGTCAAAGTCCTGGATCCCGACCGAGACGCGATTGAAACCCAAGGTACCCAGCTCGCGAATACAGGCAGCATCGGCATAACGCGGATCGATCTCGATGCCGTATTCGCGGGGCGCATCGCGATTGACGTTGAAATGTTGCGCGATCGACCCGAACAGGGCGCGCATGCGTGATAGGTCGAGAAAGTTCGGTGTGCCACCGCCAAAATGCAGTTGACGCAAGGGCCGATCGCGGTCGAACTGGGGCGCGACAAGCGTCAGCTCCTTCTGCAGGCGCTCCAGATAGACATCTGCATGGGTGAGATCGCGCGTGATGGTTCGCGTGCAGCCGCAGTAGAAACACGGACTGAAACAGAACGGCACGTGCACGTACAGCGACAACGCACGCGGAACGGCCGCTTCATTGGAAGATCGGATGGCCTCGCGCAGCGCCGCCTCATCGAAGCCGGCATGGAACTGGGGTGCGGTGGGGTAACTCGTATAGCGGGGACCGGCGGTGTCGTACCGGGCAATGAGTTCCGGATCGAATTCTGGGGCTATAGAGTGGGTGCGCATGGGCGCAAGTATCGCCAGCGCCGCGGAGGACACGCCTGATGACGGTCAAATCGTTGCGACAAATTGACTCGAAAAGCCGCGGTCACATCGTGGTAACCGCGGCTGCAAGCTGTTAGCGCTTGAGCGGTGCGACAACTTGTTCGATGGCGCCGAAGATCGACGCGCCCGCCTGGTCGGTGACGTCGATGCGCAGACTGTCGCCAAACTTCAGGAACGGCGTGCTCGGCTTGCCATCGCGCAAGGTCTCCACCGTGCGCTGCTCGGCCAGGCACGAGGCACCCTTGCTGGTGTCTTCGTTGGCGATCGTGCCGGAGCCGACGATGGTGCCCGCGGTCAGCGGCCTCGTCTTGGCCGCATGAGCCACCAGCTCGGCAAAGCTGAATTGCATGTCGACTCCGCACTCGGCTTCGCCGAACCACGTGCCGTTGAGCCAGGTGCGCATCGGCAGATGCAGCTTCTCGCCCTGCCAGGCCCCACCCAGTTCATCCGGCGTCACCAGCACGGGCGACAGCGCGGAGCGCGGCTTGGACTGCAGGAAACCGAAGCCCTTGGCCAGTTCGCCCGGAATCAGACCGCGCAACGACACGTCATTGATCAAGCCGATAAGCTGGATATGTTCAGCGGCCTGCGCTGGCGTCGGTGCCATCGGCACATCATCGGTCACCACCACGACTTCGGCTTCCAGATCGATGCCGTAGTCTTCGCTGGGCACCACCACCGGATCGCGCGGTCCGAGGAAGCCGGCGCTGGTGGCCTGATACATCAATGGATCGGTATAGAACGACTCGGGCACCTCAGCGCCACGGGCGCGACGCACACGCTCGACGTGGGGCAGGTAAGCACTGCCATCGACGAACTCGTAGGCGCGCGGCAGCGGCGAGGCCAAGGCTGACGGATCGAGGGCAAACGCGCCTGTCGCGTTGCCGGCGTTGAGATCTTCAGACAATGCGTTAAGCCGCGGCGCGACGTTTGACCAATCATCCAGCGCTGCCTGCAGCGTCGGCGCGATGCCGGCCGCCTTGACCGCCTGCTTCAAGTCGCGGCTGACGACGACCAGCGTGCCATCACGACCGCCTTCCTTCAGAGAACCGAGTTTCATGCCTTTGCTCCATAGGCTGCGCTTAGCTGCAGCCAATCACGTCTTTGGTCCGTATGACCCAGGTCACCGGAGGGTTGGTCTTTTGACAGCGCTTAGCCGCCAGTGAAGTGCTTGCGGATACCTTGCCAACACTCGTAGTAGTTGCCCTGCAGCTGCGGCGCTTCCAATGCCTGCTGGGTCGGGTGAATCACCCGACGCGTCTCGAACATGAAGGCCATGGTGCCGGTGATCAGGTCAGGCTTGGACAGATCAGCTGCCGAGGCCTTTTCGAAGGTGGCCGCATCCGGACCATGCCCGCTCATGCAATTGTGCAACGAGGCGCCGCCGGGCACGAAACCCTCGGCCTTCGCGTCATAGGCTCCCGTGATCAGGCCCATGAACTCGCTGGCGATATTGCGGTGGAACCACGGCGGACGGAACGTGTGCTGCGCCACCAGCCAGCGCGGCGGGAAGATCACGAAGTCCATATTGCTGATCCCTGGCGTATCGCTGGGCGCATGCAGCACCAGGAAAATGCTGGGATCTGGATGGTCGTAACTGATCGAACCGATGGTATTGAAGCGGCGCAGATCGTACTTGTAAGGCGCGTAGTTGCCGTGCCAGCCGACGACGTCGAGCGGCGAATGATCGATGGCCGCGCGCCACAGCTCGCCCTGGAATTTCGCGATCAGCTCGAACTGGCCTTCCACATCCTCATAGGCGGCGACCGGCGTGAGGAAATCGCGCGGATTGGCCAGGCCATTGCTGCCGAGGGGGCCGAGATCCGGCAGGCGCAGCAAGGCGCCGAAGTTCTCGCAGACGTAGCCGCGCGCCGCCTCGTCCAACAGTTCGACACGGAAGCGCACACCACGCGGAATCACCGCAATTTCCAGTGGCTCCAGTTCGATGATGCCCAGCTCGGTGGCCAGCCGCAGGCGGCCCAGCTGGGGCACGATCAACAACTCGCCGTCGGCGTCGTAGAAGAAGCGCCCCTGCATCGAACGATTGGCGGCGTAGATGTGGATGCCCACGCCCGACTGCTCGGCCGCGCTACCGTTGCCGGCCAGGGTAACCAGGCCGTCGATGAAGTCGGTCGGCTCGCTCGGCAGCGGCCACGGGTCCCAACGCAACTGGTTGGGTGAGGCGGGTGCTTCGCCAAAGCGGTTGTGGAAGCGCGCCCTGCGGCATGGCCTCGAACGGGTGGTGCATCGCCGCGGGGCGAATGCGATAAAGCCAACTGCGGCGATTGCTATGCCGAGGTGCCGTAAACGCCGTGCCCGAGAGCTGCTCGGCATAAAGGCCATGGGCCACCCGCTGCGGCGAGTTCTGCCCTTCCGGCAGCACGCCGGGCAGCGCCTCGGTGGCGAATTCGTTGGCGAAACCGGACTGGTACTGCTGCTTGCTGGCTGACATGGAAGCTCCGCGATCTGTCCGATAGGGCGGCGTCATGCACGACGCCGCACGATCCTATTACTCTTGCCTACGACTACTGGCCCGCCTCGCTCAATGGAAGAGGCGTTGTTGTTCATTCATTGCAATGACACCAAAGGAAACCACATGTCCGACTCGTTCTCCTCGCTAGGCCAGACCACCGCCGCCCCCTCGATCAAGGATCTCAGCCAGCCGCTTGCCTCGGGCAAGGGGTGGATGAAGTTTGTCGGCATCGTGTCCATCATCCATGGGGCCCTTATCGCCCTCACCATCATCGGCATCGTCATCGCCTGGCTGCCCATCTGGATTGGCGTGCTGCTGATGCAGTCCGCCAACGCCATCGAACGAGCCCAGCTCAGTGGTGATGCTGACGCACTGAAGGAATCGCTCGCCAGGCTCCGCACCTACTTCGTGGTTCTGGGCGTGCTCATCCTCGTCGGCATCATCATCTCCGCCGTGTACTTCATGTTCTTCGGCGCCATGATTGCCACCATGATCAGGAACGGCAACTTTCTTCACTGATCCTGCGAACCACGGTGGCTGCCCATCGACAGCCACCGTGGAAGGGGCCTACAGCACGCCGCGCTTCATCTGGTCGCGCTCGATCGACTCGAACAGCGCCTGGAAGTTGCCTTCGCCAAAGCCTTCGTTGCCCTTGCGCTGGATGATCTCGAAGAAGATCGGGCCGATATTGTTCTGCGTGAAGATCTGCAGCAACTTGCGCTGCTTGGTCTCCGGATCGGCGTCGATCAGGATCTTGTTCTTCGCCAGGCGCGGCACGTCCTCGCCGTGGTTCGGAATGCGCAGGTCGATCACTTCGAAATAGGCGTCCGGCGTATCGAGGAAGCTCACGCCCCTGGCGCGCATCGCTTCCACCGTGTCGTAGATATTGTCGGTGAAACAGGCGATGTGCTGGATGCCTTCGCCGTGATACGCGTCGAGATACTCGTTGATCTGCGACTTCGGATCGCTCGACTCGTTGAGCGGAATACGCACGATGCCGTCCGGCGCGGTCATCGCCTTGGACACCAGGCCGGTCTTGGCACCCTTGATGTCGAAGTAGCGGATCTCGCGGAAGTTGAACAGGCGCTCGTAGTAATCCGACCACTTCTGCATGTTGCCGAAGTAGAGGTTATGCGTCAGGTGATCGATAAAGGTGAGACCAAAACCTGTCGGATGCTGGTCAACGCCCGGGATCGGCTCGTAGTCGCCGTCATAGATGCTGCCCTTGTCGCCGTAACGATCGACCAGGTAGAGCATGCAGTCGCCGATGCCCTTCACTACCGGCGCATTCACTGCCTTGGTCTCGGCCTTTTCGCTCACGGCCTCGCCACCGTTGCCGAGCACGGTGCTCAAGACTTCGGCCGCGGGCTTCTGGAAGCGGATGGCGAAACCGGCCGCGCAAGGACCATGCGCCTTGGCGAAATCAGCCGCGAACGAATCGGGATCTTCGTTGACTAAGACATTCACGCCGCCCTGGCGGTAAACCGTGATGGGACGCGTCGATGTGCTTGAGTACGGCAGTGAAACCCATGTTCTTGAACAGCGTGTGCAATTCATGGGCGCGGCCCGCGGGAGCGGCGAATTCGACGAACTCGAATCCGTCGATGCCCATGGGGTTTTCGAAGGTGGTGACCTGCATGCCAAGATTGGGCTGCGCGCTCATGGGGATCTCCTGATAGATCAATGCTCAATGGCCCTACGCCTAAGCGTGCGACCATCCGTATAAGATGAGCGTTATAGTTACATATGAAACCATTTGCAAGGAGCGTTGCAGCAGTGCCCGTTGAATCCCGTCCCGACCATGCACCACTCGAACTCGAGCACTTCCTGCCATACCGGCTCTCGATCCTGTCCAATGCCGTCAGCCAGGGCATCGCCGACGAGTATCAGCGTCGTTTTGACCTGAGCATGACGGAATGGCGCGTGATGGCCGTGTTGGCGCGCTTCGATGGCCTCTCGGCGCGCGAAGTGGCCGAACGCACCCTGATGGACAAGGTAGCCGTGAGCCGCGCCTTAGCGCGCCTGGTGGAATCGGGTCGGGTCAATCGTGGCACCCACGACGGCGACAAGCGCCGCTCCGTGCTCGGCCTCAGCGAGGCTGGCTGGCAGGTCCATGACGAAGTCGCGCCGATGGCGCGGGCCCGGGAGCGCGAGCTACTGGCCAAGCTGGATGCCGAGGAGCGCCATTGGTTGATGCGCATCCTGGACAAGCTCCAGCCGGTCGAACAACCGTAAGCCGGCATGGGAATCGAGGGGGAACCATGCCCCCTCGCCTCCCGGCGCTTACTTCACGCCGTGCATCAAGCGGTTGATCAGCGGCGCGATAAGGAACAGCAGCACGCCCGCCCCCAGCAGCGACCAGAAGCCAAACGTATAGCCGGCGAGGGCCGACTGCACCGTCATGCCGCTTTCGCCGCTCACGTGACCCGCGAAGATGCCGGACAGGTTGTTGCCGATGCCGGTGGAGAGGAACCAGCCGCCCATGCCGAAACCGACCAGGCGAACCGGGGCCAGCTTGGTGACCATCGACAGGCCGATCGGCGAGAGGCACAACTCACCGACGGACTGGATCACATAGACCATAAACAGCGTCCAGAACGGAATCTTGCCGGCGTCACTGACCAGGCTGGACAGCGCGAACATCAGCAGCAGGAAGGCCAGGCCGTTGAAGATCAAGCCTAAGCCGAACTTGCGCGGGATCGACGGATTGCGTCGGCCCATGGCCACCCAGATCCAGGCGATCAGCGGCGCCAGCGCGATAATGGCGACGGAGTTCACCGACTGGAACCAGGCATTGGGGAAGGTGAAGCTGCCCAGCTGACGATTGACGATCTGGTCGGCAAGGAAGGTGAACGAACTGCCGGCCTGCTCGAAGAACATCCAGAACAGCACGTTGAAGACGAAGATGATCAGCATCGCGATCACCTTGTCGCGCTGCACCCTGCCCTCGCGAATGCCCTCGACCAGGAGCAGCAGCGACAAGCCGGCGAACAGCGCACCGAGCACCCAGGCCAGCACGGTGGCGGCAGCGAGGGTCTTCTCATAATCCACCGCGCCCTGGGTCAGTACCGGGTGGATGGCACCGAGGCTGAGCAGCGCCTTCGTGACCAGCTCGGAAAAACCGCCGCCCATCAGGAAGTACACCACCGGCACCGTCACCACCACGCCCATCAGCACGTAGACCACGCGCATCAGGCTTTCGCCGCCCGGAGGCGGCAGGCCCACGTCCTTGAGACCCCGCCGGCCCATCCAGAACCAGACCAGGCTGATCAACATGCCCACGCCCGAAGCGATGAACACGTACTTGTAGCTGGGCATGACCTGGGTGCCGAACACCGATTCGGCCAGATACTGGGTGATCACCGGCGAGATCATCGCGCCGAGGTTGATGCCCATGTAGAAGATGGTAAAGCCGCTGTCGCGACGGCCGTCGGCCACCCCGTAGAGCTGGCCGACCATGGTCGAGATATTCGGTTTGAATAAACCATTGCCGGCAATGATGGTGGCCAGGCCGAACTCGAACACCTGCTGGTTTGGCACCGCGATCGCGAACAGGCCCGCCATCATCACGGCCGCGCCGACCAGGATCGAGCGCTGGTAGCCAAGCACCCGATCGGCAATGTAGCCACCGAAGATCGCCGCCGCGTAGACCAGGGCCAGATAGGCACCATAGGTACGGCTCGCCGGCGCCTGGCCGGCGGGGTCGCCGCCGAAGAACTGCGCCACGATGTAGAGCACCAAGGCCCAACGAATGCCGTAGAACGCGAAGCGCTCCCAGAACTCGGTCATGAACAGCATCCACAGCGGTCGTGGATGACCCAGTGTCTGTGGATAGTCAGGCAGCGGTGGCGCGGAGGTGGTGGTATTGCTCATGCCTTCCCCTATGGGTGCGGGTCGGCACGTCACGTGCGAACCGGGTAGTTGCCGATGCTGAGGTTTAACCGGCAGTTACCGGGCCGTCAAATGCGCCGCAACATTTTACGATTCCGCCAGGACTTCGTGCAAAGCCTCGACGCCCAAAGAGAAAACGGCAAGGGCGGCGCCAAGTCCGCCCGGCCGGCCCGCTCAGCGTACGCCGTGCATCAGCCGGTTGATCAGGGGCGAGATCAACAGCAGGAATACACCGGCGCCGGCCAGCAGCCAGAAGCTGAAGGTGAAGCCGCTCAGCGCGGAGGCGGCGGTCATGCCGCTGTCGCCGCTGATGCGGCCAGCCAACAGGCCGGACAGATTGCCGCCCACCGCCAGCGACAGGAACCAGCCGCCCATGGCCACGCCGGTCAGGCGCGGCGGCGCCAGCTTGGTCACCATCGACAAACCGATCGGCGACAGGCACAGCTCGCCCACGGTTTGCAGCACGTAGCACAGCGTCAACGGCCACAACGGAATCAGCCCCTGACTGTCGACCAGGCGCGACAAGGCATACATCAGCGCGGTGAAGCCCAGGCCGTTGAACACCAGGCCCAGACCGAACTTGCGCGGAATCGACGGCTCCTTATGGCGCCGGGCCAGCCAGGACCAAACCTGGGTCACCAGCGGCGCCAGCACGATGATCGCCAGCGGGCTCACCGACTGGAACCAGCCCACCGGGAATTCCCAGCCACCGAACATGCGCCGGTCGACCATGTTCGCCGCCAGGAAGTTGAAGGACGTGCCCAGCTGAAAATAGAACATCCAGAACAGGATGTTGAAGGCGAAGATGATCAGCATCGCCAGCACCCGATGCAGCTGTATGCGATCGTGGCGCATCGCCTCGACGATCAGCATCGCCGCCACGCCGACGAACAACAGGCCCAGCAGCCACTGCAGGCCGTTGGCGCCGACAAAGGCCAGCAGCAGATAGATCAGCGGGACCGCCGCCACGATGCCCAGCAGCACCCACACCACGCGCATGCGGCTGGCCGCTTCTGGCGCCGGCCGCCCCACCCCGCCCAGACCGCGCCGGCCGAACCAGAACCAGAACAGGCTCAGCACCATGCCGACGCCAGCCGCGCCGAACACCAGGCGGTAGTTCTGCTGCATTGGCGTGTCGGTGAAATAGCTGGCCAGCCAGCCGGTGAGCAGGGGCGCCAGCAAGGCGCCGCCGTTGATGCCCATGTAGAACAGGATGAAGCCGCGGTCGCGCCGATCGTCCTTGGGTCCGTAGAGCTGGCCGACCATGGTGGAGATATTCGGCTTGAACAGGCCATTGCCCACGATCACCATCGACAAGCCGAACAGGAACAACTCCTTGCTCGGCAGCATCACCACGAACAGGCCCGCCGCCATCACCAGGGCGCCGAGCAGGATCGAGCGCTGGTAGCCGATGATCTTGTCCGCCACATAGCCGCCGAAGATGCTGGTGGCATAGATCAACGCCGTGTACGCACCGTAGATCTTGCTGGCCCAGGCCTCGCCGGCGGAATCGCCATGAAAAAAATGGGCCACGATGTACAAGGCCAGCGCCCAGCTGACGCTGTAGAACGCAAAACGCTCCCAGAACTCGGTCATGAACAGCATCCACAACGGCCGTGGATGACCGAGCATTTGTGGATAGTCAGGCACCGCGGCAGCGGCGATCGTGGAGGTGTCGCTCATGCATGGCCCTTGGACTGCAGGCCGGCACCATGCGTGCCGACCAGGATGGTTGCGGGCCGGCGGATGCGCTGCGCATTCCCCGGCTGGTCAAGAAATCGTGCTGCGGCTGCCCGGATCAGCTGCCGAGCTCGGTGCGTACATCCAGCAACTCGGGAAAGAACTCGAGCTCCAAGGCCTTCTTCAGGAAGGCCACGCCGGACGAGCCACCCGTGCCGCGCCGGTTCCCAATGATTCGCTCGACGGTTTTCATATGGCGGAAACGCCAGAGCTGGAAACTCTCCTCCACGTCCACCAACTGTTCGCACATGTGGTATTCCGGCCAGAACTCGGAGCGGTTCTCGTAAATGCGCTTCAACACCGGCAACAACGCGTCGTGCCGTTGATAGGGCTGCGTCCAGTCCCGCTCGAGCAGGGCGGCCGGCACGTCGTGCCCCCTGCGCTTGAGATAGCGGAGGAACTCGTCGTACAGGCTCGGTGCCTCGAGCACCGCGCGCAGGTCGGCCTGCGCGGCGGGGTCATACGCGAACACCTGCAGCATCTGCGCGTTCTTGTTGCCGAGCAGGAACTCGATCTGGCGGTACTGCAGGGACTGGAAGCCCGACGAGGCGCCCAGGACACCACGAAATTCCAGGTATTCCGACGGCGTCAGCGTCTCCAGCACCGCCCACTGCTCGAACAACTGGCGCTGCACCTGCTTCACCCGCGCCAGGATCTTCAAGCAGGTATCCATGTCGTCGGCACGCAAGTGTGCCAGCGCGGCCTTCAGCTCATGGATCAGCAGCTTCATCCACAGCTCGGCCACCTGGTGCTGGACGATGAACAGCATTTCGTCATGGTGCGGCGGGTTGCTAAGCGGACGCTGTGCCGAAAGCAGGGCATCCAGCCGCAGATAACCGCCATAGGTCAGTCGCCCGTTCAGGTCGAGTTCGATGCCGGCCTCAAGGTCGCGCTGATTCTCGGTCATGGCCTTCCAGTAAGCGGTAAAAAGCGCATGTTAACCGTTGTGGAGGCCCCCTCCGTACCATTGCGCATGCTGCGCTGTACCTTGCAGCGCAACATGCCGCCCTGTTATCAAATGCGGTCTTGTCAGGGCGTTACGCGTGCGCCAGGCCCCACTGGATGGGCCGCGGCCTCCCCTGCACCCAAATCCCCACCATTACTCACTCCGGGAGCGAGTCGTGTCCATCGCCGCCAAGTTTGAAATCGAATACCTGCAGTATCTCGATGCCGAAGGCAAACAGGTCCGTGACGATCTGCCTGAATTTGCCAAAGACCTTGACCACATGGTCGAGCTGTACAAGCTAATGCTGTCGACCCGCGTGTTCGACGCCAAGTCGGTCGCCTTGCAGCGTACCGGCAAGCTCGGCACCTATGCCAGCTGCCTGGGCCACGAAGCCGCCCACGTCGGCATCGGCAGCGCCATGCGCCCGGAAGACGTGTTCGCCCCCAGTTACCGCGAATACGGCGCGCAGCTGTATCGCGGCGTACAGCCGCGCGAGGTGTACATGTACTGGGGCGGCGACGAGCGCGGCAACGACTACCAGAACGAACCGGCACGCCACGACTTCCCCTGGTCGGTGCCGATCGCGACGCAATGCCTGCACGCCGCCGGCTCGGCCCTCGCCTTCAAGATCCGCAACGAGCCGCGTGTGGCCGTGTGCACCATCGGTGACGGTGGCTCGTCCAAGGGCGACTTCTACGGCGCCATCAACATCGCCGGCGCGCAGAACCTGCCGCTGGTGGCGGCGATCGTGAACAACCAGTGGGCCATCTCGGTGCCGCGCAAGATCCAGTCCGGCGCACCGACGCTGGCGCAGAAGGGCATCGCTGCGGGCCTGTACTGCATCCAGGTCGACGGCAACGACATCATTGCCGTACGCAAGGCCATGGGCGACGCGATCGAGCGCGCACGTGCCGGCCAGGGCGGCTCGGTGGTCGAGCTGGTGACGTATCGCCTGTCCGACCACACCACCGCCGATGACGCCCGCCGCTACCGTGGCGAGGACGAAGTGAAGGACGCCTGGGCCAAGGAGCCGATGAAGCGCCTGCGCAACTGGCTGGTGGCCAAGGGCGTGTGGGACGACGCCAAGGAAGAGGCCTGGAAGGCCGAGTGCGACGACTGGATGGACAACGAGGTGAATGCCTACCTCGAGACCAAGACGCAGCCGGTCACGGCGATGTTCGACTACACCTTCGCCGAAGTTCCTGCCGATCTCGCCAAGCAGCGCGATTACGTCCTTTCGCTCGAAACCAAGGGTCACTGAGTCATGGCACAAATCACTCTTATCGAAGCCGTCACCCAGGCGCTTGCCTATGAAATGGCGCATGACGAAAGCGTCGTCGTGCTCGGTGAGGACGTGGGCGTCAACGGCGGCGTGTTCCGCGCCACCCAGGGCCTGCAGGAAAAGTTCGGCGAGCTGCGCGTGCTCGACACGCCGCTGGACGAAACCACCATTGCCGGCGTCACCGTCGGCCTCGCCGCCCAGGGCATGAAGCCGGTCGCCGAAGCGCAGTTCGAAGGCTTCATCTATCCGATGATGGAGCAGATCGCCTGCCACGCCGCGCGTCTGCGCAACCGTACGCGCGGCCGCATCACCGTGCCGGCCGTGTGGCGTGCACCGTGGGGCGGCGGTATCCGCGCGCCGGAGCATCACTCCGAAGCGAACGAACACCTGTTCACCAATATCCCCGGCCTGCGCGTGGTGATGCCGTCGTCGCCGGCGCGTGCCTATGGCCTGCTGCTCGCCGCCATCCGCGATCCGGATCCGGTGATGTTCTTCGAGCCCAAGCGCATCTACCGCCAGTACAAGGAAGAAGTGCCGGATGACGGCGAGGCACTGCCGCTCGACGTCTGTTTCGTGCTGCGCGACGGTAGCGACGTCACCATCGTGACCTGGGGCGCCCAGGTGAAGGAAGCGCTGGAAGCCGCCGATGAACTCGCCGCCGACGGCATCAGTGCCGAAGTGATCGACGTGGCCACGCTGACCCCGCTCGACTTCGACACCATCGCCGAGTCGGTGCAGAAGACCGGCCGCTGCGTGATCGTGCACGAGGCTCCCAAGACGGCCGGTTTCGGTGCCGAAATCGCCGCGCGCCTGGCCGAGGAATGCATGTACGAGCTGCTCGCGCCGGTCGAGCGCGTGACCGGCTTTGACACGCACATTCCGCTGTTCCGCCTGGAAATGAAGTATCTGCCGAGCACCGAGCGCGTCGTGGCAGCCGCCAAGCGCACGCTGGCGGCAAGCTAAGCTTCTTACTCCTCCCCCTGCTTACGGGGGGAGGCCGGGAGGGGGGCATGCTACGAAGCGAAACGATTCGTGATGGCTTGACCCCACCCCAGCCCTCCCCTGCTACACGCAGGGGAGGGAGCGACGAATAACCACACATTGCGGAACTCCGATCATGGCCGACATCAAGACGTTCTATCTGCCCGACCTCGGCGAGGGCCTGCCCGACGCAACCATCGTCGAGTGGCACGTGAAGGAAGGCGACAACATCAAGCTCGACGCACCGCTGTGCTCGATGGAAACCGCCAAAGCCGTCGTCGACGTGCCGTCGCCGTACACCGGCAAGGTGACCAAGCTGCACGGCGCTGCCGGCGACATCATCGAGACCGGCTCGGCCCTGGCCGAGTTCGAGCCCGACCCGAACGCCAAGCAGCGCGCCGAGGCCGAATCCACCGGTCACCACCACGGCCCGAAGAAGGGCGTGGGCAGCGCAACCGCTGACGCACACAAGGTCGTCGCCTCCGACGAAGGTGGCGAAATTGACTCCGACGGCAAGCCGGAGCGCGAAGACGAGGGCACCGTGGTTGGCGCCATGATCAGCGGCAGCCATGTGCACGTCGAACAGGCAAGCAGCGTCGGTGGCGTAAAGGCCGTACCGGCCGTGCGCGCCTTGGCCAAGAAGCTCAAGGTCGACCTCACCCGTGTGCGCCCCACCGGCGCCGATGGCGTGGTCACCCTGCAGGACGTGAAGAACGCCGCCGCCAACGGCACGGCCGCCCTCGGCGCTGCGCCAGCGCGTGCCGTACCCGCCTCCGCGGGTCGCCACCTGGCACCCGAGCTGCCGCAGCCTGAGCCGGCCCGTACGGCCACCTCACTGGCCGGCAAGCCCGTGCGCACGGCACCGCCGAGCGTGCACGCCAGCGGCCAGCCCGAGCAGCTGAAGGGCGTCCGCCGCAACATGGCTCGCGTGATGGCCGAAGCCCACGCCAACGTGGTGCCGACCTCCATCGTCGACGATGCCGACCTGCATGCCTGGATCGGCAAGCAGGACATCACCGCTCGCCTGATCCGTTCGATCGTGGTCGCCTGCAAGACGGTGCCAGCGCTCAATGCCTGGTTCGACGGCAAGAACCTCACCCGCACGCTGCATCCGCATGTGGACATCGGCATCGCCGTGGACACCGACGACGGCCTGTTCGTGCCGGCGCTGCGCAATGCCGACGTGCTGGACGGCGCCGGCGTGCGTGCCGCGATCAAGCGCCTGCGTTCGCAGGTGGAAGACCGCAGCATTCCGGCTTCTGAACTTTCCGGCTACACCATCAGCTTGTCGAACTTCGGCATGTTCGCTGGCCGCTACGCCACGCCGGTCGTGGTGCCTCCGACGGTTGCCATCATTGGCGCCGGCAAGCTGAGCCACGACGTGGTGGCCGTGATCGGTGGCATCGAAGTGCATCGCCGCATGCCGCTGTCGCTGACGTTTGATCACCGCGCCGTGACGGGTGGTGAAGCTGCCCGCTTCCTCAAGGCCATGATGGACGATCTGGCCCTGCCGAACTAAGCGCCATCAGCGTCATGAAAGCCCCGGCCCATGCCGGGGCTTTTTTTATGCATCGGCTGAGTATGGATCGATGACGATTCCGGTCGTGAGATTCGTGCTCAGGCCTGTCGATTGACGACATCTCCACAGGCGGATAGCTATACGGATGTCATCGACACCCGCCGAGGAGCACTCCATGCACCACAGCAGGCTGTGCACGATTGTCATCGACTGCCAGACCGACGACCTCGCGGCGGCTACCACGTTCTGGAGCCACGCGCTCGGCAAATCCATCGTCACGCTCGACCAGGATGGCGACGGGCGCTATGCGGAGCTGGCAACGGCTGACGATGAGCCGATCATCCTGCTACAGCGCGTCGAGCACGACAGCCGCGTGCACCTGGATATCGAGACGGATGATCTGGCGGCCGAAGTCGAGCGACTTGAAAAACTCGGCGCCAGTCGTGTGGCCTGCGTGCGCGACCGCTGGTGGGTCATGCAGGCGCCCAGCGGTCATCGTTTTTGTGTGATACGCCAGCAGCGGGAACGTTTCGGCCCCCACCTCAATCGGTGGGAATGATCCGCTGGCACCCTCGCATCGCACCACGCCACGCATCAATCGCATGGTGGGAGCGGGACTTTTAGCCTGTTCAAAATCTCCGCGTAGCCAAAAGCACCCCCTCCCAGCCTCCCCCTGCCAGCAGGGGGAGAAGTCAAAAGCAGGCCTGCACTTACTCCCTCCTCTACTTGCAGGGGGAGGAGTCAAAAGCAGGCCCGCACTTACTCTCCCTACTTGCAGGGAGAGGAGTCAAAAGCATGCTCGCACTTACTCCCTCCCCTGCTTGCAGGGGAGGGTTGGGGAGGGGTGCTTGTGGCCACAAGGAGATTTTGAACAGGCGCTAAGGCTGCGCGACAACCTCAGTAATCGCGGATATCCAGCGCAACAAAGCCGCGAATACTGTAGCCGGCATCCGCTGTCGGCCATGCCAAGGACGCCAACAGACGGTCGCCGGCCGGCCATGGCGCATTGTCGAGCAGCGCTTCGGCACTTACCTGGCCGTCTTCCGCGCGGCGATGAAACAGGCGCACCCAGTGCAGCTCCGGGCTGAGTGATTCGTTCTGCAATGCGCTGCGCAACGCCGGAACGAGCTCATCTGGCGCCTCAACGCCATCGCGACTCGACACCAGCGGGCCAATGAACGCGTCCCACGTGCGTACGCCGATGTCCCAGCTCTGCAGCTGCATCCGGCGATCGTCGGTGACATACCAGCACGCCGCCAGCACGACATGGAACACGCTACGCTCGAACACTTCCAGCGCGTTGCGGCAAGCGTCCTCGCCAGCACCAACACCGGCGAAACTCTCTTCGATATGGCGGTCCTCGCTGATCACGATATCGACATCCAGACGTCCGGGCTCGTCCACCGAGCCGTCGTGCCAGAGGGCCCGGACGGCCGGAAAATCGCCGTCGGTCATCAGCCACTCTTCGTCGGGCTCCAGTTCGACGTCATGCCGCTCGAACAGGCGAAGCAGATAGCGTTGCAGCGTTGCGTCGTCCATGGGAATCCTCGTCGTTTCTATGAGCGGGCGCGGGGACGCCATACAAGATGGCGGATGATCATCGCCAACACCAACACCAGCACGCAGGCGCCATAACCATAAAGAGCCGGCAATACCTGTTGCCAGATGGCACCGCTTGAAGGGCCATATTCGCCAACGGCAGGCACGCTCGCCGTATCAAAGGCCACGATGTCGCACTGCACCGCCGCGAACGCGGCCAGCAGCAAGGCGGCTACGTCAAAGCTGCGGCGTGCGCGCGTGCGCGGCAAACTCTTTGGGTAGGCCCAATAAGCCCAACCAAGGATAAGCAGCCACGGCGCCAACAAGAGAATGGCGAGGAAACGCATAAGTCAGGTCACTCCGTAAGCGCGAGCGTCCACTGCACTCATTCCTGTGCAGCGAGCTGATCCAGTGCCCCACGCAAACGCGCGAGGGCTTCGTCCCGCGCCTGCTCATCGCCGTAGGTCGGCGTCGTGGCCACAAGTTCGCCATCCAATTCCAGCGCCAGGGCCAGCGGTTGCGCCAGCAACACCGCCGAGGCCGCACCCAGTTCCTTGATGCGCTTCTGCAACGCGCCAGCCGACTTCGGATCGGCAAACGATTTCGACAGCAGCAACTCTTCGCCATCGGCGGAGAACAGGCGGAAGCGGAAGCTTCCATCGCCATCACGAAAACTGGCGAAGCGCGGCGATTTGCCCGTCTTGGGTGCAGCCTTGGGCGCTGCCTGCGGCGCGGCCACGATACCCGAGCGCAGACCAATCGCATCGCGCAGTTCGGCAATCTTGGGGGCCGCGATCGCCCGCGCTTTTTTTGCACCTTCGTGCAAGATCTCTTCGATCACCGCAGGACGCGCAATCAACGCATCGTAGCTCTCGCGCATGGGCGCGACATCCACTGCGATGCGCTCGAACAACACTTGCTTGGCCTCGCCCCAACCGATCCCGTCGATCAAGGCCTGGCGGAACGCTGCCGACTCGGCTTCGCTGGCGAACGCGCGGAAGATGGTGAAGAGCGCGGAGTTGTCCGGGTCCTTCGCCTCGCCGGGAAGGCGCGAGTCAGTGATGATGCGCATGATGGTGTCACGCAAGTGCTTCTGGCCACCGGCGAATAGCGGAATGGTGTTGTCGTAGCTCTTGGACATCTTGCGCCCATCCAGGCCCGGCAACGTCGCCACCTGCTCTTCGATGACCACGTCGGGCAGCACGAAGAACTCGCGGCCATAGATGTGATTGAAGCGCTGCGCGATATCGCGCGTCATTTCGACGTGCTGGATCTGGTCACGCCCCACCGGCACCTTGTGGGCGTTGAAGGCGAGGATGTCGGCGGCCATCAGCACCGGATACATGTACAAGCCCGCGGTGACGCCGGCGTCGGCGTCCTCGCCTGCCGCGCTGTTCTTGTCGACGGCGGCCTTGTAGGCATGCGCGCGATTGAGCAGACCCTTGGCAGTGACGCAGGTGAGGAACCAGGTCAGTTCCGGGATTTCCGGAATGTCAGACTGGCGATAAAACGTGACCTTCTGCGGATCGAGGCCGGCGGCCAGCCAGGTGGCGGCGATCTCCAGGCGCGAACGCTCGATACGGGCCGGGTCGTCGCTCTTGATCAGCGCGTGATAATCGGCCATGAAGTAGAACGCGTCGACGTCGTCGCGCTGACTGGCGGCCACCGCCGGGCGAATCGCTCCGACGTAGTTACCCAGATGCGGCGTGCCGGTGGTGGTGATACCCGTGAGTACGCGGATCTTCATGTGCGATTCTTTATACGTGTGGTTGTGTCGGGGCATGTAAGGCAACGCTGATGAATTATCGCCATCGTCATGATGCCTGGAAGGCTCGTCAGCGTTGCCCTAACGGATCAGCGTGGACTTGCCGAACAGCGATTCAACCAGATCCACCGCCAGCCTTGCCGTCTGATTGCGCTTATCGAAGGCCGGATTGAGTTCGACGATGTCCAGTGAACTCACGCGACCGGTGTCGGCGATCATCTCCATGCACAGCTGCGCCTCGCGATAATTCGGCCCACCTCGCACGGTCGTACCCACGCCAGGCGCAATGGTCGGATCGAGGAAGTCGACATCGAAACTCACGTGCAGATGCGTGTTCTCATCCACATCGGCGAGCGCCTCTTCCATCGTACGCTTCATGCCTACTTCGTCGATGCGACGCATGTCGAAGATACTGACCTGCGCCTCGCGCACCAGGCGCTTCTCGCCCTCATCCACCGAGCGGATGCCGATCTGGCGAAACACATCCGGGGTGGTGGCGGGCACGTGCCCGCCGACTTCGACCAGCGCCTTGGGCCCGTTGCCGCACAGGCAAGCCACGGGCATGCCGTGGATATTGCCCGAAGGCGTGACGTCGGCCGTATTGAAGTCAGCATGCGCATCCAGCCACAGCACGCGAAGTTTCTTACCCTGCTCGCGGCAATAGCGCGCCACTGCGCTGATCGAGCCGATGGCCAGGCAATGATCACCGCCCAGCATGACCGGCACCCGCCCAGCCGTCAGCTCCGTATAGACGGCCGTATGCACCGCCTCATTCCATGCCACGACCTGGGGCAGATGGCGATAACCGTCCTGCGGCGGCTGCCAGGGATTGACCGGCCCTTGCAGATTGCCGTGATCGATCACCTCGAACCCGCGCCGCTCCAGCTTGCTGGCCAGGTTGGCCACGCGCAGCGCCTCCGGACCCATCGAGGCGCCACGATGTCCAGCGCCGATGTCGGTGGGAACACCAATCAGGGATAGTGCGTTGTTGCGCATGAAGTCTCGTCAGTGAGGATGGTTTGAATCGGCAGCGCTCTCGCGCACCAGCGGTAGATGACGCTGCCGCCATGCATCGAGGCTGCCTTCGAGCTGGCGCACATGGGTATACCCCAGGGCCAGCAAGGTTTCCTGCGCACGCGCGGCACGACGCCCGGAGACGCAGTACACCACGATTTCGCGATCGCGCGGCACACCCAGGGCGCCGGCGCGACTGGCCAGCTCCTCCACCGGGATATTCAGCGCGCCCGCAATATGGCCGTCCCGGAACTCATCCGTGTGACGCACATCGAGCAGCAAGGGCGTCTGCCCCGTCTGTTGCTGCGCCAGCAGCTGGTCGGCTGCGAGCGGGGCGTCCATCGCCATAGCCACGTTCGCCCCCGCCAGCATCAGAAGGGCGGCCAAGGACGCATTGCGCATGGGGGGATCCTCGAATGGTGCCGGCAGCAGGAATCGAACCCGCGACCTACTGATTACAAATCAGTTGCTCTACCAACTGAGCTATGCCGGCGAAGAAGGCGAAGTCTAGCAAACCCGCGCGAGTTGACGCCAAAACACCGGCATCAGAAGCAACCTGTGCTGTGCGAACCCACGCCGCGCACGCGATTGCGCCAATCCGGGTGGCCGTTGTCGGCCATCACCACGTCCAGCCAGTACTCCGGCACGGCCTCGGTGCGCTCGCTCATCTGGGCTGGGAATCCGGCCGACACCACCTGGTCGCGACGACGGCGCGCATTGGCAGGATCCTTGAACAGCCCTAGCGAGATGGTGTTGGACTGGTCGCCCGTACCGACGATGAAATACTCGCCAACGTTGGCGGCGGTCAGCCGGCGCGCCAGCTCCAGCGATTTGTCGCGGCTGCCACCACCAGGCAGATAGACCCACCAGCCCGTGGTCTGGGTGGTTTGCTCCTGGCGCGAACGCATGCGCGCAGCTTGGCTGGTGAGCGCGGTACGGGCGTTACGCAAGTCGATCGGCGTGGCGAAAGGCCCCAGTGCCATGCACGTGTAGGTGGCCTGCCGCGGCGGTGACGATGGTGCTGCCGGCATCGACGACGACGGCGACGCCGATGAAGCCGCCGCGACGGCGGATGCGGCGGCCACGGGCGCCGACGCCACGGTCGTGGGCGGCGTCGGTCGCTCGGACAGCAATTTCAGGGCCGGCACACCCGGGTCGGTGACGCTGCGACCGTGCACGTCGTCCTGCCCCAGCAGCAACCAGGCACCCACCGCAATGTTGAGGGCAATCAGCAGAACGAAGAACAGGCGCAGGAACATCGTCGATCCGTCAGGCAAACGACACGAGCCGGCATTCTAGAGAGCCGACCCAAGAGGGGAATGTGCGTCCGACCACACGACCAGGCCGCGCAGCACGCTATCGGGGCTGAGGCTTGCCGGCACGGACATCAGCGGCAGCAACGCTTCCGCGTCGCCGCCACCCAGAATCAGCAAGGGCGCACCGCCGAGCGACGGCGCCAGGCGCGCCACGAAACGCTCGATCAGCGCCGCCGCCGCTTGCCAGCAACCGGAAGCCACCGCATCGGGCGTGTTGTCGGCGACGTCAAGCACGCGCCCCGGTCGTTCGACCAGCACACGCGCAGTCGCGCCGAGCAGGGACTGCTGCATCAGCTGCGGCCCAGGGGCGATAAGGCCGCCCAGGTGCAGGCCATCCGCCGCCAACGCATCAAGGGTCAGCGCCGTGCCCACGCCGGCCAGGACGCAGGGGCCCAGACCATCGGCGCGTGCCGCCACCATGGCGAGGAAGCGGTCCACGCCCAGACGCGATGGATCGACGTAGGCGTTGCGCACGCCGCAGGCTTCGGCCGGCGTGCGCAACCACTGCGTATCGCGCGTAAAGCAGGCCGACACCACGGCAGCGACCTGAGCCTCGCGCCCAGCGTCCACCACCGAAGCACCCACCACGGCAACCGGTATGGGCAAGTCACGCCAGGCCTTCTGTAGAGCCAGCACGATGTCTTCGTTCCAGCTCACGGCGCCCTGAGACTGCCAGTCGCCGCCGTCGCACAGCGCCCACTTGAGTCGTGTGTTGCCCAGATCAAGCAGAAGTCTCATGCGCGACGCACCGTGACATCGGCACTGTCGATCGACAACACGCCAGCGGGCGTTTGCAACAGCAGTGCACCACGCTGCATCCACGCCAGCGCCGACGCCATCCAGCTCACCCAGCGCACCCTGCAGGTGCAAGGGCTTGCCGCGGAGCAAGTCGTGCCCGGCGTATGCGTCGACGAACCCGGCGAAGCCTTCGCGTTCGAACTGGCGCAAGCCCTCGACCAGCGCGGCGATCAAGCTTGCCGCCACCAGGTTTCGATCAGGTGCCTTGCCATGCGCGAGGTTGGCCAGGTCGTTGATGGGCTGCCCGGCCTGCTCGCGCAGCGCCGCGGTAAGCCGCACGTTGACGCCAACGCCGATGATGGCGGCGCAGGGGCCCTGATACTCCCCGCTCAGCTCGACCAGGATGCCGGCCAGCTTGCCGCCATCGCTCAGCACATCGTTGGGCCACTTGAGGCCCGCGCCCTGGATACCCAAGGCTGTCAGCGTGCGCATCACGATGACACCCACCGCCAGTGACAAGCCCGACAGCGCAGCGAAGCCCGCATCAAAACGCTTCAGGCAGGACAGATAGACATTCAAGCCCGGCGGCGACAGCCACGCGCGACCGCGGCGCCCCCGGCCAGCGCTCTGGGTTTCGGCGAGGACCATGCTCAAGTCGGGCAAAGCGCCCAGGCGACGCTGAATCTCATTGGAAGTCGAGTCGATCTCCCAATGCAGCTCCAGCGCGCCCACGTCTTTGCGCACATGCGACGGCAACGCCGCCCGAATCTCCTGCAAACCCAGCACCTGCACCGGCCAGGGCAGGCAATAGCCCGCCGTGCCCCGCGATTCCACCGGCACGCCCCGCGCACGCAATGCCTCGACCTGCTTCCAGATAGCCGCGCGGGTCACGCCAGCGCGCTCAGCCAGCAGAGCACCAGAGACAGTGTCCCCGTCCGCTAGAGCGACAAGCAGCTCTTGCGCCTGCATCAGCGTAAGCCAACGCCAGAGAGGCCGCGTGAGCGGCTATCGGTCATGCAATCACGCGGGGGTGGGAGATGTGACATCGGGCGATTCTAGCCTTTCGCGTGCACGCTCCAAAGATCGGCACGCGCTTCAAACGCCATGACTTCTGGGACTCGCGGGTTCTTGCGGGAGGCTTGAAGGGCACTGGCATCGGATGTCCATTTCTGCCAGCATCCACTACTTGGATTGCGGATCAAGGGGTTGCGCCGCGATGGGCGTCGGGAAGTTCTTGATAGGTTGTGCTCTGTGCGTCGGCAGCATGGGTGCTGCGTCGGCGACGGACGTTGACACCCAAGATCTGACCTCCATGCAGCGTTCGGTGGACAGCACCTCCAGCAATCACGATGGCGGTGGCAACAGCAGCGGCGACGCTCTGGGCTTGCCACGCGATGCATCCCCTTCATCGGGCTCCGGGGCATCCTCGTCCAGCAACGACAACTGCCCGAGCGCCACCCCGCCGCCGCCGACATCGAGCGGTCACCGCGCCTATCTTGGCTGGCAGTCGCTGCTGCCCGGCTCTATCCAGTAAGTCTTCGGCCTGTGCCGGAATCATGGTGGCGGCGCTTCCGCTCCTACTTCACGGCTCCACCGCTCCCTGACTCGCTTTGGCAGCGTGCGCTCACGGCATGCCCGCTGGCGCTACGGCTGGATCGTGCGCGCCAGGATGAATTGCGGCGATTGGTGGCGGTTTTCCTCGCACGCAAGCGCTTTCACGCCCTGGCCGGAGCGGAACTGACCGAGCATCTACGCACCCTGATCGCGATGCAGGCCTGCCTGCCAGCGCTCCAGCAAGGCCCGCGCGCCTTGCGCGGCTGGCGTGACGTGCTGGTCTATCCCGGCGAGTTCAAGGTGCATCGCAGCCACCACGACGAGCGCAGCGGCATCGTCAGCGAAGGCGAAGACGTGCTGATCGGCGAAGCGTGGGAGCACGGGCCGCTGGTGCTGTCACTCGCCGATGTGCAACTCGACCTGGAACATCCCTGGGACGGCTACAACGTGGTCGTGCACGAGATCGCGCACAAGCTCGACATGCTCGATGGCCCACCCGACGGTGTGCCGCCACTTCCAGCGCATATGGTCCGGCGACAATGGATCGTGGCTTTTCAGCGAGCCTTCGATCATCTCGCCAACGACGTGGCGCGCGGGCGCGAAACCTTGATCGATGCGTATGCCGCCGAAGGCGCGGATGAATTCTTCGCCGTGGTCAGCGAGCTGCACTGGTCGCAGCCGGCCGTGTTACGTCGTGCCGATGCGGCGGTCGCCGATCTGCTGGACGCGTATTACGGACCGTCGCCAGCGCCTGGCCACGCCTAGCCCGGCGGCAACCGCACACTGAAGCGGGCGCCATTGAGCTCGGGCGAGCGATCGACGATCAATTCGCCCTGATAGGCACGAACGATGTCCTGCACGATGGACAGGCCGATGCCATGGCCCTGCACGCGCTCATCGCCGCGCACGCCACGTTGCAGCACGCTCTCGATCTTGTCTTCGTCGATGCCCGGGCCGTCGTCCTCGACACTCAGCCATAGGCCTGGGCGCTGGCGACCCGCGACAGGGCGCATCTTCACGACCAGCAGGACCTGGTGACGGGCCCACTTGAACGCGTTCTCCAACAGATTGCCCATCAACTCGAGCAGATCACCCTGCTCTCCGTAGAACGCCGCGTTGTCGTCGATATCGAATTCGCACAACACATTCTTCGCCGCATAGACCTTCTCGAGGCTTTGCACCAGATCCTCGGCGTGGCCGGCAATGGGAATGGCGGTTGCCGCGAACGTCTGTCGCCCCGACGTCGCCGCGCGTGCCAACTGGTAGGCCACCAATTCGTCCATCTTGCGCACCTGGTCAAGGACCTGGTTGCGCAAACCCGATTCGTCGCTCACCGTTTCGAGTCCGGAGCGGATCACGGCCAACGGCGTCTTCAGGCTGTGCGCGAGATCCGACAGCGTATTGCGCGTGCGTACGCGTTGCTCGCGCTCACTGTCGACGAAGGCGTTGATGCGCTCGGTAAGACCCGTGAGCTCGGCAGGGTACTGGTCAGCCAAATGCTCGCTTTCGCCGCGCTCCACGCGCGTCATCTCGTTGGCCACCTTGCGCAACGGCGTGAGGCTCCAACGCAGCAGCAGCATCTGTAGCAGGATCAGCATCACGCCTAGCGAGGCGAGCCAGAAAATCAGGCTTCGGCGGAAGACGGCATTGCGGCCTTCGAGCTGGTCCTCGGTTTGCGCCACCATGAAGGTGAGGTGCACCGACTTTTTCTCGGCGGTATCGAGCGCCACACCGTAGGTGTAGTAGTACAGCCGCCCCATGCGCGTATCGACAGGACCCACAAACTGCCCCTCGCCCGGCGCCAGCGGCTTGAGAAAACCGAAGTCGCGCCCGATCGCCGAAGGCGATTCCCATTTGAAACCGTTGTCACCGATGGCGACGGCATAAAGGCCCGAGCCTGGCCGCGAGAAGCTCGGGTCAGGCGGCGTGTCCGGCAGCAGCACCTTGCCGGAACGACCGACCTCGGTCCCCGCCAGATACGCCACGACGAAGTTCTGCAGACGGTCCTGCAGACCTTGTAGTGCGCTATCGGCACTGGTGCGCGACAGCGTGAGTCCGACCACGCCAAGGAAGGCCGCCAGCACGAAGCTGGTGGCTAGCGCCGCTCGCGCCGCCAGTGAAAATGGGCGGCGCGGCGGTTGCGAATCACTCGTCGTCGGCTTCGCTGCGAGGGATGGCAAAGCGGTATCCGCGTCCACGTACCGTCTCGATGGGCTTGAGGTTGCCGTCCGGGTCCAGCTTGCGGCGCAGACGACCAATGAAGACTTCCAGCACGTTCGAGTCGCGGTCGAAATCCTGCTGATAGATGTGCTCGGTGAGGTCCGCCTTGGAGACCAGTTCGCCGGCATGCAGCATCAGATATTCCAGCACCTTGTACTCGTAGCTGGTCAGGTCGACGACCTTGCCTTCGACCGTCACGGTCTGCGCCGTGGTATCGAGCTTGATCGGGCCGCAGGCCAGCACCGGCTTGGACCAGCCGCTGGCACGGCGTACCAGCGCGTTGATGCGCGCCAGCAGTTCCTCGACGTGGAACGGCTTGACCAGATAGTCGTCCGCACCGTGCTTCAGGCCCTCGACCTTGTCCTGCCAGCCGCCACGGGCGGTGAGGATAAGGATCGGGTAGCGCTGGCCGGCCTCGCGCAGCGCCTTGATCAGGTCCATGCCCGACATCCGGGGCAGGCCCAGGTCGATGATGGCCAGGTCGAACGGCACCTCGCGACCGAGGTAGATACCCTCCTCTCCGTCCTGGGCTGCATCGACAGCAAAACCGTCGCGCTTCAGACGGGCGGCAAGCGTTTCGCGAAGCGGCGCCTCGTCCTCAACCAAAAGGATGCGCATCAGTGTTTCTCCTTGTTGCTATCACCGTCAGCGGACGGGTTCTTGGTCGAATCGTTGGAAGCCGGCCCCTTGCTGGCCTCCGTGGTCACGGTCACTACCCGCACATGGCCGGTGGGCGTCAACACTTTCACCCGATGCTCGAACGAGCTTCGCCCACGTCGAACGGTACTGGCCGACAGCACCTTGCCGCCAGTCTCCTGCTGTACCTGGGTCACCGCCTGCTCCAGCGTGATGGCCGGCTCAATGGTCTGCGCAGCAAGCGCAGCCGATCCCGCCGACAGCGAAAGCAGCAGCACGGAGGTACGCAGAATTGTTTTAATTTCGTTAAGCAAGCCGAAATAACCTGCGGGGACGAGAGGCATCTTCGTTCAGACTATGGAATCGGGGCTGAATATTGACCAGACGAGGGGGCGACGTCACGCCGCGACCTGGGTTGGCTCCATCGCCTGCTCGATCAAGGCCCAGCCTGCGCCCGGCAAATGAGCACCCTCGCTCAGTCGACGACGGAAGCCGCGGGCACCCGGTTCACCCTGATATAGCCCCAACAGATGACGGCTAATGTGCTTGAGTGCCGTGCCCCGGGCCAGCTCGGCCTCGATATAGGGCCGCATGCGCAGCAACACGTCCTCGCGTGTGGGCAACGGCTCGCCATACAGGGCGGCCTCGACCAGGGCCAACGCGTAGGGGTCGTGGTAGGCCGCGCGACCCAGCATGACGCCATCGACCTGGGCCAGGTGCGCCTGCACTTCGTCCGCCGTGGTGATGCCGCCATTGATGACGATGGTCAGCTGTGGGAACTCACGCTTGAGTCGATATACACGCTCGTAGTCGAGCGGCGGAATCTCGCGGTTTTCTTTGGGGCTCAGTCCCTGCAACCAAGCCTTGCGTGCATGCACCACCAGTACTTCGACGCCGGCGCCGATCATCGTTTCGGTGAAGTGCTGCAGATCGGCGTATTCGTCCTGGTCGTCCACGCCAATGCGACATTTCACCGTTACCGGCACATCCACCGCATCGCGCATCGCCTTCACGCAATCGCCCACCAGGGCCGGCTCGCGCATCAGGCACGCACCGAAGCGGCCCGACTGCACGCGATCGGACGGGCAACCCACATTGAGGTTGATCTCGTCATAACCCGCGTCCATGCCGTACCGCGCCGCCACTGCCAGCTCCTGTGGATCGCTGCCGCCAAGCTGCAGCGCCACCGGGTGCTCCTGCTGGCTATGCTCCAGCAGGCGCAGCTGTTTGCCGCGCACCAACGCGGCACTCGTCACCATCTCGGTATACAGGCGTGCATGCGGCGACAACAGCCGGTGAAAGTACCGGCAGTGACGATCGGTCCAGTCCATCATGGGGGCGACGGTAAGGCGCCAGGCTTCTTTTTGAACGGCGTTGGCGGCGGGGATAGTGGCGGCAGACATGGCCGCTATTGTACGTGCTGGCGCCGAAGCGCATGGCCGGGGCGGCGGAGCCGTCCGCAAGCCAGACGTGGCGACGGGGCTCGCGTCATGATGCCGCAGTCCTTTGCCTGCTGCTGGGCGGCCACGCTGCTGAATTCGTCGATTCGGCTGCAAAACCGCACGGGGCATCGTTTTCGGCAAGGCACGCTGCGCGGGCGGCCTGCCATAAACCAGTCGCCCGGCGATGGCATAATGGCGCCCCTGGCTGCACGCGTGGCAGCACTCGTCAGGCACAGCGGCTTCCGCCTTCCCATACGAGTCCGGTACCGGTCCCCCGCCGGGACCTTGCCAGCAGCTTCCTCTACTCTGGACGGTAACCCGCAATGGTGGCATTGGCGACGGAGCACGTGATTGACGTGCACCACTGGAACGACAGTCTTTTCAGCTTCCGCACCACGCGTGATCCTGGCTTTCGCTTCGACAGCGGGCAGTTCGTGATGATTGGCCTGGAGGTGGATGGACGTCCGTTGATGCGTGCCTATTCCATTGCCAGTGCGAACTACGAAGAACACCTCGAATTCTTCAGCATCAAGGTGCCGAACGGGCCGCTGACATCGCGCCTGCAGCACCTCAGGCCGGGGGACCCGCTCATCGTCAGTCGCAAGCCCACCGGCACGCTGGTGCTCAATGACCTAAAGCCGGGCAAGCATCTCTATCTGCTGGGCACGGGCACGGGCCTGGCGCCGTTCCTCAGCCTGGTGCGCGATCCGGAAACCTACGAGCGCTTCGACAAGATCGTGATTGCCCACGGTGTGCGCAACATCAGCGACCTCGCCTACGCCGATTACCTGCAGCATGAGTTGCTGCAGCATGAATACCTGGGTGAGCTGGCTCGCGCGAAGCTCATCTACTACCCGACGGTGACGCGCGAAGCGTTCCGCAACCAGGGTCGCATCACGGACGCCATTGTCGACGGCGCGATGAGTCAGGCCATCGGCCTGCCCCCGCTCGATCCGGCCACGGATCGCGTCATGCATTGCGGCAGTCCTGCCATGCTGGAAGACACCTGCGCCTTGCTGGACAGCCGCGGTTTCGAGATTTCGCCGCGCACCCGCGAACCTGGCGACTACGTGATCGAGCGCGCGTTCGTCGAAAAATAAGCGATGTGTCGGTAAGTCCCTGAGAGTGGAGAGTGACCATGCTGGAGATCGCGCTCTACGTACTGGCCGCGGTGCTGATGGTGGGTGGACTGGTCGGCAATATCCTGCCGGCGCTGCCGGGCATCCCGATGATCTTCGGAGGCATTTGGCTTGCCGCCGCAGTGGACCAGTACCAGCGCATGGGGCTGTGGTGGCTGCTGGTGATCAGCGTACTCGGGGCGGTCGGCGTGATCGTCGATTTCGTCGCCGGCACCTTGGGCGCGAAACGTGTTGGAGCGAGTCGGCAGGCCTTATGGGGAGCCGGGCTGGGCACGATCGTCGGCATGTTCTTCGGCATCGCCGGCCTGTTGCTGGGACCGTTCGCGGGCGCGCTGCTAGGTGAGCTTGCCTCGGGCACGAGCGTGCTGCGTTCGGCCCATGTGGGAGCGGCCACCTGGATGGGGCTGCTGTTCGGCACCCTGATCAAGCTGGTGATCTCGTTCATCATGATCGGCCTGTTCGCCTTCGCCATGCTCGTCGGCTGAGCGCCAGGTCAGGGCCGCCCCGAGACCTTCGGCACATGGCGCCCGTCGCGGCCAGCCTTATAGGCTCCGGGTACCACGACTTTGGGGAACAACATGTCCAAACGCCTTGCCCTCGCCATGGCGGTCTCGCTGGCCGCCATCGGATCGGTTCACGCCGAAGCGAAGACGCCCACCTGGATCGAGCGCAGCAACACCGACTCCAAGGTGATGCTCGACGTGCTCGCCAGGTTCAGTCCGGAGTTCGCCTCGCAGATCGGCCTGCCTGAGTACGACGCCAAGGTCGCCGATCTCAAGCCCGACGCCGATGCGCGCTCCCGCGCCGCGCTGGTCGAGGCGAAGGCCAAGCTCGAGAAGATGCTGGCTGACGAGAAAGACACCAACGTGAAGCAGGATCTGCAGATCCTGATCAAGGCCGCCAATCAGCAGATCGAAGGCATCGACCTTAATCACAAGTACTTGCTCCCGTATCAGGACGTGGGCCAGCTGATCTTTGGTGGCGAGTTCGCCTTGCTGAAGGACGATGTCGCCGCCAAGCGCCGTCCCGCCGCGCTCAAGCGACTGGAATGCTATGTGGGCAAGGCGCCCGGCTGCACGCCGATGACCGAGCTGGCCAAGGCGCAGACCACGGCGCGCCTGGGCGAGAAGGACCTGATCGGCCCGTACAAGGGCGAAGTGGAGCAGAAGCTCGCCAACAGCCAGCGTTACGCGCAGGGCATCCGCCAGTTGTTCGCCAAGTACAAGCTGGACGACGCCGAAGGCAAGGCGGCGCTCGATGCGCTGGACGGCCAGCTGAAGGACTACGACACCTGGGTGCGCGCCACCATCATGCCGCGCGCACGCGCAGACTTCCGCCTGCCGGAACCGCTCTATGCGTACAACCTCAAGCAGGTTGGCGTCGACATTCCGCCGGAGGAGTTGATCAAGCAGGCGCAGCTGGAATTCGTCGAACTGCGCTCAATGATGCAGGTGTTGGCACCGGTGGTGGCCAAAGCCGAAGGCATCCAGGCCACGGACTACCGTGACGTGCTGAAGGCACTCAAGCTGCAGCAGCTGGGCAAGGACGACGTGGTGCCGTGGTATCACGAGATCATCGGCAAGATCGAAGACACCATCCGCCGCGAAAACATCATCACGCTGCCGCAGCGCAAGATGCAGATGCGCCTGGCGTCCGAGGCGGAAACCGCTGCCGTGCCTGCGCCGCACATGGACCCGCCGCCCTTCATCAATAACCACGGTGAGCAGGGCACCTTCGTGCTGACCATGGGCAACCCCTCGTCGAACGGCGACAAATCGCAGTCGTATGACGACTTCACCTATAAGGCTGCCGCCTGGACGCTTACTTCGCACGAAGGCCGTCCGGGGCATGAGCTGCAGTTTGCCGCCATGGTGGAGCGCGGCGTGTCGCTGGCGCGCAGCCTGTTCGCCTTCAATAGCGTCAACGTGGAAGGCTGGGCGCTGTACGCGGAGTCGGAAATGCTGCCGTATGAGACACCGGCCGGCCAGTTCGTCGCCCTCCAGGCTCGCCTGCAGCGCGCCGCCCGCGCGTACCTCGACCCGATGCTCAACCTGGGCCTGATCAGCAAGGAACGCGCGCACGATGTGCTGCGCAACGAGGTGGGTCTATCGGAGGCGATGACCCAGCAGGAGCTGGACCGCTACACCTTTAACAGTCCGGGTCAGGCCACGGCGTATTTCTATGGCTACATGCGCCTGCAGCAGACGCGCCTGGAAACCGAGCTTGCGCTGGGCAAGAACTTCAATCGTCGGGCCTTCAACGACTTCGTGATTGGCCAGGGCCTGCTGCCGCCGGAGCAGCTTGCCGAAGCGGTGCGTACGCAGTTCATCCCGTCGCAGAAGAAAAGTGATCTAGCCGCGCAGGGACAATAACGTCCCCGCTCACCATCAGGGCCGCGCCTTCGGGCGCGGCCCTTTTTTATTGGGGAGCGATAGCGCTTGTGCGCTGCGCTCCAGCCACATGGCCAGCTGGGCCGTGTCACGGCAGAGCGATGAAGGCAACACGATGTAGTGTCGGCTCGGCGGCAAGCCCGGCCTCGCTTCCAATCGCGCAGTTCCCTCGCACGCCAACAGCGCGGCTTGATCAGCGGGAGCGAGCTTGAGCGCGAGCCCCTGCGTTGATAGCCACGCGCAGGGCTTCTCTCCGACGTAGGCCATCAAGCCGCCGAACATCGGATGGAAACGTAGATCATGGGGCCGCCCCAGGTGGGTGGCGGCATCCTCGAGGTCGCGCCGCAGCGTTTCGAGCAGCGCGTTCACACCGGCGCGTCGGGAATCACGTAGAGCAACACCGCCAGGTAATGCAGCACGCTGCCAGCAAGCACGAAGCCGTGCCACACCGAATGGTGGTAAGGCAGCTTGCGCCACAGATAGAACGGCACGCCCAGCGTGTAGGCCACTCCCCCGGCGATCAACAGCACCATGCCACCGAACTGCAGGTGCTCGCTCAACGGCTTGAACGCAATCAGGCCGACCCAGCCCATCGCCACGTACATCAGCACGGCAAGGCGGCGGTAACGTTTGAGCAAGCCAAGCTCCAGCGCGCTGCCCATCAACGCGAGCCCCCAGATCGTGCCGAACAAGGCCCAGCCCCACGCGCCGGGCAACGCAATCAACGTGAAAGGCGTATAGGTACCGGCGATCAGCAAGAAAATCGCTATGTGGTCAAACGTGCGCAGCACGCGCTTGGCCAGCACACCGGGAATCGAGTGATAGAGCGTCGATGCGGTGTAACAGAAAATCAGCGTCGTACCGAATACCGCGCTGGCGACAACAGCGCGCACATCGCCATAAAGCGCGGAGAACGCCACCAGGGTAGCCAGGCCGGCGACGCTGAGCAGGATGCCAATGCCGTGGATGACACTGCTGGCGAGTTCATCGCCGAAGGCATAACGGGGGAGTGCCGTGCCGGGGTTGGCGGACATGGTGGGGGGATTCCTCGTCAATCGAAACGTACGGGGCCGTACGTACCGGGACACCTTAGCCATCTCCGGATCGAATGCAAAGCCTGGTGCAACGCAATGAAGCGCCACACCAGGCCCTCAGAGCCTGTCTAAAGTCTCCGCGTGGCCCGCGCCGGGATCTGTTTGCGCGCCAGCCAAGGAAGAACGAGGGCGTGTACGTCCGTACACAACCGAGCGATGACGCCGGATGGTGGGCAAACAGACCCGGCCCGAAGGGTTGAGCCCGTGTGCCCGCCAGGAATCGGTGCGCGGCTTGACCTGACAGCCCGTCAGGCGCTGCGCCACGCACCGCTCCCTGGCGAGCACACGGGCTCAACGCGGGCTACGCGGAGACTTTAGACAGGCTCTCAGTCATTCGAGGATGAAAGCGCCGAATGCCACGCCGAGATCCCAGCCCTTGCCCGTTCCGCTAAGCGCCAGCGACACATTGCCCTTGGTCATCACGCGGGCGCCTGCGGACTTCGACGCGCCAGCGTGAACCCCTGCATCGGCGTAATGCCCCTTGACCTCGCTAATGCTGGATATCCCAGAGAACTTGCCGATGCCGTGATCAATCTCGTTCTTTCCAAACGTAAGGCCACCGCCCTTCACACGGATACGCACGCCCATGCTCTGGCCGTTGTTGCAGTGGACCGTGCCGCTTCCGGTGGCCGTCTGATAGAACACCGACCAGCCGGACAGGTGGAAATCCATCTTGCATTCGATGTCGCCCGCGCGGGCCGAGGCCGAAGCCATCCAACAGGTCAGGACCAGCGCCACCGCACCCAGACTCTTCCGCATCGTCATTCCCTATCTCTCCTGTATGGCTATGCCCACGCCAACACGAGGCGGGAGTGTGATTCTGGCAAGCATCCTCCTTCTGACACGTGAATGCCTCTTTCACCCGGGCTGTACACCAAATCAAGCCTGCCGACAGGAAACTACGCGGGCCGGGCATCCCCTCTCTCTCCCCCGATGCTCGGCTTTGCCGCCCCGCCACCCTGTGCGGGGCTTTTTTTTTGGCATTCCGCACGTCTCTGCCTGCCCCGCGGCCGCCCAGCCAGGCTGCGGCGACATGGGCTACGCAGAGCCATGGAACTGGCTCTAAGCTGAGCAGGGACTGGAAACAGGAGGACCGCGCGATGTCAGCCATCGATCTGCTGTTACATCTGGACCATTGTGACCTGGACGTACCCGCCTCGCGTGCCGCGCTGGCCCTGGCTCAACGCCTGGGTGCGCGGCTGGATGCGCTTTACGTGGCCGACCTACCCGCTGCTGCCTTCAGCCTGCCGGAGGCAGTCCCCGTGCAGCTGGAAGAAACCCAGCGGCGGGTCGCCGAAGCCCATACGTACGCGATCCACTGGCAACAGCTGCTCGGCGCCCACGGCTTGACCGGTGCCTGGCGGGTCACCCAGGGGGACACCGTGCAAACGGTTAGTCAGGCAGCCTCCGGGTACGATTTCCTGATCATGGAACGCAGTCAGCAGCGCAGCGACGCGCCAGTGGGTTTTGGATCGGTGTCGCGTTGCGTCTTCGCCAGCGGCAGGCCGGTGCTGGTAGTGCCGGACCTGGCACCCGTCGCCGACATCGGCGCCCGTGTGCTGGTGGCATGGAACGGCAGCCGCGAATCTGCCCTCGCACTCGCCGCAGCCATACCTATCCTGCAGAAAGCGGGGGACGTGCTGCTACTCGATGGCAGCGAAATGAATGCGGACCTGCTGCCCGTGCTACCGCCACCCGGACTCGCCGATTGGCTGCAACGTCACGGCATTCGTGCACGGTCGGAGGTCTTCGATAGCGGCCCCAGCCATGCCGCTGGCCCTGCCGTGCTGGACGCGGCGCACAAGCATGGTGCCGACCTGATCGTGATGGGCGCATGGAGCCGCTCGCGGCTTGCCCAGATGATGTTGGGCGGCACGACCCGGCACCTGTTCATGCACGGGGATGTGCCGATGCTGGTTGCGCACTGAAAATCCACGCTCACGCACCGAACGGCCCCGCCGCACAGAATAGCCTTCCATACGGCCACTTGCGCAAGTCATTTTTGCGGGCTTAGGCTGGTTTCGCATTCGCACGATCCCCACCGCGTCCCCACGCGGCGCTGCGGATGCCATTCCAACATCGAGCCGTCAGGAGGTCGCTTATGTCGTCCGCAAGCCTGGCTGTATCCCGAACTGCCCATCCCGATAGCGTGCGCATCGCCGCGCTCAGTGCCGCCATCGCGCTCAATCTCGCCGCCCTGCTCGCCGTCATGCGGCCCTTGGCTCCTCACCTGGCCGAACAGGTCCAGCGCTTGACCGACATGCAGATCCACTGGGTCACGAGCCCGCCCGAGGTAAAACAGCCGCCAACCCTCGAAATCAAACCCCTGGTCCAACCCAAGCCCATGGCCCATCCGCAGGTGCAGCCACGGCCCGTCGTCGCGCCAGAGCCGCTAGCGAGCGAAGACAGCCCCATGGCGGTACCGACCGTTACGCCTACGATCGTCTCCGATGCACCCGACACCGGAACGCAGGCGGCGCCGATCGAAGCCACCCTCGCCTACAAGGCGGTACCCCTGAAGTATCCGCCGCAGGCCCTGCACGTGCACATGGAAGGAACCGTCTTGCTGAGGGTGCTGGTCGATGAACATGGCGTGCCGCAGGACGTCGTGATTGCCAAGAGCAGCGGCTATGCCCTGCTCGATCGCAGCGCACGCGAGCAGGTATTGAAGGGCTGGACATTTGAGCCCGCCATGGCCAACGGGCGCGCCATACGCGCATGGGCGCAAGTGCCGGTCAACTTCAACCTGAATCAGCTTTGATCAGGCGGGGGTAGATCCGCGTGGACGGGGCGATACCCGACGCGCGGATCGATGGACAAGAGAGGCCCGGCCTGCATGGAACGCCAGGCCGGGCCGTTCCACGGCAAGCGGGAACTAGCGCGCTGTCGCTGGTGCTGGGGCCGGAGACGCCGGCCGGTGCGTGGCGCGTGCAATGGCCCAGACCACGGCTACCAGCAAAATCACCGGCAGGCAGAACGGCAAAACGGCCAACGCCACGAACGGCGCGATGACAAGCAGGGCCAGTCCGCCGAACAGCAATCCCAGCGCCGCACCAACGATGCTGAACAGGCCGCCGATCAGCGCGAAAGTCAACTTGAATACGACCCCGATAACGGCGGCCACAAGCCATAACGTCACTACCAGCATCAAGAGCAGGCTTATCGCGATCATGGCTCTCCTCCTTCCAGTGCAGCCCAGAGGCTTCATACCCTGTCGTCATATTGGCGGCCGACGCAGGTTTCAAGGCCTCGACGGCCATGATCTTGCGCGCTTGCAACATCGTTCGCATGTTGCGGAAGTCATAGGCTGCCGGGGCCTTCCGGCACGTTCGGGGTTACGGGACTTTAACGATGTGCATGGTCCACTGCGCCCCCGGTTCCTGACGAGGCCCCTCGCATGGCTAAACACATGCAACACCTAAAGGCGCTGCGTGACATCGCATTTTCCTGTGGTGTAGGCGAGCATCCGGACCTTGCCTCGATGGCAAGAGAGCTCAGCCGCATGGTGTACCGGCACCGGCAGTCGCTGAACGACGACCTGGCCGATTTGCGTACACATACCAAGGGCTTCGAGCGTTGGCTGGTTGCCTTGCGCAGCAAGCCGGACATCACCGTGCTGGTGAGCGCTTGGCCTGCCAACCATGCCACCCCGATCCACGACCATGGCGGCCTGTGGGGGCTGGAGCTGGCCTTGCATGGCGCGCTCGAAGTGGAGTCGTGGGAACGCGACCCGCAGGGCCGCTCCCTGAGACCCGTGGGACGCGACTGGCTGGGCCCCGGCGATGCCAGCTGGTTCGATGCCGATGATCACTATGCGCATCGCTGCCGCAATCTCTCCCGGCACGACACCGCATTGACGCTTCACGTCTACGGTGGCGATCTGGCACAGTACTTCACTTACGAAAGAACCGGGGAAACCGGTCAATGGCTCACCAGGCCGCAGCGCAGCGCCATCGCTGGCCACCTGCACGCCTGAGCCGCACAACGCAATCATTTAAGGGAGTGGCATGTATCGAAGGGTCGCCATCATCGGCGGCGGCGCGGCAGCGGCAGCGCTGCTAAGCGAGCTGCTGGAACGCCAGCCGGCGCAGCCGTTGCATCTGGACTGGTACACCGGCGGCGACACATCGGCACGCGGCGTCGCCTATGGCACACGTTCGGACCGGCATCTACTGAACGTGCGTGCGGCATCCATGAGCATGTTCGCCGCCAAGCCGCGCGGTTTCCTCGATTTTGCGCAGCGTGGCGATCACACCATTGCGGGAACCGACTTCCTGCCACGACGTCTCTACGGCGACTACCTGGAAGCGGAAGTCGCACGCGCACTGGAAAACGCTCGCAACGGCGGCCACGACATACGCGTGCTGCCGTTTGCAGTCGATGCGGTCGTGCCGGAAAACGAAGGCGTCACGATCATTCATGGCGAGGAGAACAGCCGCGTCGACGCCGCCGTACTGGCACTGGGATCGCTACCGCCACAGCCACTGGGTGGCGTGAGCGAAGCGGCCCTCGAGACTGGCCAGTATGTGACCGAACCGTGGGGTTTCCTCGCCTCGGTAAAGCCCGACAGCCGACCGCTCAAGGTGGTGCTGATTGGTCTTGGCCTCACCGCGGTGGATGTGCTTCTGGAGCTATCCGCGCAATGGCCAAATGCGCAGTTCACTGCCATATCGCGGCACGGCTTGTTGCCGGAGTCGCATCTGGAAGCGGCCTCCGCACCCGCCGATGACAGCAGCGACCTGATCGAATCGATGCGCGATGCGCCGGATATTCGCACTTGGGTACGTCTGCTGCGCGAAGCCGCGGCGCAGAACAGCGACTGGCGCACGGTCATCGACAGCCTGCGTCCGCATACGCCGACGTTGTGGCGCCTGCTACCCCTAGCCGAACGGGCTCGCTTCCTGCGCCATGCGCGCTGGGCGTGGGAGCGTGTGCGTCACCGCATGGCACCACAGGTCATGACATCGATGGTGGAGCTGGAAGTCGACGGGCGACTGCAACGCCGTCGCGGTCGATTGCAGGCGGTCGATGTGGCCGGCGGCAAACTGCATTTGGACATTCGGTCACCACGCGATGGCACGATCTCGTCGATGGACGCCGATGTAGTGATCCAGACGGTCGGCCTCAATACCGACGTGCGACGCACGAAGCATCGCCTGATTCGTCAGTTGGCCACCAACGGGCATGTGACGCCCGATCCACTTGGGCTGGGCTGCGAAGGAACCAGCGAAGGCCGCCTGCAGCATGACGGCCAGAGCTGGCCTCACCTCTACGCCATTGGCACCCTGCTGCGCGGCACGCTGTGGGAATCCACGGCGATGCCAGAGATCCGTCAGCAGGCACGCAACCTGGCCGAGCGCATCCTCGCTCCTTGAACGACCCGCGGCGGATGCCCAGGCATCCGCCGCGCGACCGCCGTTTTACGCGAAACCGCCGAGCACGAGTTTGCCGATCGTGCTGGCGCTCTCCAGTTGCGCGTGTGCGCGGCGCAGGTTCGCCGCATTGATGGTGCCGAGGTTTTCACGCAGGGTGCTACGCAGCACGCCGGCATCCACGAGATTGGCTACTTCATCCAGCAATACGTGCTGCGCCTGCATGTCATCGGTGTGATGCAGCGAACGCGTATACATGAACTCCCAATGCAACGAGAGGCTCTTGGATTTCATCAAACGGATATCCAGCGGCGTTGCCGGGTCGTCGATCAGACCCAGCTTGCCCTGCGGCTTGAGCAACTCCACCAGCGCGGGAAAGTGCTGCTCCGTATGGGTAAGGCTCAGCACGTAGTCGACACCTGCTGGCGAGATTGCCTTGACCTGGGCAACGAGGTCGCCGCGATGATCGATCACCCGATGCGCTCCCATGTCCCTTACCCACGCGCGGCTGTCGTCGCGCGATGCCGTAGCGATGACGGTGAGGTTGGTCAGGCGACGCGCCAGCTGGATCGCCATCGAACCCACGCCACCGGCTCCGCCGACCACCAGCACGACACCGCTGCGTGCCGTACTTCCGCGTGGCACGCCAAGGCGATCGAATAGCAGCTCCCATGCGGTGATGGTGGTGAGCGGCATCGCCGCCGCCTGGGCAAAATCCAGCGTGGATGGTTTGCGCCCCACGATACGTTCATCGACGAGATGAAGCTCGGCATTGCTGCCGGAGCGGTCGATGGCACCGGCGTAGTAGACCGCATCGCCCGGCTTGAACAAGCTGACGTCCGCACCGACCGCCACCACCGTACCGGCAGCATCCCAGCCAAGCACCTTGTCCGCACCCTGCGGATCGGTGCGCGTGCGTATCTTGGTGTCGACGGGATTGACTGAAATCGCCTCGACCTTGACCAGCAGGTCGCGCCCTTGCGCCACCGGCGCGGGCAAGTCGACATCCAACAGACTCTGCGGATCGTTGACCGGCAGGCTATGTCGATAAGCGACGGCTTTCATGGTGGACTCCTGCGACCTGTTCCGAATGGCTGACACGCGACGCTGGGGAACGATTCTGCGCTGGCAAAAATCGATGAACAAGCGCATGAACATCACCCCAGACTCGATCGCATCGCGCCCATTGACTGGGCTGGCGCGCGACTAAGCGCTTGCGACGGCCTCCGCCATGACTGTGGCTCGGCGACGCCCCAACGCAACACTGGCCAGCGTGACCAGCAGTCCGAGCACGGTGACCACGGCACCGGCGATGCTGACCGACGGCAATCCAAGACCGAGATCGATCAGCGAGCCGCCGATAAAGGCGCCCATCGCGTTGCCCAGATTGAACGCGGCGATATTGAGCGTCGATGCCAGATGCGGTCCGTCGCCGGCCTGCTGCACGACGCGCATCTGCAACGGCGGCACCGTGGCAAACGCCGCGACGCCCCAAACGAAGACGGTGATGATGGCCGCCGTGGTGTCATGCATGGTCCAGGCGAATGCCAGCATGATCAGGGCCAGCACCACCAATACGCCGACCAGCGACGGCATCAGGCGCCAGTCGGCCAGCCGGCCGCCGAGCATATTGCCCACGGTCGTGCCGGCACCGAACAGCACCAGCACCCAGCCCGTCGCGCCAACGCTCACATGGGACTGCTGCTGAAGAATCGGCGCGATATAAGTGAATACGGTGAACACGCCACCAAAGCCAAGCACCGTCATCGCCAGTGCAAGCAACACCTGGGGTTGCCGCAACACCACCAGTTCGCGACGCATGTGGGGCATGGGGAGATCCGGCAAGGCCGGCACCAGCCGCCATACGGCCATGGCCGCCACCACGCCCAACCCGGTGACCGCCCCGAAGGTCGAGCGCCAGCCGGCCCATTGGCCGAGAAAGGTGCCGAACGGTACGCCCAGCACGTTGGCCAGGGTCAGGCCGGTGAACATCAGGGCGATGGCGCGTGCCGCCTGGTCACGCGGCACGATATGCGACGCCACCACCGCGCCGATGCCAAAGAACGAGCCGTGACAGAACGCAGCGACCACGCGCGCCACCATCAGCATCCCATAGTTGGGTGCCACGGCGCAAAGCGCGTTGCCGACGATGAACAGACCCAGCAACAGCAGCAAGGCGTTGCGGCGTTCCATCCGGGCGGTGAGCGCGGCCAGCACGGGTGCCCCGGCCGCCACGCCCAGCGCATAGCCCGACACCAACAGACCCGCCGAGGGAATGCTCACATGCAGGTCGCCGGCCACTTCCGGCAACAGGCCCATGATCACGAATTCGGTGGTGCCTATGGCAAAGGCCGCGACTGATAGGGCAAACAGCGCCCATTTGGACGAAGCGGCGCTCATCGTCGCCGTCCAGCGGATCGGACAGTCATGGGAATGGCTCGAAACAGGGAATGACCGCCACTCTGCGCCTTGTCGAGCCATGCGTTAATTGAGCAAACTAGAGAGGCATCTTTTCCAAAAAGTTGAAGATGGTCGATTTCGAAGACATGCGGCTGTTTGTCCGCGCGGTCACCGATGGCAGCCTCTCGGCCGCCGGGCGGGAGCTTGGCTTGTCCCCCGCCGCCGCGAGCAAGCGCCTCAACCGGCTGGAGCAGGCGCTAGGGGTAAGGCTCATGCAGCGCAGCTCACGCCGTCTCACGCTGACTGAAGAAGGCAGCATCTATTACGAACGCTGCCTGGCCATCATTGCCGACGTGGACGACGCCAATTCGGCGGTCGGCCTGGGGCAACGGGAGGTGCGCGGGCAGCTGCATGTATCCGCCCCGGTCGACATGGGGCGGCAGTACATCGGCCCGATCGCGGCCGACTTCGCCGCCCAGCACCCGCAACTGACGCTTCGCCTGACCAACACCGACGCGATGCTCGACCTGTTCGAGCACGGCGTGGACGTGGCCGTACGCGGCGGCAACCTCACCGATTCGCGACTGGTCTCGCGCCGGCTCGCGCGCAACTTCCGTGTGGTGTGCGCCGCGCCTTCCTACCTGGCCCGACGCGGCCGCCCTGCCAGCGCCGACGAGCTGTCTCAGCACGACTGCCTGATGCTGCATCGCCCGGGACACGGCATCCTGCCGTGGATCCTGCAAACGCCGGGAGGCCCCCGCACCCTGCGCATCGACGCTAGCATCACCTGCGACAACGGTGACCTGATGCGCGCGTTGGCGGTGGCAGGCCATGGCCTCGCCTTCAAGTCCGCCTGGGATATCGCCGACGATGTGCGCGCTGGCAGGCTGGTACCGCTGCTGGCCGATGTGATCCTGCCGGAGGCGAACTTCTACGCCATCTATCCCAGTCGTTGCTATCTGCCGGCACGCATCCGTCTTTTCGTCGATCATCTACAGCACCAGTTGGAGCAGCGCGAAAGCGACGTATTGAATACCGTACGCAACGCCATGCGCTGAGACCCCGTCTGCAAACCGCCTCCACCACGCGACGTTATTTACGAGGACATCATGTCGATCCACGGCAACACGCCCGCCTTCGGCACGACTGAGCGGCAAGCATGCTGAGCAGCATCATCGCCACCATCGTGGTCCTGTCGCATATCGCTGGCGTGGTGGCGGCGATGCATGCGGTGATGAACACGCGCACGCCACAAGGCGCTTTCGCGTGGGCACTCGGCCTGGTGTTGCTGCCCTATGTCACGCTGGTGCCCTACCTCTACCTGGGCCGCAGCCGCTTCCATGGTTACGTTGATCTGCATCGCCTACGGCGCGAGCAGATGCAGGCCATGGCCGATATCCAGCTGGAATCGAGTGAGTCGCAGCCGGCGGTTTGCATACGCTACGTCGAAATCGCAAACATGCTGCGCAGCCGTTTTCATGCCGGGCAGAAACTCCGTTTGTTGATCGATGGCGAAGCCGCCTTCGACGCCATGCTCGCTGCCATTGGCGAAGCGAAACACTGCGTGCTGGTGCAGTTTTTCGTCATTCACGACGACATGCTGGGACGGCGACTGCAGCAAGTATTGCTCGAGCGTGCACGTGCCAAGGTCGAGATCTGCGTGCTGTATGACGGCATCGGTAGCCATGCCCTGCCGCGGGAATACGTGGACACGCTGCGCGATGCCGGCGTCACCATCCATCCATTTGCCACGCAACGACGCAGCAATCGCTTCCAGCTCAACTTCCGCAATCATCGGAAGATCGTGGTGATCGACGGTACGCGTGGCTTTATCGGCGGCCTCAATGTGGGTGACGAATACCTGGGACTCAAGCCACCCCTCGCACCCTGGCGCGATACGCACCTGCAGATCGAAGGACCTGCCGTAGCCGACCTGCAACGTAGCTTTGCGGAAGACTGGCACTGGGTCACCGGCGCCCTTCCACCGCTGTTGACTCCGAATCTCAACGAAGGCCATGTATACACGCTGATCGCCGCCACAGGCCCGGCCGACCGGCAGGAAACCTGTTCGCTGTTCTTCGTTGCCGCCATTCGCGCTGCGCGCAAACGGCTATGGATCACCACGCCTTATTTCGTCCCCGATCAGGCGGTGATGGCGGCATTGCGACTTGCCGTGTTTCGCGGTGTCGACGTGCGCGTACTCATTCCATCCCGGCCCGATCATCGCACGGTATTTCTCGCATCGGGCCTGTATGCACACGATGCGGTACGTGCCGGCATTCGCATGTTTCGCTATCAACCTGGCTTTCTACACGAGAAGGTGATGCTGATCGACGACGACACCGCCTCGGTGGGCAGCATGAATCTCGACAACCGATCGTTCCGCCTCAACTTCGAGATCGGTTCGCTCAACGTGGATCGCGACTTCGCCACGCAGATCGAAGCCATGCTGCATGAGGACTTCTCGCATGCACATGAAGTGACTGAGGCTGAGTACCTGAAAGCGCCCTACCTCAAGCGCCTCGCCATGCATGTCGCGCGACTGTTCGATCCTGTGCTGTAAGGGTGTGTTCGATCTCGATGTGGGCTACGCGCAGATATCGAACAGGCGCTAAGAATCAGCCCATATCGTGGAGCTGGGCTTGATCGCCAGATTGCCGCTTGCGACCGAAGGTAGTCCCTGTGGGAGAGAAGCTTGGGATCAGGGGACTCGCCCCTCATCCCAGCCTTCTCCCCCAAGGGGAGAAGGAGTACGAGCGCGCGAGCAGGCGCTCGAAACGCCCTCCGCGTCCCACAGGGAATACCTTCGCTCGTAAGCGGCAAGCAGGCAATAGCACCCAGCGCCATGCCATCGACCTAACTGACCCCAGCATCCCCCAAAAAAATCTTCAAAATGCTGGCCCTAAGCATCAGCCACGCATCGTGTTGCCATACGTCACGTACAGCCCACCGGTAAGCGCCGCAGCAGCCAGAGACATCAGCGCAGCGACGACGAACATCGGCGCGTAGCGACCGCCGGATGCGATCCAGCCGCCGAGCGGGCCGGTGATGCCCAGTGCCACATCGATGAAGACCGAATACGCTCCCAGCGCGGAGCCACGATTGCTCACGCTCACCCTTTCTACCGCGACGACGCCAAGCGAGGGAAAGATCAGGGAGAAACCGATACCGGTCAGTGCCGCCCCCAACATCGCCACCCCGACGTGGTTCGCACTGCCCAGCACCAGCAGGCCCAGGCACTCGACCAGGAGCGACACCAGCGCCACGCGATAGCCACCGAAATGCGCAATGGTCCAGCCGAACACCAGGCGCACACCCACAAAGCACAGCCCGAACAGGCTCAGCGTAGGTGCCGCGCCCGCCCAGCCCTGGCTGGCGAAGTAGAGCGTGATGAAGGTAGCGAGGACACCGAAGCCGATCGAACCCAGCGCCAGCCCCATGCCATACGGCGCAACACGTCCGAATACATGGCGCATCGGCAGGCGCTCGCCCGCTTCGACGCGCACGGCCGGACGCCTCCATGCCAGCAGCAGGGAGAACAGCATCAGCGCGACGCTGGCGATGCCGATGACAACGAAGCCAAAGGCCGCGGTGAGTAGCACGCCGACCGGCGCTCCCACGGCGAGCGCGCCGTACGTGGCAATGCCGTTCCAGGAAATCACCTTGGCCGTGTGCTCGTTACCCACCCGCCCAATACCCCACATGATGCAGCCCGTGGCCACGCAGCTCTCGCCCATGCCCAGCGCCAGCCGGGCTAGCAACATCACGCCCAGCGACACGGCTGGCAGGTCGCGCAACAGCGCTGCGCCCATCATCAACAGGCCGCTGCCGCCACAGGCAGCCAGGCCGATCACCGCCGCCCGCTTGGGGCCGGCCGTGTCGGACGTGCGTCCGGCGAACCCGCGACTGAGCAGGGTGGCGACGTACTGCGTGCTGATCACCAGCCCCGCCAGCACCGCGCCAAAGCCCAGGTCGTTATGCACAAAGGGCGGAAGCACCGCCAACTGCATGCCGATGACCAGGTATGCCAGAAACGTGAAACAAACGATCTGGACGATGCGGAGGGTCAACGGTAGGCCGCTGCCGGCAACTTCAGCTTGGGCATTCATGACGACAACGTGCGGGGAGAGGAAGGCAAAACATCCGGGCCGGGCACCAGGCTTCCCAGCTTGGGCTCCGTAACAGCAAGATCAGAATAGTCGGCGGCGGGCGAACAGGAACCAGCCAAGATAGACGCCGATGCCAACACCAATGAATTCGCACAGTACGCGCAAGCCGATGCTATCGGGATCGTGCACTTCGGCCAGTCGCGCGCGCAGTAACTCCAGCGATTGCAATCGGCCATAGTTGAAATAGAACAGATTCCACAGGTCGACACCGCCGGCCAGCAGCATGCTCAGCACAGCCGTCCAACTGATCTCCAGGCCCAGGCTCCAGCCTTGGGTCCGGCCGATCCAGTGGATCAGGCCAAACAACAGAAAAGCCACCACGGCCGCGATGGCACCGGCTTCCAGGCCACCTATCAGGCCATACCCCATCCACGACTGGTCGTAAGGCATACCCCTGTCCACCATTGTTGTTGTTTGCAGGCATTATGCCCTTAGCCAGGCGGCTTACGGGCGACCCGAAGGCTACGTGTAAGAAATTCCCTACTCTGAACAGCACACATTGCGTACACATCTCCCGTCGAACTGGTCACACCGTGGCGCGCAGGTAGCCGACTAGACTCGCCGAACGCAACCTTTTACGAGCTTCGAACGACCCATGAGCCACCCCATCAGCAGCCGCGCCGCCCTGATCCTGGTCGACGTGCAGCCAGACTTCATGCCCGGTGGTCCCCTGGCCTGCCATGAGGGCGATGCCATCGTCCCTGGTATCGATCAGCTGCTGAAACGGCGCGTGTTCCGCCATGCCGTCGCTACGCAGGATTGGCACCCCGCCGGTCACATCTCTTTTGCCAGCTCCCATCCAGGCCGCGAACCGTTCGAGCGCATTCCGTTGTATGGCCACGCCCAAACGCTATGGCCAACCCACTGCGTGCAGGACACGCCGGGGGCGGCGCTGCACCCTGGCATCGACTGGTCCACCGTGGACACCGTCATCCGCAAAGGCGACGATCCGCGGGTGGATTCATATAGCGGTTTTCGTGAGAACCACGGACCCGATGGCCAACGCCCCTCGACCCGACTGGCCGACTGGCTGCGCGGACATGAAGTGGACGAAGTGTATGTCTGCGGGCTGGCGCGCGACGTGTGTGTCTTGTGGACGGCGCAGGATGCGGTGGAGCTGGGCTTTCGCACGCATGTGCTGTGGGACCTGACCCGCCCGGTTTCGCCCGATGCCGAAGTCGACCTCGCCACCCGCGTGCGTTATGACCAGCTGGGCGTCAACGTGATCGACTCGGGTGCCCTGGGCTGAGTCGGCGCGACACGATCAACCGTCGTTCTCCGAGGTGACGCCGACATGCAGTTCGCCGTCCTCGCCGACGTCGACGGCAATCTCGATGGGACGGCAGCAGACCTGGCAGTCCTCGATATAGCGCTGACTGTCCACCGAACCGTCGACCAGGATCTCGATCGGCTCACCGCAGTACGGACAATGGATCAGGACAGGGTCAAGCATCGCGCTCACTCCAGCATGTCGCCCCGGTACCAGAGCGGCAGTCGCTCAGCGCTTCGCCATCGACAGGGACGAGCCCCGCGCACTCACTTGCACGGTGACGTCCTGGCCGGCGCCCAGCGTCGCGTCCACCCTGGTATCCCTCAAGCGCCGGCAGGCGCCGGAGTTCTGCAACGAGATCGCATGCGTGCCACTGGGTAGACGGAACGCCGCCTGTTCGCCGATTTCCAGCTGCGCCGCCTGCTTGTCGTCGATGAAGATCTGGCTGGAGCAGCCGCCGCCAAACAAACCGTTGTCGCGGACCACCAGCAAGGTGGCATCGCCGTCGCCGGGTGCCTGGTAGAGGAACAGTCGATTGCTGACGGCGTTGCGGATCGCGGTGTCATGGGTCGTTGCCGTACCGCAACCGGCCAGCACCATCGCAGCCAAGCCACATAGCATCGCTTTCATCACCTGATTCCCTCGCGTCGGCACATCGTCGACGAGGATCGCGGTTGTGCGATCAAACCGGCGTGAATCGCACCCTTAGACCGGCGGCACCCAGGCCGACGGCGTCAGGATCTCGAACCATCCCTCGCGCGCGGTGCGCCGGGCGAGCTGCAGCACGGCCTTGTCCTTGCTGAGCAGCCATTGCGCGCCGGCCGCCAGCGCCAGTTCGAGGAATTTCTGGTCATCCGGATCGGCACAGCGCGGAAGCCTCGCATCGCGGCCCAGCGACAAGCTCGACTCGGGCAGCCGCTGTGTCCACTGATCGAACGCCACGCTGGCCTGGCGCTGGACCTCCTCCGGCAGCGCCAGCGCCGGGTAGCCAAGCACGGCCAGCCATTCCTCGCGGCATGCGTCATCCACCACGGCTTGCACCGTGCCCGCCTGCAACGCCGACCACAGGCGGGCGCAGCCGGCGTCGCGGAACACGAAAACGTCGAGCGCTACATTGGTATCGAGGACGAGGCGCGGCGTACGGTCAGGCATGGCGCGCATGGTGGCACAGCCGGCCAGCTGCGGCGCGCACGGTACACTAACGCCCCTGCCCTATTGGACGACCGCCATGACTGAACGCGTTTTCGACGACTACCTGGTCCGTTCTACGGCGGTCGCCGAAGGCTCCCGCTTCGCTGCCTGCATCGTCGTCACGCCGCGCGAGCGCCATGGCTACCCGGTGTATTACGCGGTCTGCGAGAACCGCAGCTTCCGCCAGGAAGAGCAGGCCGAGCAGGCCGCGGCGAAGGCGCTGGCGGCGATCCTGTCGCTGGAGGGCGACGGCACGCCCGTGTTTCCGGAAGGCTATACCGGCTTCGACGATGCGCCGCCAGAGCACACGGATGCATGACGGCGCTCAAGTATCTCGGCGGCTATCCACCAGCGCTGCAGGACAAAGTGCGGCAGCTGATCGCACGCGACGAGCTCGGCGACTATCTGCAACGTCGCCACCCGGGACGCCATGACGTCCAGAGCGACAAGGCCCTCTACGCGTATACCAACGCGCTGCGCCAGGAACATATGCGCAACTCGCCGGGCATCGACCGGGTCTGGTACGACAGCAAGCTGGACGTGATCCAGCGTGCGCTGGGCCTGCATACGGCCATCTCGCACATCCACGGCGGACGCCTGAAGGCACGCAAGGAGATCCGCATCGCCTCGCTGTTTCGCGAGACGGCGCCGGAGTTCCTGCAGATGATCGTGGTGCACGAGCTGGCACACCTGAAAGAGCCCGAGCACAACAAGTCGTTCTACCAGTTATGCGAGTACATGCAGCCGGATTACCACCAGCAGGAACTCGACCTGCGCCTGCATCTCACCTGGCGTGACGTGCTCGCCACGCGTGCCTCGTAGCCCTCCGGCACCAGGCCAGGGCGTGTTCACCCCCAGCAAGTAGCGCACGCCTGGCTGCCTTGCCCCAGCCGCCGGGCGGCAACGCAACGCGAAGCACTTGGTTTGGGTGAACACGTCTTAGAATGGCGGCCTCCCGCGTCCACCCGAACGGCGCGTCGCTTAACTTGAGTGGATGGTGTCGCTCCATGAGCCGCAAGCTATTGCAGCTGTTTCATCGTCGCCCGCGCATGGTCCGCATCGGCGGCCGTTCGTTCGTCAGCGAGGGGCTGACGCGGCGATTCTGGGATGACATCTACCACTTCGCCCTCATCATTCGCTGGCCCGTCTTCTTCGGTCTGGCCGCCACGATCTTCGTACTGCTGAACGTGTTGTTCGCCGCCTTCTATGAATTCGGTGACAACGCCATCGCCAATCAGTTTCCGCGCAACTTCGGTGGCGCGTTCTTCTTCAGCGTGGAGACTCTGGCCACGGTCGGTTACGGCGACATGCATCCGCAAACGGTCTACGGGCATCTCGTGGCCACGGTGGAAATCTTCACCGGCATGCTCAGCATCGCCCTGGTCACCGGACTGGTCTTTGCGCGGTTCTCGCGACCGCGCGCGAAGATGATTTTCGCCGATCATCCCATCGTGCGCCGCATCCACGGTCAGTCCACCTTGATGATCCGCGCCGCCAACGCGCGCCAGAATGTGATTGCCGAGGCCTCGGCCAAGCTACACCTGTTGATTCGAGAAACCTCGCCCGAAGGCTTCCGCCTGCGGCGCATTCACGACCTCAAGCTGATGCGGGACAGCCACCCGGTGTTCTCGCTGAGCTGGAGCCTGATGCACGTGATCGATGAAAGCAGCGTGCTGCACGGCATGACACCCGAAGCACTGGCGGAGGCGGAGGCGACGCTGATACTGACCATCGAAGGCATCGACGAGACCACGTCGCAATCCATGCTGGCCCGGCGCCAGTGGAACCATCGGGACTGGCGCTGGAACCACCGCTATGTCGATCTGGTTCACGACGACGAACTGGGCGTCAGCCACATCGACTACGGCGTGTTCCATCACGTGCTGCCGGTGGGCGAGGACGAGGACTCCGATCGCTTCTGAGGTTCGCGCTACAGGGTAAGCAGCACCTTGCCGATGGCCGCGCGACTCTCGAGAAATGCATGCGCCTGGGCACCGTCGCGCAGGGCAAAGCGTGCGGCAATATGGGATTTGAGGGCGCCGCAACGCATCTGTTCAAACAACGCCGCGGCCCGCTCCCGTCGACTCTCGGCGCCCGTCAGCACGTTCCATAAGTCACCGCCGGTGAGGGTGAGCGAGCGGTCCATCAGCAGGCGCGGATCGACCGGATCGGGATCACCCGCCGCCATGCCGTAGAAGACGACCGTGCCGCCGATGCGTGCCGCAGCCAGGCTATCGGCCAGCGTGCGCCCGACGGAATCGTAGACCACATCCGCGCCATGCCCGCCCGAGAGCTCCCTGGCCGCCGTCACCCATGCGTCGTAGCCCACGGCCACGTCGGCACCCGCGGCAATCACCGCGTCGCGCTTCGCTTCGCTGGAAGCGATGCCCAGCACGACCGCACCCAGCGCCTTCAGCATCTGCACCAGCAACAAGCCCACGCCACCCGCTGCGGCATGCACCACGGCCACGTCGTCCGGCCGGACCATGAAGCTGTCGGTCACCAGGTACTGCGCGGTCAAGCCCTGCAGCAGCACGGCGGCTGCCGTGTCGAAATCGATGTCATCGGGCAGCGGGATGAGACGGTCCCGGTCGACCACAACCAGTTCGGCATTGGCATGGGGCATGTCGGCAAAGCCGACGCGGGTCCCTGCTGGAAACTGATGGTCGCCTGGCACCGGTGTTTCGACCACGCCAGCGCCCTCATACCCGAGCGTCCACGGTGCCGAGCCACTGAGGTGGTAATTGCCGTTGCGGCGATACACATCGGCGAAGTTCAACCCCACGCTGCGCATGCGCACCCGCACCTGCCCAGGGCCGGGCACGGGATCGGGCTGTTCCGACCAATGCAGCACATGGGCAGCACCAAAGCGATCGAAGGTCAGAGCGTGCATAGAGAGATTCCTCAAAGCGACATCGGATTCCGCCAAGGATGCCAGCTTTGATCTTCGTGCTGGCCCCTCTCCATCCCGCTGGCGCGCGAACGATGACAGGACACGCCTTTCAACCGACGTGTTTCCAGATCAACCCGATCTCCGCGTGGCTCGCGCCGGCTCAGCCGGTCGGGACGGGTACTTCGCTAGCCCGGTTGAAGTCGCCGATGACCTCGACCAAGTCGGTCACGGCCAGGCGCTCGACGTCCGTGAGGTCCGGGTTCCAGCTATCGAGGATCAACACCACGCGCGTCTCGTTGCTGTTGTTCCAAGCCTCGTGCTCGAACGTGTCGTCGAACGTGACGCAACGCCCTTCCTGCCATTCGTGGATCTCACCGCCGACGCGGATCGCGCAGTCCGACGGCACGATCAGCGGCAGGTGCGTGACGAGACGCGTGTTGGTGACGCCGCGATGCGGAAGGATGTGCGTGCCCGGACGCAGCACCGAGTACAACGCCTCCGGCGCATGGTCGCGAATGCGCACCAGCGGAAGCGAGTCGAGCAGGCCCGAAGTACGAGGGCAGCGGGCGCACTGCTCGTCATAGCGCTCGCCATGCCGATAGAAGAAGTAGCCGTCCCACACGGCGGCCTGGCTGCCGGACGAACGCAGATGCTCCTTGAGCTCCTCGGGCGACCGCTCGCCCAGGAACGGCTGCAACGGCTGGTTCTCCGTCAACACGGCCATCAACTCCTCGCGAATCGCCGAGGTCGCGGCTTCCAGCTCGGCTTGCCACGGAAAGCGGGAGGTCGGGTAATAGGCTTGACTGGGTACGCCGGGGAAATATAGAAACTTGGGCTTTTGCCGCGGATCGGGCAAAGGCACCGGCTGCTCACCAAGATAGATGGCCAGGCATTGCTCCACGCGCGTCAGCTCGTCGCGTCCGTAGCGCTGCCGCAAGGGCTCCAGCACGGCATCGAACACCGGACGTCGGCCCGCGTCAATGAACTGGATCGCGTGTTTCACTGCGTCCTGCAAGCCAGGCGCGGTGGTGGCGTCATTCAACCAGCGGCCTTGCGCCTGCGCGGCGTTCACGGCACCGAAATAAGCCAGCAGTGCGCTATGTGTCTCGCCCAACTGCTCCAACGCGATGCCCAAGCGCAAGCGTGCGACGAAGATCTGGGGGGCCAGCTGCAGACAGCGTCGCAAGCTACGCACGGCGCCTTGCAAATCACCCGTAGCCATCTGCGCCGCGCCTAGCTGATGCAGTGTGTCAGGAGCATCGGGTCGTGCCCGTTCGGCGCTCAGCAACATCGCCACGGCGCGCACGGCGTCCCCACGCACCAGGTGGCGGCTGGCCAGGAACTGGAGCGCCTCTACATCCCCGGGAACCAGTTCGAGCAGCCGGGCGAAATACTGCTCCGCCAACATGGCGTCACCCTGCCGCAATCCGTTTACCGCCATTTCACGCAGTGCCGCGGCGCCTGCTTGCATCCCGCCATTCATCGTCTGATCTACTGCCATGCCCCGTTACTACCCCATGGAAAGACCGCCGGCCTCGTCGCGGCGGGTATGGGCATAATAGACGCGTTTTGAGAGGCCGTACGCATCGTGATGCTCGCCGGATGATGCACTGCGGAAACAACGTCCTGATTAGGGGTTTTGATGAATCCGCGTCTACAAGGTCTGGGACCAGCCGCCACCCAACATGTGATGATCGCAGGGCAGGCGCTCGACGCCGGACGCGTGGCCGAGGCCGACCAGCATCTAACCGCTGCGCTGGCCGCTTACCCGGACCACCCCGAAGTGCTGCGGATGAAGGCCGGTGTCCATAGCCTGCGCGGCGAACATCACGACGCCATTCGGGTCATGCAGCGCGCGCTGACGCAACGCCCGCAGGACCCGCTCTACTACAACACCCTGGGCTCGCTGCTGGGCAGCAGCGGCGAATTCGAGGCGGCGATCGAGGCCCTGCGCCGCAGCTGCGAGTTGCAGCCCGGTCTCGCCCTGGCCTGGTACAACCTCGGCATCATGCTGACTAAGTGCGTGCGCAACGAGGAAGCGGTGACAGCCCTGCAGCGCGCCATCGCGCTGGCGCCCGATCATGTCGCCGCCCGCGCGCTGCTCGCCGATCTGCTGCGTACACGCGGGCGGGTGACGGAAGCCGCAGCGGAGTACCGCACGCTGATCGCCAAGCATCCCGCCGCGGGCATGGCCTGGTGGGGCCTGGCCGATCTCAAGACGCAGCGCTTCAGCGAGGATGATGTCGCACAGATGCGTGCCGCCCTGCAGCGCCCGGAGGCGAGCGAACACGACCGCACCGCGATTGGCTTTGCCCTGGCCAAGGCACTGGACGATGCGGGGCGATACGACGAATCACTCAACGCCCTGGCGACGGCCAATGCCATCGCCCGACGCCAGCAGACCTGGAACGCGCCAGCGTTCTCAAACAGCGTCGCGGCGATTTCCACCGCGTTCGAGTCGGCCCCTCAAGGTGCGGCCGAATCGCTGGGGCATGAGGTGATCTTCATCGTCAGCCTGCCACGCTCCGGCTCGACGCTGATCGAACAGATCCTGGCCTCGCATTCACAAGTGGAAGGTGCCGGTGAACTGCCCGATTTGCCGCAGGTGCTGGCTGAGGAGTCGCGCCGCCGCGGCAAGCCATTCCCGCAATGGACCAGCGATATGCAAGCGCAGGACTGGCAGCGCCTGGGGCAACGCTATCTGGAGCGCACGGCGCACTGGCGCCGCGAGCGCCCGGTCTTTACCGACAAGCTGCCCAATAACTGGATCTACATCGGCGCCATCCGCGCCATGTTGCCGGGCGCACGCATCGTGGTCTGCCGCCGTGATCCGTTGGAGACTTGCTTCTCTTGCTATCGCCAACAGCTCGACTACAGCAACGGCTACAGCCGCACGTTTGACGATCTGGCCAGCTTCTGGCGCGACTTTGATCGCAGCGTGACGCGCAGTGCCTCGCTGCACCCCGGGTTCGTCCGCGAAAACAGCTACGAAGCACTGGTTGCCGAGGCGGAACCGCAGATCCGCGAGCTGCTGGCGTTCTGCCAGTTGCCGTACGAAGAGGCCTGCCTGAATTTTCATGAAAACGTGCGTGACGTACGTTCGCCCAGCGCCACCCAGGTGCGCCAGCCCTTGCGCAGCGATACGGCCCGCTCGCATCGCTATGGCAGCCTGCTCGATCCATTGCGCAAGGCACTGAACCTGCCACCGTTCCAAGCATGAGCGTATCCACGGGCATTCCGGTGGAAGCCTCGGACGCGAGCCAACGTGGCCTGGCGATCTACGATCAGCAACTCGCCCAGGGTTCGCCGCAACGCGCCCGTCAATCGCTGATCGTTGCGCTGTCGGATGCCTCCGAACAGGCCTGGCTGGAATGCGGCCGCGCCCTGGTGCTGCGCACCGAGCTGGAAACGGCGTTGGAGGTCTTCACGGCCGCGACGACCCACCACCCCGCTTCTGCTGACCTCAACGTCGGGCTTGCGGGCCTGTGCTGGCAGATGCAACGACACGCACAGGCCGAAGCGTTACTGCGCGACTGGTTGTCCAGGCATCCGGACCATATCGCGGCAAGCTTTCTGCTGGTTCGCCTGTTGCGTGAACAAGGCCGCGTGCAGGCCGCTGCAGCGGCCATGCATCAACTGTTCAATCACGGCCCGCATGATGAAGACACGGTGATTCAGGCCGTGGAAATGCTCGATGACTACGGACGCCCACAGGACGCTGCGCGAATTTGCGAGGCGGCCATCGCGGCTGGCTCTGAGGATCCGCGCCTGCATGCCTATGCGGGCATGCTCGGCATCCAGCTTGGCCAATTTGAGCGCGTACGCGAACACTACGGTTTCGCGCTGACCCACGACGCACAGGCCGTGGAATGGAACATCCCGATCGGCTTGTCCGGATTGCAGCGTTACCGCGACGCCCATCACCCCGACTTCGCCCTGTTTCGCGATGTGCTTGGGCGCCCCGGGCTGAGCGAGGAGGCGCGTACGACTACCCTGTTCGCTCTCGGCAAAGCCCACGACGACATCGCCGACCATGCCCAGGCCGCGCGCTATTTCAGCGAAGCCAATGCGCGTGCACACGCCGCCCGCGCCTGGCCGCGCAAGCAGTGGAAGCGCGCCGTCGAAGCGCGCCTGACTGCCCCTGCCTATCCATGGACGCTGCCGTCGCCCGCCGACTGGACACCGGTGTTCATCGTGGGTGTGCCGCGTTCCGGCACCACGCTGCTAGCAGAACTGATCGCCCGGCACCCGCAGGTATGCAATCGCGGTGAACTGGGCTGGCTGCAGGTGATCGCCCAAAGGCTCTCGCTGGCGCCAACCAGCCAACCCGAACCGTTTCAGCAAGCGGCCGCGCTCTATGCGGCGCAACTGCGCCAGGACGACTCGAGCGCTCACTGGTTCGTCGACAAGCAGCCGCTGAATCTGTTGCACGTCGACCTGATCATGGCGCTGTGGCCGAACGCTCGCATCATCCATTGCCAGCGCGATGCGCGCGATACCGCGCTGTCGCTATGGTCGCAATCGTTCCACGACCAGGCGCACGACTACGCCTATGACTTCAACGACATCGCCACGGTGATCCAGGGTTGCCGTCGGCTGATGTCGCACTGGTGCGAACGCTATCCCGCGTCGATCCGCACCGTGCATTACGAGGCCCTCGTGGCTGCGCCTGACGACACCGTGACAGCGCTGGCCGAATGGCTGGGCTTACCTGCCGCCGCGTCCGTCGAGCCTACGCAGGAAAGCCGCGGCATCAGCACGGCCAGTGCGTGGCAGGCCCGCCAGCCTGTGCATACCCGTTCCGCCGGACGCTGGCGCGATTACGCGCCGTACGTACCGCAGCTGTTGCGGATTCCCGAGCGCTGAAGCCAACGCAGATGGGTTACCGCCGGCGCCGCGACACGGGCGCCGGCCAGCGACGCGATAACTCAGCCGCTCACGTCGGTCGAATATCCCCAGCGCCGCAGCATCGGTTCAACAATCGGCAGCACCACATCGAAATCGCTCCGGTACTTGAGCCAGCGCCCCATGCCCTTGCGATTGACCGGCTCGATCACCTGGGAATAGCTAGGCGTACCGATGTAGGTCTTGCTGCGTGCATGCTGGTCGAATTGCAGCATCGGCGAGGCATCCTCCAACGCGAGGAACTCGGCGATGCGCGCAGCCTGTTGCGGGAAATCCGTCACCAGTTCTTCGTATCGCGACACCATCACCGTCGGCTCGAGGATGCTCACTTGCTCCAGCCAGCGCGTCATCGTCTCCACATATGCGTGGGCCAGACGCTCCAGCGTGCTGCAGGCGGCCGCCAGGCCACTCGAACGGAAACTCTGCATGTAGCAACTGAGGATGACATCGCAGGGATGGCGCAGTGCAAGGATGAACTTCGCTTCGGGGAACAGGCGATGAATCATCGGCAGCCACTGCATGTTCAGCGGGTTCTTGTCGATCAGCTGCGTCTCCATGCGACGTGCTATGCGCTCGGACACCATCTGGTGGTAGCGCTTGCGCAGCTCGTCGCAATCGTATTGCCGGAGTACGCCGAGGTCGTCCAGGATGCGCGGATCATGCTGGCGCAAGGTGTTGGCCAGGCTGTTGAAAAAGGGATTCTCATCCATCGACTGCAGGCCGGGATGCGCGTCCAGCATCTGCTCGAGCAAGGTCGTGCCCGAGCGCGGGAAGCCGACGACAAAGACGGGCGAGTCCTGAGCCTGGGGCGCGATCAGCTTGGGCCACCGGGAATACTGCTCGACCGTCACCTGCGGGGCATCCACCGGCATCGCGGGCGCGTCGGGCGTGAAATACTCGGGCGAATCGAAGCGCCTTTCGCGGGTTTCCACGCGGTGCGCTTCGCGCAGGGCAATCATCGCCGCAGCGGTCTCCCCGAGCTTGTCGTACACCGCAGACAACTGGAAATAGTGAGCGTAGTCGTCGGCGTCTTGCGGGCCACACCGTTCGAGCAGCTGCTTTGCGCCAACCAGGTCCTTCCTGCGCAATGCCAGCGTCGCCAACAGGTGGTCGGCTTCGTTACGCTGGACATCGGTCGTGTCGATGGCGGCGCCGGACACCGGCAAGGCCATCGCCTCGGCGTCCTCCAGCCGATTGAACCGCTCATAGATGCTGGCCAGCAGGAGTCTCACATCCGGGTTTCCTGGCTGGCGAACGATCAGGTCCTCCAAGACCAGGGCTGCCTCGGGAACATCGTTCCTCAGCGTCAGCACCTGTGCCAGCTCCAGCTGTAACGCATCGTCGTTCAAGGGGAACCAGTTTCGCCAGGGCTTGAGCAGGTCGCGGGCACCCTCGACATCCTGGCAGAGACAGCACGCCCTGGCGGCGTGAATACGGGCCAGCACGGACTGCGGATCCAGTGCAACGGCATCCAATAGGATGTCGCGCGCGGTGAGGTACTCGCGCCGCTCGATCATCAGGCGCCCCTGGTGAATCTTCGGCATCGCGTTCTTGGCGTCCAGCTCAATGGCCTTTGAATAGGCCGCCTGCGCATCGTCCAGCGCACCCGCCTCAGCCAGAACCGTGCCGTAGTTGCTCCAATGCACGCTGGATGTCGGGAACAGCCGCGTCAGCTCGGCATAGATCGATAGCGCTTCCGGCAGGCGCTGCTGAGACTGCAGGCTTAAAGCCAGCAGCAATAGAAGATTCTCGTCGCCCGGCTGTTCGAGCAAGGCTGCCCGACACAGCTGCTCGGCACGCAGGGGCTCGCCGGCGTTCAATGCGGCGACTACCTGGGGAATGAGGTTTTGCATGATGGCCCATAAAAAAAGGGCCGCGTGAGTGATTCACGCGGCCCTTCAAGGTTAACGCTTCTTCTAACGACTTAGAACTTGACCGTCACGCGAGCCCACCAGTAGCGGCCCATCAGATCGAAGTCGCTCGGGTCGGTATTGGCGTTGAGCGTGTTGTTCGCGTACAGCATAGGCGGCTGCTTGTCGAACAGGTTGTTCACGCCGAAGTCAACACGCGTATTGATCGGCGCGATGTTGTAGCCGAGCGAAACGTCGTTATACATCGTCGAGCCGTAGTGCAGGATCGTGCCCGATTCGAAGTTCGGCTGGGTGTCGTTGACCGAACCCGCCGCACCGCCGTTCGAGAAGCTGCCGATCCAGCGCATACGCCACTGGGCACTCCAGCCACCCTGCTGCCAATCCACGAAGCCCTGTGCACGCCAGCGCGGGAACAAGCAGACGCCCACGTTATCCGGGCAGGCAGCCGACTGGGCGGAGCCGTACGGCAGGAAGCGACCGGCATTGTTGTACGTGATGTTGCCAGCCACGCCCGGTGCGGTTTCCTGGGTGTAGTACTTCAGGTAGGTGGCATTGACGCCGACGTTGAACTGACCGAAGGAGAACTGCGGCAGCTTGTAGTTCGCCGACCAGTCGATGCCGCTGGTGCTGATGCTGCCCAGGTTGCCGACCGGCTCCACCGTGGACTGCAGCAGCTGACCCGCGTTCACACCCGGGTTGGGATTGCGATGAATGTACTGGCAGTACACGGACTGACCGGCCGCGCACAGGTTGAGCAAGCTCTGCAGACCCACCGTGGTGATGGTGTCGTTCAGAGTCACGCGCCAGAAGTCGACGGTGGTGGACAGGCCAGCCACATACGACGGGCTATACACAAAGCCGAAGTCATACGAGGTGCCATGTTCCGGCTTGACCGGGAAACCGGCCACGCGCGCGCCCTGCACGACCGTGGACGCCTGCGTCTGCGACACCACCGAAGCGTTCTGGAACGTGCCATTGGTGGGCACGTACTGGCAGGCCATGGCCAGCGGCGAACCCGCCGGGGCACCGGTGAAGCCGGTACACGGATCGGTGTGGATCAGAGGCGCGTCGGAACCCGAACTGTAAAGCTCGGAGAGGGACGGCGCGCGGAACACATCTTCCATCGTGCCACGCAGCAGCAAGTCGTCGAACGGCTTGTATTCCAGCGCGAACTTGAAGTTGTTCGTGCTACCGAAGGTCTGGATCTTCGAGTAACGGTCGCCGATGGTCAGGTTAAGCGACTGTACGCCCGGCAGGCCGGCGAGAATCGGGATGAACGTTTCGGCGTAGATGTCCTTGGTGCTGTAGCCACCCTGGACGGCGCTGAGGCACTGGCTACCCAGGACGCAGCTGCCGGTGGTCGGATCGATCACCAGCTGCGGAGCCGGGATCGCACGCTCGTAGTCCGTGCGGTACTCGGCACCAACCGCCAACTGCACACCACCCGCCGGCAAGGTGAACACCTCACCGTTTAGACCAGCGTGCCAGGTCTTCTGGATGATGTAGGTATTGGACGGAGCAGCCACGTTCGCTGCCTTGATCGCCGCGACCGAACCCGGTGCATTGACGTCGAACGGATTGAACTGGCAAGCCACAGCGCTAACGCCGTTCGGGCAGACGGCCTGGCCGTTCGCGCCGATGGTGGAATCGCCGGTATACAACGCGGTCTGATCGACCAGGCCGCCGGTGGTGGCGACGACGCTCTGGTGGCCGTAGTTATAGCCAGCGTCCCAGTTCCAGTTCTTGTCCCAAACCGTGAAGTCGCCCCGGAAGCCCGTGTTGATCTGGGCGTCGGTGCGACCGAACGAGGCGGTACGGTTGCCGTTCGAGGTCAGGCGCGAGCGGAAGGAATTACCGGTGGTGCCAAACGACGTGCCGAACTGGTTGAACGCATTGCCCGCCGTGATGTTCGCACCCGTCGTGTCGGTGCCATACACCGCCGGCGCCAGCTGGAAGCTGGACGAGGTCTTCTGGTAGATCGCATCCACGTAAGCCGTGACGTGATCGCCGAGATGGTAGTCACCGTTGATGAAGCCGCCGGTGCGCTCCTGCGGGGTCATGATGAGGTTGACCGACGCATAGTTGTACTTGTCGGCATTGCCGTAGCAATGATAGTTCGCGCTGTTGACCACCTGGCTGTTGCCACCGGGGCTCAGCGACACGTTTTTACAACCGAACTGGTCCACCAGACTGCCAGGGATGACGTTTCCGGTGACAGGGTCGATGCCCGGCAACTGAATGCGGCCCACCGGGGTGGACGACGAACCGCCGACGAAGACCTGGCTACCCGACAGGGTCAGCGCATTCTTCGAGAACGCGCGGTTGGCCGACTCGACGCCGTCCTGCTTGTTGTAGTTCAGGCCGGCCATGATGCTTCCCTTGTCGGACGTCTGTCCGAAAGTGAAGGTGTAGCCGCTCTGGTCGCCGTCGTTGCGGTCGGACTGACCGACGTTGGCGGTGAACGTGGCACCCTGGTAGTTCTTGCGCAGGATGAAGTTGACGACGCCGCCGATGGCGTCCGAACCGTAGGTCGCCGAGGCGCCGGTCGGCAGCACTTCGATGCGCTCGATCGCGTCGGCCGGAATGGCGTTCGGATCCTTGCTGAGCAGGCGCTGGCCATCGACCAGGATCAGCGTGCGCTTGGAACCCAGGCCGCGCAGGTTGATGCTGGAACTACCGGTACCGCCACCGTTGTTGGTCTGCGGGTTGACGTTGCCGCCGGTCATGGCCGGCAGCTGCTGCACCAGGTCGCCCAGCGTCTGCTTGCCGGTGGCCTGGATCTGGGCGCGGTCAATGGTCACGACCGGGCTGGACGTCTCGACGTCGACGCGGCGGATCAGCGAACCGGTCACGGTGACCGTTTCGAGCGTCTTGCTCTTGGTCGCTTCCGGTGCCGTGCTGGTGGTCTGCGCGTCCTGCGCGAATGCGGCAGTGCCGTAGGTGCTAGCAGCGAGCACACCCAGCGACAGAGCCAGGCGCACCGACGTGCACAGTTTATTTTCCCCGAACTTCATTGAGACACCCTCCCGTTATTTATTTATGACTGGATTTGGAAAAAATCCCCGCTCCAAACCTGCGCCCTACTCACCCATCGCAGGGAGATCTTGTAGTCAAAGCGCTACGCATTTTATTGCGCTCTGCTTACGAATAGTCAACAAAATTTATACATTGTGCAACGGCATTTTCCCACGCATAATCGCAAGCCCTTGCGACTTGCGCCGACCATCCTAACCCGTCTAGGCCGCACCCGACGCTGCACTGCGGGGGCACCGATCGGGTTGCCGCGAGCGCAAAGGAACGAATGCGGTGTTGGGAGCGCGCGGAGCGCGAACACGGAACAAGCCCCATGCTGTTGATTTACAATGATTTAACGGGAAGTCGCGCACACCCCCGCCAAGTACAGCGTCGTGCACACCGGAAAGGACGACGTACCCGCTTCACTGCATCAATACCTGTGCGTATGCGGCACCCAATAAATTGCGTTGCCACACCGGGATAGCTCATTTCGGTTCTTGATTCCTTCAGGTTTCGGGGCGGCATTGAGGTCGGACATGGCCTCCACCAGCTATCTCAATGGCCAAGGCAGGGTAGAAATGGCCATGGCCCACCCATCCACGGTCGCGGGATAGCCATAGGCAGAGCTTCGCGGCAGGGATTCTTCGCCCCTTGCGGCCGGCGCGTCTGGAGGCGGGCTCCCATGGGGCTGAGGTGGCGTGCTGGCGGACAGCCCAGGCGGACACCGACCTCCCCGGCATTCGCGTCGGGTCCACCAACGTATGCAAGCCAAGACGACCTGGACATCCCCGGCCGACGTCATCACGTCCGCCGCCATCCGCTCGATGCCCACCGTTCGGCGAGTGCCCGCAACGGGAGCGCGTACGCACGGCGGGCACAAAAAGGGCCGCGTGAATCATCCACGCGGCCCTCAAGGTTGACGCTTCTTCTAACGACTTAGAACTTGACCGTTACGCGAGCGTAGTAATAACGCCCCATCAGGTCGAAGTCGCTCGGGTCGGTGTTGGCGTTGAGCGTGTTGTTCGCGTACAGAATCGGCGGCTGCTTGTCGAAGATGTTGTTCACGCCAAAGTCGAGACGCGTATTGATCATCGCGATGTTGTAGCCGATCGACGCATCGTTATACATCGTCGAGCCGTAGTGCAGGATCGTGCCCGAAACGAAGTTCGGCTGCGTGTCGTATTGGGAGCCCGCGGCGCCGCCGTTGGAGAAGCTACCGATCCAGCGCATACGCCACTGGGCGCTCCAGCCATACTGCTGCCAATCCACGAAGCCCTGGGCACGCCAGCGCGGGAACAGGCACACGCCCGTATTGTCGGGACAGGCTGCCGCCTGAGCGGAACCAAACGGCAGGAAGCGACCGGCATTCTGGTAGGTAACATTGCCGGCGACGCCTGGGGCGGTCTCCTGCGTGTAGTACTTCAGGTAGGTCGCATTCACACCGACATTGAACTGGCCGAACGAGAATTGCGGCAGCTTGTAGTTCGCCTGCCAGTCGACGCCGGATGTGGCCAGGCTGCCCAGGTTGCCGACCGGCTCAACGGTGGATTGCAACAACTGGCCCGCGTTCGGGCCGCTGGGCGTACGGTGAATGTACTGACAATAAATCGTCGACCCAGCCGCGCACAGGTTAAGCAGGCTTTGCAGGCCCACGTTGACGATGGTGTCCCGCAGCTGCACCCGCCAGAAGTCCACTGTGGTGGACAGGCCGGCCACATACGATGGGCTGTACACCAGGCCGAAGTCATACGAGGTGCCGTGTTCCGGCTTGACCGGGAAGCCGGCCACGCGGGCGCCCTGGATGACGGTGGACGCCTGCGTCTGCGACACCACCGACGTGTTCTGGAACGTGCCATTGGGGGGCACGTACTGGCAAGCCAGTGCCAGCGGCGAGCCCGCCGGGGCGCCGGTGAAGCCGGTGCACGGATCGGTATGGATGAACGGCGCATCAGAAGCCGAGGTGTAGAGTTCGGTGAGGTTGGGCGCGCGGAATACATCTTCCATCGTGCCACGCACCAACAAGTCGTCGATCGGCTTCCATTCGAGCGCGAACTTGAAGTTGTTCGTGCTGCCGAAGGTCTGGATCTTCGAATAGCGGCTGCCAACGGTCAGGTTCAGCGACTGCACGCCGGTCATGCCCGACAGGATCGGAACGAACGCTTCGGCGTAGATTTCCTTGGTGTTATAGCCGCCTTGCACGGCGCTGAGGCACTGGCTGCCCAGGGCACAGGTGCCGGTGGTGGGATCGATGACCAGCTGCGGAGCAGGAATGGTGCGCTGGTATTCGGTGCGGTACTCAGCGCCCACGGCCAGTTGCACCGCACCGGCCGGCAGGCTCACCACCTCGCCGTTGATGCCGGCGTGCCAGGTCTTTTCGATCGTATAGGCATTGGACGGGGCCACCACGTCCGCTCCCTTGATCGCCGCGACCGAGCCCGGAGTATTGATGTCGAACGGATTGAACTGACAGGCCGCCACGCTGGGACAGGTGCCCCCGTTGGTTGCCACCGCAAGGCCATCCGCACCTATCGCGGAGGGTCCGGTATACAACTTGGTCTGATCGACCAGGCCGCCCGTGGTGGTGACGATGCTCTCGTGGCCGTAGTTGTAGCCGACGTCCCAGTTCCAGTTCTTGTCCCAGACGGTGAAATCGCCCTTGAAGCCGGTATTGATCTGGGCGTCGTCCCTGCCGCTCGCCGCCGTACGATTGCCGTTCGAGGTCAGGCGTGAACGGAACTGGTTACCGGAGGTCCCGAAGGTCACGCCGAACGGGTTGAATGCGTTGTTGGCCGATATGTTCGCGCCAGTCGTGTCCGAGCCATAGACCGCCGGTGCCAACTGGAAGTTGGACGAGGTCTTGGTGTACATGGCATCCACGTAGGCCGTGACGTGGTCACTGAGGTGATAGTCACCAAAGATGTAGCCGCTGGTGCGCTCCTGCGGGGTCATGATCAGGTTGACCGCCGCGTAGTTGTACTTGTCGGCATTGGTGTAGCAGTGATAGTTCGCCGAATTGACGACCTGACTGTTGCCACCCTTACTCAGCGATACGTGCGTGCAGCCGAACTGCGACGCCAGACTTCCCGGTGCAAACGAGCCGTCCTGGTTGATGCCTGGCAACTGGATATAGCCCACCGGCGTGGATGACGAACCACCCACGAACACCTGGCTGCCCGACAAGGTCAACGCATTCTTGGAAAACGCGCGGTTGGCCGAGGACACACTGTCCTGCTTGTTGTAGCTGACGCCGGCCATGATGTTTCCCTTGTCGGACGTCTGTCCGAAAGTGAAGCTATAGCCGGTCTGGTCACCGTCATTGCGGTCGGACTGACCTACGTTGGCGGTGAACGTCGCGCCCTGGTAGTTCTTGCGCAGGATGAAGTTGACCACGCCACCGATGGCGTCCGAACCGTAAGTCGCCGAAGCGCCGGTCGGCAGCACTTCGATGCGTTCGATCGCATCGACCGGAATGGCGTTCGGGTCCTTGCTCAGCAAGCGCTGGCCATTGACCAGGATCAGGGTGCGGCGTGAACCCAGGCCGCGCAGGTTGATGCTCGAACCGCCGGTGCCGCCACCGTTGTTGGTCTGCGGGTTGACGTTGCCGCCAGTCATCGCCGGCAGCTGCTGCACCAGGTCGCCCAGGGTCTGCTTGCCGGAAGCCAGGATCTGGCTGCGGTCAATCGTCACGACCGGACTGGACGTCTCAACATCGACGCGACGAATCAGCGAACCGGTCACCGTGACCGTTTCCAGCGTCTTGCTCTTGGCCTGATCCGGCGGTGGCGGTGGTGGTGGCGTAGCGGACTGCGCATCCTGCGCGAAAGCTGAGGTGCCATAGACGCTCGCTGCGAGCATACCGAGCGACAGCGCCAGGCGCACCGACGTACAAAGTTTGTTTTCCCCGAACTTCATGAGACACCCTCCCATTATTAATGTGACTGGATTTGGGAAAAGTCCCCGCCCCAAACCCGCGCCAAATACACCCAAATATTAGGGATAGACCAGAGGCCTAAGCGCCCGGCATTTATCACGCTTTACTTACAGATAGTCAATAAAATCTATACAGCAAGAAATAACCTTTGAAATTAAATATGAACGAATTAAATATCGATTATGTGTAGACCATGTGAATTACAATTTCGGATTATATTTCATGAATCTTCACGTGATCTTCATCAATTCGAACTTAATTTCGAATTGACTTTAATTGTTAATCCGTCAGGCACGGCGAATGCGTCCGCTAACCGCAGACAATCATGGGCTTGCAGTGAAACCACGGTGAAAAAACCGTGAGCCGGGGCCGAGCGCCATGTGGCGCCCAGCTCGACTCAGTTATGCATGACCGGAGCTCAGTCGAACCCGGCGTCGTCCTCAAAGCGCAAATGCTTCACGCTGCGTCCATTGCGGCGCACCAGTTTCAAGGCCTCAATACCGATGCGGATGTGCCGCTCGACAAACTGCGTAGTGACACCGCGGTCGCTGGCCTCGGTTTTAATACCCTCCGGTATCATCGGCTGATCCGACACCAATAACAGGGCGCCACACGGAATCTTGTTGGCGAAGCCGGCTGCAAAAATGGTGGCTGTTTCCATATCCACGGCCATGCAGCGGGTGCGCCGCAGATAATCCTTGAAACCCTCGTCATGCTCCCAGACCCTGCGGTTGGTGGTGTACACCGTGCCCGTCCAGTAGTCGTGGCCGAGGTCGCGAATGGTGGTGGAGACGCCGCGCTGCAGTTGGAAGGCTGGCAGCGCGGGGACTTCCGGCAACAGATAGTCGTTGGACGTGCCTTCGCCGCGAATGGCGGCAATGGGCAGCACCAGGTCGCCGATCGCATTCTTCTTCTTGACGCCACCGCATTTGCCGAGGAACAACGCTGCCTTGGGCCGGATGGCGCTAAGCAAGTCCATCACGGTGGCGGCGTTGGGACTGCCCATGCCGAAGTTGATCAGTGTGATGCCATCGGCGGTGGCATTGGGCATGGGCCGATCGCGGCCTTGCACTTCCACCCCGTGCCATTGCGCGAACTGTTCCACGTAATGGCCAAAATTGGTCAGCAGGATGTGCTCACCGAACTGCTCCAGCGGCGTGCCGGTATAGCGTGGCAGCCAGTTGGAAACGATTTCCTGTTTGTCCTTCATAAGACCCCATGAGGTCGGCGCAGCCTTGGCTTCTGCTGCGCGTTACCGGCGACGCCACGCCGGCAAGATGCCAGATCAATGCGCGCATCTTAACTCGCGACAACCGACAACCGCGTCTCGTGTTTCCGGCTTTCAAGACTTCTTGCAGTCTGCGGCCCCGCAAGCGCACGGCAGGACATCACCCATTCGTCGGGCTCGGCAGCCTTCACGGCCCATGCTATGTTGGGAGCGCCGTTCACTGGGGGGTGACATGATGCGGATGGGGTTAGCCATCGACGCGTCCTGCGATATACCGCAGGCGTTTCTACAGAAACACAATATCGCGGTGATGCCCATTGCCGTGCGCATCGATGACGAGGTGTTCCTGGACAATCGCAGCCAGGTCGAACTTCATCGTTTCCTCGATCGCAACCTTGGCAGTCGTAGCCATTCGGCTGAGACCGAGCCCTGCTCCGTCGAGGAAGTGCAGAAACTGTTTCTCGAAAAATTGGTGCTGGAGCAGGACTGCGTGTTCTGCCTCACCATCACGGCCACGCGCAGCCCGATCAACGAACACGTGATCAAGGCCAGCTTCGCGGTGCTCAAGAACTATCGCGCGGTGCGCGAGAAAAGCGGCATCACCGGCCCCTTCCTGATGCGCGTCATCGACACGCGCAATCTGTTCGCGGGTACGGCACCGGCCATCGTCGAGGCCATCCGGCTGATCGAAGCCGGCGAGACACCTGCCGCCATCCGCGAACGCCTGACCTACATCGCCAACAATTCCTACGGCTACATGCTGCCGCGTGACCTCTACTACCTGCGCGCACGCGCAAAGAAAAAGGGCGATCGCAGCGTAGGCCTGTTCAGCGCCATGCTTGGCTCGGCCCTGGATATCAAGCCCCTGCTACGCGGCTATCGCGGCGATACCGGCCCGGTCGGCAAGGTGCGCGGCTTCGATCATGGCGCCGAGACCTTGTTCAACTACGCGGCCGAACGCGTGCACGCGGGCTTGCTGGTGCCGGTGGTCTGCGTCAGTTACGGCGGCAATCTGGCCGAACTCGCCAAGCTGCCGGGCTATGCCCAGCTGCGCACAGCCTGCGAAGCATGCGACGTGGAGTTGATGGAAGCCCCCATGAGCATCACCGGCATGGTCAACGTGGGTGAAGGCGCCGTGACCCTGGGTTTTGCCGCCGAGGAACACGTCGCCGAATTTTGAGAGCAGGCTCTCGCATGATCCGTCTGTGGCTCCTGGTGATCCTCGCATGCGCTGGCCTGCCGGCCGTCGCCGGCACGGCCTACAAATGCACCACGGCCGATGGCCGGGCGATCTATCAGGACAAGCCCTGTCCCGGGACTCAGCACCAGCAGACCTTGCAGTTGGACGATTCCAAGCCGGTGATACGTCCGGCACCGGCGCCGGCCGCCGCGGCCACCGTCGCGGCGGAACCATCGCCGCCACCGGAACCGGCCGAACCGCCGCCCCCCTTGCCGCTGATGTATACCTGCATCAGCGCCACTGATGGCAAGACCTATCTCAGCGACAACGGTGACCCGCAACCGTACCAGGTGCCCTACGGCATCCTCGGCGCCGGGTCACTGCCACTGTCGCAGGTCTACGGACCGCCCAACAGCGCCGGAGCATCCGCACCCGAGCTCAATCGTGGCCGTATAAGGCCGGGGCTGATCGCCAACTACTACGTATGGGTACAGGACCAGTGCCGCGAACTGACGCCACAGGAAACCTGCCACGCGTTGCGCGAAGCCCTGGATGCGACCGAGACCAAGCTCAAGCGCGCGTTCAAAAGCGATCAACCGCCGCTGGAAAAACGCGAGCAGGCATTGCGCGAGCAGCTACGCGGCTGCTGAGCGGCACACGTTGCGCATTTTTTGCGCAATGACATGCAAGTCACCGCCACGCAAGGCCGTTGCAGAGTTTTCCACAGGCTTGCTACCAGCCTTTCCCCAAACTCTGTGGAAAACCGCGCGACACGTGACGTCAAACTGCGCAGGATGATGAAAACACCGTACTGACAGGCACTTGCCATGCCTATCCACAGGCTTGTCCGGTGACTGTCCACACCCGCTGTGGATAAGCGTGCCCAGAGCCTGTTCAACGTCTCCGCGTAGCCCGCGCCGGGCTGCGGGCAAACAGCTCCCGGCGCGCGGGCTACGCGGAGACGTTGAACAGGCTCTTAGAACCCGTAGTTGAGGAAACCACCATCCACCGCCAGCACCTGGCCGGTGATGTAACTTGCGGCCGGCAGGCACAGGAAGGCGATCGCCGCGGCTACTTCCTCCGGTTCGCCAATGCGGCGCAGTGGCGTGCGGTCCAGCACTTCGTCCAGATACTCGTCGTTGGCCAAAGCCGGTTCTGAGCGCTGAGTGCGGATGTACCACGGCGCCACGGCGTTGACGCGGATACCGTCCGTGGCCCATTCCACGGCGAGGTTGCGGGTGAGCTGATGCAAGGCCGCCTTGCTCATGCCATAAGGCGAACCCGTGCGCACGTGCGTCATACCGGAGACCGACCCCACATTGACGATGGCCGCATTGGCATGCTGCACAAGCTGCGGATGGGCCAGCCGGCACATCTCGAAGGCAGAGAACACGTTCTGCTCGAAGATGGCGTGGTATTCGTCCTCGCGATAGGACAACGTCGACGCGGGCTGGTTGCCACCCGCGTTGTTGACCAGCAGCGACAACGGCGCACCGAGATCGGCAACCCAGTCGAATACCGCCAGCCGCTCCTCCTGTTCGCTGAGATCCGCGCCGAAGGCCAGCACTTCGATGCCCGGAAAATCGTCGACCAATTCCACCCGTACCTGTTCGAGGTAGTCGACATCACGTGCGACCAGCAGCAGGTTCGAACCAAGGCCGGCCAGCTCGCGCGCGGCGGCGTAGCCAATGCCCTTGCTGGCACCAGTGATCAATGCGGTATGGCCCTGCAGCTGCCAGGCGTCGATGCGACTATTCATGCGCAAAGCTTAGAACCTGCCCCGGCCTTCCGCCAACCGGGCTGGAGCTTGCCGCCTGTGCCGTCAGGCGCAACACTGCCATGGACCCCAACGAGGATCGTTCATGAAATGGCTCGCCCCGATGTTCTGCATGTGCGCCCTCGCCGCCTGCTCCGGCAAGCCGCCTGCGCCGGAATCCCAGCCAGCGGCAGCCAGCACGGCTCGCGTCGCCACGCCATGGGACAACATGAAAAAAGACGAACAACGCGCCCGCGACGTGCAGAAGGCGGTTGACCAGCAAGCCGAAAAACAGCGCCAGGCGATGGAGGCGGCCGGGCAGTAGCCGCCGCATGGCCATGCCCTAACGGGGGACTTGGCAAATCGACGTTCATATGGGCATCGTGTCCGGCATGAATGCCCCTTCCCCCGATGACCTGGGCTCCGTGCCCCTGTTGGAGATCGACGATGCCAGCGTGATGCGCGGCGATCGTCTTGTCCTCGATCGCTTCAGCCTGCGCATCCACGCGGGCGAACATACCGCCATCCTCGGCGCCAACGGCGCCGGCAAGTCCACCCTGGTGCGGCTTATCACGCGCGAGATCTATCCACTGGCACGCGGCGATGGGCGTGCGTCCATGCGCGTATTCAATCGCGATCGCTGGCATGTTTCGGAGTTGCGCGGACTGCTGGGCATCGTCTCGCCTTCGTTGCAGGACGACTGCACCAGCGACGCTGCGCTGGAAGTCTCCAAAGCCGTACTGTCGAGTTTCTTCGCCGCACGGCGCCTGGGGCTCGATCATCGCGTCACCGCACCCATGCGCGAGCGCGCCGACGAGGCACTGGTTCACGCCGGCGCGGAGCATCTGCGTGGACGAAGCATGGCCAGCTTGTCGACCGGTGAAGCGAGGCGCGTACTGATTGCGCGCGCACTGGTGCACCGCCCTCGCGCGCTGCTGCTCGATGAGCCATGTGCAGGGCTCGATATGGCCAGCCGTCGACGCTTCCTGGAAAGCCTGCGCCACCTTGCACGCAGCGGCACGACGCTCCTGCTGGTCACGCATCACATCGAAGAGATCCTGCCGGAGATCACGCAGGTTGCGCTGTTGCGGGATGGTCATCTGATACAGCACGGTGACAAGGCCGACGTGCTTACCGATACCGCTTTGTCCAAGACGTTTGGCATGCCGATACGCGTGCAGCGGCACGGCGACTACTACAGCGCAGCGATCGAATAGCGCATCGCCGGAATGAAGAGCCCCGGCTCGACCGGGGCTTTCCATGGACTGAATACGCGCGCGAGAACTCAGCGCGGCGAGCAGAAACAGTAGGCGTAGACGTTGGGATGGCCGGCCTTTGCGTTACGCAACAGCTTCAGTTCCGGCGCCATCGTGTCGATCTGCGCAACCCATGCCGGCAGGTGCACGCCATAGGCCTGTGCGGCCTGCACCATCACGTTGTCATTGAGCCCCACCAGGAATTGCTCGAAGCCACCGAGCGGCTCCTCCACATAGCGCACGGGATACGTCTTGCCCAGCTTCGCGCGGGAGGCGGCATCAGCCACCGCCTCGCTTAGACCGCCTAGCTGATCGATCAGCCCGCGATCGAGTGCCTGCTGCCCGGTCCACACGCGGCCCTGCGCAATGGTGTCGACGGCGTCGTACTGCTTCCCACGCGCCTTCGCTACCTGACCGACGAAATCGCGGTAGCCCTTTTCGATGATCGCCTGAATCACGCCACCGGCCTTGGGATCAAGCGGACGCGTGATATCGAAGCCACCAGCGAGCGGACTGGTGCTTACGCCATCACTTCTTACGCCTAGCTTGTCCAGCGTGCCCGGCACCGTGAGAACCATGCCGAAGATGCCGATCGAGCCGGTAATCGTATTGGGCTGTGCATAAATGCGGTCCGCATTCATGGAGATCCAATAGCCACCGCTTGCGGCCACGTTGCCCATCGACACCACCACGGGGATGCCGGCGGCACGTGTCAGCGCGACTTCGCGACGAATCTGCTCAGCCGCATACACCTCGCCACCCGGCGAATTGACGCGCAGCACCAGCGCCTTGGTGCGCTTGTCCTGGCGAGCATCGCGGATCAGCTTGGCCGTGGATTCACCGCCCACGGTTCCCTGCGGCTGCTTGCCGCCGGAAATCTCACCCTCGGCCACCACCACGGATACACCGGGCGTGAACGTGTCATCGTCGCTAGGCAGGTTGCTGGAGTAACGCTGGAACGATACCTGGCGGAAACCCTCGCCCTTCTTGCCGGCAGGCACGCCCTCCTTGCGCATCATGTCTTCCAGCTCGGCCGGCGTGGCCACGCCGTCGACCAGATGCTGGTCGAGCGCAAGTTGACCGAGATCACCATGCGTACTGGCGATCTGCTCCGGCAGACCATTGATATCGGCGCGCAAGGTGGCGGGGTCGAGCTTGCGCAGCTTCGCTACTTCGTTGATGTAGGTATCCCACAAGCCGCCCATCCAGAAGCTGTCCGCTTCCTTCGCTTCGGGCGAGGCATGGTCGAGGATGTACGGCTCGGCCGCGCTCTTGAATTGGCCCACGCGGAACAGGTGGACGTCCACGCCAAGCTTGTCGAGCAGGTTCTTGTAGAACAGGCGGTAGTTGGCGAGGCCGGTAATCATCACGCCGCCCTGCGGATCGACAAGCACGCGATCGGCATGTGCGGCGAGGTAGTACTGGCCCTGGTCGAGATCCGCCGCCCATACGATCACCGGCTTGCCAGCGGCGCGAAAACGATCCAGCGCTGCTCCGACTTCGCGCAACGCGGCAAAACCACCGCCCTGCATGTCACCGGGCTCGAGCAGGATGCGCGTGATGCGCGTGTCCTTGGCCGCCGCGTCGATGGCGCCGACCAGATCACGCAGCTGCACCTGCCTGGGAGGGTTACCCGAAAACGTCTGCAGTGCGCGCTGCAGCGGATCGAGGCTGTATTGCTCGACCAGTTCACCTTGCGGCTTGATCACCAGCACGCTGTCGTTCTGGACGACGCGATCGGCACGGCTGCTGATAAAGCCGGCTACCAGCACCAGCAGCAACAGGAACAGTACGAAGAAAAAGACCAGGTTGAGGATGACCAGCCTGACCACGTTGATGCCGCGCCCAAAGACGCAGAGAAAGGCCCAAAAGCCGTTGGGGCGACGCTCCGTCATGCGAAGTTCCTCAGAATGTCCGCAACAGCGTAGCCGTTCGCGCGGTGAAGGTCATGTGGTGCTGATGACACATGAGCTTGGCGCTGGTTCCCTCCCCTGGGCGACCCTAGGGCAGTCCCCCGACACCGCCGCTACCGATCATATCGCCTGCTCGCCGCTTACGACCGAAGCCATTCCCTGTGGGACGCCGCGGGCGCTCCGAGCGCCTGCTCGAGCGCCGAGCCATTGGCTCTTACTCCTTCTCCCCTTTGGGGAGAAGGAGCAGAAGCGCGGCAAGACAGACCAAAAATCCTCAGCGCGGCCGCCGCCAACTTCCATGAAACGCGTTGCGCCAGAAGCGTGCGAATAGCAACACGGCGGCCATGCTGAGACCCGCGATCAGGCCCATCCACATGCCTCGTGCACCCAGTCCTCGGTGGAACGCGAGCCACCAGCCCACCGGCATGCCGACAACCCAGTAGGCGAACAAGGTGATGACCATCGGCACGCGCGTGTCTTTGAGCCCGCGCAAGGCGCCATTGGATGCGACCTGGATGCCATCGGAGAACTGAAACAGGCCTGCCAGCACCATCAGTTGCGCGGCAAGCGCAATCACCGCCGCGTCATGCGTGTACAAGCGCGCGAGCAGGTGTGGCATGCCAAGCATCGCACTTGAGGACACGGTCTGTACGCACAGTGCCAAAGCGATACCGCAGAAACCGGCGTAGCGGACCCCGCGCGCATCGTCGCGACCGACCGCATTGCCCACGCGCACGGTAATCGCCATCGACAAACCCAGCGGTATCATGAAGGCCACGGTGGCCACGCTCAGCGCCACCTGGTGGCTGGCCACCACGGTTTCGCCGAGGGTCGCAATTACCAATGCGACGGCCACGAACAGCCCGCCCTCGGCCAGCAGGGTGACCGCCATGGGGCCACCGATCTTCAGTAGCTCCCCCAGGATCCTGGTATTGGGCCACGCCATGCCGGCACGCAGGCCCAGGTCGCGATAAGCCGGATGCTTGGCCACGTAGATGGAGAAGCCGATCATCTCCAGCCACAGCACGATGGCCGTGGCGATGCCGCTACCCAGCGAACCCATCTGCGGCAGCCCCAGCCGGCCATACATCATCACGTAGCCCAGCGGCGCCAGCAGCAACAGGCCGCCAAAGCTGAAGTACATCGACGGCCGCGTCATCGACAGGCCCTCGGACAGGCCGCGCAGTGCGAAATAGCTGGTCAAGGCCGGGGCCGCCCAGCTGATCGCGTGCAGGAAATGCGTGACGTCGGTGCGCAAGGTCGGCACCACGCCGATCCAGTCCAACAGCGGCGTAGCGTGGCGTACCAGGAACCACAGCACGATGCCCATGCCCCAGGCCAGCCACAGTGCCTGCACGAAGACGGCGCCTACTTCGTGGCGACGGCCGGCGCCATCCAGCTGCGCCACCGAGGGTGGCACGGCCATCATCATGCCCATGCCGCTGACCAGCGCGAGCGCCCAGATGCTCACCGCCGTGGTGACGGCGGCCTGCACGTGTGCGCTCAAATGGCCGGCCAGTACGGCATCGACGAAATTGGGGCCTACCGCGGCCAGTTGGGCAGCGATCAGAGGCAGGGCGAGGCGCACCGTGGCGCCGACCTCGTGCGCCACCCTGGCGCGATCGGGGCGGGAAAACGTCATTAAAGGGGACTCCTGGGGCGTGGAGTCTACAGGAGCCTCCGACGACGCCGGCACCCTGCCTGGCCGCAGGTGCCGGGTGTCACCCGCTTGTGCCAAGATCGCTCGCTTGTTGAACTCGGGGGAGACACATGAAGAAGGAACTGGTGTCGTTCGAGGGCGTGCACTGCACCAACTGCGGTACGCCCATGCAGGGTGAGTTCTGCCACGAATGCGGGCAATCCATCCACGGCGTGCTCAGGCCCATGCATCACATGGTCGAGGACACGCTGGAAATGATCCTGCACGTGGATGGCCGCGTGGTGCATACGCTGCCGCCACTGCTGTACCGGCCGGGCTTCCTCACCATGGAGTACTTCTCCGGCCGACGCCAACGTTATGTGCCGCCATTTCGCCTGATGTTTGTGCTGTGCCTGCTGGCGTTCTTTCTCTGCCACCTGGCGATGGACAACCTCGGTTTCGTCAAATTCGACAGTACGGCCAGCGCCGGCACCGCCGAGTTCGCCAAGGACAACACGCCCGACGCGGTGCGCGCGCACTACCAGCAGCTGCGCCAGGGCGCCGAGAAGGCCCCCGATGGCACCGAGCTGCATGGCAAGGCATTGAACAAGGCGACGTCGGTCGAGCGCGACCACGCCAATCATCGCCTTGCCCAGCTCGGCGCGACCCCAATGGAAAACCAGGACGCCAAAGGCTGGATCCTGGAATCCCATCAGGTCCATCTGAACTGGCTGCCCGACGGCATGAATGCCAGCCTCACGCGCTCGCTAGCCCACGCCACGGCCAACGTGAAAAGCATCAGCGCTGGTGGTGAAGAAGGCGCCGAGGCTACCGAACGCGTGCTATCCGGCATGTTCGCCGTGCTGCCGCAGACCATGTTCCTGCTGTTGCCGATGTTCGCCCTGCTCTTGAAGCTGATGTACATCTTCAAGCGCAGGCTCTACATGGAACACCTGATTGTGGCGTTGCACAGCCACGCTTTCATGTTTCTGGCGCTGCTACTGGGCATGCTGCTACTCCTGCTGCGTAGCTGGCTGGTACCTCATGCAGCATGGGTGGGTCTGCCCCTGTCCTTTGTCGGCTGGGCGCTCTTCGCGTGGGTGCCTATCTATCTGCTGATCATGCAGAAGCGGGTCTACCGCCAAGGCTGGTTCATGACCTCGGTGAAATACCTGTTCGCCGGCTGGTGCTATGTGTGGCTGCTTGGATACGCGCTGGGGTTCGCTGCGCTGCTGGGTTTTGCGCGCTGACGCCCGCTTATTTTGTGATTCGCATCACAGAAGATTTGCCAAGCGACGCAAGGTTCGCGGGCGAGCAGCAGGGTTCGCGTCTGGGTTTTACACAGCGTCACATGGCTGTCAAGGCAAGTCTCATGCCTATGTCAGTTGTATGAATGCCAGCCGAGCAAAAATTTTAACTACATGAATTTAAAAGCTATTTCATCATGGTTAAAACTTGCGCAGAGCGTCGTGAACGCCGTTTTCATGCGCCTGAAGGCACTCCCTCAACGATGCATCCACAGACTTATCCACAGGTGCTGTGGATAAATCGAAAAGACCCCTGCCAAGAGTCACTTAGCCTCGACTCCTAGATGACGGGGCAGCAATCGGGCGCAAGCTCCGGACAACCGACCATTCGCCACCGCATGTAGCGCTTCGTCGCACCATCCCGGACCCTAACGGGCCCGGTTACACTGAGCCGCCACGAGGTGTTCATGCCCGCCGTCCTTCGCGTCGCCCTCCCGGTTCCGTTGCCGACCCTGTTCGACTACCTGCCCCCTGAAGCAGGCCAGGCGAGTGCGGGCAGCCGCGTGCTGGTGCCGTTTGGCAAGAGCACGGCGGTAGGCGTCGTGGTGGCGTCGGAGGTGGAAACGACCGTCGATCAGGCGCGACTCAAGCGGGCGCTACGCGTGCTGGACGATGCTCCCCTGCTCGACGCCGAGTTGATGGCCACCCTGGCCTGGGCCGCCGAGTACTGGCTTGGCGCCCCCGGCGAGGCGTATGCCAATGCGCTGCCACTTGCGTTGCGCGAGGACCGTGCCCTGCCCGACACCCGCGAGGAAATGTGGGAGCTCACCCTGGCGGGTCGCAGTGCTCTTGATGCCGCCAGCCGCCGCGGCCGAAGCCGGGCATTGCTGGAAACCCTGGCGGCCGGGCCGCTGACTGCCGACGTGCTCCACGAGGCACTGCCCGGCTGGCGTGACGCAGCGCGTCGCTTGGCGGAGGCCGGCCTGATCGCGCGGGTCGAATCCCGGCTCGCTGCCCCTACACCCTCCACGGTGGCGCCTGCCTTGAGCACCGAGCAGCAACAGGCCGTGACGACGATCGGCGCATCGCTGGGCCGGTTTCAACCGTTCCTGCTCGATGGTGTCACCGGCAGCGGCAAGACCGAGGTGTATCTCGCGCTGATTGAACAGGTCATCGCGCAGGGCAAGCAGGCCCTGCTGCTGGTGCCGGAGATCGGCCTCGCGCCCCAGACCGTGCGTCGGCTGCGCGAACGGCTCGGCGTGTCGGTGCAGGTGCTGCATTCCAATCTGGCCGAAGGCGATCGCGCACGCGCCTGGCTGCGCGCCCGAACGGGTGAGGCGAAGGTCATCCTGGGCACGCGCTCGGCCGTGTTCACGCCACTTCCGCATGCCGGCTTGATCGTGGTCGATGAGGAACACGACAGCGCCTATAAACAACAGGAAGGTTTCCGCTATCACGCGCGTGATCTCGCCTTGCTGCGAGCGCGCGCCCTCAACGTGCCCGTGGTGCTGGGCTCGGCGACACCATCGCTGGAATCCCTGGCCAATGTAAAAGTTGGTCGCTATCAGTCGCTGCATTTACGGGCACGACCAGGCGCCATCCGGCCACCGCAGGTACAGATCGTGGACATGCGTGCGCAACGCCTGGATCACGGCCTTTCGCCGGCCTTGCTCGCCGCCGTGTCCGACACCGTGGCGCGTGGCGAGCAGGCGCTGGTGTTTCGCAACCGCCGTGGCTATGCGCCTGTCTTGCTCTGCCACGCTTGCGGCTGGCATGCCGAATGCCCGCGCTGCGAACACCCGCTGACCTTGCATGCGGGCCGTCGCCAGCTGATCTGTCACCACTGCGATTACAGCTCGCGTGTACCCGAGTCATGCCCCGCCTGCCAGGCACCCGACCTCAAGCCCCAGGGCCAGGGCACGGAACGGTTGGAAGAAGCGCTCGCCGCACGCTTTAACGACGTGCCGGTGCTACGCATCGACCGCGAGACCACGCGTCGGCGTGATGCGTTCGAGCAACTGCTGGAAGGCTTGCATGAGGATCGTCCCGCGATCCTCGTCGGCACGCAGATGCTGGCCAAAGGCCACGACTTGCCCAACCTCACCCTCGTCGCGATTGTCGGCGTGGATGAAGGCCTGCACAGCGTGGACTTCCGCGCCAGCGAACGACTCGCCCAACTGGTGGTTCAAGTCGCCGGGCGCGCCGGGCGGGCCAGCAAACCGGGGCGTGTGTTGTTGCAGACCCATCATCCGGATCATCCACTGTTGCGCCAGCTGCTCGCCCAGGGTTATGCCTCTGCCGCCAGCACCTTGCTCGATGAGCGTCGCAGCATCGACCTGCCACCCTACGGCCATCAGGTCTTGCTGCGCGCGGATGCGCATCAACGCGAACACGTGGATGCGTTTCTCGCCGACGCCAACGCCGCGCTGGCTGGCGCACCGTTGCAAATTGCCGGCCCGATGCCTGCCCCCATGCCCTTGCGTGCAGGTCGCCATCGGGGGCAGTTGTTGATCGAGGCCACCAGCCGCAGCGCCTTGCACGCCGTGCTTCGTCCCTGGCACGAATCGCTATGGCGCCTGCCTTCCGCGCGCCGCGTGCGCTGGTCGCTCGACGTCGACCCCATCGATCTCTACTGAGCGAAGACGCAAGGCAGCGCAGCATCCCTAGGCACCATGGACTCTTGCAGCGAGGCATCGCATGGACGACAACCACGCACGATCTTCCTCGACTCCACCTCACGTCGTGATTCTCGGCGGTGGCTTCGGCGGGCTGGCCGCGGCGCGCGGGCTCGCCGACACCGAGGCTCGCATCACCTTGATCGATCGGCGTAATCACCACCTGTTTCAACCCCTGCTGTACCAGGTGGCCACCGCCGGCTTGTCGGCGCCCTCCATCGCGGCGCCGCTGCGGCAGATCCTGCGCAAGCAGACCCATGTCACCGTCTTGATGGACGAAGCCTTGGATGTCGACCTTGCGCAACGCCGCGTTCGATTGACCAGCGGCGAGTTGGCCTATGACGCCCTCATCGTCGCCACCGGTGCGACGCATGCGTACTTCGGACATGACGATTGGGAAGCCCATGCTCCCGGGCTCAAAACACTGGACGATGCATTCACCATTCGTCGCCGCGTGCTGCTGGCCTTCGAGCGGGCCGAACGCGAGGACGACCCGGCACACCGGCAAGCGTGGCTCAACTTTGTCGTGGTCGGCGGCGGCGCTACCGGCGTCGAACTCGCCGGCACACTCGCTGAACTCGCCCGCCACACCTTGCCACGCGAATTCCGTCGGGCCGATCCACGCCAGGCCAATGTCTTGCTGGTGGAGGCGGGGCCGCGGCTATTGCCCGCCTTCGATCCGGACCTCTCCGAAAAGGCGCGCCTGCAGCTGCTCAAGCTCGGCGTCGACATACGGCTCGACACCGCCGTGACCGCCATCGACGGCAGCGGCGTCATGCTCGGTGATGCGCGGTATACCGCACGCACCGTGCTGTGGGCGGCCGGTGTCGCCGCTTCGCCCCTGGGCCGAATGCTGGGCGCGCCAGTGGACCGCGCGGGACGCGTACAGGTGCAGCCGGATCTCAGCCTGCCGGGTCATCCGGACGTGTTTGTGATCGGCGATCTTGCCAGTGTCACGCAGGAGAACGGCAAGCCGGTTCCCGGCGTGGCGCCCGCCGCCAAGCAGATGGGCCGTTACGTCGCCGATGTCCTGCGGGCACGTTGGCGGGGCAACCCACTCACCCGCCCGTTCCGCTATCGCGACGACGGCGTGCTGGCCACGATCGGGCGCATGGCCGCGGTGGCGCAGTTTGGCCGTATAAAGCTCTCCGGCCTGCTGGCCTGGTGGGTGTGGCTACTGGCGCACGTGACCTTCCTGATCGGCTTCCGCAACCGCCTGGTGGTATTGCTGGATTGGGGCTGGTCGTACTGGACCTATCAGCGCCACGCGCGCATTGTCACTGGCTCGGATAAACCATCCGCTGCCACGCGGCGCTTGCCTGATGACGAGTAGCGTGCAGAATCGACACTTCCTCCAATCGACACTTCTCCAGACGGATATCGCCGTGCCCTCCCAACTCGAACAGCTGCGCCAGTACACCACCGTGGTCGCCGACACCGGCGACATCGAAGCCATTGCCCGCTACCGGCCGGTGGATGCCACCACCAACCCCTCGCTGCTGCTCAAAGCCACCGAGCTGCCGGCGTATGCGCCGCTGATCGACGAAGCCGTGGCCTGGGCCAAGTCCAAGAGCCATTCGCGCGAGCAGCAGCTCGTGGACGCGGGCGACCATCTCGCCGTGGCCGTCGGCCGCAAGATCGTCGAACTGGTACCAGGGCGCGTTTCCACCGAGGTCGATGCACGCCTGTCGTTCGACACGCACGCCACCATCGCCAAGGCTGAGCGTCTGGTCGAGCTTTACGCGCAGGCCGGGGTGCCGCGCGAGCGCATCCTGATCAAGATGGCGTCGACGTGGGAAGGTATCCGCGCTGCCGAGCAGCTGGAAAAGGATGGCATCCAGTGCAACCTCACCCTGCTGTTCTCGTTTGAACAGGCGGTGGCCTGCGCCGAGGCGGGCGTGTTCCTGATCTCGCCCTTCGTCGGCCGCATCATGGACTGGTACGTAACCCATACGGCCACCAAGAGCTATGCGCCGGATGAAGATCCGGGCGTGCAGTCGGTGCGCCGCATCTACGCCTGGTACAAGGAGCACGGCTTCAACACCGTGGTGATGGGCGCGAGCTTCCGCAATATCGGCCAGATCCAGGCGCTGGCAGGTTGCGATCGACTCACCATCAGCCCCGACTTGCTCGAAAAGCTGGAACAGGACCAGTCGCCGCTGGCCCACGCGTTGAGCGACGACGGTGTGCGCAAGACCAGGCCCGCACCGATCAGCGAGGCAGCCTTCCGCTGGGGCCACAACGAAGACGCCATGGCGACCGACAAGCTTGCCGATGGCATCCGCAAGTTCGCCGCGGACCAGCGCAAGCTGGAAACGCTGCTGGCTACCAAGCTCTGATGCGTTAGACGCCAGGCACGAAGTTCTTATGTAGGAGCGCACCCTGTGCGCGAAAAGCCTACCCAACGGTAGCGTTGCAGGCTCCGATCGCGCACTGGGTGCGCTCCTACAATTCGCCGCGATGCGGGCCGGGAACGACGGACACAGGCACGAAGTTCTTATGTAGGAGCGCACCCTGTGCGCGAAAAGCCTACGTAGCGGTAGCTTTGCAGGCTCCGATCGCGCACTGGGTGCGCTCCTACAATTCGCCGCGATGCGGACCGGGAACGACGGACACAGGCACGAAGTTCTTATGTAGGAGCGCACCCTGTGCGCGAAAAGCCTACGTAGCGGTAGCTTTGCAGGCTCCGATCGCGCACTGGGTGCGCTCCTACAATTCGCCGCGATGCGGACCGGGAACGACGGACACAGGCACGAAGTTCTTATGTAGGAGCGCACCCTGTGCGCGAAAAGCCTACGTAGCGGTAGCTTTGCAGGCTCCGATCGCGCACTGGGTGCGCTCCTACAACAAGATTCGCGCGCAGGCAGGGAAAGACGGACAACCGTCCGTCTTTCCGTTCATTACTTCGTCGAGCTGATCATCTTTTGTTCCTGCGCGAGATGGTCAGGCACCAACTCGTCGCTGGACCACCCACCACCCAGCGCACGCACCAAGCCCACGCTCGCACGCAACTGGTTCGTCTGCAGGCTAAGCAGGCCCTGATGCGCATCCAGCGCGGCAACCTGCGCCGTCACCACATCCAGATAACTGTTCGCACCCTGCTTGTAGAGGGCCAGCGACAGATTGAGCGTGTGATCCGCCGCCTTGGTGGCCTCTTGCTGATCGACCATCGCCGTGCCGAGATCAGTCAGCAACGACTGGTTGTCTTCCACCTGCTGGAACGCCGTCAGCACCACACCGCGGTAGCGTGCACCGGCCTCGTCGGTGGCGTGATGCGCGGCAGCCACCTGGGCTTTTCGGCGGCCACCATCGAACACATCCATCAGCAAGCTCGGGCCCAAGGCCCAGACCGCGCTGGGCGCGGTAAGCAGGTTGCCCCACGCACCGCTGCCGAAACCACCGCCGGCGCTCAGGTTCAGCGACGGAAAGAAGGCCGAACGCGCGACGCCGATCTGCGCGTTCGCTGCCGCCGTGCGGCGCTCCGCGGCAGCGATATCCGGGCGGCGTTGCAGCAGCGTCGACGGCAGGCCCATCGGAATCACCGGCAGATTGGGCAGATCGGTCTTCGCATCCAGCGTAAACGTCGAGGCCGACTGCCCCACCAGCACCGCGATCGCATGCAGCAGCAAGGCGCGCTGCGCCTGCGTCTGCGAAAGCTGCGAGCGCGTCGATGACAACTGCGTCTGCGCGCGATTCACATCCAGCCCGGATACGGCGCCGCCGGCCTGCAGGGTCTTGGTGAGCTGCAGCGCGCGCTGATAGGCATCGACGGTCTTCTGCAGCAGGTCGATCTGGCGATCCTCACCCACCAGCGACAGATAACTGTCGGCCAGCTCCGCTTCAAGGCTCAGACGCACCGAAGCGAGATCGGCCGCCGAGGCCTGCATCGAGGAACGGCCTGACGCCACGTTGTCATGCACGCGGCCCCACAGGTCGACTTCGTAGCTGGCCTGTCCGGTCAGGGAATACGTGTCGTACCACGCCGGCGACGTCGCGCCACGCAGCGTGGCGTTGTCGGATTGACGGTTACGGATTGCAGCGGCGCCCAGCGATACTTGAGGGAACAGATCTGCGCGTACTTGCGCGAGGAAATCTCGCGATTGCTGGTAGCTGGCAAAGGCCGCGGCGAGATCGGCGTTATGCGCGATCAGTTGATCTTCCAGATCATCCAGGCGCGCATCGCCATACAATTTCCACCAGCCTTCGCGCGGCAATTGATCCGCCGGTGCAGCCGTGCTCCACGGGCCACTGGGCTGGAACTGCGGCGCCACCGGCGCGTCTGGCACCTTGTAGGTAGGAGCCAGCGAGCAGGCACCAAGCGCCAAGGTAGCCGCCACCGTGGCGGCGAGACTCTTAGGCTTTTTCATGGGGCTTCGCCGCCGGCTGCGGGTTCTTGGCGATGCGGACCGGATCGCCGTTGGCCAGGCCATCGGGCGGGTTATCGATCACGCGATCATCGGGCGCCAGGCCCGAACCCAGCTCCACCGTCTTGCCGAAATCGCGACGGATGGTCACCGTCTTGAATTGCACGTGGTCGTTGGCATCCAGCGTCGCCACGTGCAATCCCTTGTCGTCGAAGATCAGCGCTTCGGCGGGAACGCGTACCCCTTGCGTGTCCGACGTCACATTGAAGCTCACGCTGGCATAGCTGCTCGGCAGCAGGCGGCCATCGGGGTTGTCGACCAGCAACTGGACCAGGGTCGTGCCCGAGGTGGGCGCGATCGCGCGCGCATCGGCCTCGACCTTTGCGCTGAAGGTCTTTCCGGGATACTCGGGCACGCTCAGCGTGGCGACGTCGCCGCGATGAATGTCCGGTGCATAGACCTGCGGCACGCGCACATAGACGCGCAGCTTGCTCGTGTCTGATATCGCGAACAGCGGCGTGCCGCTGCCGCTGCTATCGGCTGTGATCAACGCGCCAACGTCGGTGTTGCGCGCGGTGACGCGACCATCGAACGGCGCCAGGATGCGCGCATACGACTTGAGCGCCTTCAGCCGATCGACGTTGGCCTGCGCCGAATTGGCCTGCGCCTGTTTGGCGGCGTAGTCGCCGTTGTATTGGTCCACCGACTGCTGCGACACCGAGTCGGCATCGGTTGCCCGCAGCTCCTGCCAGCGCTTGGCCGTGGTGGCGGCCAGCGCCGCGTTCGCGCGCGCACTGGCCAGGTCGGCCTGCGCCTGCAGCAGCTGCTGGTCGAGATCCGGCGTGTCGATCACGCCCAACAGATCGCCGGCCTTGACCTGCGCGCCAATGTCCTTGTCCCAGGATTTGAGGTAACCGCTGGTACGCGCGTAGATCGGCGCATTGGTAAAGGCATCCATCTGCGCGGGCAGCTCAAGCGGCGCCTTGCCATCGTTGGGTTCGGGCGTCGAGATGACGACGGTGGGAATCGCCTGCGCGTCGGTCCACTGCCGCAGGCTGCGTGCCTCGGTTAGGCGCGTGGCGACCCCAATCACCACGATCGAGCCGAAGACGACCGCGCCGATCGCGGCGGCCAATCGCAGTCGACGCGGCGACGGCGTCGACTCGGGAAGCGAAGTGAGATGCTCAGACATGGACAGGCTCTCCGGCGAATTGGGCCGAATCAGACGCGCGGCCACGCCGCGCATGCACGATGGAAAAGACGACGGGTACGAAGATCAGGGTGGCGGTGGTGGCGAACAGCAGGCCGCCGATGACGGCGCGACCCAGCGGCGCATTCTGCTCACCGCCGTCGCCCAGGCCCAGCGCCATCGGCACCATGCCGATGATCATGGCCAGCGCGGTCATCAGCACGGGACGGAAGCGCACGAAGCCCGCTTCGCGTGCCGCCAGCGTGGCGTCGCCGTGCTCGGCCAGGCGCTCTCGGCAGAAGCTCACCACCAGCACCGAGTTGGCTGTCGCCACACCCATGCACATGATCGCGCCCGTCAGTGCCGGCACCGACAACGTGGTGTGCGTGACGAACAGGATCCACACGATGCCGGCCAACGCAGCAGGCAAGGCGGTAATGATCACGAACGGGTCAGACCATGATTGGAAGTTCACCACGATCAACAGATAGACCAGCACGATCGAGCCCAGCAGGCCGAACAGCAGACCGGAATAAGCATCGTGCATCGTCTGTACCTGACCCAGCAGTGCAACAGTCGCGCCCTTGGGCTTGGCGTTCGCGGTGTCATTGAGCACCTTCTGGATGTCGGCAGACACCGCGCCGAGATCACGCCCCTGCGTGGTGGCAAAGATCTCCACCATCGACTGGATATTGTATTGGCTCACCACGGTGTCGCTGTGCGAGCGCGAGAAATCGGCCAGCGCGCCAAGCACCTGCGAACTGCCGCCGCTCTTCGAGGTGATCGGCAGGTTGCCCAGCGAGGCCAGCGAATCGAGCTGATACTGCGGCACCTGCGCCGAAATCGGATAGGTCACGCCGTTCTCGGGATTCAGCCAATAGGTTGGCGCGACCTGGGCGGTACCCGAGAGATCGGCGACCAGACTGCTGGTGACATCGCCCTCGGTCAACCCAAGCAGTTGCGCACGCGTGCGATCCACCTTGATCTTGAACGCGGGCTCCGCCTGCGACTGCTGGATACGTGCATCGGCCACACCGGGAATCTGGCGAATCTTGTTCAACAGCTGATTCGCGTACACGAAGTTGGCGGACAGATGAAAGCCGCGAATCTGCAGGTCGATCGGCGCCGGCGAACCGAAGTTCAGGATCTGGCTGACGATATCCGCCGGCGGGAACGAGAACACCGTACCCGGGAACATCAGCGGCAGCTTCTCGCGCAGAATCTTCACGTACTCGGCGCTCGGACGGTGACCTTCCTTCAACGAGATCTGGATGTCCCCATCCTGCTCGCCGATCTCGCCCGTGTTGTTGTAAATGGTGTTGATCGAGCTGCTGTACTGGCCGATGTTGTCGATCATCGTCTCCACCTCGTCCGGCGGAATGATCTGTCGGATGGCCTTTTCCATGTCGGCAAACTGGGCTGCCGTCACCTCCACGCGCGAACCCACCGGTGTGCGCGCATGCACCAGGATCTGGCCGCCATCGACATCGGGGAAGAAGTTGCTACCCAGACCTGGCAGCAGCGCGAACGACGACACGACAAAGCCAAGGAAGCCCAGCACGAAAACCTTGCGGTGCTGCAGCGCGAGGTTCAGCAGGCCCATGTAGCCGGCGCGGAAGCGCTCGAAACGGTCAACGAAGCCCCGCTGGAAGCGACCCAGCGCCGTCTTCGGAGGCGGCAACGGCAGGTGCTGGCCATGCTCGTCCGCAGTCGGCGGATGTGCCTGCAACAGGTACTTGGCCATGGTCAGCACCAGCGTACGCGACAGGATGAAGGAGAAGATCATCGCAAAGATCACCGCCTCCGCCATCGGTACGAACAGATAGCGCGACACGCCCGGCAGGAAGAACATCGGGACGAACACGATGCAGATGCACAGCAGCGAGACGAAGGCCGGCACCACGATCTGCGCCGAACCATCGATGATCGCGGTGATCACATCCTTGCCCTGTTCCAGGTGCCAATTGATGTTCTCGATGGTCACGGTGGCTTCGTCCACCAGGATGCCCACCGCCAGCGCCAGGCCACCCAGCGTCATGATGTTGAGCGTCTCGCCCATGGCCGACAGCGTGAACACGGAGCCCAGCACGGCCAGGGGAATGGACGTGGCGATGATCAAGGTTGAGCGCCAGCTGCCCAGGAACAGCAGGATCATCAGGCTGGTCAGTGCGGCCGCGATAACGCCTTCACGGATCACGCCATTGATCGAAGCGCGCACGAACAACGACTGGTCACCGATCGGTGTCACCGTCAGATTGTCCGGCAACGCGTCCTTCATGCCCGCCACCTTGGCGCGCTCGCCGGCGACGATCGCCAGCGTCGAGGTCGAGCCGTTCTTCAACACCGACAGCAAGGTGGAACGCACGCCGTCGACATGCACGATATTGGTCTGCGGCGGATTGCCGTCACGCACGTGCGCCACATCACGGATATAGATGGTGGTGCCATTGGCGATCTTGATCGGCAGGTCTTCCAGCTCCTGCACGCGGTCGGCCGCGTTGTTGAGATCCATCACGTATTCGTACTTGCCGATCTTCTGCGTGCCGATCGGATTGATCTGCTGCTGCGCCGCCAGCGCATTGGCCACGTCCTGCGTCGACAGGCCGCGCGCGTGCAGCGCAGCGGGGTCCACATCCAGCTGAACCTGGCGCGTCTTGCCGCCAAATGGATAAGGAATCGCCGCGCCTGGCACAGTCACCAGCTGCGGGCGCAGCAGGTTGAGTCCGAGATCGCCCAGCTGCTGTTCGCTAAGTCCCTTGCCCGACAAGCCGAGCTGAAGGATCGGCACGGTCGAGGCGTTGTAGTTGACGATCAGGGGCGGCGTGGCACCCGTCGGCAACTGCTTCAGCAGCGTCTGTGCAATCGCGGTGACCTGGGCATTGGCCACGGCCACGTTGACGCCGGGCTGGAAGAAGATCTTCGTGATGCCGATGCCGTTGATCGATTCCGCTTCGATATGCTCGATGTCGTTGACCGTGGTGGTCAGCACGCGCTCGAACGGCGTATTGATGCGTCCTGCCATCTGGTCGGGCGTCATGCCGGTGAACTGCCATGCCACGGCGATCACCGGAATATTGATATTTGGAAAAATATCGGTCGGTGTACGGCCTGCCGCCATGACTCCTGAAATCAGGATGAGTAGCGCGAAAACAACAAAGGTATAGGGTCGCGTAAGCGCGATCCGGACAATGCCAAGCATACGGGGGGACTTCCGTGCGCGAAATGATGCGATGCGTCAAATTTTCGCACGCGGATGAGCTAAAGGGTGACCCGCGCGGATGAAGATAATTTCATGTTGCCGCGCGGGCTTTGCTTTTTCTGGGTGACGCTCTCGCCAGGTTGCCAACTACGACCGCAGGGGGGCCCTGCGGCACGCCGTTGGCGTTGCATATGCCGAGCCACTCGCTCTTAACTCCTTCTCCCCTCCGGGGAGAAGGTTGGGATGAGGGGCGGGTGCTCGCGATTGCGCGACAACTGAGCGGTTTCGCTAGGTTGCCGCTTACGCAGCGGGCGTTCCGAACCGCTGCCGCGGTCCGGGTCACTTTTCTTTTGCTGGCCCAAAATAAAAGTAACCCAAAGAAAATGGCCTTAACAGCTCATGGCATTGCGCGGAATACGAGCCTGACGGGCGTGGCCAGACAGACAGGTGGCGGCCCATGGCGAGACACAGCGGCTACACCGCAATGCGCCGAGGCGCAGAGGGCTTAAAGCGTGGGTGGTGGGATGGCCATGTGAGCATCGGGCTACCGCAGGCGTTTCGACCGTCGGCCGAGCCCGTTTTAAGTCCTCACCGCGCTGGCGCGTTGCGGTGTAGCCGCGGTGTCTCGCCTTGGGCAACCAACTATTTGCTCGCGCAAACTTCCCAACGCTTCTATCCCACGGTGTGCTGCCAGCTCTTCAGGCCGTTTTCTTTGGGTTACTTTTATTTTGGGCCAGCAAAAGAAAAGTGACTCGAGCGCCGGCAGGCGATCGAAACGCCCGCTGCGTAAGCGGCATGCTGGCGATAAAGCTCAGTTGTCGCGCTATAGGCAAGCACCCGCCCCTCATCCCAGCCATCTCCCCGAAAGAGAGAAGGAGTTAAGAGCGAGTCGCTCGCTCACATCGTCAAAGGCGTCACTTCCGGCACGGCGCGGGTCAGACAGGTTCCGGGCTTCTCGCCCGGTGCCACCGGATAGCAATACAGCGTGAGACGCGCGCCCGTGGTCGCCTGGCCGATATCCAGCGCATAACCATGCAGGCGCACGATGGCGCTGACGATGCTCAGACCGAGTCCCGAGCCTGCCGTCGTGCGGCTGTTGTCGCCGCGATAGAAGCGGCGTGTCACAGCATCGCGCTCATCGGCAGGAATGCCCGGACCACTGTCGATGATGTCCACCCGCGGACCACGCTTGTCCATGCTCGCGTGCAAACTGACCCTTCCACCGGGCGGCGTGAACTTGATCGCGTTGCCGACGAGATTAGCCAACGCCTCAAACAGCAAATGGGCATCCGCGCGAATCGGCGCCAGCGGCTGCACATCCAGTTCGAATGGCTGACCGCGGTCTTCCGCCACCGGCGCATAGAACTCGTGCACCTGACGCAGCACCTGGCCGATATCCACCTCGTCGAAGCACGCGGCGCGGTTGCGGTCTTCCAGTTCAGAGACGCGCAGCAATGCGCGGAAGCGCGTCAGCACCGCATCGATGTCCACCATGCTCGCTTCCAGCAAGGCCTCCTCTGGCCGACCTTCCAATTGCTGTTGCGTGCGGTACAGGCGCGCACGCAAGCGCGTGAGCGGCGTGCGCAGGTCATGCGCGATGTTGTCGCACACCCCTTTCACTTCGCTCATCAAGCGCTCGATCTCACCCAGCATGGTGTTGACGATGGCGGCCAGCTGATCCAGCTCGTCGCCACGTCGACTCACCGGCAAGCGCTTGGAAAGGTCGCCCTGACGAATGGGAGCCGTCGCTTCCTGCAGCGCGCGAATGCGCTTCCTGGGACCACGCCGCAACAGGAATCCGCCAAGCAGGCCAGGAATGATGGTCAACGAGATGCCCCACAACAGCGCGCGGCGAATAATCGCGCCGAGGCCGTCGATGGTGCTGGTGTCCTTGGCGATTACCAGGATGTCGCCGTTGGGAAGCTTGTTAGCCAAGCCGCGCGCGCGTACGCGCTCGGCATCGCGGTCCGGGCGCGGCAGGCCATGCTCGAGCATGTGCACTTGGCCGTCCTGCGCCAGCGATACCGGCAGGCGGTCGATATTGCCGGCCACGGGGCGATGATCGCGATCGAACAGCCCCACCGACATGATGCCGTGCGGATCGATGGCGCTGGCGGCGTCCACGGTCGCTGCCATGCGCGCCGGATCGGTCGAGGCGATGTAGTGCATGCGCTGCAGCAACATCTGGTCGATCACGCCGTTGAGGTAACGGGTCGTTTCCCACTGGATGACGCCCACCAGGATGAACCCCCACACGGCGAACAAGGCGCCGTAGATAAGGATCAGGCGCGAGGTGGCCGACTGCCAGGCATTCGGACGTGCGTTCATGTTGTCACCGGCAAGGTGTCGTGTGCGGCCGTGAGCATGTAGCCGGTGCCGCGCACCGTGTGAATAAGCGCCAGCTGCCCGGCACTGTCGATCTTGCGCCGCAATCGGCCGATATGGACGTCGATGACATTGGTGCCAGGATCGAAATGGAACCCCCATACCGTCTCGAAGATCATCGCGCGGGTCAGCACCTGATCCGAATTGCGCATGAGAAATTCGAGCAGCCGATATTCCGTCGGCAACAAGGTGAGCGGCTGGCCGTTGCGGTAGGCGAGGTGACTCACCAGGTCCAGTTCGAGATCGGCCACGCGCAGACGCTGGGCCGACTGCGGCTGGCGACGACGCAGCAACACTTCGGCGCGAGCGGCCATTTCGTCCGGGGCAAAAGGCTTGGTGAGGTAGTCGTCCCCCCCCGCGCGAAGGCCACGCACGCGGTCGTCGACATCGCTCAACGCGCTGATCATCAGCACCGGCGTATCGATCTGCGCGCGTCGCATTTCGGCCACCACATCGATGCCATCCATGCCGGGCAGCATGCGGTCCAGCGTGATCAGGTCGTAGTCACGCTGCGACACGCGATCGAAGCCTTCGCGGCCGTTCGCAACCCATTCGGCCAGCATGCCGTGCAGCGTGAGCTCGGCGACGATTTCTCGCGCCGTGGTCTCGTCATCTTCGATTACCAGAACTCTGGGCATGGCGTGGTGGACCGAACATCCGGTTAAGGGGCACGGAAGCGACCATGTCTCCGCAAAGCCAAACGGCCCCGTTAGGGGCCGTTGGCATCGTACGCCGATCGAAGCGATCAGGCGGCGAAGAGGCCGCGCATCTTCTTCATCGCATTGGCTTCGACCTGACGGATGCGCTCGGCCGACACGCCGTACTCATCGGCCAGATCCTGCAGGGTGGCCTTGTCTTCGTCCAGCCAGCGGCGCTGAATGATGTCGCGCGAGCGAGCATCCAGCTTCTGCAGCGCGGTGGACAGCGTGTCGAGCTGGTTGTCGGCCTGGTCGGCGTCGGACACGTTTTCGTACGGGTCGGCACCTTCGTCGATCAGGAACGCTTCCGGCGCCGGCTTGGCGTCTTCGTCGGCATCCGCCGGAGCGTCGAACGCCGATGTCACGGCCGGACAGACGCGATTCCATCTCGAGCACGGTCGCTTCCGGTACACCGAGATCCTTGGCCACCGTGCGCACTTCCTCGGCGTTCATCCAGCCCAGGCGCTTCTTCGATCTTGCGCAGGTTGAAGAACAGCTTGCGCTGCGCCTTGGTCGTGGCGACCTTGACGATGCGCCAGTTGCGCAGGATGAACTCGTGCATCTCGGCGCGAATCCAGTGCACCGCAAAACTACACCAGGCGCACGCCCTGGTTGGGGTCGAAGCGCTTCACGGCCTTCATCAGGCCGATATTGCCTTCCTGGATAAGATCCGACAGCTGCAGACCGTAACCGTTGTAGCCACGGGCCACATGGACCACGAAGCGCAGGTGCGACATCACCAGCTGGCGGGCGGACTCCAGATCATTGTCTTCGTTGAAGCGGCGCGACAGTGCCTGCTCCTCGTCCTGGCTCAGCACCGGAATCCGATGGACCGCCGAGATATAGGCATCCAGACTGCCGACGACACTCGGCACCGGCAGGTTGGCGGTCACCAAAGCTTGAGACATGTGTGGAACCTCCTGTGAGGGAATCAGCTTAGCACTCGAGTAGTACGAGTGCTAAAGGACCGGAAAGGTTCCAGTCCTTTTAATGAACTACATCGTACAGGAATGCGGGTCATTCGTCCAGAGTGACGAATGGGGGACGTCCACTGTGCCGTCCGGGCGGTTCAGAAGGCGTGAACGCCCGCTCAGCTGAGCTGAGCGCGCGACGGCAGGGACCAGTCGATGGGCGCCACCCCGTGGGCTTCCAGGTACTGGTTCGCCGACGAGAAATGCCCACAGCCGATAAAACCCCGGTGCGCTGACAAAGGAGATGGGTGCACCGACTTCAGAACGCAATGGCGGCCCGGGTCGATCAGCTGCCCCTTGCGTTGGGCGTAGGAGCCCCAGAGCATGAACACCAGACCTTCCCGCTCGCGGTTGAGGGCGTCGATGGCCGCGTCGGTGAAGCCTTCCCAGCCCTTGCCCTGGTGCGAGGCGGCTTGCGCCTGTTGCACCGTCAACACGCTATTGAGCAGGAGCACGCCGCGGTCGGCCCAGGGTGTGAGGCAGCCGTGGTCCGGCGCCGGTGTACCCAGGTCGCGACGGATTTCCTTGAAGATGTTCTGCAGCGATGGCGGCGATGGTACGCCGGGACGCACCGAGAAGCACAAGCCATGCGCCTGGTCCGGGCCGTGGTAGGGGTCCTGGCCGAGGATCACCACCCGAACCGCCTCGAACGGGGTGTGCTCGAAGGCGGCGAAGATGTCCGGGCCCGGCGGGTAAATCACCTTGCCGGCCTGCTTCTCGGCACGCAGGAATTCCCCCAACGCCTGCATGTCGGGCCGCCCCAGATAGTCCCCCACCCGCGCCTTCCAGGAAGGCTCAAGCCTGACCCGATCCTCGTTCATGCCGCCTCGCTGTGTTCTCGCAGGTGTCGCGACACGCGCAGCTGAAACAGCAGCTTGGTCATCAGCAACCTTTCCTCGATCGGTTTCTCGACCAGGTCGTTCGCGCCACCGCGAAGCAGGGCCGCCTGGTTCACGGGATTCTCGTCGCCGGTCATCACCAGCACCGGCAGGCGTCCCTTGCCGTAACCATAGTCGCGACGGATGCGCTCGAGCAGGTCACCACCGGTGAGTTCGCCCTTGAGGCTGACGTCGGTGAGTACGATGTCGGCGCCCACCACGCCTTGCGCCTTGGCGGTATCCAGTAGTGCCAGCGCGTCCTCAACACTGACCACGTGATGCACGGTTAGCCCGTGCTTTTCCAGGATGCGGCGCGTGGCCAAGGCCACCACCCGGCTGTCCTCGACGTACAACACGTCGCCCTCGGCCTTGTCCTGCGGGCGTACATAGCCACGAATAAACTCGGCCAGCGCCTGGAAGCCCAGCGACTTGTCGAAATAGTCCGTGACGTGCTCGCCCAGGGTGCGGCGATGCAGGCGATCATCGACATCGCCCGAGACCACCACGATGGGCACATAGGCCTGCGCCGCCGATTCGCGCACGTGGCGCGCCAGCTCCAGGCCATCCATATCGGGCAGACGCAAGGCGATGGTGATGAAGTCGAAAGCGCCGCCGTCGAGCAGTTCGTGCGCTTCCGCGCCCGTACCGCAACCAATGACCTCGGACTCGGGCAATTCGGCCTTCAACACCCGGGCAATCAGCTGGCGCACCACTTTGGAGCCATCGACCACCAGCACCCTGGGTGCTTCCCCGATCACACGACTGCTAAAACTTGCACTCATCCCCTGTCATCCACGTCTTGGCCGGCGTTCCCTGCCGGCGGAATGTCAATGCAGCCACCCTGCACTGTTACCTCGATGGCCGGCCGCTTGCACCGGTAGCGCAACCCTCTCATTACACCTCCGCCGTGGGCGTGAGCCCGCGCACGGTTCAGGCGGCCTTGCGTAGCTGCCATGCACTCACCAGGCGGGCGCCAAGCCAGCCAAGCACGGCGGAAGCCACCGGCACGGCCGCCAGCAGCCACACCGGCAACACGTCGATGTGCAGCTTGCCGGCATAGGCATGACCCAGTCGCGCCACCGGGTCGGCCAGTGACAGCTCGACCAACACCGCGAATCCGGCCGCCAGCATGCCGCCGAACAGGCCGTACCAGATTCCTGCATAGAGATAGGGACGGCGCACGAAGGCCCGGCTGGCGCCTACCAGCATCAGCACGCTGATTTCCTCACTGCGGCTGGCGATGTCCACGCGTACGGTATTGCCAACGACCAGCAGCACCGCCAGCGCCAGCAAGGCGGCAAGAATCAGCACGGCGCGCTGGCCCACACCAAGCAAGGCCTCCAGCCGCTGGCGCCAGGTGCCACTGTCCTGCACCTGGTCCGCGCCCTGCATGCCGCGCATGTCGGCAACCAGCCGCTCGACGCCATCGGCAGTCACACCCGGCGCCGGCAGGACCTCGAGCACATACGGCAGCGGGTTGTCGTCCAGTGTGTGCAAGGCACCGGAGAAGCCCTGCATCTTGGCCAGCTCGTCCATGCCCTGCTGCGGCGTCTTTACCGTTACGGAGGCCACATCCGGGCGATCGCGCAGCTTCCTGGCCAGCAGGTCGGCCGAGGAGCCGCTCTGGCTTGGCTGCAGGAACATGCTGACGGTCTGGTTCTGCCCCAGCGCATCGCCCATCTTCTGCACATTGCCGAGCAGCAGGTAAAAGGTCAGCGGCAGCGCCAGCGCGATGGCCATCACAGCCACGGTCAGCAAGGTGCCGACCGGGCGCGACATCAGCCGGCGCAGGCTCGCCGCCGCGCTCCAGCCATGGTGTTCGCGCCAGCTGGCCACCGGACGAGTGCGGCCACGCCCGCCACGCGGATGGGTTTCGGAAAGCAGCGGGCTTTCGTTGAGAGGGGTCTCGTTGAGCGGAATCTGGGGCTGCGTACTCACAGCACCTCCTGCGCGGTCACGTCGGCCACCAGACGGCCATGATCGAGCACCACCACGCGTTTGCGCATGCGCTTGATCAAGGGCAGGTCATGGCTGGCGACCAGCACGGTGGTACCCACCTGCTGGAATTCGGCGAACAAGCCCATGATTTCCACCGCCAGGGTGGGGTCGAGATTGCCGGTCGGTTCGTCGGCGATCAGCAACATCGGCTTGGCCACGATGGCGCGCGCGATACCTACGCGCTGCTGTTCGCCAGCGGAAAGCGTGGCAGGCAACTGGCGCTCGTAGGCCAGCAGGCCCACCTTCTCCAGCGCCGCGCGTACACGCTTGCTGCGTTCGCCCGGTGCCATGCCGCCAATCATCAAAGGCAGCTCGACATTGGCGAACACCGTGCGATCCATCAATAGACGATGGTCCTGGAATACCATGCCGATACGGCGCCGCAGCTTGGGAATACCGCTGCGGCCGATCTTGCCCAGGTTCTGCCCTTCCAGCGTGATCACGCCGTGCGAAGGACGTTCGATCAGCCCCAGCAGCTTGAGCAAGGTGCTCTTGCCGGCGCCGGAATGGCCGGTGACGAAGGCCATCTCGCCTGTCGCCACTTCAAAGGAAAGCTGCGACAGGGCCTCATGGCCGCCTTCGTAGCGTTTGCTGACTTGATCAAAGCGGATCACCGCATGTCCCCGATCCTAAGAGCCCTTGCAGGAAGGATAAGGGATGCACGCGCGAAGGTCAGGCGCTTTCTGTCGATCGGCTGCCGCGGGTTAGGCCCGCGACAGCTTGACGCAAGTACGTCGACGATCCGGCGGACTCAGCGGCCGGTAAAGAAACGGCTCAGGCGACGGAAGAAACCGTCCTTCTTCTTGTGTGGTGACTGCTCGTTCGACACGCCCGAGGTAATCGCCACCTGGCGCGAAGGACGCGCATGACCGTTGTCCGCACCACCACGCTCACGGGAAGAGCGACGCTCGCCGCGCGGCGCACGATTGCCTTCGACGCTCGGGCTCGCTGCGGTCTCCGCGACCGGTGCATCGCCATCGCGACGACGACCACGACCTCCGCGACGGCGGCGGCGCTTGCGCTCCGCGGCATCGACCGTCTCGCCATGAGCCTCTGCAGGCTTGGTCTCGGCGGGCGTTGCCACGGCAACGGCGCTTTCCTGAGTAGCTACCTCGACGCGCGGCTTGCGCGGTTCACGCGGCTTGTCGCTGCGTGCGGGACGCTCGCCATCACGGCCGCGACCGTTGCGGCTGCCGGAGCGCTTGCTCGGCGAACCGTCCTTCTCGCGCGCTTCCACCTTGTCGCCAAACGCCGCGCTGTCGGCCGCGACGTCGGCCATGAACTGGGCGTCCTGCTCACGCGGCTTCGGCATGATCAGCATGTCGGGCTCGATGTTCGCCACCGGGATGCGCTGGTCGATATAGGTCTCGATATCCGGCAGCGACATCGCATACAGGTCGCAGGCGAAGCTGATCGCGTCGCCGTCGGCGCCGAGGCGCGCGGTACGGCCGATGCGGTGCACGTAGTCCTCGGCGTCCTGCGGCAGGTCGTAGTTGAAGACGTGGCTGACCGCGGGGATATGCAGGCCGCGCGCGGCCACATCGGTGCACACCAGCATGTCGAGCTGGCCTTCCTGGAAACGCTGCAGCAGCTTTTGGCGCTTGAGCTGCGGGACGTCGCCGGACAGCGCGCCGACGCGGTAACCCTGGCGCTTCACCCGATCGGTGATGCGCTCGGCGGCCGCCTTGGTATTGACGAAGATGATGCTGCGCTCGGCCTTGGTGCGGTCCAGCAGGTTGAGCAGCAGCGGCATCTTCTCTTCCTTGGCGGGGAAGTAGACGACCTGGCGCACGCGGTCGGCGGTGACGTTTTCGGTCTCCACCACCAGCTTCTCGGCGTTGTGCATGTGCTCGTAGGCCAGCTCCAGCACGCGATGGCTCAGCGTGGCGGAGAACAGCAGCACCTGGCGCTGCTCGCGCGCCGGCAGGCGGCGGAAGATGAAGCGCACGTCCTTGATGAAGCCGAGGTCGAACATGCGGTCCGCCTCGTCGATCACCATCACCTCGACGGCATCGAGGCTGAACACGTGCTGCTTGTAGTAATCGAGCAGGCGTCCCGGGGTGGCGATGATGATGTCGCAGCCATCCTTGAGCTGCTGGCGCTGCTTGTCGTAGTCGACGCCGCCATAGATCAGGGCGGTGCGCAGGCCGGTGTGGCGGCCGACGGCCTTGGCGTCCTTCTCGATCTGGATCGCCAGCTCACGAGTCGGGGCGATCACCAGGGCGCGCGGATCGCTGTCCTTGCGCTCGGCCACGGCCGGCGTGGTCAGCAGGCGGTTCATCGTCGCGACCAGGAAGGCGCAGGTCTTACCCGTGCCCGTCTGTGCCTGGCCAGCCACATCGCGGCCCACCAGCGCCACGGGCAGGGTCAGCGCCTGGATCGGCGTGCAGCGGGTGAAGCCGGCCTCGTCGAGGCCTTGCTGCAGTAGCGGATGAAGATCGAAATTGGTGAAAAAAGTATCAGTGAGTACTGTTTGTGACATCGCTATGGGGATTATTGATCGGGCACTGCTGGAGCAGACTGCCCGGCTCCCGGGCGTTGAGACGCCTCAAGGAACGGGTGGATAAGCGGCACGGCCAGGGCGTGGTGGCAGGCAGAATCCGAAGATTGCGCGTGCCGGCAACACGTTTCCGTGGCTGGCGCCGGAGGGAGGCGGCAAGTACCGGCAGCTCCGCTGGCATAGGTCAAAGAACTGCGTCCTAAGAAGCTGGGCCCCAAGGGAACCCTTTCACCTATGTCAACGGAACTGTCCGTGGCCGCCCTTGAATCGCTTGAATCGTGCCCCGAGTTAGGCTGGAATGGAGGTCTGCCGCAACGGCACCAACCTTCTTTTTCGGAACGACCCCGCGCTTCATGGGCGCCCCAGTGTAGCCGATGCTGGGCGCGAGGTCGTCAAAGCCCTTCCCGCCTACCCTCGGAGACCCCGGTGAGCGACCTGATTACCCATGTAAGCGACGATGCCTTCGAGCAGGAAGTGCTCAAGTCCGACACCCCGGTGTTGCTGGATTTCTGGGCGGAGTGGTGCGGCCCATGCAAGGCCATTGCCCCCATCCTGGACGAGCTGGCCAAGCAGTACGAGGGCAAGCTGCGTATTGCCAAGATCAATATCGACCATAACCAGAAGACGCCCCGCAACTACGGCGTCCGCGGCATCCCGACCCTGATGGTGTTCAAGGACGGCAAGGTTGAAGCCACCCAGATCGGCGCGGTCAGCAAGGGTCAGCTGGCCCAGATGATCGACAAGGCCATCTAAAGACCTGAAACATCGTCATCCCAGCGAACGCTGGGATCCAGTGCCCTTGCAAGGCATTGACGGCGCTCGATTCCAGCGTTCGCTGGAATGACGAACCATGGTCTCCGGGCTAGCCCCGGAGGCCGGCTAGGAGACCATGAACCGCTCCAATTCTGAATTCGCTCGATCGCGGCGCTTTACGTCGCCGCGGATCGGGTGCTAGATTTCGGGTGTCCGTCGGGACAGTCCTGTCCCCCGCGCCGTCCGCGCACCGTCACCCTCCCTGTGTAACCAACGGCGCCCCGCATGAGGTTTGCCCGTGTCTGATATAGAAAGCAAAGAAACTACCGACGCCAAGGGCGCCGAGTCGAAGCCTGTGGCGGAGACCCGCACCCGAGCACCACGCAAGTCTGCCGCAGCGGCCGAAGCCGCCAGAGCAGAGAAGCAGGCGCAGTTGAATATCCCGCCGCCCCCGCCGGTCGAGCGCTCTGCTCCGGCTGTCGAGGCGCCGCCTCCTGCTCCGGCGCCAGCTCCGGTGAACACGGCCCCCTCCGAGTCCGCTCCGCAAGGCGATGGCGCCCAGCGCCCGCCCCAGGAAGCGCGCGAAGGTGGCCAGCCGAACGGCGGCAACCCGGGCTTCAACAACCGTAACGACCGCAACGACCGTGATGGTCGCGGCCGCCGTCGTCGCCATGAGCGTAACCAGCCGCGTGGCCCGGGTGGCCCGGGCGGTCAGCAGGGTGGCGGTCATCCGCGCAACCCCAACGGCCTGCCGGTGGATGATGAATACGCTGATGCAGGCAGCAACGACCGCCTGATCAACCTGACCGAACTCAAGCGCAAGAACGCGATCCAGTTGCTGGAATTCGCCGAGATCGCTCGGCATGCAGGAAGGCGTCGCGCGTGCGCGCAAGCAGGACATCGTCTTCCGATCCTCAAGGCGCATGCCCGCTCCGGCGGCGGCATCTGCGGCGAAGGCGTGCTCGAAATCCTGCAGGACGGTTTCGGCTTCCTGCGCTCGGCCGACGAGTCGTACCTCGCCGGTCCGGACGACATCTACGTGTCGCCCAGCCAGATCCGCCGCTTCAACCTGCGCACCGGCGACTACATCACCGGCCGCATGCGCCCGCCGAAGGAAGGCGAGCGTTACTTCGCGCTGCTCAAGGTCGACGACATCAACGGCGATCCGCCGGAGGCGTCGAAGAACAAGATGCTGTTCGAGAACCTGACCCCGCTGTTCCCGCGCAAGGCGTTCCAGCTCGAGCGCGGCAACGGTTCCACTGAGGACATCACCGGCCGCATCCTCGACCTGGTCGCGCCGATCGGCCGTGGCCAGCGCGGCCTGATCGTCTCGCAGCCGAAGTCCGGCAAGACGATGATGCTGCAGAACATCGCGCAGGCCATCGCGCACAACCATCCCGATGCGCACCTGATCATGCTGCTGATCGACGAGCGTCCGGAAGAAGTGACGGAAATCGCCCGCACCGTGCGTGCCGAAGTGATCTCCTCCACCTTCGACGAGCCGGCCGTGCGCCACGTGCAGGTCGCCGAAATGGTGATCGAGCGCGCCAAGCGCCTGGTCGAGCACAAGAAGGACGTCGTGATCCTGCTCGACTCCATCACGCGTCTCGCCCGCGCCTACAACACCGTGGTACCGAGCTCCGGCAAGGTGCTGACCGGTGGTGTCGACGCCAACGCGCTGCAGCGTCCGAAGCGTTTCTTCGGTGCGGCTCGCAACGTCGAGGAAGGCGGCAGCCTGACCATCATCGCCACCGCGCTGACCGACACCGGCAGCAAGATGGACGAGGTGATCTACGAGGAGTTCAAGGGCACCGGCAACATGGAAGTGCACCTGTCCCGCCGCATCTCCGAGAAGCGCGTGTACCCGGCCATCGACATCAACCGTTCCGGCACCCGCCGCGAAGACCTGCTGATCGAACCGGACCTGCTCTCCAAGATCTGGATCCTGCGCAAGCTGCTGCATCCGATGGACGAGCTGGCCGCGATGGAGTTCATGCTCGACAAGATGAAGAACACCAAGTCCAACGACGAGTTCTTCAACTCGATGAAGCGCTGATCTGTCGGCACTTCATCCAGAAAAAGGCCGCCGCAAGGCGGCCTTTTTCTTTTCGTCACACGAGGACACTCACTGATGCAGTGATGGGCCCTCGTCCGCAAACGGCCACGCGACGGCTCGCCCATCGCGAACGCGATATCGGGGCGAAGCTGTGACGATTACGCTAAATGTGGCGGATAGCCGCACGCCGCGTTGCGGCCCGCTGCCTTTGCCGAATAAAGCGCGCGATCGGCGTTTCCAAGCAACTCATCGACACGCTCCTGCAGGTGCAAGGATGATGTCTTCATGCTCGCCACGCCTATGCTCAGCGTTACGCTTCCGTAGGGGCTGGCCGGGTGCTTGATATCGAGCCCCCGTATGGCTCGCAGCATGCTCCGGGCCACGCCATGCGCGCCGGAAATATCGGTGCCCGGAAGTATGGCTATGAATTCCTCGCCGCCATAACGGCCGACCACGTCTCCTTGGCGGCGAACCATCCCCTGCAATTGTGCCGCGATGGCGCGAAGGCAGGCGTCGCCTCGCTGATGCCCAACGTGATCGTTGTACTTCTTGAAGAGGTCGACGTCGATCATCAGGACCGACAGAGGTGTTCTCGAACGTGCACAGCGGCGCGATTCGGCCGACATGACCTGATCGATATGACGGCGGTTTGGCAAGCCGGTTAGGTGATCGTGACTGGCATGGAATTGCCAGTGACGGCTCACCTTCTCCAGCGCCTGCTCCATATGTCTTCGGGCTGTGATATCGATGAGCGCCACCGTGAGTCCGATCACCTGCCCCTCGGCACTCTGTATCGGCTGGACTGCTTGGATGTAGTGGCCACCAGCACGGCTGACCTCACGCTCCATCATGCCGATCCCAGCATCGAAGCTTATGAGGTCTTCCTGCAACTGCGGGTCCGCATCCGGCCCGAGCTCACCGACCACCCGGCCCACCATCGCTTCGGGCGACGAATCGTAGATGGCCGCGTACATCGTATTGACAGTCAGATATCGGCAATCACGCCCGATAACGCCAAGTGCGGTTGGAATGGAATTGTAGAGTTGTTGCAACGACGTCGCGAGAAACGCTTCAAATGCAACCGCCCCGAGGCCCGACACATGACGTTCGACGCACCCCGATTGATCCCCCATCGCGCTCGTCAGGAAATGCTCCATCGCACGAGCACCATTGCCCGTCTGAGCTCTCCTGCTACCAGGGATATCGGCACGACTGGTTAATATGCGCCTGGCGATGTTGCGCCCCTTCGAACACCCCGCTCCAAATGCTATAGCGCGACGGCCTTGCGGCCGGCATCTCAACCTCGTGAAGTTCCGCTTCATGACTGCATTCGCAAGCAAAGTCCGCACTATTCAGGGCTGGCATTCAGTCGCATCCCAGCGAAAACCCGGCGACCAGAGGATCCGCGTTAGAACGAGTCAAGCCATCGCTGTTCGTACGCCGCGTGTGGCCGGGCTATTTATCGAGGCCTGGTCGCAGGTCTCATGGTGCGCCAAGCGACGCGCACTTGAATCAGAAAATCTCAATCCGCGATAGTTTTAGTCTTCGCTCACACAACAATCCCGCCATAGGACTACACAGCGACGCGCGAATGCGCCCACTCTGGCGCTGTGCCAGAGCGGGCGCTTCACTTGTGTGAACTGATCGACAGCAAAGCACCGCATGCCATCGGCGCGATGATCATGGCTTCGTTCGGTCCATGAAGGATCCCGATAAATCGATCCAGAGGGCTGATATCGATCCATCGCCGGCGTACTCACCGACACATACACGTCCCTGGTATGCGGGAAGTCGTCACGTGAAGGATGGATGCGCAAAGCCCATCGATCGTGCCGCTGCATCACGTGGCCTTGGCGATATTTGACCGCCCTCAGGGGCGGATTGGAATCAGAAAATTCCTAGAGCAGCCATTTAATTCAAAGGCCATGCGCCACCGACGCCTGCGCAGAGTTGCTCAGAGTATCCCTAGAGCAGGCCGGCCGAACTGGCGTATTCAAAGAGTTGTTTGTCGCTGCGCAGCCCGAGTTTGCGCATAGCGTCGCGCTTCTGCTGGCTGATCGTCTTCACGCTGCGCGCTGTGCGACGCGCGACTTCCGAGACGGTAAGGCCTTGGGCCAGCAGGCGGATGACCTCGCCCTCACGAGGGGATACGGCCAAACCGTCATCGCCGGGTCGAACTGCGCTCTCAATTTGGCGGCGCATGCGCGTGCTGAGATACGTACGACCGGAACGAGCCATGTCGATCGCGAGGATCAGCTCCTTGGTCATCGCCATCTTGTCGACGATGCTTTGCACGCCTGCCGTCAGCATGCGCTGCGCCAGCGCCGGATTACTCAGCATGGTGAGGACGAGGATCGGGAGCTTGGGGTAGGCTTCCCGCAACCGATGGATCAAGGACAGGCCGTCATCTTCCGCGCCCTCGGACGGCATGGAAAAGTCAGTAATGAGAAGGTCGCAGGGCACGCGACCAAGCAGAGACAGCAGCTCGGCCCCGTTACTCGCCTCGCCAACGACTTCAACACGGTTGCCGTAGTCCTGGAGCCAGGTCTTCAACCCCTTCAATACGACCGGGTGATCATCGGAAATTATGATCCGCATAAAACCTCCAAAACTTTTTCTGCGAGCTGCGGCCAATCCATGCGCAGCACTGACACTCGATACAGTTTGTGAACAGTTCACGCAAAACAGTAGCATGAACGCCCGAGCCTGCCCTGACCCGCCCCCCGCGCCGCATAAGCGGGTCCATGCAGTGCATTCCTTTACGTGCTTCCAAGCGCCAACGCGTGCGCTAGCCATGCAACGCGAGTCAGCATTTACCTTGCTTGCAGCGAGCTCCTTCGGCCTTGTGTTTCCGGGGATCGACAATCAAGCCACGCCGGTATCACCCATGGCGTTGATCCTGGCCACCTTGTTGATGCTCACGTCCATGCTGGCATTCGCGCTGACGTGGCTGCTGCAAGTGAAAACCCGCAAGGCGAAATGTCTTCAGGACCAGCTCCTCGCGCAGCACTCATTGTGTCAGCAAGCGTTGAACGCATTACCTCTACCCATCGCGCTGCATGGCATGAATGGCCAGCCCGTCATCGTCAACGATACGGGCCGTAGCATTCCTGGCGCCCTCGAAGCCATCATGGCAGTCATTCGTAGCGACGCCTTTGCCGCGAAAAAGCCGGCACTCCTGCAAGGGCACACCAGTCAGCACGTGGTTGAGTACACGACCGATGACGGCATCGCGCACCCTGCCCATGCCTGGATTCGCACCGTCGTCGACCAGCATGGGCAAGCCCAAGGCTATGCCAGTGTGCTCCTCGACATCACGGCATTTCGCGATGCCGAACGTGAGGCGAAAATAACCGAGCTGAGCCTGGACGAACTCGCCCGTCGCATTCCGGTCGTCGTGCTGACCTTGCACCTTGATACAGACAACGCACGACACCTGACGTTTGCCACGGGCAATATGAAGGCCCTTTTCAACGCGGATTTGCGCGATCTGACGGACACCGATGGGTCGCTGCGCACGGCGACATTGCGCGACTGCATTCACCCCGAAGATTGGCCCGCATTCGAGCAATTGATAGCACCCGCCACCGGTGATGCGCAGACACGTGACCTCGACTTTCGCGCGTTCGGCCAGAACGGCCTGCGCTGGATTCACGCGACGCTCGCGCCGACGCGACAGGCGGATGGAGCATCGCGACTCATGGGCTATTTCGTCGACACGACAGAGTTGAACCTTCGCAACGAAGCCTTGCGGATCGCCCGAGACGTTGCTGAACGCGCATCCAAGGCAAAGGGCGATTTCCTTGCCATCATGAGCCACGAAATTCGCACCCCGATGAACGGGTTGATCGGCATGCTCGAACTGTTTGGCCATACGCCAATCAACCAGGAACAGCGCGAGCTGCTTGGAGCCGTCGAAGATTCTGCGAGCACCTTGCTGCAAATCCTCAACGACATCCTGGACTTCTCCAAGCTCGAAGCAGGCGATGTCCGCCTCGACGTGACAGCCTTCGATCCACGTTTGTGGATGGACCATGTTGTCGGTGTGATGACTTCAGCGGCGCGCAAGAAGGGCATCGATTTCCGCCTCTCCACGGACGCCAGCGTGGCCGGCCAGCTGCGTGGCGACAGCCTTCGCCTCGGACAGGTTTTGCTTAACCTGTTGAGTAACGCCATCAAGTTCACCGATCGCGGCAGTGTCTCTGCACGACTTGTCACGTTGGGCGATAGCGGCTCGCACCAGCGTCTTCGCCTGAGCGTCACCGATACCGGCATCGGCATTGAGAAGGACAAACAAGCGACATTGTTCAAACCGTTCACGCAGGCCGAGACCTGGACCAGCCGTCGTTACGGAGGCACGGGTCTAGGACTGGCGATCTGCAGTCACTTGGTGCAGCTGATGGAAGGCTCCATCGAGCTGATCAGCGACGTGGATGCCGGCACGACGGTCAAGATGGACTTGCGCCTGCCCGTGGGCGAGCGCGCGATAGAGGCTCCGAGCGCGCTTCATGGGCGTCACGCCATCGTCCGGCTCGATTCGACTGAAACGGCAGCAACGCTTGGCGATTATCTGCACGCTGCCGGGATGACGGTGGAACAGGTCAATCCTTCCCAACCGTTGCGTGAGGGCATGGCAGCCAGTCTGCTCTTTGTCGATGTAGCCGACGTGGCAAGCCCGGCCCAGATCAACGCGCATATCGTGGCCGTCACCGCGGAGCCGCTTGCGCATGCGGGCGTTCGATGGAACGACGAACGCATCCTGCTCAGCGCGAATCCGCTGAAGTGGCAGTCCACCCTGCGCGCCAGCATGGCAGCGCTTGAGCTGGACGGTCCGGCCGAGCGGCAGCAGCTGCACGACGACACCGGCGGGAGCCAGCCGCTCGCCAGCACCCAGTTTCTTCAGCGCGCGCACGCGGGCCTGTCGATTCACCGCGGCCATATCCTGGTGGCCGAAGATCACCCCGTCAGTCAGCAACTGATACAGCGCCAGCTTAGCCTGCTCGGGCTTAGCTGCGATGTCGTCGACAACGGGCGCGACGCCTACGAGGCCCTGACTGGCGGCGGCTACGCGTTGCTGCTCACTGACTGCAACATGCCTCAGATGAGCGGGTATGACCTCGCCCGGGCGTGGCGAGCGCATGAGGACACCACGGGCGCCCCGCATCGTCTCCCCATGCTCGCCATGACGGCCAACGCCTTGAGCAGGGAAACAGCGCGCGCGCGGGAGGCCGGCATGAGCGATGTGCTCAGCAAACCGCTGCAGTTGTTGGTGCTCAGCCAGAAGCTGGAGCAGTGGTTGCCGGGACAGACGCCCCTATCCGCCAGCGTCGACGCTTCGACTGGCACCGGCGGCGTCAAAGACATGGCAACGCATACGGAGCTCCAGCAACTTTTCACCACGATCAGCCTAAACGACCTGCAGGATCTCCGCGCCTGCTGGGCTGGGGCGGACGCAGCGGCTGCGGCCCAGGTCTTGCACCGCCTGCTTGGCGCACTGACTTTGTTCGCGGATGGCGACCTGCTGGAGCAGGGCCGGCAACTGTTCGAGGCGCTGCAAGTCGAAGGCGGGGAACACGCCCTAGCCGGGCTGGCTGACTTCGTTCAACGGACAGACGAACTTCTATCCAAGCTCGACCGGTCCCGACTCGCTTTGTGATGCCGTTGGCAATTGCGAGACGCGTCCGCGATAATTGACGCGCTGGAAGTCGCAAAGACGCTAGGGGCGCGGGATGTTCCCCTGACGACGAAGGAGTGAGCGACGGCAATACAGAGGGCTCTACAGGAACGTCGAGGTTGTCATGCCGCACCGGACAGGAGGATTGCGCCGGCCGAAACACTGGCTGTTCGCAATGTTTCTCCTCACTGCATTTGCTTCCACGTTTGCCCCCACGCTCCCCGCGACACCCACCGACTGGAACTACCGGGTCCGCCCTGGCGATAACCTGTGGGATCTCGCGGCTCGCTATATGAAGCCCGATGTCCCCTGGCAGAAACTGCAGGACTACAACCGGGTCGGCGACCCCCTACATCTGCCACCCGGTATGACCGTACGCGTGCCCGTGGCATGGCTGCGACTGGTGCCTGCGCCAGCGCGGGTGCTGGCAGTCATCGGAAATGCCGAGGCCAAGGCCCAAGCCTCGCTCCCCGCCGTGCCGGTGACCCAGGGCATGTTGGTCGGTTATGGCGCGGAACTGGTGACGCATCATGACTCCAGCCTCACGCTGGAACTCGCCGACGGCTCTCGCGTGTTAATGCAGAGCGACAGCGAGCTGGTGCTGGATCGTCTGAGCGAATACGGCCGCACTGGCATGGTCGACACGCGCATGCGCCTCAAGCGCGGACGCGTCAGCACGGATGTAACGCCACTGACCGGCAGTGCCGCGCGCTTCACGATATCGACCCCGAATACCATCTCGAGCGTGCGCGGCACGCATTTCCGCGTGGTGGCCGACGCCGAGCAGAGTACAGCGCGCACCGAAGTCGTCTCCGGCCGCGTCGATGTGGGCAGCGACAAGCGGCACGTGCTGGTGAGCACCGGTACCGGCGTAGCGACCGCGTCCGGCGCCAGCCCTGGCAAACCGGAAGCGCTACTGCTGGCGCCCGACATGGACTGCCCGCGCCAACCCATCGCCCAACTGCCCACCCAGCTCAGCTGGAAGCCGCTGGATGGCGCCGCGCACTACCGCATCCAGGTGGCGTACACGAACAAGTTCGAAGCGCTGGTCATGGATCAGGTGGTCGATGGCCCCCAGGCGTCGCTGCCCAGCCTTCCCGACGGCCCCCATGCATTTCGCGTGCGTGGCATCAGCAACAACCAGCTTGAAGGGTTGGATGCCATATGTAGCTTCGTGGTCGCGGCCCATCCACAGCCACCGCTGATCATCGAGCCTCAGCCCGGTTCCAAGGCACGAGCAACGCGCCCGACCTTCCGTTGGACCGAGAGCGAAGAAGCAGGCAGCTATGCGTGGCAGCTGTCGAGTGATCCCTCGTTCAAGCAGCTGCTGTCCAGCGACGCGACGATCATGGGCAGCCAGGCGCGCCCCCGCGAATCACTGCCTTACGGGCGCTACTACTGGCGCGTTGCCAGTCGCGACAAGGATGGCAAGCTCGGACCGTACACCGAAGCAATGGCGTTTGACCTGGTCCCCGAGCCACCTGCACCGGAGCCGGGTGCGCCGAAGCACCGGGGTGGCGACTTCGTGCTGAGCTGGACCAAAGGCGCACCCGGACAACGTTATCGCATCGAGCTGGCGCGGAAACCCGACTTCGCCGATCCGGCGGTAGATCAGACGCTGGACCAACCCGAGCTCAGCCTGAAAAAGCCGCGGTCGGGCAAGTGGTATGTGCGTGTGCAGACCATCGATGTCGACGGCTACGCGGGACCTTGGGGGGCCGTGTATCGAACCCGTGTACCGTGCACGGCCTGTCGGTGGTTCGCGGCCGGGGGCGGTGTCGTCCTGCTGTGGCTGGTGATTTGATCACCCTGGGACAAGTGCCGGTGGCGATCTGATGGTCGCAACGTTGCCCATGCTCAAACGTACCCTCGCCTGGGTCGTGGGCTTCGCTGCCCTGCTGCTACTGAGCGCCACCAGTGCGACCCAGCGTGTCGATGACGCGCTCTACGACATGCACATGCGCCACTGGTCCTATCCGACCAGTGACAAGGTGATGATCGTAGCGATCGACCCGCAAAGTCTCGCCAAGCTCGGCAAGTGGCCGTGGCCTCGCTCGGTGCATGCGCAGCTAATCGAGCGACTGACGCAGGCGGGCGTGCGCGGCATCGGTGTCGATATCACGATGAGCGAGCCGGACATCCACCGCCCTGATCATGATCGCGCGTTTGCCGATGCGATTCATCGGAATGGACGAGTCGTCATGCCGGTCTTTGCCGAAGCCGCCGATCAGGGCGGCGTGCTCGAAGAGGTCCTGCCGACACCCGTGATGGCGACGAGCGCCACTACCCTCGGCCACGTGGACGTCTCCAAAGACATCGACGGGGTCGCCCGCGGCGTCTATCTGAAAGCAGGCCTGGGGCAGCCGCTGTGGCCTGCGTTCGCGTTGGCGCTATACGACATGGACAACCCTGCCCCGCTGCGGACCTTGCCAGGTCTACGCCTGCCCAACCAGAGGCTCGACTCGCCTTACGCATGGATACGCGATAACTACGTGCTGATCCGCTTCGCGGGCCACACGGGCAGCTTCAACCAGGTGTCATACCTCGACGTCCTGCAAGGGCGCGTCTCCACCAACCTGCTCAAAGGGCGCTGGATACTGATCGGCGCGATAGCCGCCGGGCTTGGTGACCAGCTCGTCACGTCCGCATCCGACGCCAACGATCTGATGCCGGGCGTCGAGTATCAGGCGAACGTGCTCCAGTCCTTGTACGACAGCAGCTTGATCACGCCGCTCAATCTCCCTGGCCAATTGCTGCTTGGCTCGCTGATGATCGCATTGCCGCTGGCGCTGTTTGGTTTGCCCGGTTTTCGACGCACCTGGCAAATAGCACTCTTCGCCCTCGCAGCCCAGCCTCTGTTGAGTCTTTTGCTGCTGCGACGGTTTAGTGTCTGGTGGCCGCCTAGCTGCTGTCTGCTGGTAACGGTATTAGGGCTTGCGGCGCATGTCGCACTGAGCAGGCTCGATCAACAACACGAGCGACGCATGAAGTCGCTACTCTCCACCAACGACGCTTGGTGGACCAGGGGAACCGCCTGATCGGCGAGCAGACGATTCGACTGCGCCTCGCTACGACTTCGGCGCTGCCTTGCGGTAGCGATGTTCCTGCATGAGCCACGTGGCGATGCCATAGCCAGCACCAGTGAGCAGCCAAAGCAGCGCCGATTCCGGCTTGGTGAACATTGGATGCGGAATCATAAACGTCATGATGACAAACATCGGAACGCCATAAGCCAGCACGCCATTCAGCAGCACGAATCGATACTTGCCTTGCGCACGCGTTCTTGCCCAGCGCTCGAATTCAATTGCCTTCATATGCATTCCTATTCAACTCGACATCGAGTTGAAATTTGGCGCCGATCATAACGCGGTGCGGGGCCTTCTCCGCGCCGCATGTTCTTCCGTTAGAACTCCGTCCATTCATCGCCCGCCGTAGCCAGGGCCGACACGGCACGATGTGTCTTTGCCTGATGCGGCTTTCGGTAATTTTTTGCGGGCTGAAACGGCGCCGCCTGCTCGACCGCAACCGGAGCCGATTCGAATACGCGTGTCGCCTTCGACTCGGGTGCATCGCCCTGCAAGGTGAAGTACGACACCTGCCCCATCAACACGCGCGAAAGATCCAAGGTGTTCTTGCTGGCCGCACTCGCCTCCTCCACCAGTGCCGCGTTCTGCTGGGTGACTTCGTCCAGCGTGATGACCGCATTGTTGACCTGGCCGATACCCGCGGACTGCTCTTCCGACGCCGCGGCAATCACTTCGATGATCGTGTTGACCTCACGCACGTCGGCAGCAATGTCGTTCAATGCGCTTCCCGTGCGTTGCACCAGCTCGGCACCTTCAGCCACCTTTTCACCCGTGTCCTTGATCAGCGTCTTGATGCTCTTGGCTGCAGCGCTGCTTCGCTGTGCAAGATGGCGCACTTCCGTCGCCACCACGGCAAAGCCACGTCCCTGCTCACCGGCGCGCGCCGCTTCCACAGCGGCGTTCAACGCAAGCAGATTGGTCTGGAAAGCGATCTCGTCGATCACGCCGACAATTTCACCCACCTCCTTGCTGGCCATGGTAATCGCCTGCATCGCACCGACCGCAAAACCTGCAATGTCCCGGCCTTCCTCGGCGCGCTTGCGCATGCGCGACGCCATCTCGCGCGCCTGACGGGCGCCTTCGGCATTCTGTCTCACCGTCGCCGCCAACTCCTCCATCGAGGCAGCGGTTTCCTCCAGCGAACTGGCCTGTTCCTGCGTGCGCTGAGATAGATCGTCATTGCCTTGCGACAGATCGCGCGCAGCGGCAGTCACCTGCTCGGCAACATCACGCACCTGGCTCACGATAGTCGTGAGTTGTCGATCCATCTCATCGAGTGACCGCAAGGTGTCGCTGAACTCATCATCACCGCGGATGGCGGTTGCATGGTTGAGCCTGCCTTCCTGGATGGAGCTCGCGAGCGAACGGGCCTGGTTCAGCGGTCGAATCACCGCGCGAATCAGCAGCACCGACACGGCGAGCAAGACCAGGACGCCGATGACCAGCATGGCCAGCGCCAACTGCCAAGTGTTTGTGTAGTGCCGGGCCGCTTCGGCAGCCGAAGCTTGCGCCAGCTTCTCGTTGATCGAGATCAGGCGATCCATGGTCGCCGTCGCCTTCGTCATGCCATCGGCGACTTTGCCAATATGAAGCTGGCGCGCCTCGTCGGTCTTGCCGGCATCCAGCAACTGCGCTTCGTGCTGCACCAGCGGCCCGACCTCGGCGCGAAGCAATTCGAATTCATGCGCGGCGACACGCTCCTCGGCCGACGACACCAGGTCAGGGTAATAGCGGTGCCAGGCCACATCCAAACGTGCCTGATTGGCCATGAACTTCTTGACCACATCGCGCTGGCTGGGATCGATCAGCGAGCGGTTCAGCGCCAGCCGATCATCAATGATGGCCGTGCGCACTTCACTCACCGCCACGATGGCCACGACATTGGCGTTATACATGTCATCGACCAGCGTGTAGGTGGCGCGCACGCCAAACAATCCGACCAGGCCGACGACGACGGCAATCGCCAGGGCGATGCCCATGGCCGCGATGATTTTCAAGCGAACGGTAAAACGCATGCATGATTCCCTAAGGGATGGATCATCCCCCCGATAGGGATATCGGCGTTGCCCAGGCTTCCTGAACGAGCAAGATCTTTCGCCAGCGTGACTCAGTGCGCATATCTTGCACCGTCAGGTCGACGTCAGGCAGCCGCCCTAACGTCGCTCATAGGTGATAAAGGCCATGCATGAAGCCGCACGCAACCGTGCTTCGTTGCGTGATCGGAAGTCCGCCGTCAGAGGATTCGCGACGCAAATACGCCGTTACGCCATGTGCTCAAGATCATTCGGCAACGTCACCCAGTGGTGCATGCAATCTTCGTAGACCGAGATTTGCGGCGCCGGGAAGTTCGGATTCGCGAAGGCACCAATCGGAACACCGACCAGGTCATCCAACCCTTCCAGCTGGTAATAAACCGTCGCGCCACACACTGGACAAAAGTAAAACGTACCCGTGCCACCGGAATCGCCAGCACGCACATATTTCGTCGCATGGCCACGAATCACCACGCTCCCCGTGCGGAAGCGCGCCTGCACCCCGAACACACTGCCCGTGCGTCGCTGGCAGGCGTGGCAGTGACAGATAGAGATGCGCAGCGGCTCCTCCGTCGCGCGAAGCATGAGTTGCCTGCAACTGCAGGTTGCGACCCGCTGAGTCATGTGAAGTGGTCCCCGGAAGCTTCAAGACGACGGATATCCCCTGCCCGCTATTCTTCACCTAACGCGAGGCTAAAGCCAAACACCGGCAGCGCCGCCTGCAGAAAATCGATCTCTGGCGCCCGCTGAAATCCCATCCGCTCATACATGTTCCACGCCACACGCATGGCCTCGGTGCTATGCAGCACCACCCGTTCGCGACCCTGCTCCCGCGCTAGCTTGATGCAAGCTTCGGTCAACACCTTTCCCACGCCTCTGCCACGCGCTGAAGGACTCACGCCCAACAGTCGGATACCCGACGCGTTCTTTATCGCTGTCGCCACGCTGGCGGCGCCGTACTCCGCCATATCTCCGAGATAGACCACGCCGCCCACCAGCTCGCCGTCCATCAGGGCCACCAGCACCTAGGGATGCTCTGATCAACTCTGCGCAGGCGTCATGATGTCCAGAAGGCCCGCAGGTGGTGTTGCGTGGCGCCGGGAAGACTGGCCGTCTTGCCAAGCCGCGCGGCACCGCCTGCGGGCCTTCTGGACATCACCCCATCACTTTGAATTCAACACGTTGGGGCCGGTCCTGTCTGTCCGCATCCCTTCGGTGCGCCGGCTCGACAGACGGCCAGTCTGCTATCGCCGACGCCCCTGTGGTCTGCGAACAGACAGGACCGGTGACGCCTACGCAGAGTTGATCAGAGCATCCCTAGGCACCCTTCTTCTGGGTGAAGTCACCGATAGTGGCCAGCATCTCGTAGTAACGCGGCTGCTGGGCAGGGGTTGGGAAACCTTCCAATCCGCTGTAGACACCGACCAAAAGCTGGCCAAGGGCTTGAAACTCTTCGGGGCGAATATCGCGAACGACGATCGGCTGACTCATGGACACTCCCAGCGAGAAGGCGGCGGGCACTATACGCGCTCCACTGCGAGCAAACCTGCGCGACATCTAGCCCAGGAATGCTTGCGCCCGTTGCATAGGGGATCTAAGAGCCTGATCAAAGTCTCCACGGCGGCCACGAGCTCCCCCTCCCAACCTCCCCCTGCCAGCAGGGGGAGGAGTCAAAAGCATGCCCGCACTTACTCCCTCCCCTGCTTGTCCCAAAAGGGACTCCCTGCGGGTCGCATGGGCGGGTTGGGTGGCGGTGTTTGTGACCACACAGAGACTTTGAACAGGCTCTAAGCTAGCCGACATCCTCCTTTAGCGTCCCAGTCGATCACGCTTCGCTCGCATCACGTCTTTCACCATCGCACCAAATTGACGGCTGCGTTCGCGCTTTTCCCTTAGCGTGCGTTGTGCTTCGGCGGCTTCCCGTTGGAGTTTTCGATAATTGGCGAGCCGCCGATGATCAAGTGTGCCTTCGGCAAGCGCACGCTCAACGGCGCAATCGGCATCGCCTTCGTGGCGGCAATCGCTAAATCGACATTGCCTTGCCAAGGCTTCGATATCATCGAAGACCGTGCCGAGGCCCGACTCGACCGCACCGATGCGAAGCTCGCGCATACCCGGCGTGTCGATCACCCACGCACCGGACGCTGTCGGGAACATTTCCCTCGCCGTGGTCGTATGCCGCCCCCTGGCGTCGTCTTCGCGAATACCTTGGGTCCGTTGTGAAGCATCGCCTAGCAGGCTGTTGGTCAGCGTCGACTTGCCCACGCCCGAAGAGCCAACGAAGGCAACGGTGCGCCCCGCGTCCAGCCAAGGTGCGAGTTGTGCCACGGCCCCTGCATCGGTCGCGTTTATGGCGAGAACAGTGACGGTCGCCAGTGTGGTCAAAGTCTTGGCCACGTAGTCATCAGCCTCATCGCTCAGATCGGCCTTGGTGAGCACGACAACGGGTTCTACGCCGGCTTCATAGGCAAGCGCGAGATAGCGCTCCAGCCGCGACAGGTTGAAGTCGTCGTTGCAGGACGTGACGATGAAAAGCGTGTCGATATTGGCAGCGATGGACTGGCGGCGATGTTCGCCACCGGCTGCCAAACGCTCGATCAACGACCGACGCCCGATCAATCGAACTACCCGGTCCGCCTCGTGCTCGACCAGTACCCAATCGCCAACGGCGATAGCCGACTCCGTATCGGCAAGCTGGTGAGGCAACACGACCGACCCCGTACCGCGTGATGAAAGCACGGATAAGCCACTGCGATGCACGGCGGTCACGCGCGCCGGATAACCCGCTTCAAAATCAGCCAGCGTCAGATGCTGGGCGAAACTAGGCCGCCAACCGAGCTGGGAAAGCGTTTGAAATGACATGGGGGAACCCTGGATACAAGGAATACGACGGCCTCCCGAGAGGGAACCGAACGAATCGCCAGGGAGCAACGCGAGTAGGTGAAACGAGCCAGCCGAAGGGCTGGCAAAACGATCAGACGCGCGTCGACCCGGCGGAGGCAGCTGCTACAACAATCATGGTCATGACCTCCTCTTGCTGGGTTGACGGGAGGCGCAGGGTAGCCCCGTATCGGAAGGCTTGCAAGTGCTGCGCGGGGTGGGCTCGAATGCGATGAGCACCCAAGCGGTAGCGGTAGGCATCGAGACGTGCATTGGCGATGTTGCCGTTGAAGCATACGTGCACCCAGCCTTCGCCGATCCATGGATGGCCTGAGTAAGCCGTCATTCCAGCGGCTCTCAACAGCCGCTGGAATGACGGCTTAATCTGTATAGCGACTGCCGTCGATAGCAGGCAATCCACGTATGGCGACGCCCTGGCCCCAAAGGGTCCAGGGCACGCAATCACACTTCCAATCGGTCGTCCGGGCGAGCGACGAGGGTATAGAGCGTCGGCATCAGGAAAACACTGATCAGCAGTCGCGTGAAAAGGCCGCTGACAATGACCAGGGCGAAAGGCCGCTGGGTGTCCGTGCCGACGCCCGTGGCGAGTGCCGCCGGCAACAGACCCAAGGCTGCCACCAGCGCCGTCATCATGATGGGGCGCAAGCGCAGGATGGCGCCCTCGCGTATGGCTTCGTTGAGTTCGGTGCCGCCACGGCGGAGTTCGTTGACATAGGAAATGTAGACAACCGCCGTCTGCACCGAGACGCCGAACAACGCCAGGAAGCCCACGCCGGAAGACACCGAAAAAGGTGTGCCGGTGATCCACAGAGCCACGATGCCGCCCACGGGCGCCGAGAGCAGCACGCCGAGCACGGTGATGAAGGGGAACTTGAAGTTGCTGTAGAGCGTGAACAGCAGCAGGAAGATCAAGGCGAGGGTCAGTGGCAGGATCACATTCAACTGCGCCCGCGACGCAGTGTATTCCGTGTATTCGCCGCCCCAATCCAGGCGATAGCCCTGTGGCAGCTTGACCTTCGCGTTGACCTGCTCGATGGCATCGCCTACCGCACCAGCCAGGTCGCGCCCGTCCACCGAGAACTGCACGCCGATGTAACGCGAGTTGTCCTGGCGATAGATGAAAGACGCGCCGTTGGTCACCTGGATATCCGCGAATTCCTTGAGTGGAATCTGCTGCCCATTGGGCGTGGTGACGAGGATATTCCTGATTTGCTCGGGGTTGTCGCGATACTGCTGCTCAAGGCGAACGACGAGATCGAACTGCTTTTCCTCCTGCACGACCTGGGTGGCCACATCGCCACCTATGGCGGTCTGAATCAGGCCATTGATGTCGGAGACATTCAGTCCGTAGCGCGCGATTTGCGCGCGGTTGATCTTGATGGTGAGGCTTGGCTGACCGAGCTCCTGCACCAGGGTCACATCGCGAATGCCGCGCACGTGCTCCAGCAGCTGCTTGATGGCCTTGCCCTTCTGTTCCAGCGTATTGAGATCGGACCCGAACACCTTGACGGCCAGGGCGCTCTTCAGGCCTGTTTCCGCCTCATCCACCGCATCTTCAGCGGGCTGCGTGTAATTGAAGATGATGCCTGGAAAGGCTTCGAGCTTGTGATTGATGGCCTCGATCAAGGCCGCCTTGTTGCGATACGCGCCGGTCCATCGCGAGTAAGGCTTGAGGCCCACATAGAACTCGACATTGAAGAAGCCGGTCGAATCCGTGCCGTCATCGGGACGCCCAAGTTCCGAAGCGACCGTGGTGACTTCCGGGAAGGAGCGCAGAACGTCGCGCACCTTGGGCGTGATCTTGGACGCTTCCTCGAACGAGATGGTGTAGGGCATGGTGGCACGTACCCATAGCGCGCCCTCGTCCAGTTGCGGCATGAACTCCGCGCCAATGCGCGGGATAAGCAACAGAGAGAGAAGCAGCAATAGGGTCGAGGCAATCGTGGTGCCCCAGGGGCGGGCGAGACAGACATCGAGTCCCTTGATGTAGACCGACTTGATCGCCTCGAACGCACGATTGCGACGCTCCTGCACGCCCTTGCGCATGAACCACGCGCACAGCACTGGCAACAGTGTCAGCGTGACCACCAGGGAGCCGACCAACGCGAAGATCATGGTGTCGGCCATGGGTTTGAACAGCACGCCAGAAGCCCCCGCCAGCACGTAGATCGGCAGGAAGCTGACCACGATCACGGCTACCGCGTAGAACAGCGGGCGATCCACCTCGGCCGCCGCGTCCCGGATGATCTCCTTGACGTTGAGCGGCGTGCCCTTGCGCTCGGCGATCTGGCGGAAGATGTTCTCCACCATCACCACGGCCGCGTCCACCAGGATGCCGAAGTCCACGGCGCCGATGGAGAGCAGATTGGCCGATGCGCCCTGCAGATCCAGGCAGATGAACGCGAACAGCAAGGCCAGCGGAATGGTCGTGGCGACGATCAAGCCCGCGCGCACGTCGTACAGGAAGAAGATCAGGATCACCACGACCAGCAACATGCCGCGCAGCAGGTTGTCCTCCACGATCCTCGTGGTCAGGGCGATGAGATCGGTGCGGTCGTAGAACGGAACGACCTTGACGTCCTTGGGCAGAATCTGGTCGTTGAGTTCCGACGTCTTTGCTTCGACGCGCTTCAGCACGTCCTGAGTCTTTTCGCCGGTGCGCAGGAGGATCACACCCTCGACCGCATCGTCCTGTTTCTCGTAACCGAATTCGCCGAGACGCGGGGCAATGCCGATAGTCACGCGGCCGACATCCTTCACCAGCAGCGGCGTGCCATCGTGCACGGCCACCACCACGTTGCCGATGTCCTCCAGCGTCTCCACGCGCCCCGCACCGCGCACGTAATAGAACTGCCCGCCCTGCGAATAGAAGCCGCCTCCCGCATTGGCATTGTTGGCCGTGAGCGCGGCCTCCACCTGCACTGCGGACAGGCCCACCGCGGCGATCTTGGCCTGGTCGAGCAACACCTGATACTGCATGGTGCCGCCACCAAATCCCGAATCGTCGGCCACGCCGGGAACGGATTTGTACTGGGGCTCGACCGTCCAGTCCTCGAGCGTCTTGAGCTCCATCGGCGATCGGTCCGAGCTTTGCAGCACATACCGATAGATCAGCCCCGAAGGCGCAGATAATGGCGCCACCGAAGGCGTCACGCCGCTTGGCAACGTCAGATCGCCCAGTCGGTTGAACACCTCCTGGCGGGCGAAATTGTTGTCCGTGCCATTCTGGAAAGTGAGGATGACGTCGGACAAACCGTAGAGCGAGATGGAGCGCGTGTTGGCCGTCTTTGGCGTGCCGTTCATCCCCAGCTCTACGGGAACCGTGATCAACCGCTCCACTTCCTCGGCGGCATGCCCGGGCCATTGGGTAATGATTTCGACGATGGGCGGCGACAGATCGGGATACGCGTCCACCGGCAGGCGCCCAAGCGAGCGCGCGCCGGCACCGGTCAGCAGCAGCGTCATCAGGATGACGAGGAAAGGCTGGCCCAGCGACGCGGCCACGATCCGGTTCATGAACGACGCCGTGCGTGATGGCGATACGCCTGGAGGCAGCTGGTCGCTCATTGGTCTTGCATGAACTGGACGAAGATGCCGCCGTCGACCACTACCTGCTCGCCGGCCTTGAGGCCGGAGGCGATATCAAACTGGTCGCCGGTTCGATAGCCGACCGTCACGGGCCGCCGCGCGAAGCTGCCATCGCGCTGGGCGATGTAGACAAACGGCAGATTCTCGTCGTCGCGCAGGATCGCCGACACCGGCACCAGCAAGCCGCTGGTTTCCTGGCGAGCATGAATCTTCACGTTGACGTACATCTGCTTCTTCAACAGCGCGCCGGGGTTATCGACCACCACACGCGCCGCCACCAGACGGGTATCGGGGTTTACCAGCGCGGAGATATTCGACAGCGTGCCCGACACGCTTTTCGATTCGGCGGCCGTCACCACGTCGGCCGCATCGCCCAGGCCGATGCCGGAGAGGTCCGATTCGGGAACCTGCGCCATGACCCATACGCGCGAAAGATCGGCTACGGTGAAAGCCGGTGTGGTGCCCGCCTGCAGCAATTGCCCGGGCGTGATCTGCTTGTCCACCACCGTGCCGGTCATGGGGGAGCGGATCAAGCCCTGGATCGGCGCGATCGGCCGACCGTCCTCGATGGCCTTGATGGTCTGCGCGTCCACATTCAGTGAGATCAGCGCCTTCAGTGCCGCGTCGCGATCGGCGTCGGCATTGGCGGCATCGGTTTCGGCCTGATCTTCTTCACGCTGCGCCACGCCCTGGTGCTGGACCAGATCCTTTTCCAGATCAGCCAGGCGGCGCGCGGTATGCGCGGTGGTGAGCGCCTTGCGATAGGCACTGACGGCGGCGGCAAAGTCCGGTGAATCCACGACGGCGAGCGGATCACCCTTCTTGACCCGGTCGCCGATATCCACCAGCAGCCGCGAGACGGGGCCGGAGATCGGTGCCAGGACGGCCGTGGCCTGATCGTTGTCGAAGTCCACGATACCGGTGGTCTCGATCGTCTTGTGGAAGCTGGACGCCGCGACGGTGTGAAGATGAATGTGTTCGCGCTGCGCCGCGGTGAGCGTCACGTTGCGCGCGTCGCCCGGAGTGGCTGGCGCATGGTCATCCGTCTTGCTTGAGCAGCCGGCAAGCATTAGCAAGGCGGTCACCATCAGCAAGGCCACGGCAGGCACGAGCCTGCCCGCACGCCACGCACTCGGCACGCCATAAAACCGTCTATTTTTCATTTTTATCCCGGGCTAAATCGGCGCGATTCCACCATCCACCGCCAAGCGCCTGAAATAACGCCGCCGTGTCGGCATAGCGATTGGCCTGAGCTTGCACCAGGTTGATCCGCGCTTGCAGATAGGACTGTTGTGCATTCAACAACGAAAGATAGTTGGCATAGCCGGCCGTCAACTGCCGCTGCGACAGATCCAGCGTGCCCTTGGCCGCATCGGCGGCGGCCGCCGCTGCCTTCAGGCCCTCGGCGTCCTGGTCGAGCGCGGTCAGCGTGTCTGCCACATTCTGAAAGGCTCCGAGCACCGTGCTGCGATATTGCTCGGCCGCCTGTACATAGGCTGCCTTTGCCGCGCGCTCCTGGTGCAGCAAGGTGCCGCCCTGGAAGATCGGTGCGGTGATGTCGGCACCCAGGCCCCAGAAGCTCGTGCCCGACTTGAACAGTTGATCCATGGCCAACGCGGTGCTGCCGGTATTCGCGCTCAACACGATGTTGGGCAACCGGTTGGCGATGGCGACGCCGATCTGCGCACTGGCCGCATGCATGTTGGCCTCGGCCTGGAGTACGTCCGGACGCTGTGCGACCAAGGCCGAAGGGAGACTCAGCGGGAGCTCCTGCGGCAGTTGCAGGCTCGAAAGCGCAAAGGTCTCGTCCGGCGCCTGGCTCGGCAACTGGCCCACCAGAACCGCGAGCAAATCGCGTTGCTGAGCCAGCTGTTTGATCAGCGGCGGCAGCGTAGCCCTGGTTTGCTCCAGTTGGGACTCCTGCGCGGCAACGTCGAGGCCACTGGCGTAGCCCTTGGCCAATTGCTCTCGCAGGATCTTCACCATGTGCGTGTTGATGTCGATGAGCTCGCGCGTCGCATCGATTTGCGCCTGCAACGAACCCGCCTGCACGGCGGCGGCCACCACATTCGTGCTCAGGGTGATCTGCGCCGCGATCATCTCGAAGCGAACCGCCTGCTCCTGCGCCTGCACCGACTCCGTGGTTCGGCGGTTCAGGCCGAAGATATCCAGCACATAGGAAACGCTGACCTGCGGGGTGTACAGGTTGTACAGAAAGGTATTGGAGTTGGGCGTCGGCGAGATGGACTCGGATTGCTTCTGTCGGATGGCCGAGAAGCTTGCCGCCACGCTGGGGTAGTACGTGCCCCGCTGCGCCAGCACGTTTTCCCTGGCGACGGTCAGCGCCGCCTGGGCCGCCTTGAGGTCGTGGTTATGGGCAAGCGATTGATCGATCAGCTCATTCAACGACTTCGAATGAAACAAGGTCCACCAGTCGCCGGGGATGTCGCTTCCTTGGGCGAAGCGCTGCGATTCTCCTCCGGCAACGTTCGCCGTAGCGACCGTGGATGAAACCGGATGAGCGGTGTAATCGCTGGCGCTGGGGACATCGGGCCGCTTGAAGTCGGGCCCCACGGCGCAGCCCGCCACCAGCGCAGAGGCCAGTACCACGACGAAACGCAGGCGGCGTGAAGGCAACGAATTGGCAAACGCGGAAACTTCCATTACAGGACCAGTTCTCTTCTTGTCTGCCCTGGCCAGCTGAGCGCCCCCGGTTAGGCCAAGTATCGGTACCCCGATATGGTCGGCGATCACCTGCCCCTGTTTCTTTGCGCCCTGCATGGTCGCCATCCCCCGATGGCACCAGAGATATATCACACGGCCGCGCCAACAGCGCCGGGCTGGCGGCGAAAGTTTTCACGCCCGCAGCTAGCGGGCGTCGGCCAATCGCCGTCAGGACCTGTGCACTTCGACCAAGGCCCGCGCTTCTGAGCTCCCACGGGCATCACCTGCCCCAGGTCGCGAACATGACGACAGCTGCGGTCGTCATGACCGCGGTAGCAATCCACCCCCATGCTTTCAACGATGGGTTCAAGCTGTACTCACCCATGATCCGGCGATTCGTGCTCAGCAGCATGATCATCACCATCATGGGCACGGCGGTGATGCCATTGATCACGGCGCTCCAGTACAGCGCCTTGATGGGGTCGATCGGTGTGAAATTAAGAGCAACACCGGCCAGACTCGACAGTATCAAGACGCCATAGAACAACTTGGCCCGTTGTGGTTTGTGCTCCAGGCCAGAGGGGTACCCGAGGACGCCTGCAGCGGCAAAGGCGGTGGAGCCCGCCAGCACAGGAATGGCGAGCAAGCCGGTGCCGATAATGCCAGCGGCAAACAACACAAAGGCGAATCGCCCGGCAAGTGGACGCAGCGCTTCGGCTGCATCCGACGATGACTGGATGTCGGTCTTGCCGTGCGCATGCAAAACGACGGCCGCCGTCAAAATGATGCAACCGGCCACGATGTTGGAGAACATCATGCCAATGGACGTATCCAGGCGAATGCGCTGGAGCGCGTCGTTGCCTTGTTCCGGCGCGTGCTTGAGCGGCTCACGCTCGTCACTGGCACGCATTTCCTCGACCTCCTGTGCCGCCTGCCAGATGAAGAGATACGGGCTGATCGTGGTGCCGAGCACGGCGACGATGGCCACTGCGTATCGGGCATTGAGCGCGGCCTTGGGCAGGACGGTTCCCTTGATGACGTCGACCCACGGCACATGAATGACGAACACGGTCGCGACGTAGGCAAGCAGGCTCAAGGTCAGCAGCTTCAATATCGGGGAATAGCGCGAGAAGGGAACAAAGACTTGCAGCAGCACCGACAAGATGGCGAAAGCGGCCACATAAAGGTGAGCCGGTCCGCCAATCAGCAGCTTGAGCGCCGCGCCCATGGCCCCGAAGTCCGCCGCCAGATTGATCACATTGGCGACCACGACCATCAGTACCAGCAGGCGAACCCACGCGGCCGGATAGTGTTTGCGCAGGTTTGAGCCGATGTCCCGGCCTGATGCGCGACCGATCTGGGCGCTGATGGCCTGGATCGCGATCATCAGCGGCATGGCCAGTACCAGACTCCAGATCGTCGCGTAGCCGTAAGCGGCGCCTACCTGTGAGTACGTGGCAATGCCGCTGGGGTCGTCATCGGCCGCGCCCGAGATCAGGCCGGCTCCGAGCCGCTTGAAGAGGGTGGGGCCGCTGCCGTCCTGACCTGACATCTTCGTGGCCGCCACTACATTGCCCCGCATCGTGAGCCCAACTTTGTCCACTGGGAGTCAACGCGGGCCGCCACGTTGCGTATGGCCTGCCGAGTCAGCCAATTCTTGGCGCACGGCTCTCGGCCATGGACAAACCGTGCGCCAGATGCACCTAAAGCACGTGGGTGAAGAAATAGATAAGAACCAGCAAACCGAGGGGCACGCCCAGCAACCTCATATGCAAGGGTCACAGCGACGAGGACATGGCGGCCACGCTGCAACTCACGCGCAATACCGTGCGCAACCATGTCGCGACCCTGTACGGCAAGATCGGCGTCAATCGGCGCAGTGCAGCCGTGATTTGGGGGCGTGAACGTGGCGTGGTTGGTTATTGAAGTGAGTCGGCTGCCCAGGGGAACACGCAGTCCTCTCGCCACCTTCGAGCGCGTTGGCGTCCGGCTGGATGGCGCTACGCCACGAGCGACAAAGCGCTTTCACACGACCTCGATTAACAGCGGGCAACATCAGGTGGAAAATGCAATTGCGCGCAACGCCTCGGACACGCAAGGAATTTTTCCAGCTATCCGGCTGAAATTTCGGCAATTCCCGCATGGCAGTCAGCGCGGATAGCTTCGAAGTGTGTTAAATGGTCGGCTCGTGCCAGGTGCGCGCAAGTCCAAAACATCCTTCCGGCTGGTCGTCTTGGAGCCGCAACATGCGAACAGATCATCCGATCGTCGCGTATGCCTTCGCAGCGTTTTGCCTCTTCCTGCAGGCATGTGGCTCGCTCCCGCCAAGCACTGAAAAGCCGGAGTCACACCACCTGCCGCAAGCCTCCGATACGCCGTCGGCGAAGTACGCGCAGGCGGAGGTGGACCAGCATCGGAATCAATCCGGCTTTCGATTGCTGACACTTAGCACGAATGCGCTGCTTAGTCGCGTAGCCCTTGTGGACCACGCCACGCATTCGATCGACCTGCAGTACTACATTTTCGCGAACGACATGACCGGGCATCTATTAATGCAGCATCTGCTCACAGCGGCAGACCGCGGCGTGCGTGTCCGGATCCTGATCGATGACAACAATTTTACCGACGAAGACCATTTGTTCGACGCGCTCAACTCTCACCCGAATATCAAAGTGAGGCTCTTCAACCCCCTCAAGACCAGAGACCCGTCGGTGCTCTCGCGCGCGACTCAATTCATGCTCGAATGGCGACGCCTCAATCGACGCATGCACAACAAATCATTCATCGTCGACAACAGCGTCGCCATCATTGGCGGAAGAAACATTGGGGATCCTTATTTCGATGCGGGTAGCGACACGCATTTTCGAGATCTTGACGTGGTGGCAATCGGCCCCGTCGTTCAGCAGGCATCTGCGGCCTTCGACGATTACTGGAATTGCGACGCCGCCTATCCGCTCAAGAGTCTGACCAGCGCCGACCATCCCGCCCAGCGCCTGGACGTCGCGCGGCAAATCCTTCAAGGCAAAGTACGGGCGTATAAGGAGTCCGACTATGCGCAAACGGTATTGGATGAGCTGCCCGATGGTCCCACCGCGGATCGACGGGGCGCCTGGTTCTGGGGAGAGGCCAAACTGGTTGCCGATCAGCCCGAGAAAATCGAGACCACTCGGGACGTACCTGCCCTGCGCATCGGCCCAAAGCTCAAAGCGATGATCGACGGTGCGCAGCACCAAATCCTGGCAACCACGCCCTACTTCATTCCGGGAGATGAGGGCACGGAGCATCTCACGTCCCTCGTGCGACGAGGAATAACGGTCAAGGTGCTGACGAATTCCCTCGCGTCGACCGACGAGACGGCGGCGCACGCTGGCTACGTGCACTACCGCAAGAGTCTTCTTGAAGGGGGCGTGATGCTTTACGAGCTAAGACCTTCCACGGGCCAAGACCAGCCGTCGACGACACTGGGCAAGTCCTCTGGCGTCAGTCTGCACGCCAAGACCATCGTGGTGGATGACCGGCAAGTTTTCATTGGCTCGTTGAACATGGATCAGCGTTCGAAGTTGCTGAATACCGAAATGGGCATCATCGTCGACTCGCCCGATCTCGCGCAGGCAATAGCCGACTTTTTCAACACGGCCGCGCTCCCCGCCAACGCTTTTCAAGTCACGCTTGACCCGGGCTCTCATCGACTTGGCTGGCGCGCAACCGATGATGGCAAGGACGTCATTTATCACGAGGAGCCCGAAGCGAATACGAAGAAGCGCGTGGAGGTGTCATTTCTTCGCATGCTGCCCATCGATGGCTTGCTCTAACACGCGATCGACCCGCCCTGCGGAGATAGCACGGCGGGTCGACGTCTCGTCGTGGCTACCAGTCTTCTCATGGCCAAAGGAAGTAAGGCCCAGCTCCACCTTACCTCGCCATCGCCACCATGGTGACGCCGGGCTCCTATTGTGAAAACTTGCGCATGACGTCGGCGGACTGTTCCGATGACGAGTGCTGTTCGCCCTATGGTCCCGTCGCGATCAGGCCGTACTTGGTGGCACGTGTTTCGATTTGCGGATCAAGCGTGCGCGCAGCGACCAGATCGGCGTTACCTGCTTCCGTCTGGCCACCCCGGATTTTCGCCAGGCCAAGGCCATAGCGCGACCACGCGGAATTCGGGTTTTTCGCGATGGCCTGCTCGTAGGCCTTGATCGATTCGGGATAATGTCCCAGCCGCAACTCAACCAGGCCGAGACTATCGAGATAGGCCGGGTTTTCGCCATCGCGCCTGATCGCCTTGCGGCAATCGTTCAAGGCATCGTCGAGCATCTGATTGCTCAGCCCGCGCGCCCAACAGCGCTCGTTCAGCGCGACGCCAAGCATGGCATCGCCGTTATGCAGGCGAATCCAGTCGTCGAGCATCGGCAGCGCTGCAGCGGGTTGATCAAGTTGGATGTAAAGGGCGGCAACCGAACGCGCCCGCGTGGATCCGGACGGTGCCAGAGCGCTTGCCGCCGCCACATCGGATGCGGCACCCGTGCGGTCCTTCTGCGCGAGGCGAAGTTCGCCGCGCATCAGCAACGCATCGACGTTCTTCGGATCAAGGCTCAAGGACTTGTCCAGATCCGTGAGCGCGGCCTCGGGCCGTTTGTCCGCCGCATGCGCCGTTGCACGGGCGACATAGTAAGCGGCTTGATCAGGCGACATGCGGATCGCCTCGTCAAGATCGGCCACGGCAGCGTGCGGTTCACCGCGAGACAGGTGGGCTTGGCCTAGTAGAGCGTAATCAGCCGCGGTTTTTGGCGCTGCGCCATTGGCGTCCGAACCCGCGCCAGCATCGGATTTGTCGCTGTCACTCGGTGCAGCGGCAAGGGCAAACACGCGCCCGCCGTTATAGGTGAAATAAGCCTTCTTCTTGCTGTTGGCAATGAACATACGATGGGCGAGGAGAAAATCCATGCCGAGCAGCATGTCAGTGTTGTCGCCCAGTCTTCCGTCAAGCACCAGCATCTGACTGTGTTGGATCGTTTCCGAACCGACCGAGAACGAGTCAATGTTCACCGTCCATGTCTTGAGTTTCTTGGCGCCAATGCCGTAGCTGCCGATGCCAGCCTTGACATCTGGCGCACTTAAATTGATGCCCGCGCGCTCCGCGGCGTCACGACTTAATAAGGTGGCAGGCGCTCCCGAATCGAGCACCGCCCGCACCTTCCTGCCATTGATCGTGACACTGAAAAAGGTGCGTCGATCAAATTCGCTTCTGGCCGGCTCGATATCGGCAACGTTGTAATTCCCATCCTTTGCCCAATACGCGAGCGACACCTTATCGCAGTGGTCCGTTTTGAACATCGTCATTTTGCCCTGTGCAAGATCGATTTCCAGGTCATAGAAATCGAGCATGAGAGCACCGAGCAATCCAGCGCCGGTATCGGTGCCGCCGACGATGAAATCAACGTTCTTGAGCGTCGTGTCGAGGATGCCGAATTGCTTTACGTGCGCCTGCTGGACGTTCGCAGAACCTCCAATGCCGCTGATGCGATAACCCATTGGCGCAGGTTCCAGCTTGAGTCCGAGCGACGACGCGTTGGCACTCGACATGATGTTGAAGAAGGCTCCGGTATCGATGATGAAGCGCGTGTCGTTCCCATTGACCTTCGCCATGGTCGTCGCTCGATCGCCGACCATTTCCACAGGCAAGGTGCCGTAACTCGTCAAATGGCAGCCGTCGGCCCAGGCATAGCCTGTTAGCAGCACGCCCATGCCAAGGCAGCAAATACGCAATTTATCCATCACCATTCCCCCTGTTTGCCATGGCGGCAGAATCTATTTGCGACAATGAGTAGCGCAACGATCATACGTTCTCCCCGAGCCATTTGCTGCGCATCGCTGTTTGCCTGATGTCTGCAGGAAACACGGAGCCACCTGCACGCGGGACCTAGGCGAATTCTAGGCTTATCGCCCAGTACGGGTCGTCAAAAATCGGGGTCACAAGCCGCATCTTGAGCAAGATCCAAGCTGGCTGGGATGCAGCCGGGCGCATTCCGACAGCCCCGGTCGAAGTTGGACGCCCCATTGGTTGTCGGGGGGATCAAAGCCAAGCACCCAAGACCAGGCGCCATCGCATGGCCAGGTATCGAGACCCTTCACTGCCAATCACCCTTGCCCGCAGGGGAAGTGGCGCGGGTGACAAGGCGGGCTTGCGTCCCGAGTACGGTCGGCCGCGCATACCGCGGGCGCGGGGCGCGAACGCCCCGCGCCATCGTCGTCAGGGGTCGAATTTCTTCTCGACGCCCAGCAGCAACGACTGGTTGTCGCGCGCACTGCTTTCCAGCAGGTTCTGGTACTCGAAGCGCAACATCCATCCCTTCAGGGTCTGCAGCCGGATGCCTGCGCCCAGCAGGGTGCGATTGCTCGACTGGCCCGTCAGCGAGGCCTGGTACAGCGGGCCGCTGAGCAGATCGGCGTAACGCATCGTCGCCACGCCCGTTCCCTGGAAGTCATGCTCGTACTCGGCACGCAGAGTCGGCAGCCAAATGCCGTAATCGGCCTTGATGGTCCATTCCGCACGCAAGCCCAGATTGCCGGTCGTTGTCTTCACCGTTTCGCGGTCGTAGCTCAATGTATCGGTCGCCTGACCCTGTTCGGTATAGGCATCCAATCGCGCATGGGCGAGATCCAGGCGGGCATACGGCGACAGCAACCAATCCTGCGTGCGGTGCTCGTAGCCCAGCGCGAACGAGCCAAACAGCTGCGTGCCGTCGCGGCTGCCGGTGGCCATGCCGCCATCGCCCGTGACATAGCGGCGCGCATCGAACGATAGCCACTGGTAACCGAGCAGGCTGTCCACATACACATTGGCCGCGGGACGGTAGCTGGCATAGAACGCCACGTTATAGCTGTCCGTCGTACTGCGGCTGCCGTGCTGGCCGATATCCGACGCATCGTGGCCGTAGCCCAGGCCCACACCCAACGCGAGTGCATCGTTGACGCGTTTGTCCGCGCCCACACTCAAGCCCGAGGTGGTGAAGTCGATGCCGTTGTCGCTGCTGCCCGGCTGGGTCTTGCCGAAGTTCAGTGCACCGCCGGTCCATACCGTGATGCCTCCCGGCAAACTGCCCGTGCCAGCGGTTGCGGGGCTACCGTTGGCGGCCGCCGCCGGCTCGCCCGGTTGCATCAGGTAACGACGGCCCCAGCTGTCGTTATCGCCATCACCACGCAGTGCCTGCATGGGATCACGATTCTGCTGGTTGGCCGAAGTCAGCGTGATGCCATTGCTGAAGCCACCCGCTCCATTGTCGTTATGCAGGCTTTCCAAACGCTGCTGGAAGTTGCTGATCTGGCCCTGCGCCAAACGACGGGTCGAATCGACCTGGGCGTTGAGAATGCCCAGTACTTCGGCGTCCCTGGAGGGATCCGGTCGCGCTGTCACGGCCACGCTGATGCTGCCAGGTGCAGAGGTTGCGTAGGCGTTGCCTAGCGTGTAGCTCAGCTGTGCCGTGCCACTAAAGGTTGCCGCCGCGGTGAACGTCAATGCATAACCGCTGGCCGTGGCATGGATGCTTGCGTTGCCAGCGTTGGTCGGCGACAGCGACACCACCGTGGCGCCGGTGAATGGTCCGCCGTGCGCCGTGGCTGTGAGGTCGACCTGCACTGACGAGCCAGCCAATACATCGGCGCTGAGCGTCGGCGCCACGGGCATCGGGTTCACCGTGATCGTCACGCGTGCCGGCAGCGAGACGCCGAACGGATTGCTCAAGGTGTAATCGAAGTTCACCGCACCCGAAGCATCCGCGGCTGGCGTGTAGACGATGTCGGTACCGCTGATGGTGAGCGTTCCGGTGGATGGCGGCGTCACAATGCTCAGCGCGGTGAACGGTCCGCCGGTCGCGCCTTGCGCGCCGTGAAGCGTCACCGACTTGCCAGCGAGCACGGTGGCGGTCAAAGACTGCGCCACCGGCACTGCCAGCGGGGTCACCGTGATCGTCACCGTGGCGGGCGCCGACGTGCCGCCGGGACCGGTCTCGGTATACGTGAAGGTGTCGGTGCCGTAGTAGTTGGTGGCAGGCGTGTACACCACGTTCAGGCCACTGACCGTCGCCGTGCCGTGTGCAGGCGCATGGATGACCGCAATGCTGGTGATCGGGCCACTGTCATTTGCTGTGACCGGAATGGTGGCCACGGCATTCGCTGCGGTGCTGGCCGTGTCATTCATCGCCACCGGAGCCGCGTCATTGACCGCCAACGTGTAACTCTGGCTGCCCGTGAAGTTCAGGCTGTCTTTCGATGTGATGGTGAAGGCATAGCTGCCGGCCGCCGTCGGCGCGCCAGCCAGCAGACCGGCCGCGCTGAGCGTCAGGCCCGGCGGCAGGCTGCCTGCGCTCACCGTGTAAGCATAGCTGCCGTTGCCGCCACTGGAAGACATCGGTTGGCTGAAGGCCACGCCGACACGCGCCGCACCCAGCGTGGCGGGGTTGACGCTGATATGCGGCGCGCTGATGGCGAGCGTGTAATTCTGCGCCACACCGAATGGCGCAGCCGTGCCCGTGCTGCTGTCGACAGCCTTGACGGTGAAAGTGAAGTTGCCAGCCACCGTCGGCGTACCGGACAACGCTCCTGTTGAGGCGTTCAGTGCCAGTCCTGCCGGCAGAGCACCCGCCGTGATGACGTAGCTATAGGGAGCCGTGCCACCGCTTGCGCTGAAGCTTTGGCTAAAGGTCGTTCCGGCGGTACCGCTAAAGCTGCTGCCAGAGGCGGGGCTCAGAGTCATCACTGGAGCGATGATCGTCATCGAATACGCTTGGCTGCCGGTGAATCCATTGGCGTCAGTGGCGGTGACCGTGATGTTGGCCGTGCCCGCCGAGGTCGGCGTACCGCTGATGACGCCGCTGGCCGCGAGGGTCAACCCGGTGGGCAGGCTGCCACTGGTGATGACATAGGAGTACGGTGCGGTGCCACCGCTGGCGCTAAGCGTCTGGCTATAGGCCGCGGCCACTGTGCCTGCGGGAACGCTGGTCGGGTTCAAACTGACCCCCGGTGTATTGACGGTGAGCGTATAGCTACGCGTTGCCGAGTATGGCGCGCCCGTGCCCGTGCTGCTGTCCGTCACAGAAACGCTGAAGGGGAAGTTGCCACTCACTGTCGGCGTCCCGCTCAGCACACCTGTGGCGCTGTTGAGCGTCAGCCCTGTTGGCAAGCTGCCTGACACGATGGCAAACGTATACGGCGCCGTGCCGCCACTCGCCGAGATGGTTTGGCTGTACGGCGACGTCGCCGTGGCGGCCGGAACATTCGATGGGCTCAAGACGAGCGTGGGCGCGCCGACGTTGAAGGAATAGGCCTGGCTTCCCTGGACGCCATGAGCATCGGTCGCGGTGACGGTGAACACGAACGTCCCCGCGCCGGTAGGCATGCCCGTGATGGCGCCAGACGCCGAGTTGAAGCTCAACCCTGCCGGCAGGGCACCTGCAGTGATGGCGTAGGTGTAAGGCGCGGTGCCATTGCTGGCGGTCACCGACTGGCTATAAGCCGAACCAATGGCCGATGAGGGCAAGGTGGATGGTGACAGCGTCAACGGTGGCGCGCTCGGCGACACGCTGTTGGACGATGCCGATGGCGATCCGGTACCCACGCCGTTGGTCGCGGTGACGTTGAACGTATAGGCCGTACCGTTGGTGAGACCGGTGATCGTGATGGGGCTGGCCGTGCCGGTGGCGGTGATGCCACCCGGACTTGACGTCACGGTGTAGCCGGTGATTGGCGTGCCACCGTTGCTTGCCGGCGCCGTGAAGCTGACCGACGCTTGTGCATTTCCCGCCGTCGCCGTGCCGATGATAGGCGCGCCGGGCACGGTGGCGATGTAAGTGAAGGAATCGCTGGGGCTGGTGGTACTGGTACCGGCAGCGGTCGTCACCGTGATGTTCACGGCACCTAAGCTGCCCGCCGGTGAGGTCGCGGTGATCGAGGTTGCGCTGTTGACTGAAAAGGCACTCGCACTGGTGCCACCGAAACTCACCGCCGTAGCCCCAGTGAAGCTGGTGCCGGTGATCGTGACGGAAGTACCGCCAGCCGATGAGCCCGACGCAGGATTGACTGCCGTGACGGTGGGAGCCGCGACGTAAGTGAAATGATCCGCCGACGTGGCGGCACTGGTACCGTTGGCCGAGGTCACGGTGACATCCACCGTCCCCGCGCTACCCGACGGGGCCGTGGCGGTGATCGAGGTCGCGCTGTTGACCGTGAAACTGGCCGCGCTGCCGCCAAACCGGACCGCGGTGGCTCCGGTGAAATTCGTGCCGCTAATCGTTACGACCGTACCAGCGGCGGCGGGCCCGCTATTGGGGCTCACACCGGTAACCGTCGGCGGCGACGGAAGCGTTACCAGTACGCTAAAAGGAGTATCGGCTATACCAGAGCCGCTCTGACTCACAAACAAGGTGACTGGATCTACGGCACCCGCCCCTCCCGACAACGAATTGAGTTTGACGCTGTAAGTCGTCGTCAACGCGACCGCATCATCGCTGACTACGGTAAACGTGTAGGAAGCACTCGCCGTGCTTAAGGGGAAAGACTGGCCTGGCATGTCAATGGTCGAGAGATCGACGCCAAGCGACGGCCCTATGCCCCACCAGGCCGGATCACACGTATTGTCGATAATCACGTTCGATAAGGTCTGCCCCACCGATGTGAACACCAGGCTCGTCGGGCATCCCGCACGCGCCAGCCCCGGCAGGCCGAGGCAGAGCATGAGTACCATCAAGGACACCAGGGAGCTCGGCCTGCGCGAGCGACTCGATGAAATAAACCATGGCGCCATCAGACGCGCGCTGACGCGCGAAAAGACACCCCGGCCACGACCCACGGCCGTCCGCATGCGGTACCCAAGCATTAGCTTTCCCCTGTTTCAGATCACGGCGTCGCCAGCACCAGGGCTCACGACACCGACCAATGTCCCTACCGACTGCGCAAGCGCTCAGTCAATTCCCTTGCGGAAATCCGCGCAAGGCGAGGATTCCAAATAGCGCACAGATCACCCGTTATCTGGCCATGCCAGCCTTCGCCGGGCCGAATCAGGAAATATGGCGCGCCGCAGGAGCATACCCGGCGTCCCCCACAAACGAAACGATGGCCGATGGCCCATGCCTGGTCGTCGGGCCGGCCAGGCAGTGTCCGCCGGTCGAAAGCAGGCGTTCTCGGAATGCCGAGCCATGGTGCCGCCTGCGACATCGGCAATGCGTCGACAAAAGGTCACAAGAAACACGGCTTTCTGGAAACGCGGGGCACCAGGAAAACTTGTAACGCTCTAAATACCGTTGAAAACGCTCAAGAAGCTCCCTCTCTGTGCAGAGAGACCTCCGAAGTGACCGGAAAGGCTCGCACGAGTCAACGCCATGATCCCAACCTGAGGCATTAGGCATCCGAAGCATTGGGCGAAACTCCGGCCAAGGAGGGGGGCAATCTTTACGGCATTAATCCGTTAATGCATAGTAAGCCGTCCGTCAATGTGACGTTGATTGATTATCGCGTTACCGGTTTTACCGCATATCGTCATAGGGTAGTTTTGCGGCGTTCTGTTGCAATAACAGGGGGATTCAATGAGTGGCATGGTCTCAAAGGCGACGCCGTCGGCGTCGCGCAAACGCGCGCGTCGAGTAATCGCGAGCCTCGCGTATACCTCGCTAATAAGCATCCTGAGCGTGATATCCGTCCCCGCGCATGCGGCGATGGCACATTACAACCTAGTGGCTAGCATGCCGGGTTCTTTGTATAGCAGCACCGCGCAACTTGCCATGCCCACGGGATTGATATGGCACCCCAGTGGCTTATTGATTGGTACGGCGTCCTCCGGTGGCCAGTACGGCAATGGCGGCATCTTCCAGGTTACACAGAACGGCGTCTATTCCAGTCTGCTTGATCTCACGACCACTCTGGGTCCGCTGGAGCAGCTGAATCAGACATGGCATATCACGTCCGCACCCACGCTGGCCTTGGGGTCCGATTCCAATATCTACGGCTGGACCTTTTGGGATACGGGCAATACCAGTGCCGGTGGCTCCGTATTTAAGTTGACGACGGCGGGCAGTGTCAGCACCGTGTACCACTTTGGCGACTATCTGCAACCGACTGGAGCTATTCCCGTCAGCATGAGCCTGGCAGCGGACGGCAATTTCTATGGCTTCACGACAGAGGGCGGCGCCTACAACTTCGGCGTCCTTTTCAAATTGACGCCTGGCGGTCAGGAGAGCGCGATCTATGCGTTTTCGGTGGGCACTCCCTCCAGCGTAGTCGTCGGAAGTGATGGAAATTTCTATGGTGTCCGCGCCGCAAACAAAATAACGAACATGCCATCCGTCGTTTTCAAAGTAACGCCCGGCGGCACTTACTCTGAGCTTTATACCTTTTCGAGGCCGGACGCCTATGGGCATAACCTCGATGGTGATATGCCCGACACCTTGATCCAGGGAGCGGACTCCAATCTTTATGGCGCCACGACTTCAGGCGGCGCAACGGGGGGCGGCGTAGTATTCAGGATCACGACTTCCGGCCAGTTCGCTGTCCTGCATACCTTCGATTATGTGCCCGGAATTGCTGACGATGTCAATGGCGGTATGCAGCCTCGCTCCCTGCAAATGGGCGCAGATGGCAATCTTTACGGTGTGACGTTTCACGATGCCTCCAATGACATGGGGACACTGTTCCGTCTGTCGACCACCGGCACCTACACGACGCTGCACACGCTAAACCCTGGCGAGGGCCAGGGCCCCTCAAGCATGATTGCCGGCGGACAACCGCGAACGTTTTTTGGCACGACATACAGCGGTGGTAGCAACAACGGTGGCGCCATCTTCAAACTGGTCGTGCCGATCAAGAATGATCTCAGCGGCAGCGGCATATCCAATGTGATTACGTACGCACCTGGTGCGTTTACGACTGGACTACCCGGCAGGGATGGTTCCGTGCGCGTCGCCAGCAGGGTGGTTTCTTCCGGCTACTATCCCGTTGCTACCGGTGACTTCAACGGAGATGGCATAGCCGACATCCTTTGGACCAGCGCAAACAACGATCTCTACATCTGGGCTGGCACGCCTAACGGATATGTTTCGTCCTACGTTGGTACCTATCCCGCAGGCTGGACCGTGATCGGAACCGGCGACATGGATGGCGACGGCAAGGACGATATCGTATGGCTCAATAGTGCGACCCACCAGATCGCCTATTGGCTCATGAATGGAGCAGTTCGCACCGGATCGCTGACGAGACCCTATACCGCGGGCTACTACCCGGTGGCCATCGGAGACTTCGATGGGGATGGTAAGGCCGATGTGCTATGGACCAGTGCGAGTCGTGATTTGTGGATCTGGTCGAGCACAGGCAGCGGCTTCAGCTCCCGATATGTAACGAACTATCCCGCCGGCTGGAACATTACGGGCGTTGCCGACGTCAACGGCGACGGCGTTGACGATCTCATCTGGTCGAGTGTCGATGGCCAGCACTGGGGCTATTGGCTGATGAGAGCGAACGCCAGCCCGACGATTGTCCCGCTCACCGCACCCAATTCACTAGCTGGATATTCGGTCGTGGCCGCAGCTGACTACAACGGCGACGGCGTGGCCGACGTGCTCTGGTCAGATGGTACCCATTTGGCGATTACGGCCAACAACGGAGAGTGCGTCGGCAGTGCGAACTGCACATTCACCCCATCCATAATTCCCATGACGTTGCCTCAGGGACAATCCGTGTTGAACACGGGGGTGGCGTCTCAGCCCAAATAGTCGCCATGGCAACCCAGCGTTGGCGTCATGCCGGTGCCAGGTGACGAATAGGAATCATTGATGCGCCGGTACTTTACGGGTGGACTGCCCCAGAATTAGTACCAGCTCCTGCACTAAGGAATGATCGATCGCCGAATCGTGGTCGGTTCGGCGATCGATCCGTCAATAAGGCATCAGTGGGTGACTGTTGGAGAAGTCACGCCACTATTGAACACAGGCATGCTGGCATCGAAGCCATTGAGCACTGAAGGGCTAAAGTTGATGTACAGCTGGCCATTCACGTCAAGCCCGCTGGCATTGGTCCACAGCTCCAGACCGCTCCCGTTGTTCCAGACGAGATCCGCAAGACCATCACCATTGAAATCGCCAACGGCCGCAATTGTGCGCCCGATTGTCGTGCTCTTGGTGACAGAACTCTTGATGGTCGCGCCGTTCATCAGCCAGTAACCCCAGTGCGTACCCGAGCTCTGCATCCAGACGAGATCATCGCGTCCATCGCCGTCGATGTCCCCGCGCCCGACGATTGACCACCCGGCAGGATAGGTTGTCACATATTTCGCGACGAACCCGGTCGAATTTCTCGCGTTGCCCAGCCAGACATACAAATCGTTCTTTGCGCTGGTCCACATGATGTCTACCAAACCGTCACCATCGAAATCTCCGGTAGCCACAGGGTAGTAGCCACTCGTGTAAGGGGATACGTGCGAGCCGATTCGGTTAGCTCCGTTCATGAGCCAATAGGCAACCTGGTTGGTCGACTTGTTGATCCAGAGAAGGTCGGCCTTTCCATCGCCGTTAATGTCACCCGCGCCAAAAATTGCCCAACCCGCTGGGTAAGTGCCCGCGTATGCAGCAGTGAAGCCAGGTGAGCCAACGTTTCCGAACCACATATACAAGTCATTGTTGGCGCTGGTCCACAGGATGTCGACCGCACCGTCGCCATTGAAATCGCCCACAGCTGCCGGGTAATAGCCTGCAGCGATCACCGACGTAAACGTGCCTGTGACTGCCGTTCCATTCATCAAATTCACGACGAGCTGATGGGTTGCCGCATTGAACTGAAGCAAATCGGACGTACCGGTGGCATCAAAGTCATCGGGTCGGTATCCAACCGGATTGATCTTGAACAGCGTTCCGAAAGCATTGCAGCCACCACCTGTCGCGCCCCCATAGATGAATCCATCGCCCCCGAACGTTAGGGTGACCGGACCTGCGCCGTCAGTGTTTTCGTTGGACGTATTGAGGGCGTTGAATTCATGTAGCTCGGAGTACAAACCCGACGATGTCAATTTGAAGACAACTCCCATGCCACCCAGGCCGCCACCCGCCGCGGCACCATAGAAATTGCCGTCGGCTCCGCGAATCAACGCATGCGGTGATGCGCCATCCACATTCTTTCCGGCGCTGTCCAATGCACTGAACGTGTGGATCGTCGAGAACGTGCCGTCGGCCGAAATCGAAAAGACGGCGCCATTGCCGGCAGTGCCGCCAGCCAGGGTAGTCCCATAAAGCGTTCCATCGGACCGGCTCGCCAGCGCCGAGGGATTCGCGCCATCCGAGTTGTGTCCCATGCCATCCATGGCGTTGAACGTATACAGGACGGAATAAAGTCCCTGGGGCGTGAACTTGAACACCGCTCCATTGCTATTCGAGCCACCATTCGATGCAACTCCGTAGAAATTGCCATCTGCTCCTTCGAGCAGGGCAGCATCGCCAGTCCCATCAGTCGCCAGGCGGGCATACAGCGTCGTCAGAACACCGGTGGGCGATAGCCTGAATACGGTGCCGTGACCATTCGGGCCGCCAGCACCAGTCAGTCCATAAAGATTCCCATCGCTAGCGGCGACGACGATCGTCGGACCCGCTCCATTCACGTTCAATCCGTTGCCGTCCGTACTTGAGAACGAGTAAAGCGAGGTGATGCTTCCCGATGGCGTCATACGAACAATGTCGCCTGAGCTTGACGACGAAATTGTCCCCGGACGGACACCATAGAAATTGCCATCGCGCCCCTGACTCCAGAGAGTCAATGGAGATTCATATGGGAATTGATCCAAGACGTTGAACGTGCCAGAGGGAGACAGGCTGAATATGCCACCTGAGCCCTGTCCACCTCGTATCGCCCTCCCCACGAGATTGCCCGCACTGTCAAACATCAACGGCCCCCAGGGCGCGACCAGCCCACTGCTGCCTGCCATACAAGGTCCCGGAAGGTTCATCAGCTGTACAAATTGAGCTGGTTGCGCCACGCCAACACCACTGATCAGTAAACCGACGAGCAAGGCAATCCCTGATCTTGTCCAGCGCTTTGAACGGCCGGTCCATTTGGTACTGCGAGTGTCCTTTTCCATTCCCAATTCCCCTTGTTGATTTCGCATAACGTTCCCACTCACCCGCTCCGACTGGTATGTTTCACTATCAGTGTTCGTGCGCTCATTTCGCTTGGGTCGATGTCTGCTGTACACCGTTGGCCTGGTGGTGGGCCAGCACCGTCCGGCTATTTGTCTTCTTCCAGCCTGACGGTGTGCGTTGGGCGGCATCGGCCAGTATCGCAGTCAATGAACACTGCGTATGACCCGCACGGTGCGACATAGCCTCCTGTGCCGCTAGCTTTCACCGCGCCGCATCCCAATTGGTTGGCTACGCCTTGTGCTAGTAATGTCGTTGGCGAATCCGCCATGGCGATGGTGGCGACCGGCAATGTCGTCGTTGGTGCGCCAACGACCGGCGCGCCGGTTGCCACTCCGACATTTGCCTGCATCTCCGCGTCGGATGCCCCTTGCGTCGTCGTGACCTGCGAGTCGGATGTCGCAGGCGCGGCAACCGCGACGTTCGAAGCGGCCAGGTGCCCCCGTTCCGTCATGGCCACTTTGTCCGCGGCTAGCGCCTTGATCTTCTCGCCGGCCTCGCTATTCACCGACGGGCCCGCGACGATCTCGCCGGTCTTGCTGTTTTCGATCGCACCGATGATCAGGCCGCCGATCAGCCCGCCGACCAATCCCGCGCCAGCGGCCTGCCCATAACTGCCGTGCATTTGGGGGTGAATGGAGCGACCGACCGCCATGCCTGTCGCGGCGCCGATACCAGCGGCGGCGCCCATTGCCCAGACATTGACCTTGTGTGTGTTCGGGTCGACGGCATAGGTTAGCGTCTCGCAGTCGGTATGGTCCGGAACAGACTGTGTCGCGCCGGTAATCGTTCCATAGTATTCGTAGAGCATTGGCGCAGCAGTCGCGTCGTTGGGGATATAGATGCCACCCTCGAACGTCAAGCGCCGCCCAGCCACCGATGTCTCTTTCTCGTCCGCACGTCGCTCGGCGAGCGTGCCGGACGGTGCCCGGTAATACACGCCATTCGCGTCTTCGTGCTCGGAAATATAAGCGCCGCGCCCCAGCTCGATGGCCCAGGGGATGTGCAACAAGCCCCTGGTGATCGTGTACGAGATGGCTTGCTTCACTTGAAGGCAAGCCATGCTTTTCGGCAGTGGCAGCTTGTCCGCACGTACCGTGGTGGCATGCGACAGCGGAGTAACGGCGGCCAGCAGGCACGCCATCGGCAACATCCATTTCATGCTCGAATCCCCCTAAAGAATTCTTCCGTGCGAGACTTCTTGGCTACCAGAGCCGTGCCTGCCCCCGCAGGCATTCCTCACGCAACTGACTATTCCAACCACGACCGAGCAGCGTCGCTGGACGATTAGCCGTCACCGGTATGCCGAAGTGCCCCCTGGGCCGTTGGCCATGTGGCGCCCAATCCTGCAGGATTGAAAAGGCCAGGGTCAATATGCTGACGTGGTCCGTCGTGAGGCTTGTGGACAGGCGTGGCCGAGTCACCTGTTGCAGCGCCCAGGGCGAACAACTGGTACCACGAGCACTGCCATGGCTGCGGGTGCGCATGTCCTGAAGACGGGTGCGCCAGGTCCGCTTCCTGTAGCAAGCGGATAAGCTCAGCATGTGTGATTTCAGGCGGTGAACGCAACACACCATCGACGCGCAAGCCGAAAGCTGCTCGCCTGCGCTTCCCAATGGCGCCAGCTGCCGACGCATGCGCGACTATTCCTGAGTCACACCCATCTACCGCGACAACTCACAGATCCAGTTAACTTCCCAATGTTTGCCACCATCGGGAGAGAAAGACTGTTCCATCCGCGCCGCTTTCGGCGAAATGTTGAGCCACATCCAACGAACGAGAATCACGCGCCCCTTCCACGTCTGATGGTTGTAGAACTCGCCGCGATTGCCGCGGAATTCACCGACGACGGGAGCGTCCAGGTCACCTTTGTCCAAATCGAGGCCATAGATGCTCCATTGATGCGTTTCCGGGTTGTACATGCGTAAGGTCTGCGCCTTGATGTGTAACTTCCTGACCGGGCTCGTCACTTCAAACTGCTCGAAATTGGCGTTGGTATCGAGCAATTTGTGGTGATTGGAGATGCCGTCGTATTCGTCCCAGGCCGTGGAGTTATTTAGACGATCGGGTAGACGGCGAACATGGGCTTTCCAATCGCCGATCAGGAAATCAAAATCCCGGGACCCGTCACGTTGCGGCGCGGCGAAGACGGCGGTTGGATCGGTTTTGCCTTCGGCTGCCAGGGTCGGTGGCATGGTGCCGACTAGCGATGCCGTCCCGACAAGCAAAGACATGGCGAACTTCGGAGCCGTCAATTTCATCCGGTACACGCTGACCTCCTGCTGAGTTCATGCTGTGACGTAAAAAAAAATGATGCGCACTTGGCCTTGCTCAAGGTCGTGCTTGAAACATTTTCACGTGAATCCGCTCCAGGCCTGGACATCTGGCTTCGAACGCCCCATGCCTTGATCGGTGGCAGACACTTGGCGTCAGAAGAGAGCCCGCTCCGCGTCGAGGCTGTGTGAAAACGTAAAGGCGCCTTCTCGCCTGATCACTCTTGCGCGAGACCCACAGAGGCCCCTGGTACCTAAAGCAAACCGATGCCCTGAAGGCAAAGCTGACGTCCTAAGCGGGGAGCTCACCGCAGCGGCGGGCAAGCTTGTTCCGCTGGATCTTTCGGAACAGCTGCCTCGGATAGAGACAACAAGGTCGGCCTGTAACTGGACATGGTGCCGCCCCCCAGTAGCATAGTTGCCGACGATCCTGTCGAGGTCGTCAAAGCCGAGGTTCCCTATGTCCAGCAAAACAGCTAGTTGCGCTTGTGGGCAACTCTGCATTGACGTACATGGAGAGCCCTTGGGCGTTGGCGTATGCCACTGCCTTGCTTGCCAACGGCGCACGGGTAGCGTGTTCGCCGCACTTGCCGCCTATCGAGCCCCCTTTATAGTCTCTGGCTTCGCCACCGAATACGTCCGGACCGGCGACCAGGGATCAAAGTTTCGCTTCAGGTTCTGTCCGGTCTGCGGGAGTACGGTGTTTCACACCGAGGAGGGCGAGGATAGATTCGTGTCGGTGGCGGTAGGCGCATTTGCCGATCCAGACTTTCCCGCTCCCCAAGACTCGGTTTATGAGTGCCGGAGACACGACTGGGTGCGATTACCCGTCGATATCACGCGCTACGACAAGGACCCGACGTGATGGCTCATCACTGAAAAGCCGAAAGACCATCAGAGACACTTTTAGATTGAATGTCTCTGAACCACCGCAGATTTCCGGTGTGCGCTCAGGGCAGCCCCAAGGTTCGGCGCTCCGCGCGGAGTGCCTGTTCGCCAGCGCCGGCTGGCATGTTGTTAGGCCAGGCGTGCAAAACTGGATAAGTCGAAGGTCGATGTCCTTCTTCGACCGAGGCTATCGTTTTCAACTACTGGCGACTCCCCGTTAGCCGACCATATGGCCCTAGTCTGTCTAGTCGCTAAAAGGGGCCAATTCAGGTTGGCCCCTTATCTCAGCATCCGGCATCCAGAGCCACGATCGAAATAAGTGACACCTCGGACCCTTCCGTCGGTGCTACCTGCTCCCTGCGTTCGCCAACGCAAAATAGATCGCTGCGCACACCGCCGCAGCCTGCGCGGCGTTGCATTGCTCGGCGCTGGCGCGGGGGCTATCGGGATAGACCTCGGTGGTTGTCTTGTAGGGTGCACTGGTGATGCCGGCGCAGAGACCGAGCTGCTTGAGCGGGTACTCGATGACCCCCGGCGCAACCACGGGCGATCCGATGATCTCACCATGGCTATCGGCCGGGGCGATGTGGGTGACTCTCGCCACCGCCGCAATAACCGCCTGCTGGAACGCCGGCTGCGGATGCGCGCTGTCGTCGACCAGGTAGAAGCCGTCGGGAACCTCGCCCGGTGCGTAGGGCACGCCATCGCGAGCGGCCAGCGCCGGGCGAAACTCGGACTCATCGCTATCGGTGGTTTCGTGCAGATCGATATGCACCAGCACGCGATCGCGAAACGGCGCGACCAGACGCATAAGAGCCGCCGACTCCTGCGCCGGACTGTCGTCGCGAAACGAACGGTTCGGGTCCAGCGCGTCGGCGTTCCAGCGATGAATCCGCTCATAGGCCCAGGGGCTGACGCAGGGCGCAACCAGCAGGTTGACCCGGCCCGCATAGCTCGCCGCATGCTGCGCGATAAACTGCAAAGCCCCATGCACGCCGCTGGTTTCGTAGCCATGCACGCCGCCCGTCACCAGCGCGACGGGAAGCTCGTCGCGCCAATCGCGGCTCTTGATCGCCAGCAGCGGATAGCTGTCGCCCGGGTAATCCAGGCGACCGTACTGCTCCACGTCAAAGCGCTCGCCCAGCCCCTCGATCACGCTCAGCACGTCCGCTTCATAGCTGCGCTTGCGGGTCTGCCGTGACAGCCAGAGGGCAACTTCCGCACTCCCCCAGGGTTGTCCTGGCGTGCCAATGGGGTAAGGGTTATCAGTCGTCGTCATGTCGCTCGCTCTGTCGGGAAAACGGGGTCGCGTGGACCTCCCAATAGGCAAACCTTGGCCGGTGATGAGAAATAACGCAACCTGGCCCCCTTCATTTGGCCCCCTTCATTTGATAGGGACCAAGCCCACGACATTGGGCAGGTCACACCCGACCGTAAATCTCTCTGACCCTGAGGTACTGCTGCGTATATAGTTCCCGGGTCCTTGCACTTCCATCCAAGATCATGATTCGAAGCAACCAGGTTTTAGTCACCATCGGCACGGCCTGCACGATGTCCGCCGTCGGCTCCACGGAAACTTACCAAGCCCTGGTGGCAGGGACCGAGGAGTTTTTGCCGTTGGCCGCGTTTGACGCCGGCCTCGTCGACATCGACCCCACAGCAGATAGCGCAGGAGATGCCATGCGATGGGCTTCGGGCGCGGGAGCGGGCGAGTCCGTGACACCGCAAGAGCTCGCGCAGCTGCATGGCGATGCCTTGCGTGCCAACTCGGGCATTCGCCACGTAGCGGGAGTGCGCGAACTCGCGCCGCGCGTGGTCACCGATATCGCGGCCCCTCTGCCACACGACCTGGAGACGGTAGGCCTTCGCAGGCTGGCGGGGCTGCGCTACGACGATATTCGCGGTTCGGGCCTGAAGGATATGCATGGGCTCTTTCAGGACGACCCGTTGCTCAGTCCTTCGTTGCAGTCGCAGCTGTTTGCTTATGGCGCACTCGGCGCACTCGCCGGACTGCCGCGCTCATTGTCTGAACTCGTACCCAATCCGTTCGGCTTCCGCGTCGTCTCCGCCACGGCCTTCGGTGGCATGGACGCGCTGGGGCAGTGGTTGCGACCCGATGCGCCATTGCCTGAAAGCGGTATTCCCAAGGATACGTTCGCCGTTCGTCTGGCCCATTCGCTGGGCTCACATGGGCCGGCCCTGGTATCGACCATGCTGGCTCCGTCATACAGCATCAGTCGCGTGCTGAAGAACCCCGCGTTGCGCGATTCGCTCCGATCCGGCGATGTTGGCTTTATGCGCGTGCCGCAGACGCCAATGACTGCCGTGGGTGCCTGTGCGTCGAGCCTCATTGCGCTTGCGGACATTGCACCTCAGCTACTGTTCGACTACCCGGGTTTCCAGAAACCACAGATGGTGCTGCTGACGGCCGCTGATGCGGCCCTGCAGCCAAGGTACGGCATCCTTGAGGCCTTCGGCGGTGGCGCGCTCATGACAGGCGAAAAACTTGCCGCCAAGAATGCCGCTCATACCGATGGCGTGGAGCGCAGCGTGCACGACTCGCTCGCTCCCTTCGACATCGATGCCGACGGCACGGTCGTCGGTCATGGCGGCTCGGGATTACTGATCACGACCCTGGAGTTTGCCCTCAAGAACCAGTTGGACATCACGTCGATCATTGTCGGCTGGGGCCAAAGCGCCGAAGCCGGCGGCAAGGCGCACTTTGCCGGGGTCGGCTTCGGCGGCGAAAACGCGCTGGTCCAGGCGCTCGACATGGCCTTCCTGGGTCACGGCTATGGCGTCAGCGACTTTCATTACCTGGCAGCCCACGCCACCGGGACGCGCACCAATTCCAAAACCGACCTCGGTACGGCGTGGGCCGGCCTGAATGGAGCCGCACAGCGCCAGCGGTTTGAAGGTCCGTTGCCACAACTCTTCGTCGGCACGCCCAAGGCCGTCGGCGACGGGCATACGATGGGCGAAACCGGGCTGAAGGCGATGGCCCAGGCTCTACAGTTCGTCTTGGGCCGCCCGGCACCAGGCGTACCGACGCTTCGCCGATTGGACCCGGACCTGGCCGATGTCGCCGGTCACTTCCATTTGCAGGCCGAGCCGTCGCCCGGCCATAGCAACGGCGGTGCGTTGTGCGTCACGCAGGGGTTTGGCGGTTACAACGGCGCAGTGGCGCTACGCTCGGCGACGCCCGAAGCGCTCGCCCGCTACGCATGCGACACGAGTGTACTCGCGAGCTATCTAGAGGCGTGGCCCACCATCCGCGCCGAGCGCGAAAAGCGCGAGCGCGTGGCTCGGAGGAGTCCCAAGTTGGCCCTGGCCATGACTGAGCGCCATCGCTGGGTTGGCCTCGAGTAAGCCGCTGAGACGCCGGCAGCGGATCTCGCGCAGCGTGGCTCCTGAGTTCAAGAACGGGGGTTAGAGTCAGCCTTTACGGGAGTGCACGCTTCCCCCTGGCTGGATGCCTGGCTCTAGAAAAGGGCATCGCATCGCCGTGGATTGAAGAGGTTACGGCGCAAGAGATCGCCCTTCGTTGCTTCCGCCATCGCGCGTATCGACCGGCTGAAGTCGCCGTCGAAAGCGCGTTGGCCAGGGTGCCGGCACCCGACCCATCAGCAAGGGGCATGGCCCCGCTTTCTACCGGTCGGCTCGCAGGGCGTAGCAAAGGTCCACGACGCCATTTCTGTAGGCGTTCACGTCTGCCAGATGGAGGGCCACATCGGTTTCGAGCTTGCAGAAGAAGGGAATGCCATCGCCAATCAAGACCGGGACGATCGAATAGCGAACCTCGTCCGCCAACCCCCGACGCAGGCATTCGCCGCAGAGGGCACCACCGCCGACGAACCAGATACTGTGGAATGCCGGACGAAGAACCTTGTCGACGAATTCGGCGAGGTCACCCGAGTGAAATTCGACCGTGTCGCGGACCTTGGGAAGTGCGCGGGTCGTAAGAACGAACACCGGCTTGTCGCCATAAGCCCAACCCAAGCCTTTGGCGTCGAAACTCAACGCGGTCTCGTAGGTTCGCGATCCAATGACATAGCAATCGATCGCCTCGAGGAACGCCTCGACCGATGCCGGATCCAGAGTGCGTCCACCTGCGAACACGTCTGAAGTCTCCATCCAGTCGACACGTCCGTCCCTTCGGGCGACAAAGCCATCAAGGCTTGCCGCCATGTGAATCGTTACGCGGGAGTCTGTGCCTGACATCGTTCTTCACCGCACCTCAAGTGCGTCGCCGCCGCAGTGACATCGCCTAGCCCCTGGTTCGCGCGTCCGCCAAGGAAGGGCGATTTTACACCCGAAGTCCGTCACGACCCGTGGAGGTACGAACGTGGATGCGGAGTAGCTGGGACCTTCATGACAGAGCCCATGTCAGCGATTTCTTGCCCGCCGTAGGGTCCGCAGTTGGAAGCGGACACTGCGAGTCTGGCGTCAAAGAGGCTTCGTCTGCGCGATCTCGCGAAGTTTGGTCGCGAACACGTCGCAAGGTTCGGCTGCTCGGAGATCGAAGGCAAATTTCGGCATGCCGTGCGTACGTTGTGCGCGTAAGGAAATTATCACTAAACGGTTCTTAGCAACCGGCTAGCATGTAGTCCCTGTCGTTATCGAAGGAGTCGCGAGCATGTCGCACCTCATCGTTGCCAAATTTGACAATCAGTTCGCAGCGGCCTCGGCCTCATGCAAGCTGCTGTCACGGGGTATGCAGCGCTCGCATGTGGTGAGCTACTTGAACGAAAGCGTGGGCAATTCCGCTGCAAGTTCAAGCGCACCCACATCGATCATCTCTCGCGTCGGCCAACCCGGCCATCAGGCGGAAAGGAGGGTCTCGGAACTTCGTTCACCAAGCCACCTTCCGGCACCGGCGACGATGGGCCATGCCGTGCTCACGGTGGATGCGGGTGATGAAATCACCGCCGACGAAGTTCGTCATATCTTGGAACTGGTTGGCGCAACGTCGATAGAAACACTGGATATGGAAGCGCCGATTGAGAATCCATCGATGTGGCCTGAGCACGCCACCGGTCTCCCGATTGATGTGGAGCGTGCCATTTGCGCCTCCAGGGGTAGCGCTGCCTTAGGGTCACATATCCGGCACTAGCTGGATAAGTACCTCTACGCCTGCATCCAACACGTGCCAAGTCAAAGCCTTGCGGCGAGCATGGCTCACCACAAGGCTCGGTCGATTAGTGCTTAGTGGGCACGATCACCGTATCGATCGCGTGGATAATGCCGTTGCTCGATGCGATATCCCGCTCCGTTATGTTGGCGCCACCGATACTGAGCTTGTCGCCGTCTTTCCTGACTGGCGCGGTTTGGCCCTGCATCATCTTCGGCGCGCTCAGTTTCTCGACCTCGACGGCCGATGTCCGGCCTGGCAACACGTGGTACTTCATCACGGAGATCAACTCCGCCTTGTTCTCTGGCTTCAGCCAGTTTTCCAGTGTGCCTTGGGGAAGTTTTTCGAACGCCGCATCCGTCGGCGCAAATACCGTGTAAGGGCCGGAACCTTTGAGAACATTGGTGAGTTCCGCCGCTTCTAGCGCTTTGCCTAGCGTATGGAACGATCCATTGGCGGCTGCCGTATCAACAAGGTTTTTAGTCGGGGCACGCGTGGTATTGGAATCATTATTGGACATGGATTTGCCTATTGAGTGGTGATCCGCGTAGCGGATTTAGAGCGGACGAAGCCGCAACTCCGATGCAGATCGGAGAAGTACTCAGATGGCGTTAGGGAGAGGACCGCGTGGCTGAGACGCCTGCCAAGGAGGAGACTTTCTTTCCTGGCGCTGTCCCAGCATGCGCTTGTCGTTGTTAGGTGATGGTGATGTGTAAGGCGGCCAAGAGACAACTCGGCCCATGGCCAGAAGACGTCTTACAAGCACGTAACATCGGAGAGCGCATGTTGGGTAGGCGTCGAACCCCGGTTGATCGGCTTCGATTGCCTCAGCCTACGGTCTGCACTCCAATGCCACTGAGTTTCCTCCGATATCTTCGGAGCCGCGGTTTGATGCCCGCTTCTGACTTGCAGGATGCACGTCAATGCTCAAAGGCCACTTCCATGTTCACGATCAACCAAACGAACTCGCTGTACTTCTTCCCGCACAAGCTCACGTTTACGGCTCTTGAAAAAGCCACGGACAGCGAAAACCGTAATCGCTGGTTTCCCGGGAGTGACGCGTCTGTGGTGTTGTCACGCATACAGTCCCTAGGCCAACCAGGCCCATCTATAGCCGATGCAGCGCCATCGAAGGTCGATGCTGACCAGCAAGATACGGGCGCCGACCGCATCGGTTGACGAGGGTGGCAGGCACATCAGCATTGAAACCAGCGACCGCTGATGTGTGCCACCCACGCATGGCCGGCCATAGCTCACACAACAAGGCTAGCTGGACAGCCACCCGCGAGTGTCACGCCCGCGGTGGAGTCGACCGCACCGATTCAGCCCAGGCAACCGGATGTGCCCGGCACAAGCCAACCCTAAGGCCCCTCTATGACGAGCGTTTCAGGCAAGACCACCAACGGCTTCACCTATGAAGCTGACTACGAGCGCGCTAACTCCGATCGCGTCACGTGGACCGCAACGTACAGACGAAGTGGCGTTTTCTTCGGCATGCGTCACGGACGCGTCAATGAACTGCTAGGCGTTCCCAACGGAGAGGTCGATGAAGCGGTGAAGGACGATGTTGAATTGACATGGGTCCAAGCGCGTTAGCGGGGCCTCTTGGCCGTACGCACAACCTATCATCGGCGATGACGGCCATTGCGCGCCTTATTTTGAGGGCGCGGCAGGGCGGTAGGGGTACCGAGGAACGAAAGGTCGCGACTAACGCCTTAAGCCATCGATTCTGTGGTGGAAGGCAGGATGCCGCCGGCTTCAGGCGAGAGCGTCCGCTATCGGCTGGACGCGGCTATTGACCGGGCGTAGCGAACGAGGGCTACGGTCAGCGAGCTAGCGAGCGCAGCATCCCGGCTGGTCAATGCTTAGACCATTCTCCCTTCGTCGGCTGGCCTTCCGCCGCCGAGCGCCAGGCACATGCCTGGCAGCCGCACCCGCCCTCGCAGGGCTTGAGACAACTAGCTCTACATCGACACGGCACGAGGCGAGATGCTCCCTTGCGCACTACAAAGAAGTTGGCGATGTCGAAAAATCCGCTCGTTGCTGGATAGCGGAGCCGGCCTTCATCCGTGGGATCGCGATTCGTCGTCATACGAAGTCCCCTATAGGAAGGGCATCATATGGCCACGCTCGTTACATATTCAGTCGACTTCCGACACCGGCGCATCCAGGTCGACACGAAAAGGAAGTCCACTAGCCAGGCCCGCTTCCGGTCGGAGGCGCACATCGGTAACCAGTCAAAATATGGCTGTTTAGGGTTGCCTCCCTTTCGTTGATGCCCGATACCCGAAAAAGCCAACTGCAATGCCCGGTTTGCGGCCACAAGCGGGCGTTTGCAGGCGCCAAGCCAGGGTCGCTGTATGCACGCACCCCATCTTACGATGGCCACACCCGTCCAAAAATGCGAAAATCGGGGGTTAATGGCCGCCCTTGCTGCGCCAACTACCCCCAGAGACACCGTGAAGACCCCCCAAGGCTTGCAGGCGCTGATCGATGACGGCGTCATTGATGAAGTGCTGCGACCACTCAAGAGCGGCAAGGAAGCGGCGGTATACGTTGTCCGCAGCGGCGACGAAGTACGCTGCGCAAAGGTTTACAAGGACATGGCACAGCGCAGCTTCCAGCAACGCGTGCAGTATCAGGAAGGTCGCAAGGTTCGAGGCAGTCGCGAGGCGCGTGCGATCGGCAAGGCTAGCAAGTACGGGCGCAAACAGCAGGAAGTAGCCTGGAAGAACACCGAGGTTGATGCGCTCTACCAATTGCGCGTCGCTGGCATGCGTGTGCCTGAGCCGTATGGCTATTTCCACGGTGTACTAGTGATGGAGCTGGTCACCGACGCCGAAGGCTTCTCGGCGCCACGCCTAGGTGAGATTGAACTTAGTGCGGAGACGGCGCGTGAATACCATCGTGTGCTGGTGCGGCAGGTGGTGCTGATGCTGTGCTGCGGGTTGATTCATGGCGATTTGTCCGCGTACAACGTACTGGTCGGTCCGGATGGGCCGGTGGTGATCGATTTCCCACAAGTCGTCAGTGCCGGGGGCAACAATGCGGCGCGCACGATGCTGCTACGTGACGTCAACAACCTCACGGCACATCTTGGACGTTGGGCACCTGAGCTGTTTGAGACGTGGTACGGCGAGGAGATGTGGGCGTTGTTCCAAGCCGGCGAGCTGCGACCGGATACGGAACTGACCGGCGAGTTCGAGCCAGACGAAACCGAGGTCGATCTCGACAGCATCCGCCAGTCCATCAATGATGCGCGCGAAGAAGCACTGATCCGACAGCAGGGCCGCGAAGCGGCAGCGCTAGACTAGAACCTGATAGATCGGTAGCGGACATATTGAATATGCCTCTTTGCTCAGCGGAATGGGAGTCAGGAGCGCCGGAAACTCGCGAAATGATCCCGCGACACGCTTGGCATATCTGGGCTCCATTCCGATGAATGGTAGGCAGACGATGGCTGGGTAGCCAATTCCCTGGTGTCTAACGATCCCAGCGGGTCCGCAGGAATCCAAGCAGGCTGATGGTCGCCGCCACGACGATGCTGGCGGCCACCAGTACGAAAGCAGTGTGCAGGCTCACATAGCCTTGCAAAACCAGCACCAGCGCAACTAGCGAAAATACGAAGCGCACCACGCTTGCGGTCATCGGCCAGAGGATGCGTTGCGCCCCCTGCCCTGCAAAGTAGAGCTCGAAAATCACGCCGATCACCGCATAGAAAGGCGCTACCACATGCAGGTATTGCGCGCCGACCGCCATAACGGCGCTATCGCTGGTAAACAGGCCAAGCCAGAGTTGCGGGAAGAACGAGGCAACCATTCCGACTAGGCCAACCACACCGGCAACCAGCAGTACGTTCACGATAGCCACGCGCCGGGCACGCACCACGTTGCCCGCGCCCAGGTTCGTACCCACCAGCGTGATCGCTGCGGTTCCGAATCCGAACATCACCGGCACCAGCAGCATGTCGAGGCGGGAGGCGATGCCGTAGCCGGCGATCGCGACGACGCTCACGGCACCGGCCGCGGCGGTCAGCGCCGTCACTGACATGGCCGACATGACGGCGTTTATCGCCGATAGCAAGCCGACGCCGAGGATCGCGCTGAAATGCTTACGTTGTAGCGGGTAGTGGCGCAGGCGCAGCGTTGACGAGGGCGAACGCATGTAGACGACCACGACGCTCAGCGCGGCGATATTGCACAGCACTTGCGCGACACCGGCGCCCGCCACACCCATGCGCGGCGCGTCCAGCCAGCCGTTAATCAACACCGGCGACAGTATCAGGCCGGCGACCGCGCCGCCCAGTATGATCTTCGCCGGCACCTTGACGTTGCCGGCTCCGCGCAGCGCCGCCTGCAGCAGCATCAGCATCCAGAACGGGATCGCGCCTCCGAACAGTATGTTGGAGTAGAGCACCGCCTGGTCCAGCGATGACCCGCTGCCGCCAAGGCTGCGGTACAGCACCGGGCCGGCCAACACCGCCACGAGAGAGAACAGTCCGCCTGCTACAACGGCGATGATCACCGTATGCCAAGCCAGGCTTTCCGCCTCGTCCTGGCGGCGGGCGCCGGTGGCGCGGGCGATGGCCGACGACACGCCGCCGCCGATGCCGGCACTCGATACCGTGGCCATCAGCATCATGACGGGAACCACCAACGATGCTGCGGCGATCGCCTTCAGGCCCAGTGAGCTGACAAAATAAGTCTCGGCGACACTGAGCAAGGTCGTCATGAACAGCACGGCGACGGTCGGCAAGGCAAGGCGGATCAATGTTGACAACAACGGACCGTGAAGCAATTTGTCCGCCGGCCGTTTGTCAGGAGGCGAAGAAATCTTCTCCGCCTGATTAGCAAGAATCGCGGACATGATCTTATGCGCGCCTACGCGCCGCCATGGCATCCATATATGGTTTCCACGCGATCGAGACTTGCTGCCCTTTGAGTGGATCGGCGTAGATTTCATCGATGTTCGGCGGCTTTTGAAATGCGAGAACAAATTCCATCATTGCTTCCTTCAAAAGGGAGGATCAGGCAGGCGTGAACGCGGCCGCGTGGCGGCGAGCGAATTCGGCGGCGGAAATCGGCGCACGGCCGACTAACTGCTGGAAGGTGTCGGTCATGCGGTCGTAGCGGTTGTCGCGATGCAGCTGGGCCATGGTGACCAGGTGTGCGATCAGATGCGCCGGCAGTTGAGCCTCCCGGAGCTTGGCTTCCCAGATCTGCGGCGGCACGTTGACGTATTGGATGGTGCGGCCCAGAGCGCCGCTGAACTCCTGCGCGAACTCGGCCATCGTCAGCGACTGGGGGCCGGTCAGTTCGTAGACCTTGCCGATATGCGGCTCCGGGTTGGCCAGCACAGCAGCGGCGGCAGCCCCCACGTCGGCGGCGGCGATCGGCGAGGTCTTGCCGTCGGCGAACGGCAGGCGGATGGCGTTGTCGTCGCGGATGCCCTTGGCCGCCTGCAGCAGGAACATGCCGTCGAAGAAAGCGGTCGGACGCAGGTAGACCACCGGCAGGCCGGACCAGCGCAGCATCTGCTCTGCGAGCCAGTGCTGCTTCTGTTGCGGGCTGCTGGTGGTCTCTGTCTCGCTCATCTGCGACAGCGTCATCTGCGACAGATTGACGAAGGCCTTCACACCCAGGCTTTTGGCTGTGACCGCGACGTTGGTGGCCGCTTCCAGGTAGTTGGGCGAAACCGACATCGTGAAATACACCACTGAGCAGCCTTGCATGGCCGCGCGCACGGCGACGATGTCGAGCATGTCGGCGACCACGACTTCGGCGCCCAGGTCACGCAGCGTGTCGGCGCGCGCGTCCAGCTTGCGCACCATGGCGCGTACGCGATGGCCTTGTTCCAGCAGGATGGCGATGGCCGTGCGCGCGGTCGAGCCGACGCTGCCGGCGGCGCCGGTGACGAGGATGGTTTCTTGGGACATGACTTCTCCCTCGCATCAATGATGCGAAATGAATTTCGAGTGGGAACATCGGAGTTCGGGAATCGGACGCGCGACGGCCGATCTGGGAATGAGGCAGCGAAAGCGGACTTTCTGTTAATATCTATGTAGAAAAATACATAGTGTCACTGCCTAATGACTATGTCAAAGAAAACATAGTTGCCCCATGTGCGCGGTGATGCAATCCAGGAGCCATGCAAGTGAGTGATCTGAAGGAAGTCGCAGCAAGCAAGGAAAAACCGCTGAAGAATGTTCTTCTAGCCGGCATCCACAATGAGCCGCGTTCCGGCTATGAACTGACCAAGTGGCTGCAGATCGTGGGCCAGCATTGCTGGACGGTTGAGCACAGCTCGGTGTACCCCGCTTTACGCGAACTGGAAAAGGATGGACTCATCCAATCCGAGCGCGCGCCGGGCACGCGTGGACCGGAGCGCTCGATCTACAGCCTGACCGAAGCGGGACTCGAGAAGCTGGGGGCTTGGGCGGCTAATGGTTCGCCGCGTCCCGTCATCAAGGACGAACAGATACTGCGAGTGCTGTGCTTCGATTTGCTGCCGCGCGAGACGGCGTTGCAGCAAATTAGCGAAGTGCGCGCAGAGCACCAGGCCCAACTTGAATTCTTTCTTGCCAGACAGACGGTGCTCACTGAGCAGCAACTTGGACCGCTGTTGGTGACGCGTCGCGGCGTACTGGCGGAGCAGGCCTACATTGCGTGGTGTGACGAGGTGGCGGAAATGATCGCTCGCAGGCCAGCCTAATGCCCGGCCGAATTCAGGCTGGGCGCGCGGCTTGAATTTATCCAGTAGGGGGCGAGCAGGCCAGGCGCCAACATCCCCAGGCGTTGCGCCGTAACCCAGTCAGCAAGGCTTCGCAAAGCAGCACTCCTTCCGCTTGCGCGTCTATCGTGTGTTGCGTTCACCGCCTGAAAGCGCACCCGTATTCTGTCGTACTTGATCGATCATCTAGTAAAAGCGCGTTCTGTCGTGAAGCTGCTTTAGCCGTATGGGCCGTCACCCATGCCAGTCAGCGTCCTTTACCCGAGCCAGCGCCAGGTACCGCTGAAGCTGCGCGCTTGCGTGGACTCTTCGATTCCGCGATTGAGGAAGCGGCTAGGTCACAAGGATGCATAGAACCCTTGTGAGGCGTGCCAGGCCAAACCCCCATGGCGACGTCGATCATGCGGTCGAGCATGCCCGGATCAGCACCGGCTTGCGGGGAGTTCAATACGGCCTGCAGCACCCCGAGAAAGTGCCACGCCATGGCATCGATATCGGCATCTTCGGCCAACTCACCCGCCACCACGCCTTCGCGCAGAAGGCCCGCGAAAATCTCACGCTGCCGCGTCGCCGCCGCCAACGCGGCAGCCTGCCCCTCGCTGGAAAGTGCCGAGATTTCGGCACAACTGCGCCCGATCAGGCAGCCAGCGGGTCGGCGGGACCGGTCCGGCAAGAATGCACGGAGCAACGCCTTCAATCGCCCGCGCGCGGTATCCGCTTTGGCGGAGTTCATGCGCCGCAATACGCGCTGCGTGTAGGCCTCGAGAGCTTCCTGGAACAGCCCATCTTTGTCGCGGAATCGCTGGTAGAGGCTGGAGCGCGATAAGCCCGTGGCCTCGGTCAGGTCGCTGATGGCAGCGGCCGCATAGCCGTGACGCCAGAAAACCTCGATTGCCGCAGCGATCACGGCAGCTTCCTCGAATTGTGGCTTGCCGCTCATGGCGACTCCCTTGACATCTTGGAACGATCGTTCCACATTATGTTGGAACGCTTGTTCCAGGATACAAGAAGGGCTTCGACATGTCGAAGAAAATTCAATCCGTACCGCACAGGCAGCGTATCGCCATAGCGGGTGCGACGGGGCGCGTCGGCTCGGCGCTGACCGGCCTCCTCGCTTCCGATCCTGTCGATATGGTCCTGCTGACTCGGCGACCCGACGCGGCTCAACTCCCCACGGGCGCCAACATTGCCGCGATCGATTTCGATCAGCCGCATACGCTTCAGAAGGCACTTCGTGGTGCCGATCGGCTGTTCGTTTCGCACGGCACATCGCCGCTGCAAGTGGCCAACGAAATCGCGTTGATCGACGGCGCCGTCGCTGCTGGCGTACGCCATATCGTCAAACTCTCAGCCCTGGGGCCCGCCTCTCGCCTCAATCCCTTTGCCTGGCATATGCGGATCGAAGCGCACTTGGCTCAGCAGCCGGTGGCGTCGACTGTCCTGCGGCCCTCGGCATTCGTCGACATTCTCAAGCGAGCGGCAGGTCAAATCGCCACCAACTCCTGGGCGGGCGCGGCCGGCGACGGGCGCGTGAACTTTATCGATACGCGCGACATCGCCGACGCAGCCCGCGTGGCGTTGCTCCAGGAATTCAGTTTGGAGTCGCAGCGGGCTTATCACCTGACCGGGCCGCGGGCCTGGACCATGCAGCAGCTTGCCGAGCACCTGTCGACCCTGCTCGGCCACACGGTCGCCTACAACCATCGATCGCGCGAGGAGCAGCGCGCCGCCCTGCTAGCTGAAGGTCTCCCGCCACTGGTCGCCGATTTGCTGGTCGGCCTGGACCAGGTGTTCCGCGATTCCGCTCTTGAAGAGACGACCTCGACCGTCGAGGCGTTGACCGGCAAGCCTCCAAGAACGCTCCAGCAATGGCTTATCGAAAATATCGAAATCTTTCGAAATTAAACCTAAGCAGTGAGCGAGGGCCGCGCGGAAAAGACGCAAGGCCACGAACTTCTCGATCTTCAACCATTGGCGGGAAAGTAAGGAGTAGACATGTCCACGATTCACCTGCATCAGCGAACCACCTTGACGGCCGAGCAATACGTCCAAGGGCTCACCGACTTCGGACCGAGGCGTTCGAAGCTGTTTGGCAATAGCGCCGATGAGTACCTCAAGGTACATCACCGTGGCCACACGGAAGCCGACGTGACGGAGGGCTCAGGTGGGATCTGGGAACGCCTGCACTACAACTGGTCCGATCTCAACCACGTCGTCCTAACGACGACCGATTCCAACGTCTGGGGAGGGGCGTCGAGCCACACCTACACCTTCGCCCATCAGTCAAATGGCACGACCGATATTGACGTGGTCATCATTCGGGATGGCAAGAACTTGAAGGGACGAATGCTCGGTTTCGTACTCGGAACAATCGGGAGGCGCGTGCTGGAGAGGGCCTTCGAAAACTCGGTCAAGGCCATCGAAGCGCGAAACGCCGCGAGGAACCTCACGCAGAGTGCGGCTTAGTTATGCGGCGAGCAAGCGCGTCGCACGTTGATCGTTTGCATAGCGACTAGTTGAGTCATAAGAGGATTTTCAGATGAAGGCCTACCTGGTTGTAACGTTGACTGTTCACGATGAAGCGATGTTTACAGAGTATCGAACGCAGGTTGGGGAGACGGCCAAACCGTTTGGGGGTCAGTTTCTCGCTGCTGGTGGCAAGGTGACGGTGCTTGAAGGTCAGTGGCAGCATCCTGAAACCGTGATCGTTGAATTTCCTTCACGACAATTCGCTGAGCGTTGCTACGAATCGGCCGCCTACCAAAAGATAATCGGCCTTAGACTCAAGAGTACGAGCGGCAGTCTGGTTATCCTGGACGGAATCTGACAAGAAATCTGCGTTTGATCGTCGACGCCTCGATCCCGCTTGGCCGCTCACCTTGACGCATCGACCGCCATTTGAGGCCGGCTTCTGGCCCCGTATCCGAATGATCCCTGCCCGCAGTTGGTGCCTCCGATATTCCGAGGGCGTGATGCCAATGATCTCTCGAAATACTTGGCAAGAAGCGCCGTTGTCCGGTGGCCTCTACCCCAGGCCAGTTCCTGCGCCCTCAGCATCCCAACGTTCCGTCGTGACATCACACGTATCGGTTTCAACTCATGCCGACTCTATTTGACCCCATACCAATCGGTGACCTGGCACTGAAAAACCGCGTCGTCATGGCGCCGCTCACTCGCATGCGTGCATTTGATGCTCGTAGCCCTGGCACGATTCAGGCGAAGCATTACGCCCAACGCGCAAGTGCGGGCTTGATCATTGCCTAGAGATTCGACAGACGGATCTGTGGCCGGCCAAACGCGTTTCGCTGATGGAACAACGGGGTAATAATCAAACGCGCGGACCTACCCATGCCTCATGGCATCACGACGAACGGCACATGAAAGGTCTTGCGGAAGATATACATTGAGCGTCAAACACGGGAGATTGCCATGCAACGCGCCCTGCCCTACGCGATGATCCTGTTTGCCGTTGTTATTGCCGGAACCGTGCGCGCGACTGAAGATGTCGCGACCAAGATCAGGCGCCAGTCGCAGGAGTTTTCCGACGCGTCAGCGTCTGGCGATACCAAGACACTTGCGCGATATCTTGACGATCACGTGATCTTTATCAACGAAGGTGGGGAGTTTGCCACCAAGAAGGACATGACAAAGCCCGGGGCGGCGGGACCGAAGGGTGTCACGAATCGACTCGTGCAAACGGATTTCAACATCGAAGTACATGGCAAGGTTGCGGTAACCAGCTTTACCGATAACGCGACTGTGCACGTTGGCGATCAGACGATGACGCCCCGCTTTCGTTCCACGGAAGTATGGCTTGATGAGGGTGATGCGTGGCGCATGATTTCGAGCCAAACCGTCGCACTATCCGACGATCCGCCCGCCGAGTCGCTTACGCCGGATGAGCTGGACGAATATGTGGGCACCTATCAAGCGACGCCTGACTTTACCGTCACCATCATTCGCCAGGGCAATCAGCTTTTGAGCGCCACCCATGGCGCCGCGCCCACGCCGCTGCTGGCCGAGGTTCGCGATGTGCTTTTTACGCCGGGCCAGGCGCGCGCACGCCGAGTGTTTGAGCGCGATAACCGCGGCAAGGTGACCGGATTTTCGTCACGACGAGAAGGTCACGGCATTCAATTCAAGAAAGTCGGCTGACCCTTGATTCGATCCGCCGCGCGTTGGATGCCGTTCGTTTTGCGCTATGGCTTGCTACCGTTATGGATTGCGTGAGTTCGATCGCGCAGGAGACGGCAAACGTTAGCTCGTGGCACACGAGTCGAGCTGCGATAGCGCCTCCTAATCGGTTTGCCCCGATGACCGCTTCGGGTCGCGCGCGGACCCAGCGACGATGCCGACGAGCGCCGAGGTAGAAGGTTGTGCCAGTGGCAAAAAACGGACATCAAAGATCAGGCGTCCACAGCAACCCTGCGCCGCCTCCGCCTCAAGCGCGTGACAATCGCCACGATGGTAGCCAGCATCAAGGCTAAGATCGCCGCGCCAATGAGATAAAGGTGCCCAAGCACGAAGCGCGCCGTCGCGTAAACCCGATCGATTTTCCGTAGTGACCGAGTGTCCTCCGTCGGCGCGGCTTCCATTCGGTCGCCGAGTTGCATCACGGACGAACTCGATGGGTCGAACTGCGGCCACAACGGCAGACCCGGGCCGTTCGGATCACCGTTCTTGGCAAAGTTGGTCCAATACGTCGTCATGGTGGCGGCGAGCTGGTGATCCAGTCCTGTCCACAGCAATGGTTGCTGCTCCAGGTGATCGAAGACATACGGCAATTCCATCCCATGGCTCGCACCCCAGCCGAAGTATTTGTCCCCTGGCTGGTACGGCGGAGTTCGCGAGAACCGATAGAGGAAGACCTTGCCTGCACGGGCATTCGCGCCCAACCTCGCCCAAGTCCACATATCCCAGCGAAAACGCATGTCACGCTCAAATGCGGCGGCGGATGCCCTGGCCTGCGCATCGGTTGCACCCGGCTCGGGGCCAATCAATCGCACGAGAACATCGGGAAAACTACGGTCGAGTGCCTGCCTGAAGTTATCGCGGGTGATGGTATGGCCCGCGATGAAGGCCTGCCCTTCATCAGCATTCGAGCCAATCAGGACCGATACATGGTTCTGCTGCCCCTTTTGGTACGCCTCGTAGGGCGATTTCGGCAGGGCGTAACCGTCGATGATGAGGTGGGGTTCGAACGAGACTTTCATCAACTCGGCAGCCGGCATCTTTCTCAGCGCAGCTATCGAATGCGCCTTGGCCTCGGCGGCGAAATACGCCCCATCCTGCTCGGCGCCCGCCAGCTTGAAGTTCGGCGCAATATCCAGCGGCTCGAAGAGTCCACCACTCTCGCCGATCGCTCGTTGAAACAGACCCTTGGTCAAAGGTGAAGTCACCAAGGCGCTGATCGAAATGGCTCCGGACGACTGACCAAAAACCGTCACCCGATCAGGATCGCCGCCAAACGCAGCGATGTTGCGATGGACCCACTGGAGTGCCGCGATCTGATCCAGCAAACCATAGTTGCCGGAACTGTGATAAGCGGCCTCCCGGGTAAGTTCCGGATGCGCCAGAAACCCGAAGACCCCGAGCCGGTAGTTCAAGGTCACGACAATCACGCCCTCATGTGCGAGTTTGTCGCCCGCATAAAGCGGCGTGGATGCACTGCCGTTCTCCAAGCCGCCACCGTAGATCCACACCATCACAGGCAACTTCTCATGGCCACTATCGGCGGGGCGCCACACATTCAGGTAGAGGCAGTCCTCGCTGGTTGGCTCGGTGGGCGCATCAGGAGGATAGGTGCCGTTTTGCATACAAACCGGCGCGAACTGATTCGCCTCGCGTACGCCCTGCCAGGCGAGCGCGCGCAGCGGTGCACGCCAGCGAAGCTCGCCCACCGGGGGTTGTGCGAAAGGAATGCCTTTGTAGATGAAGACGTCATGCTCCAGCACGCCTTCGATCAGGCCGGTGTCGATGCGCACAGGAGTCGCCCTTGCGCATGTGGCCAGCATCAAGGAAGCAAAGACCCCAATCAGGACCAGCGTGATGTGCCGCCTCGTCCATCCCTGCGCGTCAAGCCACCCAGCGATCATTGCTGCCCCCGGAATTGATGAATCCCTTGAAGGTGCGCAAGGCAGCGAAAGGCCGCCAGGCGGCATGGATGCTTCGTCACCCGGACCAAGCCCCGTCATGTACGCCTCGAGCCGGAAGCAGACGCTTCCCGCTTGTCCAGCGGTCACCATAGTCGCAAGGTCCACGGTCGACCAGAGTGTGGCCACCTTCCGCTAGCCGGGACGCGAGGGATTTGCCTGGATAGCCCCCTAAGACCGATCTATCCCTTGTTGCAGAGGTGTCGGCATCGGATCCCACTCAAAGGGGCCGCGCCGATCGCCCCTGCTGCGCCCCGCCCATGCCGTGAGCTGAAGGTGGTAGAAGGGGGGCAAAATTGGGTGGGCATCACCGGGCTACGAGGCTCAGTTTCGGATGCACCACAACCGTGGCACGGTCTCAATTTGGCTCACACGAACTATCAAGCGGCTGGCACCCGTGGCCGGGCCCTGGTTCGTCAGCCTCAAGCAAGCTAGCCATAGGCTAGGCTGAAGGGAGCAAGTTTGAGCCATCTTGGCCGACTTGTTGGCTATATTGTCCAGGTGACATGAGTCAAAGGCGTTCGATGGAACCCCCTCGCAACACTCCGCCATCTGCGCCAGGGAGGCGCTCCTCGGGTCCGCAGGGAACGCGACTTTTTTCGGCCGAGGAACTGAGTCAGCTCGCTGTCGAGGCGGGCCCGGCGAACGATGGCCGCGCCAGCGTGCATGAGCCCGTGATCGAGGGGGTCACCGCGGGGTGGGAGGGTCGTCGGTTCTCGCTACGCCCGGGCCGGCAAACGATTGGCCGCGGGAACGGCAACGACATCGTGATCGGCGACCTGAGCGTCTCCTCGACGCATGCGTGGATCATGAATCAGCAAGGCCACTATGTGGTCATGAACACCCTTTCTACCAATGGCACCTTCGTCAACAACAAACGTGTCCATGAAGCCATCATCAAGCACGGCGACCGCCTTCGTTTTGGGCAGGTCGAGTTCGTGTTTCTGACCAAGGAACCCGGCAAGCGGGTTCGCGTAAGCCTGGCTTGGCTTTCCATCGGCCTGGCCGTGCTCGCTGGCCTCTCAGCGCTGGCCTGGTGGCAGCTGTGACGGCACCGGCATGAGCGCACGCCCCACGCCACCTTCCATCAGCCGCTATCGCATCGACGGCGTTCTTGGCGAGGGTGCCATGGCCGTGGTGTACGCCGGCTACGATCCCGAGATGGATCGACCGGTGGCCATCAAATGCCTCCATCGCAAGATGGCTACCGATCCCGGCACTAGCGACCGGCTGCTGCTGGAGGCCCGCGCCTCAGGGCACCTGGTGCATCCAAACATCGTCACGATCTTCGATACCGGGGACATGGCGGATGGTCGCAAGTACATCGCGATGGAGCGACTCTCGGGCGAAACACTGGCCAGCCGGGTTGCGCGTGACGGGCTGCCCTCTTTGGCGGTCACCATCGAGTTGGCGTCGCAGATGGCGGCAGCGCTGGACTATGCGCACAGCCAGGGCGTCCTCCATCACGATGTAAAGCCCGAGAACATCATGCTCGCCGACGATTGGCACTATGCCAAGCTCAGCGACTTTGGCATTGCTGAGCGTCGCGCACAGCAGAACACGGAACGCGGCGAAGCCAGGGAGATCGGTGGCACCCCCGCCTACATGGCGCTTGAGCGTTTGCGCGGGGATACGGCCGACGCGCGCAGCGACCTGTTCTCGCTGGGCGTCGTGCTTTGCTGGCTGATCACCGGCAAGCTGCCATGGCCGGAAACGACTGACCTGAAGCGGCTGATCAGGGAACGTCAGCGCCAGCCACAGCCCGCGATTGCGCCGCTCGATCCGACCACGCCATCGATGCTCGTCAGCATCGTGCGCACCTTGTTGTCGCCCACTCCCGACGCGCGTTACCAAAGCGGCGCCGAGGTCATTGACGATCTGCGCCTGGCTCGTCGCGAATACGAACGCTCGCACGACTCCTCGCTGGCCACCCGAATCATCTCGTTGCGGCTGCGCTGGATTGGTGCGCTTGGCGCGATCTTGTGCCTGGTCCTGCTGCTGGGGCTGGCGGCGATCTATGCCAAGCAGAACACCGCGGTGACCGGTCTGGCTACGGACTTTGGTAGTTCGCTGGGCCGCATGGTGGCCAATGAGTCCGCCGAGAATTTGCTGCTCGGCGACGACCCGGCCACGCGCGCGCTGGTGCAAGGGATCGCGCGTAACCAGCAGATCCATTACCTTGCCATCGCCAATCGGCAGGGTGACGTGATTGCGAGCACTTTGCCAAGCGATGTAGGCCACGGGCTGGCCAGGCTTGATGAAAAGCATCGACTGACGTTGGCCGACGGCGTCGAGAGTTACCTTGGCGAAGTCATCGACGGCACGCAAGACCATGAAATGCTGTTGTTCGACGTGCCTATTCGCTATCAGACCAAGACCGTGGGCGAACTACGGCTGGGGGTCAGCAAGGCGCCTTTGGTTGCCGCCCAGCGAACGACGTTTTGGGTCATCGTTGCCGTGCTCATTGTCACCCTGACGGCCATGGTAGGCGCTGCCTATTGGCTGTTTCGGCGCCCATTGGCGCTGCTTGGCATGCTGGGCGATGCGCTGTTGCGGGTGGCCGGCGGAGACTACGGCTATCGGATCCGCCTTGTACGCCGCGATGAGCTTGGACGGCTGTTTGTCGCCTTCAACCTGATGAGTAGCGCGCTGCAGGCGCGCCAGCCTTCGGAAGGCTCGCCTACGCATCACGCAGCGGCGGATGCAGCGACGCAACCGACCCAGGTGATGTCGCCACCCTCGGAACTCGACCCGTCACGTTAGGGAACTTCAAAAAACCCGTCATTTCCGCGGCCCTCAACAGCCGAACGGCTGGTCAAGCGGGAATGACGGGAAAAAGCACGGTTTTTCGAAGGCCCCCGTTAGGGATGCCCCGCTTCAAAGCTGCTTGAGCCGATGCTGCAGATCGACGGCACGCGCTCGATAGATCACGGCCCGCTCGTAGTTTGGATCGATTGCCAGAACGTGGTCCCACAGGGCAATCGCCTGGTCCAGTTTCTGGTCGCGATACAGCACCACGGCGCGCTCGTGATACGAGCCCAGCAGTTGGTCGCGCAGCGCCTGGTTTCCAGCGGGCTTGAGGTGGGGATCGAGCGTCAGCGCCTCGTCCAGGCGGGCCAATGCCTGATCCTGCTGCCCCTGCTTCATCAGGGTGGTGCTTTCCGCTTGCAGGTGCTGCGCCCTGGCCGTGGCCGACTCGCCCACCGGGGCCACTTCCGGAGCCGCTGACGGGGCAGCGTCGTTCGCGGAGTTGGCAGTGGCAGCACGACTGGCAATACCTGTCTTCGCCGAGGATGTGCCTGGTGTCAAAGGAGTATGCGTGCCGGCCAGCGGCAGGTGCACCGTATCGCCGACGTGCAATGCGGAGGGATTGGTCGAACCGTTGTAGCGGGCCAGGATCAGAAACTGGTTCGAATCACCCAGGTTGCGGGCCGCCAGCGTGCTGTACGAATCGCCCTGCTGCACGACGTATCCACGCGACTGCCCACCGAGCATCGTCCTGGGATCGGCGGTGAGCTGGCGCAGCAAGCTCTGGGCGGTCCGATCGCCGGGGTACTTCGCCAGGTACTGCCGCAAGCGCTGCTCGCCCTCGGCATAGCGGCCATGCAGCAAATAGGTGTTGGTAATGGCGCCCAATGAGAGCACCTTGCTGGCGTCCGGCGAGCCGTCATCGGCGCTCGCAGCGGAAGTCTGTGTCGGGGAGGACCCGCCGAAGGTGTCGCTCACTTTGGACTTGATGGCGCTCACCTGCGCACAACCCACCATACCCAGCAGCACCAGCGAAACGACAGCCGGCGCCAGTCGCCCCAACCAGCGGCGCCTGAAATAAAACGAAAGAGCCAAAGTCATACCTCGTTACGCAGGGTGGTGGCTTGTTCACCTGTCCGGCGCTTGATAGCTGCCGCGCGCCTGACCACCGACCAGAAACCATCGCACCACCGGCGTATCCAACCATCGGGGCCAAGACGGGCAAAAATGAGTGCGACATTATCCCCATGCATGCCGCCGCGCTCGACCGCCAGCGCCAGCGCTTCTCGCAAAGCGTCGTGCTGATCACGACGCGATGATAGACGACCGAGCTCTTCCGACGTCAGTTGCTCCCAAACGCCGTCGCTGCACATCACAAACGTCTGGTCGGCGCGCAGCAGTGCGCAACCATGCTCGACCACCGGCGCTTCCGATCCGCCCAGGCCGCGCAGCAGCTTGTGCTGATCGGGATCGGTGGCGAGATCGCGCTCCGTCAGCTCACCCCGCTGGCGCTTGAGCTGCGCCACGCTGTGGTCTTCGGTCCGTCCGATGAGACGTCCGCGCTGAAAGCGGTAAAGGCGGCTGTCACCCACGTGCACCCAAGAGACCTGACCACCCCGCACCAGGATGGCAACCACGGTGGAGTGTGGCTCCCCGTCGGTCAGGCCCATGCGCCGACGTCGCAGCTCTTCATGGGCCTGCTGGCACAGCGATTCCAGGAACAACGAGCTCGGCTGTTCCTGCCAAAGACGCATTTCCCACAGGCGGCGGGCTATCTGGACGACACCTTCCGAGGCCAGCTCGCCGGCACCATCCCCGCCCATGCCATCCGCCAGTACGAGCAGATGTACGCCCTCGCTCGCATCATGAAAACAAACCAGATCGTCTTGCTGAGTCTCCCGCCCTCCAAGGGAGCGGCCGGCCGCGACTCGCGGAATCGCGTGAAAGTCGATAGATGTATCCACCGCTTGTCCCCCCCGCCTTTGAGAGCCCCCGGACCGGTTCACAGCTTACGGGAGTTGCGGCCATAGTAAATTGCATTGGCTCCCGTTGCGTAGCGATAGCCGCCTCGGCCCGGGTGATCTGCAAGAAGCGCCGCCACCACCGCCGCGGAACCTTCATGCCCCCATCGAACCCTGTCAACGAACGGGCACGACCATGCCCCCCGTGCATCGGGAGAGAACATGGCGGGGCCGGTACCACCTCAAACCAACCGAGACCTTATAGAGAGCCGATCGGCCGGCGCGCCCTGAGTATTCGTGGAAGAGCTCAAGCGCAGCGGCAAGCTCGAAACCAAAGCGGTGAACATCGCATGTTTGGGTCGCAATGTTCGTAGCTTGCCGGTGCAAGTCCCGCCCTCGCGACCAGCGACCTGGCCGCCGTGACATGGTCACTGAGAATGGGGCGGAATACCTATATCGGGTCGAAATCGGACCTCAGGCGTCCTTAGGCAATCCCCGATCTCTTGACCTCCTCACTAGGTGAGTGTCCATAACAAGACACCGATGCCCCAGGACGGTCCACATCTCCGCCATGGTGCAAGACCGATGGCGAGCGTAGCTTGGGTTGTTCATTGCCAGTAGCACCAAATCACGCCGATTTCACCCAGTTGACCTCCAGCGGAGCAGGAACATGGGCAAGTTCAGCGATTACGAGTACCGGAAACTGCCCGGGTTCGATATGAACGCCTTCGAGGGCGCGAACCAAGCCATCCCGATGAAGACACTCGTGATCCACTGCCTTGACCCCCGGGCGGTCGAAATCCCGCGAGCCGTCGCCGAATATCTGGGGGACGAGGTCTACCCGGGAGAAATCATCACCGACGAACATGGCACTCGAGTTGGATCCACGACAACACTGTTTGCCGCGACCAACGCGGGGGGACGCGCCGCCTTCGCGCTACAGTCCGTCGCGGCCATGGATTATCTGTTTAATGTCCAAAACGTCGCCGTAGTACACCACTCGTTCTGCGGTACGACGACCTTGACGCCGGACCTGCTGATCGAGGAGTTTCGTGATCATCATCACGCCGATATCTCGAAGTTATTTGATCACGATAGCCTCGCCATCATGGATTTTGAGGAGTCGCTCAACTACGACATCAAGTTGCTTCGCGAGAGCCCGGCTGTTCCGAAGAACGTCAAGCTCTATGGCTTCTTCTACGAGATCAGTTCCGCCAAATTGACCGAAATCGTGCGGGACATTCCTGGATCGTCCACCACTTAGACGAGTGGACGAAGCGGTCCATCGCCGCGTTGCGCCGTTGGTAAAAGTGCATGGGTACGGCAGTGCCGGACCTTCACCGGTCGGCGCTATAGCGGGAACATCGTATAAGGTTCGCATCGGGTCGGGAGCGCACCTCTGGTTATTGGTCACACCGACGAAGCGGCGCGCAGATTGCGTCCAGCCTCACTTCTGCACAGCGGCGGGTCAAGCTATCCTGAAGACCCTGGAGTGGAGATTTTCCATGGCGAAGCTTGTCTTTGGAATGAACGTGTCTCTGGATGGCTACGTCGACCACATGGCATTTGCGCCTGGTCCGTCGCTCTTTCGTCACTTCATAGAGCAAGTGCGCAACCTGACGGGCAGTGTGTACGGTCGCCGTATGTACGAGATCATGCGTTATTGGGACGAAGACTCTCCTGAGTGGGGCGCGGAGGAACGCGACTTCGCGGCGGCGTGGCGGAGCCAACCGAAGTGGGTCGTGTCGCGCTCGCTGAAGTCAGTCGGCCCGAACGCCACCCTTGTCGCCGATGACATCGAGGCGGTGATACGGAGGCTGAAGGCCGAGCTCGTTGGGGAGATCGAAGTCGCCGGACCGGACCTGGCGCGAAGCCTGACGGACCTTGGTCTCATCGATGAGTATCAACTCTATCTCCACCCCGTCGTGCTTGGTCGCGGCAAGCCATTCTTCGCGGGCCCTCGACCACCGCTCCGCCTCGTGGCCAACGAATTATTCGGCGAGGACGTGATTAGGTTGACGTACGTTCCTGCTTAATTGCGCGACGCGCCCGACGGATGACGCCGACGCGTCAGGTCCGGATGGGGTTGCGGATCCAGGCGCGTTCACAGGGTAGCCTAAAGCCACGCAGCTAGTGCTCAACCATGTCCTCCGCGCGAACAGTCTCCGATGTCAGCCAGCGGCCCGCTGAAGTCACAGTCGCTTCTGGAAGAAACTGTCGGCATAAGGATCGTCGTTGAAACGATCGATCTCTTTCCATCCGGTCTTGAGGTAGAGCTGCTTGGCCTCAGACAATGCGCGATTGGTATCCAAGCGGAGTGTTTTGATGGACAACTCCCGTGCGATGCCCTCGGCCTCAGCCATAAGTCGCCTCGACAGTCCGATGCCACGTGCGTACGGCGCCACCCAAAGCCGCTTGATCTCCGCGATGCTGTGCGTGCCTCCCTTCAACCCCACACAGCCAACGGGGAGATCGTCAGACCAGGCAACCAGGAAGGCGCCGCGCGGTCGAATCATTTGCTCGGCGGCAGGATCCCTTGAACGCGATACCTTGAAACCGTGTTCGAAACGGCTGGCGATTTCTTCAAAGTAAGCGCCAAGGCAGTATTTGGCAGCCTCACCTCGAGGGTCCGCCTCTTCGATCACTACACGGTCGCGCCCAAGCGCCGATGCCACGAGATCCATCGCCGCCAGCAGTTCGTCTGGCCGTGCGTGGCTGGCGAGAATGGTTTTGGCCTGGGCATTGGAAAGCACTTCGTACGCGCGAAATTCCGACCTTCCGGCCTTGGTCAGGCTCACTACGCGGCGACGCGCGTCGTACTTACTCACCACGGTTTCCACCAGGCCCTCATCCTCGAGGCCACGCAACAGGCGGCTCATCAGACTGGTTTCGACACCCAGGTATTCCCTGAGCACGGCAACGTCTGTCCGCCCCTGCCCAATGGCATTGATGACACGAGCGGATCCAAGCGGGCGACCGCGACCAAGAAAGGATTCATCCAGCGCGCCCACCGCTGCCGTCACGGCACGGTTGAAGCGACGGACACGTTTAATGGCGTCACTCATAGATACCTAACTTAGGTCAGGTAATTCACCCCGTCAAGCAATAGAGTTGCAGCGAATCCCTGCCTAGGACTCGGAGGATCTCGCGCATTCCCTTAGGTATGGATGGCGATCGTCGGCTTAGTCGGCCAGCCTAACGTTCTGCGACGCCTGGTTCCCCGCGGGTGGTCGCAGCGTCTCCAGGGATGTCCGCTTCAATGGTTCCCGTCAAACTCGGGCCACCACAGTCCGACTCCTGTTCTGTTTGTCATCTAGAGATGCTTCGCCACCAAGGCGAGCCCGGTCCGAAATGCAGTAGCGCCACCGTTGGAAGGGTGGCGGATCTTGTCTGCTTTGACGCCAAGCTTTCGAAGCGAATCGGCGGCGACATTTCCCACGGCAACCACGGTGACATCCGGAAACACAGAAACAAGTTTGCGCAGAAAGGCCGCGCCAATGGCCTTCTCGGTTTCGTTCGGCGCTCGGTTCGACAGGGGAGATGCGCCGTAAGGGTGCCAGGGGAAGGCGCCCCACAGGATGGTGCGGTCCGCCAGGTCTTGTTCGCGGAGCGCGCGCCACACGATCGTGGACGATGGCTCGCGCCAAGGAAGCCGCCGAGAAGTAAGCCGGTCGCAAAGCCTGCCTATGCGTGGCACGCCGTCCTCTAGCAGCAGGGCTTCGGAGGTGAACGGGCAACCCGTTATCCGCGTTCCCTGATAGCCAGGTGCCTCGCCGATGAGCAGGAGCCGGGGTGCGGGTGCAGACAGATGAAGCTTCAGTCGTCGGCGACGCCCTTCCACCGCGGCGGGAGCTATGTCATCACCGGAGACAGCGTTCCAAGGATCGAAGACGCGCGGCATGCCAGCGGTCGGCGCCGAGAAAAGATCATCGAGGAATGCTTCGATCTTCGGGGTGGTGTGCGTCGCCATGCCGTCGCTCCAAGGAACCCGGTGACCCAAGGGAATCGCCCTCGACATGGAGAGCGAACATTAGAATGTGGCTGAAACCATAGCTTGGCCACGTTGAGCAAGCATAGTTTGGCCACCCAGGTACCAGCGGGTCTTGCTAAGGCTCGATCCCAGTGTCGCGGCCAGGATGCTCCCATGGCCTGATCGTATCGAGCGCCATCTGGGTCACGCGTACCGCCTCCCTGGCCGCTTTGGCCAAGGAACTCGTATCCACGGTGTGGACGATGTTGAGCATCCCGTGGGCGTGGAAGCCGTGCGCAAGGGTGGAAAGATCTTCTCGATAAAATCCGACGTCCCGGATGTCGGGGCGCAGCCCTTCCACTGGTCCGGAGCTTTTTACCAGCGCTGGTGAACATGAGGCGCTATATGACGCTCATAGACTTCACGGACGTGTTGCATTGCCTCATCGGACAGTGGCGCGAGCCTCGCAGCCGAGACGTTTGACGCTGCCTGGGCCGCGTTTTTACTGCCCGGGATGATGACGGAGACGGCATCCTCCATGAGAATCCAACGAAGAGCCAGTTGCGCCATGGAAGCGTCCACCGGCACAAGGCCGCGCAGTTCGTCGACCGCTTTCAACGCGATGTCATAAGGCACCCCGGAGAATGTTTCGCCGACGTCGAACGCCTCGCCATGGCGATTGAAAGTACGATGATCGTCTGGCGGGAAAACAGAATCCGCGGACATCTTGCCCGTCAGCATACCGCTCGCCAGAGGCACTCGCGCTATCACTGCGACGTTTTTCTTTTGCGCCTGCCTGAAGAACAGGTCGGCAGGACGTTGGCGGAACATGTTGTAGATAATCTGCACCGAAACCACATGGGGATACTCGATCGCCTTCAGCGCTTCCTCGACCTTTTCGACCGACACGCCGTAGAAGCGGATCTTGCCAGCAGCGACAAACTCGTCCATCGCGTCAAACACCTCGGGACGGTAATAAACCTCCGTCGGCGGACAGTGCAGTTGCACCAGGTCGAGCGTATCGACGCCCAGGTTCGAAAGGCTGCGGTCGATGAATCCCGCGAGCTCACGCTTGTTCGTATAGCCGCTCGTCACATGCGGATCGAGCCGGCGCCCGAGCTTGGTGGCCACGATCGGACGCTCGCCGCCTCGTTGCCGCAACACGTCCCGGATGATCCGTTCCGACCGGCCGCCGCCGTAGACGTCTGCCGTGTCAATGAACGTAACACCGCTATCGAGCGCGGCGTTTAGCGCGGCCTTGGCGTCGTCTTCGGCGACACTGCCCCACGAGCCGCCGATCGCCCATGCCCCAAAGCCGACTTCCGACACATTCCAGCCGGTACGACCAAATTTCCTCTTCGAAAGCGTCATTTAAGTGCTCGTATCGTGTTTTGCGAGTTACGTGGTTGGTGCGGATCCCGGTGATGGCGGAACGGTGCTCCGGCCCGCTCTTGGCACCCTGCTGGTGTTGAACACCGTGCCAAGGCTGTTCGTTGCCCCCAGACGAAGCTAGTTCCGGATATCTGCTTCGGATCGGACGCGGACATCGTACCTTGCCGACAGGCAGTCATGGCCGCGGCATCCACGGTCAACCAAAGGCTGACGTTCGGTTGTCCGGCTTAGACGGTTTGCGCCAGAGATCTCGAGAAGCGCTGTGTCTTCCATGGCGCCCGAGCTGGCTTTCGTGTGGGGTTGAGTTGTTATTGGCGTCGACCACCTGCAAAGGTGCGTCGCCTCAGCGCTTGGCTCGCTCAGCGCCCCTGCTTGTTGAACTGGACGCTACCGAGAACGGGGAGTGCGATCGGGTTGAGTTTCCTGTAACTGCCCTGATCGGCTGGCAAGAAATAACGCAACCCGACCCTGTTATTCCCGTCTAGGTGCCATTGGCGTCACCCGCTATGCTGGGCGAGCACGGCGCGGGGGCGCCGATCTTCAGGGGGAGAAACGATGACGACACGATTCAAGGGGCCGTCGGCCGGCTTTGGCTGGCTGAAGAACGGTATCAGCGTGGGCTTCCGCCATCCGAAGCCGTTGCTCGGAGGGGCAGCCTTTCTGATGGTGGCGTGCCTGCTGCCGGCGCTGATCACGATGCCGATGCAATTCCACGCGATAAGCGCCGGCACGCCGCAGAGCCCAGCGACCTTTGGCTGGATGATGGCGCTCTCGATGCTGTTCGGTCTGCTGATCGTGCCGCTCTACGCGGGCTATCTGCAGGTGGTCGATGCGGCCGAGCGTGGCCTGCCGGCCCGCGCACGCGACATCTTCAAGCCCTATCAACAAGGCGAAGCATGGCGCCTGATCGGCTTCGGACTGACGATCGGTGTGGTCTACGTCGCCGTGCTCGGTATCATCATCGCGGTGTCAGGCGGCGGCATCGCCGGCTGGTACATGCAAGTGCTGGCTGCCCAGGCGACCCACCAGCCGCCGCCGGGATGGCCCCAGGGCTTCGGAATCGCCATCGCACTCTTCACGGTGCTCGTCCTTTTCATGCTGGGTTTCTATGCGATCAGCCTTGGCCAGATTGCGCTGGGCCGCCGCAGCGTGTTCGGCGCCATCGGCGATGGCATCGTCGGCGCGCTGAAGAACGTGCTGCCGTTGCTCGTGTTTGCAGTGAGCCTCGTCCTTGCCTGGATTGCCGTGGCTATCGCTATCGGGCTCGTGGCCCTTCTACTCGCCCTGCTTGGCAAGCTCGTCGGCCCATGGCTGATTATCGTGCTGGTCATTCCGCTCTATGTCGCCATGGCACTGACCATGTTCGGGGTGATGTTTGGGGTGATGTATCACCTGTGGCGTGATGTGTGCGGTGACGACATCGTGCCCGACATGACCCCGGCGACCGCCATCTGATAAGCGCCGTCGTCTTACACGCCGTGATGTGCATGCTGGCGCTACAGACCAAAAACGGGGTCAGGTTGAGTTGCCAATGACCAGCGTGAGCTGGTTCACCAGAAACAACACAACCTGGCCTCGTTTTTTTATCGACGGATGCGTCGATAGCGACGATGCACCACATCGAGTGATGTTTCCGAGCGCACCGCGCGCCCAGCCGAAAGCTTTTACGAAAGTAACAAGCGGCGCGGGCTTTTTGGCATCGCATGACGTGGACTGTGTCCGCGCTGTAGAGCGCGGCACTTAAGCAGCTGGCTTTAGGCGCTCATCGATACAGGCCTGCAGGTCCGAGGCGTATCGAGAAGTTTGTAAGTCGGGGCAACGTAGACTTTTGCGCTCAACCGTTTCTTTCTGCACCCGGGGCGTGCTCGATAACTGTTTCTCTTTTGAAACTAGTGCGCTTTGTCAAGAATCCTTCATTGGTTGTCACTAGCGTGGCCCTGCTCGCCCAATCCTGGGCAGGCCCGAACCCCTGGAGACCAACCATGACAAGTTCTTTGTCACACCGTTTTGCTCGGCGGCGTATCGGCGCGACTCTTGCGCTCATTCTGTGCGGTAGCGGCGTTGTCGCCCATGCCGATGATTCCCGGAATCAGCGCGACTTTCATTTCTGGCCAGGCAATCTTGTCCTGAGCCGCAGCGTTTACGACAACAAGGCCAGCAACGTCCAGGTCGGTGCGATCCTGCCGGTAAATTGTGCAAATACAACAGGCGGCTGCGGTGACGCTGGCGGCGCCCCGTATGACGGCACCTATCCCTATGTATGGAACAACGATCTATACGACAGCAGCTTCGGCATCACGGCACGCATCTATCTGGATCAGCTGACGCCGGATGGCCATTTGGTCAATTCCTTGCAAGTTCCCAACAGCCTGCTGCCAACGGCGCCAGAGGGCGAGTTGGTAACCAGCTTCAGCTCAAAGTCGGAGCTGGGGCTGCATCTTTCGCAGGATCACAAATACCTGACATTCATGGGCTACGTGGCACCAGTGAATGCGCTCGATGTGTCTAACTCGAACACACCTGGTGCCGTCGATCCGACCAATCCGGATGGCCAAAACTTTTACCGAGCCGTGGCTACGGTCAACCATGCGGGCCGCTTCAGCTTCACCGAAACCAATGCTTACAGCGGCAACAACGGCCGTGCGGCCATTTTGCTCAACCGCAATGGTAGCGACTACTTCTTCACCTCCGGAAATGCCGGCAATGGCGGCAATCCACAGCCTGCCGGCATCGTCCTTGGTGCCGGCGCGCAATTCATCGCGCGGGCGCATCTGCCGGAGATCGCGCAGCAGGCGGGCACCAGCACTCCGTTAGCGAGCTTCTCTGTGACCGCCATGGGACTGAAGGCGGACAAGATCGGCAAGGACGACAACTTTCGCGGCATGACCCTGCACGACGACGTGGTCTATTTCACCAAGGGCAGCGGCAGCAATGGCGTGAACACGGTGTATTTCGTCGACACCACGGGAACCGCCTGCCCGAACGGCGTCGGCGTGCCGGTCGCCGGTGCGCCCTTGCCCAGCGCACCGCTGACTTATAACGCCAGCCAACTGCTGAGCAACGGGTTGCCGACCAACATGTGCATCCTGGCTGGATTCCCCACCACACCTGCCAAGACGGCCAAGCCGCTGGCTTATCCATTTGCGTTGTGGTTTGCCGACGACAACACGCTCTACGTCGCCGACGAAGGAGATGGCTATACCGGCGGCGCCGATCTGTACACCCACGCGGCCGCACAGACCACGGCAGGACTGCAGAAGTGGGTGTACAACAGCGGCAGCAAGACTTGGACGCTTGCCTATACGTTGCAGGCCGGCCTCAACCTTGGCCAAGCCTATACGGTGTCCGGTTACCCAAGCGGCACCAATGTCGCCACCGACCTGCCGTGGTCGCCGTCCACCGACGGACTACGCAATATCGTGGGTCGTGTCGATCGCGACGGCCGGGCGACCATTTGGGCAACGACCTCGACGATCAGCGGCAATGGCGATATCGGTGCCGATCCGAACCGTCTGGTGGCGATCCGCGACGTACTGAGCAACAGCAGCGCGACGACAGCCGCCCAGGAGAAGTTCGTCACGCTACGTACGGCAAACTTTGCGGAAGTACTGCGTGGCGTCTCCTTTACGCCGGAACAAGACTCCGACGATCATGACCATGATCACCACTGAGTCGAGCGTGGCAAAGCGTTAGTGCTTGAAACACAGGTGCCGGCGTCCATGCGCCGGCACCTTGCAGGCGATGGTAAAGCCGTCGCGAATAGGCAGCCACATGGGACGGAAGTAATTTGGCGGACTTATCTACCTGCGTCCCCTTTGCCTCGCTAAGGACCGTCAGCAGCTGAGAAAGCAAGAATGAAGTGGGAGAAGTCAGTTCAAGGAACTTCGCCCATTGACACGCGCATGCGCGTTCCGCCTACACAATCTGAGTGCGGCTCAAGCCCATCCCCGATGCAAGCACGTGTGACACCGATCCTTCTGCTTCTCATCGTGAAACGCGGAAGAAGACATAGGCGCTTGCTTTGTCGAGAAGGCTGACCTCACGAACGCCAGCGCCCGCTGAAAGTAACTTCGAAGCACTCGTCATTCCCGCGAAGGCGGGAATCCAGCGACTTTCACCCCACTGAACGCAGAGGCACTGGATTCCCGCTTTTGCGGGAATGACGGGCGGTCACTTATTCAGACCTTTCTTAGTGGTTGTCCGCGCGCTCAATAGTCCCTGAAATGAATGGCAGCGTGCGATCCGTCGCAGTAGGGTTTGTTCTTCGACTGCCCGCATCGACAAAGCGTGACCCGATTACGCACTTCGTACTTGAATCCGTCGGCAGCGATGACGGGGATGCCTCCGCGCAACCATAGCGGGCCGCTGCACTCCTCCACCGGGTCCTCGATGAGACCGATGGAAATCGGTAACTCGGTTTCGACCGGCCGCCCTGTTGCCCTATCCCAAGCCACCAGGCGTCCAGACGGGCACTCGTTGACCTGGCGAGTGAAGTGGGCCCGCACCTTCGCGTTATCGGTCTCGGCCACCTGATTCCAGACCTTTCCGTGGGGGTCGCAGAACCGAGCGAAAGCGCAGAGGTTTTCCGCATCGGTAAGGTCATGCACCGGTCCGTTGATGACCTGCGCTTGATCGAGGTACGGCCTCCGGTCTGCAGTCTCGGTCCCATCAAAACCAATTTTCTTGTGGGAGCCATCGCAGAACGGCTTCGACTGCGACGCACCGAAACGGCACAGCAAATAGGTCGGCGCGTGGTCGATCGGCGGACCTTCCTTCCAGGCCTCAGAGCCTCCCTCGGCATCGGCGACGACGGTTTGTTTCGCGAGCGCAATATCGCCAACGACAAGATACGGACCATTCTTGGAGACGGTCACTTGAACGCTCGCTCTTTCCGATGCCATGCGATTCACTCCTCTTGCCCTGGAGTTGCCCTGGTTAATAACCATGCCCCTAGGCCCGGGTTGGCAGCGTGAATTTGAGATTGAACCGAACAGACTGACCAGCGATGAGAGGCATGCAGAACGAGCCTAAGGCTGGCCCGCTCCCATGAAGCCTGACCCGTCCCCCGCACCTTTTCGCCATGCGCAGTCGACCATAAGCCAGCACTTGACATGCAAGTAATAGCTTGCCTATTATTTAGGCAAGCTATTACTTGCATGTAGGCACGAATGGTCGAGCCCATCGACGACACCGACTTGCTGTTCAAAGCTCTCGCCGATCCCAGTCGGCGCAAGCTGCTGGACCTGCTGCACGCACACGACGGCCGCACCCTCAACGACTTGTGCGAACACCTGGAAATGTCGCGGCAGGGCGTGACGCAGCACCTGGACTTGTTGGAAGCGGCGCACCTTGTCGCCACCGTGCGGAGCGGTCGTGAAAAGCTGCACTACCTCAATCCGGTACCGCTACAAGTGATCTACGAGCGCTGGATTGCCAAGTTCGAAAAGCCGCGCCTCAAGGCACTTTCCAAATTGAAACGACGCTTGGAGCAAACCGATGACTAGATCAACGTTTGTCTACGTAACCTACATCCGCACCACGCCGGAGAAGCTGTGGACGGCCCTGACCGATGCGGAGTTCATGAAGCAGTATTGGTTCGGCATGCACGGCGAAAGCGAATGGACGACGGGGTCGCCGTGGAGTTTGGTGTCGAGCGACGGTCAGATCTTCGACGCCGGCGCGATCGTAGAGTCCGAGCCGCCACGGCGCCTGGTCATCCGCTGGCAGCACCAGAGCAAGCCCGAGCTCAAGGCCGAGGGCGACTCGCAATGCACGATGGAACTGGAACCCAGTGGAACAGCGGTCAAGCTCTCCATCACCCACACCATCGAACGCTCGCCCTCGAAATTCATCGAAGCCGTATCCGGCGGCTGGCCCAAGGTCATCTCCAACCTCAAGTCCCTGCTGGAAACCGGCGCCACCGCCCTGCAGGAACCCTACCCTGCCGAGAGCGCCCACGCCGTCAACGAGTAGGCCTGGCAAAAGCGTTATTGACCCAGAAGGGGCGGAGGTGGCTATACCCACCTGACTACCTCCATCCCTTTTGTTTGCGGCAGCTCCATGATCTTTAGGGGCGTAAAATAGGTCGGCAGGACACCGGACCAGGAGATACGTATGCGCTATCGCCTCGCCGCCGCGACCCTGGCCATCGCGGCGGTCTTCAGCATCAGCCCCAGCGCGAACGCCTTCCAAGTGGGAGCCGGCCGCCGTGTGCGAGTAGAGAACTACCGCGTGGAACGCGATGTCCGTCCAGACCGGACGCGGGTCGTCGGAAGAGCCGTGAACATCAGCGGCCGCCGATTGCGTGACGTGCGTGTTCGGTTCCGTGTTTTTGATTCCCGCGGCCGGCAGATCGGCTGGGCGTCGGACGGCATCATGGACATGCGGGCCGGAAACAGTTGGCGGTTCCGGGCGCCGGCGGCGGGCAACGTCAGTCGCGCCAGGCTGGCGAGTGCCGACGGCAGGTAACGAACTGGAGAGGACTCGCCCTCAAAACGGAGGAGGTGGTTATACCCACCTAACCATCTCTGGACCACCCTGACACATTTTCGCTTTTCCTGGCCGCTAATCGACGATGAAAAGCTTGGCGCCCGTCGCGGTCGACGATCGGTGGGCGGCGTCGCCGTAGTCGGAAACCTGGTAGCTCATGCCGGGCGTGAGAACGAAACGACGACCGTCTTTCAGTTCCGTGTGCAGCTCGCCTTCAAGCACGTAGAGCACATGGCCGCGGTCGCACCAGTGATCGGCGAGATAGCCCGCGCTGTACTCGACCAGACGCACGCGCATATCGCCCATGGCAAACGTCCGCCAACGCGCCTCCCCCGTTTCGCCGGGATGTAGGGTGGGCAGCACATGCTCCCAGTCAGTGAGTGTGAACGGTAGGTCGGGAATCTTCATCGACAGGCTTTCCTGGGCGGGTATATTCCCAATAACACAACCTGGCACCTTCTTTTCGATTGGCGACCACCATGCCCCTATTCCACACTCGGAAAATCGAAAGCCGCGCCGATTGGCTTGACCCGGACGGCATCAAGATCTACACGATCTCTGCTGCGAACCAGCCGGTGGACAGACGGGCCTATATGGCCCGCCTAAACGTACTCAAAGGCGAGAAACGGGTTGCCTGGAGCATCACCCCGGCCTTCGTGATCTGCCATGACGGTGCCAACGCCAGATACCTGATCCTCGCGTGGTGGGGCAACGACAACGAGCTCTTTCTTTCCGTTTCCGCAGAGACGGCTTCGGGCTGGGTCGAGGACCCGTCCCGCTACGCTGTCTGCCTGTGGGATCTGGAAGTCATTTGGCATGAACGCAACGTCTTCGTGGACACGATGTACTGTCCAACGCCAAAGCTGGATGTGTATAGGGAAAGGCGAATCACCAGCGACTGATACTTCGGCAAAAGACGTTTTGAAAAACGGTACCGGCACGGCTTGATCAACTTAATGACCTCCGCGCCCATCAGCCGCTAACAACCTTTGGAAGTTTTCAGTTAGTCGAGGAGACCGACCTCCTGCAGTGCGGCCTTGAGTGCTTCTTCATTGCCGTCGGGTGGCCACCCGCTTACCTCGCGCACCAGCTTTCCGTCTTTGAAGAAATAGAACGTGGGAGTCGCCCAGTTATGGAACATGGGCCATTCGCTTTGACGATAGGTCACGGCGGTGGGAGGGATACTGTGCGCTTGGTTCCACGCGGCCAGGCTAGCAACATCAATGTTGCCGTCCTGAGGAGTGATCCAGATCGAGTGCGCTTGGAAGATGGAGAGCAACGTATCACTGCGCTCGATGTCAGCCACTGCGTTGCGCGAAAAGTGGCACTTCGGATGTGAAATGACGATCACCTGCGCCGAGGACGTGGTCAGCGGCAATGCTCTTCGATGAAACGAGCGGTCGTTTTTCGAATCGACCAAATAAAGACCCGTAGGCCCTCGGAAGTCTCTCGGAAGGTCATCATGGACCATGGGTAGCGCGGATAGCTTGGCGTCAGGATGCGCTTGCTGGAAACGGGTCGCTTCGCCGAAGCGGCGTTGAGCTACGAGCGAATGGTAGAAATCCACCTGAACCTTTTCTGGCGCCCTGCCACGACGCCCAAATTCAGCGACGTCCCGTCGCATGTCATCCAGGTACTTCTCGTCATGCGTGTAGAGACCGGCCAGAAAGGCCGATTGAAATAGAAGGTCCACCTCGGCGTCAGAGCGCCCTGCCAACGCGGCATCCTCTTGAAACCGGGCGAGGTGTGCGTCGTAGTAAGCACCTATCTGGCGGCCCTTCAGTTCATTGTCCGTGCCGGTATCAGCGAAGTTTAACGCATAGATCTTGTCGTAGTCCCGCTCAATGGCGCTACGCGACTCTTCTACGGCGCTCATTGATCCGGGCACTGACACGGCTAGCAGTAGGAGCCAGCTACGCATAAAGGTCCAATCCGTCGTGATTTCCGAATGTTTTTCATCATTCAATCTCCCTTTGCTTATGCACGGGGTTGGGCGCGCTAAGCACAGCGCTCCAGTGCGGCATGTGCCCGCGAGCAGTCGTAAGAGGAGTGCGTCCGAGGCTAGCGCGGACCGGCGCAAACATTGCGCCGGTCCCCATGAAATGGCGCGCCCTGTTAAAGAGCTGTCAACAACTGCGAAAACAAGAATGAAGTTGGACGAGTTAGTCCAGGGAACTTCGATCACTGACACGCGTATGCGCGGTTCGAGGCCGATGCGATTTCGCGAGGATGCCACTGATCGATCAAGACTCGGCTTGACCGCGTTTGCGCCCTTAATGATTGGAATGGCACCGTAATCCTGTGGACTCCCGCGAGACGACGTGATTTCGTCGCTGAGATAGGCGTAGCCGTGAGCGTCGACATCGATTCCAATTCGATCTTCCAACTCGGTGAGACACGCGTCCTGGAAGTCGGAGTGCCCGCCGCTGAATTTCAGGAGAAGTCCGACATCGTCAAGTATCGTGGGGCGCAGATGTTCCACTCGCAATATCCGGCAATCGTTGGTCCAGCGCTTGAATGCGGCCAGATCCTGCTTGCTAAGGGACCTGTGTGTTTTGCTGGCCAGTGCATGTAGCCGATCTGCCACGACTGAATCTTCGGCAAAGGCCGAAGAGCAAATCAGAAGCATCGCGACAATGAGTGCGCGATATCGGCTTATTGAAAATAAAACCATGACTTGTCAATCCACTGGTCAATAAGTAACCCGAAGAAAACCCATCCCGGCCGAGGAGACTGCATGCGAATCGATCCGAGCCATACGTCTTGGCGAGCGGCGAAAACCTCTTCACGGAATAGCCGACCGAGCATTTCCTCTCCACAAGCAAATTGACTTACATCAAGGAGCATCAAGGTCTCAGACGCTAGCACTCCCTCACGCTGCGTCTGTCGATGTGCACCGTGACTGCTTCTAGTACTTTCCTGATGTGTGCATCGCAATGACCAGACAGCATGTTGTGGCCGTCGCAAATAGGCAGCTGATCCTTCGTGTGTGGTGGGAGCTGTGCTGGGTCCGAAGTCACGTTGCGAACGAGCGCTGCCTTATGCAGGCGGAGGTTCACGTATGAAAGACCGATGGCTCCAGGCCAAGATGGCGTACATCTCTAGGTCCGTTCTTACTTTTTCGCGATCGATCATGGCGTACGATGCGCGCCGATAGATCGCGTATTTTCTAAGCGCGAGGCCGGAATCAGGAAGGAACTTAACAGCGTGCACTTGTCCCTGATTCCGCCCTCTTGCGCGCATCCAACTCTATTCGTAACCAAGCTCATCCAGCGACAACTTGCAGGCGAGTTCCGCCTGTTCACTGAGGAAGTAGAGCGCCGCGAACATGCCCTCGGTGACTTCGCTATTCCTAGCATCGGCCACAACATACTGAGAAAGAGAAAGGCGGCATCACTGCCGCCTTCTTTTGGCACACATCAGTAGTCACACATCAAACTTAACCGCACTTGCTATACCCACAGTTCAAGCAAGTCTGACACCCATCCATCAGCACCAGCGCCTGCGTGTTGCACTTGGCGCAGAGGGTGGCGCCGGGCGGGAAGCCGTTGGTGGTTTCGGCGGGGGCGTCCGTGGTGGCGGGGGTGGCTTTCTTGCCGGCGGTGGCGGCCTCGTAGGCGGCGCGCTTTTCGGCGACCAGCTTGCGGGTGGATTCGTCCATCTCCGGGTCGTGGATCAGGCCGATCATCTTCATGTGCTGCTCGATGACCGTGCCGATCTCGGCAACGATGGAAGGCATGTAGACGCCGCCGGCCTTGAAGTAGCCGCCGCGGGGGTCGAACACGGCCTTCATCTCTTCCACCAGGAAGGTGACGTCGCCGCCCTTGCGGAACACGGCCGAGATGATGCGGGTGAGCGCCACGATCCACTGGAAGTGGTCCATGTTCTTCGAGTTGATGAAGATCTCGAAGGGGCGGCGCTGTTCGTACGGGGTGCCGGCGTTGAGCACGATGTCGTTGAGGGTGACGTACAACGCATGCTCGAACAGCGGCGACTTGATCTTGTAGGTGGAGCCGACCAGCGTCTCGGGACGCTCCAGGCTCTCGTGCATCTGGATGACTTCCGCCTTGGGCGCTTCTTTGGGCGCGGCGGGTGCTGCGGCGGGCGCGGCCTTGTCCTCGGGCTTGACGACGTTGTAGCCCTTGATCTTCTTTTCGATCTTGATCGCCATGGTGTGTGCTTCTTTTTGAGTAGTGGCGGCGCGCGACGGCTTGGGTGAACTGATGGGACGGTTAAGGTCCGGAGGGCCCAGGGCCGTAAAGGCACTGGATTCCAGCTTTCGCTGGAATGACGGGACGGAGGTGACCGGTCCTGCCTGCAGCTCTGAGACCTTAGACGACCCGGCCCGGCGCTTGAGCGCCGGGCCGGACCGGTTTACGACTTACTTGCGACGGGCGGCTTTCTTGGCGGGCTTGCGCACGGCCTTCTTCACGCTCGTCTTCTTGCTGGCAGTGGACCTCTTGACCGCCTTGGCGGCGGTCTTCTTACCGGCGACTTTCCTAGCCACCTTCTTGACTGCGGCCTTCCGTGCCGTCTTTTTGCTGCTGACCTTCTTTACGGCCTTCTTGGCGACTTTCTTGACCGCTTTCTTCACGGCCTTCTTAGCCACCTTCTTGCCGACTTTCTTCGCGACCTTCTTGGCCACGGCCTTCTTGGCAGTCTTCTTCACTGCCTTCTTGGCGGTCTTCTTCACGGCCTTCTTGGCTACCTTCTTGGCGGCAGCCTTCTTCACCGCTTTCTTGGCGACCTTCTTGGCAGCGGCCTTCTTGGCCGGAGCCTTCTTGGCAGCCGCTTTCTTGACAGCCTTCTTCACAGCCTTCTTGGCGGTCTTCTTCACCGCCTTCTTCGCTGCCTTCTTGGCCGGAGCTGCCTTCTTGGCCGGCGACGACTTCTTCTTGGCGGCGCGGGCCTTCTTGGGGACTGCCGCCGGCGTTACTTCGACCGCGGCAACTTCCACCGGCGCGTCAACAACCACAACGGCTTCTTCTTTCAGATCGAACTCTGTATCGATAGACATGCGTGATATCCCCTCCGACGTGGATTTGGAACTTGTAGTGAGCCTTGCCTCTGGGGCACTCGGAATGCTTTCGCCAGCGAGCCGGCACCTGGAAGCCAGGTACCGGCGACTAGTTTAGAACTTTCCGTAATACCCTTCCTTCAAGGCATCGAACAAATTGGCGGCGGTATGCATTTCGCCGTCATATTCCACTTCTTCGTTGCCTTTCAGTTCCACAACGCTACCGTCTTCCAATTCGAAACGATAGAGGGTGCTTTCAAGATCCGATTCTTTGACCAGCACGCCCTGGAAGGCAGCGGGGTTGAAACGGAAGGTGGTGCATCCCTTCAAGCCTTGTTTATAGGCATAGAAGTAGATGTCCTTGAAGTCTTCGTAGGGGTAGTCGGTAGGCACGTTCGCCGTCTTGGAGATGGACGAATCCACCCACAACTGCGCGGCGGCCTGGATGTCGACGTGCTCTTTCGGCGAAATATCGTCGGCCGCCACGAAGTAATCGGGCAGCTTGGTCAGCCCTTCGGTGGCGAACGGCATCGCGTCGGCATTGATCAGCGCGCGGTAGGCGAGCAGCTCGTAGCTGAAGACTTCGACCTTTTCCTTGGTCTTGCGGCCTTCGCGGATCACGTTGCGCGAGTAGTGGTGCGCAAAGCTCGGCTCGATGCCGTTGCTGGCGTTGTTGGCCAGCGACAGCGAGATGGTGCCGGTGGGCGCGATCGAGCTGTGATGGGTGAAGCGCGCGCCGGTTTCGGCCAGCTGGGCGACCAGGTTCGGCGCCACGCTGGCGATGCGCTGCATGTAGCGGCTGTACTTGGCGTGCAGTAGACGGCCCTGGATGGTGTCACCCACCTTGTAGCCGTCGGCGACCATTTCCGGACGCTTGCGCAGCATGTCGCCGGTGACGGTGTAGTCACGCAGCAGCACCGGGGCGGCGCCCTTTTCCTTGGCCAGGTCGAGTGCGACCTCCCAACCGGCGACGGCCATCTCGCGGGAGACGTCTTCGGTAAAGGACACGGACTCGGCGGTGCCGTAGCGCATCTTGAGCATGGTCAGCGTGGTGCCCAGGCCCAGGAAGCCCATGCCGTGGCGACGCTTGGAGAGGATCTCGTCGCGCTGCTGCGGCAGCGGCAGGCCGTTGATCTCCACCACGTTGTCGAGCATGCGGGTGAAGATCTTCACCACTTCGCGGTATTCGTCCCAGTCGAAACGGGCCTTGGGGCCGAACGGATCGCGCACGAAGGTGGTGAGGTTGACCGAGCCGAGCAGGCACGAGCCGTACGGCGGCAGCGGCTGCTCGCCACACGGGTTGGTGGCGCGGATGTGCTCGCACCACCAGTTGTTGTTCATCTCGTTGACCTTGTCGATCAGGATGAAACCCGGCTCGGCATAGTCATACGTGGACACCATGATCATGTCCCACAGGTGGCGCGCACGTATGTGGCCGTAGATCTTGCAGGCCACCAGGCCGTCTTCGCGCTCCACGTAGTTGTCGTGGGTGGGCCATTCGCGCCAGACCACCTTGTCGGCGTCGGTGAGGTCGATCTCGTCCTGTTCCTTGACGTGCACCGGGAACACCAGCGGCCAGTCCTGGTCGTGCTCCACGGCTTGCATGAAGCCGTCGGTGATCAGCAGGGACAGGTTGAACTGGCGCAGGCGACCGTCTTCGCGCTTGGCGCGGATGAATTCCTTCACGTCGGGATGGCTGACGTCGAACGTGCCCATCTGCGCGCCGCGGCGGCCACCGGCCGACGACACGGTGAAGCACATCTTGTCGTAGATATCCATGAAGGACAGCGGGCCGGAGGTGTAGGCACCCGCGCCCGAGACGTACGCGCCGCGCGGACGCAGCGTGGAGAACTCGTAACCGATGCCGCAGCCGGCCTTCAGCGTGAGGCCTGCTTCGTGCACCTTGTCCAGGATGTCGTCCATCGAGTCGTCGGATGGTGCCGGACACGGTGCAGTTGATCGTCGAGGTGGCCGGCTTGTGCTCCAGCGCGCCGGCATTGGACGTAATGCGGCCGGCCGGAATCGCACCGCGGCGCAGTGCCCACAGGAAACGCTCGTACCAGTGCTTACGCTGCTCTGGGGTGGCTTCCACATCGGACAGTGCGCGCGCGACGCGCTGATAGGTTTCGTCGACGCTGCCGTCGACCGGTTCGCCTGACTTGGCCTTCAGACGGTACTTCTTGTCCCAGATATCGTAAGACGCCGGTTGCAGCGGAATAGCTGCGGTGTCACGACCTACAACGGGTGCACGCATGGTGCTCATCGGCTTCCTGACCTCCAGGTATGGCCTCTCGGCCCCTTTGGTTTGTTCTTATCTATATCGGCTAAGCCGCTCGCGCCAGGCCAGCACCGGAACCGCACAGCCGGTATAGCTGCCCAACGCTTGCGTTCCATGCCCGACCTTCGACCACATCCCCCCGAGGATGTCTTGTGACACCAGCGCTTGGGTTTATTCCCCGCTAGATTACACAAGATGTTGTGGTCGCGAACGGAATGGGAAGTTACCCCTGAGATACGTCGATGTAAAGTGTTTTCGTCAATAACGACCCACGGAACCGCAGTCGCAGCGACGAGTCGAAGGACGGCCCCTCACTTAAGGAAAGAAGCCTCCATGTTTGCCCGTCTCACCCGCCGTCCGGTCGTGATTTCGTTGGCGCTGCTCGCGTCTGCGCTTGCTGTGATCACGTTGACACCGGTCGCCAGCCACGCCTCCCTGCCGCCTTCCGTCGATGGCCAACCTTTGCCTTCGTTGGCGCCGATGCTGGAGAAGGTGACGCCGGCGGTGGTGAATATTTCGACCAAGACGCGCGTGCAGGTACGCGACCCGTATTTCGACGACCCGATGTTCCGCCAGTTCTTTGGTATGCCCAACTCACCCCGCGAGCGGGTGGAGCAGAGCCTGGGCTCGGGCGTGATCGTGGATGCCGCCAAGGGCTATGTGCTGACCAACAACCATGTGGTGGGCGGTGCCGACGACATCACGGTGTCGCTGCAGGACGGACGCAACTTCAAGGGCAAGCTGGTTGGCGCCGATCCGGATACCGATGTAGCGGTGGTGCAGATCGCGGCGACGAACTTGCAGGCCCTGCCGATGGCCGATTCGTCCAAGCTGCGCGTGGGTGACTTCGTGGTGGCCGTGGGCGACCCGTTCGGCCTTAGCCAGACGGTGACCTCGGGCATCGTCTCCGCGCTCGGGCGCAGCGGCCTGGGCGGCAACGGCTACCAGAACTTCATCCAGACGGACGCCTCGATCAACCCCGGCAACTCCGGTGGCGCACTGGTGAACCTGCGCGGCGAGCTGGTGGGAATCAACACGATGATCTTCTCGCCCTCGGGCGGCAACGTCGGCATCGGCTTTGCCATTCCAAGCAATCTGAGTGGCCAGGTGATGCGTCAGTTGATCGCCAACGGCAAGGTCAATCGCGGCAACCTGGGCGTGGAGACGCAGGACATCACGCCGCGCATCGCCCAGATCCTCGGCCTCAAGGCGACCGATGGCGCCGTAGTGACGCGCGTGGCCACCGGCTCGGCGGCCGAGGATGCCGATATCCAGATCGGCGATGTGATTACCGCGATCGATGGCAAGCCTCTGCACAACGCCCAGGAGCTGCGCAATGCCGAAGGCCTGCTGCCAGTTGGCAGCGCGGTGAAGCTGAGCGTCCAGCGCAACGGCAACACCCGCGCTGTCACCGCCAAACTGGTGGCCGAAAAGCTCGCCACGCTCGATGGCGGCAAGCTCGACCCGCGCCTGGCGGGCGTGACCTTCAATGAGCTCTCGCAGAACCAGCGCGGCCAGGGCGTTGCCGGCGTGGGCGTGAGTGCCATCAGCGCGGGCAGTCGCGCCGCGCAAGCGGGCCTGCAGGCCAACGACATCGTGATCGGCGTAGGCAACCTGCGCGTGCCGAACCTGCGCACGCTAGAGCAACTTGCCGGCGTGAATCCGCGGCAGCTGGTGCTGGTGGTGTCGGGTGAGGAAGGGGTGCGGTATGTGGATGTTCGTTGATTGAGGTGAGTGACGAGCGACGGCCTCGCCTCAGTCATCCCACGCAACTTCGTCGTTCGACCCTACTTTGTCATCCCACCCAACTTCGTCGTCCCACCCAATTTCGTCGTCCCGCCCAACTTCGTCGTCCCGCCCAACTTCGTCGTCCCGCCCAATTTCGTCATCCCCGCGAAAGCGGGGATCCAGCGACTTGGACTTGGCAACCATGGTGCCCGAGCCTTAAAGGCACTGGATCCCCGCTTTCGCGGGGATGACGGAGAAGTGGGGGTGACGGGGAAGTGGGGGTGACGGGGAAGTGGGGGTGACGGAGGAGTGTGGGTGACGGAGGAGTGTGGGTGACGGAGGAGTGGGGGCGACGGAGGAATGGGGGTGACGGAGGAATGGGGGTGACGGAGGAATGGGGATGACTGAGGAATGGGGATGACTGAGGAATGGGGGTGACGGAGGAATGGAGGTGACGGAGGAATGGGATGATTGAGGAATAGGCGTGAAGGACGAGAGCGGACGAAGAAAGAACGGGATCACGCAGCGATGCACATCACAAATGAGGCACCACCTGCCGTCGCACTCCACATGCGACCGTATGCGCCTCACTGAGACGCCAACGTGCGATGAACGACTTTGCAGTGCGTGCGCAACATCGCGTTTTTCAGCGGTACAAACGCATGAATTAGCTTGATGTTTGGGCCTGAGCTGGATGAAATAGCCGGGTTGCACGTTTTTTCTTGCACGCGTTCTGGTCAAGGCAGTTCGCGAACACCACACTCAACGCCTCGGGGTTCCTCATCGCCATGTCCTCTCGCATTTCTCGTCTACTCATCGTTGCGCTTTTCAGTGCATGCGCCGCCACCGGCGCGCTTGCAGCTGCCAAGACCAAGGCCAAGTCGCCCGCCAAGCCCGCCGCATCGACGGCACCCGCACTGGTATGGCGTGGTGACTACGCCACCGCACGCGGCGTCGTGGAAGACGTGAGCAAGGCGTGGGAAAAGAGCGGCAAGGGCCGCATCGAAATCCAGCCGTTCAACACGGCATCGGGCCTGGATGCAGTCGCCCACGGCACGGCCGACATCGCGGGCAGCGCGCGTGGCAGCGCCGGCGGCACGGAAAGCGACCTGGTGTTCCTGCCGGTCGCGTACGACGCGCTGGTGATGATCACGCATCCGTCCAACCAGGTGAGCAACCTGTCCATTTCGCAGCTGCACGATATCTACTTCGGCAAGGTCACCAACTGGAAGCAGGTCGGCGGCAAGGACGCGCCGATCAACCTTTACGCCGTGGCCAGCCCGGGTGATGGCGTCGAATACAGCCTGCGTCGCCTGATCTTCGGTCGCGGCAACCAGCCGGTCGCCGCACCGCGCCTGTACGTCAATACGGCGAAGCTGGAAGAAGCCGTGACGCTCGACCCCAATGCGTTGGGTGTGACCACCCTGTCCGGCGTGGCGAGCAACAGCAAGGTGAAGATGGTCAGCGTCGACGGCACGCGTCCGAGCGTGGCGACGGTGACCAGCGGCAGCTACCTGCTGTACACCCCGCTCTACCTGGTCACCAACAAGAACAACCCGAAGGCAGCGCAGATCGAAGCCTTCATGGAGTTCATCAAGACCGACGCGGTGAAGGCGCTCGCCCGCCAGCACCAGCTGGTGCCGTACACCGATGCACCGGCCCTGGCCGAGCAGGACAACGCGCGTCGCGCCAAGATCCTCGCCGAGAACGGCATCAAGATGCCGGTTGAGGAGCCGATCTCGGCTTCGGGCGTCATGCATCCGTGATCGCCGAGGTCGAGCGCTACGTCCGCATTCGCGCCGTCACGCTCGACCTGGACGACACCTTGTGGCCGGTGCTGCCGGCCCTGGAACGCGCAGACCGCGATCTCGACGCGTATCTGCGCCAGCACTATCCCGACGTCGCACGCGCATGGCCGATCCCGGCCATGCGCGTGCTGCGTGCCGAGGTCGCCGCGGAACGCACCGATCTCGCCCACGATTTCACCGCGCAGCGCTACATCACCATGCAGCGCGCGTTTGCGGCCTGCGGCATCGAGCAGGCGCCGCTCGATACGTTGTGGGACATCTATTTCTCGGCGCGCAACAACGTCGACCTGTATCCCGACAGCCTCCCTGCCCTGCAACGCATTGCCGAACGCTGGCCGGTGGCCAGCCTGACCAACGGCAACGCCGATCTCGAGCGCATCGGCATCCGCGCCCACTTCGCCCATCACGTCAGCGCACGTGACACCGGTGCCGCGAAACCCGACGCGCGCATCTTCATCGCCGCGGCCGAATGCCTGGGCGTGACTCCCGCCGAGATCCTCCACGTGGGTGATGACCCGGAACTGGACGTGGTCGGCGCCCGCGAGGCCGGGCTGCGCACGGCATGGATCAATCGCGCAGGACATCCCTGGCCCGGCGCACTGGGTCCGGCACCCGACCTGGATTTGCGTGACATGGGCGCGCTGGCGGATTGGCTTGAGGCGCGGGGCTGAGCGAGTGCGCGCGCGCTGTTGCGGCCTCGATTAGCCCCAGTCCTACGAGCCTGTTCAAAATCTCCGTGTGACTAGAAGCACCCCTCCCCAACCCTCCCCTGCAAGCAGAGGAGGGAGTAAGTGCGTGCATGCTTCTAGCTCCTCCCCCTGCTCGCAGGGGGAGGCTGGGAGGGGGTGCTTATGGCTACGAGGAAAAATTGAACAGGCTCTAAGAAACTGTCATCCCTGCGGCACGCAACAGCCGAAGGGCTGGTCACGCTGGGATGCCGAACCAAGGGCGCCAGATACTTGCGACCTCATTGCCTCTCCCTCGCCCCAACCCCCAAAAGCGCGCATCATTAGCGCTTCGTACGCCGCCACTGCGGCCGGCTGCCCTACGCCGCGCAAGGAACTTCATGTCTGCTCTTATCGAACGCAAAACCGGCGACCGCCAAAGCATCGCCATCGAGACCACCGACGCTGCCCGTTTTGCCGCCAGTAAGCGCCGCCTCACCGCCGCACAACGCCGCTGGCTCACCGAATGCGGCTTCGATGCCACACCGGGCACGTTTGCCCTGATCGCCGATGAAGGTGGCAAGCTGGTACGCGTGCTGGTCGGCGTGGAGACGAGCGATGCGCTGAGTTCGCTGGGCGGGCTACCGCGCATCCTGCCCGAGGCCACCTATCACCTGGCCGACGAAGGCGTGCTGTTAGACACCCAGCAGATCGCGCTGGGCTGGGCGCTGGGCGCCTACGAGTTCACGCGCTATCGCAAAGCCCGCCGCGCTCCCGCGCGGCTCGCCATTGCCGCCGCCGAACTGGACCTGCTGGCACCGCTCGTGGAGGCCACGACGCTAGTGCGCGACCTGGTCAATACACCGACCGAGGACATGGGCCCGAAGCACCTGGCCGAAGCGGTCAAGCGGCTGGGCAAGGCGCACAAGGCCAAGGTGCGCGAGTGGGTGGGCGATGAACTGCTCGACGCCAACTTTCCCACCATCCATGCCGTGGGCCGCGCCAGCCATCGCGCGCCGCGCCTGATCGAACTGAGCTGGGGCAAGAGCAGCGATCCGAAGCTAGCGGTGATCGGCAAGGGCGTGTGCTTCGACACCGGCGGGCTCGATCTGAAGCCGGCCGATGGCATGCGCTGGATGAAGAAGGACATGGGCGGCGCGGCGCACGCGATCGCCCTGGCTGGCCTGATCATGCAGGCCAAGCTGCCGGTGCGTTTGAGCCTGCTGATTCCTGCCGTGGAAAACGCCGTGTCCGGCGCCGCCATGCGTCCAGGTGAAGTGATCACCACGCGTGCCGGCATCACCGTCGAGGTGGACAACACCGACGCCGAAGGTCGCCTGGTCCTTTGCGATGCGATCACCTACGCGAGCGAGCAGAATCCCGATCTGATCATCGACTTCGCCACCCTCACCGGCGCCGCACGCATCGCGCTGGGCCCCGACCTGCCGGCCCTGTTCGGCAATCAGGACGATCTCGCCGAGCGCGTGCTCGCCGCGGGCCGATCGGTGAACGATCCGCTGTGGCGACTGCCGCTGTGGCGCCCGTACCGCAAGATGCTCGAATCGTATCTGGCCGACATGGCCAACTCGGGTGCTTCGCGCCATGCCGGTGCGATCACCGCGGCGCTGTATCTGGAGCGTTTCGTGCCCGAGACCACGCCGTGGCTGCATCTGGATACGTACGCATGGAACGATGCGGATCGCCCGGGTCGGCCGCGTGGTGGCGAGGCGCTGGGTTTGCGCGCGTTCTTCGCGTTTCTGCAGCAGCGCTATAGCTGAGCGTTGTCGCTGTGGCTCCTTCTCCCCGGAGGGGAGAAGGTTGGGATGAGGGGCGGGTGCTCGCCCAACGCTCCGAGCCACGCTTCAAAAGAGCCGGCTCTGAACGAGCCTCGTCGCTAGATTGACCCCTCACCCCAACCCTCTCCCCTCCGGGGAGAGGGAGAAGGCTTACGTCGCGTATTCGCAGCAAGTAACGTCTTGAGGCCCGTGTAGGAGCGCACCGAGTGCGCGAACGGACCCGCCCTGATGCCGCATCGTCGCTTTGTAGGCTTTTCGCGCACTGGGTGCGCTCCTACATGGGGTGTTGTCGTGCCCCGGCCCTCTCCCCGGAGGGGAGAAGGAGCTGAAGCGCGCTACGACCATGAAAAAGGGCGGTGCTTGCGCACCGCCCTCTAGGTTTTCCTGGCGAACCGATCAGTGCGTGGTCGAAGCCGGCGTGACCGGAGCCGGTGTCTGCGACACCGCCGCCGTCGAGCTGGTGTCGAACTTGCCGCCGTAGGGCAGCACCTGCGCCGCCAGCTTGGAGTCCGCCTTGATCAGGCCCACCGCGTCGAACAGGATGTGCGCAGTTTCGTTCAACTGCGGATCGGGCGCCTTCTTGGCATCCGTCTCCTGCTTCAGCTCGCTCTTCAGGCTGCGCTCGTTGGCGTTGAGGCCATCGTCGAGCGCTGCCTCGTCCTCAGCGTCGGCCGTGCCGTCGATCGCCTTGTGGCGCGCGCGGAAGTCGGCCTGGAGGGCGTCGAGATCCTTGCGCTCCTGCTCACGCTGGGCGAAGTTGAGCGAGATCGTGGTGCGGTCGCGCATCTTGCGATACTGCGCCAGCTCGTCGAGCATCAGCTTCCACGCGGGCGCCTGGGCCACACGCGCGTCATGCTTGACCTGCAGCGGGCTCAGGTAGGCCTTGAGGTCCGCCACCGGCTTGTAGTCCGCCTGCGCGATCTGCGTCCACGGCAGGGCGTTGTCGTAGGTCGACTCGCCGAAATCCTTCTCGTCGCCGTTCTTCGGGAACTGGATGTCCGGCGTCACGCCCGCAGCTGGGTGGAGCCGCCGTTGATGCGGAAGAACTGCGCAATCGTCATCTTCAGTTCGCCGAACTGCGGCTTTTCCTGGCCCGTGCGCGTGAAGCGGTCGAGGTCGACCAGGTTCTGCACCGTGCCCTTGCCGAAGGTGGGCTCGCCGATGATCAGGCCGCGGCCGTAGTCCTGGATCGCGGCGGCGAAGATTTCCGACGCCGAGGCCGAGCCGCGGTTGACCAGCACGGCCAGCGGACCGTTCCAGGCCATGCCCGGATCGGTCGTCGCCCTCCACTTCGACCTGGCCGCGCGCATTGCGCACCTGCACGACCGGACCCTTGTCGATGAACAGGCCGGTCAGTTCGATCGCCTCGGTCAGCGAGCCGCCGCCGTTGTTGCGCAGGTCGATCAGCACGCCGTCGACACTCGGCGGCTTTCAGCTCGCCGAGCAGCTTGGCCACGTCGCGCGTCGCGCTCTTGTAGTCCTTGTCGCCTTCGCGGCGCGCATCGAAATCCTAGTAGAAGGTCGGCAGAGCGATCACGCCGATCTTGCGGCTGACATTGCCGTCCTTGACCTCGATGATCGTTCTTCTTGGCCGCCTGCTCTTCGATGCTCACCTTCTGGCGCACCAGCGTGATCAGCTCGTGCTTGCCGTCCACGCCCGCGTCGGCCGGCAGGATCTCCAGCCGCACGGTGGTGTCCTTCTTGCCGCGGATGAGCTTGACCACATCGTCCAGGCGCCAGCCGATCACGTCGACCATCGGGCCGCTGGTGCCTTCGCCGACGCCACGATGCGGTCGCCCACCTTGCACCTTGCCGGACTTGGCCGCCGGACCGCCGGGCACGACTTCGCGGATCGCCGTGTACTCGTCGCGCGCCTGCAGCACCGCGCCGATGCCTTCCAGCGACAGCTTCATGGAGATGTCGAAATTCTCCGCCGCGCGCGGGCCGAGGTAATTGGTGTGCGGATCGATCGACATCGGCGTAGGCGTTCATGAAGGACTGGAACACGTCTTCGCCGTCGAGCTGCTTCACGCGATCGATGTAGCTGGCGTAGCGCTTGTCCAGCGTCTTGCGGATGTCATCGTCGGTCTTGCCGGCCAGCTTCAGGCGCAGCCAGTCGTTCTTGATGCGCTGGCGCCACAACGTATCCAGCTCGGCCTGGTCCTTCGGCCAGTCGGCCTTTTTGCGGTCGTAGTTATAGCTTTCGTTCGCGGTGAAATCGAAACCCTGCTTGAGCAGGCCGCGCGCGTAGGTCATGCGCTCGATCGCGCGCTGCTCGTACAGGTTGAACATCGAGAACGGACCGGACAGGTCCTGGTTCCAGATCGATCCGTCCGAGTTGCGTCTTCAGCGGCGCGAACTTGGCCATGTCCGCCTGGGTGAAGAACACCTTCTCGCCGTCGAGGCTATCCAGGTAGGCCTTGAAGATCTTCTGCGACATCGCCGCGTCGAGCGGCTGCGCGTCGTAGTGGAAGCGCGTAAGGAAGCGCGCCGACAGCTGCGCGGCCTGGGCCTCGGTGACGGTCGGCTTCAGCGGCAAGGTCGAGAACTTGCGCGGCGCGCTGTCGTTGGTCAGATCAGCAGCGGACTGCGCATGGACGCCGACACCGGTGACGGCAAGGGCAAGCAACAGGGCAAGCGATGGGCGCAGTTTCATAAAGTCTCTTTAGGCGTGCTCGGTGACGCCCGCGGCGTGAGCCTGCAGGTCAGCGTGATAGGACGAACGCACCAGCGGGCCGGAAGCGACATGATGGAAACCCATCGCCTCACCGGCTTCGCGCAGTGCCTCGAACTCTTCCGGCGTCCAGTAACGGATCACCGGGTGATGATGCGGCGTGGGCTGCAGATACTGCCCAATCGTGATCATCTCGACGTCATGCGCGCGCAGATCGCGCATGGTTTCCAACACCTGCTCCATGGTCTCGCCCAGGCCCAGCATGATGCCGGACTTGGTCGGTACCTCCGGATGCTGCGCCTTGAAGCGCTTCAGCAGGTCCAGCGACCACTGGTAATCGGCGCCGGGACGCACTTCGCGATAAAGATGCGGCACGGTTTCGAGATTGTGGTTGAACACGTCCGGCGGGAAGTCCTTGAGCACTTCCAGCGCGCGCTCCATGCGACCCTTGCCGCGGAAGTCGGGCGTGAGGATCTCGATGCGGATGTTCGGGCTGGCGTGGCGCACCGCGCGGATGCACGCGGCGAAATGCTCGGCGCCGCCATCGCGCAGGTCGTCGCGATCCACCGAGGTGATCACCACGTACTTCAGGCGCATGTCGCGGATGGTTTCGGCCAGGCGCGCCGGTTCCAGCGGATCGGGCGCGGATGGACGGCCATGCGCCACATCGCAGAACGAGCAACGACGCGTGCAGACCTCACCGAGGATCATGAACGTGGCCGTGCCCTTGCTGAAGCACTCGTGGATGTTCGGGCAGCTGGCCTCTTCGCACACGGTGACCAGCGCGTTCTCGCGCAGGCGCGCCTTCAGCTGCTGCACGGCATTGCCCTGCGGAAGGCGCACGCGAATCCAGCTCGGCTTGCGCAGCGTAGGTACAGCCGTGTCGAAGCCTGCGCGGTTAAGCGCAATCTTGTCGTTACCGAGCTGCTTGTCGACGGCATGCGTGCCAGCGACGACGCTGATCGGAATAACCTTGGGGGAGGAAGAGGACATTTCGCTCATGTAGGCAAGCTCAGACCGCTGCACGAGCGGGGAGTTCAGGGAGAACGGGGGCGGCCTGTTCAGCGTCGAACCCGAACTGGCGGCAGAACTCTTCCACCAGCGCGTCTTCGACGTCGGCCAGGCGCGACGGACCGCCCAAGTCTAACACCTGGGTGACCGCCAAACCCTTGTAACCGCAAGGGTTGATGCGGTGATAGGGCTCCAGGTCCATCGCCACATTGAAGGCCAGGCCGTGGAAACTGCAGCCGCGCCGCACGCGCAGGCCCAGGGCGGCGACCTTGGCGCCGGCCACGTAGACACCGGGCGCGCCATCCAGCCGTTCAGCGCCGATATTCCAATGCGCCAGCGTATCGATGATGGACTGCTCGAGCTTGTTGACCAGCTCGCGCACGCTGACGCCGGCGCGGCGCAGGTCGATCAGCGGATAACCCACGATCTGGCCGGGCCCGTGATAGGTCACCTGGCCGCCGCGATCTACCTGGCACCACCGGAATATCGCCCGGCGCCAGCACGTGTTCCGCCTTGCCGGCCTGGCCCTGGGTGAACACCGGGTCATGTTCGAGCAGCCACAGCTCGTCGGGCGTGTCGGGGCCCCGGTTATTGGTGAAGTGGCTCATCGCCTCCCACGTCGCCGCGTAGGGCTGACGACCGAGACGACGAACTTTGAGCGGCAGGGACATGGGGGACCTGATGCGGCGAGAGACCTTGGGGAAGGTGCGGCCGGTTGGCGGGAAGCCAAGGCCTAGGGGCGAGGGATGAGTAGCGAGGGTGCCGGCTCGCGGCGCACCAACCGCGGCAAGGCCGGTTGTCGCGCCCTCGCTACTCGCTACTCGCCCCTTACCCGTTACAGCGTGTAGCGGATATCCGGATCGGCCCGCAACGCGGTATGCGCCGCGTCGTACTGCTCGCGCGATGTCGCAGCGGAAGGTCACCGTGACCGACAGGAAGTTGCCCTCCCGCGATTGGCGCTGCTTCACCGTCTCATGCAGCACGTGCAAGCCGATGCCTTCCAGGATCTGCGGCACGCGGGCCTGAAGCTCCGCGCTGGCATTGCCCATGGCCGTGATTTCGAACTCGCCCGGAAACTGGAAACCCTGGCCTTCCTGGCGGGCCTCGATCGATTCGATATCGCGCATCTCCGTAGCCTCCGTTACTTGGTCTCAGGCTTCTTGTCGCTGTGGAACCACAACATCATGCTGTCCCACAGGCGGGCGAAGAAGCCGCCCTGCGGGGCATCGGCCAGGGCGATCAGCGGCACGTTCTGCACCGGCTGGCCGTCCAGCGTCAGACGCAACGTACCCACCTGCTGGCCCTTGGTGAACGGGGCGATCAGCGTGGCCGGAATATCCATGGTGGCCTTGAGCTTGTCGTAGTCGCCGCGCTTGACCGTGACCAGCACGTTGTCGGCCACACCCAGCGGCAATTCGTTGGACTGGCCCTTCCACAGGCGCGGCGTGGCCAGCGGCTTGCTGGCGTCGTACAGCTTGTGGGTCTCGTAGAAGCGGAAGCCGTAATTCATCAGGGCGAGGGCGGAGTCGGCACGGGCCTTCTCGTTGCTGGCGCCCATGACGATGGCGATCATGCGCGAATCGCCCTGCTTGGCCGAAGCGGCCAGGCAGTAACCGGCAGCGGCGGTATGGCCGGTCTTGATGCCGTCCACGGTCTGGTCACGCCACAGCAGCAGGTTGCGGTTGTGCTGCTTGATGCCATTCCACTCGAAATCCTTGATCGCCGAGATCGCATAGTCCTCGGGGAAATCATGGATCAGCGCGCGCGACAGCAGCGCGATGTCGCGTGCGGTGGTGTAGTGGTTGGCGATCGGGTAGCCCGACGCGTTCTGGAAGTTGGAGTTCACCATGCCCAGCTGCTTGGCATAGGCGTTCATCAAGTTGGCGAACGCGGGCTCCGAGCCGGCGGTGTGCTCGGCCAGCGCGATGGCGGCGTCGTTACCCGACTGGATGATCATGCCGTACAGCAGGTCCTTCAGCGGCACCTGGCTGTTGAGCTTGAGGAAGCTGGTGGAGCCATCGGTGGCCGCACCGCCGCCACGCCAGGCGTTTTCGCTGATGGTGACCGGGTCGGTCATGTGGATCTTGCCATTGGCGATTTCCGCCGACACCACGTAGTCGGTCATCACCTTGGTGATCGAGGCCGGCTCCAGGCGCACGTCGGGGTCCTTGGACGCCAGCACCTGGCCGGTGGCGTAATCCATCAGCACCCAGCTCTTGCCGTCCACGTCCGGCGGCGGCGGCACCGGCGCTTCCGGCATCACCGGGCGCGGCACCGGCGCGGGCTTTGGCGGGGTCTGTTGGGCGAAGGCGGTACCGACAACCAGGGCGGCGACGGCAAACGAGGTCAGGGTACGGCGAATCAGGCTCATCGTTCAGTTCAATCCAAGTGCTATATGGCAGCGGCTGAGACGCCGCAAAAATTCAAAAATTCAATATGTCAGTCTACCGCGACCTGCGGCCTGGGCAGACCCATGCCCTCGATTCGTGAGGTCACATCATCGGCCTGGTCCACGCTGGCAATAGGTCCCACCCGCACGCGACGTATGCTGCGACCGTTGATTTGGGCATCCACGACCTGTACGGGCGCAAAATTGGCGACACGCAACTGCTGTGCTACGCGCTCGGCATTACTGACATCGGAGAATGCGCCCACTTGCAGGTAAATACCTGGCCCCGGGCTGGCAGGCTTGGGCGGCGGTGGTGGCGGCGGCAGCGCCTGCGCCGTGAGCGGCTGCGCGGGATCGATCGCGCGCACTTCCACCAGGCCGGTGCCCTTTGGCCACACGCCGATCTTCACGGCGGCGGCAAACGACAAGTCAATCAAGCGGTTCTCGTGGAACGGGCCGCGATCGTTGATGCGCACGATCACGCTCTTGCCGTTCTCCAGATTGGTCACGCGCGCATAGCTGGGCAGCGGCAGTGTCTTGTGCGCGGCGGTGAACTGGTACATGTCGTAGTCCTCGAGGCTCGAGGTCTTGTAGCCGTGAAACTTGTTGCCGTAGAACGACGCGATGCCGCGCTCCACGTAGCCGCCGGGGCCAGGCAGCACCTGATAGGTCTGGCCCAGCACGGTGTACGGTGTCTTGTTGCCGTAGAGGGCGCGCGGCTCCACCTTGGGCACCGGCTCGGGCAATTTGCTGACATCGGGCGGCGGGCCATCCGGAACGCTGTCGCTGCCGTCACGGTAGCGGCTGCTCTGCGAACGGCTGGTGTCGTCCTGGAACCCAGCACTCGACGCGGGGCTTCCCGACGACGACGACGCGCCACGCGAGTGCGATCCACCGGAACTCGCCGGGGAGCGGGTCTTGCCCCCACTGCAAGCAGCCAGCAGAACGATCAGTAGAAGCAGCAGCGCATGCCGCCACCTCATTGCCGGGCATCCGCCATGCGCACGCCCTCGGCAATCTCCTGCGCCAGCTCATGCACCGCCAGCGCGTACAACGGACTGCGGTTGTACTTGGTGATCACATAGAAATTCTGGAAGGTGAACCAGTACTCCATGCCATTGGCGCCTTCCAGCGATTGCAGGCTGCTGGATGCGCCAGGATTGAGCGGTTGCGAGGGTGCGTAACCCCAGGCCTCAAGCTGCTCGAGCGGCCACTGGGGCGACGAGTCATTCACCGTGATCGGCCTGGCGGCCGCATCGGCCTGGGCGGGCAGGGCCACCGGGCCACCGGTCTGCCAACCGTGCTTGGCGAAGTAGTTGGCCACGCTGGCAAAGATGTCCGGCAGCGAATTCTTCAGGTCGATATGCCCGTCGCCATCAGCATCCACGCCGAAGTCGCGGATGCTGGACGGCATGAACTGGCCCCAGCCCTGCGCACCGGCATACGAGCCGGTCAAGCTGTCGATGGGGCCGCCAAGCTGGCTGTCCGGCAGTTCGAGCAAGGTCTTCAGCTGCTCGCGGAAAAACGTGGCGCGTGGCGGGTAATACAGGCCCAGCGTCACCAGCGCGTCGAGCACCTTGTACTTGCCGGTGTTGCGGCCATAGGAGGTTTCCACGCCGATGATGGCGACGATGTACTCGGCCGGCACGCCGTACTTCCTGGCCGTGCGCTCGAGCAGGTCGCGATGCTCGCGATAGAACGCCACGCCGTCGTTGATACGCTTTTCAGTAATGAAGATCGGCCGGTAGTCCTTCCACGGCTTGCCTTCGGCGGGGCGGCTGATCGCATCGAGGATGCTCTGCTGCTTCTGCGCGCGATCCAGCAGCGCGTTCAGCGCCTTGGGACTCTTGCCGGTGTCCTTGGCCACTTCGCTCACCAGCTGCGCCTGACCCGGGTGGATCTGTGCGCGAACTGGCATACCTACAGCGACGAGTAACAGGCCCAGCGAGGCGACGAGGCGACGAGTCGGGAGCGACGCGGGAATCGAGGGCATGAAGGACTTCGCTGTCGTGAACGGCTTCACCCAAAGCCTAGCACGCGAACAGGCTCAAACCAGGCATAACCGCCGCTTTTTTGCGGCGATCAATCGTGCATCTTGCGATTGGCGAAGATCGACATCACCACGCCGAAGCCGGTCAGCAACGAGACCGCCGAGGTACCGCCATAACTCACCAGCGGCATCGGCACGCCCACCACCGGCAGCATGCCGGCGACCATGCCGCCATTGACGAACACGTAGACGAAGAAGCTCATGCCGATGGCACCGGCGAGCAGGCGCGAATAGGTGTCGCGCGCTTGCATCGCAATCCACAGGCAGCGGCCGATGATGAAGGCGTACAACAGCATCAGGCCGATCACGCCGACCAGGCCGAACTCCTCGGAAAACACCGCGAAAATGAAGTCGGTGGTGTGTTCGGGCAGGAAGTCCAGGCGCGACTGCGTACTGTGCTGCCAGCCCTTGCCGAACATGCCGCCCGAGCCCACCGCGATCTGCGACTGGATGATGTGCCAGCCGTTGCCCAGCGGATCCGATTCCGGATCCAGCAAGGTGCGCACGCGGTTGCGCTGGTATTCGTGCAGGAAATGCCAGGCCACCGGGACCATGCCGCCCACCGCAGCGAGCAGGCTGCCGATCTTCCACCACGCCATGCCGGAGAGGAACAGCGCGAAGGCGCCGGCCGCCGACACCAGCAAGGCTGTGCCCAGGTCAGGCTGTTCGGCGATCAGGCCGGCCGGAATGGCAATCAGGATGCCCACCACGATGATGTCTTTCCAACGCGGCGGCAGCTGTCGGGAATGCAGATACCAGGCCACCATCATCGGCATGGTGAGCTTGAGCAGCTCGGACGGCTGGAACGACATCACGCCCAGATCCAGCCAACGCTTGGAGCCGCTGCGCACCTGCGCCCAGTGCCGCCACCACCAGCAGCAAGGCGATGCTGGCCGCGTATAGCCATGGCGTCCAGCTGCGCAGCACGGACGGTGGAATGCGCGAGATCAGCAGCACCAGCAGACCGCCCATCACGAAGCGAGCGGCCTGACCGGTAATCATGGCCATGCTGCCGCCGCTGGCGCTGTACAACGTCATCAGGCCGACGATGGCGAGCACGAACAAGCCGAAAGCCAGCGGCAGGTCGATGCGCGGACGCGTCATCATGCGGCGCAGGAAGCGCACCAGGCGCGCCTGGAGGGCGTCGATCATCGGTTGCCTCCGTCTTCCGGAGAAGCCGTGCTTGAGGGGTCGGCCGGCAAGCCGGCGGGCATGTCGGCAGGCGTCGCCACAGGCGTGTCTTCGGGCTCTTCGGGTGCGCTGGAGGCGGATGCCACGCCGGTTTCCGGCGTCTTGCTCGGCGGCACCGCGCCGCCTTGCGCCGCGATCCATGCTTCCATGACCTTACGCACGATGGGTCCGGCGTCGGCCGCACCCCAGGCACCCTCTTCCAGCATCGCCGCCACCGCGATGCGCGGTGCATCGGTGGGCGTATAGGCAATGAACCAGGCGCGGTGACGCGTGCGCGAGGTAGGCCGTGTTCTTGTTGGTGTCGTATTCGTTGCTGCGGCGCGAGAAACGTTCGGCGGTGCCGCTCTTGCCAGCCACGGTATAGGGGAACCCCTTGAACACGCCCGCCTGACTGGCGGTGCCACCGCCCCGTAAATCACCGCCTCCATGCCTTGGTTGATCACATTCCAGTATCGCGGCCTTGCGAATCACCGACGGGCCGCTGGGCGGATTGGCCAGTGGCACGGGGCGTTCTTTCACGTTAGCCGTGGCCATCACCAGCCGTGGTGCGTACGGCGTGCCATGGTCGGCGAAGGTGGCGGTGGCATGGGCCAGCTGCAACGTGGTGTCACATTCCAGTAGCCTTGACCGATACCCGCAATCACGGTTTCGCCGGGGAACCAACCGAACTTGCTGCGCGTGGCCTTCCATTCCCGCGAAGGCAGGATGCCCTCGACCTCGCCCAGCAGATCGACACCCGACTTATGTCCGAAGCCGAGGCTACCCATCCAGCTGCTTAGCCGATCGATGCCCATGTCCAGCGCGAGCCGGTAGAAGTAAGTATTGGTGGACTTCTCGATCGCACGCACCATGTTGACGGTGCCGTCGCCACCACGCGTGTCATCGCGATAACAGCGCTGCTGGCCGGGTATGCAGAACTCGCCCGTCGACAACACGGTGTCTTCCGGTCGGCGTACGCCGTATTCGAGGCCGCCCAGTGCGAGGAAACGGCTTGACCGTGGAACCTGGCGGATAAGCGCTCTTCAACGCGCGGTTGAGCAGCGGCTTGTCTTCCGCCGTCATGTAAGCGGTGTAGTCGGCGCGGCCAATGCCATTGACGAACAGGTTCGGGTCGAAGCTGGGCACGCTGACCATCGCCAAAACCTGGCCGTTGCGCGGATCGATGGCGACGGCCGCACCTGGTCGGTCCGCGAACGCATCGGTCGCGGCCTTTTGCACGCGCACGTCAATGCTCAGATACAGGTTTTTGCCGGGAATCGGCGGATGTGTCTCCAGCACACGCTGGGTGCGTCCGTCCGCATTCACCTCGACGAGTTCATAGCCCGGCGTGCCGTGCAGCATGTCCTCGTAGGAACGTTCCAGGCCGCTGCGGCCGACATGGCTGGTGCCCTTGTAGCGCTCCGGATCGAGCCGGTTCACGTCGTCCGCATCGATACGGCCAACATAGCCGACGACATGCGCGAACAGCGGACCGTAGGGGTAACGGCGCGTGAGATAGGGCACGACGTCCACGCCCGGGAATCGCCAGCGATTGATGGCGAAACGCGCAATATCATCCTCGGTCAAATGCATCTTGAGCGGCACGCTGTCGAAGCGGCGGTTCTGCCTGAGCTGCTTCTTGAAGGTGTCGATGTCATCGTCGCCGAGCGGCACCACGTCGCCGATCTGCGCCAACATCGCCTTCATGTCGGGCACCTGCTCGGGCACGACTTCCAGGCGGAAGGCAGGCACGTTATCGGCCAGCAGCACGCCATTGCGATCAAAGATCAGGCCACGTGCCGGCGGAATCGCCCTGGGCTTGACCCGGTTGTTCTCCGAGCGCAGGGCAAACTCATCGTGTCGCTGCACCTGCAGGTAGTGATAGCGCACGACCAGCGTGCACAAACCGAGCAGAATCAAGGCGAACCCCGCCAGCGCGCGCCGCTGGAACAGCGCGCTCTCGCCGCGGGCATCCTTCATGGAGCGTCGCTTCAAGGCCATGGCGGCTACTGAATGCGCAAGCGCATGCGCAGGTCGTCCATGAGCAGGAACAGGAACGGCCACAATGCCGCGCCGACAAATGGCGAAATCCACCAGGTGGCCGGCGGCAGCGCCTCACCGGCGAAAGTGCGCACGATAAGCAGCAGGATGCGGTCGTTCACCAGCAAGGCGAGCACCGCCAGTGTCTGCTGCCACATGGGAAAGAAACGCAGGCGCGAACGGAAGCGCAGCGCGATGAATACCAGCGCGCACAGACGCATGGCCTGTTCGCCCAGCAGCACGCCATCCAGAAGGTCAGCACAGAGACCGATGCAGAACGCCAGCCCCAGGTTGACGCGATCGGCGGATTCCAGCGACCAGTAAAGCAGGAACAGCGCCGGCCAGTACGGCTTGAACGGTTGCAACGGTGCCGGCAGCGGAACCAGCATCGACAGCAAGGCAAACACCAGCGTACCTACAAACCAAAGCAGATGGATCCGTTGCTTGTTCATGGCTGCACCGGCGCCGTGCTGGTGGCAGCAGGCACTGACGCGCGCGCCTCAGTGGGACGCGGCGGCGGCGCGCTGCTTGCGGTGACGGCGGGCGTCGCCGGCGCCAGGTCCGCAGGCGGCCCGGCCGGCGCGCCGGGTTCGGGCGGCCCTGCCGGTTCGGCCTGGTCATGCAGCAACAGCACGTCTTCACTGCGATCCAGGTCCGCCGTGGGGCGCGCACGCGCCTCCAGGAACATGCCGGACGGCGATTGGTCGACGCTGAGAATTTCGCCCACCGGGAACCCTGGCGGGAAACGCCCGCCCAGGCCCGACGTCAGCAGCTTGTCGCCGGCATGCACGTCGGACGCCATGGAAATATTCGGCAGGCTCAGCAAATCGCCATCACGCAGGCCATAGGCCACGGTACGCAGACCGGTACGCTCGATCACCACGGGAATCGCGTGGTCGGGGTCGGTCACCAACATCACCAGCGAGGTCCGCGGCATCACTTCCACCACCTGGCCCATGACGCCGTGCGCATCGATCACTACCTGCCCTGACTTCACGCCGTCGCGCGCGCCCACATTGAGCAGCATACGGTGGCGGCTCGCGCCAAGGTCGACGTCGATCACACGTGCCAGCTGCACGTTGAGTTCCAGGCTGTGCTGCGTATCGAGAAGTTCCTTGAGACGCTGATTCTGCTGGGCCACCGCCGCCATGCGGTTGAGCTTGGCATTGGCCAGCAGCAGATCCTCGCGCAGGCGCTGGTTCTGCTCAGTCAGCCGGTTGCGATCGGCAAACGCGACGCTAACCGTGCGCATGCCGGCGGCCGGCAGGCCGGCCAGTCGATACACCGGCTCAACCACGATCGAGGTGGCGTAACGCAAGCGCCAGATCCAGCCATTGCGATGGTCGAGCACCATCAGCACCATGGCCAGCGCGAGATACATGATGAGCCTGAGCGTGCCGGCAACGGTGCCGGCGAACAGGGGCGAGGATTCCTCGCGCGAGAGCGCCATGCCCTACCCCCCTGCCGTTGGCTTATTCGGCTGCGAAGAAGTCGCTGCCGTGCTGATCAATCAGCTCCAGCGCCTTGCCGCCACCACGCGCCACGCAGGTCAGCGGCTCATCGGCCACCTGCACGTGCAGGCCGGTTTCCTCGGAGATCAGGCGGTCGAGGTCGCGCAGCAAGGCACCACCACCGGTCAACACAATGCCACGCTCGGCCACGTCCGAGCACAGCTCGGGCGGGGTCTGCTCCAGCGCGGACTTCACGGCTGCCACGATGCCCGACAGCGGCTCGTGCAGCGCTTCCAGCACTTCATTGGAGTTGATGGTGAACATGCGCGGCACGCCCTCGGCGAGGTTACGGCCGGAGATCTGGATCTCCTTGACCTCGCTCTGCGGGAACGCGCAGCCGATCTCCATCTTGATGCGCTCGGCAGTCGATTCGCCGATCAAGGTGCCGTGGTTGCGGCGCACATAGTTGATGATGGCTTCGTCGAAACGGTCGCCGCCCACGCGCACGGACTGCGAGTAGACGATGCCGTTGAGCGAGATTACCGCGACTTCCGAGGTACCGCCGCCGATATCCAGCACCATCGAGCCACGCGCCTCGTGCACCGGGATACCGGCGCCGATCGCAGCGGCCATGGGCTCTTCGATCAGGAACACATCACGCGCACCGGCGCCTTCGGCCGATTCCTTGATGGCGCGACGCTCCACCTGGGTGGAGCCGCACGGCACGCACACCAGCACGCGCGGGCTCGGGCGCAGCATGCGCGACTTGTGCACCTGCTTGATGAAATGCTGCAGCATCGCCTCGGTCATCGAGAAGTTGGCGATCACGCCATCCTTCATCGGACGCACGGTGGCGATATTGCCCGGCGTACGGCCGAGCATCTTCTTGGCGTCGCTGCCAACAGCAGCGACTGTACGCGGACCGCCCGGGCCACGCTCCTGACGGATCGCCACCACCGACGGTTCATTCAGGACGATGCCCTGGCCGCGCACATAGATGAGCGTATTGGCCGTGCCAAGGTCGATGGAAATGTCGTTGGAAAAGAACCCGCGAAACTTCTTGAACATGTGTCCGCCGCGTGTTGGGCTGGTTAAAAAGTAAGCGGGCCAGTCTAGTCAGCAAACCCCCGTTTCGCAAGGACAATCTCGTTAAGAAAGCCTTTGTCTACGCGATGATATGCACGTTTTGAAGCCACCGGACTCGCGCGGCCTTGCGCGAGAAAGTCGCGACCGGAGCTCGATATCGGTATGATCAAACGCTTTGGGCAAGGTCGGGCGATAAGCCTCCTGGCCCCCACTCCATCGGCCAGGGAACATCCTCGCATCATGTCTGCCGTCATCTGCGGATCGCTCGCCTACGACACCATCATGGTGTTCCAGGACCAGTTCAAGAATCACATCCTGCCCGATCAGGTTCACATCCTGAACGTGTCGTTCCTGGTGCCTGCCATGCGCCGAGAGTTCGGCGGCTGCGCCGGCAATATCGCGTACAACCTCAAGCTGCTCGGTGGCGACCCCTTGCCGGTGGCCACTGTTGGCCAGGATTTCGCTCCGTACCGCGCGCATATGCAGAAATACGGCATCCGCCTCGACTATGTGCGTGCGTTCGACGACCAGTTCACGCCGCAGTGCTTCATCACCACCGACCTGGACAACAACCAGATCACCGCCTTCCATCCGGGTGCGATGCTCAGCGCACATGAGAACCACGTGCGCGACATCCCGGAGATCAGCTTCGGCATCGTGGCGCCGGATGGCCGCGACGCCATGCTGCAGCACGTGAACGAGTTCGCCGCGCGCGGCGTGCCGTTCATCTTCGACCCGGGCCAGGCGATGCCGCTGTTCAATGGCGAGGAATTCCGCGCCATGATCGAAAAGGCGACCTACGTCATCGTCAACGACTACGAGTCGCAGTTGCTGCAGCAGCGCACCGGCTGGAGCGCGCAGGAAATCGCCTCGCACGTGCAGGCCTATATCGTCACGCAGGGCCCACGCGGTTCGCTGATCCACGCAGGCGGCATCACGCACGAGATCCCGCCGGCCCGCGAGCGTCAGGTCATCGATCCGACTGGCTGCGGTGATGCTTATCGCGCCGGCCTCATCTTCGGCATCATGGGCGGCAAGGACTGGCCGACCGCCGGCCGCATGGCCTCGTTGATGGGCGCGCTCAAGGTCGAACATCCGGGCACGCAGAACCAGCACTTCGACTACGCCCAGTTCGCCGCCGAGTTCAAGGAACAGTTCGGCTACGCGATCGACTGAGCTAATCGCGCACGTCTCGGCGACACTCCCAGCCACCGCCTCACCGTCATCCCAGCGTTCGCTGGGATGACTGAAGTGTGGGATGACATTCCTCCGTTACCCCCATTCCTCCGTCATCCCCGCGAAAGCGGGGATCCAGTGCCTTTAAGGCTGCGCACCACGGTCACCAAGTCCAAGTCGCTGGATGACTCGCTGCGCTCGCCCCTTCGGGGCCGCCCTACGGGCGTTCTGCACGCTGCGCGCTTGTCCAGCCTTCGCTGGGATGACGGCTTTGATCGAGGCCTTTGGGTTAAGTGAGTGAACCACTTCGTTTCAGCCCACGCGAAATCCCATGGTGGCGTTGACGGCATCCTGCCAGCCGCGATACAGACGATCCCGTTCTGCGGCGGGCATGTTCGGCGTGAAGCGCCGATCGACTTGCCACAGGTTCGCGATTTCATCGCAGTCGCGCCAGAAGCCTACGGCAAGTCCGGCGAGATAGGCCGCACCAAGCGCGGTGGTCTCCTGCACGCGCGGACGCAACACCGGGACGCCGAGCATGTCGCTCTGGAACTGCACCATGAAATCGTTCGCCATGGCGCCGCCATCCGCACGCAACTCCTTCAGCGCGATACCCGCATCGGCCTCCATCGCCGTCAGTACATCACGCGATTGATACGCCATCGATTCGAGCGCCGCTCGCACGAAGTGCTCCTTGCTGGTGCCACGACTGAGGCCGAACACCGCGCCACGTACATCGCTACGCCAATAAGGCGCACCAAGACCAACAAACGCCGGCACCACGTAGACGCCATCGCTCGATGCCACCCGCTCGGCATAGGCCTGCGAATCGCTCGCCTTGCCCAGCATGCGCAAACCGTCGCGCAGCCACTGGATCACCGAGCCGGCGACGAAGATGCTGCCCTCCAGCGCGTACTCGGTGCGATCGCCCAGTTGCCAGGCGATGGTGGTGAGCAGGCCGTGTTTCGACGGCACCGCCTGCTCGCCGGTGTTCATCAGCATGAAGCAACCGGTGCCATACGTATTCTTGGCCATGCCCGGGGTGAAGCATGCCTGCCCAAACAGCGCGGCTTGCTGGTCACCCGCGACACCAGCGATGGGAATGCTGGCTCCGAAGAACTGCGAAGGTGCGGTGCGTGCATAGACTTCGCTGCTTGAACGCACCTCGGGCAACATGGCGCGAGGAATATCGAGCATGCGCAGCAGGTCGTCATCCCAGCAGCGTCGATGGATGTCGTAAAGCAGGGTACGCGCGGCATTGCTGGCGTCGGTGACGTGCGCTGTGCCGCCGCTCAGGTTCCAGATCAGCCAGGTATCGATCGTGCCGAACAGCAGCTCACCCCGCTCGGCGCGCTCAGGAGCGCCCTCCACGTGATCGAGAATCCAGCGCAGCTTGGTGCCTGAGAAATACGCATCGATCAGCAGACCCGTGCGTTCGCGCACGAGCGGTTCGTAGCCTTCATTCTGCAGGCGCTCACAGATCGCCGCACTCTGGCGCGATTGCCACACGATGGCGTTGTGCACGGGCTGCCCGGTGGCGCGATCCCACACCACCGTCGTTTCGCGCTGATTGGTGATGCCGATGGCGGCGATTTCTGCCAAATCGACCTGGGTGTTCGCGAGCAGCTCGGTCACGGTCACCAGAACACTGGTGAGGATGTCGCGCGGGTTGTGCTCGACCCAGCCCGGTTCGGGAAAGATCTGTGGAAACTCCCGTTGCGCCGAGCCCACCACCGAACCCGCGCGATCAAACAGAATCGCGCGGGAACTGGTGGTGCCTTGGTCGAGGGCGAGGATGTAACGCTGTTCCACGCTGGGTCTGCTCCGCGGCCTGGTCGCCATGGCGGTAAGCGTAGCAACAACCCGGCTGGCGCATGTCGCGTTAGTGGCTGTCCGCCTTGGCGCTCGGCTGCATGATGCGGTCGATGTAAGCCAGGGACACGGCCGAGACCACAAATGTCAGGTGTAGCAGGACCTGCCACATGATGGTCTGGCTGCTGAGCGAACCCGCTTTGATAAAGGTCGCCAGCAAGTGGATGGACGAGATACCGATGATCGCCATCGCCAGCTTTACCTTGAGCACGGTGGCATTCACATGCGAAAGCCACTCCGGCTGGTCGGGATGCCCTTCCAGCCTCAGGCGCGACACGAAGGTCTCGTAGCCACCAACGATCACCATCACCAGCAGATTGGAGATCATCACCACATCGATCAGGCCCAGCACCGTGAGCATGATGGTGGTTTCCGCGCTGTCCGCGACGGTGACGTCGATACCACCATAGAAAAGTGTAGTGGTCACCAGGTGCCACAGCTCGCGCACGAACTGCACGACATAGATCGCCTGCGCGACGATCAGGCCGAGATAAAGCGGTAACTGCAGCCAACGTGAGGAGAAAATCAGATAAGGGAGCAGACCGAGGCGGCTCGTCGCTGGAGTCGTCATGAAATCATCGAGGCTCTAATAGGGGGCCGATGATCATCGCAAATTATTGCGGCGACGGACACCACGCGCGCGTTCGGCGTTCGGGACAAGGCAAGCGCCGGACAACGCGAATTTTTCCTCACCGTCATTCCAGCGGCAAGCATCGCGCACAGGGTGCGCTCCTACAGCGGCGCGCGTCCCTGTAGGAGCGCACCCTGTGCGCGACCGCCGGACAGCGAGAACTCGATTCCGCCTCACCGTCGGCCTCTCCCTCACCGTCATCCCCGCGAAAGCGGGAGGCGCTTCTCAACAGCCGAAGGGCTGGTCATCCAGTGACTGTGCACGGGATGGGCAACACAACGATTGTCGCGTGATGTCGCGCACGCGAAAGGCGCTGGATCCCCGCGTACGCGGGGATGACGGTGAGGTTTTGATGGGCCATTGGGCATCGCCAGACGTTGTCGAAAGCCCCAAACGAAAAACCCCCGCAGCGTGAGCTACGAGGGTTTGGGATGAAGCCCCTGGCGGTGATCTGTTGCGGGGGGCGCCTTCGGCGCTCAAGCGCACAAAGACAAACGCCTTCCCAAATGGGAAGGCGTTTGCGGATGAAGCCCCTGGCGGTGACCTACTCTTGCATGGGCAATGCCACACTACCATCGGCGCAGCTGCGTTTCACTTCCGAGTTCGGGATGGGATCGGGTGGTACCACAGCGCTATAGCCGCCAGGGAAAGGGTGCGGACAGCGCTTTGCGAGCGCCCGTCCGGCAACTTTTGAAGAGTCCGGCCATGGATGGCCGATTGTTGACTCTTCCGTGAGACGGATCTCACGTGGAATAAGGGTGTAAACGAGTGACAAGCGTCGAGGTGAAATCGGATCTAGATGTATCGCGAGGAATTAACTCTAGCGAAGCGTCTTGGGGTTATATGGTCAAGCCGCACGGCTCATTAGTACGCGTAAGCTCAATGCATTGCTGCACTTCCACACCGCGCCTATCAACCACCTAGTCTTGATGGTGCCTTAAGGAGACTCGAAGTCTCGGGAGATCTCATCTTGGGGCGTGCTTCCCGCTTAGATGCTTTCAGCGGTTATCACTTCCGTTCGTAGCTACCGGGCAATGCCATGGGCATGACAACCCGAACACCAGCGGAACGTCCACTCCGGTCCTCTCGTACTAGGAGCAGCCCCCCTCAAATCTCCAACGCCCACGACAGATAGGGACCGAACTGTCTCACGACGTTCTGAACCCAGCTCGCGTACCACTTTAAATGGCGAACAGCCATACCCTTGGGACCGGCTACAGCCCCAGGATGTGATGAGCCGACATCGAGGTGCCAAACACCGCCGTCGATATGAACTCTTGGGCGGTATCAGCCTGTTATCCCCGGAGTACCTTTTATCCGTTGAGCGATGGCCCTTCCATACAGAACCACCGGATCACTAAGACCTACTTTCGTACCTGCTTGATCCGTCGATCTCGCAGTCAAGCACGCTTATGCCTTTGCACACAGTGCGCGATGTCCGACCGCGCTGAGCGTACCTTCGTGCTCCTCCGTTACTCTTTGGGAGGAGACCGCCCCAGTCAAACTACCCACCATACACGGTCCCTGATCCGGATTACGGACCTAGGTTAGAACGTCAAGCACTTCAGGGTGGTATTTCAAGGATGGCTCCACCGAAACTAGCGTCTCGGTTTCATAGCCTCCCACCTATCCTACACAGAAGAACTCAACGTTCAGTGTAAAGCTGTAGTAAAGGTTCACGGGGTCTTTCCGTCTTGCCGCGGGAACGCTGCATCTTCACAGCGATTTCAATTTCACTGAGTCTCGGGTGGAGACAGCGCCGCTGTCGTTACGCCATTCGTGCAGGTCGGAACTTACCCGACAAGGAATTTCGCTACCTTAGGACCGTTATAGTTACGGCCGCCGTTTACTGGGGCTTCGATCAAGAGCTTCGCCTTGCGGCTGACCCCATCAATTAACCTTCCAGCACCGGGCAGGCGTCACACCCTATACGTCCACTTTCGTGTTTGCAGAGTGCTGTGTTTTTGATAAACAGTCGCAGCGGCCAGGTTACTGCGACCCTTCTCAGCTCAGCTACGCATGTAGCCACCAAAAAGGGCGCACCTTCTCCCGAAGTTACGGTGCCATTTTGCCTAGTTCCTTCACCCGAGTTCTCTCAAGCGCCTTGGGATTCTCACCCTGCCTACCAGTGTCGGTTTACGGTACGGTTTCTCTGTAGCTGAAGCTTAGTGGCTTTTCCTGGAAGCGTGGTATCAGTCACTTCGCCCAAAAGGGCTCGTCTCGGTGCTCGGCATAAAGAGGGCCGGATTTGCCTAACCCTCATGCCTACCGCCTTTCCCCGGGGCAACCAACGCCCGGTAGACCTAACCTTCTCCGTCCCCACATCGCACTACAGACAAGTGCAGGAATATTAACCTGCTTCCCATCGACTACGCATTTCTGCCTCGCCTTAGGGGCCGACTCACCCTGCGCCGATTAACGTTGCGCGAGGAAACCTTGGGCTTTCGGCGTGGGGGCTTTTCACCCCCATTAACGTTACTCATGTCAGCATTCGCACTTCCGATACCTCCAGCAGACTTCTCAATCCACCTTCACAGGCTTACGGAACGCTCCTCTACCGCGCACACCTAAATGTGCACCCCGAGCTTCGGTGTATCGCTTAGCCCCGTTAAATCTTCCGCGCAGACCGACTCGACCAGTGAGCTATTACGCTTTCTTTAAAGGGTGGCTGCTTCTAAGCCAACCTCCTGGCTGTCTATGCCTTTCCACATCGTTTTCCACTTAGCGATAACTTGGGGACCTTAGCTGCGGGTCTGGGTTGTTTCCCTTTTCACGACGGACGTTAGCACCCGCCGTGTGTCTCCCGTACATTCTGTCCTGGTATTCGGAGTTTGCCATGGTTTACTAACCCGCGATGGGCCGCTAGCCATAACAGTGCTCTACCCCCAGGAAGATTCATACGAGGCGCTACCTAAATAGCTTTCGAGGAGAACCAGCTATCTCCGAGTTTGATTAGCCTTTCACTCCTATCCACAGCTCATCCCCATCTATTGCAACAGATGTGGGTTCGGTCCTCCAGTGCGTGTTACCGCACCTTCAACCTGGCCATGGATAGATCACTCGGTTTCGGGTCTACTGCCAGAGACTATGCGCCCTATTCAGACTCGGTTTCCCTTCGCCTCCCCTATACGGTTAAGCTTGCCACTGACAGTAAGTCGCTGACCCATTATACAAAAGGTACGCAGTCACCCTTGCGGGCTTCCACTGCTTGTACGTATACGGTTTCAGGGTCTATTTCACTCCCCTCTCCGGGGTTCTTTTCGCCTTTCCCTCACGGTACTAGTTCGCTATCGGTCAGTCAGGAGTATTTAGCCTTGGAGGATGGTCCCCCCATGTTCAGACAGGGTTTCTCGTGCCCCGCCTTACTCAATTTCATCTCTAATGCCCTTTCGCCTACGGGGCTATCACCCGCTATGGCCGGCCTTTCCAAACCGTTCGGCTAAAACACTAAAGACTTTTGGGCTAGTCCGCGTTCGCTCGTCGCTACTGACGGAATCTCGGTTGATTTCTTTTCCTCCGGGTACTTAGATATTTCAGTTCCCCGGGTTCGCCCTGCATGGCTATGTATTCACCATGCAGTACTCCTTGCGGAGTGGGTTTCCCCATTCGGACATTGCCGGATCAAAGCTTGTTGCCAGCTCCCCGACACTTTTCGCAGGCTGCCACGTCCTTCATCGCCTCTGACTGCCAAGGCATCCACCGTATACGCTTAGTCGCTTGACCATATAACCCCAAGTCGCCTCGGGGCCGGAATAGCACATCCCTTACGAGGGGATGCCCATCCATGCCAAACAACGATTCGCTTAATTGCCTCTTCGACACATCTCGATTCGGTTTCGAACCAAGACGCTTGTCACTCGTTTACAGTTTTTCAAAGAACACAAGAACGGCCACAATGCCGCCTCGTTTCTAAATCTTTATGTGTGCGCTGCCTTCATTTCACGTCCGGTCACCAAATGGTGGAGCCAGTCAGGATCGAACTGACGACCCCCTGCTTGCAAAGCAGGTGCTCTCCCAGCTGAGCTATGGCCCCAAGTGATTTGGTGGTGGGTCTGGGAGGACTCGAACCACCGGCCTCACCCTTATCAGGGGTGCGCTCTAACCACCTGAGCTACAGACCCGGGAACCTTCATGTCCCAACAAAAAGAATCGCTCGTCGACGTCACCGTCGGAGCGCGCTTTGTTGAAACCATTTCGCGTGAAATTAAGGGCAGGTGTCTTGTGTGGACGTCTTGCAGCAGCGAAAGCTGCCTATCTCTAAAGGAGGTGATCCAGCCGCACCTTCCGATACGGCTACCTTGTTACGACTTCACCCCAGTCATGAACCACTCCGTGGTCGTCGTCCCCCTTGCGGTTAGACTAACGGCTTCTGGAGCAACTCACTCCCATGGTGTGACGGGCGGTGTGTACAAGGCCCGGGAACGTATTCACCGCGGCATAGCTGATCCGCGATTACTAGCGATTCCGACTTCACGAAGTCGAGTTGCAGACTTCGATCCGGACTGGGATCGGCTTTCTGGGATTGGCTCCACCTCGCGGTATTGCAACCCTCTGTACCGACCATTGTAGTACGTGTGTAGCCCTGGCCGTAAGGGCCATGATGACTTGACGTCATCCCCACCTTCCTCCGGTTTGTCACCGGCAGTCTCCCTTGAGTTCCCACCATTACGTGCTGGCAACTAAGGACAAGGGTGCGCTCGTTGCGGGACTTAACCCAACATCTCACGACACGAGCTGACGACAGCCATGCAGCACCTGTGTTCTGGTTCCCGAAGGCACCTCCCGCACTCTCTGCAGGATTCCAGACATGTCAAGGCCAGGTAAGGTTCTTCGCGTTGCATCGAATTAAACCACATACTCCACCGCTTGTGCGGGCCCCGTAAACGCTTTCGTTCCAGTCTTGCGACCGTACTCCCCAGGCGGCGAACTTAACGCGTTAGCTTCGACACTTGATCTCCGAGTTGAGACCAACATCCAGTTCGCATCGTTTAGGGCGTGGACTACC